>WGBD01000012.1 GCA_015494465.1 Candidatus Omnitrophota bacterium | reverse complement strand
GCCAGTATCTCGCGCAGGTATAAGGCGGTAACCTCGCCTTCCGCGTCTGCATCGGTGGCTATTATCACCTCCTCCACCTCACCTTCCTGCAGTATCTTCTGCAGTTTTCCTATCTTTATATTAGATAGGTCGTTATCAGATGAGACGGTGCCCAGCAGTACATAATACAGGCCCTTGTAATAGCCTGCCCTTTCTATCACGCTCACATCGGAGGGGCGCTCTACTATGCACAACAGCCTCCTGTCCCTGCCCGGATCCTCGCAGACCTTGCAGAGCCTGCCCTGAGCGAAGCTATTGCATCGTTCACAAAATCCCACCTTCTCCCGCATGTAAAACAGGGCTGAAGCGAGTCTCTTGGTCTCTTCTCGGGGACGATCCAAGAGGTTAAAGACTATCCTTTCGGCGCTCTTCTGCCCTATACCGGGCAGTTTTGCCAGTTCCTCTATCGCCTTCTGGACGAGTTCAGGATAGTAGGTCATCGCCTCTCCTCAATCTGCCCCTCTCTATCACCTTGCCTCCGAAGGTGTTGAGGACCACTTTCAGCCTCTCCTCCAACAGGTGGTCCTTCTCCTCCACCCTTGGCCTCGGGGCCAACGCGAACTTGAGTCGGTAGTCTTTCCCGAGGAGGTTCTTTATCAGGGCCTTGAGGGTCTTTATGTTCTTTTCGTCCTTCATACTTTCAAAGGAAAACTTCTGGGAGAAAACCACCTCTATGGTGTCGTCTTTAACTCCGACGGAGTGGACATCCTGAAGGATGTGCCCCAAAAACATATTCCGGGACCGCATCAGTTCCACTAATATCTTGCGCCAGAAATCCGGTATCCTGCCCCGAGCGCCCTCGTCAGCCCTGGCCTCTTTAGGTCGGGGTGTTGGGTGCACCTCTGACGAACTGGATGAGGAAACAGAAAGGCTTTCTTTTTTGGAAGATGCGGGGACCTCTCCGGCCCCCGATACCCTTCTATCCTGCCCACTCCAGGCCCTTTCCACCGGGACGAAGGAGGTGCGGTACGCCATCTTTACGAAGCCCAACTCTAAAGCGAGCCTGTCCAATACCCCGGTGCGGAGCCACTGCTTCATCCTGATTATTATCTGGAGCATGTAGAACAGCTCAGTGAGGTCCAATCTATCCTTTATCTCCTCTACAATGGCCTGATACTCCTCCTCCATACGCCACAGGTCTTTATCTACCTGATGTTTGGCGAGGAGGCTCCCCCTCAGTATCTGCTCTATCCTCTCTACGAACGACTCCAGGTCCAGTGCCTCCATTACCACCCTATCCACCGCCTTAACTATAGCAGGGACATCGCAGTCCAATACGCCATCGAGCACTGCCTTCACCAAAGAGGTCTCTTCCCCCATGCCTATCACCTGCAGGAGGTCCTCTACGGTCATATCCGAACTGGCAAGGACGACCGCCACCTGTTCCAGGAACGCAGCGGCATCCCTGAACGAGCCCTTTGCCCGGCTCACTATGGTGGAAATGAGACGATCGTCCAGGGATATCTTCTCCTGTTCCGCAATCTTCATAATGTAATCCCTGATGGCAGAATCCCTTGCCTTGGAAAACTCCACCCTTTGACAGCGGGACATTATGGTAGGCGGGAGCTTGTGGGGATGGGTGGTTGCGAGTATGAACTTCACATGGGCGGGAGGCTCCTCTAATGTCTTCAACAGGGCGTTGAAGGCCTCTAAGGTGAGCATGTGGACCTCGTCTATAATGTAAACCTTATACTTTGCCTTTACCGGAGCAAACTTTACATTTTCCCTTAACTGCCTGACCTCCTCTATCCGGCGATTGGAGGCAGCGTCTATCTCTATGACATCCAGACTGTTACCCGAGCCTATCTCCTGACACATCTCACACTGATTGCACGGCTCCCCGGAAACCGGGTTCAGGCAGTTTATGAGTTTGGCAAATATGCGCGCGGTTGAGGTCTTCCCGACCCCGTGGGGTCCGGAGAACAGATAGGCAGGGGCCACCGCACCTTCCCGAAAGGCGGACTTAAGCAGTTCTACTACCTGCTCCTGCCCTACTAACTCGTCGAACCGCGAAGGCCTGTACTTGTGGACAAACGGACGATAAGGGGGCATTACATAGAGTTCTCGGTGAGTTTATCCCTAAGTTCGTCTATCTTCTTCCTCAACTCATCGGGCAAACCGAGTATGTCAGTATCCATAAACCCGCGGATTATCAACGACCGCGCCAGATCCTCGTCTATTCCCCTGCTGGCAAGGTATTCTATCTCTTCCTTGCTTATCTTACCTATCGCCGCCTCGTGGGAGAGGTCCACATCGCGGTAATCGGTCTCCAACTCGGGGATGGCGTGGATCGTCCCCTTCTCGCTCACTATCAGTCCCTGACACTCCAGATGGGCCTTTACTTCCGGGGAGGAGGCGTAAAGGTGTCCCCTGGCGATTATCTTTCCTCCCATAGAGACGGTCCTGCTGACTATCTCCGCAGATGTATTGGGGGCAGAGAGTATCACCCGGGATCCTATGTCCTGCAGGCTTCCGGGATGGCTAAGAATAATAGAACTGAAGCTCGCCCTGGCACCCTCACCTCTCAACAGGCAGGTGGGGTACATAACCACCTCTTTTACCGGCTTCAGGCAAACGTAATTGGAGATAAACATTCCGCCCTCCTCTACTATCGCCACCGACTTCGGTCTTACCGCAACGCCCTCGTTCCAGGAGTGTATCATCGTGAAGTTCAGGTATCCTCCCTTCTCGACGAAGTACTCGGATATGCCCAAGTGGAAGGCATCGGTAGCGGCCTTTTCCGAGGTGCAACCGTTTATGACATAGGCACTAGCAGATTCCTCTACCACGATGATGTTGTGTATCTTCTGAGAAAACTGTTTCTTCTTCAGGAAAAGACATACCTGTATGGGCAAAACGATGCTATGGCCCTTCTTCACCAGGAGGAAGAACCCCCCTTCGGTGTCCTGAGGGAAGTCCTTACCCACCATGGAGAAGGCTCGACCCAGGTAATCCCTATACTTGGGATACCGGCTAAGGGCCTCCTCTATGGGCATCAACTCGACCCCTTTAAAGAGGGTCCGGGACAGAGACGGCCGGTTATCCACCTGTATAAAGGTGGCACTCCGCCCCTTCTCCGTCGGGTCTATCCCCGCGGAGAGCAGATCCTCTTTGGGCAACTCTTTAAAGACATCCTTCTCATTCGGCATGGCGGACCGTACACTCCTTGCACTTCTCGTAGCCGTAGTCCCTTATGGTCTCGAACAACTTCTGGGGATTGCCAACGCAGTAAAGGTTGCCGTCGAGCATGAGGCAACCGTGGGTGGCCTTTACGTACTCTATAATGTAGCCGGTGTGGGTGATTATAAAGCAACTGGCCCCCGATTCCCGCAGGTACTCATCCAGAACCTTGCCCATCACGGAGATGTTCTCTATGTCCACACCGGACTCGGGCTCGTCTAAGAGTATCAGCTTCGGCTGCATAAGGATTATCTGCAGGAGTTCTGCGCGTTTCATCTCTCCGCCGGAGAAGTCCACATTGAGGTCCCGGTCAAATAGGTAACCCAGATTAAGGCGTTCCACCAATTCCTGTATCCTGGCCTCGTCCTCGGAAAGCAGGTGGGCAACCTGAGAGAGCTTTATCCCCCTCACCTTAGGCGGATGCTGGAACATCATGGCAATGCCCAGATTCGCCCGCTCGTCTATGGAGAGGTCGTTCAACCTCCTGCCCTCGAAGAGTATCTCTCCCGAGGTAATGGTATACCCGGATATCCCCATTATGGTCTTCAGGAGGGTGCTCTTCCCGCTCCCGTTTGGCCCAAACAGGACGAACACCTGTCCACGGTCTATGGACAGGTCTATCCCTTTCAGGATATCCTTATCACCAACCCTAACCGATAGATCCTTTACTTCCAACAAGGCCATCTCTATCAACCTCGCAAGCGCAGAGTATTATAATACACCCCACTATGGAGGGCCAGCAACCATTTTGCTTCCCAATAGTCCACAGGCCCCGCCTACATCCAAGGCCCGGGAGAAGCGTATGGTAACCTTGGTGATCCCCAGAGAGAGGAGCCTGCGGTAAAAAGAGTGGGTGCGCTGTTTTATGTCTTTCCTCTCCCGGGAGGAGGCGGAGGGGATGTTCTGGGGTATGAGGTTTATCTTGCAGTCCCACCCCCGCACGAGTCTTGCCAATGCCCGGGCGGATCTCATGTCATCGTTTACATCCGGAATTACCACGTATTCAAAGGTTATCTGCCGGTGGGTAAGGGCGTAATACCTCTGGAGCAAGGGAACGAGCCTCTTCAGGGGATAGGCTCTCTCCGCAGGGACCAATTCTGCCCGCACCTCGGGTAGAGCACTGTGCAGGGATACTGCCAGATTCACCTGCAGTCTCTCGGCCATCAGTCGCTCTATGGCAGGGATGATTCCCACGGTAGAGATCGTCATCCTGCGTATCCCTATGTTCTGTCCTTTAGGATGATTTAACATCCTTATGGACCTAAGCACCGCCTCGTAGTTGTCCAAGGGCTCACCCATCCCCATGTAGACCAGATGGGTTATCTTCCCCTCCCTTCGGATAATCTCGTAGGCCTGCTCCAATATCTCTGCAGTAGAGAGGTTGCGAACGAACCCCATCTTCCCGGTATAGCAGAACCGGCACCCCCACCGGCAACCCACCTGGGTGGAGAGACACACCGTACGACGCTTCCCGGCGGGAATGTAGACTGACTCGATCCAGGCCCCGTCTTTGCAGCGGAAGGCATACTTCTTCGCCCCGTCGCTGGCGGTAATGTGTCTGACCTCTGTAAACGGGCCATCGTCGAAATGGGGAGAAAGAAACTCCCTGAAGGCCTTCGGCAGGTCGGAGAACTTACGGGGATCCTTCTCCAGCCTGGAGTGTAGCCAGGAGAAGAGGTTTACTCCGTAATAGGCCCGCAGGGCCTCTTCGGGGAACCCCAGATCTATAGCCTTGGCCAGGACCTCCTCGGGGAAGAGTTCCAGAAAGGTCGCAAGGTCCTTCATATCCTGTGGATCTTGTCCTTCTCTACCCAGCCGACCACCCCGGAGGTCGTCTTCACCTCCACCCACCTGCCCTGATCTGCCAACACCCGCAGTTCCACCCCCGGACGAACCACCGCTATCTGACTTTCCCCTTGGGAGGGGCCTGCGTAAAGTCCGGTCTTCTCCATCACCAAGGCGTAATCCTGGGACCTGTAGCCCCTGACCAACACCCCTAGCCCTAACGAAACGACCGCAAGGCAGGCCAGTAGAAGCCCAAGGGTAAGCCTCTTGGCAGGAGACAGCCTACTGAGGAACACCCATACCAACGACCAAAACGACAGGGAAAAGACGAGGGCCAACAGGTCCTCTCTCAAAGGGGCCAGCCAAGAGACCAGCGCGGGATTGCCGGTCAGGCCCAGACGGTCCCTGACTACCTTCAGGTTAAACCTAACATCTGTATCCAGTGGATTTATCTTGTAGGCCTTGAGGTAATAAAGCAAGGCCTTGGGATACTGACCCAGTTTGAAGTAGGTATTCCCCAGATTGTAGTAGAGTTCAAACGGCACCGGATTTGCCAACTTCAGGGCCTGCAGGTACTCCTTTTTTGCGGACTCGTAATCCCCGGACTCGTAGGCGGAGTTTCCGGTAACGAAGTCAACCTCCCACGAGGTCTTGGCCTCGCCCGCCCAGAGGGGATGCACGCCGGCCACCAAGAAGAGACCTATCAACAGGGAGAGCGTCCTTATTAATACCTTTATCCTATCCAAGGCCTTTTTGCGGGTACTCTCGGACATCGGTATCCTTCCGAACAGGAACCCATCCAAATCGGCGGCAACCTCCTTAACCTCCTCTTTAAGGTTCGCCAATTCACCAAAGGTGCCTATAGCCCGGCCGTACTTCTCCGATGCCAACCTCAATATCGAACTCAACAGCCGTCTCCAGGCCTCCTCGTCTCCATCCCTCTCCAGACCGGCAATCAACCGCTCCAGCTCCGACCGGACCCTTACCCGGGAGGAAACCCTGCTACCGAACCCGGCGATACGGCTACCAAAGAGGCGATAGACGAGATAGAGCAGGCCCAAAAGGTTCACCAGAACCACCAACCACCAGACATCACCACCCCTGTGGGATACGGAGGTCTTTATGAACCGGATGTCCTCCTCCAGTTGCTGGACCTCTTCACCGGTGGTAGAGACGGAGGATGGGGTAGGCTTAAGGAGTTTGGAAGTGGTTACCGCAGGATTGGGGCGGACGGTAAGATAGAGAGATCTGGTCTGAGCCTCCAGGTATCTCTTCTGACCTGGCGAGAAGTAGTTTATCTTTATCGGGGGTATCTCTATCTTTCCCGCCCGGTTGGGAATGATGATGTACTCAAACACCCGGGTATATATAGGCCTGCCCCCGACCATGTCAAAGGAAGTCTTTGAGGAACTGGGGTAGACCCTGGCCCCGTCGAGGTGCAGATCGAACTGTTTCAAGGCAGAAAGAGGTCCCGTCCCCTTCACCGTTATCTTCAACTCCACGCTGTCGCCCACCTTGACCTCGTCCTTGCTCAACTCCGCCCTGATGGAGAAATCACCCACCAGACCCGAGAAGTCCTTGGGCCTGCCCTCCTCAGGCAGGGGCAGGACCTCCACCTCCTTCCCCGCAGGTCTTAACACGAAGGGCTCTTCGGTGGCGAAGAAGTCCTCGTCGAACAGGTCGTCCCACAGGGTATCGGAGAACATATCCCTGAACAGGGAATTCATCCTGCCGAGCTTTGCCATAGAGAGGGTGCCGGGATCTATGGTGAGTCTGCCGGCCTTGGTAGGGACCAGGACGAATCTCAATATGTCCGCACGCACATACCTCACCCCGCCTATCCGGACCTCCTCCCGATTGAGGTCCTCTGCGGGTGGGACCTCCTCGGTGACGAAACCCTCGAACAGGGGCCTTACCGCAAAGCCCTTGAACTTCACCCGGGAACGGGTATAGACGGTATAGGTGAGCACAATGGGCTCACCAACATACACCCGCTTCTTATCCAGATTAATAACCGCAAAGGTCTCTTCGCTGGACCGGCCGGAATCCGGGACGGAGGAAGGCACCGGATAGGAATATCCGCTTCCGCCCCGCGTGGGCTGGGATGCCCCGCAGTTCACCACATCCACCTCTATCTGCCGGGTGGTGTAGGTCTTCCCGTCCACCCTCACGGTCAGCGAAGGTATCACCAACCTCCCCTGCTTCAGGGGCACGAGTACGTATTCGTAGGCGACGGAGGAACTCAACCTGCCGTTTATTACGTTTATCCGGTGGGAGGTGCCCCTACCGTATATCTTTGCCCCGGGGATGTCCTTTATGTCCGGCTGGGTATAGTCCCGGAACCTTCCCCGTATCTCTACCGTGAATCCAAGGGACCTGCCCACGCAGGCGGTGGTCTTCTCCACATAGGCCTCCACCGAGACATCGGAACCCGCCACCGCCCGGGATCCGATCCCCAGAGTTGCCAATAACACAAAGATAAACCCTAATGCTAACCTACCAGTCCTTGTCCACATCGTACTCACCTACCAGTTCCTTTCTCCTGTTTACCTGATTGGGGCTGAGTTCCTCGTCCTGAAGGGCCTGGAGTATCGCCTCCGCCTCCGCAGAGCGAAATCGGTTTCCCCTCTCCTGCCCCCGGCCCTTCAGGCCTTGAGGGGCCTTCTCAGAGCTCCGTTGACCTCCGCCCTGTGCCCCTTTTCCGCGATCCTTCTCTTTCCCCTGTTCCGATTTCGCGTTTTGTTGCCCTGTATCCTTC
Organism: Candidatus Omnitrophota bacterium; assembly: GCA_015494465.1. GTDB lineage: Bacteria > Omnitrophota > Gorgyraeia > S143-82 > S143-82 > S143-82. The sequence continues at coordinate 15,150 of WGBD01000012.1, read as the reverse complement.
TGGTCTGACCACCCGTTCCGTTTCTCCCCGCTCTGAGGAGTCGTGTTTTTATTATTATCACTCTTATCCACGCCTTGGGACCGCTTTTTTGGCCCCTTTTTACCTTGGTCCTTTTTACTTTCTCCCTTACCCTGCCCCTTTTCCTCCCGCCTTTGCCCTTTTGATCCGCTTTGGCTTTTCTGGGATTGTTCCTTCTGAGCGGTCAAGCGCTTCAGGGCCAACTCGAGGTTATACCGGGCAGACTCCATCCCCGGATCGAAGAGGAGGGCCTTCTCGTAGGCATCGACCGCCTCCTTCAGGCGGCCGGCGCGCAGGTAAAAGTTGCCGAGGTTGTACATCGCCATCGCCCGTAATCGGGGATCCGCTTCGCCCTTGAGCCCGGAGGCCTGGTAATAGCTCGTTGGGTCTTTACCCGCCCTTTCCTCTGCCACCCCGAGGTTGTAGTCTATCACCGGGTCATCGCCCGAGCTCTTCCTTATCTCCGAGAGTATCCTTCGTGCCTCCTCTACCTTGCCCTTCTCCAACAGGTGGACTGCCCTGTCGTTGGAGAGGTAGTCCAGCTTCCATCCCGCCAATGGCAAGAGGAGAAAGATCAACGCGACGGCCTTAACCGCACCTTTTACTTTGGGCAGGTCCACAAACCAGGCAACGAAGAGCAACACCACCGCCACGGCAAGGGGGTAGACATAATACTGGCTGTATATCGGGAACCTACCCGACTGAAGCAGGGAACGCTTCTCCGAGGAGATAAGGTCGTAGAGCTTTCCTATACCTATCTCGCTGGTACCCGCCCTCACATAGGCACCACCGGTTATCTGGGCTATCTTTATGAGCAGGTCCTCCTGCAAACAGGTCAATACCACCTTCCCGCTCTCGTCCCGCTTGAAGCCCCCACCCGGTAGGGGGATAGGTTCTCCCTGAAGGGACCCTATCCCCACGCAGTATACCTTTATCCCCTCGGCCCTGCACCTCTTGGCGTAGGCGATGGTCTTGTCGGGGTTGAAGTCCTCTCCGTCGGTGATGAGGAGGACCGCCTTGTTGCCCTCTACCTTCTTGCTGATTTTCAGGACCAATTCCAGTGCGGAGGCGATGTTCGTTCCCGGGGTGGGGACGGTATCAACGCTCACCGAGGACAAAAAGGAGTTAAAGGCAGAATAGTCGGTAGTAAAAGGGCACTGGACCAGGGCTTGACCGGAGAAGACGATCAAGGCTATCCTATCTCCGGAGAGGCGCTTGGTGAGTTCCCGTATCTCTATCTTGGCCCGGGTGAGCCGGTCGGGTTTGAGGTCCCGGGCGAGCATACTCTTTGAGGTGTCGAGACAGATAATCAGATTTAGGACCTTGTTCTCAAAGCGCTCCATCCGCTGGAACTTCCGCGGTTGCATAACCGCCAGGACCAGACACACCACCGCCAAGGATACTAACAACCGCCTCAGTATCACCGCCCCGGTTGAAAATCCGAATAGGGAGTTAAACAAAATAGATCTCTCCCCTATCTTATCCATCGCGTAGGCGCGAAACCTGTCCCCCAAGACCCACACCAGCATCAACACCGGCAGGGCAACCAACCAGACTATGGCCCAGATCTCTCCCCATTCCATAGGGTATCCTCACTGTGGCACGGTCAGGAACACCAGATCCTCCAACAAGACGACCAACACCAACAAGACCAGTGAGACCTTCAGGACCTTTGGAAAGACATCCCTGAAGACATAGAAGCGCTTGACCTTTATCTCGTGTTTCTCCATCCTGTCTATGTCCTCGAATACCCTCTTCATCCCCACAGGATCTCTCACCCGAAAGTACCTGCCCCCGGTTATCTGGGCAATCCTCTTCAAGAGTTCCTCGTCCAACTGGGCAGAACCCTGGGCGAGTTGTTTCAGTCCGAAGGGACCGGACACGGCAAAGGTGGCAATCGGATTGTCCGAACCCACGCCTATGGTGTATATCCTTATCCCGAGTTTCTTGGCCAGTTCGCTGGCGGTAATCGGATCTATCTTACCCGCGTTGTTCACACCGTCGGTTATCAGGACTATCACCTTGGAGTCGCTCTTTATCCCCTGCATGTGCCTTATTGCGGTGGCGATGGCACTGCCTATGGCGGTGCCGTCGGGTATCATACCTACTTTGGCCTCGTCTATCAGTCTCTTCAGTACATCGTGATCAAGGGTGAGGGGGCACTGCAAAAAGGTCTTGGAGGCGAACAGGACAAGGCCTATCCTATCCCCTTCCCGTCCGTCAACGAAGCGCTTGGCGGAGTCCTTGGCCACCTCTATTCGGGAGCGCCCGCCCATGTCCATCGCCAGCATACTCCCGGATATGTCCAAGACGAGCATTATGTCTGCGACCTTGCCGGTGACGGTGCGGTAGCCCTTGCCCCACTGGGGCCGGGCGAGGGCAAACAAAAGGAGGACCAACAACAAGTGCTTCAAGGCCCGGATAAGCCGGGAAGGCACATCCCGCCCGTCAAGGTGCACCACGGACAAAAAGCCCACCGGCACAAAGCCCGGACGGGCAACACGCCCCTTCTTGCGGGCCAGATACCAGAGGGCCAACAGGAACAGGACTAACAGAATAGCCCAAGGATTAGCAAACCGCATACGGACACCACCATCGCAAAAACCCTAAGGGACAATTATACCACAGGCGGGCACCCTCGTGGGCTACAGGCCGAGAGATCTAAGGGCCGAGACCACCCCGCTGGCCCCTTCCCTCAAGGCCCGCAAGGTCTCTCGTGGGAGGTCCACCTCCACGACCTCCTCCCAGGCCAGATGTGAGACCCTCACCGGCACGCCGATACATCCCCCCTCTATCCCGTACTCCCCTTCCAGCCAGACCGAAAGGGGCAGGACCTGTCCCTCTCCGGACAAAAGGGCACGCACCACCTGAAAGACCCCTGCCCCGGGGGCAACATAGGCGCTACCGGTCCCGAACGCCTTTACGATCTCCGCCCCCCGATTCACGGTCTTCTCCCTGACCTCCTCCCCAACATCATTCGGAAGAGGAAAGGGCACTCCCGAAAGGGATACGCTCTCAACCAGCGGGATCATCCCCTGCCCGTGCCTGCCAATAACCATAGCGGATATGGAACTGCGGGCCATTCCGGTGAGGGCGGAGACCTGATTTACCATACGGGAGCTATCCAGATTCACCCCCATACCTATCACCTTGTGCCTGTCCACGCCAAGACGCCTGTAACCCACTGCAGTGATCACATCTAGGGGATTGGTAACGAATATCCATACGCAATCGGGAGAGACCTGCGGTCTGGCGTTTTCTAACACCTCGTCTATTATCCCCACATTGGCCCGCAGGAGGTCCTCTCGGCTCATACCCGGTTTTCTCGGGAATCCGGCGGTTATTACCACTACATCGGCGCCCTCCAGAAGGGAATAATCCGATCCTCCCTCTACCCAGCGATCGCTCCCGAGTATAGCAAGGGCGTCGTTTATGTCCATCGCCTTGCCCTCCGCCCGGCCGGAACCCTTGTCTATCAAGACCACATCCGCAAGCCCAAGGCCCGCTATCCAGGTAGCAGCCATACCGCCGACATTGCCGGCGCCAATTATGCCAACTTTCGACATATCTCCTCCGCCATCTCTCTCGTGCCCACAGCCCTGTCCTGCTCACCAGGAGGAAGGAGATCGTAGGTAAGGGCCTTTCCTTCCTTAAGAACCTCTATAACCGCCTCTTCCAGCCGGCGAGCATGGGTGTGCTCGCCTATGTGGTCCAACAGCATGACGCCGGAGAGGATTGTGGCAAGGGGGTTGACCTTGTTCAGCCCCGCATACTTGGGGGCAGAGCCGTGCACGGGCTCAAACACTGCCACCTCGTTGCCGATGTTTGCACCCGGCGCTACTCCCAACCCGCCGACCAACCCAGCGCAGAGGTCGGATACGATGTCCCCGTATAGATTGGGTAGGACCAAGACGTCAAACCTCTCCGGGCGTTGGATCAGTTGCATGGACAGGTTGTCCACTATGATGTCCTCAAACTCCACCCTATCCCTGTATTCCTCTGCCACCTCCCGGGCCACCTCTAAGAAGAGCCCGTCGGAAAACTTCAGTATGTTCGCCTTGTGCACCGCGGTGACCTTCTTGCGCCCGTTGGCCAGGGCGTATTCAAAGGCAAACCTTACGATCCTTTCACTCCCGAACCGGGATATCGCCTTAAGGCTTATCCCCGAATCCTCCCGAATGTATCCCTTGCCGTACCTGGAAACCAGATCTATCAGATCCCGGGTGGCGTCCTCGCCCTCGGCAAATTCTATACCTGCGTAGAGGTCCTCGGTATTCTCCCTTATCACCACCAGATCCACCACATCGTAGCGGGTGCGCACGCCCGGGTATATCTTCGCCGGACGGACGCAGGCAAAGAGGTCCAACTCCTTCCTGAGGAAGACATTCACCGAACGGAACCCACTGCCCACCGGGGTGATGATGGGCCCCTTCAACGCCACCTTGTTGCGCCTTATGGACTCGAGGAGTTCGTCGGGGACGAGTTTGCCGTAGCGCTCCAATGCGGTCTGGCCCGCCGGATAGACCTCCCACTCTATCTCCACACCGGTGGCGGAGATACACATCCGCGCAGCATCGACCACCTCGGGACCTATCCCGTCTCCGGGTATAAGCGTGACCTTGCGCATAGACCTCCTCCTGTCAGTTCCCGTTGAAGACGTCTATCACCGGGACCTTGGTAAGGGATATCTTCCTCACGGTTATAACCGGCACGCCCTTGCACACCCCGGACACCGTGCCGTAAACGAACACCTTCTTGTTGAGAAACGGGGTAATGTCCTCCTTGTCCCCATCCAGATAGTATATCGTCTTGCCCTTTTCATCCACCAACTTGAACCTGTACCTCACACCGATGACCCTGCCCACATCCGAGACGACACCCTTTGCCAAGGGAAGGTCCTCTTTCTCTGGGGCGGTTTTGGGAGTTTCCTCTGCAGGGGATGCCTTCTTCGTTCCTTCACCTTGAGAAGTGGACGAAGGGACCTCTTTATTCTCCGGTTTCCTCTCTTGTAATTCCTGCGTACCTGCCACTGGTTTTACCCCGCTCTTGTGGACCCAGGCGTATAGGTCGTGCTGGCCTGCATAGGCGCAGACCCATTCCTTTGAACCCGAGGGACACAGGCGAAAGGTATCCCCACTGTTTGCCTGACCCAACACCGGATACCCCAGACCCGCCCCCGCGCGGACATTGACCTTATCCGCCTGCACCAGCCCCACCTGACCCTTCCTCTTCACGTATTTGGAATAGATGTAGACCTTCACCCAGCGGGGGACCTTGACCCGGTACCAATCGTAAGCAGAACCCACAACGGTCAGATGGGTCCCCTTCTTGAGGCGGCCTATCTCCTGAGAGGCAACGGTGGAATCCGTCCGCAAACGGAGGCCATCCTTGAGCACCACCACCTTAAAAGGAAACGACCCCGCAAACAGATACGGAACCAAGCCCCCAACTAATAAAAGGCACCCCAGAACCGCCGTCTTTCCTCTCATAACCGACCGGGTTTGGTGCGCGACTACTTTCCCCGGAGTTTTATCTTTATCGGATCGGTCTTGGGCAGACCAAAGACGGGCCTCTCCGGGCTCCACATCTTGGCCGACAGGAGCAGTTTCAACCTCTCTACTCTGGAAAGGACGGACCTCTTTTTACCGCTTCCCCGCAACTTCAGACTGGGATGCACCGACATAGACAATCCCTCCTTTTCTCTATCTCTTCCTCACTATCTTGACGAAACAATCTTTATAGCGCTTCTTCAGGGCACGCTCGGCCTTCTTGGCCTCCTCCAGCGTAGCAAAAGGACCAGCAGAAATTATGATTTTACCATTCTTTACCTCTTTATAAAACGGATATTTTTGCCTCTTGAGGTACTTCAATTCCCTCTCCGCATACTTCTTGTCCCTATAGACCACCAACTGGACCGCATACATCTTCTTGACCTTGGAAGAGGTGGTAGTGGTTGGCTTGGGTTGGGACATCTCGGGCTTGGGTTTAGGAGCAGGTGCGGGCTTGGGCCGAGATGCGGTCTTTTTCGCTGGGGCCTTGACCTCCTGTTTTGCCTCTACGGAAGCGATCTCCTTCTTTACCACAACCTTACTACCCCGGGCGATGCGCTTGCCCTGCTCCACCCCCAGAGAGAAGGCCAGTATCAGGGAGATGATAAACAGGATCACCCCACCGATGAATGCCTCCGGGCTTATGAATAGCCCCTCGGACAGATGGCGTTTGCTCCTCTTGGCGGTGGTCTTGTATTCCGAAAACAGGTCTTCCATACTCCGTGCCTCTCTACTCCATCTTTATACCCTCTTGCTGTAACTTTTCCTTTACATCCTCCCGGGCAACTGCCCGGGTAAAGGCCTCTACTACCTCCGGATCGAACTGGGTACCGCTCTTCTCCCGCAACTCCTCTATGGCCTCCCTTACCGTCAGGCGCTTGCGATAAGGCCTGCCGAATACCATCGCCTCAAAGGCATCCAGTATGGCCAGGATCTTGGCCCCCAAGGGGATCTGTTTACCCTTAAGGCCCGAAGGATACCCAGTCCCGTCGTAGCGCTCGTGGTGGTGAAGAAGTATCGGTATCACCGGCTTGAGGATGCCGAGGTTCTTTATGAGGTTTACGCTGTCTATCGGATGGCGCTTGACGATCTCGTACTCCTCCTCGCTCAATCCCTCGGGTTTGTTCAGTATCTCCGAGGGGAGGTTCATCATGCTTACCGCGTGCAGGAGCCCGGCATAACGAATTGCCATGGACTCCTTGTCGTCGCCTATGCCCAGTTCCTGGGCCACTGCCATGGCCAGATCGGGGAAGTACCTGAGGTGGCGCTTTCTCCCTGCGCTCTTCTGGGTCTCCAAGGCCTGGACCAAAGAGGCAATGGTGCCCAGGATAATCTTTTCCTGTATCTCGTAGAGTTGGAAGTTCCTTATCCCCATCACCAACTGCTCCGATAAGGTCATAAGGATCTCCTGATCCATCACATCAAAGGCCTTGCTCCTGCCGTGTCTGACTATGATGGCACCGATCACATCCTCCAAGAACAAAGGCACCGCAAGGACATTCTGCTTCCTGACTATCTCACCCTGCAGGACCTTCTTCTCCACATCCCCCAAGACAGATATGTGTCGCCGGGCCTCGGAGATGTTTCTGCTCTTTTCCTTGTCCACCGAGACCTCCAGATATACCTCATCGGTTTCCTTGTCAAAGAGAAGGATCCGGCACTTGGTCGCAGAGAGTATCTGGATTATCAGTAGTCCTGCCTTGAGCAAAAACTCCCGCAGGTCCCAAGTAGAGTTTATGAGCCGATAGACGGTGTGAATGGTGGAGAGCGCCAGTTTGTACTTATGCCTCTTCGTATGGGCTGAAGATCTTTTTGTACTCATTTACCGCATACCTGTCCGTCATCCCTGCTATGTAATCGCATATCACCCGTTCCAGACCGTAGTGGTCCACCTTCTCGAAGAAGTGCTGGGGCATCAGCTCGGGGTGGCGCCGGTATATCCTGAAGAGTTCCTCGATTATCCTCTGGGACTTCACCGCCTTTTGGCGCACCCTATAGTGGTTGTAGACCCTGCTGTACAGAAATTCACGCAGTTCCCTTTTAAGGACATCCACTCCAGGAGAAAACCTTACCAGGCGCTCCCCCCTGTCCCTCACATCTGCACTGGAGACTATTTTAGTCTCTTGGATCAGCGCCTGTAAAGAACTAATCACATCTCTCACCAAAAAGTCTATGATCCTGCGCACCCCGTAATGGCGATAGAGTTCGCAACCCCTATCTATACCCTCGGGCTCCCCTACCTCCTTCCATATCCCCAACTCTCTGACCTCCTCTATCGAAATCAATCCCGAGGCCAGGGCGTCGTCCAGGTCGTGGCTGTCGTAGGCGATCTCATCCGCAACCTCCACCACCTGGGCCTCCAGAGAAGGCGGATTCGTCCCGAACTCTTCGTGCAGGTAGACCGCCTCATCGTAGCGGTTGCTGTGTTTGACAATCCCTTCCCTGACCTCCCAGGTAAGGTTCAACCCCGGAAAGTTCGGGTACCTCACCTCCAACAGGTCCACTATGCGCAGGGCGTGGAGGTTGTGCTCGAACCCCCCAAATGGGGCCATGAGGTGGTCCAAGATCTCCTCCCCAGCATGCCCGAACGGGGTGTGCCCTAGATCGTGGGCAAGGGCCAGGGACTCCGCAAGGGTCTCGTTCAGTCCCAAGGCCACCGCAATCGTGCGGGCGATTTGAGCGACCTCAAGGGTGTGGGTAAGGCGGGTGCGATAGTAATCACCCTCGTGGAAGATGAAGACCTGAGTCTTGTACTTGAGCCTGCGGAAGGCTGCGCAGTGCAGGATCCGATCCCGATCCCGGTGGAAGGGGGAACGAAACTCGTGCTCCTCCTCAGGGTGGACTCGGCCCTTGCTCCTCGAAGCAAAGGTGGCGTAGGGGGCAAGACAGGAGTTCTCTCTGTCTATCCAGGACTTAACCATCGCCTTCAGGCCCCAAACTTCGGCACCAAAATCTCCTTCAAACTGAACAACGACTGGGATATCACCTTAGTATCCGCAAGGACGGGCATAAAGTTCGTATCCCCGTTCCAGCGGGGAACGACATGGAAGTGGAGGTGATCCTCGATGCCGGCGCCTGCCACCCTTCCGAGGTTCAAACCGACATTGTAACCATCGGGAGAGAGGACCTCGTCCAGGATGCGCTTGCTCTTCTTCAATAGAGAGAACAACTCCCTTTCCTCCTCAGCGGAGAGTTCTTCCAGAGAGGCGATGTGCCGGTTGGGCATTATCAACAGGTGACCGTTGTTGTAGGGAAACTTGTTGAGCCTTACCGAGCAATGCTCACCCCTGTATACCACGAACTCATCCTCCCGACAGAACACACAGCCATCCTTCGGGTTGTCTACCAGAGAGACATAACTGTAGCGCCAAGGGGCCCAGATCCTGTCCATCACTTTAACCTCTTGTTTAACCAGATAGACTGGGGTTGCGCGGGAGTGGCCGCGTGGTCCATCTCCTTCCAGAGGATGAGCAGGAGCACTATCGCACTACCCGTCATAGTCGCCCCGTAGACGAAGGCCCACCTCAACCCAAACCTTTCCCACAACAGGCCCGCTATTAAGTTACCCACTATCGTGGCTATTCCCACCAAGGTCTGAAAGGTCCCTATGGCAGTGCCCTTTTGGGTCTCACCCGCCAGTCGGCCCACATAGGCGGTCTGATTGCCCTGCAGGGCTGCCTTAGATATACCGTAGAGGCCGAATAAGAGAAAGCCCCACATCGGCCGGTAAAACACGAATCCAAAGAGAGTAACGGTCATCAATAGATAGCCCAAGAGGATTGCCCGCCTCCCGCCGATCTTGTCCAGTAGCAGTCCGAAGGGCACCGAAAACAGGGCGTATAAGACATTAAAGCCGACATAAAAGGCAAGCGGGGCAAGGACCTTGTACCTGCCAAAGGCCATGTACTCCGCCCGGGATATGAAGAGCATGTAACTCAACTCCCCAAGGGAATAGAGGAAGGCCACCAGGAGAAACAACTTCAACTTCCCCGAGAGGACCTTGAGGTTAAAGAACAAGGACCTGTTCACCGGATCCCGCCTGGTCTCCTTCACCCAGGCAAGAGGGATCATAGTGGCAAAACCTATCACCGCAGCGATAAAGATGAGGCGACCGAAAGAGAGATTCAGCCCCCAAAACAACAAGAGCACCAACAGCGACCCCGCCACCGCACCCAATGTGTCCATCATACGGTGTATCCCAAAACCAAATCCCTCCCTGCGGGGCATAGACTCAGCGATGAGGGCATCGCGGGGAGCGTTTCGCATCCCCTTGCCAATCCGCTCCACCAAGGCAAGTGCGGTTGCTACCGGCCAGGAGCGGGAAAAGGCCAAGGCGAGTTTGCAGACAGAAGACAGCAAGTATCCGCCCACGATAAACGGCTTGCGCCGTCCCGTTCTATCCGAGACATAACCGAACAGCATCTTCAGGATGTTCCCCAGACCGTCCCGCAGGCCACCGAGCAAACCGATAACCAATCCCCCTGCCCCCAGAGACTCCAAGAACATCGGCAGGATGGGCATTATCATCTCACTGCTCACATCGTTGAGGAAACTCGTCCAGGCGAGTAGCCACAGGTTGCGCATACTTTTATCGCCAGAGCTCTTTGACCGTTCCATGTTACTTTCCCCCACCCCAAAAACCTATTCCTTATAGAGTACCACTTTGCCCTTCACTTTATCCCCGTCCTTACTCTGACCTCTCCCACACATTATAGGGTTATGAGATAGATTCTTCCAGAAAGATTTTGTCTCATTTCTCGGTTTGCCTGATCCAGGACTGTGCACATCGGCGGGCGCGCTGGAGGATGGGGAAGTCCACGATGGGATTGCCTACCCTGAACTCGCTGGGACCGTGCTGCCTTTGCCCGGAGAACTCTCCGGGTCCACGCAAGATAAGATCTATCTCCGACAACTCGAACCCGTCGGGATACTTCACGAATGCCCCCAAGCGCCGGCGGGTCTTTTCGTTTTCGGAGTCGGAGACGACTATGCAATAGGCCTCCTTATCTCCCCGCCCTATCCTTCCCCTCAACTGGTGCAACTGGCTCAGGCCGAACCTCTCCGCGTGCTCTATCACCATCACGGTTGCGTTGGGGACATCTATCCCCACCTCCACCACTACGGTGGCGACGAGTATCTTTATCTTGCCCGAGTAAAAGTCGTCCATCACCTGCTTCTTCTCAGTTGCGGACATCCTCCCGTGGACGAGACCCACCTCGATGTCAGGAAAGACCTCGCTCTTTAGATAGGTATACATCTGCTCGGCAGCTAGCAAGTCGACATCCTCGGACTCCTCAATCAGCGGGTATATCACATACACCTGTCCACCTGCCTCCACCTGCTCGCGCATAAACCGATAGAGTCTCTCTCTTTTATCCGAGGTTATCCAGAGGGTCTTGACCGGCTTTCTCCCGGGTGGCAACTCGTCTATCACGGTCAGATCCAGATCCCCGTAGAGGGTCATAGCCAGGGACCTGGGGATGGGCGTGGCGGTCATCACCAAGACATCCACATCAGGGGCCTTTCTGGCGAGTTCCATCCTCTGATTCACGCCGAAGCGGTGCTGTTCGTCTATTATGGCCAGTCCCAACCTCGGGATAGGGACATCTTCCTGTATAAGGCTGTGGGTGCCTATGACCATTATCGCCTCTCCTTCTGCGAGGCGGTGGATTATCCGCTCCCTTTCCTTCCTCTTGGTGGATGCGGTGAGCAACTCCACCCGACCCGCGGGGAAGAGATCCACGGCCTTGGCGTAATGCTGTTGGGCTAGTATCTCCGTCGGGACCATAAAGGCCACTTGATAACCCGAGCCCAAGACGATACTCGCAACATAGAAGGCCACGACGGTCTTTCCGGAACCCACATCCCCCTGCAAGAGCCTGTGCATAATCTTGTTGGAACGGAAGTCAGACAACAATTCCTCTATGGCCCTCTTCTGGGCGGAGGTAAGTTCGAAGCTCAAACGGGAGACGAAGCACTTTACCACCTCGTTGGAATACAGCGAGTACCTCCGGGTGCGATCCTTCCTTAAGTAGCGCTTCCTTCTCTCCAACTCCAGAGAGAAGCGGAAGAACTCCTCAAAGACCAACCGCTCCCGCGCCTTGGCAAGGCTGGCCTCGTCGGAGGGAAAGTGCAACTCCTTCAGGGCTTCTTGGATAGAGGGCAAGGCCCCTTTCTCCCTGCAGGTTACCTCCTTCAATACATCCTCAAACCGGTCTCCGTAGGCCTCAAGGGCGTTTTTGACTATCTTCCTAAACTGCCTCTGGGACAGGCCGATGCTACCAAGGGAATAGACCGGCACGATGGCGGTGAGTTCCTCCGCCCTTTCCTGGGGGGTTATCTCGGGATTCACCATCTCCAGGCCCCCGTAGGGCGCGCGCACCAGCCGGCCATAAAGGATGTATTCCTCACCAACCTGGAGTTTATCTGCCAGATAATCCTGATTAAACCAGAGGACCAGCAAGGTACCGGTATCGTCTTTGAAGAGGGCACGCAGGAGCCTTATCCCCCGCCTCCAAGACCTCCTGAGGTCGAGGTGAATTAACTGCCCCCTTATCTGGCACACCCCATCACTGGGCGACAATTCGGATATCTTCCAAAAACGCCTGCGGTCCTCGTACCTATACGGGAAGTAGAACACCAGATCCCATACGGTCTCTATGCCCAATCGGGACAACTTCTGGGCGAGTTTGGGGCCAACGCCCTTAACGAACTGTACCGCGGTCTCTTGGGGTGAGGTGACCTTCATTTCCCTATGCAAAAGTCGGAGAACATCCTCTCCAACAGGTCCACATCCAACTCCCTGCCCAACACCCTGTCCAGATCGGATACCGCCAGGCGGAGCTCCTCCGCCACCAACTCCACCGACTCCCCCGCACGGATGTATCCTTCTACCTCCTTCAGATGTTCTAACGCGGACTCCACCAACTCCATCTGGGTCCTGCGCAGTATCACCAGATCCTCAACCGAGAGGAGTTCCTTTATAGCGGTGTATATCTTCTCCTCCAGTTCGCCTATACCTGTTCCGTCCTTGGCACAGACCTGTACCACATCACATCCCTCAAAGGAGGGGAGATCTACAGAGGAAGCCAGATCTATCTTGTTGACCGCGACGATCACCTTCTTAAAGGATCTGGTAAGGTCCTTGAACAGGGCGCTCTCTTCTTCCGTCAAAACCCGGCTGGCGTCCAATACCATCACAACCACCCAGGCCTCTTCTATCGCCATCCGACTCCGCTCCACCGCCAGCCTGTCCACCCCTTCCGCAGACTCCATCAGCCCTGCAGTGTCCATCAAAACGACATTCACATCCTTTATCCTTCTCACCTCGCTGACCACATCCCTCGTGGTGCCGTGGAGGTCGTAGACTATGGACCGATCCCTGCCCAACAGGGCATTGAATAGAGACGACTTGCCCACATTCGGCGCCCCGACTATGGCGACCCTTATCCCTTCCTCCACCTTGCTGAACAGCCTTGCCCCTTCCAGCATACGGGACAGGCGGGCTACTACCTTCTCTATCCCCGTCTTAACATCCTCCATGACTCCGCTTTCGTCTATCTCTACCTCCTCGGGAAAGTTTATGTCCACCTCCAACGAACTCAGATACCCCATCAGGGTCTCGCGAATGGAGGCTACCTCTCGGGACAGGTCTCCCATCAACTGGGACAGGCCCACATCCAACGCCAGTTTGGAGTTCGCATTTATCAGGGTCATAACCGCCTGCGCCTGAGCAAGATCCACCCTGCCGTTCAGGAAGGCCCGAAAGGTGAACTCACCTCTCTCTGCAACCCTGCACAACCCCGTCTCCAGCGCGGATTGGACTATCCTATCCACCAAGAGGGGATTGCCGTGGCAGTATATCTCCGCCATGTCCTCGCGGGTATAACTGCGGGGAGCAGGAAAGAAGACCGCCATCACCTCGTCGAGGAGGTTGCCCGCTTTGTCGTATAGGAAACCGTAGACCTGTCTGCGCGGGTGCTCCCTTCCGGGCAGGGTCTTGGATGCGGGCCGGAACATCGTCTTTAAGACTGCCTCCGCCTGCGGTCCGCTTATCCTGATGCAGGCTATGGCAGACCTGCCTTGGGGAGTAGCCGGGGCTATTATGGTGTCATTCCTCATCTTCTTGGCTTGGAGGCACCACGAGGGATTCGACCAATTCCAGATCTTTAATCGCAAGTTCCGGGGAGATCTCCTGACCCGCGTACTTCACCGGGCCCGAGCGATCCAGCAACTCGTTTATCCGGGACCGGGTAGACGGGTCTATGGGCACGAACGGCAGGGCCCGCTTCAGCTCACTGTTGGTCATCTCCAGAGCAGGGATGCCATAACGATTTTGCAGGTAGTATCGCAATATCTCAGTCAATTCGTAGTAGAACTGCCGGTACTTACCCAGCTCCAAAAGGGAGGACTTCCGCAAGTGTTGGAGGCGCTCCTGAGCGATCTCCCAATAGGGCCGGGGGGCCAGTTCCTCCTCTGCGATTGCCCTCCTGCGCCGTAACCACCACAGCCCTGCCAATACCCCGGCCAATAAGATCAATACCCCAAAAAGCACCGCCCAAGGAAAGCCCACCTCGTAGGGCCCTTCGGATGGTCTGGGCTCCACCTTGCTCACATCCTTGGGGAGGAGCTCTCTTATCTTAAAGGTCAACTCCGGGGTATTCAGGCGCTGACCGTTCACTATCACCGGTAGCGGGGGCAACTTGGGATTCAGGGAGAAGAATGCCAGGGTGTAGACCTTGCGCACTCCTCCCTTCACCTTCTCACAGGGTCCGCTATCCTTGACCACTACATCCTTGGGGAACTCCCCGGCAATGGGGAAGACGACATCCTCACAGGAGATACCCTTGCCTTCCACCTCCAAGGTAACCTTCACCTCTTCTCCCAACTTCACCGTATCCTTGTCTGCAGTGGCCTTCACCACCGCCTCCGCCCACGCGGACAGGCACAGGCACAAACCTACCGCAAAGGATATCCACCGCCTCATCTGCGCCTCCTGCGCCTTTCAAAGAATGCCAGCATAGGACGAAGCCAGCCGGTCGCCGGGGTGACCTCCAGATAGTCCACCCCGCAAGAGGCGAACATCGCCCTCAACGCCTGCCTTTCCTTCTCTAACTCCCCGTTTATCTTTTCCACGAGAGCACGGTCACTGGTATTTATCACCACGCTATTGCCGCCTCCTTCGGGATCGCCGATCCTTATCCTACCCGCCCCGACGGGAATCTTCCACTCCAGATCGTCCCTCACCACCACGCCAATCACATCGTGCCGGGCGTTGAGGACCTTGAGCTCGCGGGTATAATCCATCGGAAAGAAAAAGTCCGAAAGGAAAAATATTATGGAGCGCTTCTTCAATATCTTACCCAACTCCCTGAGGACCCGCCTCATGTCCACCGATTGCCCGCCTTCAAAGTAGAGGATCTCCCTCAAGATCCGCAGGAGGTGGTTCCTTCCCCGCCGGGGCAGGACGCTCAGGTCTATCCCCCCGGAAAACAGGAAGAGACTGAGTTTATCGTTATTGCGCAGGCAGGACAGCCCTATGGCAGTAGAAATCTCTGCCACCAGTTCCCTCTTAGACGGAGAT
>WGBD01000011.1 GCA_015494465.1 Candidatus Omnitrophota bacterium | reverse complement strand
CATCCACAACTTCATCGAAACCCAACCTGTTTCGGTATCATTGAAACCCATCTCTCCCCACAGGAGAGTTCTTTTTACGCTTACGGCCCTTTTAGGCTTCTTTTTGTCTATCCTTATAGCGTTGATTCGGGACAGTGTTACGCCCCGAGTTGGAGAGAAATAGGAATATGGGCCGGAATTCTCCATTTTTAGAGAGATGTTTAGTGCTGTGAGCGTAAGGATGTGGCCCAAGGTTCTAAGATTAAGACTAGATGCTGATAAAAAAAGGCTCTTAGAAAATTTCTTTTCCTTGTCGGTCTTACAGGGGGCAAACTATATCCTGCCGTTAATCACCTTGCCCTATTTGGTCAGAGTATTGGGACCGGAGAAGTTTGGTCTAATAGCATTTGCCCAGGCATTTATACAGTATTTCAATATCCTAACCGATTACGGTTTTAACCTCTCCGCTACACGAGAGATTTCAATCCACCGGGACAATATAGAAAAGGTCTCGGAGATATTCAGTTCTGTTATGATAATAAAGGGCGCTCTCTTAATTTTATCTTTCCTCATAATGACGGCCATTGTTTTTTCTTTTGAGAGATTCAGAAGAGATTGGTTAGTTTACTATCTGACATTTGGAATGGTAATAGGGCAAACCCTTTTCCCCGTTTGGTTCTTTCAGGGGATGGAGAGGATGAAGTATATAACTTTTTTAAACATTACCGCGAAATTGATCTTTACCGTATCGATTTTCCTGTTCGTGCACAGGGTATCCGATTATCTATATGTGCCTTCGATAAATTCTCTTGGTTATATTGTGGCAGGGATAGGAGCTATTTTGGTCATAACTACTAGATTTGACGCTTGTTTTAAAATGTGTAAGCTTTCCAGTATAAAGTACCATTTGAAACAAGGTTGGTATACATTCGTATCCATGGTTGGCATAAGTATGTATAACAAAAATGCGATAGTTGTACTGGGACTATTTGCAGATCATAGCATTGTGGGATATTTTTCTATTGCTAAAAAGATAATAGATATGGTCAATTCATTGGCAAGCACTATATCTCAGGCTATTTATCCGTACAGTATGAGAAATATATCTTCTGTGGTAAAAGGGTTTCTTAAAAAAATTGGTATTACTATAGCTTCGATTTCGCTACTTACAGGTGTTATGTTGTTTTTTGGGTCAGATTTGATTGCAAAGATATTTGTGGGCGATAGTTCATATGTTACATCCCAAAGTATTCGCTTGCTTTCAATTGTGCCATTGATAATTGGTATAAATGTACCAGCGGTCCACAAGCTTCTTGGAGAGAAAAGAGATAGGTTGTTCACAATGTTAGTTGTGTCTGGAGGGGCATTTGATTTACTTCTAAATTTCCTATTGGTCCCTTGGTTTTCTTATGTAGGATCCTGTGTTTCTATAATTATCTCGGTGACATATCTTACAGTAGCGCTGTACTATTATGCATTCAATGTTGGATCCTGGATGAGATTTATTAAGAAAGACATTTGGTAGTCGGATATACGAATACGATTATATGTAATAACAGTAGAAGTGGGAAAAAATAATGCCGAGCTTGATCTGGAAATAAGTTAGAACTTTCCTATCTACAGGGATTAGCTATTAGAAGAAGGCGTTTGGGCTATCTGGGGAGGACAGTAGGACATGGGAAAAGGTCTTTATTATCTTAGACTTATGCTTTTCAGAATAAGATTTAGGCTTTTAAATAAGCATAATTATATTATCCCTGAAAACATTTTTCCCATAGATAAAGTAAGAATTGGTAAATATTCTTATGGCCCGTTAACGGTTTACGCATGGGGAACAGAGAACGAGGAACTTAAAATCGGGAATTTTGTTTCTATTGCTAGAGGGGTGAAATTTATACTCGGGGGTAATCATAGACTAGACACTATATCTACTTACCCATTTAAGAAAAAATTTATGGGATATAAAGTTGAGTCTCTGTCTAAAGGCTCAATTATAGTAGAGGATGATGTTTGGATTGGGATGGATTCGCTTATTTTGTCTAATGTGCGAATAGGAAAAGGTGCTGTCGTAGGGGCTGGTAGTGTTGTGAGTAAAGATGTTCCTCCTTACGCTATTGTGGCGGGCAATCCAGCAAGGGTTGTAAGATACAGATTTAGCGAGGATTTGATCAATAAGCTAATTTCTATAGACTTGGTAGAGTTGCTTGATGATTCTTTTGTAAGGGCTAACATTGATTTGTTGTATCGTCCTCTAGATCCTATCATTTTAGATGAAATTCTCAAAAAAAGAAATAGTATGCAAGAGAGGAAGTCATGATAGAGAAATTATATATTGGAAAAGAAAATTCCTATTTTTCAAATGTAAGAAATGATGTAGTGGGTCTCGTTCCATATGGTACCTCCAATGTATTAGAGATTGGTTGTGGTGCAGGATATACTCTGGCACATTTGAAGCGCCTGGGAAAAGCGTCTTTCATAGTAGGTATAGATTTGGTTGATCTAGGACAGGATAAGATTTTAGATGAGTTTATTTGTGGAGATGTAGAACGAGAGATAGATCATTTACCTTTCGATGAGGGTTTTTTTGATGTGGTTATATGTGCGGATGTATTAGAACATTTAATAGATCCTTGGGTGTTCGTTAAAAAATTACATCGTTATATCAAGAGAAATGGATTACTTATTGCTTCCATCCCAAACATAAGGGAGATAAAGACGCTTTATCAAATCGTTATAAAAGGGGATTTTAAATATGTTGATGCAGGAATTTTAGATAGATCCCACCTTAGGTTTTTTTGTAAAAAGAATGCGGTTGCACTTTTTGAACAAGCGGGTTTTAGGCTGGAAAAAATTGGGTTTAATCTAGATTTTAAGAGGTGCTTAGTTAACGCCATTTCTTTTCATTTGTTTTCTGAGTTTTTGGTAAGACAGTATTTATTTGTTTGCTCTAAAAGAACATGAGTAAACTTTATTGGATTAGACCTCTTTCCGTGTATTGTGCATGTTGGTTCCCTTGTAGCTAGTAGTAAGAAAGCTCAGACTAGAGAGCCCAATTAGAGTGGTATCATTTGTTTCTCGATCTCATTTAGTTAATGGGAGTTTTAGAGTGATAAGAGCAAATGTATGTGTAGTAATTGTAACCTATGGAAACAGGTTTAAATATCTAAGTCAAGTAGTGGAGTCAGTATTATCCCAGGAAGTTTACAAAATAATTATTGTCGATAATAATTCTTCTTTTGAAAGCAAACAGGGTATAAAGCAGTTAGAAAAACATCTGGGCAATAAAATTGAGGTGGTCTATTTGCCTGAGAATTTAGGGTCTGCGGGAGGATATAAAAGAGGTCTCGAAAAGGCCTACAATGATCCAGGGTGTGAATTTATATGGTTGTTGGATGATGATAATCAACCGGATGAAAGAGCTCTTTGTGAATTGCTTAAGTTTTGGCATACGATTGAGGAATTTCAAGAGAAGGAAAAGGAAGTCGTCCTTTCCTCATTTCGGATAAGTAGATTGGTGTACAAAAGGGCGGTTTTACAGAAAAAACCTTATTTGGTCCTTGGTAGGGAAAACAGTTTTCTAGGGTTCCATTTCATTGATATTCCGTACAAAATTTTTGCAAGGATAAAACCATTATCTTTGCAAAAGGAATACTTCCTACAAAGTATAACATCGGGAATTGTTCCGGTTGCTCCATATGGTGGATTGTTTTTCCATAAGTGTCTATTAGAAAGTATTGGTTTTCCGGAAGAAAAATACTTTCTTTATTCAGATGATCATGAGTGGACCTATAGAATAACCAAGGCGGGAGGTAAAATCTTTATTGTCTTTGGTAGTCTAATTAAGGATTTGGATGTATCTTGGCATGTTAAGGAGCAAAATAGTATGAGTTTTTTATCTATTCTACACGAAAAGTCACAAATGCGAATTTATTATGCTATCAGGAATAGGATTCTGTTTGAGAGAGAAAACTTAGTCACAATGCCGTTGGTGTATTTTTTTAACCTGGCCCTTTATAGGCTTATTTTAGGTTTTTTTCAATTCTTAGATAAACATAAGAGTCTTTCTGCTAAAAATCTGGAAATTTTTGATAAAGCTATTATAGATGGCTTAAAGGGATTTATGGGTAAAAATGAGAATTTTAATTTTTAATTCTCTTTATTTTCCCAATTTAGTTGGTGGAGCAGAGAGATCTGTCCAAATATTAGCGGAGGGGTTGTTGAAAAAGGGAATGACCCCAGTTGTAGTGAGCACTTCGAATAAAGATTATGTGGAAAGCATTAACGGGGTAAAAGTGTATTATGTGAAAATCCCAAACTTATACTGGATGAAGATTGCTAAAGAACAGCCAAGGTGGAAAAAACCAATATGGCATTTTATTGATATGTATAACATCTTTGCGAAAAGGAAAATAGAGGAGATTTTGCTCAATGAAAAGCCAGATATTGTTCATACCAACAATCTCGCCGGGTTTTCTGTTATTGTATGGAAACTTGCGAAAGAGTTGGGGTATCAAGTGCTGCATACGATAAGAGATTATTACTTGTTATGCCCTAGGTCTACAATGTTTAAAGATGGAAAAAACTGTGTAAGTCAATGCGGTATCTGCAAGGTATATGCTATGCCGAAAAAAATATTCTCAAACAGATATGTTGATGCTGTGGTGGGTATTAGCAATTTTGTTTTGGAAAAGCATTTAACACTTGGGTATTTTAAGAATGCTAGTATCAAACTTTCTATATATAATCCTATAGTCTCGAGTAAATCTCCTAGTTTGAAAACACAAAAAACAAAAGAAATTGTTCTAGGATTAGTTGGTATTATATCCCCTGCTAAAGGGACAGAATTTGTTTTAAAATGTTTCAGAGAATTGGGATTGTCGGATATTAAACTTTTCGTTTATGGCAGAGGCATAACGCAAGAATACGAAAAAGCGTTAAAAGCTAAATATTCTTTAGCCAATGTTGAATTTAGAGGAGTTAGGAATCCTAAAAGGATCTATGAGGAAATAGATATCCTATTGGTAGGTTCTTTATGGAACGAACCTTTCGGGAGAGTTGTTCCGGAAGCTTATTCTTATGGTATCCCTGTACTTGTATCGAATCGAGGAGGGTTACCGGAGTTAGTGAAAGAAGGAAAGACTGGATTTATTTTTGATCCCGACCGGAAAGGTGACTTTGAGGAAAAATTGAAGAAAATTATCTCTCGTATTGAATTCTTTCCTAAAGGGGAAATTATCGAGCTTTCTAAAAAATTTCGAAAAGAGTTAATAGTAGAAGAGTATATTCGCTTATATACTAGACTAAATTATAGCTCTGATTCGTAATCTTTTAATTAATGCAGGATACAGAATTGGTGAGATAGCTTTAATCTCTGTGGGCTACGGATTGAATACCTGAGGTGTAGTTTTAATGGGAGTCTGCCAATGAATTAGGAGTCTATGGTATGGAGCTGATTTTCTTTTCGTTTCTTCTTATTTTAGCTTGTTACCTATTCATTGCAAGATGGGAGCATAAGTTTATTCATATATTCTTCCCTTCTTTGTTTATTTTTTTGTCTGCGAACTATCTATTACCGGTTCTATATGCTTATGTTACGGGTGGTACGATAAATTACAGTTTTGGTTATGTGTATGTCTATCTTTGTTATAGTATTTACTTTACTATTTGGATGTTGTCATATCGTCTAAATGTACGATTGCTACCTGTTTTTACGAGAATACGTTTGTTCCATGTGAGAACTGAGTTACGCCATGATTTTGATCTATCTCGATTTTTTTTATTATCTTTGCTTTTTATTTTTCTAGCTCTTTTGTGGTACTACCCTGTGATAACAAGTTTTAAACAATATCTTTTGACCCCAAGGGAAATATATATACGTACCCGGAGCGGATGGGGAATTTTTTACTATCCATCAATCCTTTTTCTAAAAATAGGCTTCATATTTGGCCTTTATGCCTCTAAGAGATTTATTTATAAGTTGATAGTGTTTTTTTTGTCTTTTCCCTTGGCATATTTATACGGAAGCAAAGCGGTCATTGTTTCTTTATTTTTTTTATTCCTACTTTATAGAGCCTATGTGGAGGATTGCTCTATTGGTTTCCTAAGAGCTTTGGTTTATTTGGTGGTAGGAGCAATGATTATTCTTTTATCGTTTAAGGTTACTTTCCATAGAATACACGACATTGGTGTTTTTTTGAAAGCCATTAGTTCTTATTCCGATTACACGAGAAATGCTATTAAGTTGTTGGATAATTACGATTATTATTTTGACAATCATTTTTACGGCAGGTTGCTCTTAGAAGATAATTTTATTAGCAAAATCCCAAGGAAATTTTGGAAAGATAAGCCTAGATCTTTTGGGTCTTTTCGGTTAGCAAGAGCTATTTATCCTGAAAAATTTGCTAAGAATGTTGGGGATCCGAGCTTTGGATTGTTAGGCCGTGTATATGCTGACTTTGGTGTTTTTGCAATCTTTTATTTGGGAATAGCTGCGGCAATAAAGGGTTTCTTTCTAAGGTGGGCGGTCAATGGGTTGAGAAAAACAAAAAGTATCTTTTATTTTGTTTTGGCATTATATTTTGCAGATATCCCTCTTGTCTTTGTTGGTGTGGGAAGTGCATTTTTGGAACATATCTTAATTGCTATAATGGTATTGTTCTTATCAAAGATTAACTTTTCTGCTTTTGGGCTAATCTGTGTTGGTCGGGGAAAATAGAGAATCGTTTAAATATCTAAGGAAAGAGATATGGAGTCCCGTAAGAAGATTTTGATGGGTTTCTATTATGGCTTGGGAGACTTTGTGTCTGCTTTGCCCCTTATTCGGTATTTGTCTAAAGCACCTAATTATGAACTAGTCGTTCTCATTAGCAAAAGGAATAAAGAGCTTTTACCTTTAGTCGATGTCGAAGTCCCTAGAGTTAAGTTTTTAGAGTTTTCCCTTTTTTCCTTTAGGAGTAACTTAAGATTCCACTTAAAATTCTTGAAAAACTTAATAGGTGTCAGACCGGATGTTGTGTTAGTTTCTCCTCATGCACAAGATCATCTCACGAGTTGGAAAATTCCTCTACTTTTGAAGATGTTGAAATTTTTTAATAAAAACATATTCGTTATTGGAAGTTGGAAAGATAAAAATTCGTTTCTCTATGATAAAAGAATTCCTATCGATAAGTCATTACCTTTAATGAAACGGGAAATTGTTTTTGCGAAATTAGCGGGGTTAATAGATTGGGATGTCGAGGTCGACATTAAAAATATTTTTAAAGTTCCTCATGTGGATAGGAAGTGTATTGTAACTATACATCCGGGAGCCTCTAAAGCACTTAAGAAGTGGAATGATAAATATTATTTTGAATTGTGTAGGGAATTGCTAAAGATAAAGCCTGAACTCGCAATTAGATTTGTAGGCCTTCCTATTGAATTAGATCCTATAAAAAAAATGTGTGGTGGGTTGAGAAATGTTTTTTTTGTGAGCAAACCGCTTCTAGATACTGTTTTTGAAATTTTAGACTCTTCTGTTGTAGTTACTGTAGATAGTGGATTCTCTCATGTAGCTTCCGCTTTAGGTATACCGCATTTGGTAATATTTGGAGCAACGGATCCCAAACATTATAGCCCCATATATCCTAACACTGCTTTTGTTTTTCATAAATTGCTTGAGTGTCAGCCGTGCAATGTACACAAATGTAAAATGGATCGCAATTACTGTATGGATTTGATCACCCCGCAAGATGTGATCAAGAAGCTGTTTGAGATGAAAATTCTACAATGATAAAGTTGCCTTCTCATTAAGAAATAGCTTAGGGAATGGAAAAGAATGGGAAATTAGAAGCTGAAGAGGGGCTCGTGAAATCTGCCGACGATAGATCATTACATATTAGCCTTATAATCCCAACATACAATGCTTCGAAGCATATCAGGGAATTGCTGGATTTGTTAAATAAACAGACTATAGAACGTAAAGAAATTATAGTAATAGATTCTTCCTCAATCGATGGTACTGTAAACATAGCTAAATCATTTGGTGCAAGGGTAATATCGATCCCTAGAGGAGAATTTGATCATGGAGGTACAAGGACTTTAGCAGGGAAATTAGCGAAAGGAAGAATCTTAGTTTACTTAACGCAAGATGCTTTGCCTTGCGATAGTTATGCTATAGAAAATATAGTTAGACCATTCTACGAAGATGCAAAAATTGGGGCTGTTTTTGGAAGGCAGGTTCCGTATGAAGATACGAATTTATTTGGGAAGCATTTGAGGTACTTTAACTATCCGGAAATCTCTTATATAAGGGAGTATAAGGATAAGGTAGATTATGGCATAAAGACGGTTTTTTTGTCTAATAGCTTCGCTGCCTATAGAAGAACGGTATTAGAGCAAATAGGTTGGTTTAAATCGGGACTTATTTTAGGAGAGGATACTTATGCCGGAGCAAAGATATTGAAATTAGGTTATAAGGTTGCATACACGTCAGAGGCCAGAGTTTACCATTCCCATTCCTATACCGTTTGGCAGGAATTTAAAAGGTATTTTGACATAGGTGTATTTCATAGGTGTGAAAATTGGATTTTACGTGAATTTGGTAAGCCGGAAGGAGAAGGATTTAGATATGTGCTATCCGAAATTAGATTTTTGCTTAACAGAAAAACCTATTTTTTATTACCAGAATGTATACTTAGGGTATTAATGAAATGGATTGGATATAATCTTGGATATAACTATGATAAAATACCTGCTTGTTTAGTAAAAAGGTTAACCATGAATGTGTTGTGGTGGGAATAGCACTCGTTAATAATTTTCCATGCGTGTCATACTAAACAAATTAATATTCTTTGCTTCTTTAGTTTTTTCCACGTTTCTTAGTGTAATTATTGCCTTTTGGGTGGCTTTGTTGTTGCGTGGGTTGGTGAAGCCGTGGCAGGTGGATTATTCTCGCATACATTTCCTGCCGTTTTTGTATTTTCTATTTGTGATTCTGGTAGACCTCTACCGGGGTGTCTATGTTAAGCGTGTGCCTTTCTGGGTGGAGGTAAAGTATACGGTTGAGGATCTTTTCTTGGCGGAGATATTGTTTCTGGCCTTTACCTCTGCCTTCAAGATATACGATATATCGCGGCTTTTCTTGCTGTTGTGGTTCTTTGCACTGTTGGTGATATCTCCTGTGGTGCGCTATTTGACGAGACTTCTTTTAAGCAGGTTGGGTATATACAGGGATAATCTACTCATTTTGGGGATTAATAATGTGGCTTTGTCCGGTGCCTCGTATATTTTGAAGGAGCAGGGGATGGGTTACAACATAGTGGGTTTCGTGGACGATAAAGTGCCGGGTAAGTATGTGGATGTGGCGGGACGCAGGTTTAAGGCTTTTATAGGGGTAAAGCGGTTTAAGCGGATTGCCCGGGCAGTGGATGCGGGGACGATTATGGTGGCCCTGCCCGATCTGCCCGGGGAGGATGTCATAGACCTCGTCAATCAGATACACCTTTCCTCGCGCAAGGTATTGTTTATGCCGGGGGTAAAGGGTATTTCCCTCTTGAATGCGGAGATAATCCCTCCGTTTATGGACAACATACTTCTGGTCCACTTGCGGAATAATCTGCTTTACTCTCGGAATAGGTTTTTAAAGCGCGCGATGGATGTGGTTTTGTCTTCGCTGGGGATAGTAATACTTTCTCCGCTTCTGCTGATCGTCGCCCTGTTAGTAAAGGTTACCTCTGAAGGACCGATAATATACCTCCAGAGGAGGATTGGTTATAAAGGCAGGCCCTTCTTTGTTTACAAGTTCAGGACGATGTACAAGGATGCGGATAAGAGATTGAATGAGATACTGAAAAATGACCCTGAGAAGGCAAGGGAGTGGGAGGAGAACAGGAAGTTGAGCGATGATCCTAGGATTACGCCGTTGGGGAAGTTTTTAAGGCGCACCTCGTTAGATGAGCTCCCGCAGTTGTTCAATGTGCTAAAGGGGGATATGTCTTTGGTGGGCCCAAGACCGGTCACTAAGGAGGAGATAGATAGGTTCTACGGGGAAGATGCCCAGTATTATCTGATGGTCCGCCCCGGCATCACTGGGTTGTGGCAGGTCTCAGGCAGGAGTGATACGGATTACCGGTTCAGGATAGAGACCGACGTGTGGTATGTGCTCAATTGGTCCCCTTGGCTTGACTTTATGATCCTGGCAAAGACCGTTTGGGTGGTTCTTTCTGCCAAGGGCGCTTACTAGCCCCCCAATGAGACAAAAATCTTTCTGAAAGAATCTGTCTTATAATCTGAGGAAAATAGGCCTTCCCCTGATCTCTATTTTGGTTGTATAATACCTAAATTTTAAAGAGGAAGGGAGTGGTGTAGATGGTGGCAGATAGGGTAATGATATTCGACACTACCCTCCGGGATGGAGAACAGGCTCCCGGGGCTGCACTGGATTCGCAGGGCAAGTTGGAGATCGCCCACCAGCTGGTGCGCTTGGGGGTGGATGTGATAGAGGCAGGCTTTCCGGTCTCTTCCCCGGAGGACTTTAAAGCGGTCAATCTGGTAGCTAAAGAGGTGAAGGGAGTCACGGTTTGTGGGCTGTCTCGCTGTGTGAAGAAGGACATCGATTCTGCCAGTTCCGCCTTGGAGCCTGCGGAGCGCAAGAGGATACACCTCTTTATTGCTACTTCTCCTATTCACATGGAGTTTAAGCTAAAGAAGAGACCGGAGGAGGTCCTGGAGATAGCGGTGGAGGCGGTGAAGTATGCCCGCCAATTCTTTGACGACATCCAGTTCTCTCCGGAGGATGCTTCTCGTAGTGAAAGGGACTTCTTGTACAGGATAATAGAGGCAGTGATCTCCGCAGGGGCTACCACGATCAATATACCCGACACTGTGGGATACGCTATCCCTGAGGAGTTTGGGCAGTTGATAAAGGACATCCTCAACAACGTGCCTAATATCAACAAGGCGGTGATATCCGTGCACTGCCACAACGACTTGGGATTGGCGGTAGCCAATTCCTTGTCCGCGGTAAAGGCGGGTGCAAGGCAGGTGGAGTGCACCGTCAACGGTATTGGTGAGCGGGCGGGGAACGCTGCTATGGAAGAGATAGTGATGGCCCTTAAGGTCCGGAAGGACTACTTCGGCGTGGAGACATCCATAAATACCCGGGAGATCATCCGGGCGAGTAGGCTCGTAAGTAGGCTTACCGGCTTTGTAGTGGCTCCTAACAAGGCGATAGTGGGCAAGAATGCCTTTAGGCACGAGTCAGGGATCCACCAGGATGGGGTGTTAAAGTATCGTCAGACCTACGAGATAATGTCCCCAGAGGACATCGGTCTGGACAAAAACGAGCTGGTCTTGGGCAAGCACTCGGGTCGTCATGCCCTGGCTGAGCGTCTGCACCAGCTCGGTTTCGACCTGTCCAAGGAGGAGCTGGACAGGATCTTTGAGGAGTTTAAGCGCCTGGCGGACAGGAAAAAGGAGGTCTTTGACGAGGACCTCATCGCCTTGGTGGAATCCACTATGCGGGTAGACGTGGAGAAGTGGCAGTTGGAGGGTATAGAAGTGACCATCCCAAAGGATGGGCTCCCGACTGCTCGGGTGTACCTGAAGTTTGGCGATACTGTTTACAGCGAGACCGCCCAAGGGGATGGTCCGGTGGATGCCTGTTATAAGGCGATAGATAAGATCACCGGTCGTCCGGGTAGGCTCTTGAGTTACAATATACAGGCGGTGACTTCGGGAAAGGACGCCATGGGGGAGGCCAGCATCACTGTGGACTTCGGTGAGGGACAGGTGATAAACAGCCACGGTTCCAGTACAGACATAGTGGAGGCCAGCGTGAAGGCCTACGTGAATGCAGTGAACAAGTTAAATGTAAAGCGATAAGGAGGTAGAGAGCATGGGGAATAAAGAGAAACAGCAGAGTCAGGCCAAAGAAAAGGCCAAGAAGAACGTTATCCGAATCATCGACGTGACCAATCGTGATGGCGTGCAGACCTCGCGTATCTGTCTGTCCAAGCTCCAGAAGACGATGATCAATCTCTATCTGGACGAGATGGGGATATGGCAGAGCGAGTTCGGGTTCCCTTTTACCCATCACGAGAGGAATTACCTCAACGCCAATCTAAAGTTGGCCAAGATGGGCGTGATCTCGGACATGCGCCTGTCCGGATGGATCCGGGCGATAAGGAAGGATGTGGAGGTGGCCAAGCGGTATGTACCGGATCTCGAGTATGTGAATCTCTCTATATCCACCTCTGATCAGATGATCGTCTACAAGTTCCAGGGCAAGCTCGATAGGGATAAGGTTATTAAGACGATGGTGGATGCGGTGAAGGCTGCCAAGGAGATGGGGATAAAGGCCCTTGGGGTGAACGCCGAGGATGCCTCCCGTACCGATCTGAACTACCTGATAGAGTTTGCTATGGCTGCAAAGGAGGCGGGTGCGGACAGGATCCGCTACTGCGATACCTTGGGTTACGACTCTCCTTTCAGCATATACGAGCGGGTCTACGAGTTGGCCAAGAAGGTGAAACTGCCAGTGGAGATCCACTGCCACAACGACCTTGGTATGGTGGTGGCCAATACCGTATCCGGTGCTAAAGCAGCGATAGATGCGGGCGTTGATGCCTATGTCAATAC
This sequence comes from Candidatus Omnitrophota bacterium, assembly GCA_015494465.1. Classification (GTDB taxonomy): domain Bacteria; phylum Omnitrophota; class Gorgyraeia; order S143-82; family S143-82; genus S143-82. The sequence continues at coordinate 117,285 of WGBD01000011.1, read as the reverse complement.
CACTGTGAATGGGATCGGTGAGAGGGCCGGTAATGCGGATCTGGTTTCCACTATCTTGGCCTTGAAGTACAGCAGTCAGATTGGTGGTAAGTATCCTTTGGACGAGAACATAAACCTCAGCATGGCCTGGAGGATCTGCAAGTATGCCTCTTATGCTTTTGGTATACCTATACCTATAAATCAACCTGGTGTGGGAGAGAATGCCTTTGCCCACGAATCTGGCATACACGCTGACGGTGCCTTGAAGGACCGCAGGAACTACGAGCTGTACGACTACGAGGAGCTGGGTAGGGGTACCCCTGAGATAATAGAGACCGGTCGTCAGATCACCGTTGGGGAGTACAGCGGTATAAAGGGATTCCGCAATGTATACGAGAGGTTGGAGATAAAGTTTAAGGACGAAAAGCAGGCCCAGGAGATCCTGGAGCTTGTGCGCTATGCCAACGTGCACAACCAGAAGCCCCTTACCGAGGACGAGCTCCGGTTCATAGCCAGGTATCCCAAGATAGCTCGGGAGATATTCACCATGGTGCCCCCCGAGATCACTGTCGATGGTGTTGAACTTTACCATCATTGACGAGTAAAATGGAATAATCGGGGCGTAGCTCAGCTTGGTTTAGAGCGCTGCGTTCGGGACGCAGAGGCCGGAGGTTCGAATCCTCTCGCCCCGATTTTTTAGTGGTAGTCATGTCGGAAAAGTTCGTGTTATTGGTACCCGATGGTGCTTGGGATCTGCCTCTGGACGCCTTGGGGGGCAAGACCCCTCTGGAGGTGGCACAGACCCCATTTATGGATCGCATGGCTAAGGAAGGGGTCGTCGGCTTGGTGAAGACTGTGCCTGACGGATTTTCTCCTGCCAGCGATGTGGCCAACATGAGCCTATTGGGATATCCCCCCGAAGAGTTCTACTCGGGCAGGGCCCCTTTGGAGGCAGCAAACATAGGGGTGGACATCGCCTCCAATCAGGTGGCCTTTCGGTGCAACCTGGTCACCGTTTACGAGGGGAAGATGGTGGACTACAGTGCGGGCCACATCAGTACCCAAGAGGCGGAATATCTGATAGACGATCTGAACAATGCCCTTGGTTCGGATAAGATTAGGTTCTACGCTGGCACCAGTTACCGCAACCTCTTGGTGATCACTACCGATTCGCCTCAGGCTTTTTTGTCCCTTAAGTGCACCCCTCCCCACAACATAATGGGGGAAGAGATAGAGCGGTATCTGCCCCAAGGGGATGACGCAGAGGCGGTGCGTTTGGTACGCGGGCTTATGGAGGCCTCGGTCGATGTCCTCTCCAAGAGCGATGTCAACAAGGTGCGCGTGGACCTGGGTGAAAACCCTGCCAACATGATATGGCTGTGGGGACAGGGCGTTGGTAGGGAGATGCCTTCGTTTGAAGAAAGGTATGGTCTCAAGGGGGCAATCATCTCTGCCGTGGATCTGTTGAAGGGGTTGGGGAGGAAGGTAGGCCTTACGGTGGTTGAGGTGCCGGGGGCTACCGGTTATTACGATACCAATTATCGGGGAAAGGCGGAACACGCTATAAAGGTCTTGGAGGATCACGACTTCGTGATGGTGCACGTTGAGGCGACAGACGAGGCGGGCCATAACGGACACATTGAGGAGAAGGTGAGGGCCCTTGAGCGTTTCGATGCCATGGTCGTAGGGCCCATCTACCAATACTTTGCCTCCCGGGGAGGGCGGATCCTCATCTCTCCCGATCATCCCACGCCCTTGCGGGTGAGGACCCATACCTCAGATCCGGTGGGTTTTCTCCTGTGGGGCGAAGGCATATCCCCTGCCGGGGTCTCTGGCTACGACGAGAATGCCTGTACCTCCACTGGAATATTTGTAGGATCGGGGCCGGAGCTGTTTAACCTGTTCTTGAAAGGGGTGAGGGTATGATCCTGGGATTGGTCTTGGTGGCCTTCGTTATCTTCGGGATCGGTATGGGCATCTATTCCCGCTGGCTGGAGCGGGTATTCGGGGTAGACGATGATCGTCTTACCCCAGCAGTGAAGGAGAGTGACGGGGTGGACAGGGTGCCTGCCCGTTGGCCGGTCCTGTTTGGTCATCACTTCGCCTCGATAGCCGGCGCAGCCCCTATTATTGGGCCAGTGTTGGCGATAAGCATCTGGGGGTGGGCACCGGTATACTGGTGGGTCGTCTTGGGCTCGACCTTCGTGGGCGGTTTCCACGACTTCGGGGCCCTTATGATGTCCCTGCGCTTTGGAGGGATGTCGGTGGGGTACATCGCGGAGCGGTTGTTGTCTCGGAGGGCCCGCCTGATCTTTTCCGTCTTTCTCTATCTGGCCCTGGTGTTGGTAGTGGCGGTCTTTGGATCGGTAACCGCAAAGACCTTTGTGCAGGGGCCAGAGATAGTGTTGCCTTCCCTGGGGTTGATCCCTATAGCCATCCTGGTAGGTTATGTGTTGAACCTGAGGAAGTGGAACCTGCTGGTGAGCACGGTATTGGGGCTTGGATTGCTGTCGGTATTGCTCGCCCTGGGTCAATACCTTCCCATATCCATAGGGGGGAAGGATGCACTGGGTCTGTGGATTATCCTGCTCATGGCCTACTCCTTTCTTGCCTCTATAACACCGGTGCACCTCCTGTTACAGCCTAGGGATTACCTTTCCTCCTACTTGTTGTTTTTTGGGTTGATCGTTGGCTACATAGGCGTATTCGTCTCTCGCCCTAGCGTACATCTTGCCCAATATCACGGACGCCATCCCTTTGATTTTTGGCCAATGCTGTTCGTGATAGTCGCTTGTGGGGCCATCTCTGGTTTCCATTCCCTTATCTCCAGCGGAACGACCGTACGCCAGATAGCCAAAGAAAGTCACGCCCGATTGGTGGCCTACAATGCCATGGTCGCGGAAGGGGCCCTGGCCCTGCTATCCACCTTGGCGATAATCACTGGATTTGCTTCCTATCAGGAGCTCGGAGCAGTGTTGAAGTCAGGAGGGCCTATTACCGCCTTTTCTATGGGGTTTGGCAAGCTGACCACTCCCATATTGGGGCCTTGGGGGAGGGTCTTTGGGATAATCATGCTCAACGCATTCGTCCTCACCACATTGGACACCGCTACTCGTATCGCAAGGTACGTAGTGGAAGAGCTGACGGGGATAAGAAATAGGTATGTCTCCTCCGCATTGGTAGTCTTGCCTGCTTTGGGACTTGCCCTCTCCGGGCACTGGAAGGCGGTCTGGCCGTTGTTTGGGTCTGCCAATCAGCTTATAGCGGTTATGGTCTTGATGCTGATAGGCGTTTTCTTGAGCGCGAGGCTTCAGGGTAGGTCCTTTGCCCTCTTGACTTCCAGTGGAATGGCGATAACCATCCTCTTTGCCTTATATTTGAAGTCCGTCGAATATTGGGAGAGTGATTATCTGCTGTGGGGTATTGCCTTGGCCCTCTTTTTCTTGGCGGTCTACATGATAGTGGAGACGATAACGAGGTTGAGAAGGAATAAGATATCCGCAGGGAGGTAGGTCTATGTCCGGGCATTCCAAGTGGCACAGTATAAGGCACAAGAAGGCAGCGAAAGACGCCAAGAGGGGAAAGCTCTTCACTAAACTTATCAAAGACATAACCGTAGCTGCGAGGGATGGTGGGGGAGATCCTGAGCTCAATCCTCGCCTGCGCCGGGCTATAGAAAAGGCCAAGGCTGCTAACATGCCTGCAGACAACATAGAGCGGGCCATCAAGAAGGGGACTGGGGAATTGCCGGGCGTAACTTACGAGTCGGTCGTCTACGAGGGCTATGGACCGGGGGGTGTGGCTATACTAATACACGCCTACACCGACAACAAGAATCGCACCGTCGCCGAGATAAGGCACATATTCTCCAAGCGGGGCGGGAACATGGCTGGGGCAGGCAGTGTAGCCTGGCAGTTTTCTAAAAAGGGGATAATCGTCGTGGATAAGGATAAGGTAGATGAGGACAGGCTATTAGAGGTGGTCCTAGAGGCAGGGGCAGAAGATGTGAAGACCGAGGGTAGCACCTACGAGGTCTACTGTGAACCGTCCCAACTGGAGACCGTACGCCAGGCCTTGGAGGATGCTGGCATCGAGTATCAATCCGCGGACATCACCATGCTCCCCTCCACGACCGTGAGAATAGAGGACGAGAATGTGGCCAGGCAGATCCTCAACCTCATGGAGGCGCTGGAAGAGCACGACGACATTGAGAATGTGTATTCGAACTTCGACATCCCCGAAGAGATCCTGGATAAGATCTCTTCCTAGTGAGACGAAATCTTGCTGGAAGAATCCGTCTCACGACCCTATAATGTCCTGACATGGCAAAGATAAAGAAGTTGCCCATAGGGGTACAGGATTTTAAGGAGATACGGGAAGGTGATTACCTTTACATAGACAAGACCCGCCCGATTCACAAGTTAATCACCGGAGGCAAGTATTACTTTCTCTCCCGTCCGCGCAGGTTTGGTAAGAGCCTGCTCGTTTCCACATTAAAGTACCTATTCCAAGGAGAAAAAGACCTATTCAGAGGTTTATACATCTACGACAAATACGACTTTCCCAAACATCCGGTGATACACCTTTCCTTTTCCGGAGAGATGAGGAGTCCGGAGGAGTTGAAGGAGAGGATATGGCGTTTATTGGAGAATAATCAAAGAGAATTAGGAGTGGAGTGCAAGGAGACCAGTAACTATTCTAACTGTTTTGATGAATTGATAAGAGTGGCCTATAGGAAATACGGCCAAAAAGTCGTAATACTGATAGACGAATACGACAAGGCAATCCTCGACAACATAGACCAGATGGAGGTGGCGTTGGAGAACCGGAACATCCTGCGGGGGCTGTATTCGATTATAAAGGATATGGATGCGTATGTTCGGTTTGCGTTTCTCACCGGGGTAAGCAAGTTTTCAAGGGCGGGTATATTCTCCGGACTGAACAACCTCAAGGACATCAGCCTTTATCCTGCCTTTGGGAACATGCTGGGTATAACGCAGGCGGAGTTAGAGGAGCATTTCGGAGAGTTTCTCAGGGAAAATGGAGTAGATTTAGAAGAGGTCAAGGAGTGGTACAACGGGTACAACTTTTTAGGGGGCCCCGTATACAATCCGTTCGATTTACTGTTGTTCATAGACGATGGGATTGGGCGGGGGCGGTTTGTCTTTGATACCTACTGGTTTACCAGTGGCACGCCGAAGTTTCTGGTAGATGTGATAGACAAGGGCAACTTTTACCTGCCCGAGTTATCCGGGTTGACGGTAGAGAAGATAGTCTTAGACAGTTTCGACATAGAGAACATACGCCCGGAAGTGTTCCTGTTTCAGACCGGATATCTGACCATAGATAAGGAGATAATAACTGAAGAAGAGGACATACAATACCTCCTAAGGCTGCCAAACAAAGAGGTGAGCAGGGCGTTGTCGAAGATATTGATAGAGTATCTGACCCAGAGGATAAACGATCGAGCCCGCAGGAATATCCACAGGATCTTGAGGTCGGGAGAAGTGGAGGCCTTAGGCAAGGAACTGGAATCTTTGTTTGCCTCTATCCCGTATCATTACCACATCCGCAACGAGATTGGGAAGAATGAGGGATACTACATATCGGTGGTATATGCCTATTTGCAGAGAGCGGCGGATAGGATAATAGGAGAAGATGTAACAAGCAAAGGCAGGGCGGATGTTGTGGTGATGCTGGACGATAAGATCTACATCTTTGAGATCAAGGTGGATTCCAGTGAATCCCCGCTGAAGCAGATAAAGGAGAGGCAGTACTACAAGAGGTACGAGGGTCAGGACAAGGATATATACCTCGTCGGTATCAATATAAACAGCCAGGAGAGAAACCTCTCCGCCTTTAGATGGGAACGATTGTAATTCACCCCTGTTTACCCGTTGGCTCGTCTAGTCAGGTGGAAAAGAAAAGATCTGGGCCCCGTGATTGATCCTCTTTCGGAGGTGCGCAAATGGAGCGGGCGATTACGGTGACGGTGGTATCTCCCAAAGATCGCAGGTTGGCGGATGTGTTCCGTAGGGAGATAAACCTCCTCTCCCGCACCGCAGGTGCGGAGGTGATCTCGGAGATGGTCTTGGAGATCCGCCGGATAAATCCCGCTTATTATCTGACCACCGGCAAGTTGGAGGAGCTGAAACGGGAGGTTGAGGTGCTGGAGCCGGATGTGGTTATCTTCGGGGTTAACCTCAAGGCGAGTCAGCAGAGGAACATAGAGGACATCTTGGGAGTGAAGACGGTGGACTACACCCAGTTGATATTGGACATATTCGCCCGCCACGCTAGGTCCCTAGAGGGGAAGATGCAGGTGGAGTTGGCCCAATTGGAGTACCTCCTGCCCCGACTGACGGGTAAGGGGATTATGCTCTCCCGATTGGGTGGCGGGATCGGTACGCGCGGTCCGGGTGAGACGAAACTGGAGGTGGACAGGAGGCGAATCAGCGACCGTATTGCCCGTCTGCGCAGGGCCCTGAAGGAGTACAGGGAACACCGGGGCAGGTCCCGACACTCCCGGAAGCGGGTTGGAATCCCCCAGATAAGCCTGGTTGGATACACCAGTGCAGGCAAGTCCACCCTCTTGAATGCCCTTACCGGTGCGGGACAAAGGGTCTCGGAGGAGTTGTTCACGACCTTGGATCCGCTTTTGCGCAGGATAAAACTTGCAGACGGCAGGCCTGCGGTGGTCTCGGATACGGTGGGTTTTATAGATCGCCTTCCCCACGGTTTGATAGAGGCCTTTAAGGCCACCTTGGAGGAGGTAGTGGAGTCGGATGTGCTGGTGTTCGTTCTGGACGGCTCGGATCCCGATTGGAGGCGCAAGTACAGAGCGGTCTTCGGGGTGTTGGACGAGATAGGGGCCAAGGGCAAGCCTATCGTGACCGCGGTGAACAAGGTGGACATCGCCCCGGAGTCCCTTATAAGGGAGATAACCGTGGTGGTGCCATCTCCGGTGGTGATCTCGGCGCTAAAAGGGATCGGTATCCAGGAACTTCTCAAGGCGATAACCGAAAAGATAGAGCCGAGCCTGCCTTATCGGGAGGAACTTATCCCCTACACCGATGCAGGTCGTCTTGCCCACATTCGATCTTCGGGTAAGGTGGTAGAGGAGGTCTACAGGGAGGACGGTATATTTGTGAAGGGATATTGGCCGTGAGCGTGGTTGAAGTCCTGGAGGACGTTTTGGACATCTATTCCCAAGCGCGGTCAAGGATGCACCGCTGGGACCGGGAGGTGTGCTACTGCGTGGTGCCCGACGACTGGCAAGGGGCAGTGGTAGTAGGGGATCTGCACGGGGATCTTGAATCGTTAGAAAGGCTGGTAAGCCGTAGGTGGAGCAGGGACGAGGGACTGATATTCTTGGGCGATTACGTGGATCGGGGCAGGCGCCAGTTGGATGTGGTGGTCTATGTGGCCCGTTTGAAGTTGGAGTATCCCGACAGGGTTATCCTGCTTAGGGGCAATCACGAGGATAGTCAGGTCAACACCTATTACGGCTTTCGGGATTCCGTACCTTCCCAGATCTATGGTCTTTGCCAGAGGTGGTTTGATCTCCTGGATATCTTTGCCATCTGGGAGGGAAGGTACTTTTTCGTCCACGGCGGTATCCCGAGGCTGGAAAGATACGACCTTTCCGCCCTCCTTTCCCCGGAGGTGGTGGAGGATATGCTCTGGAGCGATCCCTCCGCCTATGCGGATTGGCGCCCCAATCCCCGGGGTGCAGGTTGGTTATATCCGAAGGGAGCGGTGGAGAGGTTCTGTGAGGATTTGGGCGTCAAGGCCCTTATCCGGGGCCATCAACCCCGCTCTGCGGAGCGGGCCCAAGATGAGAGCAGATTCTTCTCGGGAAGACTCTATACCGTATTTTCTACCGGTCTGCCCAGCAGGGATACGGGGTATTTTCTGGAGGACCCTTTTGTCCTGTTGATAGATCGCAAGGGCAGGATTAGAATAGAGCCTATATGGGACTAAAAAGGAGATAGCAGGATATGAAGGGCATAGTATTGGCGGGAGGCAGCGGCTCTCGGCTCTACCCCTTGACCCGGACTATAGTGAAGCAATTGCTCCCTATATACGATAAGCCGATGATCTATTACCCCCTTTCGGTATTGATGCTGGCGGGGATTCGTGAGGTCCTCATCATATCTACGCCAAGGGACATCTCCAGGTTCGAGGACTTGTTGGGGGACGGCTCTCAGTGGGGGATGCGGTTTGAGTATGCGGTGCAGGATGAGCCCAAGGGTATAGCCCAGGCCCTAACGATAGGAGAGGACTTCCTCACCGGTTCGTCGGTGGCGCTGATCTTGGGGGACAATGTGCTCTATGGCCACGGCCTGACCGAAGTGTTGACGAGGGCAAGGCGCAGGGTGGAAGAGGATGGTCGGGCGGTGATATTCGGATATTACGTGAAGGATCCCAGCGCCTATGGGGTGGTCGTCTTGGATGATGATATGCGTCCCCAGAGGATAGTGGAGAAGCCCAAGGAGGCAATCTCCCACTGGGCGGTAGTGGGTCTCTATCTTTATCCCTCAGATGCCCCGGAGGTCGCATCCCAGATAAGGCCTTCCGCCCGGGGGGAGCTGGAGATATCCGACGTGAATCAGGTGTATCTTGAGAGGGGACTTCTGGATGTGGAACTATTGGGGCGGGGATATGCCTGGCTGGATACCGGGACCTTTGAGAGTCTCCTGGAGGCGGGTAAGTTCATAGAGGTGATAGAGAGGAGGCAGGGTCTAAAGATCGCCTGCCCGGAGGAGATAGCCTTTCTCAAGGGATTTATAGACGGGAAGCAGTTGCGCAGGTTGGCCGAGCCATTGATGAAGAGCCGTTACGGCAAGTACCTGTTGGATGTCTTGGAGGAGGCAGAGCGGTGAGGATCGTCCCTGCCCCTTTGGAGGGTCTGTTTATCGTTGAGGTTGATGTGTTTCGCGACGAGAGGGGATACTTCTTCGAGTCCTTTCGCAAGGAGTGGTTTGATAAAAAAAACATTGTAGGATTCTCTGGTGAGTTCCTGCAGGACAACGAGTCCCGCTCGGTATGCGGCGTGTTGCGCGGGCTTCATTATCAACTTCCCCCCTTTGAGCAGGCCAAGTTGGTGCGGGTGGTGGAGGGCAGGATATGGGACGTTGCAGTGGACCTGCGCAGGTCCAGCCCGAACTTTGGCCGATGGTTTGGCGTGGAGTTGAGTGGAGAGAACAAACGGCAACTGTTTATACCCCGGGGATTTGCCCACGGGTTCGTGGTGTTGAGCGAGTTTGCCATAGTCCAATACAAGGTGGACAACTACTATTCCCGCGAGCACGACAGGGGAGTGAGGTTCGACGATCCCCAGATAGGCATAGACTGGCCCGTAGAGAGGGCCAAACTGATAATCTCTGCCAAAGATAAAGCATTGCCCACTCTGAAAGATGCGGAGGTGTTCGATTGAATACGATACTCATCACCGGTGGTGCGGGGTTTATCGGGAGCAATTTCGTGCACTACTTTCTCAACGCCCATCCTGATGTCCGGGTGGTGAATCTGGACCTGCTCACCTATGCGGGGTCGTTAGATAACCTAGAGGGTGTCCTCTCCGATCCCAGGCACATATTCGTAAAGGGCGACGTCACCGATGCGGAACTGGTGAACTCCCTTTTTCAAAACTACGACATCCGGGGGGTGATCCACTTCGCAGCCGAGTCCCACGTGGACAACTCCATAGCCAACCCGGGGATATTCGTCCGCACGAATGTCTTGGGCACCTACGTCCTATTGGATTCTGCCTACAGGTACTGGATGGAAGGACCGTTCAAGGTGCGACCGGGATACGAAGGGTGCCGGTTTCACCACATATCTACTGACGAGGTCTACGGCAGTCTGGGAGACGAGGGCAAGTTCCGGGAGGATACGCCCTATGCCCCGAACTCCCCTTACAGCGCATCCAAGGCGGGTAGCGACATGCTGGTTCGCAGTTATCACCACACCTACGGGATGAACGTGGTGATAACCAACTGTTCCAACAACTACGGTCCCCGTCAGCACCTGGAGAAGTTTATCCCTACGGTAATCCGCACTGCCCTCTCCGGCCAAGCTATACCCATTTATGGGCGGGGGGAGAATGTGCGGGACTGGTTGTACGTGGAGGACCACTGTGAGGCGATAGATCTGGTCTTCCACAAGGCGCCCGCGGGAAGCACCTACAACATAGGTGGGGAGAACGAGAGGAGGAATATAGACGTGGCCCGGGAGATCTGCAGTATACTGGACGATCTCGCCCCGCGGGAGGATGGCAGGTCCTATGCGGAGCAGTTGACCTTCGTTCAGGACCGCCCGGGTCACGACTGGCGCTACGCGATGGACATAAGCAAGATAAAGAGGGATCTGGGATGGAGCCCGTCCACCGACTTTGCCCAAGGTCTGAGGAAGACGGTGGAGTGGTTTGTGGAGAGGTTGGGGCGTGCAGGAAGAGATAAGTAAGGTCCTCGTTTTGGGAAATAAGGGGCAGTTGGGGTTCGAAGTAGAGGAATACCTCTCTTCCCGGGGCTACTCCGTGGTGGGGATGGACTATCCCGAACTGGATGTGCTCACCGGCGATGGCAGGGACGCCTTAATCGGATATCTCCGAGAGGTAAGTGCGGTGGTAAACTGCATAGCCTTCACCGACGTGGATAAGGCCCAGGATCCGGACCTGCGGGATGCGGTTTTCCGGATAAACGCGGATTTTCCCGGGCAGTTGTCCCGGGCCTGTGCTGAGGCAGGGGTTGTCCTGATACACATCAGCACCGATTACGTCTTCTCCGGGCACACCGCCAGGCCCTATCGCGAGGCCGATACCCCCGCCCCGCTAAACGTTTACGGGGCGAGCAAACTGGAGGGCGAGGTCAACGCCCTCTCAAGCGGAGATAAGGTATTCGTATTCAGGTGCGCTGGGTTGTATGGGGTAAAGGGCCCGAGGGGCAAGGGTGCCAATTTTATAGATACGATAATCTCCCTTTCTCAAGACAGGGATGTGTTGAAGGTCGTTGACGATCAGATCACCTCACCCACCAGTTGTTCAGATGTTGCCCGGGCGATAGAGAGGTTTTTGAGAGAGGGGATGTCCGATTACGGTATATATCACTGCACGAATTCCGGGGCAGTGTCCTGGTACGGGCTGGCCCGATTCGTCTTAGATACCATTGGTTGGCAGGGGAAACTCCTCCCGGTGGGCACCAAGGATTTTCCCCGCCCGGCGCCCCGACCGGCCTATTCTGCGCTGGACAACACGAAGATAAGGTCGGTGGTGGAGATGAGGGATTGGCAGGATGCGGTGGAGGAATATCTGCGTAGAAAATATCCGGAAAGGTTGTTAAAATAAAGGGGTTATGGGCATAAAGATACTGGTGGTACACGGTCCGAATCTCTCCCTCTTAGGGGAGCGGGAGCGCGACGTCTATGGGACCGTCAGCCTTGAGGACATCAACTCCGCCTTGATTCGCAAGGCAGAGGAGTTGGGGGTGGAGTTGATAGTCTTTCAGTCCAACCACGAGGGGCAGATAATAGATGAGATAATCGCCCGCCGTAAGGAGGTGGACGGGATATTGATAAACCCTGCGGGTCTGACCCACACCAGCGTTGCCCTCCTTGACTGCATTAGAGGGGTGAACCTACCGGTGGTGGAGGTGCACCTGTCAAACATCCACGCCCGGGAGGAGTTCCGCAGGAAGTCCATAACCGCTCAATCCGCCTTAGGGTTGATAAGCGGGTTCGGGTTGGACAGTTACCTGCTTGGGTTAGAGGCACTGGTCTCCCACATCAGGAGAGAGGGGAAATGAGGCTGGGCGTCCTGTTGTCTCTATTCCTTTTCTTGATGGGTTGTGGCTATTCTTTCCGGGCATTGGATGAGTCGTTGCGCACGGTTTACGTGGCTCCAGTGAAGAACAAACTAACTATCGCCAGCGATTACTCCTCAATCGACGAGCTGAAAAAGTACTATCCCAATCTGGAAGTAGAGATACGCAGGGCCCTTATGGACAGGTTCCTGACCGACGGCACTCTCAGATTGACCGACACCCCTTCTGCGGATGTCCAGGTGGAGGTGGTCTTGGTGGACTATACTCGCGAGCCTCTTGGTTATACCGACTCTGATGAGGTGAATCGCTGGCGGATAAAGGTCGGTGCAGATGTCCTCTTAAAGGTAGGTGACAGGACGGTCCGGCGCAGGATGTACGGTCAGGAGGTCTACGATCAGCGTCTGGAGAGTGAGCGAGTGGCGGTGCGCTCTGCGGTGGACGATCTGGTCCGCAGGATAGCGGATGCGGTGTTTACCTTCTGGTGATGTTGCACATTCTCCTCGGCCCGCGATTGGAAGACAAGAAAAGGTTCCTCGAGTCCCTGAAGTCCAGCCTGTCAGGGGGCCTTTTGGGGGTTGAGACCGAAATCCTCTACGGCAAAGACATCACCTCCTTGAACACCCTACAACAGGCGGTGAGGAGCATCGGACTTGGGGGGCAGAGGCTGGTGGTCCTTTGGGATGTGGATTCCCTGAAGTCCTCCTTGTTCAACGGATTGGTGGACCTCATAAACCGTTTTGCGTTGGACTCTTCGGGGGTGTGTTTGGTGGTGGAAGGAGGAAGTGAGCCCGAAGGTAAGAATTCCCGCAGACTGGCGGAGTTGTTCCCCAAGGCGGTCAAGACCTTTGGGAGGGTAAGCGAGGAGAACATGTTCGATCTGGTGGATCTGATAGTCTCCGGCAATCTGGAAGGGGCCCTTTCCCTCTTTGACAGGCTGAAGATAGATCGCTGGACCTTCTCCGGTCTGGTAGGTGCCCTGCGTTATCGTATAGAGGATCGGTTTAGAAGGGATCCCAAACGGCGATTGTCCCTGCTGGACAGGTTGGCCGATGCGGATGTGGCGGTGAAGATTCACGGTGAAGATCCCCGGGCCCAACTGATATACCTTACCCTCGGACTGGGACGGTAATAAGTGATATAATAAACTTTCTCGGGTGAGAACCGCTTTTGCGAAAGGAGGGCGTTGTATGAGGCTCAAGCGGACGCATACCTCGGAAGAGCTTTCAAAGGTTGAAATAGGCTCGGAGGTCGTGCTGGCGGGCTGGATCCACCGGAGGCGCGACCACGGGAAGATCATATTCTTTGACATTAGGGACCGCTGGGGGCTTACCCAGGTGGTAGTCGTCCCTAAGGAGTGCAGTGATTACGAACTGGCGAAGCAGATCCGCTCGGAATATGTTGTGGCGATAAAGGGGATAGTGAATCAACGGCCCAAGGGGACGGAGAATCCCAAGATCGCCACCGGCTACATCGAGGTCCTGGCCAAGGAGATAGAGGTCCTCAACGAGGCCAAGACCCTTCCGTTTGAGATAGACGGGGATACCGAGCCGGGAGAGGATGTGAGGCTGAAGTATCGGTACCTGGATATCCGACAGAGCAGGATGAAGAACAACCTACTTCTGCGCCATCAGGTTATGCAGTCTGCCCGCAGGGCCCTGTCGGATATGGGATACGCGGAACTGGAAACGCCATTCCTGACCAAGTCCACGCCTGAGGGGGCAAGGGACTATCTCGTCCCGTCCCGGGTGAACCCCGGCAAGTTCTATGCCCTTCCCCAGTCACCGCAGTTGTTCAAGCAGTTGTTTATGGTGGCTGGGATGGATAGGTATTTTCAGATAGTGAAGTGCTTCAGGGACGAGGACCTGCGAGCAGATCGCCAACCGGAATTTACCCAGATAGATATAGAGGCCTCGTTCGTGGACGAGGAGGACATATTCTCTATGAGCGAGGCGCTTATGCAGGCTATATTTAGGGAGGTAAAAGGGATAGAGTTGGAAGTGCCTTTTCCCCGAATGCGTTATGTGGAGGTTGTGGAGAAGTATGGGACCGATAAACCGGATTTGAGGGAGGAGTTCGGCACCGATTACGCCTTCGTGTGGGTAGTGGACTTCCCGCTATTCACCTGGAACGAGGAGGAAGGCAGGTGGGAGAGCGAGCACCATCCCTTTACCTCGGTCCATCCCGATGACCTGCCCCTCTTGGAGAGCGGGGAGTTGGAAAAGGTGCGGGCCCGCTCTTACGATCTGGTGCTCAACGGTGCGGAGTTGGGTAGTGGTTCGGTGCGTATCCACCGTCAGGACCTCCAGAAGCGCATCTTTGAGATACTGAAGATGGACGAGGCGGAGATAGAGGCCAAGTTTGGATTCCTGTTGGAGGCGTTTTCTTACGGTGCGCCTCCTCACGCAGGTATTGCCTTTGGTCTGGACCGGTTGGTCGCTATGCTGGCGGGGGAGGACAGTATAAGGGAGGTCATTGCCTTCCCCAAGACCCAGAGGGCGATATGTATGGTGACCGGTGCACCTTCGGAAGTAAGTCCCAAGCAGTTGGAAGAGTTGCACATAAAGGTGGTGGTTTAAACACAGGGGGATGCCATGAGACTCTATAGGTTTGTGGGTTTGGTGCTGGCGTTGGTCTTATCAGGTTGCGTAATCCGGGTCTACAAGAAGGAGATGCCCAGGAAGGACATAGTGGTTGAGGGTAATCAGGGCTATCTCGTGGGCAGTCCCGAGAGGCAAGGCTACACGGTAGAGAAGAAGACCCGAACTATTTTGGTGACCGAGGTGGAGTTGGTGAACCCCAAGAAGTTGGAGGTGGAGTACACCGGTAAGCAGAAGGCAGAGGATGTGGAGGCCGGCGAGGAAGAGCCCAAAGAAGAAGGGAATTACGGGTACATATATAGGAGCGAAGAAGGAGAAAGACTGGAAGAATCCTCTGCAGGGGCAGGAGGCGAAGGTGTGGCGAGAACTACGAGTGAAATGGAAAATTTAGAGTCTAACCCTGTGGAGTCCAGTGAGATGGAATCCGGATCCCAACAGGAGCCCGAGCAGAAGTACATAATGTACAAGGTCCAGAAGGGTGACACCCTGCAGAAGATATCCTACAAGTTCTATCACAAGTACAGCCTCTGGCCCAAGATATTCGAGGCCAACAAGGATCGTCTGGAGCACCCGGACAGCATCTATGTGGGACAGGAGTTGAGGATACCGATCTTGGAAAAAGAGGAGTTAGATGCGCAGGACGATTAGGTTTGATTCCATAGAGCAGGCCTATTTCTTCTCTGGCAGACACGATGAGAACCTCAAGCTCTTGGAGGAGTCCTTAGGCGTGCAGGTTGCTATTCGGGGGCAAGACATTATACTCCAAATTAAAGACGAGGATGCGGATCTGGTGAACAAGATAGTGGATAGGATGCTGGAGAGGGTATACAGAGGGGAATCGCTCAGCAAGGAGGATGTGATCTACCTTATAAGGGACTTCAAGTCCAGAGAGGACCTCACGGACAACGACTTCCGGGTGGAGAAGATAAAGGTGGCCAAGCGGGGTGTCCCTGCGGTGGTCCCCAAGACGGTTGGTCAGCGCAGGTATGTCTCCGCTATCAGGAGCCACGATCTGGTATTCGCGTTAGGACCCGCAGGCACGGGGAAGACCTATCTGGCTATGGCCATGGCGGTGGAGGCCCTGGTCTCCCGCAGGGTTAGGAGGATCATACTGACCCGTCCAGCGGTGGAGGCAGGGGAGAGACTGGGTTTTTTGCCCGGGTCTCTAGAGGAGAAGATGAACCCCTATCTCAGACCCCTTTACGACGCCCTCTACGACATGATGGACCCAGAGGAGATAGAGGAATACGTGGAGACCGGTGTTATAGAGGTGGCTCCTTTGGCCTTTATGCGGGGCAGGACCTTGAACCATGCCTTCATCATTCTCGACGAGGCACAGAACTGCACCCCTGAACAGATGAAGATGTTTCTCACCCGCTTGGGATTCGGCTCCAAGGCAGTGGTTACTGGGGACCTGACCCAGAGTGACCTCATAGGGGGCAAACCCATAGGGCTGTTGGAGGCCATAGAGATATTGAAGGGGATAGAGGGAATAGAGTTCGTTTACCTAACCGGAGCGGATGTGGTGCGCCATGAACTGGTTCAGGCGATTATTGAGGCCTATGCCCGGTATCAAGAGAAAAAAGGCAGTCAAAACGCCTAATCCCACCTGGTCCAAGATCAGCTATGTGATTGAGGTGGTTACCGTATTTTCTCTGGTAGAGGCAGTCCTGTTTTTTGCCCAAGTCAGCCCCCTGGTCTCTATATTCTACTTCTTGACGGTGATCTACTTGAAGGTCTTAAGGGGTAAACGAAGACTCGACATGCGTTCGTTCGTCTCTTTGTCGTTGCTGTTTCTAATTTACATACCTATCTGCAGGTTTATCATCTCCTCGGGGTGGTCTCCTTATTATGTTCCGGTTCCGGCTGCTGCGATGGTGGTGATGTTGAACTACCGGGATCTAGAGCTGGTTTTCGTGTTTGCGATGTTGGTGAGCTTTTTGACTGCGGAGATGTTCGGCGGAAACCTGTATTACTTCTGGATCGTGTTTTTGTCCTCCATCGTAGGGGCCTTGATGTCCCAGAATGTCCGCCACCGCAAGCACATATTCCGGGCTGGAGTGGGGGTGAGTGTGACCATGGTCCTGCTGTACCTCTTGTATGTGTATGCTAGTGGCGGAAACATCGTAAAGGCAAATCTTATAGCCAGTCTGGTCAACGGGATAGTCTCCTTTTCCATAACCTTCGTTGGGATACCCCTATTCGAGGCGATGTTTGGTACTATCACTAACATAAGCCTCTTGGAATGGGCGGATACACAGCAACCGCTCTTGCGCAAGTTGGTGATGGAGGCCCCGGGGACCTACCATCACAGCCTGGTGGTGGGGAACCTTGCAGAAGCGGCAGCGGAGGAGATAGGTGCAAACTCCCTCTTGGCCCGGGTGGGGGCCTACTACCACGACATCGGCAAGATCCCGCGGGCGGAGTACTTCGTGGAGAATCAGCCCCACGGTCAGAACACCCACGAGAAGCTCTCGCCTTCCATGAGTAAACTGATCCTGCTTAACCACGTCAAAGAGGGATTGGAGTTGGCCCGCAAGCACAGACTCCCACGGCAGATAATGGACTTTATTGCCCAGCATCACGGTAAGAGCCTAACCTATTATTTTTATCAGAAGGCATTGGAAGAAGGTAAGGAGGATATAAGGGAGGAGGACTTCCGCTATCCTGGGCCAAAGCCCCAGAGCAAGGAGACCGCCATCGTTTTGCTCGCCGATGCGGTGGAGGCTGCGGTCAGAAGTCTTCCTGATCCGACCCCGGATAAGATAAAGTTGACGGTCAAGAAGGTGATAGACTCCAAGGTGATCGACGGCCAGTTGGACGAGTGCGATCTGACCTTCCGAGACCTCGACCGCATAGCCAGGGTCTTTACCAAGATCCTCACCAGTATGTACCACCAGAGGGTGGCCTATCCCGAGCCGAAAGGCAAGAACGGTAAGAACCCCAAAAACGGCAAGAACGGGAGAAACGCCAGCACTTGAGGAGAGCTTCCCGAGGGACAATTAAGGTGATAAACCGCACTGGGATAAAGGGCCTGACTCAGGGCCTTTCTTCCCTCGCCAAGAGGTTCCTGAAGGCACACCGAAGGGGCTATCGGGAGATCGTCGTGTATGTGGTGAGGGATGAGGAGATGGGAAATATCAATCAGGCAGTTTTCGGGCGGGAGGGCCCGACGGATGTGATCACCGTGCCCATTGAGTTGGATCCTATAGAGGCGGAGGTATTCCTAGATTGGGAGGCCATCTCCCGCAATGCCCGTATTTACGGGACCGATCCTGAGTGGGAACTCAAGTTTTGTTTGTTGCACGGTCTTCTCCACGCCATGGGGTGGGAAGACGACACCCCTCCTAAACGCAGGAAGATGCTTAGGGTTCAGGAGGAGTTTTTATCTGCTTATTATGGGACCTCAGGGAAGTAAGGATCTTTACGATCTGGATGCCTACGACTATTATCTGCCCCGGGAGTTAATAGCCTACGAGCCGCTGCGGGGCAGGGAGGATAGATTGCTCGTGGTCGATAGGGATTCTGGGGTATTTAGGGATCGTAAGGTAGGCGATCTGTTGGAATACATCAACGAGGATGTCGTCGTGGTCTTCAACGATACCAAAGTGATTCCGGCAAGGTTGTTGGGCAGAAAGGTGCGCAGTGGTGGGCAGGTGGATGCCTTATTGATGCATCCTGAGGACGGAGATGGATGGGTTTGGAAGGCATTGGTGAAGCCGAAACAGCGCCTGAAAGAGGGTGAGGAGATAGTATTCGAGGATAGATTGCGTGGCTATTACCACCCCCCGGATCTCATTCGTTTCGAGAGACCGGTGGACATCCCACTCTTGGAGGAGATAGGCAGGATGCCCCTACCGCCTTACATAAAGCGCGTGCCGGAGGACAGGGACAGGCAGATGTACCAGACGGTTTATGCCAGGCGATACGGGGCTATAGCAGCGCCTACTGCGGGCTTGCATTTTACCCCGGAGATGCTGGAGGAGTTAAAGGCGAGGGCAGGGAAGGTTGTTTTTATAACCCTCCACGTGGGTTACGGTACCTTCGCTCCTATAAAGACGCAAGACATACGCGAATACAGGATACATTCGGAATGGGTAGAGGTCGGCAGAGAGGCGATGGCTGAATTGGTGGAGGCAAGGAGATCCGGTAAGAAGATACTTGCTATCGGGACCACCGTGGTGCGAACATTGGAGACGGTAGCGGAGTTTGTTGAAAAGGGAGAAGTGAAAGACTTCTCCGGATGGACGGACATATACATCTATCCTGGTTACCGTTTCAGGATGGTGGACATGCTGTTCACCAATTTCCACCTGCCCAGGAGTTCCCTTCTCCTGCTGGTGTGCGCGTTTGCAGGTAGGGATCTGGTATTGAGGGCATATAGACACGCGGTGGAAAAGGGATATCGGTTCTTTTCCTATGGGTCCGCTATGTTGATAATCTAAGAGGTGGGATGATGATAGCCGTAACCCTTGGTGATCCCTACGGGATCGGTCCGGAGGTCACTGTAAAGGCCTTGGCCCAGTTGGATCCCGAGGTGAGGAAGGGGATCCTGGTTATCGGGGCAAAAAGCGCCTTCGATTACCAATTGAAGAGATTAGGGCTTGATTCTTCGCTTCAGGGCGTTAGGTTTTTGGACACGCTGCCCGGGAAGACGGTTAATTATTCCGGGCCCTATGACCGCGCCTATGCCCAAAGCACCTTGTTTGCCCTGGAAAAGGCGGTAGAGTTGGCAAAGGATGGGCGGGTTTCGGGGATCTGCACCGCCCCCGTGAGCAAGGAAAAGATGAGCGAGATCTCCCCCGGATTCGTTGGGCACACCGAGTGGTTAAAGGAGAGATTTGGGGTAAAGGCTGTGGAGATGATATTCGTGATGGAGGACTTTGCGGTGATCCTGGTCACTAGGCATGTGCCGTTGAGGGAAGTACCTATCCTCATAACCAAAGAACGGGTAAAAGAGGTCGTTCAGACGGCGGAGGGGTTTCGCAAGGCCATGGGCTGGCCAGGAGAGATCGGGGTGTGCGGTCTCAACCCCCACGCGGGAGAGGGTGGACTATTGGGTAGCGAGGAGCGGGATACGATAGGCCCAGTGGTTAATCGGATGAAGGATAAAGGCATTCCGGTACGAGGTCCGGTTCCTGCGGATGCAGTCTTTAAAATGGGCTTTAGGGTGATCGTTGCTATGTATCACGATCAGGTCCTTCCAGTGATAAAGACCTTGTATCCGGATGCGGTGAACCTGACCTGGGGCCTGCCGGTGGTGCGGACCTCTCCCTCCCACGGTACTGCCTTTGACATACGAGATAAAGGTATTGCCTCTCCGGTATCTATGTTAAAATCTATAGAGGTGTGCATAAGGCTTTCGAGGAGAAGGTGATGGGATATGGACATAGAAGCGCTCTGGTCTAAGGCCTTGGAACATACTGATATACACCGGCAGAGGTTGGATTATCTCCATACCTTTAGTCCAACCAATCTGCCGTATGTGCTCCTTTCAAGGTCCGATATCTCTGAAGGGGATACGGTGGTGCGTAAGGGCGTGATAGAGCTGATGCAGCCGGTTATAATCGTGCCACCAGACTATCCCATATTTGAGGGTTTCGACTTCAAGGAGGATGTAGGCTACAGCGACGACTCCATAAGGGCCTTTTTGTACATGCGGGGGGTTCGACTGCCTTCCCTCAAGTACTTCAACAAGACCTTTACCTTGGATGTGTGGGAGATGGGTGTAGAAGAGGCCCTTGCCAAGGTCAAAAACGACTTGGCGAGACGGGAGGATACTACCACCGGTCTGCTAGTGGGGCCAAACGATGTGTGGCAGTTCTCTCTGCTGATCTATGTGGCGGTGTTGGTGAACCGCTCTATCGACAACGACATACGCAGGATAATGGAGCGGGAGAGAGGAGCTTAGGAGGGGATAATGCCGTATGTAGAGGTGAAGTTGTTGGGCAAACTCACGGAGGAACAAAAAGAGGCCATAGTTAAGGGGATATCCGATGTCCTCTACGAGGTGGCTGGTAAGAAGCCGGAAAGCACCTATGTGGTGATCGTCGAGGTGGATAGAGAGAATTGGGGAGTAGGTGGAACCTTGTTTTCTAGGAGAGGACAGTCCTAGTAAGGGGGGAGTTTCATGCCAGTCAATCTAGTAGATCTCCTGTTGCTTTGTATGGAGAAAGGGGCCTCAGACCTGCACCTGACTGCTCAGATGCCACCGATTTTGCGTATCCACGGTCAGCTTACCGTGATGCGGGACATGCCCGTGATACAAAGGGACGAGCTGAGAAGGATGATATACGGATGCCTTACCGATTCTCAGAAGCAGAAGTTCGAACGGGAGTTGGAATTGGACTTCTCGCTCCACTTTCCCAACACCGACAGGTTCAGGGTAAATGTCCACATGCAGAGGGGCAGTGTAGAGGCTGCGTTCCGTCGGGTAACCTCGGAGATACCTTCCTGGGATTCGTTGGGAATCCCTCCCGTGGTTCAAGAGCTTGCCCGCAGGCCAAACGGATTGATCTTGGTCACCGGTCCCACCGGCGTTGGAAAGAGCACGACCCTTGCTGCGATGGTGAATCTCATAAACGAGGAGTTCAGCAAGCTCATCATCACGATAGAGGATCCGATAGAGTATCTGCACAAACACAAGAAGAGTATAGTCAAGCAGAGGGAGGTCCATCAGGACACCCTTTCGTTTGCAAGCGCCTTGAGGCATGTACTGCGTCAGGATCCGGATGTGATAGTGGTGGGAGAGATGCGGGACCTGGAGACCATCTCCACTGCCATCACTGCTGCGGAGACCGGACACCTGGTATTGGCCACCTTGCACACCGTAGACGCTGCCCAGACCGTTGAGCGTATCATAGACGTCTTTCCACCCCACCAGCAACAGCAGATACGCTTGCAGTTGGCGGACTGTCTGCAGGCGGTTCTCTCCCAGCAATTGATAAGGCGCAAGGACGGACAGGGCCGTGTCTTGGCTATGGAGATAATGATATGTACTCCCGCTATACGGAATGTGATAAGGGAGATGAGGATAGAGCAGATACCCAACCTCATCCAGACTGGTGCCCAATACGGGATGCAGAGCATGGATAAGTCTATACAGAGGCTTTATTCCAGTGGATTAATTACCTACGAGGACGCGATAACCTACATGAAGAATCCAAATCTATTGGGTCAGCCTGAGGAACCAGGAGGTGATAGGAGGGATGATAGTAAGAGGAAAGGCCTACACTTTTGGGGATAACATCAACACCGACTTTATCATCTCAGGGAGGTACAAGTTCTCCATAACCGACCTGAACGAGTTGGCCAAGCACATAATGGAGGACATTGCTCCCGGATTTTACGATCGTCTGGATCACGGGAATTCGATAATAGTGGCAGGTGAGAACTTCGGTATGGGTTCTTCTCGGGAACAGGCGCCTTTGGCCCTCAAGGCTGCAGGTATAAATGCAGTGGTGGCCAAGTCCTTTGCCCGAATATTCTTCCGCAATGCCTTCAACATAGGGCTTCCTCTAGTTGAGGTGGACACCACCGGGATTGAGGAAGGGGATCAACTGGAGATCGACCTGGACAAAGGAGAATTGAAGAACCTTAACAAGGGTTGGACCAGAAAGATATCGCCTTTGCCCAAGGTTATGCAGAAGATTCTTCAGGAAGGTGGTATGATAGAGTATTTCGGTAAGTACAAAACCCTGAGTGTGGTAGATTGAGGAGGTTGGACCTATGACTAAAAAGGACATCGTGTTGAGGATCGCCGACGAGACTGGATTAAAACAGGCTGATGTGCGTTTGGTGGTGCAGAAGACGTTCGACATCATTACTGAGGCGTTGGCTATGGGCGATAAGATAGAATTGCGCAACTTTGGCGTATTCAAGGTAAAGGAGCGAAAGCCTCGGGTGGGGAGAAATCCGAGAACTGGGGAGGTCGTTCCAGTTCCTCCTCGAAGAGTAGTGGTCTTCAAGCCCGGCCTTGAGATGAAGGCCAAGATCAAGTGATGCTTGCCCGGGCGGTTCGTGGAACGCGCGATATCCTACCTGACGAGATCCCTAGCTGGCTTTATCTAGAGGCCAGGGCACGGGACTTTTTCCCCCGCTACGGATTTAGGGAGATAAGGACCCCTGTGCTCGAGGAGATGGCCCTTTTCCTCAGGTCCTTAGGCCAGACCAGCGATGTAGTGGAAAAGCAGATGTTCGTCGTCGAGAAAGGAGACGATCAACTCGTATTGCGTCCAGAGGGGACCGCTGGTGTGGCTCGGGCCTATGTGGAACATCGACTTGACCTGAACGATCCCATACAGAGGTACTTTTACATCGGGCCCATGTTTCGGGGGGAGAGACCTCAGAGGGGCCGTCTGCGTCAGTTTCATCAATTGGGTGTGGAGATATTTGGGAGTGATGATCCGATCGTCGATGTCGAAACGATATTGGTTATGGTGAGGTTCTTGGAGGGAGTTGGATTGAAAGGATACACCCTGCGGATCAACTCCGTTGGTTGTCGAGAGGATAAAGAGAGGTTATCCGTCCACCTGCGCGAGGTGCTCGCTTCGCGTAAGAGGGAACTGTGCGAAGACTGTCAGAGGAGATTTGATCGCAATGTCCTGCGGGTCTTGGACTGTAAAAATCCCGCCTGCCGGAGGGTGGTGGAAGAGTCGGTGGATTTCGGAGAGGTACTGTGCCCAGGGTGCCGAGATCACTTCCAGCAGGTCAAGTCTGGCTTAGAAGGGCTAGGGATAATTTATCAGGAAGATAGATTTCTGGTGAGGGGATTGGACTATTACCTGCGCACCGTCTTCGAGCTTTCCCACCCAGCCCTTGGTGCGGGACAGGATACGGTCTCCGCTGGAGGCCGATACGATGGGCTTATAGAGGAGATAAGCGAAGGGAAGTTGTCTGTACCTGGAATAGGTTTTGCTATAGGATTGGAGAGGTTGCTTCTGGCGATGGAGGGAGGATTACCCAAGGAAGGGAAGGGGATAGAGGTCGCGGTGATCTATTCCCCGGGAGGGGAGGTTCCTGCCCTGAAGCTGGCAGCGGAGTTGAGGGAATCCGGCAGATCGGTCTTGGTGAGCCCTTCTGCCCGGTCCTTTCGCTCTCAGATGCGTTGGGCCAACCGGGTGGGAGCGAACTGGGTCTTGATCTTGGGTGATGAGGAACTTGAGAAGAGGGAGGTTGCGGTTAAGGACATGTCTAGGGGGCACCAGATAAGGGTTGGTCTGGATAAGGTTAAGGAAGTCGTGGGGGAATCGTCGTAAAGGAGGAAAGGCGATGGCGGTCCGGAGAAAGAAGATCAGACGGATTGGGATCCTTACTGCAGGAGGCGATTGTCCGGGGTTGAACGCGGTCATAAGGGCAGTGGTCAAGCCTGCCTTGGAGATGGGTATAGAGGTGATTGGGTTTAAGGATGGATATTCGGGGCTTATGTTCAACAAGTGGAAGAAACTGGATGCCCACGATGTCTCGGGGATCTTGGTGCAGGGAGGCACGATACTTGGTACCTCGAATAAGGACAATCCGTTTAGACAACCTTTTAAGGACGAGAAGACTGGCAAGGTGTATTACAAGGACCTATCCGATGAGGTGGTAAAGACCTACAAGAACCTGAAGTTGGACGCTCTTATATGCATTGGAGGAGACGGTACTCAGACCGTTGCCAGCAAACTGGTCAAGAAAGGCCTGAGCATCGTAGGGGTGCCCAAGACCATAGACAACGACCTAGTGGGTACGGACATGACCTTTGGTTTTGATTCCGCGATGACCACCGCCACCGAGGCAGTGGACAAACTCCACACCACCGCCCAGTCCCACCATCGGGTGATGGTATTAGAGGTGATGGGCAGATATGCAGGATGGATTGCCCTCTCTGCGGGATTGGCAGGAGGCGGGGACATCATATTGATCCCGGAGATACCTTACGACATAAACAGCGTCTGCGCTAAGGTAAAGGAAAGAAACCGCAAGGGGAAGCGCTTTAGCATCGTCGTCGTGGCCGAAGGGGCCAGACCAAAGGGTGGCTCGTTGGTGGTCAGGGAGGTGGTGAAAGACAGCCCCGATCCCATACGCTTGGGAGGGATAGGCAATAAGATAGGCAAGGACATAGAGCAGATGACCGGCTTGGAGACCCGTGTAACCATATTGGGGCACATCCAAAGGGGTGGAACGCCTACCCCCTTTGACAGGATCCTTGCTACTCGATTCGGTATCGCTGCTATGGAACTGGTTAGAAATGGGGACTTCGGGAAGATGGTATGCCTTAGAAATGGTAGGATGTCCAGCATAGAGTTGGAGAAGGTGGGCGGAAAGGTCCGAACGGTCCCCAAGGATTGCGAGATGATCAAGGCTGCTAGGATGATTGGGACCTGTTTGGGAGACTAAGGCCCCTATGGATCTCTATCTACAGCTGTTGCTCATCTTCGTTCTGTTTCTATTTTCTGCCTTTTTCTCAGGGATAGAGACTGCCCTCTTTTCTCTATCCCAGATAGGCCTTGAGAAGATAAAGTCCAGAAATCCTAGCAAGGCGGATCTGATAGCCCGCTTGCTCCGTGATCCCAATGCCACCATCAACATGATAATCACCGGGAATACCTTGGTGAATGTCGCCTTTTCGGTGGTGTGGGCCAGGTTGTTTTTGGATAGGTGGGGTGAATACGGGCTAATGTACGCGGTGGCATCGGGTACGCTATTGTTGTTGGTATTCGGTGAATTGACGCCTAAGGTCCTGGCGATCGCCAATCCAGTCGTCTTTGCCTCCTATGGGGTGGGTCTCTTGAATGCCTTGTCGATCTTCCTCCTGCCGATCTCTAGGATATTCGAGACCCTGATATCCCGTCTCTTCGCCCTGTTGGGGCTGAAGACCCGCAAGATGGACCTATCTCTATCGGAAGACGAATTGCAGGCCTTGTTGGAGATAGGGACCCAGGAAGGGGTCTTAGCGGAAGCAGAGAGGGACATGCTAGAAGAGGCGATGGATCTCGACGAAAGGACGGTCGATGAGATAATGACCCCTAGGGTAGACATAGTAGCGGTGGATGTCTTGAGTAGATTGGCAGAGATAAAGGAAACCGCAAGGCACCGTCGCCATTCGCGCCTGCCAGTCTATAAAGGTACCATCGATTACATCCTGGGTTACATAAAGCTCAAAGAGGTCCTCTTGCATCCTGAAAGGGACTGGCGTTCGTTTATGAGGAAGGCCCTGATGGTGCCAGAAAGCAAGACCATAACCGCCCTGCTTCAGGACTTCAGGGAACAGGGTGAGACTATGGCCATCGTGGTAGACGAGTACGGAGGCACCGCTGGGTTGGTCACCGTTGAGGATGTGATAGAGGAGCTCCTAGGAGAGATCACCGACGAGTTCGACAAGGAACAAAAGGAGATATTGAGGCGATCTGACGGGGCATACTTGGTCTCGGGTAAGACATCGTTACGGGACTTGAGTGAGGAACTCGGCCTGGAGTTTGATGTAGACAAGGTAGAGACGGTGGGAGGGTTCGTAATGCACAAGTTGGGCCAGGTTCCCAAAGGAGGGGAGAGGATACTATACAAGGGCTGGATATGGGAGGTAGAGAAGGTCAAAGGTAATCGGATAGTGCAGGTGGTGATAAAGTCCGCATGATGGGGATATTACTCCTACTCCTGTTGGCATTGTTGCTGTCTGCCTTCTTCTCGGGCATGGAGACGGGCTTCGTCTCTTTGTCGCCCATAAAGATACAGGTCCTTCGGAGAAAGAACCCTAGACTTGCTTTGCAGATAAGGAGGTTGCGGAAGAACTGGAACCTATTCCTGAGCACGACCCTTATAGGGAACGATTTGTCCGTAGTCTCCGCGTCTTCTTTGTTTACTTATTTGTGTTCTTCCTATCTGGGGATAGATAACGACTTGGTTATTACGGTGACCTTCGCGATCGTTATGCTCGTCTTTGGCGAGGCCGGACCAAAGGTCTTGTTCCGTTATTACGCAGAGAAACTCGTCCCGTTAGCGTTGCCGGTGTTTGAGTTTTTTAGAGTGTTGTTTTTCCCCTTTGCCATCATGTTTACCTACTTTAGTGAGGCCATCCTCAGGTTGATGGGTGGGCACTTCTATCAGTCCAAGGGTATATTCGTGACCCGAGAAGAATTGCGGATGTTGTTGTATCAGGGGAGCACCGCATCTTCCCTTCACCGAGAGGAACGCACCCTGATCCGTAGGATCTTCGACTTTTCCGCGAAAAAGGCCAGGGACATCATGCTGCCGATGGAGAAGGTGATCTGCGTGGAAAGGGATTGGGACCTCTCTCGAATTATGCACCTCGCCAGGGAAAAGGAATTCTCCCGCTATCCAGTGAAGGAAGACCATACCGTAGTGGGCTTTGTCCACATCCTGGATCTGCTTTACATGTCCGAAGAAGAGGATTGGAGGCAGTACATAAGGCCGATCATATTCATCCACGAGGAGACCCCGGTAGGGCAGGTATTCTATCAGATGCAATCGGTTAGGGTAAGCATAGTAGTGGTGCACGATTCCGAGCACAGACCCATTGGTATAATAACTATGAAGGACGTGATGGATGAGGTAGTAGGGGAGGTAGTGTGAGAAGGTGGTGTTTTCTCCTGTCCTTGATTATCCTGGGCGCCTCTCAGCTCCAGCTCTGGGCAGGAGGACTTACCCTAGCTGAGGAGCGGGAGCTATCTGCCCTTCTCTTGAGGGGGGATTATTCCGGGGTCGTCTCCAAGGGGGAGAGGTTGATGGCGAGGTACAAAGAGACACCACCCCCTGCCCGTCTTTATTACCTTTTAATGATAGCCTATGCGAACCTGGGACAGACTATGCGGGCGGAAGATATAAAGAGGATACTGGATCTGGAGTACCGCTATCGTTTGCCTTCTTCCGCAGGTCTCCGAAAGGCGGTGGAGGCATCGGATGTGGTCCTGGTCCAGGTTGGGGCCTTTAAGTCGGTAAGGAATGCAAGGAGATTTAGGGATAAGATAAGATCCCTCCTCCCCGGGTATGCGGTGATCGTGGTGCCTTCCGGCGGACTATTCAAGGTGAGAGTGAAGACCTCTCGCTCGGACCTTCCCAGGATCCTGACCCGCCTCAAAGCTAGTGGGCTGGTGGCTAGACCGGTAGTCTCTGGCGTCAAATAGCAATAAATATTTATTAAACTTTTATTAAGAAGTTGACCAAGTCCTCTTCCTGTATTATAATTCTAATTCAATCCACGGGCTTCGGATAGGAACGCGAGAGAGCTTTTCTTAAGCAAAAAGGAGGTCCTATGCGAGGAAGTAGACTCTTAATCGGGACGGGGTTGGTCGTTTTGTTGGGTCTAGCCCTTGCCTTGGTCGTTTCTCTAGGGGTTGCCTGTGCCAAGGTCTCTCTGGCAAGAGAGGATTCTTCGCTTGTGTTGGTAGGTTTGAGGATCGGGGCGAATGGAATTTCCTTTGCCTGGCGAAGGGAAGACGGCGTTGGTGTGGGTAAAGAAGAATTATCGGAATCACAGGAGGCAAAAAGGATCCTTTCTTACTTCTATTCTGCCCTGACCATTCCTACCGAGAACTGGTGGGCCGATCTATACCTTTTTAATCCCGAGACCAAACTATTAGGAGACGGGCTAGAATATACCGAATTGGGACACGTTATGCTGGATTCCGACCTCAGGATGAAGTTGTTGGTCAACCGGTTGATGTCCCCTGATAGCCCCACGGGGGAAGGGCTGTGGGATAGGCTGGCGCGCTTGGGGGTTGACGGCTTCTCCCCTAGGTTCTGGATGGTGCCGGGGGCGATGGAGGTCTATGCCACCGAGGACGAACTGTACATCAAGGAGGCAGGGATAGATGTGGAGGTCTCCATAGAGGACGCGGATATACCCGAGGATCTGAAGGAGGAGATAAAGTCTATCCTGAAGGAGACGGTGATACCCGAAATAGAGCGGGCGATAAACTATTCCCAGGAATTTGCCCCTCTCAGGAAGGCCTATTACGCGATGCTCCTTGCAGGATGGGCAAAAGAGGCGTTGAAGGAAAGGTATAAGCAGTCTCGCCTTGCCAGTCTGGTGGACAGCTACACTTTGCCGGATGTAGGGGCGGTTAAGGTGAACAGGGTAGGCTTCTTGGGTGCCTTTGCCTCCGACTACCTCCTTAATCGTATGGATGACGGTCTGATGAGCGTAGAAGGTGGAGGTGAGGTATTTACCAACCTGCCCAATAAGGTTGGCGAAGAGCTGCAGCCCATGTCTGGATCCCTTGAGGATTCCACCGCCTCCGATGCGGGTGCGGTATTGGAATCGGATGTGCCTCCGGTGAAGAAGGACGACGAGGTTGCAACCGACGGTGGTTATAAGAACAGGGCCGGGGAACTCGGCCTCGATCCCAAGTTGGTCCACATATACGGGGATGTGATGTTTAAGGGCATATCTGCGCAGGATGCGATAGGAAAGAATGTCTTAATAGTAAACCTTACCCATAAACCCCTTGAGATATCCAAAGAATTCGTGAACGAGTTCGTCGAGAAGTATAGTAAGGACAATCCCTTTTATTCCAACATATCCAACGCGGTCATAATCAGAGACAGTAAGGGTATTTTTACCTTCTCTTTAGTAGGTAAGCTCAAAGACAGGGCAACAGCGGTGGCCCGTCTGGATACGGTCGGCAAGATAATGAGTTATCGCCTCAAAGAGATAAAGGGTCTCGTCTTCTCGGAGAGGCCCGGTGAGGAACTACCCGAGGAGGAGAAGGAGATCTTAAGGCGGATAGTACCCCAGGTGCACTTCCTACGACAGTTGATTGCCTCCTCTTCCACCCGGGTGAGGAATCAGAAGGGGCCCCATCTGGTCCCGGCACCCGTAAAGGCCATGATAGATAAGGCCTATTTCTGGCGCTGGTCAGGGCTGGAGGTCCTGGAGGAGCGCGCGAAAGAGGGGACACTTAATGAGGATGAGAAGAAGAGACTGGAGGAGTTGAGAGAGCGCAAGGATAGGGGCAGGGAGATCGCAGAGGTGTTCTTGAAGAAGGTGGATGAGATGATTGCTGAGCGCAGAGGGGGAAAGCCATCCGTTGAACTCGTAGATTCTCTTAAGCCTTATGTAAAAGAATTGTTCGAGAAAGACGAAATAGACGGCAATGTCTTGGACGCGATCGGCAAGGGCTTGGTTAGTAGGATAGATTCTGCCAGGGAGAGAGGAGAAGAGGACCTCGTTGAGGCTCTATTAAGGTTGCGGAATGTCCTTCTCTGGAGGGAGGCCAAGGCAAGTGTGGAGAAAAGGTTCTTCCAGGATGTAACGCCTTTGGGCATCCCCACCAGCAAGGACGAGGTGGTAGCCAATGTCCGCCAGGGGATGCAGAATCTGGAGAAGTTCTTTAACGACAACAGCAGGGCCCTGTTCGGGGTAGAGGTCTCCAACGATAAGGCGGTTGAGAAAAAGTTGAAAGACCTACTTGGGGAGATAGATACCCTGGTATTGAGAGGAGAGATCTCTCAGGAGGTCTACAGTGCTGTCAAGGAGATCGCAGATGCGGATTCTCCGGAGAAGGGCCTGCCAGCAATAGAGAGCTTCAGGAAGAAGGTCTTGAAGGAGCTGACTTTGTCTGCCTCTGCGGAAGGCTCCATCCAAACTCTCTTGGATCTCAAGGAGATGCAACTGTCCTATAAGAACATGAAGGCCACTTTCGAAGAGATAGCCAGGAAGGTGGAAACTGGTGAGGTAGATCCCTTAAAGAAGTCCAGTCTGCGGATAGCCTATCTGCCTATGAAGGGTGATCCTTGGCAGAACGGTCACATATGGGTCGTCGCTGCCCTATTGGCCAGCGGGCAGGTGGATAGAGTGGTGGTGAGCGTTGATAACGGTGATCCCCGCAAGCCGATGCTCTCCGATGCCCTGGTCAGGGGACCCATCACTGAGGCCCTGTTGTCCCGCGTCTTTGGTGCAGAGTTGGTGGAGTTCACCCACCTTCCGTTTTCTGATCCTGAGCACTTCTACAAGACTGGTGAGGAGATAGTGCCTTATCTGGTTAACGAATTGGAGAGCAGGCTGGGCACCAAGGACTTTGTCCTGCTTTATGTGGCGGGATCCGACCATGCCAAGTTCCTGAATGTGAAGAAGCTCGAAAAGGGCTCGTTGGAGAGGGTAAATACACTCCTGAGGACCTTGGAGAGGAAGACCGGTCTTTCCTTCCGGGTCGCAGAGGCCCAAGGGATAATCCTGCCCGGTAGGGGAAAAGACGCACCTTACCCTGAGGTGGGCCCCAGTGGGGAGCTCGTTCCGGATGGTGGAGGCAGGTTGGATCCGGGCCGTATAAGGGAGGCCCTGCACCGCCTTATAGAGGGACAGCGGGCTCAAGCGGGAGGAGACAAGCAGATCTATGCCACCTTGGATGAAGTAGAGGAAGAAGTCGATGGGATGTCTGATGAGCAGATATTGCGCACATTCGGGCCTTTCTACAGCGGAAAGAGTAGAGAGGTGCCAGAGCTGCTTGAGCGGATCCTTCATCCATCCGGTATCCGTAAATCTAAAGAGGAATCCACCGGTGAAAAGAAGGTGGGTGGTCTGTTGCTTTCCCAGGTCCGTTTAAGGTAGGAGGTGTGGTGTGTCTAATCGGTTGATTTCGATGTTTCTGGCAATAGCCTTGGTACTCAATCAGCCAGGACTGGGACTGGCTTATACTTCGGCTAGCACCTCTTTGGTATCCGCGTCCTCGGGTTTGTTGGGTATGCGCATAAGCGATGGGCAATTCGTCTTGGGTGTAAGCGAGAACACGGATAAGGATGCCTTAAAGCGGGAACTCTCCTACTTCCTCACTGCCTTGGCGGTTCCTTCTCAGCAATGGTGGGTCAACCTTAACATCCTGGTGGACGAGTCCATGGTGGTGGGTAAGGGTTTGGCCTATACCTCCTTGGGAAGGGCCCTGCTCTCTGCGGACCTGGAGTTAAAAAGACGGGCGATGGAACTTATCAGCCAGTCTCTCATGCCCTCGGACCTGGGTGAGCAGAGGTTCAGGTTGTGGATAGAGCCCAAAGAGATAAGGGTGACCTACGATGGAGACGAGGTCAAGATAGAGAAGGCCTCTTTAGGGTTGAGGATAAAGGGAAAAGGTGGGACGAAGATCGAGGGATACCTCAAAGGTGTCCTTGAAGAGTTGGAAAAAGAGTTGAACACCGCCCCGGAGTTTGCAGATCTTCGAAGGGCCTATCAGTCGATGATCCTTGCGGTATGGTATAAAAAACACCTGCGGGGGAAGGTTCCCGTCTTGGACGCTACCGTAGATAACTACGCCTTGCCTACTGGGGGTGAGGATTTCTGGAGCCGAAGGGACTTCTTAAAGGAGTTTGCGGAGTTGTACCGTCGGGGAGCGGTAGATGACAGCTCTTTTGTGGTAGTGAATGCAGGCGGATTCAACGGAACAGTGATACCAGAGAAGGTAATCCCGCTGAAGGTCCCATCCCCCTTGAGCACCGCTCCCAATACCAAGCTCGTCCAGATAGGTCTCAGTGAGGGACCGGTTAAGGCCCAGGTTGCCTTTCGGGTCTACGGTGATGTAGATAGTACCGGGATTGTTCCCCAGGCCCCTCTGGCAATCGTCTCGGAGGCGCCGGGTAGGGTGGGCCTCAAACTCAAAGGCCCGTTCGGTAACGAGATTATATTTATCACTAAGTCTGGCAAAGTCAAGCGGATTAGGGCCCCTAAGGAGGATGAAAGGGGCGTATTTATCGCCAAGGATAAGGCGGTGGTGATAAATTCCCGAGGCGAGATATACGAGAAGACATTTTCTCCCGAGGAGATCATAAAGTTTGGGACCTCCGGCTGGAGGTTCACTATGCCCGATTCGGAGGATAAAGAAGGGCAAGAGAAATTCCTCAAAAAGATGGAGAAGGCATTGGAGGGCTTTGCCCGGTTTTACCTGGAGAACAAGGCCTACTTCCAGAGTAAGTACGGCAGTGATAGGGAAGGTGTGGTCATCGCCAGAGACGGGCGGAGGATGGGCAAGGACTTCGTGAATCTTGCGGTAAAAGTTCTCAGCCGTTACGGGATACCGGTCGTGTACTTTGACGAACCTATTACCACCCCGGAGGTGGCCTATGCGGTCGCCAAACACAAGGCCCTGTTTGCGATAAACTTTACCGCCTCCCACAATCCCCCGGAGTACAACGGGTTTAAGGTCACCCCGGCCGATGGCGGTGCCGCGGAAGAGGAGATTACCGATCTCCTCGCCCGTAGGGCGAACGAGTCCATAAACGATCTTGCGGAGCCTTACGAGGCTGAGCCGGTGGAACCTATCCGCCTAGATCACGAGGAACTTATTAGGGGGTATGTGGATTATGTAAAGAAGACCCTGACTGGGCGTCTCGGCGAAGGGATGATTGGCGACCTTATAACTTATATAAAAGAAAACGACATAAAGATAATCCCCACCGCCCTCCACGGTGCAGGCGGTAAGGTGATTTTGCAGGTCCTAAAAGGTATGTTCGGAGAGGATCGTGTTCTTGAGGGAGAGGACCTGAAACTGGATCCCCGCGAGGACTTCGGTGGGCTCAGTCATCCCGAGCCTGATCAGAGTCGGACCCGGTTCCTTGCTGAGAAGGTGAAGGCGATGTCCTCTCCCGCAGTGGGGGTTGCCCTCGACGGTGATGCGGACAGGTTTGGGGTGATAGATTCCAAGGGCAACTTCGTTTCCGCTAACCAGTTCATAGGCCTGGTATTGTTTTTCTTCAACGACATCGGACGCAAGGGTGGAGTTGCCAAGACCGTTCCCACCTCTGACCTGCCCTTGGCACTGGCCCGGCACTATGGAGCTAGGGCAGAGGAGACCAAGGTTGGATTCAAGTGGATGAAGGCGTTCTGGGATCCGGAGGACTTCGTGGTTGCAGGGGAGGAGAGCGCCCATGTAGGATTGCCGGGGACCGCGACCTGGGATGACGGGATTATGATGAGCACTTTGGCAGTCCTTATGGAGGCCTACTTTCTCAAGAAGTACGGTAACGCAATGTCCGAGATGGTGTCTTATGTGCAGAAAGAGGTGCTTGGCAAGTTCTACGATTACAAAAGGGAGAATGTCAATTTGACTCCTGAACTGAAGAAGACACTTTCCGATCTGTTCTCCCGCCTCAAGGACTACTCCGCAGGACAAGACAGGGTCCCGCGTAGGGATTTGCGGGCCAGATTCGGGTTCGTGAATTGGGATAGGATTGAGACTGACTCCGGTAAGAAGATAAGGGAAGTGGTGCTTTTGGACGGGGTAAAGGTGGTCTTTGAAGATGGTTCTTGGTTTGCAATAAGGCTCTCCGGGACCGAGCCGGTGGCAAGGCTCTATGTGGAAGGCAGTGGTAAGGATCCGAAAGGCGCCGAGGCGAGCAAGAACAAACTGTTAGAAGTGGGCCGGAAGTTCTTGGACGGGGGGTATTTGGGGGATTGGAAGAATCGTGGGGCAGTTGACCTTGGGTCGCTTAATAAGCGATTGTCTAGACTTAGATTCCTTGGATTTGTGGTATCGACACTGGCAAGTTATTTTCTACTCCCTCATTTGTTCGGATTTTTGATTCCTATTATTGGGCATGTGGCAGATTTCCTGCACATGGGAAAATTAGCTGCATTTGTTAAGTTCGCACCAGATGATGTGGATGCCCTTAAGAAACTTGTCTCGTTGCTACTTTCTGGTATGAGTGGTGGGTTGGTCTTAGTTATGATTAACAATATGATTGTAAACCCCGTGCGGGAACTTGAGGCGGAATTAAAAGCAGCAAATGAAGAATTGGAGCAGAGGAGGCATTTTAACCCGAAAGAGCTCTTGATAGGCAGATTTGAACTAGATGGTTATTCACATGTAGACGAGCTGGACTCACTATGGGGCTCCAGCGTTGGTAAAGATCAAGATATAAAACAGATAGAACAGGATGCTCGTAAAGAAGTTAAAGAGTTGGGGAATGGATATATAAAATTTAATGATGGTTCTTATGTGCTAGTCAAACAGCATGTCAGGGCTAGTCAGAGTTGGGAAGAGGGTTGGACTTCCTGGAGGGTCAAAGTAGAGTGGGGAGCCAAAGGAGAGAGTTTCGACGATAGGGAGGAAGCTTATGAAAGATTGAAAAAGGTAGCAATTTCCTATGCTAGGGCTGAGTATGTGATCGAAGGTAATAGTATGAAGGAAGGAAAAGTAGAGTTCGAGCAGGTTTTGTCTCGTCGAGAGGCAGAAGCGTATGGATTGACTTCTCCTGGGTATGGGGAATTGGACATAGAGCAAATAGAGAAAGATGCTGGGAAGAAGGTAAGAAAGATTTCGTGGGAGGATGGGGTACTTGAAATAAAATTTCAATATGGCTCTTATATACGTATACCTTTGAACTCTGTTGAGATTCCGCTTTCTGATAGGCCTGGCGATAACGATAACGAGTATAGGATGGCTATATATTGCTGCACGGCTTACTTGGGTGCTTGGGGTGGGACAATGCAGCAAAGGGAAGAGCTTTATAGGAGATTGGAAGAGGTGGCCAAAAATTTATGGATGGGTAGCTATACCATCACTGATAAGGAGCAGAGAAAGGAGAAGGGTGATGGAGAACGTACAACTGGCCGTATAGACCTTGATATCCTACTTGGCTTATTACTTCTGATGGCAGGGGGGGTTTATCTGGTTGTAAGGGGAGTTGATGAGACAACTATAATCTCCGCTTTTCTTGCTCTTTCTGTGGTGGGAGGAGCGATCTTCGTTTCCTCTAAGTTGGCGAAAAGGCTGGAGGAGGCATTGGATTGGGAACTGCTTCTGGTGGAGGCCTTGAACGATGTCGACGAGTACAATTATCGCTCTTACAAGAGTTGGAGACGGGTTGTCGAGCATGTAAGGAAGAGGTCCCCGGTATTCGCCAGGTATCTTGTATCCCTGTTGCTTTTAAACGGCCTGCAGTGGGAGGGTGAAATCCCCGAGGTAGACATCCTCGAGGTCAGCAAAGAGGATGTGAGGGTGGCGGAGTCCTTCTTCGAGATCTGGCAGAAGAAGGTAAAGGGTGGCCTTCTGCCCGAAGACCTGTTTACCAAAAAGGACTTGGATCGTTTTGAGAGATTGGCCAAGGCCTCTCGCCAGGTCTTCTATCGTGCGAAGGGATACGGTATCCAGCCCCGTATAGGCGTGTACTACCACAGGGGAAAGCTCTTCCTGGGATGGTATGCCAACGAATGGTTGTTCCCGGTGCGGGAGCTTAGCCGGAACGAGGAGGATTTTGTGGAATTCGTGTGGTTTAATGTCTTGAATGACTCTTGGGATTATCGGAAGATAGAAGAGCTTAACGGAATCTTGGATAGGATGCAATCGTATTATGGGGATGGGTTTACCGATCAGGTTAGGTCTGCTGTGAGGACCTTGATGGAGTCTCCAGAGTTTCGGGACGCCTCGGCGATGAAGAGGTTGTGGCACCTGGCCACCTTTGAGAGGAGACTTGCCTTAGGAAGTGGGCTCATGGAGGATTGGTTGGTATCGGTGATAATGGCCCAAGGCCTGGGAGGCGAGTTGGTCGGCGGTCTGACATTCTACGGTGGTTGGAGGCCGATAGGCTACGAGGTAGCCTCTTCAATCTTAAGGCGCACCGCAGGGCAGACGGTTAAGGCCAAGGGAGGAATTGACCTCTCGAGGGTTTCCTTTGCCGGGTTGTGAAAAGAGGACTTTGGAGTGGATCGATGAGCGTAGGTGTGGTGTCACGGGATAGCACATTAAGTGTACCCTTTGGGATTTACCCAGCGGTAAAGAGGATGTTCGATGTAGCGGTGGTAAGTTTTCTCTTCCTGCTCTTTCTGCCTTTGATGGTTTTGATAGGGATAGCGGTAAGGTTGGATTCCCCAGGCCCAATTATATACCGCCAGAAGAGACTGGGGCGGTGGGGTCGCGTCTTTACCATATACAAGTTTCGCACGATGAAGAAGGACGCAGAAAAGCACAGCGGTGCGGTGTGGGCGATGCAGAACGATCCCCGGGTGACGCGGATAGGCAGGTTTCTTAGAGCAACCCATTTGGACGAATTACCCCAGTTGGTGAATGTGATAAAGGGGGACATGTCCTTGGTGGGTCCCCGGCCTGAACGGCCGGAGATCGCCAGTCATCTGGCAGAGAAGATACCCGGGTACTGGCAGAGACTGGAGGTCCGTCCCGGAATTACCGGTCTGGCCCAGGTGCGCTATCGCTACGATTCTTGTATCGAGGATGTGAAGCACAAGTTGAGATACGATCTGTTTTACATTCGTAATGCCAGTTTTTTGTTAGACTTACGAATCCTTTTTGATACAATAGAGCATGTGCTTTTGAGCAAGGGGCTGTGAAGTAGATGCGGGCAGATAGAATCTTTGCTTTTCTAGCCATCCCGATAAAGAGACCGATTTTATTCGTCCCTTTCTTATTGGTTTACCTCGTCAAATGGCTCTACGCCTTGCTCTTGTTCTATGCAGTTCAGTGGCCCCTTAATAAGGTATTCGGGCCTATAATAGCTCGTTTTTGGGGCCCAGTTGCACTCCATTATCCCGGACACATATTTTGGATGTATTCCTCGCTCAAGGCTTCGAATTGGTTTTTTGATGTGATCCTGCTCTCCATCGCTTCCTTGTTTGTGGTGGTCATGCTGTGGAATTATCTTAAAGGTACTAGGGTTCGTGTACGCTTTTGGGTGGGGATCTTGTATGTATTGGTGTATGTGTTGATCTTTTTCCTGGGGCAAAAGGCCTTTCCTTCCTTGATCGCTCGCTATCTGAAATCGCTTCCCTGGATGTGGCTCGTTATGGTCCTATTCAACGCCTTGATCCACACTGTATTGGTAATCCCTCTGTTTTACATGGTGCTGAGGGAAAGGGTGATCGGCTTTTTTGAGGGCTTCAGGTGGACGGGGGTGCTGTTTTTCAGGGCCTTTTTGTTATTGCTCTTGGCCTTTGCCTCTTTTATCCCGATCCTGTACGCAGAGGCCCCGATCCTGGCTTCGACTTATGTTAAGATGTACCCTGAACTGGTCTTTATCTACATGGGGGTTTTTGATCTCTGGACTGTTGTCGTCAATGTGTTCGTGCACGCGGTATTGGTAGGATGGTTGGCAGATGAGGTCCGCTACTAAGAAGCACACAGGCAGGGTCCTGCTCTCCTTGATCTTGTTAGCTGCGGTTGGGTGCTCCAAGCGCTACGCCTTGGAGAGGGAGATATACCACATCGGTCAGAAACTCCGGCCGGTGATAGCCAGCGGCGAGAATATGACCGATGTGGAGTACGAAAAGTGGTCTGGAGTGTTGCAGTTGCTGGAACAGACTGCTAAGGAGAGGGATCTGGACATCCCGGTGCGAAGGATGAGGATACTGTTGGCCTTGGCAAAGGGCAGGTCAGAGGATGTCAAGTCCCTGTTGAAGTACGACGATCCAAAAAAACGGCTGGAGCTGTATTGGTTCGCCTTTAACTCGAGTCTGAGGTTCAATCGTTGGGACCTTGCATTCTGGATATTGAACCGGGCAGAGAAGGCGGTCGAAAACGAGCAGGTGAGGTACTCGTTTCCCTTTCTGCGCTGTCTCGTAGGGGCGAAGATGGGACAGGAAGGCCTTTGCGATAGCGCTGAGCAGTTCTACTCTAATTTGGCCTCCGCCGAAGATCCCAAGAAGAGGTTCGTGGGCAGGCGGGGCCTGTTTTTGACCGCGTTGGCCAGAGGAGAGAGGGATAAGGCGATCCAACAACTCGAGGCTATTATATCGGATGAGGAGATCCCTGTAGCGGTAAAGTTGGCGAATCTCCGCACCGAGATAGTTCTCTTGTTGCGTGCGGGTAGGTTAGATGTGGTGCAGGATGCCGTCGAGAGATTTAAGAAGATCTATCAGGACAAGTTGGATGAGAAAACGCTTTCCGCGTTAGACGGGCTTTTGACTAAGATAAAACAGCTTTCGGAGAAGAAGGCAGATGAATCTCCTGATCTGCCGAACCGATAGAATAGGTGACTTCGTTCTATCCCTCCCTTTTATATCCGAACTGCGCAAAAACTTTCCCGACGCCAGAATAGATCTTCTTATTTCCGAGACCTTGGTTCCTCTGGTAAGGTTCGTCAAAGGCTTAGACGGATTTATCGTCTATCCTGCAAAGGAGTTGAAGTCCTCCTGGAGGCGGATGCTTTCCTTTGCCCGCCAGATCAGGGGGCGGGGCTACGATGGGGCAGTGGCTCTTAATCCAAACCTCCGTCTCCACCTCTTGCTGGCAATGTCCGGGATACCCCTGCGCATAGGTTGGGCGGTAAAGGGGGGTAAACTCCTTTTGACCAAGACTCTGCCTCACACCAAGCCATTGGGGTTGATGCACGAGAGCCAATACAATATGCTTTTTCTCCCGCTTTTGGGTATAGATCGTTGGGATAGTCCCAGACCGCAACTCTACCTCGATCGTAGGGTGGAGAAGTTGTTTCCGGGGATAACGGTGGCAGTTCATCCCCATGCCAGCTGTCCATCCAAGATGTGGCCTATCGAGAGGTATGCGGAGCTGGTTCAAAGGTTGCTGGAAAGGGGATATTATGTGGTCTTGATCGGTGCTCCTTATGTTAGGCCTTTGGCGGAGCAGATACTATCGAAGGTGCCTCCACAGTATCTTACCCGTATAAGGAATAAGGTTGGGATAGATCTGGGAGATCTGGTCTACCTGTTGGCGGGATGCGATGTGCTCGTGTCCAACGATTCTGGGCCGGTCCACATCGCCTCTGCGGTAGATGTCCCTTCGGTGGTAATATTTGGACGAAACGACCCAGGTCTTTCTCCTACGCGCTGGAGACCTTTGCATGTGGATGCCAGATCCATACACAAGGCGACTTGCAAAAGGTGCCTTGCCCATCGCTGTGAGAAAGGTTTTGAGTGTTTGAGGGCGATTAGCGTTGACGATGTCTTGGCTGAATTGGATAATGTTTTAGTCCGAGTGAGGCTGAAGGAGTTTTTATGAGGCCGGATTGGGACGAGTACTTTATGCGTATTGCCTTTTTGGTTGCCGAGCGGTCTACCTGCCTGCGTCGGAAGGTGGGAGCGGTGGTGGTGAAGGACCGCAGGATCCTGGCAACCGGATACAACGGTGCTCCTTCCGGGATCCCCCATTGTGCAGAGACAGGGTGTCTTAGGGAACAGTTAAAGGTCCCCTCGGGGCAGAGACACGAGCTCTGCCGGGGATTGCATGCGGAACAGAACGCGATTATACAGGCTGCCCTGCACGGGGTGAGTCTAAAGGGATCGAGTATGTATGTAACCACCCAGCCTTGTATAATATGTACCAAGATGTTGATAAACGCGGGGATCAAGGAGGTGGTGATCTCGGAGGGCTACCCAGACGAGTTGGCGAGGGAATTCGTCGAGTCCGCAGGTATAAGGATAAGACATGTACATATCGGTGAAGGTTCACCCCAAAACTAGTAGGCTCGAGGTAAAACGGATAGGGGAAAAGGAGTTGGAGGTGTGGCTCACCGCCCCCGCGGATCGGGGTAAGGCAAATGCCCAGTTGAGAGCGGTCTTGGCGGACTTTTTGGGTGTTTCCAAGAGCAGTATTAGAATAATTAAGGGAGAGGCGAGCAGGAAAAAGTTAATAGAGGTAACGGGATGATGTTGGTCTTTGTCTATCTGGTCTTGGTCTTAGTGGGCGTCAGCCTGTATTATCTGGCCTTGCTCCACCCTCAGCTGTTGGTACTTTTGCCTTACGCATTGTCGTTGATGTTCCTGCCTATTGCCCTGTTCCGTACATTCTGGGAGGGATTCTTTACTGCCTTGTTCTTTTCATTCCTCAGTGCACCCCATTATGTCGGTAAACCGGTGGTACTCGGATATCTTCTCTGGTACCTT
Source organism: Candidatus Omnitrophota bacterium (assembly GCA_015494465.1). Taxonomy (GTDB): domain Bacteria; phylum Omnitrophota; class Gorgyraeia; order S143-82; family S143-82; genus S143-82. The sequence goes on along the minus strand of WGBD01000011.1, from coordinate 77,113 downwards.
GCGATCTTATCGATTACCCATTTCTACCGTAGAAGGTCGAAAGCAAGGGGAGAGTCCTCGGCCTCCGATCGCGACCTAGGCAACATGTTTTATGTGATGGATGTGTTGGAGACGAACATGCGGGATGTGAAAGAGCACGGGGGCATGCTCACCATTGCCATGATAGACCTGGACAACTTCCACGAGGTCAACAGGCGTCTTGGGCCCGTACAGGCAGACATGCTCCTGAGGTTGTTTGGAAAACTCCTGCTTAGGCACCTCCGCCCTGCAGATGTCTCTACTAGATACGGAGGAGATGAGTTCCTGGTGGTCTTCCCCAACACCTCTGGGGAGTCCGCTCAAGAGCTGTTGGATAAGCTCAGGGAAAAGGCCCGAGATTACGAGGGAATGTTCGCGATCAAAGGAGTGGATGATCCTTTTGGGTTTTCCGCTGGGATCGTGGAGTATTCTCCCGATTACGCTACGGTCAGAGAGTACCTTCGGGTTGCAGATTCTGCGCTTTACGAGGCAAAGAAGAGAAGAGGGACATCGGTGATAGTCAAGAAGGACAAGAGCAGGGCCTTTCGGAATAGGCGCTACTGGGAGAGGATAGATGTTAGCGACTGCGAGCTCAGCGCGGTGGTCTACGACCAAGAAGGCACCCCTCACAAGGTCTTCTTGGGTAACATGTGCGTGGCAGGAGTAATGTTCTTCTCGCCCGTTGAGATGAAGCTCGGGGATACATACGAATTAGAGCTGGTCTTTCCCGACGGAGATAAGCTGATCTTAGACGCCAGGACGATATGGAACAAGCCACTCGATAACGGGCTGCACCAGGTGGGTGTGTTCTTGTCTCAGCTCTCTCCAAGCCAAAAGTTTTTTCTCCACCGTAAGATAGACGAACTGAAAAGGGATGCGAAAGGCACTTCCTGAGATAATATTGGCCTCCGCCTCACCTAGACGAAGGGAGCTGTTCGCTTACTTCGACCTGCCATTCAAGGTCGTCGTCCCCAAGGATTCCTTAGAAAGGGATCGTGCTCGTACCCATCGGCAGGTAAGAGTCTTGGTGGTGGAAAACGCCTTAGATAAGGCCATGCAGGTTGCGAAGAGTCATCCCGATGCCCTGGTAATAGGTGCTGATACGGTGGTCTTCTGCAAGGATAGACTCTTTGGCAAGCCAAAGGATCTGGAGACCGCCAAGGAGTATCTTAAGTTCTTGTCTCGAAATCCTCATCATGTCTACACTGGCATTGCCCTCTCTTACTGCGGTAAGGCCTGGACCGATGTAGAGCGAACCAAAGTCGTCATGGATCCCTTGGGAGAGAAGGAGATAGAGTTCTACTTCTCCAAAGAGGCGGTCCTGGATAAGGCAGGTGGGTTTGGGATACAGGGATTTGCCGGGACATTTATCACCCGAATAGACGGCTGCTTTTACAATGTGATGGGTTTGCCTTTGAGCAGACTGCGTAAGCTGATGATAACCGCATTAGGATACAATCCGTTCGTCTCCTCCCTTTAATCCGCTTTTTCTGGAAAGTCTCCCTCGCGCGTTGATTTTAAAAGTTTTTAAATTATACTTCCAATCGTGCGAAGGGTGGTTCGAGCGAGGGAGGTGGTGATGAGAAAGGCGCTGATGATAGTGGCGCTGGTCCTCTTCGGAGTGAGCACTGCCTGGGCGGGGACGGTCAAAAGGACTATCCGGATAAAGGTCTTGGTTCCAAGGGTTCAAGGTCTGCAGACGAGGATTACGCCTCTGTCCCGGATAAAAGGCAGGAGATGGAGTCGGAATTCGTACCGTATATCCAGCCGTGTCCGAGGGAATGTCAAGGATTGGAAGATGATCTATGAGATATCGGGGGCTAGGGACTGGGATGTGAAGTTGCGTTTTGCTGGAGGAAAAGAGATCCCTATCCCTATGGATCGTAAGGTGAGTTTTTCTAACAAGGACATTCCTGCCGAGGAGATGGAGATGTTTCTGACCCACTTGGACAATCGGATCCTGCATAGAGGTAGTTCTCCGGTATATGTCCAAATGACTCTCCTCCCCAATTGACTTTAAACCCGTCTGTCTGTCGTGATATAATTCATCCATGTCCAGGCGGGTGTTTTTCTTCACGGTCTTTTGGTGTGTTTTCTGTTTCGTCTCCCTCGGAAGTATAGCCCGGGCGGAGAGGATCGTTTTGGAGAACGGCGATGTGTTGACTGCGGATGTCGTCTCGCGAGAGAAGAATTACATCGTGATAGACCACCCGGTACTGGGTAAGTTGAAGATCCCGCGCGATAAGTTAAGACAGGAGGAAGAACGCGATCAAAAAGGAGAGGATACCCGTTCCGACAACGAGCCCTGTCTATGGGAACGCCGGTTGACCTTGGGAGTGGATTATAGAAAGGGTAATGTGGATAGTGGATCCAACTCCCTAGAACTCCTCCTCCACCGCAAGCGTCCCAAGGACGAGGTGACCTTAAAGGTTCGGGCCTACTATTCCCAGTCCCACGGGCAGATGGACGACAGGAAATACTACTGCCTTGGCAGGTATGGTTTCTCTTTCCGGGAGGGAGGCAGTTGGTATGCTTTCGGCAAGTTAGAACTGGAACACGATCGGTTTGCGGATGTGAAGTTTCGAGGGATACCTTCCCTTGGTCTGGGATACTGGTTTCTGTCCGGGGAAAGGTTCCGTCTGAATCTGGAGGGGTCTCTGGGTTGGGAATATGTGGATTATTACCTACAGGACTCCGACGACGATGTATTGGCGGTGGGATCGGTTCGCTGGGAGTACAGGCCAACTGTAGGATGGGAGTTGTTTGAGGATGTGGATGTATACCCCTCGTTTGGCGAAGGCAGTTATAGATTGCGCTCGGAGACGGGGTTGCGGGTAAGGTTGAGGGAGAGGATGAGTCTGAAACTGTCCCTTTTAGAGGAGTACGATTCGGATCCTGCGGAGGGCAAGAAGAAGAGCGATCTGAGGTTTATCTCGGGACTGGAGTGGGAGTTTTAGGGATGGAAGAGGTAAAGGCCCTGTTAAAGAGGATAGTCGCCGGGGAGGGGGTGGATCCTGCCTCTCTCGAGGACTTCGTCAGATTGGGGGCAGAGGGAAGACTTGATCCGGTCCTTGCGGGGGCGGTCCTCACCGCACTTGCGGTTAGAGGTATAGGTCCAGCTGAGTTGATGGGTGTGGTCAAGGGGCTGTATTCGGTGTGCGCGGTGGACGAATCAGTACCCGAGGCGATAGATACCTGCGGGACGGGCGGGTCGGGCACCGCCAAGTACAATTATTCCTCTGCAGTTGCCCTGGCTTTGTGGGGGATGGGGTATAAGGTGGCCAAGCACGGCAATCGCTCTATGACCTCGAAGGTGGGAAGTGCGGATGTCTTCTTCCACATAAACTGGCCTCAGGATCTTTCCCCTGCCCGGGCAGTGGAGTCGCTGAAGAAGGAGGGGTTTGCCTTCCTTTACGCACCGGCCTTTTTCCCTTCAATGAAGAACTTCGCCCCGGTGAGGCGGGCCTTGGGGATAAGGACCGTCTTCAATCTGGCAGGGCCGTTGAGCAATCCCGTGCGCGTTGGGTGGCAGGTCGTGGGGGTCTCGGACGAGTCCCTGATGCCGGTCTTTGCTCAGGTCTTGGCGGAGTTGGGCAGGTCCGCAGTGGTGATCCATTCCCGGGGAGGGATGGACGAGGCCCTGCCCTTTGAGGAGTTCCGGGTGGTATTGGTGAGGGAGGGAAGGATCGTTGAGGACCGCTGGTGCAGGCCAAAGGATGTATTGGGGGATTACATAGATGGTCTGGATTGGGATAAGTTGTCCCCTTCCTCGCCTGAGGACAACTACCGGATGATGGAAAGGTTCTTGCGGGGGGATGCCCCGAAGGAGTTTTTGGCGGTGGTCGCCCTTAACGCCGGGCTTGCGGTGTGGTTGGTAGAGGGATTGGACCTGCGGTCCTCAGGAGAGAAGGTCTTGGAGTTTCTAAGGAGCAATGCGCTGGAGGAGAGATGGCAGGAACTGATACGGAGATTAAGGGATTCCTAAAGGAGTTGAAGGCCCAGTTGAGGCGGTCCCTGAAGGGGGTGCACAGGACCCTGAAAGAAGAGACCAGATACATATCCTCTCTCTGGAAGGGAAAGTTTCTTCGCTCCAAGATGGCCTACTACACCTTTAAGGCCCTGAAGAACGACATCGGCAAGGATTGGCAGAGACTGGCCATTGAGGTCAGCAAGGGGGTGGAGATCGTCCACCTTGCCTCCCTCGTCCACGACGACATCTTAGATAAGGGAAAACTGCGCCGGGGCAAGGAGTGTTTCCACCTCGTCTTCGGCGTGGAATCCGCCCTGGTGTGGGGCGATTACCTCTTCGCGCTGGGGCAGGGGATCTTCCCGGAGTTGGGGATGTCCGCAGTGGGCTCGTATGCGGTGCGGATAGTCTGTGAAGGCCAACTATTAGAAGAGAAGATGCGCGATTACGAGGAGCTTACCCTTTCCAATTATATGGATGTTATCTCCCGTAAGACCGCCTATCTGTTCCAGTTGCCTGCGGAGGGCCTATTGGAACTGGGTATCTCATCTGCTGAGCCTTATGCCCGATACGCCTTTGATTGGGGCATAGTCTTCCAGATGCTGGACGATCTGTCCGATCTGGAAGAGGACCTTTTGGCTAAAAAGATAAGTTTGCCTGTGATATTATTGAAGGAGAAGGATCCCTCTCGGGTGCGGAAGTGGTGGCAGGGCAAGGGTAGGCTGAGGCTCGGGAAGGCCCTTATAAGTGATCTAATACGAGAGGGATGTGCCCTTATCGAGGAAGTATGGGGTGGCGTAGAACCGTTGAGTGGCATGGGGCCGATGGACGGCTGGATAGAGTCGGCTCTGGCAAAGGTCTTGGATAGCACTGGGAGGTGAAGGTATGATTCGCAAGGCTCCAGGAGAGTGGGTGAGGATAGAGGACACCAACGAGACCTGGCGGGTCTTTCGGATTATGTCCGAATTTATCGACGGATTTGAGATGCTGTCTCAGGTTGGGCCTGCGGTTAGCATATTCGGTTCCGCCAGGGCCAAGAGGAACAGCGAGAATTATAAACTTGCGGAGGAGATTGCTTTTCTTTTGGCCAAGGAGGGCTATGCCATAATCACCGGTGGTGGGCCAGGAGTAATGGAGGCTGCCAACAAGGGGGCCAAAAAGGCCAAAGGCCTCTCCATCGGACTCAACATAAGGCTTCCCGAAGAACAGAAGCCGAATCCCTATACGGATATCTTGATAGAGTTCCGCTACTTCTTCGCCAGGAAGGTCATGTTCGTGAAGTACGCAAAGGCCTTCGTGGTCCTGCCGGGAGGATTTGGCACACTGGACGAGTTTATCGAGGCCATTACCCTTATCCAGACCCAGAGGATAGAGTCCTTCCCGGTCATCTTGGTGAAACACAAGTTCTGGAAGCCCTTGATCCAGTGGATGGACCGGACATTGGTGAGAGAGGGGATGATCAACCGGGAGGACCTGGACATCTTCTCCGTCGCAGATACCCCGGAGGAGGTTCTCGAGATAATAAACGACTTCTATGCGGAGAAGCGCTCTCAGATATTGGATAGGTAGCCTCTTTTTTCTGTTAGTCTGGGCGATCCCACTCTTCGGCGGTGACTGGAAGTCTGCGGTGGTGTTGGACGAAAAAGGCCGGATAGTTTATGCTTACAAGCCTAGGCGGAGGTTGCCACCGGCGAGCACGGTGAAGGTCCTCAGTGCAATGGTGGTGATAGATCACCTCCCGCTGGAGAGGTGGGTTCGGGTGAGCAGAGTGGCGGAGGCGGTTGAGCCCTCTAAGGTCTACCTGAAGGCAGGGGAGTACTATCGGGTGAAGGATCTCCTTTGTGCCATGCTCATGGCTTCCGCAAACGATGCTTCCGTGGTATTGGCGGAAGCGGTTGCGGGTAGTCAGGAACGGTTTGCTGACCTTATGAATGCCAAGGCCAAAAGGTGCGGGGCAAAGGACAGTTATTTCCTAACCCCTAACGGCCTGCCTGCCACCGGACAGTACAGCACCACCTTGGATCTGGCAAAGATAATGCGTATCGCCAGCAGATACGGATTGATAGTCTCTGCCCTTTCCCGGAGGTATTACCGGTTCCGGAGTAAAAGAGGCAGGGAGATTCGGGTGGTGAATCACAACAAACTCCTGTGGGCAAAGCGCTGGTCGTGGATAAAGGGCAAGACCGGTTTCACTCGGAAGGCAGGGCAGTGTTTCTTGGGTATGTTCCGTAAGGGAAGACGGCGATATTTCTTTGCCATGCTCGGGGGCAGGACCCTGTGGGGCAATGTAAAGGAACTGGCTCGCAAGGTGAGGTGAGGGTATGTGGGTAGGTATAGATCTAGGAGGCACCAATACCAAGATTGCCCTGATAGACGAGCAGGGGAAGATATTGGAGAGCAAAAGTTTCTCCACTCGGTCTTTTCGTACCCCCCAGGCCTGGGTTAAGAGGGCGTTTCTGGAGATAAAAGAGTTCCCCCGGGTGAAAGGAGTGGGGATAGGTGTCCCGGGGGCGGTTGACTTCGATCGGGGACGGATCCGTTATCTTCCCAATCTGCCCGGGTGGGAGAACTTCCCGATAGTGGAGAGGTTTTCTGCGGTGCTGGGGAAGAGGATAAGGATTGCTGTGGACAACGACGCCACCGCGATGGCAGTTGCGGAGTGGGTGTACGGCTCTGCCAAGGGATACGCGAGTGCGATGTGCATAACCTTGGGCACCGGTGTGGGGGCGGGACTGATCCTCGAGGGGAAGGTCTACAGGGGGATAGACGGCGTTGCGGGAGAGCTGGGGCACTTTCCTCTCGTGCCCTGGGGCAAGGCCTGTTCCTGCGGAGGTAAGGGGTGTTTGGAACGATATGTCGGCAATCGGGCCCTCGTGCACTGGGCCAGAAAGTTGGGCTTGCTTTCCGCCAAGGAGGACGACCTCTCTATCGTCAGTGATAGAGCCAAGAAAGGAGACGAAAGGGCCTTGGACTTCTGGGACAAGGTGGCATATACTCTGGCTCCCACCCTTATAGGTGTGGTCAACCTCCTGAATCTGGAGGTGATAGTCGTCGGTGGTGGAGTTGCCAGTGCAGGTAGGCCCTTGATAGGTGCGATATCCAGATATGTGAAGGCCTACGCTATGAAGGTACAGGGCAAGAGGGTGAAGGTAGTGAAGGCCAAACTGGGCAATAGCGCAGGTGTGATAGGTGCCAGCCTTCTGCCGAGGCGGTGAGATTATGGAGACTCAACTGATTCCTGCGAGGTTCTGGGAGAAGGAAGGCGATGCTGTACGGTGCCAACTCTGTCCCCACAACTGCCTTATACCTGAGGGCAGGAAAGGGATATGTGGTGTGAGAGAAAACTCGGGCGGGCAGTTGTACAGCCTTGCTTACGGTCGGGTGGTTGCCCTGAATCTGGATCCGATAGAGAAAAAGCCGATCTTTCACTTTCTGCCCGGTAGCAAGTCCCTTTCTCTGGCAACCCCCGGATGCAATTTTCGCTGCAAGTTCTGTCAGAACTGGCAGATCTCTCAGGAAAGGGATAGGGTCCTTTCGGTGGACTTCGTGCCTCCCGAGAGGATAGTGGAACTGGCCCTCCGCTACTCCGCCCAATCCATATCCTATACCTACACCGAGCCGACGGTATTTTACGAATACGCCTACGACATTTGCAGATTGGCAAAGGAGAAAAATCTTGCTAATATATTTGTGACGAACGGCTACATTAATCCCGAACCGCTCGTCGCCTTAAAGGGGCTCTTGGATTGCGCCAATGTCGACTTGAAGGCTTTCCGCGAGGAGACTTATCGCTCGGTGTGTGGGGGACGACTTCAGCCGGTGCTGGATACTATCCGACTGATGCACGATCTCGGGATGTGGGTGGAGGTGACCACGCTGATAGTCCCCGGTATGAACGACTCGCGGGAGGAATTGACGGAGATAGCCGAGTTTATTGCCGGCGTTAGCAGGGATATACCTTGGCACATCAGTGCGTTTCATCCCGACTATCAGATGATGGACCGTCCGCCGACTCGGATGGATGTGCTCCTTGAGGCCGAGGTGATAGGCAAGAGGGCCGGCTTGAGGTATGTATACCTGGGCAATGTGATGAGAGAGGCCAACACCGTTTGTCCCAACTGCGGAGCGGTGTTGGTGCGGAGAATAGGCTTTAATGTGCTTGAGAATTATCTTTCCATAAATGGGGGGTATTGTCCGGAGTGCGGGTTTAAGGTAGAGGGGATATGGACGGCAGATTCTACAGGCAGTCTTGGATAGAGATAAATCTGGATAACCTTTATCACAACCTCCAGAACATCCGCAGTCTTTTTCCCGCCGGTATATATGTGATGGCGGTCGTCAAGGCGGATGCCTACGGGCACGGGATAGTTCCTGTCGCCCGATTCTTAGAGTCGAAGATGGTGAACTACCTAGGCACCGCCAGTCTCGACGAGGCCATCCTGCTCAGGCGGGAGGGGATAAGGACCCCCATCCTCGTCTTAGGACCGGTAGCTGAGCAGGACCTGCCGGTTGCTCAGTTTTACGGTATTACCCTAACGATCACTGACGAGAAGATGGCAGAAGAGGTCCGCCGGTATGTGGTAAACACTTCTGATTCCCAGCTCAAGTTCCACATTAAGGTGGATACCGGCATGCACCGTCTGGGCTTGAATCTCATCTCCGCGGAGGATGTGATCACCAAGTTGTTCGTCTCCGGAGTGAATCTAGAGGGTATTTACACCCATCTGGCGAGTGCTGACATTGATCCCCAATTTACCGTCGAGCAGATCAACCGCTTTGCTGGTCTCCTGCGCAGGCTCTCTGCCAAGGGAATATCCTTTCCTTTGGTGCATGTGGCCAACAGTGCGGGCCTTATGTATTCGAGGCTCTTGGAGGGGATAACCAACATGGTGCGTCCCGGTCTTGCCCTTTACGGGGTCTATCCCAGCGAGGAACTTAAAATGCGGATGCGTCTCTTACCGGTCCTTTCCCTGAAGTCGAGGGTCATCGTCCTGCGGACCATCCGGGCGGGCGAGTCCGTGGGTTACAATCGCGGGTTTATCGCCCCGCGGGATAGCCGAATTGCAGTGGTTGCGGTAGGATACGGGGACGGTTATCCCCGTTCCGTATCCAACCGTGGACGGGTGTTGATACGGGAGAACCCCTGCCCGGTAGTTGGTAGGGTGTGCATGGATCAGTTGTTCGTGGATGTCACCTATCTGGAGGAGGTTAAAGAGGGCGATGAGGTGGTCCTGATAGGGCATCAGGGCCCACGAGAGATTAAAGTTGAAGAAGTGGCCTCGTGGTGCAATACTATTGCCTATGAGATACTGTGCCATCTGGGCAGAAGGCTGCCCAGGCGATACCTGGACAGACGCAGGATTCCCAGAGAGGGCGGTAGGGAAGAGGGGAAAGCCAGATTCGAGCTTGGGATGGGAAAGCGGGAGGAGGTAAGGTATGGACACGATTATATTGGACATCCTAAAGGACATCTCGGTTAAGACCGATTCCAAGATAGTCTTGGTAGTTCTGGACGGCATAGGGGACCTACCTAACGAAAAGGGATTAACCCCCCTGGAGTCCGCTACTACCCCTAACCTGGACAGGCTCGCAGTCAACTCCGCGTTGGGATTGATGGATCCAATATATCCGGGCATCACCCCGGGCAGTGGGCCGGGACACCTCGGACTCTTTGGATACAACCCGTTGAGGTACTGGATAGGAAGGGGGGTTCTCTCTGCCCTCGGGATAGGCCTAGAGATGGGACCAAACGATGTCGCTGCGCGGGGCAACTTCTGCACGGTTGACTCCTCCGGCAAGGTCGTAGATCGTCGCGCGGGCAGGATCCCGACGGAATTGAACGCAAAGTTGTGCGAGAAGATATCCTCTGCGGTTCAGGAGATAGACGGAGTCAAGATAACCGTTAGGCCCGAAGAGGAGCATAGGTTTGTTCTGCTCCTTTCCGGAGAAGGGTTGGGGCCCCATGTGAGCGATACCGATCCCCAGAAAACCGGGCTCCTGCCCCTGGACCCCGTTGCCTTGGACGAGTCGTCCAAAAAGACCGCTGAAGTGGTGAAGAAGTTTATAGACATAGTAAAAGAGGTCTTGAAGGACGAGCATCCTGCAAACATGGTCCTCCTGCGGGGCTTTGACAAACTGCCGAACATCCCTTCTATGCGCGAGATATACAAGTTGAACCCCGGTGCGGTAGCCTCCTATCCCATGTACAAGGGGATCGCCCGGGTGGTCGGTATGGAGGTGTTGAAGCTCGAAGGACACGGTGAGCTTTTGGAGGAAAAGATTGCCTTGTTCGAGGATAACTTCGACAAGTACGATTACATCTTTCTGCACATAAAGAAGACCGACAGCTACGGAGAGGACGGCAATTTTGAGAGTAAGGTCCACCAGATAGAGGCCTTTGATGCAGTATTGCCGAGGATACTGGATAAAAAGCCGGATGTGTTGGCCATCACCGGGGATCACTCTACGCCTTGCGTATTAAAGGCCCACTCTTGGCATCCGGTTCCGGTGTTATTGTCCGCCCCTTATCTGCGCTACGATCCCTGTGAGCGATTCACCGAGAAGGAGGCGTTGAAGGGGTCGTTGGGGCGAATGTACTCTATGCAGTTGATGCCGCTTATGATGGCCCACGCTGGCAAGTTGAAGAAGTACGGTGCTTAAGAAGAGGCTGAGGGCATTGGTATTCTACGGGGGGTAAAGACGGGATGGCAGGTATATTCAGATCCTACGACATCAGAGGGGTATATCCCGACGAGATAAACGAGGACATAGTCTACAAGATAGGCCTGGCACTGGTGCAGTTGTTCCCCAATGTGGAGGAGTTCTGCGTGGGAAGGGACGCCCGCACCTCCTCACCGCAACTGTTCTCCGCCCTGACGAGGGCCATCACCGAATCGGGTCGGGATGTGGTGGACATCGGCCTTGTCTCTACCCCTATGGCCTACTTTGCCTCGGGCAGATACGGCTTTGGATGCACTGTCCAGATAACCGCATCCCACAACCCTAAGCAGTACAACGGGATGAAGATATGCCGGGAGCAGGCGATTGCCCTGAGTTACGAGACGGGAATAGGGGAGATAGAGAGATTGGTTACCTCCGGGGACCTTGAGGTGCAGAAGGCCTCTATCCCGGGCAAGGTCAGGGAATTGGACATAGTAAAGGACTACATAGATCACCTTTTGAGGTTCGTTCAGGTGGACAGGGAGGTAAAACTGGTCCTGGATGCCAGCAACGGGGCGGTTGGTCCGGTGGCGGTGGAACTCTTCCGCCACATCCCTCAGGTAAAATTGTATCCTTTGTGCGTTGAGCCGGACGGCCGTTTCCCCAACCACTCTCCCGATCCCATGAAGGACGAGGCAATAAGGCTCTTGCGGGGAAAGGTCCTTGAGGTAAAGGCGGACATAGGGGCCATATTCGATGCGGACGGGGACAGGGTGATGTTCATAGACGAGAAGGGGCATCGCATAAGCTCGGACATGATAACCGCCCTTATCGCCATAGAGGTCCTCCTGAACGAGCCCGGTGCCCACATAGTCTACGACCTGCGCTCCAGCAAGGTGGTTCCGGAAATAATAAGGGAAAACGGTGGGGTACCGGTGATAACCCGGGTAGGTCACGCCTATATAAAGGAGACGATGAGAAAACACGACGCGCCGTTCGGTGGGGAGTTGTCCGGGCACTATTACTTCCGGGACAACTACTTCGCAGACAGCGGCCTGCTGGCCCTCATCAAGGGCCTGAACATCGTATCTCAGGACCAGAGGCCCGTTTCCCAGATCATCTCTTCCATCAGGAAGTACCACGCCACTGGCGAGATAAACTTCAAGGTGAGCGATCCAGATCGGGTCTTGGCAGGCGTGGAGGCCTACTTTTCTCAATTCTCTCCCAAGGAGGTAATGAAGCTGGACGGCCTCACCATGGACTTTGGAGACTGGTGGTTCAACCTGAGAAAGTCCAATACTGAACCCCTCGTCAGGTTGAATCTGGAGGCCAATACGGAGGAACTTATGCGGGAGAAGTTGAGTTTGGTGGAGGAGAAGATAAAGGAGTTGGCATGAGGATCAGGGCCCCAAAGACCAAGATAGTTGCCACCATCGGTCCCAGTTCCAGCGACGAGAAGACGATATCCAAACTAATCAAAGCGGGGGTGGACGGCTTTCGTCTGAACATGTCCCACGGCACTTTCAGTGAGTTCTCCCAGATAATCAAACGGATCCGTTCAGTCTCCGAGGACCTGAACAGCGGTGTGGCAGTGATAATAGACCTGCCCGGGCCCAAGATGAGGTTGGGGAAGTTAGAAGAGCCCGTGGAGGTGAAGAAGGGAGAACTGGTCGTCTTTTCCGACGGGAAGAAGAGGAGTTTTGAGGATGCAATATATCTCCCTCACGAGATAGCTGGCCTAGAAAAGAAGGTCCACAAGGGGGACATAATATACGTTGGAGACGGGGTCCTGCAGTTCAAGGTCCTGGAGGTGAGAGGGAAAGAGATACTCACCAGGGCCTTATTGCCCGGGACGGTACGATCCCACAAGGGGATAAATGTGCCGGGGATAGAGTTCAAGGAGGGAGCAATAACTGACTTTGATAAGACCTGTATCGAGTTTGGAGTGAAGAACAAGGTGGATGTGATATGCGTCTCGTTCGTGGGTAGCCCCGATGACATAGAAAAGGCCAAGTCCCTTCTTCCCCAAGATCCCCACTATCGTCCGTTTATCCTTGCCAAGATAGAGAGGGGCAAGGCAGTTGAGAACATAGAGGCCATCGTCGAGTCTGCGGACGCGGTGATGGTTGCCAGGGGTGATCTGGGGGTTGAGCTTCCTATAGAGGAGATCCCAGTGATACAGAAGCGTATCATAAGGGTGGCCAACATGCAGGCAAAGCCGGTGATAGTCGCCACCCAGATGTTGGAGTCCATGGTGGACAACCTCAGGCCTACCCGAGCAGAGGTTACCGATGTGGCCAATGCCATATTGGACGGAGCGGATGCGATAATGTTCTCGGAAGAGACAGCGGTAGGCAAGTATCCAGTCGAAGTGGTAAAGATGGCGGTGAAGATCGCCCGCATAACCGAGACTGAACTCGTCCAGCCCGGATCCATGGCAGAGCTGATAAGGGAGGTGATCCGTCAATCCGATAGGATCGACGACATGATAAGCATAGCCACCTACGACATACTCTGCAACCGCTCGGTGGACTTCGTGGTCACTCCTACCACCACTGGGACAACCGCGAGGCGCATATCTCGTCTCCGTCCGGAGCAGTGGATCATAGCGGTAACCGACAACTACACCGTGAGGAACATCCTGAACCTCTCTTTTGGCGTCTATCCGATATACATGAGCCGGTTGAACATAGTAGGGGACGAACTAACCCAGTTTCTCTCTGCATTGGATGTGGTATCCCAGGGAGACAGGATAGTCATCACCTCGGGCATGCCCTTTGGCGTTCCGGGGACGACTAACAGCTTAAAAGTTATCGATGTATGATCCTGGCACAGGTGCCTAATCTCATCAGTCTCTCGAGGATCCCGTTGACTGCCTTGGCCCTCTATTGTTTCTATGTGGACAGGATAGGGATTGCCGTATTTCTCTTCGGGATTGCTAGCCTCTCCGACATGCTGGACGGTTACCTTGCCCGCCGGTTCTTGCTTGAGAGCGAGTTTGGGAGGTTGATAGATCCCATAACCGATAAGGTGATGGTGCTAGCGGGATTTACTGTCCTGGCCTGGAAGGAGATCTTGCCCTGGTGGGTAGTAGGGGTATTGGCCTTGCGGGAGGTAGGACTTACGCTGTACAGGTTCGCGGTCTTGAGCAAGGACAACCGTGTCGTGCCTGCCTTCTGGTGGGGTAAGACGAAGACGGGCCTGCAGATGTTTACCCTGGTATTGGGATTTGCGACCCTTTTGTCCCGAATCGATTCCCTGGTTTTGCTGGTAAGGTGGCTGGCATACCTGTCGGTCCTGGTGAGCCTTTACTCTGGTTATCGGATCCTGGTGGGCAGAGATGGTTCGGATTAAGATCTGTGGGATCACCAATCTAGAGGATGCCTTGCTGTGCGTTCGCTTAGGCGTACACGCCTTAGGGTTCGTGTTCCATCCCACAAGCCCCAGAAAGGTGGACCTACCTACATCTGCCCGAATCATCCAGGCCCTTCCCGTTTTCGTGAGCAAGGTAGCAGTCGTCACCCGGGAGGATTTGGACCTTTTGAAGCTACTGAAGGAGATAGGGTTTGACACATTTCAACTCTACTTCGACCCTTCAGAGCCCGCCAGATCAATTCTGAAGGGATCGAAGTTGATAAGGGCGGTAGCCTTGGAGGGACTGGACTTGGACGAGATCCCTCGCTGGTATTCTGCTATCCTATTGGATGCCTCTGGTAAAGATAGTCCGGGAGGGACGGGGCTTACTATCGATTGGGATAAGGCCAGGGATGTAGTGGAGTCTGCTAGGCTCCCAGTGATATTGGCTGGGGGCTTGAGACCAGAGAATGTGGCAGAGGCTGTGAGAAAGGTCAGACCATACGGGGTTGATGTTGCCTCGGGACTGGAAAGGGAGCCAGGCTTAAAGGATGCGCAAAAAGTGGCTGATTTTGTTGCTAGGGTGTTTTCTGCTGGTTGACCTGTGGGGATTCTCTCCGCCCAGGTCAAAGCAATTCAAGCACTGGGGTTGGATAACCGCGATGGGGACATCGCCTATGCGTTCCGCGAATTACATCATCAGGCATGTTATAGGCGATACCTTCGTTGGGGTGATCGTTAGGGAGATGAAGAAGATCACCAGTGGTTTTTTTACGGTGCTCACTATATTGGGGCAAGGACCTGAGGAGGAGGGTGCTTACGACATCGATTGGATCTCGGCCTATACCCACCCAGGCGGTTTTAGGATATACCCTGGAAGGTGGCAGTCGGATCCTACGCCTTACTTCGTCTGGGAGATAAAGAATCCCCAGCTCATCCCCGCAGGTTACAGCTACTCCTTGGATTCGGATCCAGACGACGAGATAGATACCACCAGCAAGTTTGCAGATTATAAGGACAACCCCATTACCGATGGTAAGCATACCTTCTATGTGAAGGCCCAAAATAGCGCAGGTGTCTGGGGCGAGGTGGGCAGTTTTGCCATATGGGTGGACACCGAGCCTCCGGGGATAAGCCGGGTGGAGCCAAAGAGTGGGACGCTGTTGAACGCCCGAGACGAACCGATTAAGATCTGGATAGAGGATAAGGCCAGTGGTGTGGATGCCAGGCACGTAGTGTGTAGAATAAATAACCGTCGGGTGTACCTGAAGTTCGACAAAACCTGCGGTTGCTTCGTCAATTACGGTATCTTACCCGAGGGCAGGGTAACCGTCTCCGTGGAGGCCAGCGATTTGGCAGGCAACAGGACGAGCGCCTTCGTATGGGGTTTTGCGGTGGACACGATCCCCCCCACCGGATCCGTTCAGATAAACCACGGGGCCAAGCACACTAATAGTATCACTGTATTGTTAACGCTGTCGGCCCAGGACAATTATTCAGGGGTGAGCAAGGTTAGGGTAGGGAACTCCCGAGCGGAATGTGAGTCCTCTGCCTGGACGGATTACAGAGAGGAGCTAGAGTGGAGACTGAGGCCCTACAGTGGAAGGCAGACGGTCTTCGTCCAGTTCATGGATAAGGCAGGCAATGTCTCGCGAGTGTATTCTTCCTCCATAATCCTGGAACTACTTGCCCCGGATACCATTATCGTCAGCGGACCAACGGGAGTGACCAAGCAGACGGATGCCTATTTCCGGTATCGTTGTTCCCTCGACAAGTGCTACTACTCTTATTCCTTGGATGGAGGGAAGTGGAGCAGGTGGTCTAAAGAGGATTCGGTGCTTCTGGTCAACCTTGCACCGGGAAGGCATGTCTTCAGCGTCAGGGCCAGTGCGGATGTCAACGGCAACCATGTGATAGACGAGGAGGAGATAGACCCCACACCTGCCCAACGCACCTGGTTCGTTGGGGAGATAGGGCTACTTAAGAGGATAATCCGCTTCAAGTTCTGGCGAGTAGAGTAGTTTGGGGTTGTAATTTACTGCGATTAGTAGTAAAAGTAAATGTTCTGCGCCCATAGCTCAATTGGATAGAGCACCAGCCTACGGAGCTGGGTGTTGGGGGTTCGAGTCCCTCTGGGCGCGGGATTTTTTGTTTGGGGGACGGATCCTTGCGCACTTATCTGCGTAACATAGCGGTATACAAGCCAGGTAAACCCATAGAGGAACTGAAGCGGGAGCTTGGCGTAAGGGATGTGGTAAAACTGGCCTCTAACGAGAATCCCTTCCCCCCCTCTCCTCGAGTGCGTAAGGCCATATGCCGGGCAGTGAGTGGGATAAATCGCTATCCGGAAGGGAATCAATACTACCTGCGCCAGAGGATAGCCAAGGAGTTCGGTGTCTCTGAGGATCAGATCATTTTTGGTAACGGAAGTGATGAGATAATCGTATTTGCGGTGCGCTCCCTGGTTGCCCCTGGGCAGGAGATAGTCACCTCTTTCCCTACATTTCTCATCTACAAGATTGCGGGATTGGTAGAGGGTATTCGGGTGAGGGAGGTGCCTGCCAAGGGGATGCGCTACGATCTTGGAGCCATCAGCTCGGCGATAACCGATTCCACGAAGCTGGTCTTCATTGCCAATCCCGATAACCCCACTGGTACCTATGTGACCAAAGAGGAGCTGGCCAGATTCTTGAATAGCATCCCGGAGGAGGTGTGCGTGTTTCTGGACGAGGCCTACTACGAGTTCGCAAGGGAGCTTGAGGATTATCCCAACGGCCTGGACTTTTTGAAGGCAGGCAAGAACGTGGTGGTCTCTCGCACCTTTTCTAAGTACTACGGTCTGGCAGGCGTAAGGTTGGGTTACGCATTCGCTCGTAAGGAAGTAATAGACCTCATGAACCGGGTAAGGGAACCATTCAATGTGAATAGCCTCGCCCAAGTGGCTGGGATAGCAGCCTTGGATAGCAAGGAATATTACGAGCGGATATACCGCCTTTTTAAACGGGAAAAAGGGTTTCTTCGCAAGGCACTAAGTAGCCTTGGTCTGGAGGTTTTGGATTCTGCCACCAACTTTCTTTTGGTAAAAGTGGGGCCGAAGAGCGAGGAACTGGTTGAATACCTCTTGAAGTCTGGGATAATAGTGAGACACATGAAGGCCTGGGGACTTCAGGACTACATCAGGGTTACCGTAGGGCAACCTCGGGAGAATCGGAGGTTCGTAAAGGCAGTGAAGGCGTTTCTGAAGAATAGGAGGTGATTTTTATGATAATCGTTATGAAGGCCAACGCCACCCAGGATCAGGTCGATCATGTCGTACAGCGGGTAGAGAGCCTTGGATTGAAGACCATGGTCTCTAGAGGAGTGGAGAGGACCATCATAGGTGTTATTGGCGACGAGTCTCTCCTTTTGGGTCAGCCTATCGAGGCCTGCCCGGGTGTTGAAAAGGTTATGCCGGTGATGGCCCCTTATAAGCTCGTCTCACGGGAGTTCAAGCCCGAATCCACGGTCATTAGGGTAAAGGATGTGGAGATAGGTGGGGATAAGATCGTGCTAATGGCTGGCCCCTGTTCCATAGAAGGGTTGGATCGGTTGAGGGACATCGCTCGGGCAGTGAAGTCCGCAGGGGCGGTGATACTTCGGGGTGGGGCTTTTAAACCCCGCACTTCACCTTATTCCTTCCAGGGCCTAGGGGAAGAGGGCCTGAAGTACATGCGCCAGGTAGCAGATGAACTCGGCCTGGTCACCATAAGCGAGGTCATGGAGCCCCGTCAGGTGGAGCTGGTGAGCAGGTATGTGGACATCCTCCAGATCGGTGCCAGGAACATGCAGAACTTCAACCTCCTCAAGGAGGTTGGACAGGTAAAGAAGCCGGTCATGCTAAAGCGGGGGCTGTGTGCCACCATAAAGGAGTGGTTGATGTCCGCGGAGTACATCCTCAAGGAGGGGAACTTTGAGGTGATACTCTGTGAAAGGGGAATAAGGACCTTTGAGCAGCATACCCGGAATACCCTGGACATAAACGCCATACCAGCAGTGAAGTTGCTGTCTCACCTGCCGGTGATAGTGGATCCCAGCCACGGGACCGGTAAGAGGGAATTGATAAAGGCGGTATCTATGGCTGGAGTGGCTGCCGGTGCGGATGGTCTGATGATAGAGGTCCACACCTGTCCAGAGGAGGCCCTGTCCGACGGTGCCCAGTCTCTCACCCCGGAGATGTTCCAGGAGCTGGTGAGGGATGTGCGCAAGGTTGCCCAGGCGGTGGGTAGAGATCTGTGATGGGGGGCAGGCCTAGGCGGGGCAAGAAGAGGAGGGAGAGGAGGCCAGAGAGGGCTCCACTCGACTGGAGGAAGGAGATTATATGGCTCCTTTTGGCGGGTCTGTTCTTCTTGTCTCTTTTTGTCCTCGTGCTCTGGATAGAGAATCAGCAACTGAAGTCTCAGTTGAGACTCCTGAGATCTCGGAAGGCCACGGAGCTATCTTCTCGAGGGGCAGCGCCTCAGAAGAGGGCTTCCGGGTCTAAAAAGAAGAAGACCGGTAAACCAAACCTAAAAGCTCAAATATCCGCCAAGGTATCCTCCCGCCCCTATCTGGCGATAGTCCTGGACGACTGGGGATATTCCGACAGGAACATTCACTACCTGAAGGAGATAGGTATCCCGCTGGACATAGCGATACTGCCGGGGCACAGGTTCAGCAGGCAGGTTGCTCAGGTGTGTCGGTTATACCACAAAGAGGTGATGCTCCATCTGCCAATGGAGCCGATGAAACTCTCCCGTTCCCATTGGGAGCCTAGGACCGTAACCGTGGAGATGAGTGAGGAGGAGATCCGAGGCATCCTCGATTGGGCCTTGGCGGAAGTACCGTACGCAAAGGGCGTCAACAACCACATGGGCTCACGGGCCACCGCTGATCGCAGGGTGATGCGGATCGTATTGCGGGAGTTGAAACGGCGGGGGTTGTTTTTCCTGGACAGTTACTCCTCTCCTAAGAGCGTGGTGACGGAGGTGGCAAAGGAAGTGGGTTTGCCCTGCGTGAAGAGAGATGTCTTTATAGATAACGACCTGAATCCTGAGTACATAAAGGGGCAGATCAGATTAGGGATGAAGATAGCCCGCAGGAAGGGCTACGCCGTATTGATAGGCCACGACCGCACCTCTACCTTGGATACCCTACTGATTATGGAACCGGAGTTGTTGGAGAATGTGAAGGTCGTCTTCGTATCGACCCTGTTGAGGCACAGGTATGGCGATAGAGCCGGATTATCTAAGACTGGCACGGGAAGGCAGGCTCCGTGAGATAGGGGAGCATCTCTGGGCTCAATTGGAGAACTGTCGCCTCTGCCCCCGGTCCTGCGGTGTGAACAGGTTGAAGGGCCAGAGGGGGTTCTGCTCTGCTAGCGCTGATTTGGAACTGGCCGGGTACATGGTGCACACCGGTGAGGAGCCCTGCATTAGTGGGCAGGGGGGATCGGGGACTATATTCTTCTCCCACTGTCCGTTGGGGTGCGTATTCTGTCAGAATTATCGTTTCTCTCAGGAAGGCGAGGGGCGCATCTACTCTATAGACGACCTCGCCCGCATCATGCTGGAACTTCAGGCAATGGGAGTGCACAACATCAATCTGGTTACTCCTGAACATTACCTGCCCCACATAGTATTGGCCTTGGACAGAGCGGTGTCGATGGGCCTGCGCCTGCCTTTGGTCTACAACACCTCTTCTTATGTGCGCAGAGAGACCCTTGCCTTGCTCGAGGGGGTGGTGGATGTCTACCTGCCGGATACCAAGTTCTTTCACCGCCGCTGGAGTATGAAACTGGCCCGCAGTAAAGACTATCCTGAGGTGGCAAGGTCTGCTCTCTTGGAGATGTATCGTCAACGGCCATCGGTGGTCTTCTCTCCCGATGGAGTTATGCTAAAAGGCGTCCTGATAAGGCACCTGGTCCTGCCCAACGATGCCTCGGGATCCTTTGACTGGTTCAGGTGGATAAGGACGAATCTGGGAAAGGATGTATACATATCCCTCATGAGCCAGTACTATCCCTTCTACAAGGCCGGCGAGGTCCCGGAGGTATCCCGGCGGATAACCCGAAAGGAGTACAGGGATGTGCAAGAGTGGATGCTCTCGCTCGGTCTGGAGAAGGGCTGGTGGCAGGAGGATTACGGTCTGGACGAATTGGCGGGGGATAGGATAAGGCATGAGTTTAGGCATTAGGGTTGCATTGGTTATCGGGTTAATGGCCTCGCTTTCTTTGGGGGTATGGTTTGCCCGGATAGAAGAGTCTACCTGGGAGGAGAGTACCTCTTCGCCAAGCAAAGGATTGGTGGTATCTCAGAAAGAGTTTTTAAAGAAACTCGCCCGCCTCAGACAGATATTGGCGGGCTTTGAGGACTCGTTGAACCGTCTCAGGGGCTATGTATTCGTTGGCAGGAAGAGGGTTTACAAGAACGGCAGGTACACTCCTGAAGAGGAGATAGAGGTGGAGGTGGACCGCTTGGATAAGCGGATACACATGAGATGGTTGAGCCCCAACAAGCGGGGGCAGGAGGTATGGTGGCCGGCTGGGGAGAACGACTACCGATTGGTTGCCCGGGGCCCGGGTTGGAAGAGAATCTTCAAGGTCAAACTCGATCCCCTCTCGGATCTGGCGATGAAGGACAGCCTTCATCCCATATACCACGCAGGGTTTGATTACATCGCCAAGGTGTTGCAAGAGCAGTTGAGGTTGGCGCAGGACTACGGGGTGGATCTGGATGTGGAGGATTGCAGTGACGGATCGGGGAACATATGTCTGGAGATAACATTGCCCAAGGACAGGTATCCCGAATTCTACTGCTACCGCGCCCGAATAGAGTTCAATCCCAGTCTCAAACTCCCCACCAAGTTGATGATTTGGGATAAAATAGATGGAGAGATGAGGTTGGTGGAGCGCTACGAGTACACCTTAGAAGACTTGGAGTACCTGGATGGGGCGAAGGACGCTGACCGTGGGGGTAGATGAGGCAGGCAGAGGCCCGTTGGCGGGTCCAGTGGTCTGTTCGGCGGTGGCATTTCCGGAAGGTATAGAATTCCCCAAAGACATCGCCATCGCCGATTCCAAGCGCCTCACCCCCAAGCGCAGGAGATCCGCCTTTGAGTTCATCACCAAGAACCTCTACTGGTCGGTTGCCATCGTGGATGTCTACACCATAGACAGGTTGAACATCCGTCGAGCCACCCTGTCGGGGATGGCCCGGGCATTGGAGGCGTTGATAAAAAAACATCCGGCCCTGAGGGACTATCGCATCGAGGTGGTGGTGGACGGCAGGGACTGTATACCCCTGCCCGAGGATCTGGATTCGGTGTGCGTGCCCACGGTGAAGGCGGACTTATCTGTACCGCAGGTCTCCTGTGCCTCTATCCTCTCCAAGGTGGTGCGGGACGGTATAATGCTGGGCCTTGATGTGCTCTACCCTCAGTACGGCTTTGCTCGACACAAGGGCTACGCTACCGAGGATCACATAAAGGCTATAAACCAATACGGTCCCTCGCGGGTGCACAGGAGGAGTTACGATCCGGTAGTCCAGATGAGGTTGTGGTGAATCCGGGAGATATTTACGAGGACATAGCGGTGAGATTCTTGAAGGATAACGGGTTTTCCATTCTTGCCCGCAACTATAAAAAACCCTTTGGTGAGGTGGACATAGTTGCCCGCAAGGGGAGAGAGGTCTTCTTCGTGGAGGTGAGACACCGGGGCGAAACCTCGTTGGTCTCGGCGTTGGAGAGCGTTGATGTCAGGAAGATGCGCAGGATAGTCAAGACCGCGGTGAGCTTTATCCAAGAGAGGCTCCCGCAACAAGACCTCGATTACCACTTTACGGTGATGGGTGTGGACTGGGACGGGGTAAAGGATGTGATATGGTCCGCATTCACATTGGAAGATACAGACTTGTACTACTGGGCCTAACCTTGGCCCTGACGGTCTCCTCGGGCTGTGTCTACGAAGGCCCGAGGGCAACGCCCGAGGAGGTGGCGGTCTATCAGAGGGACCTTGCCGCCAAGGCGGTGAGGTACCGCCTCTCCCTCTGGAAGAGGGTGGCAAAGGTTGGGTACAGGATCCTTACTCACATCCCCAAAGAACTATATCAGGGTGATTATCCCTATCTGGGATTGGTGCTCGTGGAGAACAATGAGGAGACCGCGATGGCCTTTGACCTGCCCGAGGGAAGGTTCCTGGTGGTAGGAGAAAGGGTTCCCGGGACCTCCTGTGAGGACCTTGCGGTCTCTCCCGGAGAGATACTCTTGGGGTTGGGCGATTATTCGGTGAGGGATTATCGGGATTACCTTTCTGCTCTTTATCGTTACCGTCCGGGAGAATATGTGGAGTTGGACCTCAGCGACGGGTACGATAGAAAGGTCCGAATGGCCCGATTGGACTGGAGGCCGGTGTGGATAGACTTTTACATGTCCTCCTCTCCGGAGATAAACTCCATGGCCACTCCCCATTCGGTAGTGGTCACCTACGGTATGATGAGGTTCATCAGGTCGGACGACGAACTGGCGGTGGTCTTGGGGCACGAGATAGCCCACATCCTCCTAAGGCATCACCGCAAGATGGCAGGGGTGAACCTCCTGTCCAACATATTGAACTCCATCCTCGGGGCTAAGCTGGATTCGGAGATCCCGGGATTGGGTTCAGCGGTCGTCTCCGCGGGGATAGGGGCGGTGGAGAGCGGGTACTCCCGGGAGTTGGAGATGCAGGCGGACTACTGGGGCCTGTACCTCGCCTACCGGGCAGGATACGACATCGATGTAGGTAAAGACATCTGGGAGAGGTTTGCGATAGAGGTGCCCGAGAGTATGATAAGGGACTTCTGGCGCACCCATCCCACATCCGTGGAGCGGAGGGTGTACATCTCCAAGATAGTGGAAGAGCTCAAGGCAGGGAAGTTTCCGACCCTTTATGGCGATTCAGAAGACTGAGGCACTAGTTCTGCGCAGGTTCCCGATACGCGAGACCTCCCTCATTGCGGTCTTCTTTTCTCCTACTCACGGGAAGTTCCACGGGATATTGAAAGGGATACGCAAGGATCCCCGCAAGTTCGCCTCTTCCGTGGACCTGTTCACCGTAAACGAGGTGGTCTTTTATCCTTCCCGGCATTCCGGTCTGCATCTGGTATCCCAGTGCAGTCTCCTGAGGAGGGCCTTGCCGACGACCTCCAAGGAGGGCTTCACCGTTGCTAGCCGGCTTATGGAGTTGATAGACAGGATAAGCCCGGTCCATCAGCCCAACCCAGAACTCTACGCCCTGGCCCTGGAGACGCTTCGTCTGGTCCCCGTGGTAGGACCGGCCCGCCTGATACGGGCCTTTGAGATAAAACTACTCAACCTCTCCGGTTTCAAGCCTCACCTGCGTAGTTGCCTGAGGTGTGGGTATCTGCCCGGCCCGCAGGAACCTACCTGGTTCAGCCACAGGGAAGGGGGGCTCATCTGTTCCCGCTGTCAGGTCGGTCTAGGTGATGCGGTCAGGGTCTCTTCCGGTCTGATACGGGCCATCCGGAGCATAGAGCGCCTGCCCATACAGAACGCGGTAGAGGTCAGCCTGATGGGGAAGGAGGACGCCCTTCTGAGCGATCTCGTCTCCCGATTCGTGGATTACCACTGCTCCTGATGCCTTTTTCCACTCTTTGGACTAACTCGATTACTTTCCCATTGACAAGAGGTGGATTGGAGTATTATACTCCATTTGTGGAATAAAGTGGAGTAAAGTGGAATGTTTTACGGGGAATACCTCCATACCCTTGACGACAAGAACCGGTTTATCCTCCCAGCGAGGTTCAGAGAGGTGGCAGAGAAGCACAACATCCGCTCTTTCTTTCTCACCCGAGGGCTGGACAGGTGTCTGTTCCTATTTCCGGATGTGGAGTGGCGCAGGCAGGAGTCCGCGTTCAAGGCCCTGCCCCTAACCAGTTCTACTGCCCGAAGGTTCAACCGGATATACTTCTCCGGGGCGGTGGAGATAGAGTTGACCCGGCAGGGGAGGATACTGATACCTGCCTACCTGAAGGAGTTTGCCGGGATAGATAGGGAGATAGTGGTGATAGGGGTTTCTTCCCGCATAGAGATATGGAGCAAGGAGAACTGGGACAGGTTCTATTCCGAGGCCATAGGGGACTTTGAGTCCATTGCTGAGCAGTTGATACAGGGATGAATGTAAACGGGGGGATAGATCACATACCTGTAATGCTGGGAGAGGTGCTTGAGGTGCTCTCGCCCCAAAGAGGTGAGCGGATCCTCGACTGCACCGTGGGTGCAGGAGGTCACGCTCGTGCCCTCCTGGAGAGGGCAGTACCAGGTGGCGTGCTCGTGGGTATTGACCTTGACCCTAGGGCCCTTGAGAGAGCAGAGACGACCCTGAGGGGGGTAAAGGGGGGACGCTACTATCTGTTCCAAGGGCCCTACTCCAACCTTGACGAATACCTGTTGAAGGTTGGCATAGAGGCGGTGGATGTAATCCTTTTTGATCTGGGGATCTCTTCTATGCAGTTGGACGACCCCTCGCGGGGGTTCAGTTTCCGCTACGACGCCTATCTTGACATGAGGATGGACGACAGTCGGGGATTTACCGCTGCGGAGTTGTTGAACTCCCTGTCTCAGGAGGAACTGGAGCGGGTATTTCGGGTGTACGGGGAGGAGCGATTTGCCTCCCGGATAGCCCGGGCGATAGTGGAAAGGCGCCTGCGCTATCCAGTGGAGACCACCGGGGATCTGGTAAACATAGTCCTGTCCGCACTGCCCTCCCGGGCCAGGAGGCAAAGGATACACCCCGCAACCCGGATATTCCAGGCCTTGCGAATCGTGGTCAACGACGAACTGCATCAGTTGGAGACCGGACTCTCTAAGGCGGTAAAGGCCTTGGCCCCGGGGGGTAGATTGGGAGTTATATCCTTCCACTCTCTCGAGGACAGGATCGTAAAGCACACATTCCGTCAGTTGGCCAGGGGAGGGGGCTTTGAACTGTTGACCAAGAAGCCGTTGCGCCCATCCCCTGATGAAGTTGCGGGGAATTCCCGGGCAAGGAGTGCAAAGTTCAGGGCAATACGCAAGGCAGGTTGAATATGAAAAGGTGGATAATCGGGATCGCATTCCTTACCGCGCTGGCGATCTTGTATGTAGATCTGCAGGTCAAGACCATCTCCGCTATGTATCGTCTGCACAAACTCTATCGCCAGAGGGATAAACTCCTCTGTCAGAGGGAGTACTACCTGGCCAAGATCTTGGAGGTGAGTTCTCCTTCGGAGATGCAGGAAAGGTTGCTTGCCCGTCAGGTACCTCTGACCTATGCGATCCCTACCAAGGTAGTCAGCCTGCGCTGTGGCTCTACCTCTAAGGTCCGCAAGACCAATCTCTGGTCCCGAGTCTTCGGTATGCCTCAGGCCGTGGCGGATGAATAAGCGGATATACGCGTTATGGTTCGTCTTCTTTTTGCTGTTGGGTCTGGAGTTGGGACGCACCGTCTACCTTCAGGTGCTAAGGCACGATTTCTTCCTGGAGCAGGCCCGTCGCCAGCACAATGTATCCATCGTATTGCCTGCCAAGCGCGGGGTAATAACCGATCGCAACAAGCGTGCTTTCGCCTTTGACATCGTCTCGTTTTCCCTCTACGCCCAGCCGAGGAGCATGTCTTCCGCCCAGAAGGAGGAGGTTGCAGAAAGGCTATCAAGGATCCTCGGACTGTCTCGGGATAAGATTCTGTCCCGCCTCTATAAGGACAAGGCCTTCGTCTGGATAAGGCGCAAACTCGATCTGGAGACCAAGAAGAGGATAGATTCTCTGAAACTGCCGGGGCTAGGCTGGATACGGGAGTTCACCCGCTTTTATCCCGATAAGTCCCTTGCCAGTCATGTCGTAGGTTTCGTGAATGTGGACAGGAGGGGGATGGCAGGAGTGGAGCTGTATTACGACGACTTCCTGAGGGGAGAGGACGGTAAGATGTACCTGATCAGAGATGGTCGCACCGTTACCCTCCCGCTCGAGTCCGAGGGCTATGTCTCCCCGCGCAGCGGCGTCAATCTGGAGTTGACCATAGATAAGGTGATACAGAGCATCACCGAATCTGCACTGGATTGGATGGTGGAGAAGTTCAAGCCCTCTTCAGCCTGGGCGGTGGTCATGGATCCGTTTACCGGGCAGGTCCTGGCCATGGCGGTGAGGCCCACCTTTGATCCCAACCGGTTCTACGAGGTAGATCCCGAGACCATGCGCAACCGGGCGATAACCGACATGTACGAGCCGGGATCGGTGTTCAAGATTATCACCGCCTCTGCTGCCCTGGAGGAGGGGGTAGTGAGTGAGGAGGAGAAGATATTCTGTGAGAACGGTGCCTATAGGGTCTTCTCCCACATTCTCCACGATTATCATCCTTACGGGGAGTTGACCTTTAAACAGGTGATAGAGAAGTCCAGCAACATCGGTACGGTGAAGGTTGCCCAGCGTCTGGGGAAAGAGCGCCTCTACGATTACATATTGAGGTTTGGCTTCGGGAGAAAAACGGGGATCGACCTGCCCGGTGAGACCCCGGGCAGTCTGAAAAAACCGTCGTTTTGGTCCAAGATAAGTATCTCTGCAGTCCCTATAGGGCAGGAGGTAGGCGTCTCCGCTATCCAATTGGCCTGCGCGGTATCGGTCATAGCCAACGGTGGGTATTGGGTACAGCCTTATGTGGGCAGGGCCCTACTGGACTGGAAGGGGTTCGTCCTGAAGGACCTGTCTAAGGGTAAAGAGAGGAGACGCGTGATATCACCTTTGACTGCCTCCCGGCTTAGGGAGATAATGAAGGCGGTGGTAGAGACGGGCACGGGCAGGAGGGCCCAGTTGGAGGGTTTTTCGGTGGCGGGAAAGACCGGCACCGCCCAGAGGATAGTGGACGGCAGGTATTCCAATGTCTACTTCAACAGTTCGTTCGTGGGATTCGTGCCAGGGGAGGATCCGGAGGTGGTGATTGTGGTCAGCGCCCGCACCAAGAAGCCGTTTCACTTCGGCGGGGTGGTTTGCGCCCCTACATTTAAGAGGATAGCTCAAGATGTGCTGAATTACCTCGGTATCGCTCCTACCGCATCGAGAGAGGTGAAGAAGGACTGATGTCCTCGGAGAGAGGCTCAGACATCCTTGGTCTCACCAGCGATTCCCGTAAGGTCAAACCGGGATGGGTCTTCTACGCTCTGCCCGGGGTGGGCCGATCCGGGAAGGAGTTTATCTCGGAGGCGATAGAAAAGGGAGCAGTTGGGATCGTCTGCGAGGGCCCTCCTGGAACGGACCTTCCGGAGGGGGTGGAATTGAGGGTGGTTCCCGATGCCCGCAAGGCCTTCTATCAGGACTTCTGCAGGTTCTACGGTATCTCTGCAGAGGACTTCGAGATAATCGCCGTCACCGGCACCAACGGTAAGACCACCGTATCCTACATGATGTCCCACCTGTTGGGACCGGACAGCGTCTTGAGGATAGGGACGGTTGACTACGCCCTCGGTTCGAAGATGTTGCCGTCCCAGACCACCACACCCTCTCTGGAGATCCTCCTAGAGTTGTTGGTAAGGGCAAAGGAATCGGGCATCCGTCGGGTGGTGATGGAGGCCTCTTCCCACGGATTGAGTCAGGGCAGGCTGGGGGAGTTGAGAGTGGATTGCGCGGTCTTTACCAATCTCACCCGGGATCACCTGGATTACCACAGGGACATGGAGGATTACTTTCGGGCAAAACTGCGCCTATTCGAGGCCCACCTTAAGGATTCTGGGGTTGCGGTGGTGAATGTGGAGGAAGATTGGGGCAGGCGACTTGCGGACCGCCTGCGAAGGGCTCTTGGAGATAGGCTGATAGGGATAGGCGAGGGGGGCGGGGTGGAATTAAGGCAGTGCCGTCTATCCTTGGAAGGAGGGGAGGCGGTGTTCGCCTATCAGGGGAAGGAGTATCGCATAGAGGTGCCGATGCTGGGCAGGTATAACCTGATCAACGCGATAACCTCAGTCGTGGGGGTCTCCAGTTTACGGCAGGAGCGCTCGGTTGAGGACCTGTGCCGGGAGATGCGGACCTTTCCGGGAGTGCCGGGCAGGGTTCAGCGGGTTCAGGTGGATGGCAGGCATGTGTTCGTGGATTACGCCCATACTCCTGACGGGCTGGAGACGGTGTTGAGGGCTATAAGGGAGGTGGGCGGATTCAATCGGCTCCTGTGCGTGTTTGGCTGTGGCGGAGACAGGGACCGGGGCAAGCGCCCGCTGATGGGCAGGATCGCCTCGGACCTTGCGGATGTGGTGGTGATTACCTCGGACAATCCCCGCACCGAGGACCCGCAGAGGATAATCGAGGACATCCTCTCAGGCATCTCGGATCCGTCCCAGGTTGTGGTGGAGCTGGACAGGCGCAAGGCCATCTATAGGGCACTCGATGTGGCAGGTCCGTCGGATGTGGTGGTCATAGCGGGAAAGGGTCACGAGGACTATCAAATAATAGGGGATACCAGGTATCCCTTCTCCGATGTGGAGGTGGTCAGGGAGTGGGCAGGGGCAAGATCAGGATAGATTCCCGACAAGTCCAGCCCGGGGATGTCTTCGTGGCGATAAGGGGTGGGGTTAGGTTCGTGCCTTCTGCTCTGGAGCGGGGGGCGGGTCTGTGCGTGGTGCCCGAAGGGGCAGGTTATTCGGACGGAGAGAAGATCCTCTGCGTCCCGGATACCGTGGGATACCTCTGGGAGAAGGCAAGGGAAAGGCGATCCCGGTTTTCGGGTAGGGTTATCGGCATAACCGGTAGCGCGGGCAAGACCACCTTCAAGGAGATGCTGGTGTATGCCCTGACTCGTGCAGGAAAGAGGGTCTCGTTCAGCCCCGGTAATCGCAACAACCAGATAGGTCTTCCCTTGGCGGTGTGCAATGCGGATCTGGACGCGGAATTCTGGGTATTGGAATTGGGCACCAGTGCCCCGGGTGAGATCAGGGCCCTTGCGGATCTCGTGCGCCCGCACTACGCGGTGATAACCAGCGTTTATCCCTCTCACCTGGAGGGTCTGGGATCGGTCCCCGATGTGGCAAGGGAGAAGTCGGACATACTCGCAGGGGTGAAAAAGGGGTTCGTGCCGGTCAGGTTCTTCTTCGCCTTAGAGGAGTTCGTTCGTGGTTATCCCGTGCACTGGGTTGGGGCGGTGGAGGAGAAGACATTCCCCCTCCCCGGCGAACACTTTCGCGATCTGTTAGGTCTGATGTCTGCCCTCGGTAAGGAGATGGGGATACCGGATTTGGTCTCGGTGGATTGGAGGGAATTTGAGGTGCCGGAGGGCAGATTTCGACTGATAAAGGGTAAAGACAAACGCGTAGTTGACGACAGTTATAATGCCAATCCCGGGTCTATGAAGGCCAGTTTGAGCAGTTTTAAGGAATTAGTGGGTGAGGAGGAGTCAGTGGGGCTGGTCCTCGGGGACATGCTGGAATTGGGAGCGGAGAGTCAGAAGTACCACCGGGACATCGTTGCCTTTGCGCAGTACATGTTCCCTTCCGCGATTAAGGTGTTCGTAGGCAAGGAATTCCGTGAGGCGGTGGAGCACGAGCAGGTATGCGCCCATTGTTTTGAGGACTGGAGGCAATACAAGGAAGAGATCGCTCGGATACTATCTCCTGCGAAGTGGGTATTCCTAAAAGGCTCCCGGGGTATTGGATTGGACGGGTTGTTGGAACTTTGGGTATAATCATTACCTATGGAGGTCGTCGAACTCAGGAACATACTCAAGGATCTGGAGAGGCGGGTGGAATCCGCCTGTGAGACCCTCAACATAGCGGACAAGAAGGCCCGCATGGCAGAGATAGAGTCACAGATGCAGGATGCCAGCCTCTGGCAGGACCGGAGCCGGTCGGGACAACTTATGCAGGAGTTAAAGACCCTGCGTCAGACCGTAGAGCCGTGGGAAGAGATGAGGAACCGCATATCCGACGCGGAGGAACTCCTCGAACTCTCCGAGGACGATCCCGGCGTGATCTCCGAATTGGAGAGGGAGGTGGAGACCATTGGCCGGGAACTGGAACACCTGGAGCGGCACCTGCTGTTTTCCGGCAGATTTGACGAAAAGAATGCGATTCTGGAGATACAGGCAGGGGCCGGCGGGACCGAGGCCTGCGATTGGGTGAGCATGCTAATGCGGATGTACCAGAGGTGGGCATCGCTTAAGGGCTTTGATGTGGAGGTGATTCACATACTCCCGGGAGAGGAAGCGGGGATCCGTTCGGTCTCTATGCTGGTGAAAGGGCCTTATGCCTACGGACACCTCAAGGCAGAGCGTGGGGTTCACCGCTTGGTGAGGATATCTCCGTTTGACGCCAACAAGCGCAGGCACACCTCTTTTGCCTCGGTAGATGTGGTCCCGGAGATGGACGAGGACATAGAGGTGGAGATAAAAGAAGAGGACCTGAGGATAGATGTCTTCCGCTCCACTGGTCCCGGAGGCCAGAGCGTCAATACCACGGATTCTGCGGTGAGGATAGTCCACATCCCCACTGGGATAGTCGTGACCTGCCGGAACGAGCGCTCCCAACTCCAGAACAAACAGACCGCCCTGCGGATGCTCAAGGCAAGGTTGTACGAGTTAGAGGAACAGAAGAGGCAAGAAGAGATAGCTCGGGAGACCGGTGAGAAGAAAAAGATAGAGTGGGGCAGTCAGATACGCTCCTATGTTATGCAGCCTTATACCTTGGTGAAGGATCACCGCACAGGGGTGGAGACCAGCAATGTCCAGGCAGTCTTGGACGGCGATCTGGACGAGTTCATATTCGCGTATTTGAAGCAGGTGTCTAAGAAGTAGGTCCAGATGGTACTTCTCATTACCGGGGGGTCGTTGGGGCACATAATCCCTGCCCTTTCCTTCTATCGGCTCTTGGAGGCCCATAATGTAAAGGCCTACCTGTTGGTTGAAGAGGTGGCCTTTGCCAGAGAAGCGGTCTCTTCGGTAGTGCCTGAGGATAGTGTATCTTACCTTCCCTTCCTGCCGTCGCCGAAGAAAGATATTATACTCTGGTTTAGAAAGGGTTTTTTTAGGTTCTGGGATGAGCAGATTGAGTCGGTTTGGAGGGAGGTGGATAGGGTGATCTATTTTGGTTCTTCCTACGGATTGGGCCTGTATCTGCGGGCCATTAAGGAGCGCTTGCCCTTTTTCCTCCACGAGCAGAACGCGGTTATGGGGAACTGGAATCTGCTCTTTTCGGTACACGCTAGGGCGGTTTTTTACGGATTGGGAGAGGATCACTTTCCCAGGTGGGTGAGGTCAAAGGCGGTGTATTCGTCGAACTTGCCGTTCGACATATATACCTCTTTAAGGCCTTCTCTCAGGTTCAGTGCCGGGGATCGGGTAAAGGTCTTGGTCTTGGGAGGTACCCGAGGAGCGCAGAGCCTGAATACTACCTTGCCCCGCATCCTTTCGGAATTAAGGGAGGAGGTTGAGGTCATACACATCTCCGGGGACAGGTGGGTAGCGGATGTCAAGCAGGCCTATGCTATGTACGATGTTGAGAAAGTGAATGTGGTGGGTCACATCTGGCCGGTGTATCCCCTTATAAGGGGAGCGGATGTGGTGGTTTGCAGGGCAGGGGCAATGACCCTGACCGAGGTTGCCATGGCGGGCCGGCCGGCGGTGGTCGTGCCTTATCCTTATGCCCGGGCCCATCAGCGCGAGAACGCAACCTACTTTGGTCCTGCGGTCGTTGCGGTAAACGAGAGACAGCCTCTATGGGAGGAGAGATTGCGTTCCGCGATCTTTTCTTTGGTCGAAGACGACCTCCTGCGCAAGAACTTGGGGGGACAGGTAAAGGAGAGGTTGCAATGTCCTTCAGGCGAAGAGATATTGGATGCATTGTTGCAATAGCCCTTGTGTTCTTGGAATTGATGTCTACTCCGCTGTACGGGTCTTATCCCCCACGGGCTAGATCCTCGAGCGGATGGGACCTATTAAGGTCTATGCACTTTCTGATATATTATCGCCCTGGTGTGCCCAAGGATTTCGTTTATCGGTTGAAACGCTATGCGGAGAAGTATTATCGGGAGATAGTCCAGGATCTGGGGCTGTTGCGGAGCAGTTATTGGATTTGGGACGATCGCTGTCGTATATATGTGTACCGAGACGAGCAGGACTTCCACGAATATGTAGAGTTGCCGGAGTGGTCGGTGGGAGGGGCGATCCCCGAGCGGAGGGAGATACACTGTTATTACATACCCAAGAGGGAGGAGACCCTTTTGTACCAGGTGTTGCCCCACGAGATGACCCACATCCTATTCTATGAGGCCAGGAATGGAACACCGATCCCCCATGTGATAGACGAGGGGGTCGCTATGAGAGAAGAGAGTCAGATGCGGGTCTTTGCCTCTCATTACATAGTTGCCCAGGCCCTGAAGGAGGGCAAGTACATCCCTCTGGAGAAGATATTCGATTGGAGAAGTCAGTACGCCAAGATGGACAAGGAGACCGCAGACCTATTCTATGCGGAGAGCTGTCTCCTCATAGACTTTTTGTTGACCGAGTTTCCCCGCAACTTCTTTGCGACCTTCTGTTGGAGGATGCGCTCGGGTTACGACTTTTACAGGGCATTTCGATTGTCTTATGCCCGGTATTCCAGTTATGATAAGATAGATATGAAACGGTTATCCGAGGACTTTTGGGATTATGTGAAGCGGACGAATGCGTTCCTTTACGATTGGAAAAAGGACCGGTTCTAATAAAGAATGGAGGGATCAGTGGGGAAGGAGTTAAAGGACTATACATCTCTCAGTCTGCGCGGTTTTATAGATGAGATCAGTTCCGATTATCCGGTACCGGGTGGAGGCAGTGTCTCTGCCTATGTGGCTACCTTGGGCCTGGCCCTGTTGAAAAAGACGCTGGTGTTTACCCTAAAGAAGGACATAGACGAGCAGGTGCGTTCCGACATAAAGGCCCTTCTTGAGGAGGCTGACAGGCTACTAGAGGAATTCTTCACCTTGGTGAACGAGGATTCCAAGGTCTTTCTGGAGTGCCTAAAAGACAAGGGCAAATCCGCGAAGGAGCGCTTTGCCCCTGCCCGGGAGGTGGCACAGAAGATATGTGATCTTTGCCACAAGGCCTATAAGATCCACGCCAAGGGATCGTACCTCTATAACAAGTCCATGCGCGCCGATTACGAGGCCTCTCAGCGCTTGATAGACGCTGCGTTCCGGATATCTTGGGAAAATGCCCACTATGCAGAGGAGTCTTGAGGAGTTTTTATCTTACCTTTCCGGTCTGGGTGAAGAGGACGGAGTCCGGATCGGGCTCGTCGGTGGGGCGGTGAGGGACATCCTCTTGGGGAGGGATTCCTTTGATGTAGATGTGGTGGTGGAGGCGGATGCGGTGGACTTTGCCAGTCGCCACTTTCCCGATAGGAAGAAGAGGGTCTTCAAGTACTATCGAACCTGTAGTGTCTGGTTTGAAGGTGTGGGCAGGGTGGACTTTGCCACCGCAAGGAAGGAACATTACCCCCACTGTGCGAGCCGTCCGGTAATCAGCCCTGCCACTATAGAGGAGGATCTGTTCCGCAGAGACTTCCGAATAAACGCTATGGCCTGGCTGTTGATCAATGGCGCGTTAGATCCGTCGGGACCGATAGACCTCTACGGGGGTAGAGAGGACCTTGCCCAAGGGATACTCGATGTCCTGCACGAGCGCAGTTTCTGCGACGATCCCATAAGGATCCTGCGAGGGGCTAGGTACTGTGTGAGGTTGGGCTTTCGCTTTTCCGATCGGTGCCTGCGCCTGATAGAGGAGGCCAGGGACCGGCGTTATCTGGATCTGGTCCCGATGGAGCGCATCCTCGACGAGATAGGTCTGATCCGCAAGGAACCGGATCCCGAGAGGGTATTTTCCATGATCGAAGGGTTTGGGTTGGACTTGCCGGTGGGGTGAGGTTATGGGTTTGGAGGATGTCCTGATCGTCATACCTGCCCGATACGCCTCTACGAGGTTCCCGGGGAAGGTAATCTATCCCATCCTGGGTCGGCCTATGGTCTGGTGGGTCTGGCGATCCGCTCTGGATACGGGGGTGCCTGCGGATAATGTGGTAATCGCCACCGATTCCGAAGAGGTGCGGAAGGTCTGTGAAGGGTTTGGGGCCCGGGTGAAGATGACCTCTCCTGATTGCCCCAGCGGGTCGGATCGGGTTGCAGAGGTGGCGCGGGATCGGAAGGGGAGGTTCGTGGTAAACTTACAGGCAGACGAACCCGCCCTCGATCCCGGGATGTTGAGGGGATTTATGGGGTTCCTGCTTGAGGAACGCCCGACTATGGCCAGCGTGTACACCGATCTCCAGGGCGATCCGACGGATCCCAATGTGGTGAAGGTGGTCCTTGCCTCGGATGGCACTGCCCTGTACTTCTCGCGCTCACCTATACCCTACGATAGGGCCGAAAAGGGCGTTAACTACTACCAGCACATAGGGATATACGGCTACGATAGGCAGTTTCTTCTCTCCTTCGTAAAGTGGCCTCCGGGGATACTGGAGTCCATCGAGAAGTTGGAACAGTTGAGGGCCTTGGAGAGAGGTGTTAAGATAAAGATGTTTTATACCCGGGAGAGATCCTGGGGAGTGGATGTCCCGGACGATGTGGAAACCGTGGAAAGGATACTGGGGGAGCGTCATGCCTAAGTACATATTCGTGACCGGGGGCGTCGTTTCCAGTCTGGGGAAGGGGGTGGCCTGTGCCTCCATTGGGAAACTATTGGAGGCCCGGGGGCTTAAGGTGGCTATAGTGAAGTGCGACCCTTACATCAATGTGGATCCCGGCACGATGAATCCCTATCAGCACGGCGAGGTGTATGTTACCGACGACGGCGCAGAAACGGATCTGGATCTGGGCCACTACGAGAGGTTTACCTCCATGCGCGCCAGTCGGCTCAACAACATCACCACCGGCAAGATCTATTACTCCATCATCACCAAGGAGCGCAAGGGCGAATACCTAGGTGCAACCGTACAAGTGATACCCCATGTTACCGACGAGATAAAGCAGAACATCAAACAGGTGAGCAAGGGCAGGCACCTGGACATAGTTATCGTGGAGATAGGCGGGACGGTGGGAGACATAGAAAGCCTCCCGTTTCTGGAGGCAATCCGCCAACTTCGGCTTGAGGTGGGTGCCCACAACGCCATAAATGTACACCTCACCCTTGTGCCCTACATCAAGGCGGCAGGTGAGTTGAAGACCAAGCCCACCCAGCACAGTGTGGGCAAACTGAGGGAGATAGGTATCCAGCCCGACATCCTTCTCTGCAGGACGGAGCGCAGGTTCTCTCAGGCGATAATCCGCAAGATAGCCTTGTTTTGCAATGTGGAGGAGAACGCGGTTATCCAGGCGATAGATGTAGACGACATCTACGAGATACCTCTCGTGTTTAAACAGCAGGCACTGGACGAGATAATCCTGCACAAACTCCGCATTCCCGCCCCTTCCGCAGACCTCTCCGACTGGGAAGAGAAGGTGGTCAACAAGTGGAAGCGGGCCAAGCGTTCGGTAAGGATAGCGGTGGTCGGCAAGTACATTGAACTGCAGGACGCCTATAAGTCCATCTACGAGGCCCTGCGCCACGGGGCGATCGCCAACGACAGCAGGGTGGAGATAATAAAGGTGGATTCGGAAAAGCTCCTGGAAGACACCTCTATACTTGATTCCGCAGACGGGATACTGGTACCAGGGGGATTTGGCCAGAGGGGATTTGAGGGTAAGGTGGTAGCGATAAGGTATGCCCGGGAGAGAAAGGTGCCATTTTTGGGGATCTGTCTGGGGATGCAGGCAGCAGTGGTAGAGTTCGCAAGGAATGTCTGCGGGCTGACCTCCGCCAACTCCACTGAGTTCGACCCTGAGACCGAATATCCGGTGATCAGCTTGTTGGAAGAGCAGAAGGCTATCCAGCAACTGGGCGGGACGATGCGTCTGGGTGCCTATCCCTGCCGGATAGCCAGGGGCACCCTCGCCTACAGGCTTTACGGGAGGGAGGAGGTCAGTGAGCGCCACCGGCACCGTTACGAGTTCAACAACGACTATAGGAACCTGCTTACCTCCCGGGGACTGGTGGTATCCGGCGTCTATCCCCTGAAGGATCTAGTGGAGATAGTGGAATTGGAGGATCATCCCTACTTCATAGCGGTGCAGTTCCACCCCGAGTTCAAGTCCAAGCCTGACAAGGCCCATCCCTTGTTTAAGGGACTCATCCGTCAGGCATTGAAGGCCTCAAAACGATGAAGGATAAGTTAAAAGTAGGCGTTATAGGGGTTGGTAGATTGGGCTCTGTCCACGCCAGGATATATTCCGAGCTGGAGGAGGTGGAGCTCGTCGGGGTTTACGACATAAATGTGGACAAGGCTATAGAGGTTGGCAGGCAACTGGGCGTGAAGACCTTCCCCACTATGCAGGCCCTCCTCTCAGAGGTATCAGCAGTGAGTATAGTGGTGCCCACGACCTCCCATTACGAGGTCGCGAGGGAGGCGATAGAGATGGGCAGGCACTGTCTTATAGAGAAACCCTTTACCGGTTCATTGTCCCTTGCCAAGAGGCTGTTTAGACTCGCCAAGAGGAGGGGGGTGATCCTCCAAGTGGGCCATGTGGAGCGGTTTAACTCCGCCATGCAGATGTTGCGGGAGATGGTCCCTTCCGCTCCGATATTCGTAGAGTGTCACAGACTCAGTCCGTTCCCTAATCGGGCCACCGACGTGAGCGTGGTGATGGACCTTATGATCCACGACATAGACATATGTCTCTGGTTTATCCCCTATGCCCTAAAGCGGGTGGAGGCAGTAGGGGCCCCGGTCCTGACCGGTAAAGACGACATAGCCAACGCCCGCATCACCTTCAAGAACGGGACTATATGCGACATCACCGCCAGCAGGGTGAGCGACGAGACGGTGAGGAAGATCAGGATGTTCTTCCCCGGGGCCTATGTCTCTATAGATTACATAGAACAGCAGGTGGAGTTGTTCGTGCTCAACAGAGGCAGTCTCGAAAAGCGGGTGTTGCAACCCACCCGCAGTGAGCCCCTCAAAGAGGAGATAAAGGCCTTCGTGAAGGCGATACATACGGGAACGAATCCCCCGGTTTCCGGTGTGGAGGGCCTTCTGGCCCTGAAGGTGGCAGAGCGCGTAAACAAGGCCATAAAGAAGACGCGTTCACGGATAATTCGCAAGCGTTTCGGTTATGGGAAGGCGTCTGTTCTTGCTCTGCGGTGAGGCCTCGGGTGATGCCTACGCCGGGAGGTTGATATCTGCCCTTTATCGGCTCGATCCGTCGCTTGAGATCTACGCGATGGGGGGGAAGGAGTGCTATCGAGCAGGGGCAAAGGTGATCGCCGATCCCACCGGTCTGGCAGTGGTCGGTATTTGGGAGGTGCTCCAGCACTACGACGAGTTTCACTATCTCTACCGCACGGTGAAAGAGCACATACTTGAGACGAGGCCGTCTGCCCTCGTGTTCGTGGATTACCCCGGGTTCAATCTGAGGCTGGCGAGGGAGCTTCGTCCTAAGCTGAAGAACACCAAGTTCGTATATTACATTTCCCCCCAGTTGTGGGCCTGGGGTAGAGGTCGGGTAAAGTACATGAGGATGATGGACGAGATCCTGGTTATATTCCCGTTTGAGGTGGAGTTTTACGCCAGGTACGGTATAAAGGCCCGATTCGTTGGGCATCCGCTGGGGGAGGTGTTGAGGGACAGGAGGGTGGACAGAGGATTTCGCAGGAGACTGGGTCTGGGGCAGGAGGAGGTCTACCTTGCGCTCCTCCCCGGATCCCGCAGGCAGGAATTGGAAAGGCACCTTCCAGTTATGCTGGAGGCCTTGAGTAGATGGGGGAGGGGAGTAAAGGCGGGGATCCACCGCGCACCCACGCTGGAGAGGTTTATGTACAGCCCGTTTGTGGAGTCCTCGGGGGCGGTTTTGATCGAGCCAGAGGATCACGGCAGTTCCCTTGCGGGTGCAGATCTGGTCTGGGTGGCATCGGGTACCGCAACCGTGGAGACGATGTACTACCGCAAACCGATGGTGGTGGTGTACAAGGTCTCGCCAATGACCTATTACCTCTTGAGGTGGGCGGTCAGGGTCAAACACATCTCCATGGTTAACATACTCTACGGTGGGACACTGGTACCGGAGTTGATCCAGAAAGGATTCACTCCCGAGGATCTCTTGAAGGTCTCAAAAGAGATCCTTAAGGACAGAGAGCGGTACGAGTTCGTGAGCAGGGAACTGGGAAGGTTGTCGGATAGTCTCTTTTCCGGTCAGGCCAGTCAGACCGCTGCCCGTGTAATACTGGAGGGGATATAGTGCTGGCGAAACGGATAATACCGTGTCTGGATGTAAAGGCAGGGCGGGTCGTCAAGGGAGTGAACTTCGTCAACCTGATAGACGCAGGCGATCCGGTGGAGAATGCAAAGGTGTACGAGGAGCAGGGGGCAGACGAACTGGTCTTTCTGGACATCACCGCCAGTTACGAGAAGAGGGGAATAATGATAGATGTGGTCCGCAGGACTGCGGAGAGCGTGTTTATGCCCCTTACGGTGGGGGGTGGGATCCGCACTATCGAGGACATTCGGGAGCTCCTTTTAGCGGGTGCGGACAAGGTCTCCATAAACACCTCTGCAGTCAGGAACCCGAACCTGATAAAGGAGGGAGCGAGGAAGTTTGGAAGTCAGTGCATAGTGGTGGCGATAGATGCCCGCAGGGTAGAGATGGGGCGCTGGAATGTATTCGTTGAGGGGGGTAGAAAGGATACCGGATTGGATGCTATAGAATGGGCAAAGCGGGTTTGCGATCTTGGGGCCGGCGAGATCCTGCTGACGAGTATGGATGCGGACGGGACGAAACGGGGCTACGATGTGGAGTTGACCGCAAAGGTAGCATCGGTGGTGGATGTGCCGGTCATCGCATCCGGTGGGGCAGGGAAGATGGAGCACTTTTACGAGGTGCTCATCGCTGGGGCGGATGCGGTGCTCGCTGCCTCGGTCTTTCACTTTCGCCAGTTCACTATACCCGAGGTCAAGGAGTATCTGAGTTCCCGTGGGATCCCGGTTCGCCTTATGCCAGAAGGGAGGGCCTGAAATGAAGCGGTTCGTCCTGGATACCAATGTGCTCCTGCACGCCTCCAATGCGATATTCTCTTTTGGGGAAAATGAGGTGATAATCCCGATAGAGGTCCTTGAAGAATTGGACAAGTTCAAGCGCGTGGACGACGAATTAGGACGAAACGCTCGGCAAATCATACGCACTTTGGATGCCTTGCGCAAGGAAGGCGACTTCAGCAAAGGGGTCCCTCTGGAGAACGGCGGTCTCCTGAAGATCCCATCTTTCCTGGACCTGACCCGCGCACATCAGGATCTCGGCATCTCACCTGACACGCCTGACAACCGCATGCTTATGACCGTCTACCTCCTGCAGAAGGCAGATCCCGAAGTGGAGGTTATATTCATCACCAAGGACATAAACCTGCGCGTCAAGGCCAATGCCTTTGGGATAAGGGCAGAGGATTATGTCGCGGGCAAGATAGAGACCACCGAACTCTATCCCGGCTGGAGGGAACTGTACCTGTCCGCAGAGGATATGGAGAACCTCTTCACCAAAGGGGCCCTGCCGGTGGAGGACGGTTTCTCTGCCTACGCCAACGAATTTTTTCTGATAAGGGAAAAGGAGAACCCCGCCCATTCGGGTCTGGCCATCTACAAGGCCTCTCAGAAGAAGATCGTCCCCCTAACCAACCGCTCCGGTGCGGTCTGGTCCATAAAACCGCGCAATAAAGAGCAGGTGATGGCCCTGCACCTGCTGTTGGACGACAGCATAAAACTGGTCACCCTCGTCGGTGCCGCAGGTACGGGCAAGACCCTCCTGGCGCTCGCAGCGGGATTGCACAAGGTGATAGACGAGGAGGTCTATACCCGGATACTTATCTCCCGTCCGGTTATGCCTCTGGGCAAGGATATTGGTTACCTGCCGGGCAGTAAGGAGGAGAAACTCTCTAACTGGATGGGGCCGATATACGACAATCTGGAGTTCATCCTGACCAGCCGGGGGCAGAAGGGCAGGCGCAAGGAATTCAGCCGGATGGATGTGGAGAGGTTCATAGAGGAGGGCATCATAGAGATAGAGGCCCTAACCTACATGCGGGGGAGAAGCATACCTTCCCAGTACATCCTCATAGACGAGGCCCAGAACCTCTCGCCCCACGAGGTCAAGACCATCATCTCCCGGGTTGGGGAGAAGAGCAAGATAATCCTCACCGGAGATCCCTATCAGATAGACAGCCCTTATCTGGACTATTACAGCAACGGGCTTACCTATTGCGTAGAACGACTCAAGGGACAGGAACTGTTTGGCCATGTCGTGCTCACCAAGAGCGAACGCAGTGATGTGGCCTCTATGGCAGCGGAACTGCTATGAGGGATCTCGGCAGGTTGCAGGATAATCTGGGTTATCGCTTTCGGGATCCGGACCTCCTGCGTCTGGCACTGGTCCACCCCAGCGCGGATCCCAAGGCAAACTTCCAGCGTCTGGAGTTCTTGGGAGACAGCGTATTGGGGTTGGTTATATCTGATTACCTGTTCCGTTATCTCTCCAGGGCCCACGAGGGCGTGCTCACGCGTCTCAAGTCCTACCTGGTCTCCCGCAAGGTCTTGCGGGAGGTGGCAGAGGTAGTTGACCTGTCCCGTTATGTGCTAATACGCTCCGAGGCGACTTCCGCAAAGGTGCTGGCGGATGCGATGGAGGCGATAGTGGGAGCGGTTTATCTGGACGGTGGGCTCCCTTCGGCCTACCGTCTTATAGAGCGTCTCTGGACAGGGGTGATAGAGGCCCTTACCCCTGAGGATGTGCTGGGTCCAAAGGAGAGATTGCAACTGCTCTCCCAGGCCAAGGGGAATGCCTCCCCTAAGTACTCCGTCCTGGGGGTGAAGGGGCCAAGGCATCGTCCGGAGTTCGAGGTAGGTGTCTTCATAAACGGTAAACTCGTTGCGGTAGGTAAGGGTACGAATCGCAAGACTGCCGAGACCTCGGCGGCGAGAATGGCCTTGGAAAGGATGGAGGCGAAAGGGTGAGGCTCAGGTTAAACGATCCGGTTATCTACCCTGATGCGGTTGAGGTCCTGAAGGATATTCTCCTGTCGGAATGGGTGTCTGCGCTCGGTCCTGCAGTGGAGGAATTCGAAAGGCAGGTGGCATCCTATACCGGCGTGCGTTATGCCTTTGCCACCGCCAGCGGGACCTCTGCCCTGCATCTGGCATTGCTCTCGGTGGGGATAGGCAGGGGGGATGTGGTGCTGGTCCCTGACATAACCTTTATAGCCACCGTCAATGCCGTCTCCTATGTTGGAGCGCTGCCCGTGTTTGTAGATGCGGACGACGATCTCAATATGTCCGTCGCTTGGGTGAAGAGGTTCATCTCCAAGGCCTGCGGGCGGAGGGGGAAGCGATTGACCTTTGAAGGGCGACCGGTTAAGGCGGTGTTGGTTACCCATGTGATGGGCAATCCCGCAGATGTGAACGCACTGAAGTCGGTGTGTGCGGAGAACAATCTCGTTCTGATCGAAGATTCCGCAGAGGCCTTGGGTAGCAAGTTGAACGGTGTATCGTTGGGTACCTTCGGTGATGTCGGGATCCTGAGTTTTAACGGGAACAAGATAATCACCACCGGAGCAGGTGGGATGCTCCTGACCAATCGGCGCAAGGTCTATTCCCGGGCCAGGCACCTCGGGACCCAGGCGAAGGACGATCCCCTCTATTACCTCCACGGAGAGGTGGGATACAACTATCGTATGTCTGCCCTGCAGGCAGGCCTAGGCCTCTCCCAGTTGGGGTACCTGCCCGAGCACCTAAAGAAGAAGAGGACCATCCATCGCTGGTATTCCTCAGCCCTGCGGGGAGAGGGCTCCCTTAAGCTGGTCAGGCCGAAACGGGGGCAGGCCAACTATTGGTTGAATGTATTGCGGTTAGAGTTTCCTCGTGCCCGGCAGGTGCGGGATTACCTTCTGAAAGGACTCAACGCCCGGGGGATACAGAGCCGCCCCCTGTGGATGGCAAACCACCTTCAGGCACCCTATCTGGGTGCGCCTTACTTTGGGAGGGGCAAGTCTCTGGATCTGGTGGAGCGCTGTATCTGTCTGCCCTCGGATGTGCGCCTCTTGGATGATGATGTGGATCGCGTGGTTTACGAGATAAAGAGGATGTTGGACGAGGGAGGTAGGTATGGAAAGGGTGGCCTTCTTTGACACCAAGCCCTACGATCGCCGCTTCTTCGAAGAGGAAAACCAGAGGTTTGGTTTTGACATCGTTTACTTTGAAGCCCGCCTGAATCCCCGCACCGTTGGTCTGTGCAAGGGGTTTCCTGCGGTGTGCGCCTTCGTTAACGACGACCTCTCCGCTGAGGTAATAGATGCCCTCTACGAGTTGGGGGTAAAGGTGATCGCCTTGAGGTGTGCGGGGTACAACAATGTGGATTTCAAGTCCGCTTACGGCAGGATCCATGTGGTCAGGGTCCCGGACTATTCGCCCTATGCGGTTGCAGAGCACACCGTCGCCCTTATGCTCTGTCTGAACCGCAAGATACACAAGGCCTACCTGCGCACCCGGGAGGGGAACTTCTCCCTGAACGGCCTGCTCGGGTTTGACATGCACGGCAGGACCGCAGGGATAATTGGCACCGGGAAGATAGGCAAGGCGGTGATCTCTATACTGCGGGGTATGGGCATGGAGGTGCTCGCTTACGATCCTTATCCCGACGAGGAATTCGCCAAGGCGTTCGGGGTCAGGTATGTGGATCTGGATACGCTGTACGCCAACTCCGATGTCATATCCCTGCATTGCCCTCTCACCAAGGAAAACGAGCACATGATAGATCGGGATGCCATTGCCAAGATGAAGCCGGGCGTAATGATAATCA
This sequence comes from Candidatus Omnitrophota bacterium, assembly GCA_015494465.1. Lineage (GTDB taxonomy): Bacteria > Omnitrophota > Gorgyraeia > S143-82 > S143-82 > S143-82. Next base: position 34,200 of record WGBD01000011.1, on the reverse strand, counting down.
ACACCGGTAGGGGACGCCTGATAGACACCCGGGCCCTGATAGAGGGATTGAAGAGCGGTAAGATAGGATATGCGGGGTTGGATGTCTACGAGGAAGAGACCGAGTACTTCTTCGAGGACAAGTCCGGTGAGATAATCACCGACGATGTCCTGGCGCGCCTCCTGACATTCCCCAATGTGATAGTTACCTCCCATCAGGCCTTCTTTACCTCTGACGCCTTAAGGAACATCGCCCGGGTGACCCTTGAGAACCTCAGGGAATTCTTTGAAGGGGGATATCTCAAGAACGAGATATGTTACAAGTGCGGACAAGAGTGCAGGAAGAAGAAGGGGATGAGGTGCTTTTGACGAAGGTTCAAGTTAAGGGTATAATCTTCTGGCGTTGAAAGGGATTCGTTTCTGATGGAATGTTCGGAATAGGAGGTCTTGGTGTATGGGCAGTAAGGGCCTGATAGTCCAGAAGTACGGCGGCAGTTCGGTAGCGAATGTCGAGAGGATAAGGAATGTCGCCAGGAGGATTGCCTCTTATCGCAAGAAGGGGTACGATCTGGTGGTGGTGGTCTCTGCCTTGGGGGACACCACCGACGAACTGATAGACCTCGCCCACGCGATAAACCCCGATCCCTCACCGAGGGAGATGGACATGCTTATGGCCACCGGAGAGCAGGCCTCTTCTGCTCTCCTGACGATGGCCCTGCACCGTTTGGGCATAAAGGCGGTGGCATTGACCGGGCCCCAAAGCGGTATCTACACCGACGGGGACTATACCAGGGCAAAGATAGTTAACATAATCCCCAAGCGTATACATCAGGAGATTGCAAGGGGCAATGTGGTCATCGTTGCCGGTTTCCAGGGGCTCTCTCCTGAGGGCGACATAGCCACCCTGGGAAGGGGCGGATCGGACCTTACTGCGGTTGCCCTTGCCCACGCCTTGAAGGCGGATCTGTGCGAGATATTCACCGATGTAGACGGCATATTCACCGCGGATCCGAGGATAGTCAAGTCTGCCCGGAAACTGGATGTGATAACCTACGACGAGATGCTGGAACTGGCCTCGCTAGGGGCACAGGTAATGCAGGCCAGGTCCATAGAGGTAGCCAAGAAGTTCTCGGTGCCTCTCATCGTCAGGAGCAGTCTGAACAACAAACCCGGTACACTTATCACTGAGGAGGTCGAGGGTATGGAGGGTGCGGTAGTCAGAGGCGTTAGTCTGGACAAGAGTCAGGCCAAGGTGACCATCTCCGGCGTGCCTGACAGACCGGGTATCGCTGCGAGCATATTCAAGGAGATATCCAAGGCGGGCATAAATGTGGATGTGATAGTGCAGAATGTCAGTTCCGAGGGCAAGACCGACATCTCGTTTACGGTGAACAAGGCCGATCTGAGAAAGACCCTCGAGGTGCTGGAGAAGGTGCGCAGGAAGATAAAGGCGGATAAGGTGACCGCAGACGAGGACATATGCAGGGTCTCTATAGTGGGGGTGGGTATGCGAAACCATCCCGGTGTCGCTGCGACGATGTTTGAGGTGTTGGCCAAGAACAAGATAAACATAGAGATGATAAGTACCTCGGAGATTAGCATATCCTGTATAGTAAAGGCCCGCTACGGGGCAAAGGCGGTAAACGCCCTGCATTCAGCGTTTGGGTTGGGCAAGAAGAGAAAGAAGTCCGCTTGATTCGGCGGAGGCGCTTAAATATAATATTAATCCAGCGCGGGCGTAGCTTAGTGGTAAAGCCTCGGCCTTCCAAGCCGATGACGTGGGTTCGATTCCCATCGCCCGCTTTTTGTTTTGTCTATGATAAGGCGCATCTCTATTCTGGGTGACGGAGCGTGGGGGACCTCTCTGGCGCTCCTCTTTGCTGAGAAAGGGATAGATCCCCTCTTGTGGGGGCCTTCCGAGGAGAACATTCGCTCTATCAATGTCCAGAGGGAAAACCTCGCTTATCTAAAGGGCGTCAGATTGCCCGAGCGCGTATCCGCTACCTCCGATCTAAGGGAGTGGATCTCGTTCTCGGATACCTATGTATTGGCGGTGCCGTCCCGCTTCGTGCCCGCGGTGCTGGACAGACTCGGTGATCTGGGACTGCGCGGGGGCAAGTGGATTGTTGCCACGAAGGGGATCCTGGCCCAAGGCCACAGGCGGATGAGCCAGTTATTGGAGGATAAAGTCAGACCGGATCTGGTGGGTGTGCTTTCTGGACCGGCGATAGCCCGGGAGGTGGTGGCGGGCCTGCCTACTGCACTGGTCTTTGCCTCCAAGAGTCAGGACTTTGCCCGGGAGGTGCAGTCCCTGTTGTCCGACGAACGGATAAGGATGTACACCTCCGACGATGTGTTGGGGGTGGAGTGGTGTGGCGGGTTGAAGAATGTGATGGCCATATCCGCTGGGATCTGCGACGGACTGGGACTGGGCACCAACTCCAAGTCTGCCCTCCTTACCCGGTGCGTTGCAGAGATGTCCCGGTTCGTGGTCGGGGTGGGAGGCAAGAAGGAGACGGTGTACGGTATATCCGGACTCGGGGATCTGTTGACCACTGCCTTCAGCCCTCACAGTCGCAACCGCAGATTCGGAGAGGCGGTTGCCAGGGGAAGCGATCCTCAAGAATACCTTCGCAGGAGCACCACTGCAGTGGAGGGGGCATACACCGTGCCTGCGGTACTGGATCTGGCCGGGGAATTGGACATATCCGTTCCCATATCCGAGGCGGTTTATCGGGTGATCTTTGAGGGCCTTTCTCCCACGGAGGCCCTGCGCAGGCTCATGTCCAGACCTCTCAAGTCGGAGATAGAGGGGTGATCAAGGGGATAGAGTCCAAGATAGTCTCCCGTAAACAGTTGCCTTCCTTGGTGAGGAGACTGCGCAAGGAAGGCAGGAGGATAGTCTTTACCAACGGCTGTTTTGACATACTCCACTGGGGCCATGTCTATTACCTCGCCCGGGCAAGGGAGTTGGGAGATGTCCTGATCGTGGGGGTGAATTCGGACGCCTCCGTCCGCAGGCTAAAGGGTAAGGACCGACCGGTCAATCCCTTGAGGGACAGGTTAAGGGTCCTTGCCGGGCTTGAGGTGGTGGATTATGTGGTGAGTTTCTCCGAGGACACGCCGATAAGGTTGATACGCACGGTGCGACCGGATGTGCTGGTCAAGGGCGGAGACTGGAGGGTGAAGGACATCGTGGGTGCGGACGAAGTGATCTCGTGGGGTGGTGAGGTGGTAACCATACCCCTGCGTAGGGGCAGATCGACCACTGGGATAATCTCTCGGATAATAAAGGATAAGAGACGATGAGTTTGCAGTTGGTGCGAATGTTGGACGCCAACCTGAACCGGGCCAGAGAGGGCCTGAGGGTCGTTGAGGACTGGTTCCGGTTTATGCGGGAGGCGGACCTCGCGGAGAGGTGGAGGGCCCTGAGGCACAGGTTTTCCACTCTGGAGGCCCGGTTGCGGGAGCAGGTGAGTGATGTCCCCTTCCAGCGCGCGGTGGAGGACGATCCCGGCAGGGAGAATCCTTCCCGGGCCTACGCTGGTGAACTGGAGGTCCTGCAGGCGAATCTCTCCCGGATAAAGTCCGCGATAAGGGTGGTAGAGGAGGTCTGTCGGGCCCTCGCTCCCGGGGATCTGGTGGGGGAGTGGCAGGCGATGCGCTTTGCGGTCTACGAGATGGAGTCCGACTCCTTAGGAAGGACGACCGTGAGGAGGTTGGAGGGTCTGAATCTCTATCTAATATTTGATCTGGACCTTGTATACGAGCAGGGGATGGACCCCTTTGATCTGGGAAAGGCCCTTGTTGAGGCGGGAGTGGACATACTCCAGTTCCGCTTCTCCGAGAAGGTGCCTGACAGGACGGTCTTATCTTTGATAGAGGAACTAAGGCCCTTTGTGGACAACACGCTCTTGTTCGTGAATAACCGCCCGGACATCGCCTATCTCACTGGACTTCACCTCCACCTGGGGCAGAAAGACATACCGCCTGCCCAGGCCCGGCGTATCGTCGGATGGGGCAGGATAATAGGTCAGTCCTGCCACAGCGACGAGGAGGTGAACCGGGCCCAGGAGGACCGGGCGGTAGATTACTTTACCATGGGACCGGTCTTTCCCACCCGCACCAAACCGGATTACACACCAGTCGGGACTGGCTTGGTGGAAAGGTGGTATAATAGGGCAGGCAAGAGGTTTGTCTTGATAGGGGGGATAAACGCGGATAGAATGGTAGGCCTGCTCGGGTACAGACCTTGGGCGGTGGCGGTCTGCAGGGACATACTTTTGGCCGAAGACCCCGTCAGACGGGTCCGCGAATACAAAGAGAAGATGAGGATAGATGACGCAGATTGAACTTGCCCGCAATGGCGTGTTGACCGAGGAGATGCGCCTGTGTGCCCAGCAAGAGGGCGTCTCTCCCGAGTTGGTTCGAGAGGAGGTTGCCAACGGCCGGGCGGTTATACCCAGGAATAAGACCCGTTCCTTTCCCCGTCCGTGCGTGATAGGCAAGGCCTTCTCGGTGAAGGTGAACGCCAACGTCGGCACATCGCCGGATTCCTGTTCCCTCGAAGAGGAAAAAGAGAAGATCCGCGTTGCTATATCTGCCGGAGCGGACTGCGTTATGGACTTGAGCATCGCAGGGGATCTTAGAAGGATTCGGAGGGAGTTATTATCGCTCTCCGATGTGCCGTTCGGGACCGTGCCCATCTACGAGGTGGCTTACGATCTGGCCAAGGAGGGACGGGACATCGGGGAGATGGGTATTGACGATGTCCTTGCGGTCCTGGAGGAGCAGGCAAAGGATGGAGTGGACTTCTTCACCCTACACGCGGGCCTGACCCGCAGGGCGGTGGAGAGGTATGTGCCTTCCCGGCTGATGAAGGTGGTCAGCAGGGGCGGATCCATCCTTGCGGAATGGATAATGAAGAATCGGAAGGAGAACCTCCTTTACGAGCACTTCGACGAGATACTGGCCCTGTTGAAGGAGTTCGATGTGACCATCTCCCTCGGAGACGGCCTTCGTCCCGGAGCAATTGCGGATGCCACCGACAGGGCCCAGATAGAAGAGTTGACCGTTCTGGGAGAACTGGCGGAAAGGGCCCGGGAGGCAGGGGTGCAGGTTATGATAGAGGGGCCGGGGCATGTGCCAATGGATCAGATATCCGCGAACATGATCCTGGAAGACAGGCTCTGCAACGGTGCGCCGTTCTATGTGTTGGGTCCGTTGCCCACGGATGTGGCAGTGGGCTTTGATCACATCGCAGGGGCGATAGGCGGGGCCATTGCTGGTTGGTACGGTGCGTCTATGCTCTGTTATGTCACCCCTGCAGAGCACATATCCCACCCCACCCGGGAGGATGTATTCCTGGGGGTGATAGGGACGAAGATTGCGGCCCACTGTGCGGACCTGGCGAGGGGCAATAGGCGGGCCTACTCCTGGGACCTGAAGATGTCCTCTGCCCGGGCCAGGAGGGACTGGGAAGAGCAGATACGCCTCGCCATACACCCGCCCACAGCAGAGGCCCTGAGGAAGAGACTGCCCCTCACCGACGAAACTGCCTGTAGCATGTGCGGGGAGTTTTGTGCTATAAAGAGGTTGGACATCGCCAAGGAGGAAAGGCAATATGGCTCAAAAGAGGTGTCGGCATAAGAGGCTGATAGGCAGGAAGGTGGAGTGGGTGGCCACGGAGGTGGGCACTCCCCAGAGGTGCGACGGGTGTGGGAAATTGTTCGTCCCGGACATACCCCGCCAGTTGCTGGCCCCGAGCAGGTCTTCTGCCTATCTCTGCCCTGAGTGTATAAAAAACCTGCGCTGTCACAGATGCAGGAGACCCTTTGACCTGAAGGAGGGATCCGTAGCGGAGTGTTTCTCCTGTGGGACGGTGCTGTTCCTTTGTCCCAGATGTGCAAAGAAGTCTCTCTATGTGAACCTGAGCGACAATCCCACCCCGGAAGAGTTGGTGGGTAAGCTCTATCGGATAATAGAAGAACTTATGAATCTCGGCAGGAAGAAGAGCGGTGGTTGGAACCTCTGGAATCTGTTCAAGAAGAAAAAGAGCCCGCCTTCCAATGGGAACTTCCCCCTCATAATGAACATCAATATGTACTTTCAGGAGGATTCTCTGGACTATTACGAAGAAGGCTTTGATGCCGATGAGGATCAATAGGGTCCTTGGTATAGAGACCTCTTGCGACGAGACCTCCTTTGCGGTGGTGGATGCAGGAAGACGGGTCGTTCGACAGGTCTTGGCCAGCAGTCTCGAGTTCCACTCCCGCTACGGGGGGATAATACCCGAGATAGCCGCGCGCAGACACATTGAAGTCCTGTCTCCGCTCTTGGTGGATCTGTTCGAGCGCGACGGGATAGCTGTTGAGACCATAGATCTGGTAGCGGTTACCAACCGCCCCGGTCTTGCCCCGTCTTTACTAGTCGGGCTTGCCTGTGCCAAGGCATTTTCCCTGGGACTGGGCCTGGACATCGTCGGTATAGACCACACCCTTGCCCACCTCTACGCCCCGTTCTTAGACAATCCCGATCCCCCTCGGATGCCGTTCGTGGGGCTGGTGATATCCGGGGGACATACTTTGTTGTTCGTGGTTCGGGATTGGCATCCCGAGGCCATGGAATTGGTGGGCAAGACGAAGGACGACGCAGTTGGGGAGGCCTTGGACAAGGCTGCGAGGCTTTTGGGCCTGGGATACCCCGGAGGACCGGTAATAGAGAAAAAGGCCCTGCAGGGCAGTCCCAGGTTCGAATTTCCGGTCTACCGAGGCGGGGATTACGACTTCAGTTTCAGCGGGGTGAAGACCGCTCTATTGTACTTCCTCAAGGATAAGGAATTGAGCGAGGGGTTCGTTTGCGATGTGTGTGCCAGTTTCCAGAAGGCGGTGATGGAACCGTTGGTGGATAAGACGATAAGGCTTGCCAGAGAGACCGGGATAAGAGATGTGGTGGTGGGGGGAGGGGTGTCTGCCAACCGCTATTTGCGGGAGAGGTTTCAGGAGGCCGAAGAGGGTCTCGGTCTGAGGATACACTTCCCGCCGATGAGGTATTGTCTGGACAATGCCGCTATGGTGGCGGGATTGGGTTATCAGTGGTATGTGCGGGGGATAAAGGACGACTTACACCTATCCATAAGCAGTCGCCGATTTTGATTTGCAATAGAGAGGAGGAGGTATGGTCAGGATAGGGATTATGGGTGCACGGGGAAGGATGGGAAGGGCCATCACCGAGTTGGCGGTGGCGGACGAGACCGTTGAGATTGCTGCCCTTTGGGAGGTGAGCAGGCACCCGGATCTGGGCAAGACATTGAGGGATCTGGGTATAGAGGCCCGCACCAATCCCAAGTTGGATGTCTTCCCAGCAGGCCTTCCCGAGGTGGATGTGGTGATAGACTTCACCACCCCTCAGGCCACGCTTTCCGCGGTGGAGGAGGTGGAGCGGTTTGGGAAAAAGATGGTTATCGGCACCACAGGTTTCAGCGATGCGGAGAGACAGAGGATACGCAGGGCGGGGGAGAAGATAGCCGTAGTGATCTCTCCGAATATGTCTTTGGGGGTGAATCTCCTCTTCGTCCTCACCCAGTTGGCAATTAGCGTCCTGCCGGACAATTACGAGGTGGAGATAGTAGAGGCCCATCACCACCACAAAAAGGACGCCCCGTCGGGGACTGCGATGAAATTGTGGGAGATAATAAAGACCGCCCGCAACCTGACCGACGACAAACTCGTCGCTGGCAGGAGGGGGATAACCGGTCCCCGTTCTCCCGACGAGGTAGGTATCCACGCTATCCGCTGTGCGGACATAGTGGGCGAGCACACGGTTATGTTCGGGGTGGAGGGTGAGCGGTTGGAGTTGACCCATCGGGCCAGTTCCCGCTACGCCTTTGCCCGGGGCGCCCTTCTGGCTGCGAAGTTCGTTCATCAGGAGGCCAAGGGACTGTACGACATGCTGGATGTTATGGGATTGAGGTCGGTATTTGAGTGAGTTAGGAGGGGACGATGAAGGACTACCATGTAAAGGATCTGAAACTCGCCAAGGAAGGACGGCTGCGGATAGAGTGGGCGGGGATGGACATGCCGGTTTTGGCCAGCATACGGGAGGACTTCCGCAAGAGAAGGCCCCTAAAGGGGATCAGGATCTCCGCCTGCCTGCATGTTACCACCGAGACCGCCAACCTTATGATTACCCTAAAGGAGGGCGGGGCAAGGGTGTGCCTGTGTGCCTCCAATCCCCTGAGCACGCAGGACGATGTCGCCAGCGCCTTGGTCAAGTTCCACGGAATACCGGTGTTTGCCATAAAGGGGGAGGATAAAAAGACCTATTATTCGCATCTCTTGGCCTGTGCCAGCATAAAGCCGCACATCACGATGGACGACGGGGCGGATCTGGTTTCTCTTTTGCACTCCAAGCGCACAGATCTGGCCGAGGAGGTCTTAGGCGGGACTGAGGAGACCACCACCGGGGTGATAAGGCTCAAGGCACTGGAGAAGCAGGGCCTCTTGAGGTATCCGATAATCGCGGTGAACGACGCTGATACCAAGCACCTCTTCGACAACAGGTACGGGACGGGACAGTCTACCATCGACGGTATCCTGCGGGCTACCAACCGCCTGATAGCAGGATCTACCGTAGTGGTGTGCGGTTACGGTTGGTGCGGAAGGGGCGTTGCCATGCGGGCCAGTGGGATGGGTGCGAAGGTGATCGTCTGCGAGGTGGACCCGATAAAGGCCCTTGAGGCGGTTATGGACGGCTATCAGGTGATGCCCATAAGGGAGGCCTCCAAGGTAGGCGACATATTCGTCACCGTCACCGGAGACATCCATGTGATACGGGAGGAACACTTCAAGGTGATGAAAGACGGGGCGATAGTTGCCAATTCCGGGCACTTCAATGTGGAGATAGACATATCCGCTCTAGAGAGGTTAAAGAAGTCAAAGCGCAGGATAAGGCCATTCGTCGACGAGTATACCCTCCCCGGAGGTAAACGGATCTACCTGTTGGGCGAGGGCAGGTTGATAAACCTCGCCGCAGCGGAAGGGCATCCTGCCTGCGTGATGGACATGAGTTTTGCCAATCAGGCCCTGAGCGCGGAGTTCGTGGTGCGCAAGGCAAAGGCCCTAAGGCCTGCGGTGTATCGCGTGCCCAAGGAGATAGACGAAAGGGTTGCCAGACTGAAGCTGAGAAGTTTGGGTGTGAAGATAGATCGCCTCACCGCAGAGCAGAAGAGGTATCTCGAGAGCTGGGAATTGGGGACCTGATGGTATCAGAAGATACCTCTTGCCATCGCGGGATAAATTTGTATAATAGCAAAATACAATTACAATGTTTGTGATTCGTCCCCATCGTCTAGCCAGGTCTAGGACACGGGCCTTTCGAGCCCTTGGCCGGGGTTCAAATCCCCGTGGGGACGCCATTGAGAAGGCAATACCGGGAGGGTTCCCGGTTTTTTGTATTTTGTGGGAAAGGGGATGAGAATCAGATGGACCGATTGGATACCTTAAGACACAGCGCCTCTCACATACTGGCGCAGGCGGTAAAGCGTCTCTATCCGGGAGTTAAACTGGGGATAGGCCCTGCGATAGAGGATGGTTTTTACTACGACTTCTACTACCCCGAGGGCTTTACTCCCGAGGACCTCAAGCGTATAGAGAAAGAGATGCGCAGGATCGTAAAGGAGAACTATCCTTTCGAGAGGATAGAGACCTCTCGTGAAGAAGCCAGACGCATACTTCGGGAGGCAGGCGAGGACTTCAAACTGGAACTCTTGGAGGAGATCCCCGAGGGCGAGACAATCTCCTTCTACAGGGACGGCGACTTTATAGACCTCTGCCGGGGTCCGCATGTGAAGAGCACCGGCGAGGTGAAGGCCTTCAAACTCCTGTCGGTTGCGGGTGCCTATTGGCGGGGGGACGAGAATCGTCCCATGCTTCAGAGGATCTACGGCACCGCCTTTGAGAACGAAGAGGAACTAAAAGAATACCTGCGCCGTCTGGAAGAGGCCAAGCGCAGGGACCACCGCAGACTCGGCAGGGAACTGGAATTGTTTGACTTTTACGACGAGATAGGCCCGGGACTGGTGATATGGCACCCCAAGGGCGCGATGGTAAGGTCAATACTGGAGGACTTCCTGAAGAAGGAACACCTGAGGCGGGGATACCAACTGGTGGTCATTCCCCACATAATGAAGGCGGACATCTGGAAGATATCCGGGCATTACGACTACTACCGGGAAAACATGTTTATGTTTGAGATAGAGGGCAAGGAGTACGGGATAAAGCCGATGAACTGCCCCGGCCACATCATGGTCTACAAGTCCAAGATACGCAGTTATCGGGATCTTCCGATAAGGTTGTTCGAGTTGGGCACCGTCTACAGGTACGAGCGCGCTGGTGTACTGCACGGCCTGTTGCGGGTGAGAGGCTTTACTCAGGACGACGCCCACATATTCTGTCGCGCGGATCAGTTGGAGGAGGAGATAGGAGGGGTGGTGGATTTCGTCCGGGATGTCTTGAAGGTTTTCGGCTTTGAGGATGTGGAGATGGAGATAAGCACCCGACCGGACGAGTACATAGGCAGTGAGGAGAACTGGGAGAGGGCTACAGATGCCCTCAAGAAGGCCTTGGAGGTCCGGGGGATCGATTACCGGATAAATCCTGGAGAGGGGGCCTTTTACGGGCCCAAGATAGATGTGAAGTTGAAGGACGCCATCGGGCGTTCCTGGCAGTGCGCGACCATCCAGTGCGACTTCTCCCTGCCGGAAAGGTTTCAACTGGAGTACATAGACAAGGACGGCAGGCCTCACCGCCCGATAATGATACATCGTGTCGTGCTGGGGAGCATAGAGCGCTTCATAGGTACCCTGATTGAACACTACGCAGGGGCCTTTCCCTTCTGGCTCGCCCCGGAGCAGGTTCGGGTACTGCCGGTCTCGGATAGGTTCCTGGACTACGCAAGGGAGGTGGCAAGGCGGATAGAGGAGAGGGAGAACTGGCGTGTAAGCGTGGACGACGGTTCCGAGACCCTGCCCAAGAAGATACGCACCGCAGAGAAGCAGAAGGTCCCTTACATGCTCGTCGTCGGCGAAAAGGAGCAGGCGGAGGGGAAGGTCTCGGTCAGGGCCCGGGGCAAAAGGGACGAGGGTGTGATGTCGCTGGAGGAGTTCGTGGGTTTGGTAAAGGAGCGGGAGAACCTGTAAAAAGGAGGTGGACCATTTTCAACGAGAGACAGATCCGGATAAATCACGAGATACGCTGTCCAAGGGTTAGGGTGATAGGTCCGGACGGACAGCAGTTGGGGATAATGAAGGTCTACGAGGCCTTGAGGAAGGCAGAGGAGATGGACCTGGATCTGGTGGAGGTGGCGCCGAATGCAGATCCGCCGGTCTGTCGGATAATGGATTTCAACAAGTACAAGTACGAGCAGAAGAAGAAGGAGAGGGAGGCAAAAAAGCATCAAAAGCAGAGCCAGCTCAAGGAGATACGCTTTAAGGCCCGAATAGACAAGCACGATCTGGAAATAAAGGTCAAGCACGCCCGGGAATTCCTCGAGGACGGACACAAGGTGAAGATGACCCTTATGTTTCGGGGAAGGGATCTGGCCCATAAAGAAATTGGTGAAAATTTATTAAATAATGTGATAGAATCTTTATCCGACATTGCCCAAGTGGATAGGGATAAGCGCTGGGAAGGCAACAACTTGACGGTGATAATGGCTCCGGGAAAGAAGAAAAACCGGAGCGAATCAAAGGCGGATACCGATGCGGTTGCCGTGTCCAGTGAGGAGAAAGGAGACTGATTATGCCCAAGGTGAAGACGCATAAAGGTGCGAAGAAGCGGTTCAAGGTGAGTGCCAAAGGCAAGGTCCTCCACGCCAAGGCGGGAAGGAGGCACCTCTTAACCGGGAAGCCCTCCAAGAGGATGCGCAGGCTTAGAAAGAAGGGGCAGATCAAGGGAGAGCAGGCAAAGACGATTAAACAGTTGGTGAACGAGTAGGGAAAGGGGTGAGGAATAGATGAGGATAAAGACCTCGGTTACCAAACGCGCCCGTCACAAGAAGTGGCGCAAGATGGCAAAGGGCTATTGGGGGGCCCGCAAGTCCCATTATCGCAGGGTGCACGAGACGGTGATGAGGGCGTTGCGCTATGCCTACAGGGACAGGCGCACCCGCAAGCGAATGTTCCGCAGGCTCTGGATCGTCAGGATAAGTGCCGCCTGCAAGGCCCTCGGTACCTCCTACAGCAAGTTTATAGACGGTCTGAAGAAGAAGGGCGTTGCCCTGGACAGGAAGATACTGGCGGAGTTGGCGGTCAATCATCCCGACGACTTTGCCCAGTTGGTGGAACTTGCCAATCAGTCCTGATCCGGCACCTTATGGATTGGCGGGAAGAAGTAAAGAGACTGGAGAAGGCCTTAGAAGAGTTAAGGTCGCGTTATCCTGCTATCATCCCTTCGGGGGAACTGGAGAAGATAAGAACCGAGTTTCTGGGCAAGAAAGGGCCGATAAAGGCCCTTTTCGACTTTGTAAAGAAGGCCCCCGCCGAAGAGAGACGGGAACTGGGCCAGTTCGCCAATAAGATCAAGCGGGCCTTTGAGGAGTGGATAAGCGAGAAGCGCAACCTCCTCCAGGAGGCGGAAGAGGAGATCCCTGACCTCAGCCTCCCCGCCTTTTTGCCCGATCTAGGGCGACCGCACATCATTACCCAGACGATAGAGGAGATCGTGTCCATATTTGAGGAGTTGGGTTTCGCCCTTGCCACCGGTCCGGAGATAGAGCAGGAGTTCTACAACTTCAGCGCCCTTAACATAGACATCACTCACCCCTCGCGGGATGCCTTTGACACGTTTTATCTGGATCTACCTGCGGATAAAGAGAAGGGCAGGTACCTGTTGCGGAGTCATACCTCTCCAATGCAGGTGAGGATAATGGAGGCGTACGAGCCACCGTTTGCGGTGGTGGTCCCGGGTAGGGTGTATCGCCCGGATGCAGTGGATTCCAGCCACAGTTTTATGTTCCACCAGATAGAGGGATTTGCGGTGGATAGGGGGATAAAGTTCTATCACCTCAAGGCGGTCCTTTGGGAGTTCGCCCGCAGGTTCTTTGATCGCTCGGTGGAATTAAGGTTCCGCCCCCATTACTTCCCGTTTACCGAGCCCTCTGCCGAGGTGGATGTCTCCTGTATGTTCTGCAAGGGAAAGGGCTGTTCGGTGTGTAAGGGGACCGGATGGATAGAGGTCTTGGGGTGCGGGATGATCCACCCCAAGGTCCTTGCCAACATACCCAGCGGTAGCGAGGGCTTGACGGGAATTGCCTTTGGCCTTGGGGTGGAGAGGATGTGTATGTTGAGATACGGCATCCCGGACATACGCCTGTTTTACACCGGGGATGTGCGGTTCCTGAGGCAGTTTTAGGACGGGGTGATTATGCGAGTTAGCCTTGATTGGTTGAAGGAATTAGTGGACTTCGACTGGTCCGCAGAGGAGTTGGCGGACAGGTTGACGATGGCCGGGCTGAATGCCTGGGTGGTCCCCTGCGAACTTCCCAGCATTGAGGTGGAGATAACCAGCAACCGACCGGACTGGCTTTCGGTGATAGGCATTGGCAGGGAGGTCTCCGCCTTGGCAAGGAGTCGGTTGCGCCTGCCGGAGGTCCCGGATCTGGAGCTGAAGGACGGAGACTTCGAGTTGGAGGTGGAGGAGGACTGCGCCCTGAGGTACTTTGGCCTCAGGATAGACGGGGTAGAGGTCGGTCCGTCTCCGGATTGGCTCCAGAAGAGGCTCCTCTGTTGCGGGATAAACCCCGTCAACAATGTCGTGGACATCACCAATTATGTGATGCTCCTGTTCGGACAGCCCCTGCACGCCTTTGACTTCGACCGTATAAACGGTGGCCTGCTGAGGGTCAGGCGGGCGCGCAAGGGCGAGAAGATAGAGACCATAGACCACAAAGAGAGAATATTAAGCCCCGAGGACATAGTGATAGCGGATGCCGTCTCTCCGGTCGCCTTGGCGGGGATAATCGGTGGACTCAGCAGTGAGATAACCCCTCCACTGTCCGGACAAGGCAGGGGCACCACCCGGATACTTTTGGAGTCCGCGCTCTTCCCCAGAGTCCCCATAAGGCGCACCAGACAGAGGTTGGGCATATCCACCGAGGCCTCCTATCGCTTCGAACGGGGGGTAGATCCCGTGGGGGTGGAGAAGGCCTGTTATCTCGCAGGCGATATGATAGTGCGCCTGTGCGGGGGCAGGATCGTAGGGGCGAAGGTGTACGACAGGTACGATCCCAGTCAGAAGCGGATAGTTAGCCTCCCATTTTCGACGGTGGAGGAGTTAACCGGGGTGAAGGTGCCGGTTAAAGAGCAGGAGGAGATACTTTCTCATCTTGGGTTTAAGGTAAAGCGGATAGGCAAGACCTTCGATGTCGCTGTTCCCTCGTTCCGGTTCGATGTGGGTATACCCGAGGACCTGGTGGAGGAGGTCCTGAGGATATACGGATACGACAAACTACCCTCGGACCTGCCCTGTATAAAGGCCAACAGTTTGAGGGGGGAGTTCAGTCCCAGAGAGAGGACCTTACGGGAGATAGCGCAGATCCTCCAGGCTAGGGGCTACTTTGAGTGCATAAGTTTCTCCCTTATATCCGGAAAACAGGCGGAACTCCTGTTTCCCGGAGAGCGCTTGTTGAAGGTCTCCAATACCATAAGCAGGGATTACACCTATCTGCGTCCCTCTGCGTTGCCGGGCCTGTTGTCTTCCCTCCGCTACAATGCCTCGCGAGGGGTAAAGGAGGTAAAACTTTACGAGATATCTCAGGTCCTCTCCGGGGATACGCTCTGCAAGGAGCGTCTGGAACTGGCCTTGGTCTCTATGGCAAGGGACATGGGATCCGCCTATGCCCAGGTGCGGGTGGTGCTACAGGATCTCTTTAAGGGAAAGGAGAAGTTCGTTCCCAAGAAGGACAGGAGGTTTGCCTCCTATGCAGAGGTCCTCGTTGACGGTGAGCGGGTCGGAGATGTGGGAAAGGTCCGCAAGAGGGTATCGCAGGAGTTTGACCTGAAGGATCCGGTATTCTTCCTGAGGCTGGATCTGGAGAAGGTGTTAAAACCCCTTTTGGGTTCTCAAAAGAGGTATCGTCCGCTTCCCAACTTTCCAGCGGTAGAGAGGGATCTGAGTATGTGGGTGGATACCTCCCGCATAAGTCATCAGGACCTCGTGGAGGAGATGCAGCGTCGGGGAGGGGAGTTCTTGAAAGAGGTTAGGCTGATAGATGTCTTCCGAAAGGAGGGACGCTACAGTTACGCCTACAGGTTGAGGTTCTGGGCGGAGGATCGCACCCTCACCGACGAGGAGGTAAACCGCTTCGTTGGGGAGATTATGGAGGGCTTAAAGGCCCTCGGGGTGGAACTGCGCATTTGACAGTTGGTCAAAAGGGTAGTAGGATATTAACTCGTTTTGCAATCAGAGAGGTGGTGTATGGCAGATGCCTTCGTTTCCCGGATAAGATCCAAAGCCAAAGAGAACCCCCGCACCATAATCCTCCCCGAGATGGAAGATCCCCGCATGCAGGAGGCTTCCAAGATAATTGAATCCGAGGGGATTGCCCGTCTGATAAAACTCTCCAAGGACAACCTGGATCCGGAAAAGGTACAGAGGTACACCGAGGAGTTTTACGAGCTCCGCAAGGCCAAGGGCGTCACTCCGGAGTCCGCCCGGGCCTACATGGAGAACCCTCTCTTTTATGCAGCGATGGAGGTCCGGCACGGGAATGCAGACGGGTTCGTTGCAGGTGCGGTAAACACGACTGCGGATGTGGTGCGGGCGGTCCTGTACTGCATAGGGCTTGCCCCTCGAGCAAGGGTTATATGCGGTGCCTTTTTTATGGTGGTACCGGATTCCCGTTACGGGGAGAACGGGGTCTTGGTCTTTGCCGATTGCGCGGTGGTTCCGATGCCCAACGAGAAGCAACTCGCCCACATCGGCGTGTCCACCGCCCGTCTGACCCGAGAGGTCCTGGAGGTGGAGCCCCGGGTAGCGTTCTTGAGTTATTCCTCAAAGGGGAGTGCTGAGGGCCCGGAGGTGGACAAGGTGAGAAAGGCGGTTGCCCTGGCCAAGGACATGGCCCCAGAGGTGGCCATCGACGGGGAACTGCAGGTGGACTCCGCAATCGTTCCTGAGGTGGCCCAGCACAAAGTAAAGGACAGTCCGGTGGCTGGTCGGGCAAATGTCCTGATATTCCCCGACCTGAACGCAGGCAACATCTCCTACAAGCTGGTAGAAAGACTCGCCAAGGCGAGGGCAATAGGTCCGATAATAATGGGCGGGGCGAGGCCTTGCAGTGATCTGTCCCGGGGCTGTTCGGTGGACGACATCGTGGACTGCGTGGCGATTACCGTGTTGCGCGCGAACAACTGGGGTTATGGGCAGGAAAAAGAAGAATGACAGACTGATACTCACCGTAAACTGCGGGAGCTCCTCTCTGAAGTTCAAACTCTTCTCCTTTCCTGAGGAACAGGTTAGGGCAAAGGGACTTATAGAACACATCGGAGAGAAGGGATCAGAGGTCAGGGATCACCATCAGGCCCTGGAACTGGCCTTTCAACAGATGTTCTCCGCAGGGATAGACAGATGGGAGATCTACGCAGTCGGGCATCGGGTGGTTCACGGGGGCGAGGCCTTTATCAAGCCGACCCGGATAGATAATAAGGTGATAAACAAGATACGCGAACTATTTAAACTTGCTCCTCTCCACAACCCTGCAAATTTGGAAGGTATAATCGCCTGCAAGAAACTCCTACCCAATGTCCCCCAAGTGGCAGTTTTCGACACGGCCTTCCACTCCACTATCCCTGAGAGGGCCTATATGTATGCGCTACCGTTTGAATACTATTCCCGCTACGGGGTGAGGCGGTACGGATTCCACGGGACCAGCCATCACTATGTCAGCCTGCGGGCTAGCGAGTTGTTGAAGAAGCCATTGAGCAGGCTCAATCTGATTACCTGTCATCTGGGGAACGGTTGCAGTATCACTGCGGTCAAGGGTGGCAAGTCGGTGGACACCTCTATGGGCTTTACCCCTCTGGAGGGCCTGGTAATGGGTACGCGCTCGGGCGATCTGGATCCTGCGCTGGTGATATTCCTGCAGAGGCAACTTTCCCTTTCGCCCGACGAGGTCGACAAGGTCCTCAACAAGGAGAGCGGGCTAAAGGGCCTCTCCGGGGTGAGCAACGACTTCCGCGACCTCATGCAGGCCAGAAAGAAGGGGAACGAGCGGGCAGGCCTTGCGATAGAGGTCTTTAAGTACAGGCTACTGAAGTACATCGGTGCCTATGCGGTGGTGTTGGGTAGGGTGGATGCGATAGTGTTCACCGGGGGGATAGGTGAGCATGTGGCGGAGGTGCGCCAGTTCGTGAGGCGGGCGGTAAAGGGCCTGTTTAAGAAGCAACCCGAGATACTGGTCATACCTACCGACGAGGAGTTGATGATAGCCAGACAGGTGGTAAAGGTGATTTCCAGGAGGGGACTATGAGGTGGTTGGTCGGTCTTGGCATGTTGGCGGGGGTGTTCTTGTCTGCGGGTTGCACCGCTGCCCTGCTGGGTGGCGGTATGCTGGGAGGTGTGATAATATCCGACGATTCGGTGGAGTACACCTTCTCCGCGGACCTGCAGGAGGTGTGGAAGACCTGTATAGATTACCTGTCTCAGAACGGTGAGATAGTGAAAATAGACAAGGAAAAGGGGATAATCTACGCGGAGAAGGTCTTCGGTAAGGATTATGTGCAGATCCAGGTGGAGGGTAAACCTGCAGGCACCAATACGCTGGTAAAGGCGAGGAAGATGGCCAAGTTACTGCCCGATGTGGACACAGCAGTGAAGATAATGGGATACCTCATCAAGAGATTAGAGAAGTGAATTGGCTGGATGTTTCCTCGACATCGAGTTTAAAGACATCGGTCTTGTAGATTATTCGCGCTGGATGGATGAGGCCCAGCGCCTTATCTCCGGGGAGATTGACAACAAGGTGAGGGTGTTTTTCTGTGAGCATCCCCGGGTCATAACCGTCGGTCGCACGCCCAAGGGCAGGATGTTCAGGACGAAAGAGGTTGGTTGGCCAGTTGTGAAGACGGATAGAGGAGGCAGTATCACTGCCCACTTTCCCGGACAACTTATGCTCTATCCGGTCTTCAACCTTAGGGCCCTTGGTCTTGGACTGTCCAGATACTTCCGGGAGCTGGTGGATGTAGTCCGCCGGGCCTTGGAGAGATCGGGGGTCGAGGTTGAAGAAAGGGACAACGGGCTCTGGATGGGCAGGGAGAAAGTGGCCTCGTTTGGTGTGGCCTGCAGGCGTTTTTGGGTGTATCACGGCGCAGGTATCACCTATCGTCTGGATCCTGAGGTCAACGAGATGGTGTACCCCTGTGGTGAAGAGGGCCGTTTCGGGCAGATAAAGAGGCCCGGCGGCGGAGAGGTGGATAGAGAGGCACTGAAGTTCGCGCTGGTCAGGGAGATACTCAGGAGCGATGTCTTTAGACGGTAAGAGGACGCCACTTTATGACCGCCACCGGGAGATGGGCGCCCGGATGATAAACTTTTCCGGGTGGCTTTTGCCGGTGTCTTATTCTTCCATAGTGGAGGAACACCTCTGGACGCGGGAGAATGCTTCGCTTTTTGATGTCTCCCACATGGGCAGGCTAGAGGTGGAGGGTCCGGAATCCGTACGATTTCTGGATGGGTTATTAACGAACAGGATTTCCTCTCTGGAGGTAGGGCAGTGCCGGTATACCCTTATGTTAAACGAGGACGGGGGCATACTGGACGACCTCGTCGTGTATCGTCTAGGTGAGGATAGGTTTATGTTGGTGGTGAATGCCGGCACCACCGGGAGCGATTACGAGTGGATAGGTTCCCATCTTCCGGAGGGTCTGCGTCTCTCCGATCGCACCTCGGAACTGGCCAAGGTAGACCTGCAGGGCCCGAGGTCCCGAGAGGTCCTAGAGGCCGTGCTCGGATGGGATGTGGGGGGATTGAGGTACTTTCGCTTCGTAGAAGAACGCTGGCAGGGACTTCCCATTCTGGTGAGCAGGACCGGATACACCGGGGAGTTGGGATACGAGCTGTACATAGACGCTGACCGGGTCCTCGACCTCTGGGATGCCCTTCTGGCCCATCCTCTGGTCAGGCCGGCGGGCCTGGGGGCCCGCGATACCCTTCGTCTGGAGGTGGGGTATCCCCTTTACGGGCAGGACATCCACACCGGGGTCAGTCCAATCTCCGCCAATCTGGAGAGGTTCGTGGACTGGGAAAAGGAGTTTGTCGGTAAGGCAAGACTCCTGAGAGAGAAGGAAGAGGGCGTCAAGCGGCGCCTTATCGGGGTCAGATCAGAGACCAGACGACCGTTCCGGCACGGGGATAAGGTCTTCTCCGAGGCAGGTGAGGAGATAGGAGAGATTACCTCTGGATCCTACAGCCCTTCCTTGGGTCTGGCCATAGGCCTTGCTTATGTGGATGTGGATTTTAAGGAAGGCGATGTGGTGCGGGTGAAGGGAAGGGGGGACTGGGAGGCGAGGCTCTTTTCCTATCCGTTTTACACCGAAGGGACGGTCCGTTTGAGCTTGTAGGAGGTGCAAGATGGAGGTTAGAGAGGGACTCTTGTACAGCAAGGAACACGAGTGGGTGAAGGTCGAAGGCGATATCGCCACCGTCGGTATAACCGATTACGCTCAAGAGAGTCTGGGGGATGTGGTGTTCGTCGAACTGCCGGAGGTGGGTAGGGTGGTGTCCGCGGGGGAGGCGACTGCGGTGGTGGAGTCGGTTAAGTCCGCCAGCGATGTGTACAGCCCGGTATCCGGTGAGGTGATAGAGATTAATCAGGCGATATCTGATTCCCCGGAACTGGTAAACAAGAGCCCTTACGACGAGGGCTGGTTCTTTAAGGTGAAGATGAGCAATCAGGAGGAACTCTCCTCTCTCCTCAGCCCCGAGGCGTATAAGGAGTATGTCGCAGGCCTATAACTTCGTTCCCCATACCGAAGAAAACCTCAGGGCAATGCTCTCGGCCCTGTCGGTGGAGAGTCTGGAAGGCCTTTACTGGAAGGTGGTGGACCACAGGTTTGCGGGGACCTTCTCCGGGTTCGATTCCCTCTCGGAATTGGAGATGGAGAGGGAGTTCTCTCGCATCCTCTCAGGGAATAAGGTCCTGCCCGGTCTGGTGGGCGGGGGCTTTTACCGGCACTTCGTGCCCAAGGCACTGAACGAACTGGCAGGCAGGGCAGAATTCTACGCCGCCTACACCCCCTACCAGCCCGAGGCCAGCCAGGGCACCTTGCAGGCACTTTACGAGTATCAGTCTATGATGGCCCGGCTCACCGCTATGGAAGTGGCCAACGCCTCGGTATACGACGGGGGATCGGCGGTCTTTGAGGCGATAATGATGTCCTTGAGGATAACCAACCGCAAGGCGGTGGTAGTGGATGAACTCCTCAATCCGATATACCTGCGGATGTTAAATAGCTATCTAAGCGGATTGGATGTGGAACTCCTCCTGATGCCCAGAGAGCAGATCTTGGAGTCCTTAGATGGCAGGGTCTCCGCGGTGGTATTGCAGATGCCCGACTTCTTGGGAAATGTCTTTGACCTGTCCGAATTTGCCGATGGGGTGCACGAAGTTGGGGGACTGCTGGTACAGATCTTCTATCCCATTTCCTTGGGGATACTCCGGCCTCCCGGGGAGATGGGCGTGGACATAGCGGTTGGAGAGGGACAGTCCTTGGGATTGGGGCTCAACTTCGGTGGACCCTATCTGGGGATAATGGCCACCCGAAGGGAGTTCGTTCGAAAGATGCCCGGCAGGATAGTGGGGCGGACCAAGGACAGGAACGGCAGGGACTGTTATGTCCTCACCCTGCAGGCCCGGGAACAGCATATCCGCAGGGAGAAGGCGACTTCCAATGTCTGTTCCAACGAGTCCCTGTGCGCGATTAAGTCGCTGGTTTATCTCTCCCTGATGGGCGGTAGCGGGTTGAGGAAGGTGGCCCGCGTCTGCCACCTGAAGGCAAAGGCACTGCGCTCCTTCGTCGAGGCTCTGGGATTGGAGGTCGTCACTGGGGATTACTTCAACGAATTCGCGGTGCGCATTCCTGATCTGGACGGTTTCTATTCCAGGGCCCTGGAAAGGGGCTTTATCCCCGGGCTGAGGTTAGAGCGGTTTAATCCGGAGTGGAAGGATTATCTTCTGGTGGCACTAACCG
Organism: Candidatus Omnitrophota bacterium; assembly: GCA_015494465.1. Classification (GTDB taxonomy): domain Bacteria; phylum Omnitrophota; class Gorgyraeia; order S143-82; family S143-82; genus S143-82. The sequence continues at coordinate 12,978 of WGBD01000011.1, read as the reverse complement.
AGACGGTTGAAGAGGACCTAATAAAGAGATGGCAGGACTCGTTGAGAAGCCACATACGGAGTTGATATTCTGCATCCCCGAGAGCAGGCCAAGGGATTATCTCCCGGATGTAGGGGAAGACTCTGTGGAGATCCCTCCCGCTCTGCTGAGAAAGGACCTTCCTATCCCCGATCACGACGAGTTAACGGTGGTCCGCCACTTCACGGGCCTGTCGCAGGAGAACTTCTCCGTTGACGGGAACTTCTATCCCCTCGGTTCCTGCACTATGAAGTACAATCCCAAGTTGAACGAGGCACTCGTGCGGGATGTCCGCCTCACCGACCTGCATCCCCACCTGATCAGCGAAGGACAGGCTCGCTTTTGTCAGGGGGCCTTGCAGATACTCTGGGAACTGGAGAGGATTTTGTGCGACCTCACCGGGATGGAGAGGTTTACCTTCCAGCCGATGGCCGGGGCCAACGGGGAGTTGTGTGGAGTAAAGATTATTCGCGCCTACCACGAGGCAAGGGGCCAGAGGCGCAGTTATCTGTTGGTCCCGGATTCCGCCCACGGCACGAACCCCGCCAGCGCCACCCTTGGGGGATATCGGATCGTCAATCTGCCCACCACCGAGAAGGGTTATCTGGAACTAAAGACCCTGAAGGAGCACCTCTCCGAGGACTGTGCGGGCCTTATGCTCACCTCTCCTAACACCCTTGGTTTGTTCAATCCCGAGATAGACGCCATCGCCTCTGCGGTGCACGAAGTAGGGGGGCTTCTCTACTACGACGGGGCCAACTTCAACGCCTTGATGGGCAATGTAAAGGTTTCGGATCTCGGCTTTGACATAGTCCACCTGAACCTGCACAAGAGCTTTTCTACTCCCCACGGCTCGGGGGGGCCTGGAGCGGGGCCGGTGGGCGTGGTGAAGGATCTGGTGGAGTTCCTGCCGGTCCCTCTGGTTGAGAGGGGACCGGATGGGTTCTACCTCAACTGGGACCTCCCAAACAGCATCGGCAAGATTGCCCCATTTTTAGGGAACTTTCTGGTGGTGGTAAAGGCCTACATCTATCTCAGACTCTTGGGCCTTGAGGGGATAAGGTATGCGTCACAGGTTGCAGTCCTGAACGCCAATTACCTGAGACAGCGACTAAAAGACCTGATAGATGTTCCTTATTCGGGCTGGTGTATGCACGAGTTCGTGGCCTCTGCTGCTCAACTCAAGAAGGAGAAGGGGATAACCGCGCTCGACATAGCCAAGGCCCTGATAGACAGGGGGGTGCATCCCCCGACGGTGTACTTCCCGTTGATAGTGAAAGAGGCCCTGATGATAGAGCCGACCGAGACCGAGACCAAGTTTACTTTGGACTATTTAGTGGAGGCCATTCGGGATATAATAGATACTCCGGCGGAGGCCCTCAAGTCTGCCCCGCACAGGACCCGGATCAGCAGGCCAGACGAGGTCCGGGCGGTGAAGGAGATGGATCTGGCGTATCTGGAATGAAGTCGCACAGGTGGGGAGGTGAGTTATGAAGCGTATAGCAGGAATCGCTCTGGTATTGGTCTTGACTCTGTCTTGGGGACTCGTTTCGTGTGCGGAAGAGGGGACAAAGGCCTCGGGCAATCAGCAGGAACCTGTAGCCTTGGAATGGGTCATGGGGATAGTCAAGTCGGTGGATGTCAAGAACAACTCCATAGAAGTATCCTATTACGACTTCGAAAACGATCGTGACGCCACCGTCGTGGTCTATGTCAACGAGAACACCGAATACCTCGGTTCCCCGTCTCTGAAGGAGATAAACCCCGGGGACGACATCGAGGTCAGTTATACCTACGACGACTCCGGTAAGCGCATTGCGGAGGCGGTGATAACCGCAAAGTTTGAGGATCTGGAAGGCAAGAAAGAGTCCAGCAAAGAGAATAAGAAGTAGGCCGAGTAAGACGATTTGAAGGCGCTGGTATTCAACCCTTACGGGATAGGGGATGTCCTGAACACCCTTCCCCTCATAACTGCCCTGAAGGAGCGAAAGCGCGTCGATGAGGTGGTCTTCGTCACTAACTCCCGCTCTGCGCAAGTCTTGGAGCACAATCCTTACATAGATTCGGTCCTGCTCTACGACCGGGATAAACTAAAGGGCAAGTTCTTTGATCAGGTCCGTTTCTTCCTATCCCTCCGCCGGGCCCGGGCAGATGTTGCCTTTGACCTCACCCTCAATCGAAACCTCGGCTTCCTCCTTATGCTGGCAGGGATAAGGGTGAGGGTAGGCTTTGATTACTCGGGAAGGGGGACCTTCCTTACCCGCAAGATAGGACTGGAAGAGTTCACCCGTCCCATCCCTGCGGAGTACGCCCGGCTTTATCCGCTCCTCTTCCCGGACGATCCGCCGGTGGATCCTGCCGAGTTCCCTCCGAGGATATACCTTAGCGAGGAGGAAAAGAGGTTTGCGGAGTATCTGGTCTACAATCTGGGATTCGACGAGGATGTGCGGGTGGTATCGGTGTTTCCCGGGGGAGGGGCGAGCTGGGGGAATCAGCGCTTTCGCAAGCAATGGCCGGGGGATAGGTTCCTCGCTCTTATAGAGAGATTACTGGGGTTCGAAGGGGACTTGATAGTGATGGTATTGGGAGACGAAAAGGATAAGGAGGCCCTCTCCCTGCCGGTCTCATTGTTGCGGGGACGGAGGTGCTTTGACTTGAGGGGCAGATTGAGTCTGAGGGAGTCCCTTTCGGTGGTGGCAAGGTCGTCTCTGGTGGTCTGCAACGAGGGCGGACCGGGGCACATGGCCGCCGCTTTAGGCGTGCCCGTAGTCATCGTGTTGGGCCCGGTTCCCGGGGAGGTCTACGCCCCGCACTACTCTACTGCGGAGGTGAGGCTCGTCAGCGCTGATTTGGAGTGTCAGCCCTGTTATCGTCGGTTCCGTATGCCTGAGTGCCATCGTGATTACGCCTGTCTCAAAGAGGTGAGCGTAGAGGAGGTATTTGACCAGTGCACCCCATTCTTGCAAGGTTCTCAATAGGCGGACACACCATCACGATATACACCTACGGACTCTTCGCCGCGGTTGGTCTGGCGGTCGGTTGGGCCTGCGGTGTCCTATCCGCACGCAGATTCAGGTTGGATGTCGAATTGGTGGACAGACTAATAGTCTATTCGGTGATAATAGGGCTGGTCTGCGCCCATTATCTCTACCTCTTGCAGTACCCCGAGGAGTATAAGGGGCTCATCTCCCTTATTAATGTATTCTCTGCCGGGCGGGTGTGGTACGGAGGGCTTATAGCATCCGTGGTGTTTTCGGTATTTTACTTGAGGTGGAAGAAGGCTTCGGTTTTGAAGTACCTCGACCTGCTTGCCCCCTGCGTTGCCATCGGACACGCCTTCGGCAGAATTGGTTGTTTCTTCCACGGATGCTGTTACGGGCGCTTGTCCCTGAAGTTCGGAATATACCTCAAGGCCCTTGGATTGAAGGTGATACCCACCCAGCTCCTCTCAAGTTTTGGCCTTTTTTTGTCGTTCCTGGTATTGACGATTGTCCGCAGGATCTACGGGGTGGGAAGAGGGATCGTCTTGGGATGGTATCTCCTCCTCTACGGTGTAATGCGTTTCGGGATAGAGTTCCTGAGGGGTGATCCGGTTCCGGTCTGGTGGCACCTGCGGTTTTCCCAGTGGGTGTCTTTGGGATTAATCGTCTTCGGGGGGCTCCTGTTGTGGCGCTCAAGAAGGTTGCGATAGGTCCGGAGGAGGCCGGTCAGCGGGCGGACAGGTTCTTTGCAGGTATCTTCCCGGAGTTGTCTCGGGAGCGGATAAAGGACCTGATTAAGCAGGGACAAATACAGGTGTTTGATCCCCGACAGCGTCGGTTTCGTCCCTTCCGCCCGTCGTTGAGACTGGAGGCAGGGATGCTCTTTCAGTGGGAGGAAGAGGCCCTCCGACCCGAGGATAACCAACTCCTGCCCGAATCCGTGCCGCTCGAGATACTCTACGAGGACGAGTATCTATTGGCGGTGAACAAGCCTGCGGGGATGGTCGTGCATCCCGGGGCAGGGGTAAAGGCGGGTACGCTTGCCAATGCCCTTTTGGGGTATGTGGGAGAGGAGATAGCGGAGGTGGGGGATAAGGACCGACCCGGGATAGTGCACAGGTTGGACAAGGAGACATCTGGGGTCCTGCTCGTGGCAAAGGACAGGCGCACCCACTCAAGGCTTTCCCGGATGTTTGAGCGGAGGCAGGTGAGAAAGGACTACCTTGCCCTGGTCTGGGGTTCCCCCGAATACGAAGAGGATGTGATAGACCTTCCCATAGAGAGGCACCCGAGACACCGTGACCTCTTTCGCGTGGGTACTGGCCCATCCAGTCGTCCCGCGATAACCGAATACGGGGTCTTGGCGCGTTACCCAGACAAGACCCTCTTGCTGGTGCACCCCATAACCGGCAGGACACATCAGATACGCGTCCACCTGTCATATCTTGGCCTGCCCATCGTGGGAGACAAAAAGTACGGGAGGAAGCACGATCCCTCTCCGCGGATGTGCCTCCACGCCTTTCGCGTGGAACTGCCCCATCCCATCACCGGAGAACCGTTGAAAGTAAGCACGCAACTGCCTGATTTCGTTGAGGATAAAGACGGGATAAAGAAAGTTCTTTTTTAAAGATTTGTTTTGGGTTAGAATAATGCCTTCGGGTTGTGTGGTCTTAGGGGGATGATGACTGGAACGGACCCTTATAAAACGGAGGTGTTCATATGAAGGTGGTGGCAAAGGTATTAGGTGCGCTTGCAGTAGTCGCCTGGTTGGCTGCAGGGATAGCCTCCGCTGGGTTTGTCGTGGCACCTTTTGCGGTGGTAGATGAGAATCTGTACATTGCTCAGTACAAAGATGACATTGGTTGGCTCGTTCATCCGGATGGAGAGGATCTGTTCTGCTATCCCGGAACGGGGTGTAGTGAGGTGGGACATTACTTGGAAACTGCCCTTGATCCTTTTGTGGCTTCTGATGACATACAGGATGGGACCATCGTGCATGTGCTTTCTTACAGCGTGACAAATGTCTCTCCTTTTAACATCGTTGCTTTTGGGGTCGGGATAAGTGCTGATGCCTACGAAAGCGCATATTACGGAGACGATGGCGATCCGATTGCTGGAACCCCAGAGGGGTGGGGTGCTACTATGCTGACCTCCGAGAACTTCGATGATGTTATCTCCGACACAGATTGGGCAGGTATATTTGCGGGTGAAACCTTTGAGACCCTTTTCCCTGACTATTGGGCAGCTATTGGCTTCGGTATCGATGGTGGCGTTGGAGGACTTATCCCTGGCGAACATTTAAATGCGTTTATGTTCGCTTACAATGCGGGTCCTGGTGGATCCCCGGCGGTAATCGTTGCCAAGGATCCGGGTACGGGGACCTATTACTGGGGCAAGGGCGGTACCGGATCCCCGATACCGCTTTCCACCGTCCCTGAACCCGCCACCTCTGGTTTGTACCTCCTCGGCCTTGCCGGGATTGCCCTGTTGAGAAGGCGCAGGTGAATTGGTGAGGTGCCTCCGCTGACTAAGCAGGCCCATCCGAGAGGATGGGCTTTTTTGTCGACGGTGCTGGGTTCCATCTCGGGAGGGCCAGATTTTCCTTGCAATTTTGGAGTGAATCCGTAAAATATTCCAAGTTTTTGGGCTTTTATTGGAGGAAGGAAAGGCATATGGGTTATTCGTTGAAGCCTGTTGGACTGTACGATCCCCGATTTGAGCACGATGCCTGTGGCGTTGGTTTCCTCTGCGATGTGAAGGGAAACCGCTCCAACGAATTGATTCAGTCTGCCCTCACCGTTCTTAAGAGGCTTGCCCATCGAGGTGCGGTCGGTTCCGATCCCAAGACCGGCGATGGGGCGGGTATCCTGATCCAGACCCCTCACGAGTTCTTCTTGGAGGTTGCTGAGGAGGCGGGGATAGATTTGCCTGGGTTGGGACATTACGGTACGGGTATGGTATTCCTGCCCACGAAGAAGGAGGAAAGGGAATTTTGCAAGCGGGTATTTTCCCGGGTCGTTAAAGAGGAAGGCCAGGAACTCCTCGGCTGGAGGGAAGTACCGGTCGACGATTCGGATATAGGTAAAGGTGCAAAGGAGACCGAGCCGGTTATAGAGCAGGTGTTTATCCGCAGATCAAAGGGGATAAAGGATCAACTGGACTTTGAGCGCAGGCTTTATGTGATTCGCAAGCGGATAGAGAACATAGTCCGCGATTCCGACATCACCCAGAAGAGTTTCTTCTACATCACCAACCTCTCTTCACGCACATTTGCCTTTAAGGGGTTGTTGATGCCGCATCAGGTGGAGAACTTCTATGTCGACCTTAAGAACCCCAAGATAAAAAGTGCCATCGTATTGGTGCACTCCCGCTACAGCACGAACACCTTCCCGACCTGGGACCTTGCCCAGCCGTTCAGGTTTCTGGCCCACAACGGGGAGATAAACACCCTCCGGGGGAACATCAACTGGATGAGGGCCCGAGAGGGTCTGCTTTCCTCTCCGCTGTTCGGCGATTCGATAGAGCAGATAAAGCCGGTTATAGTGCCCGGTGGGAGTGATTCGGCCACGATAGACAATGTCTTTGAGTTGCTGGTCCTTGCGGGCAGGTCCCTGCCCGAGGCGATGCTTATGCTGATACCCGCTGCCTGGGAGCAGAACAAGTTGATGGACGAGAAACTCCGCGACTTTTACAAGTTCCACGCCTGCCTTATGGAGCCTTGGGACGGACCGGCAGCGATTGCCTTTACCGACGGAACGAGGGTCGGGGCGGTCTTGGACAGAAACGGCCTTAGGCCTGCGCGGTACATAGTTACCAAAGACGACTTCGTGGTTATGGCCTCGGAGGTGGGGGTGCTGGACATCCCCGCGGATCGGATACTCACCTCCGGCAGGCTGGAGCCGGGGAAGATGTTCTACATAGATACCGAAGAGGGGCGGATAGTCCACGACGAGGAGATAAAGGAGACCATGTCCTCCCGCAGGCCTTATTCGGTGTGGTTGAAGGAGTGGCTGGTGGACATAGACTCACTCCCGAAGCCCGAAAAGACCCAATCCCCGAGCGATGACCTGTTGCGGGACATGCGGGCCTTTGGATACTCCCGCGAGGACCTGAAGGTTATCATCAAGCCTATGGCGGATACCGGCAAGGAGCCGATAGGCTCTATGGGCAACGATACGCCTCACGCGGTCCTGTCCAATCAGCCCAAACTTCTCTACGAGTACTTCAAGCAGTTGTTTGCTCAGGTCACCAATCCCGCGATCGACCCGATCCGGGAAGAGGTGGTGATGAGCCTCGACAGTTTCATTGGCCCTCAGAAGAACATCCTTGAAGAGACTCCCCAGCACTGCCATAAACTTTATCTGAAGGAGCCCATACTTACCAACGAGATGCTGGAGAAGATACGCAACATCGACGAGAGGGGCTTCCGCTGTAAGACGATATCGGTCCTGTTCGATGTAAACGACAAGTCTGACTTCCTTAGGCAGTTGGACAGGGTCTGTGAGGAGGCGGAATCGGCTATAGAGGAAGGTTATTCCTTCGTGATACTCTCCGACAGGGGAATATCCAAGGACAAGGCAGCCCTGCCGATGCTCCTTGCGGTGGGTGCGGTGCACCACCACCTGGTCAGGAAGGCCAAGAGGACGCAGATAGGTATAGTCGTCGAGAGCGCAGAGCCCCGGGAGGTCCATCACTTTGCGGTCCTTTTCGGATACGGTGCGGACGCGATAAATCCCTATCTTGCCTACGAGGCAGTGGAGTACCTGTGGAGGGAAGGGCTCTTGGATGTCGGCAGTCTGGAGGCCGCAATAAAAAATTACCGCAAGGCGATAGACAAGGGGATACTGAAGATACTTTCCAAGATGGGTATATCCACCCTGCAGTCCTATCGGGGTGCCCAGATATTCGAGGCCTTGGGCGTCCATCCTGAGGTGATAGACAGGTGCTTTGCGGGCACGGTCAGCAGGATAGGCGGGGTGGACTTCGAGATTATTCGCGAGGAGACCATCCGAAGGCACAAGATGGGCTTTCCCGACGACGGAGTGCAGTTGCCCTACCTGATAACCGGCGGGATATACCAGTGGAAGAAAGACGGCGAATTCCACCTCTGGAATCCGATGACCATCGCCAGTCTGCAGGATGCGGTCAGGAAGAACGACTACGGGAAGTACAAGGAATTTGCAGAGATGATAAACGATCAGTCCCGCCAGCCGACGACCCTGCGCAGTCTTTTGAGGTTTAAGAAGACCAAGCCCATCCCTATAGATCAGGTGGAGCCTATCGAGAGCATAATGACGCGATTTGCCACCGGTGCGATGAGCTTTGGCTCCATCAGCCGGGGGGCGCACGAGGGCATAGCGATCGCGATGAACCGCATAGGGGGAAAGTCCAACACCGGTGAGGGAGGCGAGGATCCGAGGAGGTTCGTTCCCCTCCCCAATGGGGATTCCGCCCGCAGTGCGGTGAAGCAGGTGGCCTCGGGTCGATTCGGGGTAACCACCAATTACCTCGTCAACAGCGACGAGATGCAGATAAAGATCGCCCAAGGGGCAAAGCCCGGCGAGGGTGGGCAGTTGCCCGGACACAAGGTAAGCGTCGTGATTGCCCGCACCCGTTATACCACCCCCGGGGTTACCCTTATATCTCCACCACCCCATCACGACATATACTCCATAGAGGACCTGGCCCAGCTGATATTCGACCTCAAGAACACCAATCCCGACGCCCGGGTGAGCGTGAAACTCGTCTCCGAGATAGGTGTCGGCACCATCGCAGCAGGTGTGGCCAAGGGCCATGCGGACATGATACTCATATCCGGTGGTGACGGGGGTACCGGTGCGTCTCCGATAAGTTCCATCAGGCACGCAGGTCTGCCTTGGGAGCTGGGCCTCTCCGAAACCCATCAGACACTCGTCTTGAACGACCTGCGCTCCCGGGTGAGACTGCAGACCGACGGTCAGATGCGCACCGGAAGGGATGTGGTGATAGCTACTATATTGGGTGCAGAGGAGTACGGCTTCTGCACCGCAGCCCTGATAGTGATGGGATGCGTGATGCTCCGCCACTGCCACCTCAACAACTGCTCGGTTGGCGTGGCCACGCAGGACGAGATACTTCAGAAGAGGTTCCGGGGGAGGCCGGAGTACCTGGTGAACTACTTCCGCTTCGTTGCCCAGGAGGTAAGGGAGTTGATGGCCCAGTTGGGCGTCAGGACGATAGACGAACTGGTGGGAAGGACCGACCTTCTGGAAGTGGACAGTTCCATACTGCCGTGGAAGGCGAAACGGCTTGACTTTTCGAGGATACTGTACAAGCCGGAGGTTCCCCCGGAGGTGGGAGTCTACTGCCAGGTACCACAGGATCACGGGATAGATCGGGTCCTTGACCGCAAGCTGATAGAGTTTGCCCGCCCGGCCATAGAGTCGGCAAAGCCGGTGAGAGGAGAATTCGAGATACGCAACACCGATCGGACCACCGGGGCGATGCTGAGCGGACAGGTATGCAAGAAGTACGGGGAAGAGGGCCTGCCCGAGAATACTATTCACTTCAAGTTCCGGGGCGTGGCCGGACAGAGCTTCGGCGCCTGGTTGGCCAAGGGAATCACCTTTGAACTCGAAGGTATGGCCAACGATTATGTGGGCAAGGGTATATCCGGCGGGAAGATCATCATCTATCCCGACAGGGATGCGGATTACCGCCCTGAGGGGCAGATAATCATCGGCAACACCACCTTCTACGGGGCGATAATGGGTGAGGCCTACATCCGGGGCAAGGCAGGGGAGAGGTTCTGCATAAGGAACTCGGGCCTTTACGCGGTGGTGGAAGGCGTTGGTGATCACGGCTGTGAGTACATGACCGGTGGTCGGGTGGTGGTGATAGGGCCCACTGGAAGGAACTTTGCTGCAGGTATGTCCGGTGGTATAGCCTATGTGTGGGATGTGGACGGCAAGTTCAAGGACAGGTGCAACCTCGAGATGGTGGGACTCGAAGAGGTCGTTGAAGACGAGGACATAGAGACCGTCCTACAGCTCCTCCAGAACCACTATCGCTATACCGGAAGTAGCGTTGCCAAGTCCATATTGGATGACTTCCAGAACCAGATAAAGAGGTTCGTTAAGGTGATGCCTCACGAATACAAGAGGATACTCGAGCAGAAGAAACTCGACGAGGAGTTGGACCTCACGGAGGTCTCCGATGGCTAAGGACATAAAGGGTTTTCTGAAGATACAACGCAGGAGCACTATCTACCGGCCCGTAGAGGAAAGGATAAAGGACTTCGACGAGGTATTTATCCTCCGCCCCGAGGAGATTACGGTTGAGCAGGCCATCCGCTGTATGGACTGCGGTACGCCCTTCTGCCACTGGGCCTGCCCGGTTGGGAATTACATCCCCGAGTGGAACGAGGCAGTTGCCAACGGCAAGTGGGAACGGGCCTACGAACTCCTTTCCTTTACCAATAACCTCCCGGAGGTGACCGGAAGGGTCTGCCCTGCGCTCTGTGAGTACGGATGCGTGTTGGGCATAAACTCCGATCCGGTTACTATACGGGAAAACGAGTTGAGCATAATAGAGCACGCCTTCAGCACCGGATTGGCTAAGCCCAGACCGCCCAAACACAGGACCGGTAAAAGGGTGGCGGTGGTAGGATCCGGACCCGCTGGACTTGCCTGCGCAGACCAACTGAACAAGGCAGGGCACAGCGTCGTGGTATTCGAACGCGACGACAGGATAGGCGGCCTGATGCGCTACGGCATACCCGACTTCAAGTTGAGGAAGTCTGTGCTTGATAGGAGGGTGGATCTCTGGAAGCAGGAGGGTATAGAGTTCCGGACAGGGGTGTGGGTGGGTAAGGATTATCCCGCCAAGCGCCTGCTTAAAGAGTTTGACGCGGTCTGTCTTGCGGGAGGTGCCCGTAAGGCCAGGGACCTCAACATCCCCGGACGGGATCTGAAGGGCATACACCTTGCCTTGGAGTACCTCATCCAGACCAATCGGATAGTCGCTGGGGATAAGATACCGAAAGAAGGATTGATAGACGCCAAGGGCAAGGTAGTGGTCGTCATAGGGGGAGGGGACACCGGTGCGGATTGCGTAGGGACCGCCAACCGTCAGGGCGCAGCGAAGGTGATACAGATAGAGGTCCTGCCCCGGCCCCCTAAGGAGAGGCCCGAGGATCAGCCTTGGCCCTTCTATCCTCGGCTCTTCAAGACCTCGACCAGCCACGAGGAGGGTTGTGAGCGTATGTGGCAGGTCCTCACCAAGGAGTTCGTGGGGGCCAACGGTAAGGTGAAGGCCTTGAGGTGCGTCAAGGTGGAGTGGAAGAAGGACGAGGCAGGCCGATGGAAGATGGAAGAGGTCCCGGGTAGCGAGTTCGAGATACCCGCCAACCTCGTTCTCATCGCGATAGGATTCTTGGGCCCGGAACACGAGGGAATGTTGGACGATCTGGGCCTGGAGTACGACCCCAGGGGCAATGTGAAGACCGACCATCGGTTTATGACCTCCATAAAAGGGGTGTTCTCCGCAGGGGACATGCACCGCGGACAGTCGTTGATAGTGTGGGCGATATCCGAGGGGAGGAAGTGCGCTTATTACATTGACGAGTACCTCATGGGAAAGTCGGCCCTGCCGTGTTTCTGATATACCTCCACATCCCCTTTTGCCTGCGCAAGTGCCCTTATTGCGACTTCTATACCCTGCCCTATACCCCTCAAGCAGAGGAGGACTACCTTGCATTCGTGAGCTCCCAGATATGCGACTACCTGCGCCGGTTCCCCGATCTGGACGGCAGGCGGGTGGATACCCTCTACATAGGTGGCGGGAGCCCTTCCTGCGTTTCCCCCTCTTTGTTGCGCCGTCTGTTAGGTCTGCTAAAGGTGCGATTTGACCTGTCTTGCCTTAAGGAATTCAGCGTGGAGGCAAACCCCGGGGATGTGGATGCGGATCTGTTGAGAAGGTGGAGGGACCTCGGGGTGGACAGGGTAAGTCTGGGCGTGCAGACCTTTGACGAGAGGCATCTATCTACCCTGGGCAGGACGCACCGCGTAAGACAGGCCCGCGAGGCCATAGAGATGGCCGGGGATATCTTCCCCCGGATCAGCGTGGACCTGATGTTCGGCATCCCCGGACAGACCTTGGCAGACTGGGAGAGGGATCTTAAGACCGCCCTTTCCTTTGGGCTGCGCCACATCTCCCTCTACGACCTCACGATAGAACCCGGCACCAGATTTTACGAGAGGTACAGGAACTGGGATAAGGCTGACCTGTCCGCCCGGATGTACGAGTTGGCAGACGAGGTGCTGAGGGAGAGCGGTTTGGTGTGGTACGAGATAAGCAACTTTGCGGTGGAGGGCCAGGAGAGCAGGCACAACCTGGGGTACTGGCTGGGTGCGGAGTTCTTAGGGATCGGCCCTTCCGCTTGGTCGTTCGTAAAGGGGGTGCGCTTCGTGCGCTGGTGGGACGGGAGGCAAGATGAAGATAAGCTCTCTCCTGAAGGCAGGATGAGGGAGGATGTCCTCCTGCGCCTGAGGACCCGCTGGGGGGTGGAAAAAGGGCTCCTGGAAGACTTGGTGGGCAAGGATTGGATAAAGCAGACTAAGGCGTGGTGGCAGGAGATAGACGGCAGGTATGTGTTGACCCTGAAAGGCCGGCTCTTCTACGATTCGGTAGCTACCGGGATTGTTAAGTAAAGAATAGGCCTTAGGTTGGCGACTATCCCAAGCGATTGTGTGATTAAATCCATTCCACAAGTTTCGTAAATAAGGGCTTGACATCGTTTTGGGTCAGAAGTATTATTTAAATACTTTTTTAAAAAATAAAATAATCGTATTAAACCAAAAGGAGGCCTAGAGATGAGCCGGTATCTCAAGCTGATCCACGCATTGGTGGCTATGGTGTTTGCCTTCCAGAGCATCACCTGGGCAGTTCCGGTAGGTAGTGTTCCGCTTAGCATCCCCGCACTTGGGGCAGGTGCGGTGCT
>WGBD01000010.1 GCA_015494465.1 Candidatus Omnitrophota bacterium | reverse complement strand
GGGGTATCAATTGCATCCTCTACTGACCGGACCCAACGAGGAGGGCAGTCTCGCCCAATCACCTCCCGGACACCCGTTAGGTAGCGTCCCAGCCCCGGGAGGATAAATCCCCCTATGTGCTCTCCATCCCTAACCATATCCACGGTGGTGAGCGTCCCCCCGTCTATCACCCACACTTCTCTGCATCCCCTCTGGTCTGCCAACTCCCTGCCCGCCAGGGCGTTCAACAGCCGATCAACGCCCACACTCTTGCGGTTATACCGGGAGGGGAGAGGGACAAACTCCGAGGTTATCTCCTCTATCTTCTCCGCAGAGATGGAATCCAAGGCCTTTGGTCGGCCAACCAAGGAGGCCACCCTAACCAATTCCCAATGGGAGGCCAAGGCGGTGGCTTCGTCGATCAATTCCACCTTTCCCCGGGCAATACAACGGCCGTACTTTATCCGGGTATGGCCAACATCGATCAACAACGGGTTCATATGGCTTCTAGGTGGACCGCGATCCCACGATAGGGGTCTGCCCCTGAGCGCTTCCGGAGATAGGTACGAATGAACAACCAAGGATCTGGTATGGCCGGGCTTATAGCCCCCTTGAAGCTAGAGACGACCTCCAACAACCTAAGCTCCCTCTCCAACGGATCCTCGTACTTGTTCCAGATGTGTTCCACCGCAGACCAGAAGTCCGAGCGATGTCGCCTGGCCACATACCTCAAACAGGCCTGGTCTTTTTCCAAAAGCGCCGAGAAAAAGTCCTTAGAGATCCGGTTCAACTTGAAGGCCACCACATTCCCCTCCACGAATCCGATCGCAAACGGAAGCCAACCCATCTTAACATAGGCCTTGTACTTCTCTGCCAACTCCGAGGGCAAAAGCCTCTTAGAAATCCTCGCCAAAAACTTTACCTTCCCGTACCCGCTTATCCCCTTCACCCAATCCGCCTCTCCCTCCAACCGTTTAAACAACCTCCGGGTCTCTTCTAAAAAATACCGAACCATTATGGAATCCCCAGGCCTTGCCTCCCTGCCCCGGAATCCAAAGGCAACACACACCAACGCCTGGGCCCTGCCTCGGCGCACCGCCCCTATTACATCCCAGAAGGGCTCCAGATCTACCTCTGCCATCCACTCCCTAACCACATCCTCCACCGGTAATGCAGAGGGCATCAGGCTCGGCCTTCGCCCCAAAGAGAACATCTGCATCTTAGCCAAGGCCTCCTCCACCCCCATGTCCACCCTTTCTAGGGAAACATCACCGGTAATACCTACCAAATCAATGGTTCCGGTCAAAGAGATCTCCTTCCCCGCCAGGTAGATCTTCGTCGGCTTGCGAGAGATCCTACGATAATCTCGTAGCGTGTCAAAGACCACGAACTCGGAGCCGAGTAGACCCAACATCCTAGAGGATCCGAAGTAAGAGGAAAGCCGTACACTCCTTTCCTTCAACTTCACTAATTCCTTGAGCTCTTGGGCAAGGACGACTATCCGAGCCAAGGTCTCTAGTCTCCGAAACTCCGCTGAACCCACAAGATAGTCTTCCAACTTCTTCTGCAACATCCGGCCGAGAAGGTCGTCGTCGGAAAGCACCCTTATCTTTAGAGGCAGGTCCTTTATCAGGATCCCATCCCGCAAGAGGAACAACCTTCCAGGGCCTACCTCCACTCTGACCCGTAGAGACTCAGGGGCCTTCCTTTCCCCGTTTGCCACCGCCTGCCAAAACGCGCGGACCTCTTCATCCCCCAAGGAACTCAAGACCCTGCGCACTGCCAACTTCAACTCGTAATCCGCGGAGATCAACCTATCCGCCAGACGGGAAAACATCAACGCACGCCCCGTGACATCGGAGACCGACCTATCCGAACGGAGGTCCACGAAGAGTTCTGAAGAAGGAAGGAGCAGCACCGTCCACAAGTCCTTCATGGCCTCCAGTTCTTCCTCTTCTCTCGGGAGGACATCCCAAACGATCCTATAATCCGAGAACCTTAAACCCACGACCCGAGGAGAATCCGAAGAGAAACCAAGAGCGCTTAGCATCAAGAAAAGTAGGAGGAATGCGTAGAGCACAGGCCACTTGAGTTTCATGTCTCCATTATACCCCAAAACTAATCCCAGAACCACGAACTCACCTCGGGATAGACGGTCAATATGGCCCGGGCCAGCGTTATGTCCTCCAGCATCTCTATATTCACCGACTCTATCCTGGTCATCACTATCCCCAGGAACCTGTCCCCAAATACGGGCATAGGATCCCTGGCGGAGTCGAAGTAAGACCGCCTGACCACCGCAATGGAGCCGTTGAAGTGGTAGGCGGGAGGGAGTTCCTGCCTGCGCATAGGCCGGGGACCGGGCAACTGGGAATCCTCGACATAGTACTCCAAGACCCCACCTTCCCCCTCCTTCAGGTCCCACCAAGGGTGGCTGTCTCCCACCGGTGCCACCCCCACCGCGGATATTACATCCTCCGGGGCAGAGGACAACAACTCAACACCCCGCTCTATTACCCTGTGGGATCGAAACGGTGAGGTGGGCTGGAGGTATATCACGATGTCGTACCTGCAGGCGTTGATCCTCTCCATCTCCCCCAAAGCGTGCAACAGGACCGCAAGGGAGGAGGTCTCGTCCTGGGCAAGGATCTCCGGTCTCATAAACGGCACCGGGGCCCCCCATCTTCGGGCCACCTCGGCGATCTCCTCGGACTCGGTGGTAAAACAGAAGTCGGTGATGGAAGGCGACCTCTTCACCGCCTGTATAGTCCAGGCAATAAGGGGTCTGCCCCCGAGATCCATTAGGTTCTTCCCCGGCAGACCCTTTGATCCTGCCCGGGCAGGCACTATCGCCAGTATCCTTTTATCCCTCCCCCCCATCCTTGGTTCACTCCACCGTCACTGACTTGGCCAGATTCCTCGGCTGATCCACATCACAGCCCCGCATCACCGCAACATAGTAAGCAAACAACTGCAAGGGGACTATGTTGACGATCGGCGAGAACAGCTCGTGAACCTTCGGCACATATACCACCTCTTTCATCTCCTTACCTATGCGCTCGTTCCCAGCGCTGGCTAATATTATAGTCTTTCCCCGTCGGGATTTTATCTCCTCTATGTTGGAAAACATCTTATCGTAAATAAAGGAATCGGTGGCTATGCACACCACCGCCCGGTACTCGTCTATAAGAGCGATCGGCCCGTGTTTCATCTCCCCTGCGGGGTATCCCTCCGCAGGTATGTAGGATATCTCCTTCAGTTTAAGCGCCCCTTCCAGTGCGGTGGGATAATCCAGATTCCTGCCCAAGTAGAGGAACGATCCAAAGTGGTGGTGATGCTTGGCCAGCCTCTGATATTCCGCCTTGTTCTCTATCACTACCGACACCGCAGAAGGGACCGCATCAAACTCCTGCAGGTATCCCGAAATGTCCCTACCCCTCAACTGAGCTATGTACAGGGCCAAAAGATAAAGTATCGTCAACTGGGCGATGTAGGCCTTGGTGGAGGCAACGCTTATCTCTATCCCTGCGTGGGTAAGAATGGTCGCGTCCACCATCCGGGTAAGTGAGGACCCCACCACATTGCACACTGCAACCGTCCTTATCCCCAAGTCCTTGAACCGTTCCACCGCAGCCAGGGTATCCGCAGTCTCCCCCGATTGGCTGATAGCCAGGCACATCCCTTGAGGATCCAGGACGAGGTCTCGGTACCTCCACTCGCTAGCCACATCTATCTCCACTGGCAGGCCCGCGATCCGCTCGAACACATACCTGCCCACCAGCCCCGCATGGTAGGCAGTGCCACAGCCCACCACGTAGAGGCGAGAGACGGACAAGGGATCTATCCCCTCCAACTCCGGGAAGACCACCTTCCCATCCTTCACATGCAGGGCCAACAGGCGCCTTATCACCCCGGGCTGTTCGTGGATCTCCTTGAGCATGAAGTGGGGATGCCCGCACCGCTGGGCCTGAGAGATGTCCCAAGAGACCTCGTCGATCTTTATCTCCTTCCCCCTTCCCCGATTGGTAATCCTCAACCGACTGGGAGAGCAGTCCACCAGGTCGTAGTCGTCGAGATATATCACCTTCTTGGTGTAGCGCAGGATCGGGGTGATGTCGCTGGCGAATATGTACTTGTCCTCCGCCATCCCTATGACCAGAGGAGATCCCTTTCTTGCCGCCACCAACCGCTCCGGCTCTTCACTGGATATCAAACAGAGGGCAAAGGCCCCTTCCAACCGACTTACCACCTCCTCCAAAGTAGAGAACATGTCTCCGTCGTAGAGCTCCTCAAACAGGTGGACTATCACCTCGGTATCGGTCTGGGACGTGAACTTGTGCCCTTTGGCGAGGAGTTCCTCTTTGAGTGGGAGGTAATTCTCTATTATACCGTTGTGCACTACCGCAAACCGCCGTTTGCAATCCAGGTGGGGATGGGCGTTAGCGTCGCTAGGGGCGCCGTGCGTGGCCCAACGGGTGTGGCCTATGCCCACCGTTGCATGGAGGTCCGCTCTGCCCAGGGCCCTCTCCAACACCGCTATCTTGCCCTTGCGCTTGACGACCTCTATCCTGCCGTCCTTCGCCACCGCCACACCGGCGGAATCGTAACCCCGGTACTCGAGGAGCTTAAGCCCATCGATAAGCTCCTGTTTCTTATCGCCAAAACCGACCACCCCGACTATCCCGCACATCCCAATACCACCTCTATCGTGTTCTTGCCCCTCGTCTTCAGGAGCTCGTCCAACTCCTCCCGCGGGACCTTCACCTTTTTGGTCATGACCTCGCGATGCCTTCGGTTGATACGCAGGTACCTTATCACATACTCCTCGTAATCCAGACCTTCCGGATTCAAAAACCGCACCAATACCCTCCGCCCCAAGAGGGTACAACCGCACTCGATAGCGTCGCCGGCAAAGAACATCTCCTTGGGGATCCTCGGCCACAACAGGAGGTCCCCGAGGGAAGAAGAGATCCCTAAGACCTCCCTGAACAGGGTAAAGACATACCAACTGGCGGAACCCGTAAGGTAGGCGTACATCCCTCTTGCCTCGTTATTAAAGTACTCAGGCAGGCAGGGGAAGACCTGAGAGCGCTCGGAATCGGTTGCCAGGCGGAAGAGGGACAGAAGAGGTCGCTTGGCCTCCGCTACCAATCCCCGCCTCAACAGGGCATTGGCGTACATCACCACCATGTGGGAGAAGACCGCACCGTTTTCCTTCTCTCCAAAACTGAAGGCAAAGGCCCTACCCAACTCCGGATATATCTGACCAAAGTCCGTATTCAACCTGTACCCACCTACCGATGGATCGTACAGGAACCTGTCCACTGCCTTGGCGATGGCACGGGATAGGCCCTCGCTCGCGGTGCCCTTCATTATGGCAAAGACCTGACCGGTAAGGGTCATCCTCACCCTACCGTCTACCTTCCCGCAGACCCGCCTGCCCAGATTGTCGTAATAACCGTTGAAAAACCTCTCCCCTTCTACCTCTATCAATTCTTGGGACAGGAGTCTTTCCCTCATCACCCCTGCCCTCTCCCTCAATATCCTCACCAGTTCCCGCACACCCACCTCGGTGGTCTCTCCGGTAATACCCCTCTCCTGGGTTAGGTGGAAGTATTCCTTCAATACCTCCCTCGGGTCCTCATCGGCAGGGGGATACAACAGCAGATCCAGTTCCTTAAGCACCCGAACTGATTTCACCTTATCCGCTATCGCCTCTAACAGCTCCGCCATCTCCTCCAGATTGCCGGCGTAAAAGTGGGTGAAGGCCACGCTCTCTCCCCTCTCCCGGGCCATGTCCAACCCGTCGTTCCAGTCCGCATCCTCCAGGCGGATCATCCCGTGCTCCCCCAGATTGAATGCCTGGACCAGGTGCTGGACCAAGAGGTGCTCGAGGATAGAGCCCTCGTACGCCTCGCCGGTGGTAGTGGTAAGCCAAGGGGCCCCGTTCCAATTGGTATCGTACTTCCCCGCCCGGAATATCTGGGCGTCCCGGAAGTATCTGGCCTTCTCGAAGAGTATCTGCCAGTCCCCGGTCTGGTCTATGTACAGCTTCAGCGTCTCCCACGGCCAGACCCCGTGATCCATCCACACCCGGGTAATCCTATTCCTATCCGCGACAAACTCACCCCGGCCCTTGCCGATGATGGTTGCGTTGGATCCGTCTATCCTCACGCCGTTGAAGTTATTTAGGATCTCCTCCCGGGCGGACCCCGGATCGCGCAACAACAGACCCAACAGGTCCTGCCAGAGGTCCCGCCACCCCCTGCCTCCTCGCCCGTAGTCAAAGTCGGGCAGGAACGAACACCCGTAAACCTTCCTGAACCAAGGCTGGGCCCCCACCCAGACCAACCAGTTGGAGAAGTCTTGGGAAGGGAAGTCCATACGCAGGGAATCGACATAACCCCGCCAGAACTCCTGCACCTTCTTTAGCCCCTTGGCAGGATCCCTTTTTACGCTACGGTTCCAAATGCGCTCGTCTCCCTCCTTACCCATAAACAGGCCACACACCAGTTCGCACCCTTCACCCGGCTGGAGGCAGACCTCGGGAAATACCAGCCCCGCCACCACCTCTTTACCTTGGATGTGCGTCCTATCCGCAGAAGACTTTAATAGCCCCAATGGGTTTAAGAGATCGCCTTCTCCCACCACATCCTCGTAAGCGCTGTAGACATCCGCAAGTCGGGTGGAGGCCAAGACCCCATAGACCACCTCGTTTAGGCGGTGTCCCCTCTCGTCAAAACTCATCGTTGGCTTGACCAGTAGTCCATTGGACAGGATGCGCACCCGGTTGAGCAGGGAGGTCACATGCCGGTGGTCCCGCAGGTTGTCCCCGGAACGGGCATAGACCGGGACGGTGAATATCGGTACGAAAGAGAGGTCCTTGCGAGCCTGGCTCTTTATCTTTAACCAGAAGATCTGCACATCCTCGTCAGGGGGGATGTAGGTGGTTAGGGAGGCCTCCAATCCCAACTCTCCACAGGTAATCCACAATCGAAACCAGCCAAGACCTGCCTCCACCCGCTTCCTCACCGGCCATAGCCGATTCAGATCGGTGTTGGAGACGCCCAACAGGGAATACAACCCCCTAGGGAAACGAAGCCAGACATTGGGAGTCAACTTGCTGGCGGTGAGGTCTATCCTGCTGACCGGCGGTAAAAAAAAATGATCCTGATCGGTCTTCAAATCCCCCGCGAGGTCCACATTGACGCTCCCTAAGAACCTTGCGTTGCAGACCGGGAAGTAGGCAGTCTTGGGAACGACTCCCGAGGTTATAAACGACCCATATCCATCAAGGAATTCGTACCTCATAAGTGGTTTTCTCCCTTGTGCATCCGCTTAAAGGTATTTATTATAGTATAGAATGTGGTGGTTTAGAAGGAACAAAACTATAGGTTTGGCCCTGAGCAGTGGGGGCGCCAGGGGTTTGGCCCACCTCGGAGTATTAAAGGCCCTTCGGGAAAAGGATGTCCAGATAAGAGCTATAGCGGGTTCCAGTATAGGGAGCCTCATCGGGGCCTACTACTGCCTAAAGGGAGAGATAGACAGCCTGATCCGCATAGCCCACGAGACCGACTGGAGGCGCCTGTTGGGACTATTGGACATAAACCCCCTGACCCTCTCGCGGGGAGGGCTACTGGAAGGGAAAAGGATAGAGCAGTTCTTAAAAGAATTGTTCGCGGATGCAACATTCTCTGACTGTGGAATACCGCTGGTGGTCGTGGCAACCGACCTGCGCACGGGCAGGGCAGTGGAGATAAGTGAAGGCCCCTTATGGAAGGCAGTGCGGGCCAGCATAGGGATCCCCGGCCTCCTGAGTCCAGTAGAGATGGGATCCTACCTCCTCACCGACGGAGGAGTGGCCTCCCCCATACCGGTTATAACCCTCAAGAAGCGAGGATATCGACCGATATGGGCGGTGAATGTCCTGGCCTCAACCCCGAGGTATCCCGTATCCCGCCAGCA
This sequence comes from Candidatus Omnitrophota bacterium, assembly GCA_015494465.1. Lineage (GTDB taxonomy): Bacteria > Omnitrophota > Gorgyraeia > S143-82 > S143-82 > S143-82. The sequence continues at coordinate 39,261 of WGBD01000010.1, read as the reverse complement.
ATTGGGGGTGCTGGAGGTCTTAGAGCAGTCGCTCCTGCTGATGGAGAACATAGTCGCCAAGACCCAAAGCCAGCTCGCAGACGGGTGCATAGAGGTAGACACCTCAGATGTCCCCTTCTACGACTTCACCAAGGCCAAGGACCTCATACCCCGGGGCGAGACCGTCGCCCACCGGTATCTATAACGAGGCCTTAATACCCGGTTATCCTCTCGTAAAAGGCCCGAGGATGGGCACAGGCAGGGCACCTCTCCGGTGGTTCGGTCCCCTCGTGAACGTATCCGCAGTTCCGGCACTTCCAGCGGATCGGCTTATCCGCACGGAAGACCGTCCCCGTCTCTATCCTCTCCATAAACAGCCGATATCTCTCCTCGTGCCACATCTCCGCCTTGGCAATGGCCCGGAATACCTCGGCGATCTCCGGGAACCCCTCTTCTTCGGCCACCTTTGCGAATTCGGGATACATCTTGGAGTGCTCGTAGTTCTCTCCCTCTGCCGCCTCGCGAAGATTCTCTAAGGTCGAGCCTATCACCCCTGCGGGATAGGTGGCAGTGATCTCCACCGCACCGCCCTCCAAGAACTTGAACAACCTCTTGGCGTGCTCCTTCTCCTGATCGGCGGTCTCGGCGAAGATAGCGCTTATCTGCTCGTAACCCTCCTTCTTGGCCTTAGAGGCGTAATAGGTGTAGCGATTCCTCGCCTGGGACTCGCCCGCGAAGGCTATGAGGAGGTTCTTCTCGGTCCTAGTACCTTTCAATTCGGGCATACATCACTCCTTTCGGTTACTTACCCAACCACAAGCCGTGGACATTGCAGTACTCCCGGGCGTAGACCTCGTTGCCCTTGGGGATAACGAACTCCGCCTTCGGATCCTGGCCTGGCTTCAGGAAGGCTATGTGCGAAACGCCGTCCACGACCAGCTCAATCCACTCTATGTAGTGATTCTCCTCCATGGGATGGGCGGCGTTCTGCCCAACCTTCACCACATACCTGTCGTCCACATACTCTATGTAAGGGACATGCTTTTCCGTGGCGCTGTCCGCCGTCTTCTCCTCCAGCAACACCATCTCCTTACCACAGCAGACCAATGCCCCTGCGCCTCCGTGCATAACCTGAACGATGTTCCCGCAGACCTCGCACTTGTAGACCTCACCTCTCTTGGCCACACCAAACCTCCTTCTTTTAAGGAGGGCAGAGGGGAAGTCCCCTCTGCCCAATCCCCTTCACTACTTTACCGGCTTATAGCAGAACCACCAGTCGAAGCACTTTATCTCACCCTTCTTGACCGCGGAGTTCCTCTCCTCCACCTCTTTCACGCTCATCGCCGGAGGAACGATTACATTATCACCCACCAACTCGTTGTTGGGCCAGTTGTGGGGGATGGCTGCCTTGTTGGCCTCCCCTACCTGGAAGCCCTCTACCATCCTCAGTATCTCGTCCACATTCCTCCCCAACTCCTGAGGATAGTAAAGGATTGCCCTGATGTTGGCCCGGGGATCCACGATAAAGACCGCCCTTACGGTGTTGGTCCCCTTGGCCCCGTGTATCAATCCCAGTTTGCTGGACACCCTGCCGGTATCGTCGGCAATTATCGGGAACTCTATCTTCACCGGCTTGCCGTCCACCTTGATGTTCTCTTCTATCCACTCCACCCACTTTATGTGGCTGAAGACCTGATCGATGGAGAGTCCGATTAATTCGGTGTTGAGTTTGCGGAACTTCTCGTACCTTATCTGGAAGGCCACGAACTCAGTGGTGCACACCGGAGTGAAGTCCGCCGGATGGCTGAAGAGGACGAACCACTTGCCCTCGTAGGCCTTGGGCAGTTCCAAAACACCGTGTGTGGTCTGGACCTTCATCTCCGGGAACCTCTCTCCCAAGAGCGGAATCCTGTTCTCCATCACTCTACCTCCTCGTTTTTACAGTCTCCACACAACCCATAGTACACCCCACAGAACCTTTCTATCGAGGCATCCACCTCACCCGGGTAAGGGCAGGTGCCAACGCTTAGGTCCTCTATTCTTCCACATCTAAGACATACGAAGTGGTAGTGGTCCTCCGGCGTTATGTCGAAGACCACCTTGTCGTTGTACAAGGTCAATTCCCTTATAAGCCCCTTCTCCGAGAAGGAGCGCAATACGGAGTAGACCGTGGCAAGCGAGATCGTGGGGATCCTCTCCCTCACCTTATCAAAGACCGCATCGCAGGTCGCGTGTCCCATAGACTGCAGGGTCTCGTACACCGAAACCCTCTGGACCGTGGTCTTGAGCCCTGCCGACCTTATCCTCTCCAAACTGTCTTCCATTCCATTCACCATCTTTCGTCTTGGAAGGGGTATTATACTTTAAATTTAATATTTGTCAATAGAAATTTTTGGATAATAACAATTATTATTTAGATATTATTTAGACGGGCCTGAACCCACCCCAAAAGGTGCTCAGTAATTACACCAAGACCGAAACCATAGAATCCACAAGGGCCTTTATCTCTGCTACATCCCTGTCCTTGGGATGGCCCTTGATAAGCAGTTCCATCCGGACCTCCGGCCTCAAGGAACCGGTGACGCCGGAGATCTGCTTTGCCCCCAATCCGCCCCATCCGTAACTCAGGATCACCCCTAAGGCCTTCACCTTGGGACGGAGGGCGTTTACTAGATATGCGGTGTGCATGAGGGTGGGGTGCACACCGGCCAAGACATATGGACCGACCATTACCAAGGCCCCTGCATCCACCAGCTCCATAGCCAGCTCTCCCAGATCTGCCACGGTGAGATTGACCCGTGATACCGAGATCCCCTTCTCCGCAAATCTATCCACCACCACATCTACCACCCGGGAACTGCTCCCGTGCATAGAGACATAGGCAACGACCGCCTTCTTCTCCACCTCATCGGATATCCACTGCCGGTAGGCAGAGAGTATGAGTCCCGGGCGGTCGTACACAGGCCCGTGACTGGGGGCGATCATCTTTATCTCGTACTGGGCTAACCTCTCCAGATTCTTCCTGATCTGGAGTCTAAACGGCATCATTATCTCTGCGTAATACCTCTTGGCGTCCGCAAGGACCTTGCACTCGTCCCTGACGAACAGATCCGTGGTAGCGGTGTGGGAGCCAAAGAAGTCGCAGGAAAACAGTATCCCCTCTTCCTCAAGATAGGAACTCATCGTCTCCGGCCAGTGGACCCAAGGAGTGAAGACGAACTGGAGCGTAAGACCGCCCAGAGGAAGCCGTGAGCCGTCCTCTATTACCATAAACTGGTCCTCCTCCAACTCCGGAAGGAGGTCCATAAGAAACTCCTTACACTTGGCATTGGTCACTACCTTCGCCATCGGGTAGCGCCTCAACACCGCAGGCAGGGCCCCGGAGTGGTCCTGCTCCGCGTGGTGGGCGACCACATAATCTATGCGATCTACCCCCAACTCCTCCAGATTGGCGAAGAGTTCGGCCTCTTTGGAAGGGTCCACCGTATCCAAGAGGACCACCTTGTCATTGCCCATCAGGAGATAGGAGTTATAACTCGTCCCGTCGGGCAGCGGTATCAACTCGTCGAACAGCCTTCTGTCCCAGTCTATGGCTCCTACGGAAAAGACCCTCTCGGCCACCTTACGCACCATCTCCGACCTCCTTAGGCCTCCTCAAACTGATCCTTTCCTGCCCCGCACAACGGACAGGTCCAGTCCTCGGGAAGGGCAGAAAACGGGGTTCCCGGCTCTATCCCGTGATCCGGGTCTCCGAGAGCAGGATCGTAGACATAACCGCAGACCGTGCACCTGTACTTCTTCATGGCGAACCTCCTTTTTCCCGCTAGCCGTCGCTGATCAACCCAATATAGCCTTTACATCCTCCTCAGCGGTAGATATCAACTTCAAACCGAACCTGTCCACCAAAACCTTCAGGATGGTCTCGTCAACCCAGGCCGGCTTCACCGGGCCAAGGTAGATGTTTCTTATACCCAAGGAAAGCAGCGTCCAAAGGATTGCCACTGCCTTCTGCTCCATCCAGGATACGATCAACCTCAACGGCAGGCCGTTGACATCGGTGCCGAACAGATCCGCCAAGGCAACTGCAATCTCTATGGCATCTATTGCGTCGTTACACTGACCCAGATCTATCAGGCGAGGCACACCGTCAATGTCCCCCAGATCCATGTCGTTTATCCGATACTTACCGCAGGCCAAGGTCAGGACTACTGTCTCCTTGGGAAGGAGCTCCACGAACTCGCGATAGTAGGCGCTCCTACGGAACGGGGTATCGCATCCCCCCACCAGGAAGAAGTAGTGGATCTTGCCCGCCTCTACCAATTCCTTTATCTTACCCGCCAAGGACAAGACGACCGATTTGGAATAGCCAGTGGTGATGTACTTCTCTTCCTCCTCGTCCAATCCCGGCAACTCGAGGGCCCTCTGGATAACCTCAGAATAGTCGTATCCCTCAATGTGTTTGACATTGGGCAAACCCGCAATGCTGGTGGTAAACATCCTGTCCCTGTAGGACTCGTCAGGGATCAAGACGCAGTTGGATGTCCCCAATATCGCAGCCTGATACTCGTTGAACAAGAGCCTCTGATCGTGCCAGGCCCCACCAAGATTCCCAACCAGATGGGGAAACTTCTTCAACTCCGGATAGCCGTGGGCAGGGAGCATCTCCGAATGGGTATAGATGTTCACCCCCTTACCCTCGCTCTGTTTCAACAACTCGTAAAGGGCCTTCAGGTTGTGCCCGGTGACGATGATGGCCTTGCCTTTCTTGGCAGTGGCCCTTACTTTTGTAGGCCTTGGTTCACCAAAGCTCTTTATGTGGGCCTCCTTGAGCAGGCGCATGACCTTGAGATTCATCTGTCCCGCCTTGAGGGAGAGGTCGATAAACCTGTCCAGATCGAAGTTCACATTGGTAAGGGTCGAGTAAAGGGCCTCCGCCAAAAAGGCATCCACCTCCTCGTCCGAGACCCCTAACTCCCGGGCGTGATAGGTGTAGGCAGAGATGCCTTTCAAGGCAAACACTAGGTTGTCTTGGAGTTTGGCCAGCGTGGGATCCTTCCCGCACACGCCGTAGGTGGTACAACCTTCTCCCTTTGCAGTCTGGGAACACTGGTAGCAGAACATACTCATCTCTACACCTCCTCTTTTGTTAGTAATCCTAACTATCTTGAAATTAGATTATTACTTGTCCTTCAGCATGTCAAGTGGTATTTTAATAAAAAATTAGGAGTACTAACAAATGAGAGCGGAAGACCGCACCAGCGAGAACATAGCATTTTTACTAGAGAGAATCTGCCAAAGCTATAGGACATCTTTGCTGGATCTGGCCTATAAAGAGAATCTATCCTCTACCCAGATCGAGATCCTCGGATTAATATCCTTCCTCCCCGATCCCGGGGTATCTCAGATCTCCGAAGAACTCAATCTCAGCAAGGCCACGGTGAGCGAATCCATAAAGCGCCTCGTGGAGAAAGGGCTCGTCGTGATGAAGACCGCCCCTGACGACCGTCGCAAACGCCACCTTCGTCTCACACCCAAGGGCAGACGCCTTACCAGAAAACTATCCCGCACCGGTTCAACCATTGCAGGCATAGTAGATTCCCTGCCCGCAGGGGAGAAACGGGACCTCTATCGAACCCTCCTAAAGGTTGCCAAAGAACTAAATGACAAAGGCCTCTTGAAGGTAATACGGATATGTCCGTTCTGCAGTAATGCAATCCCAAGAAAGGGCAAGATCACCTGCAAGATAACCAACCGTCAACTCCACCCTGATCACTTCTCAATATACTGCCCTCACTTCCAGCTCCTAGAGTGCTAACCCAGTCTTACGATCGCACCCGTAGGGCAGACCTGCGCGCACTTTCCACAGTTGATGCACTTGGAATAGTCTATAACCGCGCAGTTGTCTATCACATGTATTGCATCCACCGGACAGGCCTTCTCACACTTCCGGCAGGCGATACATCCCACCTTACAGACGGGCAATACATCCTTACCCAGATCCCGTGAGGCGCAGGCAACGAATATCCTTTGTTTGTAGGGGACGAGTTCTATAATCCCTCTCGGGCAGACCGCAACGCACTTTCCACATCCGGTGCATCTTTCTTTGTCCACCACTGCTATCCCGTCAACGATATGGATAGCGTTGAACGGGCAGGCCCTAACGCAGTCCCCATAGCCAAGGCATCCAAAGACACATCCCTTATCCCCCTTCAAGAGCATGTCCACCGAGAGGCAATCCTTTACCCCGTGGTATTCCGCCCGCCTCTGGGCCTTGTCCAACCGACCTCCGCAATGGACGAAGGCCACCTGTCTTAGCGCATCCCCCTGTTCCAATCCGAGGAGCTGGCATATCTTCTGTCGGGTCTCTTCCGACGACACCGGGCACCGGGCAGGAACGACCTCACCTTTCACCAATCTCACCGCAAACTCATGACAGCCCGCAAAACCACAGCCCCCACAGTTCGCCCCAGGCAGGAGCTTCTCCACTTCCTCCACCCGATGATCCACCGGCACATAGAATATCCGCGAGACCCAGTACAGCAGGAAGGCAAACAGCAATCCGGTGATTACCAAAACTACAACTGCCATTGGCCTCTCTCCCTTCTCAAGCGTTCTACCCGATCCCCACTTCCACCAAGGTCTCGGTTCCTACGACCCCATCGGTGCACCTTATCCTGTCCACCACCACATCCGCAAGTTCCTTCAATCCATCGGCAGTTACCATAATCACCGCATCCCAAGCCCCGAATACGGTCTTGACCTCTAGCACCCCGGGGATCTTCTTGATCTCCTCTATGGCCTTCTTCTCCTTACCCACCATAAACCTGGTCAGGACCATTGCATTAACCATGACGCCTCCTCCTTGCGGTTTCTATGATCTGTCTATGGTCAAAGGCGATCTGGGAAGGGAGTTCCTCCAGATCGAACCACCTCGCTTCACCTGCGTCCGAGCCGGCCTTGGGCGAACCCGAGGCCGTTCCCACAAAGGCAACGGTGACGGTGTGGAACCTCTCATCTCTATTCGGATCGGAAAATACGCGCAGTTGCTCGTAGTCCCGATAATCCAGATCCGTCTCCTCCTTCAATTCCCGCACCACCGCCTCTTCAACCGTCTCCCCGTAATCCACGAACCCACCGGGTAGGGCCCAACCAAACGGGGGATTCTTCCTCTTTACCAAGACCACCTTTTTGGGAGAAGAAAGGTCGTCAAAGACCACCGCATCCACGGTAAGGAACGGCCCTTGCATCGTCTTGTTTATCAGGTGCTCCAGATAACTATAGCCCAGCATACCCTTCTCAAAGTCCAACTGGGTGTAAAAGACGAGTAAGATCCTCTGAGGGGCGCGATTTTCCCTTATCGCCTTGAATATCTCCTGCACCATCACCTTGGTCACCAAGACCAGATCCAATCCCCCCACCCCTGCCCCCAAGGCAGGAAAGGCCACCTCGGATATCCCCTCCCTCATACACAGATCCAACACCGACCTTACGCACTTCCTCACGATGTCGTAGTCGGTGCGAAAGTCCATCCCCATCGTCGCGGCGTGTATCACATACTTGGCGGGCAACCTCCCCGCGGAGGTCAATACGCTCTCTCCTATCTCTATTGGTCCTTTTTCCCGGGCCTCGTCTTCTATCTCCTTTCCCCCTTTACGCTTTATCGCCCCCGCAACACCTCCCCCCATGAGGAGCTGGTTGTTGGCTGCGTTCACGATGGCCTCCACCTCCAGGGCAGTGATGTCGCCTCGCACGAACTCTACCGCTACTCCCTTGAACTCCACCCTCATCCCTTGACCTCCAACTCCTTAAAGATGTCGAAGACCTCCTCTGGGGTCTTCAGACCTATCAACCTCTCCCTCACCGTCGGTCTCTTCATTATCCTGGCGATGTGTCCTAAGACCTCAAGGTACTCATTCACCCTATCCTTAGGGACCAGTATCAAAAACACGAACCGGGAAGGCCTTCCGTCGGCTGAACCCAGATCCAAGGGCACCCCCAAGCGCACAAAGGCCATCACTATGTCCCTTACCCCGTTAGTGCGGGCGTGGGGGACCGCTATCCCGTCTTCCAGGGCAGTACCGCCCTTTGCCTCCCGCTCGAACAGGTCCTTACGCACCTCCTCCGGGTCCAGCACCGCAGGATCGCCAGCCACCTTCTCCAGGAGGAAGTTCAACATCTCTTCCTTGGACTCGAAGATCTTATCCAAGAATATCCTATCTGGTGAGAGATACTGGCTTATGTCCATAACAGTTCATTATATATTCAATCTCCGCCTTTGGGAACTACCTCCGGGATCTTTATCTCGGGAAAAGTATGTCTCTTTTCTATGTATATCAAGACCACGAACTCCCCCCGTATCCAGTCCTCTCGTTGCGAAAGAAAGGCCTGCACCTCCTCAAGGGTCCCCCTAAGGAAGTCTTCGTTCACCTTGGTCAGCTCCTTGGCCACTACCGCCCGGGTCTCTGCCCCGAAGAAGTACACGAGATCGTCTATCAACCTCCTCAAACGGTGGGGTGCCTCGTAGAAGACGACGGTTATCGCCCCCTCCTCCGCCATCCTCCTTATCTGCCACAGGCGGGTCTTCCTCCCCTTCTTCCTAGGCAGAAATCCAGTAAACAGGAACCTATCACAGGGAAGGCCCGAGGCGACCAAGGCGGAGAGAAAGGCCGAAGGACCAGGCAAGGGCACCACCTTTATCCCGCTCTCCACCGCATACCTCACCAGAGGATAGCCGGGATCGTCTATCAAGGGCGTGCCTGCATCACTCAACAGGGCCACATCCCTACCTTTCAGCAGGTAATCCATCAACTCCTTAGTTCGGGCCTGCTCGTTGTGTTCGTGGTAGGACAAAAGGGGCTTCTTTATCTCGTACCTCGATAGGAGTTTCTTGGCCCAGCGGGTGTCCTCACAGGCGATGACATCCACCTCTCGGAGGATCCGCAGTGCCCTAAAGGTGATGTCCTCGAGGTTACCGATAGGGCTGGCAACCAGATAAAGGACCCCCAAAGAACGGTTGCCGGCTTCAGCCTTCATAGCCTATTACATCCTGCCCCACATACGGGCGCAGGGCCTCTGGGACCTCCACCCTGCCGTCGGGCAGTTGATAGAGCTCCAATATGGCAGCGACCAACCGGGCCAGAGCCACCCCTGAGGCGTTGAGGGTGTGGACGAACTCCGTCTTGCGGGACCCCTTCCTGCGGAATCGGATGTTGGCCCGACGGGCCTGAAAGTCCTCGAAGTTACTGCAGGAGGAGACCTCCAACCACTTCTCCACCCCCGGGGCCCATATCTCTATGTCGTAGCACTTCGCTGCGGCGAAACTGAGATCCCCGGACGCGAGCAGGACCACCCGATAAGGGACCTTCAACAACTGCAGGACCTCCTCGGCATCCCTTAAAAGTTTCTCGTGTTCCTCGTACGAGGTCTCGGGGAGGGTAAACTTCACCAACTCCACCTTATCAAACTGGTGCACCCGCAACAGGCCCTTCGTATCCCTCCCGTAAGAGCCTGCCTCCCGCCGAAAACAGGCAGTATAGGCGGTGTAATACAGGGGCAGGGACTCCTCTTCCAAGACCTCGTCCCGGTGCAGGTTGGTAACCGGCACCTCTGCAGTCGGTATCAGGAAGAGGTCGTCGTCCTTTAACCTGTACATGTCCTCTTCCAGATTCGGCAACTGTCCGGTCCCGAACATGCACTCGCGGTTGACCAGGAAGGGAGGGAAGACCTCTTTATACCCGTGCTTGCGGGTATGCAGGTCCAGCATAAAGGTAAACAGGGCCCTCTCCAACCTGGCGCCTGTCCCCAGAAAGAGGGCAAAGTTAGAACCCGATATCTTAGAGGCCCGCTCGAAGTCCATTATCCCCAAGTCTATGGCCACCTCCCAGTGGGGCCTCACCTTGAAGGGCTTCTCCTCTATCCTTCCCCACTCCTTCACCACCTGGTTTCTCTCCGGGCCGCCCACCGGAACCGAAGGATGGGGCAGGTTGGGAATCCGTATCAATATTCCGCGCAGGTCCCTCTCCAAAACGCTGAGCCTATCTTCGGCCTCCCCCACCTTCGTGGACAACTCCTCCGCCTCGGAGAGCAAGGGACTCACATCCTCCCCGGCCCTCTTGCGGATTCCAATCTCTTTGGAGACCTGCTTCCGTCGGTTCCTTAACTCGTCAAGTTCGGCCTGAAGTCTTCGCCTCTCGGAGTCTATGGCGACGAAGCGATCCCAATCTATCTCGTATCCCTTGCTGGCCACCCGTTCTTTTACCAGATCCAGATTCTCCCTGATGAACCGTATGTCCAACATAAAGACCTCCTCCCGCTTGGACAAAAAGATTATACCTCCGGGAAGGGAAAGATTCCAGAAACCCGCGCAGAGACTAAAACTCTACACCGCCCCGCTCGGTCTCTTTTACCAAGGAATCCAGCCTGTGGACAAACTCCAAGATGTCCTCCAGGCCTATCTGCCCGGCCAGCCTCTCTAGCACTGCAGTCAAAGCGCCCTTCTCCCCCAACCTCTCGAGCACATAGGAGGCCACCAGCATCTTTACGCTGAACCGCTTGCTATCGAACCCTGAGATCCAGGCCTCGGGAAAGATATCGACCCTGTCTTTCAACCAGGAACGGAAGCCCTCTTTGTCCAACTCCTCACCCAACCTCATCAGCTCCTCCACCGAGGCCTCTGCCTCCTCGGAAGGAGGCCCTAGCTCGATTGAGTCGGGAAACAACAACGCCAACCAGTGGTGCAACTCACTCCGCTGTCCCTGACCGGAAAGGGAAACGGTCCTAGAAACTGGATCCCTCTCCACCCCTAAGAGCAGTTCACCCACAGCCACGAACCAGGCAAGGCGATCCTTCAACCGCCCCTCAGCCAAACTCAACCGGGAGGGGATGTACTCCCTCAAGACCTTACCCAGCCTCTCGGGATCCTCCACCACCACATACACATACCTTGGCAACACCTCCTTCTCGGGACCCTGCCAATTCCCACTAAGGTACTCCACCGTCCACCTCAGGTAATCCCGGCTCATAGGCAAGAGGGAGGTCTCAAACACATGGCGGGTAAGTGGGCCGAGGTGAGCCAGATACTCCTGGGGATTCCGCCTGTACTCCCGCAAGAACCCATCCAACTTGGCAGTCAGCCTCTCCACCAATGCCTTGGTTACCTCGGAGTCCTCGTCCATCAACTCCTTCGGTTGGGCCTCCTCGAAGAGCCTTTTCACCTTCGGGTCCTTGAGGTCTATTATCCAGGGATAGGTCTGCCCGTTTACCCGAATGCTTTCAAACCGTTTCAACCCCCCTGCATTTGTGGTGATGGGCAAGGCGCCCTGGCGGATCGCCTCGGCAATCACCAGATTATAGCCCTCCTTAACCGAGGCGATTGCCACCGGCCCCTTGGTCATCCCCGCCAGCCTGTAGACCGCACCTACCTCCTCTCCTTGGGGATTCCAGAGAAAGTATATGTAATCTTTGTACCTGTCTACCAAGGCCTCCAACTGGGGCCGTATGACCTTTATCTCCGGATCGTCGTCCGCCCCGCCTGCGAATAGGACCATCACCGGCAGTTCGTCCTTGGACCGGCCTTCCCCCTCCCACCTCTTGACCAGGTCCACATATGCCAAGGCCACCTGAAGCAGGCCCTTCCAGGCATCCGCCCTTGCCCCGGTGACTATCACCTGCCGACCGCTGTCCAGCAGAGGGGCCAGGTCCCTCCCAAACCTCTCCTTTGCCTTCAACCGGTGAAGTATCTCTAGTACCTCCTCTCTGGATTTTACGCTGTTCTTGGGGCTGAGTATGTCTATACCAGGCGGTTGGGTAAACACGCGTTCCTTTCCTTCCCAGGTGGGCGGAACGAGGTAAGGCTGGCACAACAGGACACCCGAGTGCTCCTCTCTCAAGCGAGAGAGGACCCCGTCCAGATACGCCCACAGTTTCCCTGCCCCCGAATCCGCGTTCTTACCCTGCAAACCGCTGACATCTATGTGCAGGCGAAAGGCGATCGGAAACCTCCGCCCAGTAGCGTCCAGATAGTCCAAGAAGAACTTAAGGGTAGAGACCACCTGTGGATCCTCGAAGAATACCGCCCCCACCTCCGGATCGTCTATCCACGACTTGTATATCTCAAAGTTGTCCCGCCCAACCGTCTCCAGTAGCTTCACATCCTCGTCCGTAAACTCCACTTCCTGCCCCTGGATGGCGTTGTGCATCTTCTTGGTCACCGCGTAGAACCGGCTTGGATTGCGGGGACGGACTATCTGCCACTCCACCTCTATCCCAAACCTCTGCAGGAACCGCCACATCCCCGGGATCATCTCTGCAACGCCTCCACCGAAGAAGGTGGCGTTGAAGATAACGACCTTCCTTTTGCCATTGCGCTTCATCTCCTCAGCAAACCTGCGCAATTCCTCAAGCAGATCCTCAAGACCCTCCTCCCCCAGGACCTTTTTGTACTCCTCTTTATAGGACTCCCACTCCTCGTCCGTAAGCGGAGAAGCAAACTTGTATCCCAGCTTCTCCCGCACCAGATCCGAATATACCCGTGCGCAGAGCTTTATCCCGTCTACCACGAAGGCCTCCACCTCGTCCAGACGACTGCCGGACAGTTCCGCGAGGGCCTTTTGCTCTACCTCGAGCAAGGTCTCCAGGTAGGCACTGACCCTTTCCCGGGAGACGAATCTCCGGATCTCTTGGGGAGAAAGGAACTGTAGAGAGACCAAGGTCAAGAAGCCCGCCCACTGCTCATCGCTTAGTTTCTCTCTCAGGGTGGTCCAGGTCTTGGGGTCCGCCACCACCATCCTGTTCCGGTGGACCTCGTCGAGCAGGGCCTTCAACTTATCCGGCAGGGCGGACATCAGTTTGGCGAACTCCGCCTCACCTCTGGCCTTTGAAGATGGTATAAAATTCTTTTCCCGCCGCATCTCTACCAGGGTCCTATTCACGCCCTCCCAGATCTCCTCCACCCTTTCCTTCGCCTTCTCAAAGGCATAACCTTCTCTTTGAAGTATATACACATTTACTGCTTTAACAACCCGCTCTAGGTCTAAAAACCGCACCAAGTCCAACTGCCAAGCGGTTAGACTCAAGGGATAATCCTCCACCAGATTCGCCAGATTCAGCAACAGTAGGCTAGGCAGATCCCCAGGTTCAAGGGAGATCTTTCCGTCGTACAGGGCAAGGGCGTAGGCCACTAGGTCCACCTCTTCCCCTCCAAGCCCGAACTCTTTCAAAGCAGAGTCCACATAAAGGCGATACCCCTCCCACCTCCCTCGAGTATTCGTCAAGCGATCCCTCAACTCCCTCCTCAGGCCATCCAGGAGATAGCCCTCCTGGGACTCCCCCAAAGGGGGTATAAGCCTCCCAAGGACATCCTCTGCCCTCTCCACATAGGCCTTCCTCACCTCCCACTCCCTTAAGGGCGTCTTCTCCACTCTCCCGCCGTCGCACCTTATCCCCCCTATAGCCCAGACCTGCCCAGCTCCCCGATCAAACTCCTCAGGAGAGAAAAAATCTCTTTGGTAGGCCTGGAGTACATCGTATCGCTTAGGGGCACTTCGCCTGACGAGATGAGAATAGACCGACCAGAGGTCTGGGGAAGGCCCTATCCCCCGCAGGAATTCCGCCAAGAACACTGCCTTCATCAGTTCTCGAAGATCCCCATACCGATCCGCAGAGTTGACCAATCGGGTAAGACGAGACTCCAATTTTGCCCTAACCTTTTCGTCGGAGATCCCTTCCACCGATACCCTTAAGGTCAAAGAGGCTATCCTGCACCGCCCTCCCTCGGTGCCCAACTCCACGCGGTCCGGGGATATCCAGACTCGAGGGAGACCGTTCCCGAGATTCCTCAGCTCATCTGCCAAGGCCAGCATCTGAGAGGCCACATCCCTCTTCAGCTGGAGGTCTGCCTCCAACAGCACGCGCCCCAACGCGGTCCCTACCAGTTCTGGGGCCAACGCCTGCCTCTCGTCTATCCAGGGTGCAAGGTTTACCCAGACCCGATCCCTCTCAAAGGCAAGGGCCTCCAAAACCAGCCTCTCCCCCAAGGAAGATCTCCCCGACTCCGAGACCAGGGAGAAGCCCAAACCATCACCGCTCCAGACAACACCCTCCACCCCTGCCCAGGAAAGACAGGAAGCAAAGAAGATGACGCCGAAGCAGACGACCATCACCTTCTTCCAGTACCCTGAGACGGAAGCAGACCTCTTACCATCCATCTTTAACCTCTCCATCAATTAGAGGATAAAAAAGGTGCCCACGGGAATCAACCATGGGCACCTCTATAACTACCGGATTGGTTAGCGAGTGGTCAAGGTGATGGTGATGGTACCGGAATACAGACCTGCCGGCACATCGGTGGTTATGGGCGCAGCACCGGGTGCGTCGGTCTGCTGATCCCCGGTAGCGATGCCGTAGTAGATCCTCAACCAACCTCCCTGGAGATCAGCCTTGTTGAAGCTGAGCGGACCAAGGGCATCTCCATAGGTGACCTTGGTCAGTTCCTGGGCCTCACTGTCACTTATCTGTTTGACGAAGGTCACATTTATGTGCTTGTCCAACTTGTAGTTGTTAGGGCCGACCACACTGGTAGCGGTGTAGGAAAGCGTCCAGTCCACTGCGTTGCTCAACACCCCCACATCCACCGCGTAGTAGTCGTCGGAGAGGAATATCCCGTAATCAGTGTTGTAATGCAAGGAGTTGAAGAAGATCTCGTCAGCGGTGTGCCAGTTATTGTTCTTGTCTATCCGGGATATGGCCACCGATAGCCCCTCCTGGGAAGGGATCTGTGCCTTTATCACCACATTCTTGCTCGTGGTCTGGGCATAAGCCAACCCAAGGCCCAACACCGCACTCGCTAACAAGACCGCTACTGCTCTTTTCATGACCTCACCTCCTCCTTAAACCGCTACTTCACCACCAAACTTACCGTAACCGAGCCCTGGTATTCCCCTGCGGGTAGAGCCAGAGAGACCGGACTAACCCCCGGGGCATCCTCCAAACCAGTGGCCAATCCATAATAGATCCGCAACCACCTCCCTTCTAGTTGCTCTTTCGAAAACTCCTTGTGGAAGTCGCTGTAAGCGACCTTCTCTATCACCCGCTCGTTGCCCCCCTCCATGGAGCAGAAGGTAACATTTATGTGATCGCTCAGATCTCCTCCGTTGGGAGAGACCAAAGGGGTTGCCTCGTAGACGAGCTTCCATTCCCCGGAATTGCAAGCGATCCCTACATCCATCACGAAGTAGACCCGCGAACGGAATATCTTGTTCTCCTCGTCGAACTCCAGCTGACCGAAGTCGATCTCTTCCTCCTTACTCCAGGAATTATCGGGATTGACCTTGCTGATCGCCACCTGCAACTGATTCACCCTAGGAACCTCGACCTGGATCTTTAGGTTTGCGTTACCGTCTTCGACGATCTTCTTTTTCTCGTAAGGACAGGGATCTGAGGGATCCTCTGCGTGCCCAACGAAGTAGGGATCCTTCATGGCCTTTCTAAAGGCCTCCAGACTTTCAGGGGAGGAATCCACCCGCCAATCGCGCTCCTTGTCCTCGTCGAACCAGTAGAAGGCCTTTATCTTCTGGTACTCGTCCTTTATCTTGTTGAAGGCGTCTTGGATCCAAACCGCCTTATCTCCTCCCTCCATGGCTGCAAACTCCGCCAACATTATGTCCTTGTCTCCGAAGATCTCGGGATGGTTCGTAACTGCCTCGTAGAGGGCAGAGAAGATGTCGTCGAAGCTCTCCCCAGGATACCACTCGTATCCGTCCATACCAATCCAGTCCACATACTCTTTACCCGGATAGTACTTGGCCAAGACCTGGGGATCCGCTAGGTGGTGGTTCGGAGACCACACGAATCTCACATTATCTGCCCCAGAAGAACGGAATATGTGGTAAATCCGCAGGTAGGCCCTCTTGTATTCCTCTGGGCGATCCTGCCAAGGGTACCACCCAGGAGTGCCTGGATCGTCGTCCTGGATCATCTCGTGACCGAAGCGAAATCGGACCTCTCCCGGGTAGGAGCTCAACTTCTTTGCTAGACCTTTAAAGACCGGATCGTAAAAGCCGTTGGCTATAGAGGTCAGGTTCACCCAGGGCTCCAGGGTAAAGTGGAGAGAGGTGTGGGTATTGTAACCGTCGTGACAGAGGATGTTCCTGAAGGTAGAGGGCAATATGGGCTCCACCCCACCGGGATACATCCCTTGGAAGATCAAGACCGAAGAGATGTGTCTACCTATCTTCTGTTCAAACCCCTTGACATCTTCGCTGGAAGGATTCGAATTCCCTAACCACACCCCGATCTCCGTCTGGGCCAAGGCGAGGTCAAAGACGAAGAATGTCGCGACGAGGATCACTATAAGCCGTTTCATATCAGCCTCTTTTGAGCCTATTTAAAGAGGAACTCTTTTGTATCACTTAAAGTATAACACAGCCTATTAAGAAGTCAAAGCCCAAAATAAAACTTTTCATAACTTTTAAACACGGAGGGGGGTATCTGTCAATCTCTGGGAAGGCCCTTTACCGGGAAGTAGACCTTCTTGATCGCCCCTTTGGGGAGGTGGACAGGCTGGCGCACCGGGACCTCGGGCAGAAGCCCTTCGTCTAAAGTGGTGGGGTCCAGTACCACCTGATAGTCCCCCTCCTCCAATCCCGAGAAGTAGATCATCCCCTGCACATCGGTATACCTGCACTCCTCTCCAACGCACACCTTAACTCCGCTTAGGCCGTAATCGCCGGATGACCACTTTCCGTCCTTATCCTTGTCGAGAAATACCATCACCTGCACCCCACTTACATACCTCACCGCAAAGTCCACCCTTTGCTCTCGTCCGTCCGCAAACGATATCGGCCTCACCGGGGTCAATGGAAGCATGCCTACCGGCAGGCTGGTGCCGTCGATCTCGACCTCCATGCCCTCCCCTCGCAGGCGTCCAAAGTCGTACTTGCCCTTGCTGTCGGTCTCGACCTCCTTCTCCAAACAGCGCAGGCGAATCCCCGGAAGCGTCTTTTCCCCTGCATCCAGCACCCCGTTGCGATTAGCGTCTTCGAACACATATCCCCAGATGTGTACCTTCGGGAGCAAGGACAGGCCAGTATCCCACAGCCACCTTAAACCAACGAATACCTCGGAGCGCACGAACCTGTCCGCATCGTCGGGATAGTACTTGCGCATATCCGCCTGCACATACCAAGATCTACCCTCTCCTATCTCGTAATCCAGGCGTCCGGAGAGGAAGAGCATGTCCTGGTTGGAGGCAAAGCTGTAGGGCAGATCTCCGTGGGACTCGTACCTGTATCCCGACAGGAAAGACCAGCTCCACTTTCCAGTCTTCTCGGCCCCGTAGAGGTTCACTCCCAGCTCTGCAACCCTTGGATGGGTCTTCTCGTCCTGATACTTGTCTTCCACCTGCCCTACCTCGTAGATGCCGTAGAGATTGAGCTTACCCGGGATCGCATCCCAATCTATCCGATTGGTCAACCTGTCGACGACATACTCCCTATCCAGCAGTTCGTCTTTGTTGTCCGAATGGGAAAGGAACGCGGACCAAGAAAGGTCTGCGGGACCTATCTGCAGATTCCGTTTATAAAAGCCCCTGAGCTCCCAGTTCCTGTAAGGACCGCTCATACCCCTGTAGTCGTTGTATTCCGCTCCCCAACCGTAGGCATACCTTTCCTCTTCTCTCGACCAATCAAAGGAAAACTCTAGATTGAAGCGATCAGGATCCTTGGGATTAGGATACTCCTTGTTCCTGAATACATTGGCGTAGACTCCCCACCTATCTCGGTTTATCTCCTTATCCAAGCGGGCCTCTATTCCGTATTCACCGCCGTAGACCGGGAACCCGTTCACCGTCCTAAATCCGGGCTCCACATCTTTCAACAATATCCAAGCAGACCACTGCCCGATGTTGCCGTAAAGGTCCAACAATCCTGCCCACTTCTCTTCGTCGTAAGCGACTTCTCCCGATACTCGCCAATCCCTCAGCTCGGTATCCAGACCCAAGGAATAAACCTGTTCCGCATACACTCTACGCTCGCCCTGCTCGGAACCACTCCTCTTTGCCATCCGGAAGGACAGATCCTTCCAGCCGATCTCAAATCCCTTAAGGGTGGCCTCGCTCTCCCCCACCAGTGGGACATAATTCCAATAATCCTCCGTGTCACCGTAGAAGGCCTTAAACCTCCAGTCCTTCCTGTCCTCCGTCACATACACCCCATCCAAGGCACTACCGGGAAAACTCAACCTGGACATCTCACCAAAGTAGTTGCCCAAGGTGACGGAGCCATCTTTCAACCCAAACCTATTTATCCCCCTCAAACTCACGAAGCGATAGTTCACCGCGTAACTGTCCCCTTCCTTTTCCAGGGTAGCAGAAGCGGAGAGCTCCCCGTATTCGGTAGGCCCAAACAGAGAAAAGGTCTGGGTAAAACCAAGATCCGTCCTCTCCTGATCCCCAAAGTCTTCTCCCTCGTAATAGCTCCACCAATCCGTAGAATAGGAAAGCTTGAGGTGCTCGCGCCGTTCCCTCTCCCGTTTGGCCTGACGCTCCACTTCCTTG
Source organism: Candidatus Omnitrophota bacterium (assembly GCA_015494465.1). Taxonomy (GTDB): domain Bacteria; phylum Omnitrophota; class Gorgyraeia; order S143-82; family S143-82; genus S143-82. The sequence continues at coordinate 20,732 of WGBD01000010.1, read as the reverse complement.
ATTATCCGAGGAGGGACCACCGTGAGGTCGAGCGTCCACCTCCCGTCCACATCCCACACATACACCACCGTCTTACCCAACCCCCCTTTAGAATAGAAGCGCACCTGCTTAGAGCCCACCTGCTCCCAACCCAACATACCCTCGTCTACCACCGCGACCTGACGCACCGCGGATGGGAAATTTATCACCAATGGCAGAGAGGCGTCCATCTCTACCTCCACGGTAGAGCCACGCTGACTCTCATCCAGAGTGACCTCCTTGTAGGCCCTTATCCCTTCAGGACTGCGCAGGGTCGGTGCCTCTCCAGTCTCAGTTCGTCTCTCCTCCTTGGGGCCTTTTCTCCTCTCAATCCTCCCCCCGAAGGCCTCCAAGGCCTTTTCCATAGCCCTTAGGCGTTCCTTCTCCGCGGATTTCAGGGCCAAAAGCATCTCTTCCTGACGGGTTCTTTCCTTACCCGACTCCCACCTCTCCAGCTCGCGATTCATCTCCGCCAATCTATCCAGATCTTGCGCCTCTGCAGACATAAGGGCCCGGGTCATCTCCCTATACCTCTGGGCCCTTCTCCCCTTGGACCAATCCTCCAACTCCTTCAGCATCTCCATCTCCCTTGCTACTCGCTCTGCCTCTGCGTATATCCGTTCCCACTGCATCGCCAACTCGTGATCCAGGGAGGCCAACTCCACCGCCCCAGCTCCCGTATAGGCGAAGGAGTCCAGCGGCAGTCCCGTGGTCGTTAGGAGACAGGCCAACGACACCAAGAGGACCTTGCGGAGGGAGCGTGCCGATAATATTTTTATATCGAGAGCAAAATCTATTTTAAATTCATTATTAAGTGGACAACATTTACCCGATCTCCTCATCCTCGCCTCCTTCAGAATCTGAGGGGTAACTCCTTGCTAACCGGAGATCCCCCCTCCACTTGAAGGGTAATCATCACCGATCGGGCCCCAGCGGTCTCTCCCTGCAACTCTACTGGGACCCACAGATCGGCCCCTGGAGGAGCGTAAACCGAGGTGTGTTTAGACCTGGCTATCAACATCTCTCCTTCACCCATCACGAAGGCAGAGAGCTTTCCTATGAGCGCACAATTACCCCTCTGCACAAGCCTAATCTTCAACTTGTTACCTTCCAGTTTGGCCTCTGCGATGTCAACATCGTTTACCACCAGGTCCGAAGGCTCTATCAAAAACAGGGTTCCCACTCGAGTAAGGAGCTGTAACCCTATCCGCTCCTTGCCTATAACCGACTCGCCCCCGCCCGCCTCGGTCTCGAAAAACAACACGAGGTAACAAGGGCGAGGTAGATCCGGGGGGATGTTGGCTCGATAGTGCACCAGAGCCTTTTCACCGGGATCCAAGTGGAGCTCGGTAGGAGAGAAACGAAACCACTCACTGATGTGCGGACAAGTGGTATCGAGGGGATAGAACTCCTTTGCCCCATCGTAAGGAGGTACATACTTCCACTCCATCGCGTATACCTTGACGACGACGGGCCGGTCCTCCCTGTTCTCTACTACCACGAATCCGGCCACATCCGATCCCCTCGGCTGGGTGATGCGGACCTTTACCTTGTCGAGATTCACGAACGCGGAGTTGCCTAGTATCGGGCTCAACACCAACATCCCCAACAACCACCCCTGCAACCACCGCTTCATCTAATCCCTCCTTCAGTTCGAGACTATGGAAAACCTCACCGGCAACTCGTACTCTCCGGCGACCGCCCCTTTTACTGCCTCCGTAGACAACCTATACACCAACTTAAGGTCTGCCTCGACCGGTCCCGGTGCCTTGTAAAATACCACCCTATCGCTAACCTTTAACCAGCCGGTCAAAGGCACCCACTCTTCGCCCCTTCTCTCAAAGACCCTAAACTCCAGGGCGCTCACTGGTATCTCGTGCTTACCACTCATCAAGTACTTCACCGTAGGCTCCTGCACCAGGGAAAACCCTCCCGCCTCGTTAGCCCGTACCTTTATCTCCAATTCCCCCAAAGAGGACCTGCGCAGTTTGGGATCCCAGCGCAGGGCCAAGGCCGTCCTGCTCACCTTCAACTCCATGATCCGCTTGACCTCTACCTCCACCGGGATGGGGATGGTAGCACCGGCCGACTGCAGGAAGATCTTACCGATCCAACGCCCGGCTGGCACATCCCCCGGCACCTTAAACCTGATTAGGAGGTCTTCTCCCTTAGGGAGAGGCAAGATCCGCTCTAGCCTCTGCCAACTACCCGAGCTCCCTCCTCCGCTTACCTTCACTAATAAGTCGGGCAAGGACCTCTCTTTCAACATCCTGGCCCCGCTCACCAGTACGCGTATCCTCACATATCCGTCCTTGCCGTTTCTTACCATCACCCTCCCTTTATCCGAAAGCTCCACGACCTCCACCCCGTTAGCACCGGCCCCTACCTCTACCACCACCGGATAGGCCATGATCTGTCTCCCCCTCCCGTCTCGAAGCACGAGACGCAAGAGCCCTTTTAAAGGCCGGGCAGGAGGCGCATCCACCCAAAACCGGAGCCTGTACCTCGCACTAGCGGATTCCCTACCCAAGAGCTCCAAGACCCTTTTAGGCGAGCGGGCAACGAACTCCCCCTTCACCCAGTCTATCCGCCCTGTAACTGGCCCGGCAGGGATCACTTCACACCGCAACAGCGAAGAATAAATCTTTCCACTCGGATCCCGCAGAGGCTGGACCAGGTACTGCTCTAAAGAGACCCTCTCCCTCTCTGGGTTGATCAAGGTCAAGTCGAGCTCGGCCCCTTTTGGATCGCTTATAGAAAGGCGGTCTCCACCTTTCCCAAGGACGAGCTCTACCGCCCTTGCCTGGTGGACAAGAAAAACGAAGACAAAAACCAAAGAAATAGACGGGATTAGGAGCTTCTTGATCTCGTCTACGGGTGATCGCCTCAGGTCTTGCATATTATGGCACCTCTTTTTTAAAAGCTTTTAAAAAGCTCGTCTTATGAAGTAAACCATACATTTATAGATTTGTCAACAAAGAAGCCCGCGCCCCTACAACAAGCACATCAATGGTGGGCGGTAGAGGACTCGAACCTCTGACCTTCTGAATGTAAGTCAGACGCTCTAACCAACTGAGCTAACCGCCCAGCTCGATCGAAGGATATTATACAGCTAACTGGCAGAAAAACGCAACGATATCTTCTCTCGCACCTTGTTCAACAGCTCCTCGGGCTGGTAAGGCTTTACCATGTAATCGTCACAACCAGAACCGAAGGCCTGCATGTAGGGTTTCTTGAGGGCGGTTAGCATGATGATGGGGACCCCCTCCCCGTAGTAGATACCCCTTAATTCCTCCTCTTTGCGAATCAGCTCCAAGGTCTCCAATCCTCCCAATCCTGGCATCATGATGTCGAGGATTATCAAGGAATAAGGGTTGCTATCCAGACCTGCGATGAAGGCCCCCAAGGCCTCGTATCCGTTGCAGGCAGTGTCGACATCGTATCCTGCACTTCGCAACCTGGAGGTTATCACCTTCCTCACATTCGGCTCGTCATCTACTACCAGTATCCTGGACATAACTCCTCACCTCCTCTAACGGGAGGGTGAAACAAAACCGGCTCCCTCCCCCTGGCCGATCCTCAACCCACATCTGTCCCCCGTGCAACTCCACTAACCTCTTCGAGATGGGCAGGCCTAGACCAGTACCCTGGGGGCCTGGTCCGGCCTTTCTCCCCACCTGATAGAACTTGTCGAACACCTTTTCCTTATCTTCGTCCGGGATGCCCGGGCCCGTATCCTCGACTACTACCTGAACCCAACGACCGTCCTCGCTTCGTTTGGCCTCAACCCTAATAAATCCTTCTTCGGTAAACTTCAACGCGTTCCCCAACAGGTTTACCAGGACCTGGTTTATCCTATCGGGATCGCACTGGGACAAAAGCCCCTCCTCGACCTCTGAGATCAACTCCAAGCCCTTGCCCTCGGCAACAGGAACAAAGCTCTTCAGACATCCCTGGAGCAGTTCCGAGAGGTCCACCTCTCTCTTGTCCAAGGCCAACCGACCACTCTCTATCTTGGCTATGTCCAAGAAGTCAGACACTATTCGAGACAAACGATCTATGTCCGCCAGAACGGTCCTCAATATGTCCTCTTGCTCGGCTGTTATTTCCCCGAACACCCGATCCAAGATCAAGGCCACGCCCTCACGGATGGTGGTCAAGGGGGTTCGAATCTCGTGCGAGACGGTAAACACGAACTCCGTCTTCAGTTGATCCAGATACCGCAACTGACGATTCTTCTCCTTCAACTCCTCGTAAAGGACCTTAAGGTTCTCGTGGGCCTCGGTCAACTCCATCGCCTGGAGCTCCAACCGCCTCTTGGCCTGGGTAAGGGCGTAAGTGCGGTTCTCTATCTCTTGCTCCAGAAACTCCTTGTACAATGCAAGTTCCCTCTCCACGGTCTTTTCCTTAGTGATGTCCACGAAGACCACGACTACGCTCGTGACCTTACCGTCCAACCGCATCGGGAAGGTGGTGACCCGGAAAAAGCCACCGTTCAACTCTACGGTTATCTCCCCCAGCTGTCCCTGGCAAAAGGCCTTATCCACACAGCAGCTGACGAACGGGACCTCCATCAAAGATACTGCGCACACCTCCACACCACCGTTCTCCCCCAACCACCTCTTCAATTGAGGATTTATGTACATCAGACTCCTGTCCCCGCTGAATATCGCAATTCCTACCCGTACATGGTTCAAGACATCCATGTAAAGTTGCTCGTAGTAGTCTAAGACCTGCTGTTGCTGGTAGTACTCGTAGCTTACATCCCGAGCCACCGCCAAAAAGCCCTGCAGATCCTCCCCCTGCTTTAGAGGGATGATCTCCGTGGCCTGCCAGTAGATCGTGCCGTCCTTCTTCTTGTTCTGGATGATACCATCCCACTTACGGCCAGAGAGGATCGTCTGCCAGAGCTGTTTGTAGAATCCCAAAGTGTGGTTGCCAGACTTCCATATCCTAGGGGACCTGCCTATCAGCTCTTCCCTGGGATAGCCCACCATAGAAACCAAGGCCTGATTCACATAAGTCATCTGGCCGTTCTTGTCGGTCACGAATATCCCTACCGGTAGGAGCTCCAAAAGATCGAGCGTACGGTCCATACCTACCTCCCTCCGGATCTGAACAACGCCCTGTAGTCCGAGGGGGTTATCCCGTGTTCCTCTTTGAAGTTTCTAGAAAAAACTTCGGGAGAAGAGAAGCCCACCTCTATCGCTATCTCGGTAATAGACATGTCCGTATGGGCCAAGAGCTCTCTGGCCTTCTCCATCCGCAAGGAATTCTTCAGCTCGGTAAACCTCCTCCCAAACCTCTCCTTAAACGCCCGGCTCAGGTACTTGGGATTGAGGTTGAGGGCAGAGCTGACTTTCTCTAGATTTATGTTCTTGTGGAAACCTTCCCTCAGCATCTCGTAGGCCCACTGGACCTTGTCCTTTCCCTCCTCCAATGTGTCCTCTATCAATCGAGCGAAGATCCTCCTCACCGTTTGCAGGTTAAACGGCTTCTCGATGTAGTCGTTGGCCCCTGCCCTCAAGGCCTCCACCACTATCTCCTTACTTCCGTATCCGGTACATATGACGACCGGGATAGAGGGATCCACCTTCCTTATCTGCCTCAACACGCTTATCCCGTTTATGCCCGGCATAACCACATCCAGGACCACCAAGCGGATCCTATTGGGAGAGCGCAGTATCTCCAGGGCCTCAAACGGAGAATCCGTTCCTATGAACTGATATTCGGGGAAGGACAGGGCAAAACTCGCCCTAACCGCTGGTTCGTCGTCCAATACCAATATGGTAGGCTTGTAAGTTCCCTTCTTCTCCCCCATCGCCCCTCTCCTGCAGAAGAGCCCACTTCCAGGAGAGATTATAGATCAACACGCTTGGGAAATGCTTGACGCTTTTCGCAAATCAACTTGCAAAATCCTACCTTCTAATCGCAGACCTGGGGATCTTGATCACGAACTTCGTCCCTTCGCTGGAACTCTCTACCGCTATGCTCCCTCCATGGGCCTTGACTATGTTGTAGACTATGGCCAGACCCACACCTCGATTCGGAGACCGTTCCCGCCCCTCTCTGGTAAACGGCTCGAACAGGTGGGACTTCACCTCCTCGGGTATACCAGGACCGTTATCCTCCACCTCCATCAAGAGCACATCTCCCCTGACCCGGGCCCTTATATCGACCTTCCCACCCGGCCCCAAGACCTCCAAGGCGTTCAATAACAGGTTGCCCAAGGCGATAGAGAACTTATCTCCGTCCACAACCCACTTCAACTCGGGAGTACACGAGACCTCCACATCGATTCCCTTCTTCACGATAAGCGGCTGGAATCCCCTTACCACCTCCTGAACTAGGGCACAGATGTCCACCTCTACCAAGTGGAGTTGGAGGTCCATCCTGAGATTAGAAAAGTCCTCTAACAAAGACTCCGTCTTCTCTATCTGATCCAGGGCAACCCTACCCATCTTCTCCAAAAAGTCCTTCTCCAACCTACCCTCCATCACGCCTTGCAAAAAGGCCTTAGCAGGGAGGATCTTATTCTTGATCTCGTGAGCCAACCAGGTCATCGCCTTACCTATCAACCATATGTTTGAGAGACGCCGATACTCCTGGAGCTCAGCGACCATCCCATTCACATGCCTGGCAAGCAGTCCGATCTCGTCGTCTCTTCGCAAGGTCAGCCTGGCCTGGAAGTCCCCTTTGGATATCCGGTCTACAAAGGGTATTATCTCCTCGAGGTCTCTAAAGCTCCTCTTCACGATCCACACCGAAATCCCCGCAACGACTCCCAAGATCAGTATCTGGATCGCCAGCATCCAACCAAAAAACCGTCCCCATCTCCTCAACCAGTAGGCAAATCGGGGGATAATCACGAGGGTCCAATCCATGGATTCGATCCGCGCCCTATCGATCGCCTTTTCTCGGATCCCCGCACAGGAATCCTCACCACCTCGGGAGTCGTAGACGCACCTACCGCCAGCGTCGGTGATCGATACATCGAAATAAGGAGTAGGCACGAGCAGGTGTCCCCAATAGGCCCACAGACCGTACATAGGCAACCTCAGGAGCAGATCCCCACCTCGGCCCTTGATCAACAGCCAAACGAGCGACCTTTCGTCTTTCCGATCAATCCTGGCGCATGTAGGCCCTTCGCAGTGCAGAGATGGCACTGCTCTATCCGGGCAAGAAGAGACGATACCATCTTCTCCCAACCAGTAACTGCACTCTACCTCGGGAAAGCGCAGGTTAAATTCTGCTAAGGCCAACCTCACCTGCCAAGGGGCTTGGAGTAAGTGGACATCCCGCAGATCCAACAAGCTAGAACCCATCGTCCTGTATTCATCCAATCTCTCCTCCAAGCGCCGGGCGATGTTGTTGGCGTAGTGTCGCCGAGCTATCGAGAAGACATCACCGAGCAACCCCCTAAGCAAGGCATAAAACAGGATACCGTCTATCAGGGCAAAGACCAACAAGAGGGCCCCAAACAAGCGCCCTAACTTAGAGGAGAACTTACGATATCCTTTATCCTCCTTCACCCCAAACGCACCACCTCCTCTGCCAAGGCCAACAGTTCATCGGAAATAAAATTCGTACTGACGACTACGGTAACCTTACCCTTTAGGTCGGAGAGCACATCGACCACCCACTCCCTTCCCTTGCTATCCAGATTGGCAAAGACCTCGTCCAGAACGAGCAACCTCTTGCCCCTCAAGAGGGCCCTTATCAGACCCAAGCGTCTTCGCTGGCCCCTGGATAGCCCCTTACCTGCGGGATCTATGGGTGTGGAAAGGTCTATTCCCTCTAGACCTGCCAACCTCATCATTTCCAAGGCCTTCTGCCTAGGGAAATCCTCTAGCCCCACCCTCAAGTTCTCCTCAACCGTACCAGAAGTAAAAAACTCTTCCGCCCAAAGCACGCCCACGACCCGGCGAAATCGCCTCCAATCCAAGTCCGCAGAAGATACCCCTCCAATCCGAATGCTTCCCTCTTTGGGGGTCAGCATCCCCAACATCAGCTTCATCAGCGTGGTCTTACCACTACCATTCGGTCCGGTGATCAACAACAGTCTCCCTTCCGCCACCTCAGCAGACAGCCCTCGGAAAAGCCACCTCCCTGGCTCGTACCAGAATCCAACGCCCGAAAGCTTCAAGGACACCGCATTAGGGAGATACCTACCAAAGCCCCCTGCCCCCAGCTGGAGGGATCTCCGAGCAGACTCTATCCTATCCCAGGCCACCTTCACCCCGGCCAAAGAAGAGGAGAGTGAGACCAATCTAACCACCGGTCTTATTCCAAAAGAGACGAGCATGTACCCCGCCACGACATCGCCAAGGCTCAAGCCCAGGGCACTGCGAAAGGAAAGGAGCAAGACCAACACCGCCACCGCACCCACCTGAACCAGGGCCTCACTGATCACCGCCAAACGCGAAGAGAGCAGAAACAAGCGCTTGCGGAGCTCACCTTCCCTGCGGAAGGCCTCCCGGAGCCTCTGAGCCAAGACCGCATCCAGCTCGTATATCCAGGCCTCCACCCACCCCTGCATCAACTCCGAGACATACCGGAAGGTCCACTTTAAGGTTTCCCGTAAGGACTCGTACAAGGACATCATCCTCTTCGTGTAGAACCCATAGACCGATATAACCACCCCAATGAACACCAAAAGCGGGAGGATCACCTGAGGGAAGACGATCAAAGCCCCCACCAGCGCAAGGCCGAGATAGACCACATCGCTCAAGGCAGGGAAAGCAATACCTGCCAAAAAGGACCTTATCCTCTCTACATCCCGGGATAGGTTAACGAAAAGGTCTCCAAAGGCGATGGCCCGGGGCCCTAACCTCTCCGTGGAAGGGATCAACTCCTCCTTCAGACTCAAGGTCAACCCCTCCACCCAATCAGCCACCACCCCATCCCTCCAGATGTAGATCGCCATCCTAGTTATCACGAGCGTCACCACTGCACCTGCACCCTGCCAACCCCCGACCCAACTCTCACCGGAGAGCATCCTCCTTATCAACAAAGGGATGACGACCAACATCCCCTGAGACAGCAGGTCCAAGCCCAAGACGAATAGAACCCTACCTATCCCTATCCGACTGATCAAGAAGCCCCACATAGAAACTCGTACTCCAGCTTTACGATTTCCGGGAAGTATCTGTCGAAGAAATCCCGTCGACAGAAGCTCTTCTTGAGGTCGCCCGCCTCAAACAAGGAGAAAAGCCGACAACCCCCTTGACAGATAGGAAGATAAGGGCAATCCTTGGGACAATCCTGCCAAGGACGGAGGGAGAGGAATTCCTGGAATTTTCGATTAAAGCCTCTGTCGACCGTCCCTATCCTGAATTCCTCGTGCCCAACCATAGAACTGCACTTGTAAAGACTGCCCTCGGTGTCTACGATTATGCCTCCGTCTCTCACCAACAGCGGGCAGGCGAACCTGCTCAACGGGATCCGGACATTGAACCCGTATCCCCGGGCCTTTCGCACTAACTCTACCAATCTTTCAAAGGCCCCACCCGAAGAAAAGAGGGAGACCAGGGTCTCGGAGATGTAAGGCCGATTTGAGAGGTCCGCCACCGCGGGGATCACCGGACTCATGATCAGACTGGCTATCCTATCCACCGGCAACTCGGTTGCGAGTATCCGGAATAACTCGTCCATCCGAGAATAACCTTCCTCAGAGAGGTTCACATTCAAGGAGACCTTCACTATAGGGAGCACCTTCTTCAAGCGATGAACGATCTCCCAAAAAGTGCCCCTCCCGTCCCTAAACGGCCTACGCCTATCGTGGAGGTCCTCGGGACCGTCTATGGTGACGCGGATCTCCTGCAGGCCAGCCGATCTCCAGCCCACGATGTCTTCTTCCTCGAGAAGACTTCCGTTAGTAAAGAGAAAGAAGACAACCCTGGGGGCCAGGTCCCCGGCTGAGGCCAGGAAAAACTCCACCACTTCCTTGTTCAATAGGGGCTCTCCACCGTAGAATGTGAAGGAGACCGCTGGATAGCCTCGCTCTCTTACCCAACTCCCCACCCAATCCAGGACCTTGCCTGCAGTCTCCAAGCTCATGTAAGAGGGTCTCTTTACCCCCTTTTCAAAGCAATACGGACAGGCAAAATTGCACTCGTAAGTGGTAAGGAGGGTCACATCTAACCCAAGCCTTCTCAGATCCTCTTTAGAGGCCTCCAACTCCTCCCACGGATCTTCCGAATCCACCACCAGACCGTTTTCCTGGAGAAGGGACAAGGTCTCGGGATCCAATCCTTTGAGGTCTCCCCGCTTCAAGCCCTGAGCAGTCTTAAGATCCATCTCCAACAGGGCAGAGGTACGGGTGTTGAAGACTACCGCATTCCCCTGCTTGGGAAAGTCCCACACATAGAGATTGTATACCGATGTCCGCATCCGTCTCCCCCGCGTCCAACACAACGCCTTCCAAAGGATAAAGCCGGCCCCCAAGAAGGGGGCCTCAGGACTACTCCTCTTCGCCTTCGCTAGGGAGGAGTACCCTGTTCGCCTCCGTGCCCGGAGGCCAACAGCACCAATTCAGCGTGTCCACGGATCTGTTGCCCTCGCGTACTACCTTTACCATACCATCACCCCCTTTCTTTTATTTTTCCCCACCTGGAGCTGGCACCAACAAACCGAGGAGATCCTCGAGGGATCACATCTGCCATCGACGAAAAACGCCCGGTTCAACACCGATATAAACCCAAACTCAAACATAGGCACGAACCAACTAGCCTCGCCCCTAGAGATGGTCGTCTTCTTTAGATTCGCCTGGAAAATATTGTCCACGGGTAAGCCCAACAACCACGAATACAGATAGGGAGCCCTCGTCTCGTCGATCTCTCGGGTCATCCTATCTTCCCCCACATAAAAATATCCCACCATAGAATCCGCTAGAGAAGGGTCGTCCACGAATTCCACAAGCAGACCCAATCTAGCCAGGGCCCGTTTTAGGGCGTAGACCAGCCAATAGGCGTCGAAGCGCTCGTAATTGGGCCAAAGCAAGCGCAAGATCACCCGCTTACCATCGCGCGTCCACCAACCCCCTCTTCGCTCAAACCCACCAAAGGCCAGCAGGCGACCTGCGGTCTCCAGATCTGACCGTCTTCGACCTATCCACTCCATCCCGTAATCTAGGTCCTCGAACTGATCCTCCCCCAAAGCCAGGGCGACGACCTTGCGGATCAAGGGGTCCTTCCCCAACCCCTGATTCAAGAAGGTGAGCCCAACACCGTAGTCCGTGTGTGCCTCATAGACCCGATAGGCATCGATCCTGGAAAGGAGATCGCGATATACCAACGGAAGTCCAGTCAAGGCATCCACCTTGCGGGAGATCAAGGCCAGCACCAGAGAGCTGAGATTGGGATAAAACCGTACCACCAACTCATCTATCCTCGGTCTCCCCCCAAAGTAGTGCTTGTTGGCCTTTAAGATCAACCTCCCAGCTCCAGCCCTGTAAAACCTAAACGGACCGGTCCCTATTGGATGCCTCTCAAAGGCCTTAACCTTCTCCGGAGAAGAGAACCAGTGGGCAGGCAATACGGGAAATTGAAGTAAACGCCTTAGCGTATCTTCGGCGACATCGGGAGCGGTCACAAGTTCAACATCGTAGCGACCCAGCCTCTTCTCCCTTCGCAGGACCTTCTTCAAGTACCCCTCCCCCTGGTGTGCCTTCCCCAGGGCCTTGTACCTCTCCAAGGAGAAAAGCACATCGTCGGCGCTGAGCTCCTTCCCGTCGTGGAACCAGACCTTCTCCCTTATCTTTAGCCTCCACACCCCAGGGGATACCTCCTTCAGATCCTCGGCCAGTACTGGCACCAACTCTTGACCGATCCTGTCGAACAGGCTGTCGAACATAGCGAGGGAATACACCTTCCCCCAATTCTCCACCTCCGCAGGATCCAGGTTTTCGGGACGGGATCCGATCACACCCCAGCGCAGGCTCACCTCACAAAGGCCAGCACCACCCAGCCAGAGTGCCAACAGGCTCACCAGAAGAGCCTTACTCCAACCCGCCATCGCCTCTTCTCCAGGGGATAAAAGTAGTCCTCCCAAAAGTCCTCGTTAAGGGCATTCTGCATCCCAAGATAGACCTGCCCCCGGGCGAATTCCCGGGTGAGGTAGAGATCCACGACGGCCCGGTTGTCTCTCGCCCGGTAAGTGGAAGGCATGTTAGAATCCCTCAACCAGACTACCGCCTGCAACTTCCATCCGCCGGGAAGGCGCACCCACGGCTCGAACGAGAACCGAAACTTCTCAACCCCCTTGCGCTCCTCCCCACTGTGCTCGTCCTTGATGCGGGAGAAATTCACGGACAGTCGCCAGCCCCAACGCTCGCCCCTCCACGAGCATCCCAGGTCCCAGTTTTCCTGAGACCAGAGGCGATAATTCCGCATAAAGTAATGCCCACCAGCATCCCTGTCCACCGCCAGCGCGTCCTCTATACGGTAAAACTCGTATCCCAGAGCCCAATCCAGCCCCAGTAACTCCCGCTCCCACTCCAGCGAATACACCCAAGCCTTCTCCGGTGAGATGTCCGGATTGCCCCTTATACCTGCCCGGGTCTCGTCGTAATACCGCCACAACAACGGCGGGGGAGAAACCGCCCGGGACAGATTTACCCGCCATCCACCCCACTTCACACCAAGGTGTCCGGAAAGGTCCGAAGCGTAATCCCAGTTGCGATCCGCCCTCAGCCCGGCGCTCACCTCTAACGGACCAATCCAGGTCGTGTACTCCCCGTAGATCCCCAAAGAGCGAGCGGTCTTGGTCTCGCTCAGGTACACCGAATCCAGCCGGTCCACCTCCGCATCCCAGCCAAACTTCAGGCCCGAATCGTCCCACCACCTCCAGAGATCCCCGGAAAAGACGACCCTGCGCTGGGAGGTGTCCGTCCGGCTGTAGGGATCTTGGGCATCCGGATCTGCGAAGTCCTCCACCACCGTAGCCCCGTCTACGACGGAGAGAGACATCTTGGCCTGCCAATTGCCCAATTCTTTGTCCCAAGAAACCTTACCTATAAAGTCCCTGTATCTGTCCCGTTCCCATGTCTCGTCGGGGAATACCCCAGAAGAGATGTCGCCCTGAGAATACAGGCCAAAGAGCGCCATCCCTCCCAATTGAACCTTAAAGACCCCCTTCTTCCAGTCCCGGTCCTTCCGCAAGACATCGGGATAGCCTTCCCCGATGTCCAGCCCAAACCAGCCCTGCGGGAGCCTCACCCCAGCCCGCAAGGCGTGTAGCGAATCCTTCCCAACCAATCCCTCCAGGAAGGAGCGGGAAAGGGCGTATCGGAAGTTCATCACCCCTCCCAATCCCGCACCCCAAAGGGTAGAGGGACCACCGGTCAGGAATTGCACCCTCTCCAAGCCCACAAACGGCAGGCGATTCACACTGGGATAGCCCGAGGCCAAGGAGTTTATCGCCACGCCTTCTACCATCACCCGGGTGTGACGGGGAGAAAATCCCCGCAACGACACGGTTGCAATCCCCTCCCCTCCCCTTCCCAGATCCACCGCCGTACGGACATCGTGGATCAGGAGCTCTTGCACCCCTGAAACCCCTCCCTCCTCGGAGACGATCACCTCCCAGCTGGGCTCCGTCCTTGCCTCCAGATCCCCCATCCTATCCTGGTACACCACCACTGGGGTGAGTTCCACATCACCCTCTGCCCAAGAGATAGCACCCCAGCCGAAAAGGGCGAAGAACAGCAACGAAAGGAGCCTACACCTGCACCCGTTCCCTCGACCTTGCACGCACCACCTCCCCCACTACCCAACAATCCTGCCACCTGCGCAGAAACGAGACCACCTTATCCGCCCAGCGCCTGGACACCACCAAGGTCATCCCCAACCCCATGTTGAAGGTAGAGAACATCTCCTCCTTGGACATCCCCGCCCGCTCCTGTATTTCAGAGAATATAGGAGGAATAGGAAAGGAAGTCGTGTCAAATCTAAGCCCCAGGCCCTCGGGGATCCCCTTTATCGCCTTGAGATAGAATCCCCCACCGGTGATGTGGGCTATCTGCTTGACCTTCCCCGGAAACTCCTTGAGTAGAGCGAGGATCTGCGGGGAGTATATCCGGGTAGGAGTCAGGAACTCGTCGATCCTCTTGAGGATCTCCCGCTTGGGAAAGACCTTCCTCACTAGAGAGAACCCGTTGCTGTGCAGACCCGAGGAGGCCAAACCTACGACGAGGTCTCCCTCCTTTATCCCCCGTCGGGGCAGGAGGTCCTTTGCCTCAACCACTCCCACGCAAAACCCCGAAAGGTCGTACTCCCCTTCGGGATAGAACCCGGGCATCTCCGCGGTCTCCCCCCCTATCAAGCTCATCTCCGCCATCTCACATCCCCGGGCAATACCCTCTATCACCCGCCTCAGGACCCTGACATCCAACTTTCCACAGGCGATGTAGTCCAGAAAAAAGAGCGGGCGTGCCCCCCGGCAGACGATGTCGTTTGCATTCATCGCCACCAGATCTATCCCCACGGTGTCGTGCCTTCCCGAAAGGAAGGCCAACTTCAACTTCGTCCCCACCCCGTCGGTGGAAGACACCAATACCGGCCTATCCAATCCCTTGGGCAGGGGATACAGAGCACCAAATCCCCTATCCAGCCCCACCCTCTTCTCTATAAAGTCGACGAACCTCTCCGCCCCCCTTATGTCCACCCCGGCGGAGCGATAGGTAATCTTCCGCTTACCTGCCATAGAGCATCTCCTTTACCCGGGACTCCAACCTCAAAAGACGCCGTTTCTTCTCGACCCCTCGGGAGTAGCCCCCGATCCCCCGTTTCGCTACCACCCTGTGGCAGGGGATGATCAGGGGAAAGGGATTCCTTTTCAGGGCCTGCCCAACCGCCCGCACCGCCTTGGGCCTGCCAATGGCCTGGGCGATCTCTTCGTAGGTCCTGACCTCACCCAAGGGTATCTTCAAGACCTCCCTATAAACCGCCTTTTCGAACTCACTAAACCGCTTCATCAGAAGAAATCCCACAACTCCTTAAGGGCCAGCATCACCTTCTCTTTCCAAGTCGGACTGTAAAGGTCTATCTTACCCTCCCGATACCTCCAAAAGGCCCCGGCTATCAGGGCATAGGGACTGCCCGGGCTTATCGCCCGGAGGCAGGATTGATTCTTGGAGAAGGCCATCTTCGTCGGCAGACCGAGTATGTGTTCGGTCATCTCCACCACCCCGTCCAGCATGCACACACCCCCGGTGATCCCCACCACCACATCGTCCAGAACTATCTCCCGGGAGAACAGGTGCCGTTTCACCTCCTCCAGTATCCCTTCTATGCAACCGTGCACCACCTTGCAGAGACGATACCCGGATATCTCGAATCGCTTTCCCCCCACATCCAGACGGATCCTGTCCTCCACCGAACGGAAAAAGTCCACATCCACATACCGCCGCTTGAACTCCTCCGCCACCCCAAAGGGGATGCCAAACTCCTTCATAATGGAGCTGGTGAGGTCCTTACCGCCGTAAGGGAAGACCGCCACATCCACCAAACACCCCCTCTTCCAGAAGAGCACCACCGTGCGATTGAAACCGATGTCTATGAGGATCCCGCCCTTGTCCATCTCCTTCTGGGAGAAACAGGCCTTGGATATGAGTACCTCCCTCGGAAGGATCCCCTCCAGCTTCAACCTCTCCTTCCTCAAGAGAGACCTTATCCAGGAACGCTTAGCGGACTCTATCCCGATCAGGTACTCCGCCAGGACCACCGAATGGGCCCTCAAGCCCTTATCCTTGGGGAGCCCGGGATAGGAGATACCGTCCACCTCTACCTCTATCAATTCCCTGTCCACCACCACATACCCCTTAGAGACCGCCCGGGAAAGGGTCTTGACCCGCATCGCCTCCAGATGGGAAGGCCTAAGGGGCAGCCGTTTATTAGGAGAGAGCAACCGGACCTCCTTCATCCGCATAGGCGATAGGGTGTCCCCAACCCCGAGGATGACCCAGACCTTCTTGAACGACTCGTTCAACTCCTGCCTCAAGGAATGCAATCCCTTAAGGACGGCAACATTGAGATCCTCTTCCTCCGATCCGCCCAACCTCGGCAGGGGAACCACCTTCACCAAAGGCAGGCCTTCCTCGGGAAGTGCCCCCCACACCACCCTCGTACCGCCGATGTCGAGAAAGAGATCCGCCATATCCCTCAAGGGTTCACGGTGATGGTGCCGTCCTCCAGAAACAAGACATAACTGTCCGGCCCCATGCGAGGAAGGTCCTCAAGGAAGGTATTGAGGAGCCTCTCCTTGAAGACCTTCAACTTCTCCTCGTAATTCCCGCCCCGTATCTTCCACAACGGTCCTTTCCTCAACTTTACCCGCAACTCGTAAGGCTGTTGGGCGTCTATGTATTCGAAGTCAAAGACCTCCGTCAACTTGAGCTTCCGCAGGGCCCTCCACAACTCCAGGGCGGAGAATACCGCCTCGGACTCCACCACCTCTCCTTCTTTTAAGGGGGTATCCGGATCCAAACGCAGTTCGATTACCTCCCGGGGAAGGTCGCTGTTCACCTCCAAGACGTACCCCTCCTCGTCAATAGGATAGAGCAGGCCCGAACGCCTGACGAAGAAGACCGGCCTGCGCCTAAGGACGAACACCCGCACCTCGTTAGGGAGGACCTTCTGTATCTCTATCTTTTTGGAAAACGGATAGCGCTCCAACAATTCCTCGTATATCCGGGGCAGAGACAGGGAAAATATGTTCTGCCCGTAGACCTCCAATTTTACCTCTGCAGGCAAGGGCACATTGGACTTGACCTCCTTCACCGCAAACACCGGATTCTTGAAGACCGCAAGGTACACCCCAAAGAGACACAGACCTATCAACCCGAGGGCAAGCCCCACCTTCACCAACCACGGAAGGAAGCGCCTTAATCCCTCCGCAGTATTTGAAGGCCTCTTCCGCCTGCCCTTTCCCATCTCAGCCCTCACTCCTCTTCAATGCCAGTTCACATATGCGCTGGCACAAAACCTCAAACCCAATACCCTCGTACCTGCAGGCCATGGGCAGAAGACTCAATTCCGTCATACCTGGAATGGTATTCACCTCCAACACCACCGGCCCTTCCTCTGCAAATATCATGTCCACCCGGCCGAAGTCCCGACAACCAAGAGAGGAAAAGGCCTTTCTGGCGGTCTCTTTCGCCAAGGCCCGATCCTCCTCGCTGATCCGGGCAGGTATGATGTACTCCGTCTCTCCGTGGGTGTACTTGGAACGGTAGTCGAAGACCTGCGAATGCACTGGGACCACCTCAACAACCTCAAAGGCACGATCTCCCACTATCCCAACGGTTATCTCCACCCCTTTGATGTACTCCTCTACCAACACCTGGGCAGAGATCTCGTAGGCCCTCTCCAAGGCAGGCAAGAGTTCTTCCTCTTCCCTCACCAGAGACAGCCCAATGCTCGAGCCTGCCGACGAGGGCTTTACCACCCACGGCAGGCCAAACTCCGGACTAGGATTGTCCTTGCCTTTCTCCCAGACCACGAACTCCGGCTGGGGCAGACCGGCCTCCGAAAACCTCCTGCGGGACAGGACCTTGTCCATGGCCATCCTGCTCGCCTGGGGACCAGAGCCCGTATAGGCAAGGCCCATCCCCTCCAAGAGTTCCTGCACCCTCCCGTCCTCACCCGCGCCCCCGTGCATGGCAATAAAGACCAGGTCCACATCCGAGGGGATGTGCGCCCTAAGGTAGTCCTCTTCCTCCCGTTCCACCACCACATCCCACACCTCGTGGCCCACCCTCCGCAGGGCCTCGGCCACCGCCCTGCCCGACTTCAAAGAGACCTGACTCTCCGGGGAGGTGCCCCCCATAAGCACCGCTACCTTCACCGCACCACCTTTATCTCGAGTTGCAGATCTATACCCCGTTCCTGCTTTGCCCTACTCCGAATCTCCTCAATGAGTCCCATCGTATCATCGAACCTTGCATTACCCACATTGAGGACGAAGTTGGCGTGGAGTCGGGAGACCATCGCATCCCCACGCCTGACCCCCTTAAATCCCAACTCCTCAATCAACCTCCCCGCGCTAAGGTCCGGAGAGGGATTCTTAAAGACGCATCCCGCATTGGGGAACGGCTCCACTACCGGCCGTTGGGGTATCACACCCCAAAACTCCTGCAGTCTCCCCGGGTCAAAAACAGCAGATAATATGATACCATCTATGCCCGAGTATCGGTATCCCTTTGGCAGGTCCTTCGCATCTATCCAGAGGACAGCCCCATCCGGCCTCAGCACCTTCACCCTCTCACAGGCATCCAAGAGGCCCACATACCTATTCCCGATCCGCACCCCCGCATTGCCCTTTAGGCCTCCCCCTACCGTCCCCGGCAAACCAAAAAATATAGAAAACTCGCAGGGTTTCAACCTTACGAGTCTCTCCACCGGGGTCCCTGCCCCCACCTCTAAGCGCCCTCCTTCCACCGCATTGACCCCCACGAACCCCCTACCCAAGCGGATAAAGACATAGTTCAAGATCCCCTCTGCCAAGAGGAGATTCGTCCCTCCCCCCAGGACCATCCAAGGCAGACCAACGCCCGAGGCCAGCTCCAGCGCGCCCCTCAGGTCTTCCTCGTCGTTGGCAATCACCAGATAACGGGCCTTGCCCCCTATCCGGAAGGAGGTGCTGTTCTTAAGACTCACCAATTCCTTAACCACGACCCTCTTGAACACCTTTCCTCCGATGATTGAAGATCCCCTCTCTCACGCCCTGCCTTATAGAGGCAAACCACTCTACATAAATGTCCCGGAAGTCCGGATAGGTCCACTCCAAAGCGCGCCACCTCCCCCGACAGAAGGCAAGAGTCAACTCCACGAAGACGCCTTCTCCCAGATATATCCGGTGATAGTGGTTCTTGTGGCTGGCCAAGAGGAGTTTGTCCCCGGAGAGGAATCCCGGATCCACATTAACCGTCCGTCCGCCGTTCTCCCGGCGATAGGCATCCTCTATTTTCTCTGCCTCGTGCTTTATGCCTATCAGATCCACCGGGATTATCGGCCTATCGAAGACCACGAACCTCCGGAGTAGGGAAGCCCCCATCTCCTCCGCGTAGTAATCGGTTACTTTTGAGAAGTCCCAGACCGGGGAAAGAAAGGCCACCTCCCCCCAGCGGGACTCCAGAGATTGCAACACATCGGGAAAGGGAATGCGGGAATCGAATATCAAACCGACGATAAGGAGTCCTAACTCCGCCCTGCGCGCCACCGCATCAGTTGAGATGAGAGGCCTGCGACTCCACGAAGGCGTTGAGCTTGCTCATGTCTGCCTTGCTGATCTCAGAGAAGTAGATAGCAACGCAGTAGTGATTGGTCCCGTTGCTGTAAGGCATGTGGTCGGTTCTCACCACTATACCCTTACAGGAGACCGACTCCGTCTCACCGTTGCCCTTGGGGAAGACGAGGGTGATCTCCACCTTAGTAAGAGGAGGCAGATAGCGGTTGACCTCGCAATAGGCACCGCTACAACTGACGTTCTTGGTCTCGGTGATGAAGTCGTAATCTCCCTCCCGCAGTTTCAATGGCAGACGGGAATTCACCCTCTTGTGCCGTCTTCTCTCCACTACACTCGCCATCGCTATCGCCTCCCCTCGATAACTAACTCGCCTGCTCCGACTCCTTCTCTTTGGCCAACTTCTCCTGCATCTTCTTGAAACAGCGCTTACTGCAATAGTACTTGCCATTGCGATAATACATCTTTATCCTGCGCACCAACTTCCCACAGAAGGCGCAGTTCGTCGACTTAGTACGCCTCACCACCGCAGTCTCTTCACTCATCTAGACCCCCTCCTTAGTTTTTACCGTATGCCTCCCCGAGCTTCATTATGTCCTTGCGGTGCAACGGCTCTATGTAAGAGAACTCCAATCCCATCTGATAGGCGTCGTCCCTGTAAGGGACCTGCTCCAACCACACCACCCTGGCCCTTGCCGGGATTAGCCGTTTGAAGGGCTCCAAGAACAGTTCCAGCTCCAGAGGGGTATCCTTCGGCAGAAACTGGTCGGTCAAAACCCTTATACCACCGGCGCTTACATCCCTAGACAAAGAGCCAGAGAACACTTGCGGTCTACCTTGCACCTTGAAGCGTACGGGAACGCGCAGTTGCCATCGCGGATACCTGCGTCTCTCTTGCCGTTTCGTCACCCCAATCCCTCCCAAATCTATTTAAGAATAACACACACCAACCCAGTTGTCAAATTGAGCAGAAAATAAAATGTTTTAAATTCGTTCAAAATTGTATGCGTTCCTGAAGGATACGGACCAGATCCAAACCCGCCTGTGCCCGGCCCCCAAGGTCCCCAGCGACAAACCTCTCCAGGTCCTTCCCATCCCGGATCCTCGTCAGGGCCCCCTTTGAGATCAGCGCAGAGACCAACCTCCCGTGCTTGCCAGCCGGCAGTACCGGTGCCCACACCCCCACCGCCTTCCCGCTGGCAAGGGCCTCTGCTATCATGGAAGCGCTATCAGGGGTCACCAACGACCTCTCCGCCCGGGACAGTATGGCATCCACCGCCCCCTCGGGATTGAAATCGTTTGCAATTACCTTGTATTTGAATTCCCTCCCCCTCAACCACTCCTCTATCCATCCCGGGGTGCGGCGGGAGGTGGTAATCAACACATCCTCTGACAGCTTTTCCAAAACTGAAATCAGTTCTCCCATAAGGGGTTGGGCCATGTCAAACCCTTTCACCGGTCCGCCTATCAAC
>WGBD01000009.1 GCA_015494465.1 Candidatus Omnitrophota bacterium | reverse complement strand
TCACTCATAGTGTTTTCCCTTCGTTTTAGTTTTGAGCCACTTTTCTATTAGGTCTCTTTTAAACCGCCACTGTCCAGCAATCTTAAAAGCGGGTATCTCTCCCTTTCTCGCCATTCTGTAAATCGTATGCTCGTCAAGTCGCAAGTATTCTGCTACTTCCTTTACGGTCATCAACTTTTCTTCGCTGTTTCTCATACCCTATGTGCCTCCACAGTTCGCAATCAGAAGGTCACAGTCAAGTACACAATAGTTTAACATCGTCCATAATTATATGGAAAAATTCAAAGAAAGTCAAGTTCGTAGGAGTTTCATCTTCAAAAGAATAATTTCACGAGGCAACGACTTTAATTTCTTGAGGGTGTCCCTTGCCCCTTATCACCTCTATTTTCAATTCGTCCTTGAAGGTTCGCAAAGCCTCACACGAGCGGAGCCATTTTAATTGCTGTTTCAAACTCTTTTAAGGTGTCCTTCCGACTCGTCCGCACAAGGAAGAAAGCAGGAAAAATAAAGTGGAATCTCCTTTTATCTTCCGAGTTGAGAACAGGCATCACTCTCCACCCAGAGCTCAGTGCTCGGTCCGGATGACGAGAGCCACATTCATTCCACTGTTCCTAACACCTCTGGCAATCGTTCAACGAAGCATCTTATCTCGTCCCGCACCCGTCGGTAGTGCTGTAAGGCCTCTTCTGGACTGCTGGCGGTCTTGGCAAGGTGGGGAGGATCGTCAAAGCCCCGATGCAGTTTCTTGGTCTTGCGCGGAAAATTAGGGCAGGTCTCCCGGGCGTGGTCGCAGACGGTAATGACCCAATCGAAATCTATGTGCAGGACCTCGGATACATGCTTGGAATACTGTGAGGAGATGTCCACTCCCGCTTCTTGCATAACAACTACTGCGAGAGGATCCAGCGAACCTGCCTTCACACCAGCAGAATAGACCTCCATTACCTCTCCCCACAGATGCCGAGCCCAACCCTCGGCCATTTGACTGCGACAGGAGTTCCCCGTACACAGGAATAAGATTTTTATCCTCCTCTTCCTCTCCACCCTGGGTCTCCTTTTATCACAAAACCCGAGGAGCTACTTAGGCAACCTGAGGGTGCGGGCGTTTACCGCCACTATCACGGTACTTAAGGACATCAACAAGGCCCCAATCGCAGGGGAAACGACGATCCCATACTTCATCAAGACCCCTGCAGCTAGAGGGATCGTAAAGACATTATATCCCACCGCCCAAAATAGGTTCTGCACCATTTTGCTATAAGTAGCTCGCGCCAAGCGGATCAGAGTGACAACATCCATTGGGTTGCTATTCACCAACACGACGTCTGCGGTCTCTACCGCAACGTCGGTCCCTGCCCCTATTGCAATACCCACATCT
The DNA here is from genome assembly GCA_015494465.1 of Candidatus Omnitrophota bacterium. Taxonomy (GTDB): domain Bacteria; phylum Omnitrophota; class Gorgyraeia; order S143-82; family S143-82; genus S143-82. The sequence continues at coordinate 56,623 of WGBD01000009.1, read as the reverse complement.
GCGGTGGCAAGGGCAGGGGCATCGTTTACCCCATCACCTACCATAGCGACGAACTTCCTCTCTCGTTTTAACGCCTCCAACTTCTCTTGCTTTTGATGGGGCATGAGCTCGGCAAAATACCCGTCAAGGCCTAACTGATCTGCCACCCACTTAGCAATATCCTCGTTATCGCCGGTCAACATGTAGCACTTTATACCCAGACCCTTTAAGGCATCAACTGCCTCTTTTGCCTGCTTCCGGACCTGGTCTCCCAATACGATAACCCCCACAGGCCTGTCCTCCACCAGGACGAAAACCTCCGTCCCTACGTCAGGGAGCTCCCCTCTCCCGGGCAGGCCAATCCCTTTATCCTCTAGGGCCCGTCTGCTCAACAGATGAACGAGTTTGCCCTCTACCTTCCCCTTTATCCCCTTCCCCCTCACGGATTCAAACTCTCTTACATCCAGAGGGCTCAATCCCAACCCTTCTGCCTTTTTCACGATCCCGCGAGCAATGGGATGCTCCGATTGTCTTTCCAGTGAATAGGCGATCCGCAATATCCCTTCCTCGTCGTAATGATCATCGAAGACGAAGACCCCCGTTACCTCGAAGGTCCCTCTCGTCAAGGTCCCCGTCTTGTCAAAGACGACTGCATTTACCTTTCTGGCGTTCTCAAAGGCAACCCGGTTGCGGATCAATATGCCGTGCTGGCCTGCTATGGAGGTAGAAACCGCGCTCACCAAGGGGATGGCCAGGCCTAAGGCGTGGGGACAGGCGATGACCATAACCGTGACGAAGCGTTCCACAGCGAAAACCAGATCCGGGCCGAAGTAGAACCAAAAAACAAAGGTAGGGACGGCCACACTTATAGCTAGGAGCGTGAGCCACCTTGCGGAGCGATCTGCCAATCTTTCCGTACGGGACTTGGTCTCCTGGGCCTGCCTCACCAAGCGCAAGACCTTGGCAAGGTAAGACTCCTCTCCCGTGCCCGTGACCTCTACTTCCAACGCCCCTTCCCCATTGACGGACCCGCCTACCACCTTTGCCCCTGCTTCTTTCCTAACCGGCCGTGACTCACCGGTGAGGATCGATTCGTCGACATAACTAGATCCCTTCACCACCACGCCATCGGCCGGTATCCTCTCCCCGGGCCTGACCAACACGCGGTCCCCTTTTTTAAGGTCCGCGACCCTGACCTCCACCAAGGCCGCGTCTTTTTTTATCAGAAGGGCCTTATCCGGCATCAGTTCCGCCAGTCTTTGCAAAGCACGAGAGGCACTCAGGACCGAGCGCATCTCGATCCAGTGTCCGAAGAGCATCAGGTCTATAAGGGTAACCAGCTCCCAGAAAAAGTACCTGCCCTTTAAACCAAAGACTACAGCACTGCTGTAAACGTAGGCAACCGTGATCGCTATCGCTACCAAGGTCATCATCCCTGGACGCCTTTGCCTCATCTCCTCCCAAAAGCCTCGCAGGAATGGGGATCCGCCCCAGAAAAAGATCGCACTGGAAAGCAGAAACAACAGGTAATTGTCCCCGGGGAAGGCAATAGAAAATCGGAACAACCTTTGCACCATAGGTGATAGCAGGAGGACGGGCACCGTCAATGCGGTGGAGACGATAAACCGTTTTCGAAAGTCATGTAACATCTCCTCGTGATGCGAATGGTGGCTGGTATGGCAATCACCACACGCCGGAGGAGTACGATCCCCTTTATCCGTGGGATGGCCGTGATGGTGCGTATGATTCACTCTCTCACCCTAATCTCCTATGTTCTTATCCCACCGTCAGTCCCTGGTGTCAACACCAAAACCCTCTTTGTCGGTTCGCCTCCCTTCGCTAACGGGTGGTATAATCTAGCCATGAACGAGATTTCTTCGAGCAAGGCTTTTGCCCAGCTGGGCATCTTGCTAGGAAGACTGCAATCCATCGCTGAGGATATATTGGTCTCCACTCCTCAGTCTGCGCAAGCCGAAGCCTCCCTAGAGGCCCTTCCCGGACTCGTGGAGATCAAGGAGCTGTTAGCTGTCCTCTCTCATCTAAAGATCGTCCCTTCGTTCAATGAGAATCTCCGTATCCTACCCGGCAGGCTAGACAAACCCCTGTGGTACCTCCTCGCTGGAGGAAAAAACGATCCCCTGAAGACACTACGCCAACTTCTCACCGATGCTGGACGAAGAGGGACTTTCACCCGCCAGCAGATATTGAAGGCCATGCAAACCCTACTGCAGATCCGGATCCTAGGCATGCGGGCCCTAGAGGAAGGCGCGATCCTCTCTTTTTTCTCTTTTCAATCACAGAATACGCAAGCTCCTCTCATCCTTCGCTACGAAGGGAACAAGAGCAGATACCATTTTCGCACCGGCCTGCGCAGGATTATTTGCCTGACCCAGACCAGGAGCTTTGGCGCCGTGCAGATAGAATTCCTCCTTGGGCCGGAAGATACCCTCCAAATCACCATCTCCACCGAGAAAAACCGTAAGGCAATGAACCAGGACCCGGAACTATCCCGTATAGCCCGGGAACTCAACGCCCGCATACGCACCCGAAGACTGGTCCCTGCAAAGGCCCAACCACTATGGATGAAGATAAACGCAAAGGCATAGACAAAAAGGCCAAGCCCAAAAAGGCGGTGGCCTTGGGCTACGGAAAGATAACCGCCAGCGCACCCAAGGTGCTGGCCAAGGGAGAGCGCCTGACCGCAGAACGCATCTTAGAGATCGCCCGGGAGATGGACATCGCCATCCACGAGGACGAACGCCTGGCAGAAGCGTTGTTTTCCCTAGAAGTGGGGGAAGAGATCCCCGAGAAACTATACCGGGCGGTTGCCACCATACTGGCCTACATCTACCGCAAGGATGGGACAAAACAGAAAGAAAATTAGTCTCTATACAAACCGTGCTTTTTACGATATCATCGTGCAGGAAAATCCGATGCGAATAAGTCCTTTCAGCCAATACAAACAAAGCAGGAGGTATCCATGAATAGGATTAGGGGCCTCTATCTCTTCGTAAGCCTGCTGGCCTTTCTCGGGTTTACATCTCCCTCGTTCACATCTAACGCCTTGGCCAAAGAAAAGGAACTGGTAGGTGCAGGGGCCACCTTCCCCTATCCCCTCTACTCCAAGATGTTCAGCGAGTACTACAGAGTCTACAAGGTAAAGGTAAATTATCAGGCCATCGGATCGGGCGGGGGGATAAGACAGTTGAGGGCAAAGGTGGTGGACTTCGGGGCATCCGACGCCTACCTTAGCGACGAGGAATTGGCTAAGTTCCCCGCACCGGTACTCCACATCCCCATTACCGCAGGGGCAGTGGCCATCTCCTACAACCTGCCGGGTAATCCCTCTCTGCGCCTTACGCCCGAGGTGTTAGCAGACATATTTTTGGGCAAGATCACCCGTTGGGACGATCCCCGAATACAGCAGATAAACCTCAGCACCAAACTCCCGCCTATGAAGATCATAGTAGTACACCGCTCCGACGGAAGTGGGACCACCTTTATCTTTACCGACTACCTCTCCAAGGTGAGCAAGGAATGGGCCCAGCGGGTCGGCAAGGGCAAGGCAGTAAAGTGGCCAACCGGATTGGGGGGCAAGGGCAACGCAGGAGTGGCGGGGCTGATAAAACAGCTCCCCGGGGCAATAGGGTACGTAGAACTGGTCTACTGTCTCACCAACGATATGCCCTTCGCTGCCATAAAGAACAAGAGCGGGAACTTCGTCCTGCCTTCTATAGAGAGCGTCACCGAATCGGCCAACATAGAACTCCCCGACGACATGCGTGTCTCCCTCTGCGACACCTCTGCCCCTAACGGCTATCCCATATCCGGATTTACCTGGATACTCGTCTATCAGGACCTATCTCAAGGAGGCCTATCCGAAGAAAAGGCCCAGGCCTTGGCGGACCTTCTCTGGTGGATGACCCACGAGGGACAAAAGTACACCAAGCCCCTACACTTCTCTCCCTTATCCGACACCGCCAAGAGAAAGGTGGAGGCCCTGTTGAAGAAACTCACCTTCAAAGGTAAGGTATTATTGCAACCAGAGAGCCGGCCCTGAAAATACCACACAAGACAAGGAAACGATGATAAAATTTAAGGGCTATCCCAACGATCCGACGAGGTCGCACAGATGGACGGCGATAAAGCGTTTCGGATTGGCCTTAACCTGACCGCCTTTCTGTTTATCCTGTTCGTCGGGATAACCTTCCTTTCCCTAATCATAGCGAGTGGGCCCTCGATAAAGGCCTTTGGCTGGAAGTTCGTTATATCTACCGAATGGGATCCTACCGCAGGCAAGTTCGGGGCCCTGCCCTTTCTGACCGGCACACTATTGACCTCGTTTCTTGCCCTGCTGATGTCCACGCCTTTGGCCTTCTCTTTAGCTTTATTCCTCGGCATCTATTCGCGAAAGGGTCTACGATTTGCCTATATCCTCGACTATGCAGTAGATTTACTGGCGGGTATCCCTTCGGTGATATACGGACTATGGGCCCTGTTCTTTCTGGTACCGGTAGTGCGCTGGATGGAGATAAAAATGAACATCACCCCCTTCGGAGTGGGCATATTCACTGCAAGCCTGGTCCTTGCGATAATGATAATCCCCTACATCTCCTCCATCTCCAAGGAGATGGTTGCCATGGTGCCGCAGGACCTGTTAGAGGCGGGTATGGCCTTAGGGGCAACCGACTGGGAGGTGGTAAAGAACATCATCGTCCCTTACTGCCTCTCCGGGTTTTACGCAGGGATACTCCTGGGCCTTGGAAGGGCGCTGGGCGAGACCATGGCGGTGACGATGGTGATAGGCAACTTCAACGGCATGCCCAAGGACCTCTTCTCTCCGGGCAACACCATGGCCTCGGTGATAGCCAACGAATTCGCCGAGGCGGTCGGGGACCTGCACCTGAGCTCTCTGATCCAGATAGGCCTGTGGCTGTTCCTGGTAAACGTGATAGTGAACCTCGTAGGGCAAGTGATAGTAAGGAAGGTCTCTATCCGAAGATGAGCACGCGCGCACGCAGGATAAAGGACAGGATCTTCAAGGCAACGATTCTCTCTCTCTCCTTGTTGACTCTCCTGCCCCTTCTACTGATACTCATTACCATAATCAGCAAGGGCTACTCTGCCATATCCCTTGACTTCTTCACCAAACTCCCCACCCCTCCGGGAGACCCGGGAGGAGGTATCCTAAATAGCATCGTAGGGAGTCTGCTCTTGATAGCGATAGCGGTGGTTATATCCGTGCCTACCGGGGTGGGATTGGGCTTGTATCTCTCGGAGACTCGGGGTCCTTGGGCCTCCCTGGTAGAGATACTGATAAATACCCTCCAAGGGATCCCTTCCATCGTCGTGGGGATCCTCGCTTACCTGTGGATAGTAAAACCTCTCGGGGGGTTTTCTGCCCTGAGCGGAGGGGTGGCCTTGGCGATTATCATGCTCCCCACCGTGGCCCGGGCCACGCAGGAGACACTGATTCGCCTGCCCACCTCCCTAAAAGAGGCAGGGCTGTCCCTCGGTGCCAGTTATACCCGCACGATATGGAAGGTGATACTGCCTTCTGCCATGCCCGGGATACTCTCGGGAGTCCTTCTCGGCGTGGCGAGGATCGCCGGGGAGACCGCACCGCTGTTGTTCACCGCCTTTGGGAACCCATACCTCAACCTCAACCCGCTCAAACCCGTGGACGCGGTGCCACTGCTGGTGTTTAACTACGCCATGAGCCCCTATTCCGACTGGCACCAAAAGGCCTGGGGAGCATCTCTGGTGTTGATGGTATTCATATTGGGTATTAACATAACCATCAGGAAGGGACCATGGAAAAGGAGATAATACTGGAAACTATAGACCTAAGCGCTGCCTACGGCGACAACTGGGTAGTAAAAAGTGTGAATTTGGCGGTCCCCTACAACAAGGTCATCGCCATAATGGGGCCGTCCGGCTGTGGCAAGTCCACCTTTATCCGCTGTCTCAATCGCATGCACGAGCTCCTGCCCGGGACGAAGATAAAGGGCCAGGTCCTCTTGGAAGGGGAAAACATATTCGACCTCCCCCCCACCACCGTGCGCAGGAGGATAGGGATGGTCTTCCAGCGGCCAAATCCCTTCCCAACGATGAGCATTTACGACAACGTCCTGGCGGGGTACATACTACGGGGAGAAAAACTCAGTCGGGCAGAGAGAGACGAGATAGTGGAGACCAGCCTCAAAAAGGCATTCCTCTGGGACGAGGTAAAAGATTCCCTCCACAAGCGAGGCACCTTCCTGTCCGGGGGGCAGCAGCAGAGGCTGTGCATAGCCCGGGCCCTGGCCATGAGGCCGGACATACTCCTGTTAGACGAGCCAACCTCTGCCCTGGACCCTAAGGCCCAGGCAATGATAGAGGAGCTCATAACCCAATTAAAAGAGACGGTTAGTATCGTGCTCGTCACCCACAACCGGGCCCAGGCGGCGCGCGTCTCCGATTACACCGCGTTTATGTACCTCGGAGAGATCGTGGAGATCGGGCCCACGCCTCAGATGTTCACCGCTCCTAAGGATCCTCGCACCGAGGAATACCTGACTGGGAAATTCGGATAAGGAGGGATGGTTATGTTCGAAGAGAAGTTGAACGAGATAAAGAGGCGCTTGGTGGAAGAGGCCAGCCTCGCGGAGACCATGGTAAAGTACTCTATCCAAGGACTCTTGGAAAGGCGGGCAGACCTTTTGGATAAGGTCATAAACGAGATGGAGCCCCGCATGAACGAAACCGAGGTGGAATTGGACGAGATGTGCACAAACTTCATCGCCCTCTACGAGCCCCGGGCAGCCCAACTACGCACCGTCCTTATGGTCCTCAAGATGAACAACGACCTGGAGCGCATCGGCGATCTGGCAGTAAACATATCCACTAGCGCACAATACCTCATAGAGAGACCGCAGGTCAAACCCCTCATAGACATACCCAAGATGGCCGAGGAGACCACCGGTATGCTGAAGGACGCAATAGACGCCTTCATCAACTCCGACGCAGAGAAGGCCAAACGGGTATGCGAACGGGACGAGATAGTGGACAACCTAAGGGATCAGGTCCTGCGGGAACTTATCACCTACATGACCTCGGATCCCACCACCATAGAGCGGGCAATCCACCTGATAAAGATATCCCGCAATCTGGAACGCATCGCCGACCTCTCAACCAACATCGCCGAGGACGTCATATTCGTGGTGGAAGGCAAGATCATCAAACACCACCACGGGGAAGAGGAGACAAAAGGGAACTAAAAAACCGCACAAGGATAAGCATCGGGGTAGAAACCAACCCAGTTTATAAATCCAAAGCGGAGATTCAATCCCTAACCGCGGAGGATAGAAAGGAAGTTCTCGAATATCCTGTCGTATGTGGCCCTGTTGGCCTCCACTACCTTAGGGGCCATGCGGATCATCTCTTCTGCCCGGGCGCGCGCCGTAGGATCCGAACTCTCCAGATCCTCGGAAAACCAGTCCTCTACCATCTCTGGGGTTGCTTCCACGTGGAACTGCAGGGCATACACCCTCCCGCCCAACCGAAAGGCCTGATTGGGACACTTCGCAGACTCCGCAAGCCAAACCGCCCCCTCGGGGATCTCAAAGACGTCGTTGTGCCACTGGAATACCACGAACTCCTCCGGTACCCCGGCAAAGAGGGGATCCTCCTGCCCCTCTTTCGTCAACCTGATCGGGTAGAACCCGATCTCGGTGCAGGCCTTGGATAGGACCCTTGCATTTCCTGCCCGGGCCAGCATCTGGGCCCCCAGACACACGCCGATAAAGGGGATGTCCCTCTCTATCACCGCCTGCAGCAACGGGAGCTCCTTTCGGAGGAAGGGATAATCCTCTTCGTCGTAAACCCCCATCGGCCCGCCCATGCTTATCACCGCAGAAAAGCCCTCCGGTCTGTCCGGCAGGCCTTCACCCTTCTCCAGTTCCACTACGGAAAGGGCAAGGCCCCGGGCCTGCAGGAACTCACCCAACAGACCCGGGCCTTCGCTCTCCACGTGCTTTATCACCAATACGGGATCCATCACCCTACTGCCTTTTCCCCGGTCTCACCGGTGCGGATGCGGATACACTCCACCAGATCGCTGATGAATATCTTGCCGTCACCGATGTTCCCGGTCCTGGCTCCCCTTATTATCGCATCTACCGTGGGCTTCACGAATTCTTCGTTTACCACGATCTCCAGTTTTATCTTGGGAAGGAGGTTCACCTTGTATATCTTACCCCTATAACTCTCCACGTATCCCTTCTGCTGTCCGCAGCCCTTCACCCGGCTGACGGTCATCTTGTGTATGTCCGCCTTGAACAATTCCTCCTTGACGTCGTCGAGTTTCTCCGGCTGTATTATCGCCTCTATCTTCTTCATCGCCACATCCTCCTCTTTATCGCCTGCGCCACTATCACAGTGCCTCTTCCGGATAAGCCTCTATGTTGTGGATGCTGAGATCCGCACCCAGTATCTCCTCGTGCTCAGAGAGGCGGATCCCCACCGTGGACTTCAAGATTCCGTAGACCACGAATCCCAGCACAAGAGCGTAGACCACCGCAGCAAGGCTACCTATCACCTGTGCCAGCAGGCTCACGCCCCCGAGCCCCCCAAGGGCCTTCTGTCCGAAGATACCGCAGGCAACACCACCCCAGGTACCTGCCACCCCGTGAAGGGGCCAGACGCCCAAGACGTCGTCTATCTTCAACACCTCGGTCTCAAATTCGAACAACTTTATGAAGATAAGGGCACCGATCCCGCCGATTATCAATGCCCCTATCGGGTGGACCACATCCGAGCCCGAGCATATGGCGATGAGCCCGGCCAAGGCACCGTTGTGGATAAACGCGGCGTCGTTCTTGGAGACGAACAGGGCAACCAGTATACCGCCCACCATCGCCAGGAGGGAATTCACCGCTACCAAGGCGGATATGTTGGTGAGTTCTCCCGCGCTCATCACGTTAAACCCGAACCAACCTACGCACAGCAGCCAACTGCCCAGGGCGAGAAACGGTATGCTGCTGACCTTGATTACCTGGCTCTTGCCGTTGACGTAGCGTTTCAACCTCGGCCCCAAGAGGATTATCGCCGGCAAGGCCAACCAACCACCCAAGGAGTGCACCACCACCGAACCCGCAAAGTCGTGGAACGGCACCCCTGCCAGTTTCGCCAGCCAGGAGCCAGGCTGTCCCAGAAGCGGGGTCTTCCCCCATACCAAGGACTCAAAGAACGGGTAAACGAAACCCACGAAGAAGGCGCCGGCAAAGAACTGGGGCCAGAACTTCGCCCTCTCCGCTATCCCGCCGGAGATTATTGCCGGGATACAGGCAGCAAAGGTGAGCAAGAAGAAGAACCTAATCAACTGATAACCGTGATCGTCACCCAGCAGGACCTGGGCAGGAGAGAAGAAGCGAATACCGTAGGCGATAAAGTATCCGATGAAGAAGTACATCACCGTAGACGCCCCCCAATCCACGAGGATCTTCACCAGGGCGTTGACCTGATTCTTTTTCCTGACGGAACCTACCTCCAGAAAGGCGAATCCCGCGTGCATAGAGAAGACCAGGATCGCGCCCATCAGCAGGAAGAACACATTCCCACTGTTGGTCAGATCCCGCAGAGCCTGAGACAAAGCCCCTACGTCCATCTCATACCTCCTTCTTATGAGCACCCTACCCCAAAAACGAAAACGCCCCACACATAGACGAACCCCGTCTACATGTGGAGCGTCCTCGCTTCCTATCTAATCGAGCACACCAGCGTGCCAGTCTATTTACACGGGCCCCTTTGCCCGAGTGGACTCAAAATAACACACAACCAAATCGCTTGTCAAGGCAAATCCCTGCACTTGCCCGCCAACCTCTCGAGCAAAACGCCCTCAGCCAGATACAGTTGCAACCGTGCGCACAACAGGTCTCGGCGGGCGTGGATGAGGTCCGCCTCTGCGGAGCGCAGTTGGGCCTCCGCGGAGAGGACATCGTCTATCACACCCTTGCCAGTGGCGTACTTCAACCTCTCCAAGCGAAACGACTCCCTCGCCTGCTCCACCTCAATGGAGGCCAGTTCCATCCGCTTGCGGGCAGACTTTACCTGCGCCAAGGCGGTCTTTATCTGGCGGGAAATCTGCAGGATCCTCTTCTGGACCTCGACCAACTGCCGGCGATACGCGATTCGGGCCATCTCCTTCTCGGCCTTCCTCTTTCCCCCGTCCAATATCGGGAGATTCACCTTCACCCCAATCCAATTATCGTCCTCCCAGCGATCACCCCCTGAAAAGCGGGCGGACGAATCCCTGCCCGAGAACTCGCCTACCCCGGCCACGAGAAACATCTGGGGAAGATACCTGCGCTCTGCGGACCGGACCCTCCACTCTCCCGCCTCCCGGCTTTTGTACAAGGACATAAGGTCCTTTCGGTTCTGCAAGGCAACCTCCATAGCCCGATCCCCATCCAGTTCCAACCCGCAACCGGATAGGTCCGGCAACCCCGCCAACTCTATCTCCCGTCCCTGCCAGCCTATGACCTCCTCCAACCGGGCCGAAGAGGACCGATAGGCGGTTTCTACCTTGGCTATAGCGGATTCCACCTCCGCCAGCCGGGCCCTGACCCGCAACAGGTCTACCCGGGCGATCTTGCCCTGGGACAGGAAATCCTCCATCCGCCTTAACAACTCCTCCAAGGCCTTCTTGCGATAGCGCAGGGCAACCTTTTCCTCCCTAAGGGCCACCGCTCTGGCGTACAGACAGGCGCTGGCGAACACGACGAGATCCCTCTTCCACTGCGCCAACTCCTTCTTGGAGAGGTAAAGGCTGTCCAAGGCCCTGTACTGATATCCCGTCGCCCCAAAGTCGGTTATCAACCAGGACAGGACCGCCCTTGCGGACAGCACCTCGTCGTCGAACCGCTGGGCAGGGCCGCCTACTCCCGGCAGGATTCCGTGATCCTCCTGATAGTGGATGTATCCCCCCTCCAGGTCCAAATTGGGCAGTAATCTGGCGTGGAGCGCATCCCTCTCCGTCCGGGCGATCTCCGCCTCCAGAAAAGCGATCTTTACATCCGGAGCGTGCTCCTCTGCATGGGTTATCACATCCCGGAAAGACATCAGCACCGGGCCCTTATCCTCTCCAGCGAAACCATAGGAGGCAAACAGGAACAAGGCAACCATCACCCCTGCCAAGGCCCTGCGATTCGGACGGAACCGGGCGACTATATCGTCTACGAGGGTATAGACCACCGGCACCACTATCATCGTCAAGAATGTGCCCAAGAGGAGTCCGCTCGCTGCCACGATTCCAATCGGGCTTAACCTCTCCAGACCCACCGCCATCTCGAAGACCAAGGGGGTAAGGCCTATTATGGTGGAAGAGGCGGTCATCAGTATAGGGCGGGTCCGTATGCGCACCGAATCTATAATCGCCTCTTCCCTGCTCTTGCCCCGGGCCCGGGCCTGGAGGATGAAGTCCAAGAGGAGAATGGAGTTGTTGACTATCGTCCCGCCCAACAGGATTATGCCCATTATTGCGGGCATACACATCGGCTTGTCAAACACAAGCAGACCCCACACCGCCCCCACCGCTGCGAGGGGGATGGCAACCATTATAACCACCGGGTGGGTAAGGGAGCGGTACATCGGCACCAGCAAGAGGTACAGCAGGAGCAGGCCCAATAACAGGGCCTTGCGGAGCCTGTCTCTTGCCTCCTTCATGTCCGCGGGTGTGCCCGACATCTTCATCCCGTAGCCTGCAGGAACGACCTGATGGGCCTGACGGAGCCTTCTTCCCACCTGCTTGGCCACCTGAATTATCGTCGCGGTTCGGTTTATACCGGTGATGTCGATGGTCTTTTTCATGTCCTCACGGGAGATAAAGGGAGGGATATAGGTCCGCTCCACCGTCTTCACCAAGGCCCTCAACGGGATCTGACCATATCGGGTGGGGATGTATATCAGCCCCAGGGCATCCGGGGACCCGACATCCCCTTCCGCGTAATCCAGACGGATGGGGATATCCAGAAAGTCTTTCAGTCGCATGTAGGATACGATCCCTCCTCCCACCGCCAGCCGGACCAGACGGGCCACATCCTCAGTGGAGACACCGTAAAGTTTGCACAGTCTCTCGTCGGGAACTATCTCCAACTGGGGTTTATCCCTGTACCAACTCCTCCGGACGTCCAACAGGCCCGGGATACCCACTATCCTCCTCACCACCCCGTCGGCCATCTTGTCCAACAGATTCACATCATCGCCGTATAGGACCAGATCCAGAGGGGCCTTGGTGGTTGAGATAGGGGTAGCACCGTACTCCATCACCGAGAAGGACCGCAGTCCCTCTATCTTCCTGAGGGCCTCCCTCCACTCGTCCTCTATCTCCCATATCGTCTTTTTCCTGCGGTCCCGGGTGACTAGGTTCACGGTCATGTGGACCGTCTGCGTCGTCGCCCCTCCCCCACCGAAACTGATCTGACCCGGCTCGGAACCCACCACTGATGACATGGATATGAACCCAGGGGTGGACTTAATCACCCGTTCCACCTGATTGAGCACCCGCTCCACCTTCTCTATCCCGAAAGAGGCGGGCATGTCCAGGGTTATCTTCACGATCCCCGTATCCATTGGAGGCATAAGTTCTCCCACCAAAAGGGGAAGAACCACCCTTATCGTCAGGACGAAACTGGCCATCACGATCGGTATCACCTTGAAGCGATGGCGCAGGGCCACCTCCAATAAGGAGACGTAAAAATCTGCAAGGCGATCCACAACCTTTCCAAAGGCCCGGGTCCAGACCTCTATCAGGGAAGGTTTGGTGGGTTTGGCCAACAGGCGAGAAGACAGGAGCGGGACTATGGTCAGGGACACGATAAGCGAGGCAAATATAGTGGACCCTATCATTATACTCAGCGGGCGAAGGACCGTCTGGGGATAGCCCCCCACGAACATCACCGGGATAAGGACCACGATGGTGGTAAAGGCCCCTGCGGTGTTGGCGAGAGCCACCTCCTTCGTCCCCTCCAAGACCACCTCGAATATGGACTTCCTCCCCTGGGCGAGGTGATAGTGGCGGTAGATGTTCTCCAAGACCACTATAGAGGCGTCCACCACCATACCCACCGCGATGATCAATCCCGAGAGGGTCACCATATTCATCGTATAGGGGCTGAACTTCAGGACCATCAAACTGAACAGGAAGGACATCGGTATGCTCAGGGCTATCACTCCTGCAGTCCGCCTGTCTGCCAGAAACAGAAAGACCACCAGGACCGTCAGGATGACCGCCTGCCACAGCGAAGACCGCATCCCTTTTAGGTTTATGGTGATTATCCCCTCCTGATCGTCCACGATCTCAAACTGGATGTCGGGATACTTCTTCCTTAGTCTGGGAAGAAACCTCTTCACCGCGCGGATCGTCTCTAAGGTGTGCCCGTCGTCGGGACGAAGGACGTTCAGGGCTATTGCCCTGTGGCCGTTGCCGTGGAAGAGACTGCGCTGGTCTGCATGGGACAGTTCTACTCTGGCAACATCTCTGAGCAGTACATACCCCCCGCCCTGCCTCTTTATCGGCAGGTTTCGTAAACCCTCAAGGTCGTCCACTTCTCCAGATGTCTTGACCAGATACTCCCCGCCCCGGGAATAGAGATAGCCACCGGGGACGGTGATATTCCTCTTGCTCACAGCGGACAGGACCTCGGGAAGGCCTATCCCGTAGGATCTCAATCTATCCCTATCCAGGCGTATCCTCACCTCCGGCAGGTACCCCCCGAAGACATCCACATCCCCCACCTCTGGCAGAGAGAGCAACTCGTCCTTTATCTGGTTCTCGGCCAGGAGGCGGATGTCCTCCAAGGTCTTACCGCTGTCTGCCTTCGGGGAGAGGGCCAAAGTGAGGGTGGGCCGGGTCGCATCGGTTATTCGGTATATCCTTATCGGGAGAATGTCCTTGGGCAGTTGGGCCTTCACCCGGGAGACCGCATTCACCACGTCAATCAATGCGGTGTCTATGTCCCTACTGTAGCGGAATTCCACGGTTATGGCAGAGACCTCATCCCGGGAGATGGAGCGAATCCGCTTCAGACCGGGGAGGGTGTTGAGTTCCTTCTCCAGCACCTCGGTTATCTTGTCTGCGACGTCGTCTGCCGAGGCCCCTGGCTCCACGGTCAAGACCAGGACCTGAGGAGGAGAAGTGTCGGGAAAGAGATCAACCGGCGTGCGGAAGAAAGAAATCGTCCCCAAGACCGCGACCAGCAGACTCGCCGCCAGGACCAGATAGGGATTCTTTACTGATACCTCCGTAAGGTTCATCTCTTACCCGCCACCCTTACCTTATCCCCATCGTTCAACCTCACCAAGGAGAGGAACGGGGCCCTTATCACCATCTCCCCGGGAGAGACCCCCTTCACCTCCACCCAACCGTCGCCCTCTATCCCCAGTTCCACCGGCCTCCTGTGCACGACTCCCTCCTTCACCAGGAATACCTGCCATCCACCCTCTGTAGTGCGCATCAGGGAACTGCGGGGCAGGAGCACGGCGGAGTCCTTCTTTTCCACCACCACATCCACGGGCACCGTCTGCCCCAACCTCAGACCGGGATCTTCCTCCAGATCCACCTCCACCCGAACGGTGCGTGAGGGTTCCAACGCCGGGAAGACCCGCGAGACCTTTGCCTTGTGCTCCTCATCCTTAAGCCTAAACGACACATCCTCACCCTCCCTCAGGTCCGGGAGGTCTTCCTGCGGGGCCTCAAAGACCAGCCTTAGGCGAGAATCGTCCGCCAATATCACGATGGGTTTCCCAGGCCCCACCATGTCCCCGGGATCCGCCAACCGCTTGATGACCACGCCGGTTATCGGCGAGCGGATCGTGAGATAGCGCATCTCCGCCTCCTGGCGCTCCACCTCCTTCTGCGCGGAGGCCATCCTTGCCTTGGCCTGGGCATAACTGTTCTTCACCTTGTCCCTCTCGGCCTCGGGGATGGCCCCTTGGGAGAACAGGTACTCCGCCCGCTTCAGTTCCTTCTCCCAGAAGGCGAGGTTTTCCTTAGCGGACTCGAGGTTTGCCTTGGCCCTTTCCAGTGCCGCTTTCGCCTGAGAGGCATCCAGTTGGAGAATAACCTGCCCCTTCTTGATCCTATCGCCCTCATCCACCGGCACCTCCTCCACCCTTAGGGCGCCTCTGGCCATAACCCCAATCCTGTGTCGGGACTCCACCCGGGCAAGGTAATGCCTTTTTTTCTCTAACTTCCCGCTACGGGCCCGGACGACCTGCACCACTTTGATCCCGCCCTGCCGGGGTGCCTTTGCCAACTCCACCTTCCTGCGCACCACCAAGACCCCCGCCACCGCCAAGATCAACAACAAGACCAGGACGAACTTCCTCATCTCCTCCTCCTGTAATAGACCTTTAAGAACCTGCCCAGTGCTCGCCTGCGTTCCTCTATGCGCTGGACCCACTCTTCAAGAGCACCCTTCCCCTTTTCGGTAATCAAATAGACCCTCCTCCTCCGACCGCCTACCCTCTCCCAACGCGAGCGCACCAGGCCCTCCCTCTCCATCCTGCGCAGGGTCCTGTAAACACCACCCACATCCACCTGATCCTCGTCAAAACCCAGAGACCTGACCTTCTCCAGCAACTCGTATCCATGACCTGGCTCTCTGGACAGGAAGAGCAGGAGGCTCGGCTCTATGAATCGCGATATACGCTTCAGGGAATAGATACAACCGCGTTCCGTGTCCAACTTCCTTCCCATACCCTCTCCTTGCGAAGGGTTGATAATTAATATCTGCTAATAGTATATATGTAAAAAACATATGTGTGAAGAAAAAATTTACCCGGCCACGATGACCGGGTAAATCTCAGTGGACCTGCAAACAGACTATCTCTTCATCCTACCGATAGGACCTGAATCCCCGGGATCGATCGGAAAAGGACCTCGTCCTCCCCGTGCTCGGACGGGCCTCGTTCACCACGATGTTTCTCCCGTCGATCTCCTGCTGATTCAGTTTCTCTATCGCAGCCTGGGCCTCTTCCTCCGTGGACATCTCCACGAATCCGAACCCCTTGGACCTACCAGTGTTCCTGTCCAATATTACCTGTGCGCTACTGACAGTGCCAACTTCGGAAAAGATTTCCAGAAGTCTCTCGTCGTTAACCGCATAAGGTAGATTCCCAACATACAGTCTCTTTCCCATTTCCACGAACCTCTCCTTTCTAAGCACTAACTCACTCAACTTTAAGGATCTTGATGTCAAACGTCAGATCCTTTCCTGCCAACGGGTGGTTCAGGTCTATAATGGCGACCTTCTTCTCCTCGTCGATGCTCTTCACTCGACAGGGAAAGACCTTCCCGTCGGGCGCCTGCAACTGGAGCTGGTCCCCGACCTTGGTATTAGGAGGCAACTTCTCCAGAGGGACCTCTAGCATCAGCTCCTTCTGGACCTCTCCGTAGGCCTCCTTGGCCGGGACCGTTATCTCCTTGCTCTCGCCCTCTTTCATCCCGATCATCCGTTTCTCCAGACCCGGGATGATTTCCTTCCCGTTCAGGTGGACAGTAAGGGGCTTCTTGCCCACATTGGACTCCACCACCTTCCCGGTCTCGTCCTTGAGGGTGTACTCCAGCGTCACCGTGGAGCCCTCTTTCACCTCGCCCGCGGACTGTTCGCCCTCGTTGGCAGCGAACAAGCGCGGGGCGAAGATGAGCACGCCTGCTATCAGCAGCGCCAGAACCTGTACCTGCATCTTCCGTTCCTCCTCTCTCTTTGCAGGCCCACTGACAAAAAACAAAGCCACCGAGCATTTAGCCCGGTGGCTCGGACACGCAAACTAAACACTCACAAGCACCGATAGAGTATAACACAGACCAGCCCAAGATCAAATCAAAAACCCATAATAATTATCCGGGCGATCTCAAAGTATATGAGTATGGAGACGATGTCCACCACACTGGCAATAAACGGTCCGGACATTAGGGCAGGATCTAGACCGATTTTCTTGAAGAATATCGGCAACATAGCCCCCGCGGTTGTTGCAGCGGTCACCGTCGCGACCATGGAGAGAAAGACCGTCAAACCCAACCGCACATCTTGCTGGATAAACATCGCCCGGGCGAATCCTATAATACCCAATATGCTCCCCACCAACAGGCCGACCCTGAGTTCTTTGTAGAATATGCGCCACATGTCCGCTTCCTCTATCTCCCCCGTGGCCAACCCGCGGATGATGGTCGTAGAAGACTGCGAACCCGCATTTCCCCCCATCCCCGACAACACCGGGAGGAAAAAGGCAAGGGCAATCATCGCCTGCAATTCCGCCGAATGCATCTGCAGGACTGCCCCGGAGATAAACTGCACGAAGACCAACACCAGAAGCCAGGTGATCCTCTTGCGGGCGATGTTCCAGACGCTTTCCTCGGTGTAATTGTGGACCACGCCAGATGCACCGTAGGCAAACATGTCCTCGGTATCTTCCTCCTCTATGACATCGATGACGTCGTCAACGGTGACGATACCTACGAGTCTGTTCTCGTGATCCACTACTGGAATCGCCAAAAAGTCGTAATCCCGCACCTTCTTGGCAACCTCTTCCACCGGATCGTCCACCCTCACCACTATCAAGTCTCTGTGCATTATGTCCTCTATCTTGGCCGTCCTGCGGGCAACTATAAGATCGCGCAGGGTGACCAAGCCCAGCAGCTTCCTATCCCTATCCGTCACGTACACGTAATATATCGTCTCCCTATCCGGGGCCACCCGCCGGAGGTATTCCAAGGCCTTGTCCACGGTGATGTCCGGAGGGATGGTCGCGTATTCAGTGGTCATTATCGCCCCGGCAGTGCCTTCTTCGTATTGGAGAAGGCGTTTTATGTCGTTTCGCTCCGCCTGGGCGAGGAGAGGCAAGATGTCTTCCACCAGGTCCTCGGGTAGTTTCTTCACGAAGTCCACTCTATCGTCCGGCGCCATCTCCTCCAAAAGCTCGACCATCTTCTTCCGGGAGAAACAGTAGAAGATGTCCTTCTTCTCCTCATCGGGAAAGTACTCAAAGACCTCTATTCCTTTCTTCCCCAGTGCGGAGATAATCTTGGCTATGTCCTCAGGGGGGAGGTCTTCTATGAGGGAGAATACGTCGTAAGGGTGCAGGTCGTCGAAGAGCTCCCGAAGTTTTTTTGGATAGTCGGGGTCCGAAAGTATTTCCTGGATGTCCGGTCCGGCCAACGGGACGCGATCTTGTCTTCTCTGTTCATCACTCATCTTTCTCCACCTTTGCTGCAGTGACCACCCTGTCCCCCTCCTCCATCTTTATAAGGCGCACGCCTTGGGTGTTCCGGGAGGTCCGGCGGATGTCCTTGACCGGACAGCGCACAGTCATTCCCTTCTGAGTGATCACCATCACCTCGGTTTCGTCGTCCACGGCCATGGCAAAGACCACCTCTGCGCCAGGCCTCAACTTTATGTTGATCAATCCCGTGCCTCCCCGGTTTTGAAGCCGGTATTCCTCGAAACCCGACCTCTTGGCTATCCCATCGCTGGTTATGGTGAGCAAGTCCTTACCTTTTTCCACTATAACCGCCCCCACGACGTAATCTCCCTTGCGCAGGGATATCGCCTTTACCCCGCGGGCCTGTCTGCCCATTTCCCGCACGTCGGTCTCCTTGAATCTTATCGCAATACCCTTGGCGGTGGCGATGACCAGTTCGTCCTCCCCGCTGGTAAGGAGTGCCCGCACCAACTCGTCGCCCTTGTCCAGGGTAATGGCAATAATCCCGCCCTTTCTCACATGGCTGAAGGCCCGGGCCTCCACCCGCTTGATAATACCGTTGCGGGTAATCAGGCACATCCTCTCTTCCTCCCCAAAGCTCCTCAGGGCCAGAACGGTGCTTATGTGCTCCCCTTGAGACAAAGACAATAGGTTCACTATCGCCCGTCCCCTGCTGGTACGGGAGGCCTCGGGGATCTCGTACACCTTAAGCCAGTAGGCCTTGCCCTTGTTGGTGAAGAACAACAGGTAATCCAAGGTCTTTGCCACGAACAGGTGCTCTATAAAGTCTCCTTCCTTGGCTGCAGCGGTGCTTACCCCTTTTCCGCCCCTTGCCTGCTTCCTATAACTGCTCACCGCAAGCCGCTTTATGTAACCGCGGTGGCTTATGGTGATCACCATGTCCTCTTCCTGGATGAGGTCCTCTATGTTGAGTTCCTTGGTCTCGGCGGTTATGTCCGTCCGGCGGGGATCTGCGTACTTCTCTTTGATCTCCAGAAGTTCCTCCCGGATGATACCCATCAACTTGGCATCCGAGGCCAGGACGGACTCGAGGAATTCTATCCTCTTGATGAGTTCCAGATATTCCTCTTCCAGTTTCTTCCTCTCCAAACTCACCAACCTCTGGAGTTGCATCTCCAAGATGGCCTGGGCCTGCACCTCGGTGAGGGAAAACCTCTTAATCAACTTTTCTTTGGCATCCTGGGTGGTCCGGGACTTCTTTATCGTCTCTATGACCGCGTCTATGTTGTCCAAGGCAATCTTTAACCCCTCCAGGATGTGGGCACGCCTCTTGGCCTTGGCGAGTTCAAACCTGGTCCTGCGGGTGACCACCTCCCTGCGGTGCTGGATGAACTGCTGTAGCATCTCCTTCAAGGTCAGGACCTGCGGTCTGCCGTGGACGATGGCCAGGAGTATAATCCCAAAGGTAGTTTCCAACTGGGTGTACTTGTACAATTGATTCAAGACGATCTCCGGCTGGGCGTCCCTCTTGAGCTCGAGGACGATCCTCAAGCCTTCCTTGTCCGACTCATCCCGGATATCGGATATGCCCTCTATCTTCTTGGACTGGACATAAGAGGCTATGGTGGCCAGCAGGTTTGACTTGTTGACCTGGTAGGGTATCTCGGTGATTACCAGGGACTGCCTACCGGTGCGGGGGTGTTTCTCGGTGACTGCCTTGGCCCGCAGGGTTATCTTGCCCCGCCCGGTCTCGTAGGCCTGCTTTATCCCCGACCTCCCGCAGATGAGGGCACCGGTGGGGAAGTCCGGACCCTTTATGTGCCTCATCAGTCCTTTCACATCGATGTTGGGATCGTCTATCATCGCTACCAAGGCGGATATCACCTCCCCCAGATTGTGGGGAGGTATGTTCGTGGCCATACCCACCGCAATACCGCTGGCACCGTTGATAAGGAGGTTGGGGATCGCTGCCGGCAAGACCGTCGGTTCCTGTAGACTCTCGTCGAAGTTGGGGACGAAGTCCACCGTGTCCTTGTCTATATCTCTCAACATCTCCTGACTGATCTTGGCCAGGCGGGCCTCGGTATAACGCATCGCAGCTGCGGCGTCCCCGTCTATGGATCCAAAGTTCCCCTGCCCTTCCACCAAGGGATAGCGCAGCGAGAACGGCTGGACCATCCTCACTAAGGCATCGTATACCGCACTGTCCCCGTGGGGATGATACTTGCCCAAGACCTCACCGACGATCCTCGCGCTCTTCTTAAAGGGCTTGCCGTGCTGCAGGCCCAGTTCGTGCATAGCGTAGAGGATGCGTCTCTGGACCGGTTTTAACCCGTCTCTGACGTCGGGCAAGGCCCTGCCGATGATCACGCTCATCGCGTAGTTGAGGTAGGAGGTCTTCATCTCCTCTTCTATCGGTCTAGGTATAATCCTCTCGTTGCGCGTGTACATCTAATCGTCCTCCTTTATACATCTAAGAACTTGACCTCTAAGGCGTGGTTTTGTATGAACTCCCGTCGGGGCTCAACGGAGTCTCCCATAAGGAGGGAAAATATCTCCTCTGCCCTCACCGCATCGCTCATCGTCACCTTTAGGATGGTCCGCTTCTCCGGATTCATCGTGGTCTCCCACAACTGCTCGGGATTCATCTCTCCCAACCCCTTGTACCTCTGTATGGTCACCCCCCGTTGGGCGTTCGTCCTCACCCGCTCCAGTACCTGCTTCAACCCCGAACAGTAGGCCACCACATCTCCATCTTGGCGCCTCAGCACAAATGGGGCCCTGTCCCCTACCGGCTCATCTACCTTATCCGGGTCCATGTAGTCACGGACCTTAAGCCCCTCCTTCGCCATATCCTTAAAGGCCTCCTGGAGGTCCTCCATCTCCGGGATCTCCTGGAAGTCCAGCTCGTCTAAGGTCAGGTCATTTTCGTGGGCAAAGGCAGACAGCTCATCGTCCGAGGCAAAGAACTCAATCCTTCCCTCGTTCCTTATCACATACATGGGGAACTTGCCCGCGTGCCCTATAGCGAACTCGATTATCTCGCTGGGAGCGAGGTGATACCTGCGAGATATGTAGTCCAGCATCTTCTCTACGAACTGTATCCTCTTCATAAGAGAGACCAACGCCTCTCCCTTCCATTCCCTCTTCTTACCCTTGAGAACCAATCCCTCCGTGCCCATAGTTAGAAGGACCTCCGCCAACTCCTCTTCAGTTTCTATGTAGCGTTCCTTGTTGCCTTTCTTTACCTTGAACAGCGGAGGCTGGGCGATGTAAACGTGTCCGTTCTCTATAAGCGGTCGCATGTGCCTGTAGAGGAGCGTGAGCAAGAGGGTGCGTATGTGGGATCCGTCGATGTCCGCATCGCACATGATGATTATCTTGTGGTAGCGCAGTTTGCTGATGTCGAAGTCACTACCGATTCCCGTGCCTATAGCCGAGATTATCGTCTTTATCTCCTCGTTGGTCAGGACCTTGTTTATCCGCGCCTTCTCCACATTGAGGATCTTGCCCTTCAGCGGCAGGATCGCCTGATAACGCCTGTCCCTGCCCTGTTTGGCGGAACCTCCTGCCGAATCACCCTCCACCAGATACAACTCGCACAGCGACGGATCCTTTTCCGAGCAGTCTGCAAGTTTTCCCGGCAGGGAGGTGGAGTCCAGCACCCCCTTTCTTCGGGTAAGTTCTCGCGCCTTCCGCGCTGCCTCCCTTGCCCGGGCAGCGGTTATCACCTTCTCGGCAATCTTGTTGGCAACCGATGGGTGCTCCTCGAAATAGGTGCTGAGTTTGTCGAACACGAAGGAATTTACCAGTCCTTCTACCTCGGAGTTGCCCAACTTGGTCTTGGTCTGCCCCTCGAATTGGGGATGGGGGAGTTTCACGCTTATCACCGCAGTAAGGCCTTCCCTTACGTCGTCTCCGGTTATCGAGACCTTTTCGGAGTCCTTTATCAGCTTCTTGGCCCTTATGTACTGGTTCACCACGCGGGTAAGCGCGGACTTGAAACCGCTAAGATGCGTCCCACCTTCTATGGTATTTATGTTGTTGGCAAACGAAAACAGGTTCTCACTGTAGGAATCGGTGTACTGTAGGGCCACCTCCATCATCACATCGTCGCGTTTGTCCTCGAAGTATATCACCTTGTGGAGCGGTTCCTTGTTGCGGTTTAGGTACTCCACGAACGAGGCTATACCCCCTTTGAAGTAAAATACATCCTCCTGACCGGTCCGTTCGTCCTTCAAGGTGATTCGAATCCCGCGATTGAGATAAGCCAACTCCCGCAACCGGTTGGCGAGGATATCGTAAGAGAACTCGGTGGTCTTGAATATCTCTTTATCGGGCTTGAATAGCACCCGCGTCCCCGTGCCCCGGGCCTTGCCTATCTCCCGCAAGGGGGTAACCGGCTTGCCCCTTTCGTACCTCTGGTGGTATATCTTACCGTCCCGCTTTATCTCTACCTCCAGGAAGGAGGAAAGGGCATTGACCACGCTCACGCCAACCCCGTGCAGACCACCCGATACCTTGTAGGCCCCAGAGCCGAACTTACCTCCCGCATGCAGTGTGGTCATAACCACCTCAACCGCGGGTTTTTTCTCGGTCGGGTGGATGTCCACAGGAATTCCCCTACCGTCGTCCACGACCTCCACACTCCCATCGACCAATATCCTAACGGAGATGTTCTTGCAGTAGCCAGCGAGGGCCTCGTCTATAGAGTTGTCCACCACCTCGTAGACCATGTGGTGGAGCCCGCGCTCGGACACATCGCCTATGTACATCGCAGGACGGCGCCTGACCGCCTCCAAGCCCTCGAGGACCTGTATCTTCGAGGAATCGTACTTATCCCCTTGCGTCTTCTTCACCTCATTGCCCTTTGCCATGCTACACCCCTCTAAAATTCACTCCAATTCTATCTTGACTTCATCTACCCCCAATAGGTCCTTAATAACCTCGCTCGCCCTCCTGAGCAGGTACCGCGAGGTCGGATCCTTGGCCCTTATTATACCAACTGATCCCCTCACTTCCACCGAAGATACATACCCCGCCAGATCCCCCAGAGGGGAAAGATCCACCGTCTTTACCCCCTCCAAGAAGGAACGGCATATCTTATCCACCTTCTTGGCACCCATCACATCCTCATCAGCGAGACCAGGTACATGTAGTTGTAATCAATCCCGTCCAGAGACAAGGTATCCCGGATCACTATAGGCACATCCGGAGCGGTGACCTCTATCTTTACCTCCTCCACCGGGACCGTGCGGAGCATGTCTATAAGAAAGTCCGGATTCACCCCTATGCTTATCTCCTCCCCGTCGTAAGCTATGGGGAGTTCCTCCCGAGAGGATCCAACCTCCTGAGAATCCTTGGTGATCACCAACTTGTTACGATAAAAGTCCAATTTAACCGCATGGGAATCGGTGCTGGTGAATATGCTGGCCCTCTTCAAAGCGGAGAGAAAATTGGCCCTAGGGACTATGGCCTTTTCCTCTTTTTCCTCCGGGATCACCCGCCGATACTGGGGATACTCACCCTCTATCACCCGAGAGACCAACTCCACACCGTTCCAGGAAAATCCAACCATGTTGTCACCAAAGACCGCACTCACGACATCCGCGTCAGAGAGGAACCGCATAAGCTCCTGCCCTGCCTTGAGAGGAAGTATAACGCTGTGCGTGATGTCGTGATCGAATTCAACTTCCGCAAGCGAGAGCCTTTTTCCGTCGCTGGCAACCGCCCGGATCCTCCCCGGCTCCAGCTCGAAGAGGACACCGTTCAATTCGTACCTTATAGTGTCTTTGGATGCGGAAAACAGGGTGAGCTGGAGCAGGTTCTTTAGGACGTCTGCGGGCATCTCCAAGGAAGCGCTGGCCTTTACGCTGGGTAAGGCAGGAAATTCTTCCTCGGGGATACCGTAGAAGCGCGCACTGACCGCTCCCGAGCTCAGGTGGACGTGGTAGTTTCTCTTTACTACGAATTCCAAGGTATCTGTCTCCATCTCCCGCACGAAGTCAAATAGCTTCCTGCTGTTTACCGATATCCCCCCTTCCGCGCTGACATCTGCAGGGATGGACACCTTTACTCCTATGTCCAGATCGGTTGAGGTAAGGGTGATCTCCTTCTTTCCGTTTGACCTTATCAAGACATTGGCTAGTATAGGTAAATTCGTGCGCGAGGAAATTATCCCTTGGGCAATGGTCAAGGCCCTTAACAGTTGGTCCTTTTCCACAGAGAACTTCATATTACTCCTCCTTCTCTTTTTACGACAATGTCCAGACGCACAAGTATTAGGGCCTGTGTATTTGTGGAAAACTCCTTAACCCTTTTGTTTTCTATATGTAAGACTTCAGGTTTTGTCCCTGAATAAGTTGTGGAAAACCCACGGGAAATCCACATCACCTCTCCAACCTCTTTTGTATCGCCTCCAATGTGCCTGCAAGGGCCCTGTCTTCCTTTATTGCCCTTTTTATCTTGTTGTAAGAATGCAAGATCGTGGTGTGGTCCTTTCCTCCAAAGGCAAGTCCCAACTCCGGCAGGGACATCTCGGTCAGTTCCCTTGCCAGGTATATCGCTATCTGTCGGGGTAATAGGTAGGTGCGACTGCGCTTCTTGGCCTTTATGTCCTGCGCGGTTATCCCGAAGAAGTCGGAGACCTCTCTTAGTATGTCGTCTATGGTGACCTTCTTTTTCACCGAGCTGACCATGTCCTTCAGCACCTCTTTAGCGAAGTCCAGGGTCACCGGTTTGCGCTCTATTATTGAAAACGCTATCACCCTCACCAGGGCCCCCTCCAGTTCCCTGATGTTGGTCTTTATGTTCTCCGCGATGAACAGGATTACATCCTCTTCCACCTTCACCTGTTCGTGCTCTAATTTTTTCTTCAGTATCGCTATTCTGGTCTCCAGGTCGGGTGGCTGGATGTCAGTTATCAGACCCCAACCGAATCTGGAGATCAGCCTCTCTTCAAGCGTGGATATCTCCTTCGGGTGCCGGTCGGAGGAAATTATTATCTGTTTGTGTGCGTCGTATAGGGCGTTGAAGGTGTGGAAGAACTCCTCCTGCGTTGATTCCTTTCCGCCGATGAATTGTATGTCGTCGATGAGGAGGATGTCCACATTGCGGTATCTCTCCCGAAAGGTCTTGGTGGAGCGGTGTTGGATTGCGTCGATGAGTTCGTTGGTGAACTGCTCACTGGATATGTAACAGACCTTTATACCCGGGTGGTGTTCTATGGCGTAGTGGGCGATCGCCTGCATGAGGTGGGTCTTGCCCAACCCCACCCCGCCGTATATGAACAGCGGGTTGTAGGCCTTTGCCGGGCTCTGGGCCACCGCGGTGGCAGCGGCGAAGGCGAACCTATTGGACGGGCCTATGACGAAGTTCTCGAAGCGGTACTTTGGGTTGAGTCTGAGTGCAGATGAGGTTATCACCCTTTCGTCGGGAGGCATCTCTTCTTCGCGCTGGAACATCTCGGGGTGGACCCGTATCTCGGTACGGACTGGCACACCGGATACCTGATACAGTGCCTGATTTATCTCGGATTGAAAGTGCTCCTCTATCCAGGACTTGAAAAAGTTGTCCGGCACCGCGAGACTTATCTGCCCTTCGGATTCTGATACCACCTTTATTGGCTGGATCCAGGTCTTGAACTGCTGGGGTTCCAGTCTGGTCTGCAGGTTTTGTAATACCTTGTCCCACAAAGACATATCAATTTATACAAAGAAAATCCACCGAGTTTTACACAAAATCAACAAGTTTTCCACAGCGATGTGGAGAAATATTATATCACACATATTCGGGTGGGAAATATCTAATCTAAACTTCGGATTGACCGGATGTCGGTTTTGCATATATAATGGGCAACTATGAAAAAGAACCTGAGACCCATAAGCAACCTTAAGCGGAAGCGCACGCACGGCTTCCTCAAGAGGATGTCCACCCGGGCGGGACAGAAGGTCCTCAAGAGGAGAAGGGCAAAGGGCCGTAAGCGCCTCACGGTTTGAGGGACTTTGGCTCTGATCAGGCCTATAAAGAAGGATAGAGAGGTCGCCAGGCTGAGGCAAGGGCCTCTGGTAGGCACCTCTGGTGTGCGCATTCGCTATCTCTATCTGCCCCGGGAAGGTCAGGAAGGGCCCGCAGTGGGGGTGGCGATCCGCGTCAGCAAGCGGTGTCACCGGGGTTCGGTGGAAAGGAACCGCATCAGGAGGTGGGTGCGGGAGGCCTTGAGGGAGTGGTTCAAGGCGAGGCAGATACCCGAAGGAAAGAGGCTCCTTCTCCTGATAACCGTTTGTGTAAGAGGGGGATCGGTGGATTTTCACTGGATACGCGGGACATTGGGGGATCTTTTGGGACAGGTGGAAGTAGCAGGTGGTTAAGAGGATCCTGTTGGGGCTCATAGTCCTTTATCAGAGGGCGATCTCCCCCTATCTTGGTAGGCATTGTCGTTTCGTGCCCACCTGCTCTGAGTACGCCAAAGAGGCGATAGAGCGCTACGGTTTTAAGGGCGTGGTGATGGCAGCCCATAGGGTGTTAAGGTGCCATCCCGGTAGCAAAGGTGGTTACGATCCGGTGAGGTGATAGGTCTATGGAGAAGAGGATTATACTGGCGTTCGTTATATCGATGGTTCTGATCTCTTTTTATAATACATTGGTGCTCAAGAAGATACGTAATGATAAACCGGGAGCACCCCAACCCGCATACGAGGATGTAGCCTCCAAAGGGGATATGAGGCAGGACAAGGGGATGGGCCTGCCCGCGGAGATGCCCGCCGTATCGGATGAAGAGGCTGGGTGGATAGGGGAGGAGACGAGGTACAGGGTCAGCGATCTGGGTGTGTTTGGGTGCCACCAGGAGGTGGAGGGGGCTAAGGCTCCCGTGGAGTTGGAGTTCCACCCGCCTGCTCTAGTGCGCCAGGATGCAAGGTCGTGGAGGGTGGCTGTGACAGACGGGGTGCTGAGGCTGGAGGGGGAGTTGGGCACGAAGGGGGTATGGGTCAGCGGTCCGGCTGTACCCCAAGATGCAGAGCTGCCTAGGAGATATGCCAGGCTCTATCAGGGGCTGGTGGTGAACTATGGAACCCGTGTTAGACGCATCCGATTGAAAGACAAGAAGTTGAATTTGAACGACACGCTGGAGGGCGTAGGGGTCTACAGCAAGTACTACCTGGCCTATGTGAGGGTGGATAGGGGGGTGATAGATCAGGTAGTAGCGAGACAGGAGGACGGCTGGATCCGGACCTACCTCCATTTGATCCCCGATGAGGTGAGTCAACCGGTTAGGCTCCTCTTTTACGCCGGGCTCTTCCGCAAGGAGTTTATGAAAGGGCTTCCAGAGGCCGGTAGGCTGGTAAAGGGCTCCATCCTCTCAGGTATTACCAACCTTCTCTGGTGGACCCTGAAGGGTTTCTACAGGGTAACCAGGAACTGGGGATTGGCGATCGTGTTGTTGGCGGTCGCATTCTCCCTGGTCTTCATGCCTCTGACCCTGAAGAGTTATACCGCGATGAAGCGCTTACAGGCGATGCAGCCGGAGATGAAGGCCCTGCAGGAGAGGTATAGAGACGATCCCCAGAGGCTAAATCAGGAACTCATCATGTTGTACGCCAAGTACAAGGTGAATCCGCTCTCTGGGTGTCTGCCACTGCTTTTGCAATTGCCGGTGATATTCGCCTTGTACCCGCTGTTGCTGAACACCTACGAGTTGAAGGGGGCGGGGTTTTTGTGGATAAAGGACCTCTCTCGGCCGGACGTCCTGTTTTCCGTGGGGAAACTGGAGATCCACTTATTGCCGATCCTGGTAGCCCTTCTGATGGTGATCCAACAGAGGACGAGCACCGCTAGTGCCCAGGGCAACCAGACGATGCTGTGGCTGTTCCCGGTCCTCTTTCTCTTCATCTTCTACAATCTGCCCTCGGGGCTAGTCCTGTTCTGGTTGGTAATGAGCCTGTTTAACGCAGGTCAGCAGGTTATCATCTCCCGTATGGGATGAGGTTTTGCTCGGATGATAGTGGCGATCGCTAACCAAAAGGGTGGTACGGGAAAGACCACCACCGCCATAAATGTGGCGGTCTACTCTGCGGTGTTCGGCAACCGAGTCCTCCTCGTGGATGTGGATCCCCAAGGGAATGCCACCAGCGGGCTGGGACAGGAGAAGGATCCCCCTACGCTCTACGAGGTCCTAAGCGATGTGATTCCCGCTAAGAACGCAATCAGGGAGGTTGTTGCGGGAGATAAAAAAATGTTTTTAATTCCATCAAATAATAACCTCACCGGGATAGAGGTGGAGTTAGTGGGTGTACCCCGGCGGGAGTACAGGTTGGCGGAGAGGATAAGGCCCTTGAATGAGGCCTTTGATCTCATAGTACTGGACTGTCCACCCTCTTTGAGCCTGCTGACGGTCATGGCCCTGGTGTGTGCGGACAAGGTATTGGTGCCGGTGCAGGCGGAGTTCTTTGCCTTGGAGGGATTGGCGCAGTTGATGAATACTATAAAGTTGGTGAGAGAGAGGCTTAATCCCGATCTGGACCTGTTGGGGGTGGTGCTTACCATGGTGGACGCCCGGACGAATTTGTCCGCATCGGTGGTCGACGAGGTCAAACGGTTCTTTAAAGATAAGGTCTTTCACACCCTGATACCCAGGAATGTCCGGTTAGGGGAGGCCCCCAGTTATGGCCTGCCTATACTGGCCTACGATCCCAAGTCTGCAGGTGCTACGGCCTACCGGTCACTTGCCTTAGAGGTCTGCGGTCGGCTCGGCCTAAAGACAGAACTTGCCTGAAGTGGATGTTCCACGTGGAACATTCCTGGGTGCAACTTCCTAGCACGCTTGCTGAGATGTTCCACGTGGAACATTCGATGGGCTGGGAGACTTGTTGACGCTGGACTAGGGGTGTAAAGCTTTTTGATACTGTTCCATGTGGAACATACATCCTGGACCAAGATGATAGAGGCTCATGATGCCGTCCTAGGGAAAAGCGGTGCGATCCACATGTTCCACGTGGAACATGTAATGCCACACGGGTACGGACCTTTCATGTGTAAACTTTCTTGACAGTGTTCCACGTGGAACGATCGTGTCGCGTTTCTACGGATGGCCTATGGAGGTGTTCCACGTGGAACATATATGTAGATTGCCGTGTTGATGCGCATTAATGCATAGGTATGTTCCACGTGGAACATGTGGGGCATACGAGAGTACGGCCGAAGTGTAAACTTTATGAACAGCGCGGGTGTTCCACGTGGAACGGGTTGGGAAAGATAGAAACCATGCTCGGATCGAGTGTTCCACGTGGAACAATGCTCGGAGTAGGTCCGTCGTGATAGTCTATGTTCCACGTGGAACATCTTCATTTCGGGGAGAAACTGTGCTACAATCAGTCATAGGGGTTTTGGCGGATGTTCCACGTGGAACATTTGTGTATGGGAGGTGAGGCGTGTTTAGATGTTCCACGTGGAACACTGCCCGGATCGGAAACCAGCTCCCAATTTGACCGGTGGTTAAGGTGTAGAATGTTCCACGTGGAACATTAAGAAGGGGGGTAAGTATGGCAAAAAGAGTCTTAGGGAGGGGGCTTGCGTCCTTGTTGGGGGAGATGTCGGGAGACGAGGTTCCTGCGGGGAGTATAACCCGATCCATCCCCGTTGAGAAGATAGTTCCCAATCCTTATCAACCCAGAAAGACCTTTCCGGAAGAAGAGATCACCTCCCTGGCCGAGTCTATCTCCCGGAACGGGCTACTTCAGCCCTTGGTGGTGAGACACAATCGGGAAAAGGATTGTTTTGAGTTGATCGCTGGGGAGAGACGGCTCCGGGCGATAAGGCGTCTCGGTTGGGATACCTGTCCGGCCCTTGTCAGGGAGGTGGAAGATAGGGATATGGCCCTGTTGGCCTTGGTGGAGAACCTCCAAAGGGAGGAGTTGTCCCCGATAGAGGAGGCCGAGGGGTACAGGGCGATAATGGACAGGTTTGGGCTCTCCCAAGAGGATCTGGCCCGCCTGTTAGGTCTCTCTCGCTCCCACATTGCCAATGTCCTTCGCCTCTTGACCTTGCCCGAAGATGTGAAGAGTCGGATAGCGGAGGGGAAGATCACCTTCTCCCAGGCAAGGGAGATAATGAGCGGTGCACCTTCTCCAGAGGAGATCCGCAAGCGAGCGGAGTTGGTGGTAGAGAAGAGGGTCAGCGTGAGGGAGATAAAGCGGGAGATAAACGGCCCTGATCCGTTTGTGAAGCGCTTGGAGGAGAGCCTACAGGTCCTCCTCGGGACAAAGGTGCAGTTGGACCACAATGCTAAGAAGAATCGGGGCCGGCTGATAATAGAGTATTATTCTCTGGCGGACCTCGACAGGTTGGTGGATATGTTGAGGGAAGGAAGGAGGCATAGCAATGGAAGAGGCGGTGTTAGTCCTAATTAAGCCGGATGCCCTGCAGAAGAACCTGACCGGGGACATACTCAGCCGGATATCCTCCACCGGGCTGGAGATAATTGGGGCCAAGGTGGTGAAGGTATCACGGGAGTTGGCCGAGACCCACTACGCCCACCTGAGGGACAAGCCATTCTTTGAGGATGTAATAGACTACATCTGCGGAAAACAGCACGGCAGGAACAAGGTGATCGCCTTGGTGTACTACGGGGAGGACGCGATATCCAAACTCCGGGCCTTGGCGGGCAAGACCAACCCCGAGGAGGCAGACCCCACCACTATCCGGGGGGCCTACGGGAGGATCACCACGAAAGGCGTCTACGAGAACGTTGTTCACGTCTCCGACAGCCCGGAGAACGCGGAGAAGGAGATAAAACTCTGGTTTTCCCCGGAAGAATTGATAATAGACCTGTATCCGACCCGGACGCAGGTGGAGGGTAGCCGGGTCCATAAGGTCTGGGCCTGAATGTTCCACGTGGAACATTTTTTCAGGCCCATGGAATGGGGGGCGATGTTCCACGTGGAACATAGGAGGTGGAGATGGGAAGCAAGGCGGTATTTGTAGGGATGACCGGATACGGGGTAGGAGAGGTAGAAAGCCCCCGTGCCTCCATAAGGATAGAGGTACGCTCTTGGAATTCCAAGGGGCTGGACATCAGCGTCAGGGGTGGGTTTTTGCTCCCTGAGTGGGAGGCGGTTGTAAGGGAAGAGGTCCACCGCTCGGGTGTTCAAAGGGGCAATATCCGGGTGGACGTCTTCGTTCGACCCCGGCAGGTGGATTACGCTGTTATCATAAACTACGGTCTGTGGAGGAGCCTGCAGAGGGAATTGACCAAGATAGGGGTAGGAGGGACCCTTTCTGTAGCAGATGCTATGGCGGTCCCCGGACTCATCTCTACCTCGCTAAAGAATCCCTCCCAGATCGTCCCCGATCTAAAGAGGGCCCTCCAAAAGGCTCTACGTGGACTCCACGTTTTTCGGCATAAAGAAGGGATTCGGATGGAGAAGGTGGTGCGCAGATTGATCTCCAAGGTAGAGGTCCTCTTTTCCCGCATAGCAAGGAGGATCTCTGCGCTGGATAAACAGGGTTTCTTTCTGCAGGATCAAGAAAGCGGTTACAAAAGAAAGGACGTGCACGAAGAACTTAAACGATTGAAAATGAATATAGATATGTTTTTAATTGAAATGAAAAAAACTGGGGCCAAGGGCAAGCGCCTGGACTTTATATCCCAGGAGATAATGAGAGAGGCCAATACTATGCTGGCAAAGATCGCCGATGCCAGGGTGGCAAAGTACGCCCTGGAGTTGCGGATGGTGGTGGACAGGATAAGGGAGGTCGTACAGAATGTCGAGTAAGGGTAAACTCATCATAATATCAGGGCCTTCGGGCGTGGGTAAGACGACCATAGGCAAGAAACTGCTGGAGTTCCCCGAGATACGCAGGTGCGTGGAGCGCGTGCCCACCTATACCACCCGTCCTCCTCGTCCGGGGGAGGTGGAGGGGGAGGACTACATCTTCGTAAGCAAGACCGAGTTCGCCTGGGAGCTCTCCGCAGGAAACTTCTTGGAATGGGTGGAGATATTTGGCAATTTCTACGGCACTTCCCGCCGGGAGCTGGAGAAGATATGGGAAAAGGGGAAAGTGGCATTGTTGATAATAGACGTGAGGGGGGCCAGGTACATAAAGAACCTGTACCCTCAGGACAGCTTTACCATATTCGTGATGCCCCCGTCCGAGGAGGAGCTGAAACGGCGTCTCTCTCAGCGCCCGGGAATAACCCGAGAGGACCTGGAATTGCGCTTAGGGATCGCCCACGAAGAGATGGAATCGGCAAAAGAATACGATGTGGTGATCGTGAACGACGATCTGGACAAGGCGGTGGAGGAGGTCAGGTCCGCAGTCGTGGGGTTTCTGGAGAAGGTAGGGGTCAGTTGCTAATAGTTGGGCATCTATGGTATCATTATTGTTTACCGGGATGAAGCAACTGCTCCGGGGAGTGGCTCAGCTTGGCTAGAGCGCCTGCTTTGGGAGCAGGAGGTCGTGGGTTCAAGTCCCACCTCCCCGAGAAAAGCGTCCAGGTGAGGAGGTGTGGGTTATGATAGAGGCCAAGATCTGGGAGGCTACTAGAGAGATCTACAAGACGGTGGTGAAGGCCAGTAAACTGGCGCTCATCCTTTCCGAGGAGTCTCGCAACACCGGTCGTCCGCTGGCCAGACCAGCAACCACCGAGGCCTTGCACCGTATGGTCGAAAAGAGCATTCACTGATGTCTGCAAAGATAATATTGGGCCTCACCTCGTCGGTGGCGGTGTACAAGTCTGCACACCTGCTTCGAGCCCTGCTCTCCAGCGGTTGCAGGGTGAAGGTCGTCTTTACTCCCGCAGCGACGAAACTGATTTCTCCTCAGCTATTTTCCGCCCTAGGGGCGGATGGGGTCTATGTGGACCTCTTCCCCGAGGCCCTTGTCAATGATGGGTACCACATACCCCTGGCGAAGTGGGGGGAGGCCTTGGTGGTTGCACCCTGCACCGCGAATACCCTTTGCAAACTGGCCTGGGGGATCGCGGATAATCTCCTTACTACCCTGTTCTTGGCGATGAGCGATAAACCCCGCTGGATTGCCCCGGCGATGCACTCCCAGATGTGGGGATCTCCCCAGGTGCAGTCCGCGGTTCAGCGGTTGAGCTCGTGGGGCGTGCAGTTCATAGGCCCGACGACCGGTGCCCTTGCCAGCGGGGATAGCGGTCTGGGTAGGATGGTGGACCCTGAGGAGATAGCGCAGGTAATATTAAAACAAGGAGGTTGATTATGCACAAGATGACTTCAGCCAACCTGTCTTCTGCCTTTGCCGGTGAATCGCAGGCCCACATGAAGTACCTCATCTTCTCCGAGATAGCCGAGAAGGAGGGCAAGGCTAACATCTCCCGTCTATTCAAGGCCATCGCCTATGCGGAATTGGTGCACGCCCGCAACCACCTTCAGGAGCTGGCCGGTATCGGGGACACCGTCAAGAACCTCCAGACGGCCATCGACGGGGAGACCTTTGAGGTGGAAGAGATGTATCCTGTTTATCACGAGGTGGCGAGGTTTCAAGAAGAAAAGGGGGCCGAACGGAGCACTCTCTATGCCCTGGAGGCGGAGAAGATCCACGCCGAGATGTACAAGAAGGCGAAGGCGGTCGCAGAGGAAGGAAAGGATGTGGAATTGGGTAAGGTCTACGTCTGTCCGGTGTGCGGATATACCGTCGAGGGTGAGGCCCCGGACTTCTGTCCGGTCTGCGGGGCCAAGAAGGAGGTGTTCAAGGTATTCTAATGACGAAACCTCTTTGCTTGCCGAAGGCGGACATTAGTTGTAGAATATAACTTCCCGCTTTTAGGTGGTAGACCTTAGAATAGGAGGATACAAATGAAAGAGGTCCGCGTCCACGCCCGAGCAGGTCAAGGTGCAATCACCACCGCTGGTATATTAGGTAGTGCTATCTTCCGCTCGGGGAGATTCGCTTACGCATTCCCTTACTTTGGTGCTGCCCGCATGGGTGCGCCGATGAACGCGTTCCTGAGGTATGACGACAAACAGATACGCCTCCGCTGTCAGATCTACGAACCGGACTATGTGTTGATCGTCGATAAGACCCTCACCTACGGCTACGACTGTTTTTACGGGCTGAAGCCGGAGGGGGTCGTTATCATCGACGATTCCAAAGAGAACCTTTCCAATTATTCCCTCCCAGGAGAGAACCAAAGGATATTCGGGGTCCCCGCCAGCCGTATAGCCCAAGAGGTGATCGGACGGCCCTTGGGAAATACGGTGATCCTGGGGGCGTTTGCTGCTGCCACCGGTGAGGTGGAACTGGATCACCTCCTGCAGGCAATAGAGGAGAGGTTTGCCGGCAAGGGAGAGGTGGCCGAGAAGAACAAAGAGGCGGTTAAGAAGGGATTCGATTACGTAAAAGAGAATTATTGAAGGGGATAGGAGGAGGACATGTATCCGGTAAATATCCTGGTAGGTCTTCCGGGATCCAGTGAAGAGAACAAGACGGGATCTTGGAGGAGCATTAAAAAACCAAAGTTCTTACAGCAGAACTGCATTGCCTGCAATATGTGTTTTATCATCTGCCCAGAAGGGTGTATCTCCGGTAATGGACCGAACACCTACATAGCGGATTACGATTTCTGCAAAGGGTGTGGTCTTTGCGCTTATGTTTGCCCTAAGAAGGATATAGAGATGGTAGATGAAGGAGAACAGATATGAAAAAGTTCGTAGAGGGATCTCACGCGATCGCTGAGATAATCGCCAAGTGCAGACCAGGTGTGATTTCTGCCTACCCCATTACCCCCCAGACCCACATCGTGGAGGGCCTGGCAAAACTGATTGCGGATGGGGAATTAGATGCGGAGTTCATCAATGTGGAGAGCGAGCACTCCGCAGCCTCAGTGGTCCTGGGTGCCTCCGCAACCGGTGTGCGCGTCTACACCGCGACCAGTTCGCAGGGGCTCCTGTTGATGGCGGAGGTCCTGTTCAACATAGCGGGAATGCGCCTGCCAGTGGTCCTGACCTGTGCCAACCGTGCGGTGTCCGCCCCGATAAACATATGGAACGACCATCAGGACTCCATGACCGTAAGGGACAGCGGGTGGATCCAGTTTTACGCTGAGAACATACAGGAGGCCATAGACCTCCACGTGATCGCCTATAAAGTGGCCGAGGACAAGCGGATCTCCCTGCCGGCCCTGGTCGGGATAGACGGCTATGTCCTTACCCACGCCTTTGAGGTCGTGGACATGCCCGAAGAGGATCAGGTGCAGTCGTTCCTGCCACCACTGGATCCGGTGGTGAAACTGGATCCGGACGACCCCAAGAGCATGGGGCTCTTGGGCGCACCCGATGTGTACATGGAGACCCGCTACGCCATAGCCAAGACGATGGAGGACGCCTTGGGGGTGATAAAGGAGGCCTCCGAGGCCTACTCTCAGGTGGTTGGTCGTAAGGTTGGGGGCTTGGTAGAGGCCTATCGCGTCGAAGATGCGGAGAAGGTGCTCGTGGCCATGGGATCGTTGGTAGGCACCATAAAGGATGTGGTTGACGAACTAAGGGAAAAGGGTGAGAAGGTCGGCGTGTTAAAGATCATAACCTACCGTCCCTTCCCCAAGGACGAGATATACGAGGCACTCAAAGGGGCCAAGTACGTAGGCGTGGTAGAGAAGGCGGTTTCCTTGGGTGCGGACAGCCCGTTGTTCTCCGAGGTGGCATCCCTGCTTTATAAGAAGGGAGCAGATGCCAAAGTGAACAGTTTCACCGTCGGATTGGGAGGTAGAGACATATCCCCTGCTCAGATAAGGCAAATATTCCAGGAAGTGGAGAAGGACGAAGGAGAGAGCCGGTTTATCGGACTCAACGAGAAACTCTTGGAGGCATAATATGGCAGGAGTAGTAGCGGATCCGAAAAGGCACTTATTGGCTTCGGGACACACCGCCTGTGCAGGTTGTGGTCAGGCGATCGCAGCGAGAATAGTAGCGAACGCAGCCGGGCCGAAGACGATCATATCCAACGCCACGGGTTGTCTGGAAGTCTTTACCACTAAGGCCCCGCAGAGTGCCTGGAGGGTGGCCTGGATCCATTCCTTGTTTGAGAACGCCGCAGCGGTTGCCTCGGGTATAGAGGCAGCGTTGAGATACCTCGGCAGGATAGACGAAGTGAAGGTCATTGCCCAGGGTGGTGACGGAGGCACCGCGGACATCGGCATGGGGGCCCTTTCTGGGATGTTGGAGCGAGGACACGGCATCCTTTACGTCTGCTACGACAACGAGGCCTACATGAACACTGGTGTCCAGAGGAGTGGGTTGACCCCATTGGATTCCAATACTACCACCTCACCGGTAGGTAAACGCTCACACGGGAATCCCCGGCCCAAGAAGCCGTTGTTGGAGATAGCGGTTGCCCACAACATACCCTACGCAGCCAGTGCATCGGTCGCCTATCCGGCAGACATTGAGAGAAAGGTGAAGAAGGCCTTAGAGTATAAAGGGCCAAAGTTCCTGCAGATACACGTACCCTGCCCGTTGGGTTGGAGACACGATCCAAGTCTCACCGTGGAGATTGCCCGACTGGCAGTGGAGACCGGCCTCTATCCCTTGGTGGAGTACGAGAACGGCAAGGTCGTCTCCGTTAGGAAGGTGAAGGTAAAGCCCGTTGAGGAGTACCTGAAACTGCAGGGGCGCTTCAGACACCTGCTAAAGGAGCCCGAGGTCTTGGAAGAGGTCCGCAAGGTCGCTCAGGCGAATATAGAAAAGTACGGGCTGGCGATATAGTCCCTGGTCGATAAACGAGCTCTTCGGCTGGGGTAAATAACCTTTTGAGAAGACCTGCGGTTAGGGGGCGAACGAAAAGATTGTATTTTCTCTTGACAAGAGCGCAGGATTTGCTAATATACTTTGTGAAAACAGTAACAAATAAGGAGGTCGAGGATGTGCTATACGGTCCCGTTGATCGCTTCGGTGATAGCCACCGCCAAGTGGCGCAAGAAGAAGACCGCAAGGTTGTGGTGGCTGGTGTTGATGCTCTACGGGGCAAGCGCATTCGGGGTGATAGACCACCTCTACAACGGGGAGCTGCTCCTCGTCTCGGATGAGTGGCAGAAGGACATACTCTTGGGCTTTCTCATCACCGCTGGAGTTATCGGCTTCTGGGCCGGCCTCTTGGCCTTGGCCAAGCGAAGCCCTAGCATAGGAAGGTATTTGTTGGAGCAGTGATGGATCAGTACTATCGTCTTAACAAGACCGAGTGTAGGGAGTTCGTCGGGGCCCTGACCTCGCGTTATCAGGTGGTCGCTCCAGTGAAGCGGGGAGAAAAAAGCTTCGTCTTCGCTCGCATCTCTTCTCCCGACGAGATCGCCTCCCCAGAGGAGTACATCCCTACGATAATCCCACCGAAAAAGTACTTCTTCCCTCAAAGGGAGACAATACTGGAATACGACGCGGTTGCTCAGCGCCAGAAGGCGGTGATGGAGTACGAGAAGGTAGTCATCTTTGGCGTCAGGACCTGCGACCTGGCGGGGATACAGTGCCTAAACATGGTCTTCTCCGAAAGGCCCCGGGACGTGAATTACCTGATTCGAAAGAACAAACTCATAATCATCGGCATGGAGTGCTGGGACTACTGCGACGAGCACGCCCTTTGTGCCCTGATGGACAATCACCTCCCTAAGGGAGGTTACGACCTTTTCTTTAGCGATCTGGGAGATTATCACCTGATTCATGTGAACACAGAGGTTGGGGAGGAGATCGTCCGTTCCATAGGCGTCTTCACTGAGGCCACAGGAGAGGACCTGAAACGCTTGCAGGAGTTCAGGGAAAAGAAAAGGTCCGCATTTGACACAGGCATAGACCTTTCCCATCCGGAGCTGATGGATCTGTTCGCCAATTGCGAGGATGCCCGGGTCTGGGAGGAGCTGGGAGAGCGGTGTCTCTCCTGTGGGAACTGCACCACGGTCTGTCCCACCTGTTATTGTTTCGACGTGATAGACGAGATAAACCTGGACCTGCGCACTGGTGAGAGGTTCCGCATCTGGGATTCCTGTCAGAACGAGGACTTCGCCAAGGTGGCGGGAGGAGAGAGCTTTCGCGAGGAGCGCAGTGGCCGGCAGAGGCACAGGTACCTGCGCAAGTTCAAGTATCCCCTTGCCAAGTACAGCAGGTTCTTCTGTACCGGTTGCGGGAGGTGTTCCCGGGCCTGCATGGCCCAGATCCACATAAAGGAGACGATAAAGGCCTTGATAGCCGAAAGGGCTGGGGTATGAAGCGGTTGCAGCTGGTAGATTCCCCGTATCTGGTGAAAGAGGCAAAGGTGTGCGAGGTCCGACAGATGACCGAGCACGAAAAGTACTTTAAGTTGATGTTGAGGGACGAGCCGGACCTCGACCACGAGCCCGGCCAGTTCGTGATGGTCTCCATATTCGGGGTGGGCGAGGCCCCGATATCCATATGCTCTTCTCCCACCAAGAAGGGATACTTTGAACTGGTGGTGAGGAAGGTGGGTAAGGTCACCAGTGCGATCCACCGTCTGGAAGTGGGAGACACCGTCGGCATACGCGGTCCGTTTGGCAGGGGCTTTCCAGTGAGGATCCTTGAGGGTAATGACCTCTTGTTTGTGGCCGGTGGTTTGGGTCTGGTCCCCCTGAGGTCCTTAGTGGACTTCGTGATAGACAACCGTAGGGACTTCGGGCGGGTGCACATCCTCTTGGGATGTCGTAGTCCGAAGGACATCCTCTTCAAAGACGAGGTGGAGAGTTGGGCCCGGAGGATAGACGTGGACTTCTCCTGTACTGTAGACCGGGCCGATCCCGACTGGAAAGGAAATGTAGGCTTGATTACCTCGTTGATACCCGGGGTGGATCTGGATCCCACGCGCACCTTTGCGGTGGTGGTGGGACCGCCGATTATGTACCGCTTCGTAATAAAAGAGTTACTCAAGAAGGGGATCCCCGAGAAGCAGATCATCGTCTCGTTGGAAAGGCACATGAAGTGCGGGATCGGCAAGTGCGGACACTGCCAGATAGGCAATTACTACTGCTGTCAGGACGGACCGGTCTTTTCTTACGACGAGATAAAGGATAACCTAGAGGCGCTATGAAAAAGGTAAAGGTTGCATTCTTCGACTTCGCCTGTTGCGAAGGCTGCCAATTGCAGGTGGCCAACATGGGGGACCTTTTGGTAGACCTACTGGATCGGATAGAACTGGTGGAGTTCCGCGAGGTGATGTCCGAGAGGGGTGGCGATTACGAGGTTGCAGTAGTAGAAGGAAGCATCACCACCCACCACGACATAGAGAGGATAAAGAAAATCCGGGAGAAGGCCAAGATCCTCATCGCCTACGGGGCCTGTGCCTGCACCGGTGGAGTAAACGGGATGAAGAACGACTTTGATCTGGAGGACGTGAAACGGTACGTGTATCAGGACAAGGCGGATTGGTTCGACACCGTACCCACCATGGCAGTGGATCAGGTGGTGAAGGTGGACTATTATGTGCCGGGCTGTCCGGTGTACATCCCCGAATTCGTGAGGGTCTTGAAGTGCGTCCTGCAGGGGTTGCCCTACAAGGTCCCGGATTATGCAGTGTGTGTGGAATGCAAATTCAACGAGAACGAGTGCATGTACGATAAGGGTATAACCTGTCTTGGCCCCATAACCCGGGCGGGGTGCAACAGCTGGTGCACGAACAACGGGAACATATGCTATGGCTGTCGGGGGATGGTATCCAACCCCAACAAGAACGCCCAGATGGAGGTGTTAAAGAGATACGGGATTCCTTTGGAGTGGATAATAAACAAGTTTAACATGTACAATCGGGCCAAGGAGATCCAACCGCAGGAGAAGGAGTGATATGCCCAAGAGCGTAAAGGTAAACGTCGAGTACCTCACCCGAGTGGAAGGCCACGGCAACATCGTCGTGGACGTGGAAGAAGGCACCATAAAGGAGTGCAAACTGGAGATAATAGAATCGCCGAGGTTCTTTGAGGCGATGTTGCGGGGGCGTTCCATATTTGAGGCCCAGCACATCACCTCTCGCATCTGTGGTATATGCTCCTGTGCCCACAGTCTGGTCTCCATACAGGCAGCAGAGGACGCCTTGGGGATAACCCCGTCTCACCAGACGAGGGAACTCCGGCGCCTCTTGCTACATCAGGAGATGCTCGACAGCCACATACTCCACATCTACATCCTGGTCCTGCCGGATCTGATGCGGGTAAAGAGCTTCGTTCCCCTCTTGGAGAC
This sequence comes from Candidatus Omnitrophota bacterium, assembly GCA_015494465.1. Lineage (GTDB taxonomy): Bacteria > Omnitrophota > Gorgyraeia > S143-82 > S143-82 > S143-82. Next base: position 16,259 of record WGBD01000009.1, on the reverse strand, counting down.
TCACGAGAAGGTAGTCCGCAGGGCCCTGAAGATGAAGAAGTGCGTCAACGACGTCTGCGAGCTGATAGCCGGACGGCACATTCACCCCATCACCACCGTGATAGGGGGCTTTACGAAACTCCCGAGAAGACACGAGCTGGAGTCGATGCTCCGGATGCTGGAAGACCTCAAACTGGATGTAGACGCCACCGTTGAATTGTTCAAGGGGATAAAGTTCCCTGAGTTCGAGAGAGAGACCGAATACGTTGCCTTGGTGAGGGACGACGAGGAGTATCCGTTGCTGGACGGAGACATCGGCTCCACCGACGGGGTGAGAAAGCACAAGCACCAATACCGAAAGATAACCAACGAGTTCATCGTCCCCCACTCCACTGCCAAGCACACCCGCCTTTCCCGGGAAAGTTACATGGTGGGGGCCCTGGCCCGCCTGAACCTCAACTTCGACAAACTCCATCCCCGGGCAAAGGAGGCTGCCGAGGCCTTGGGCTTCAAGGTGCCGAATCACAATCCCTACTTGAATACTGTTGCCCAATTGATAGAGTGCGTGCACTGCGTTGAGGATTCGATAGCGATAGTAAAGAACTTTCTCGAGAACGGTATAGACTACAGTGAGGAGGTCTCCGTCGGTTTGAACGAGAGGGGCACCATCCCGGTAAAGGCAGGCCGGGGGGTAGGTGCGGTAGAGGCCCCCAGAGGTGTCCTTTTCCACGAGTACGAGATAGACGATCAGGGTAAGATCGTAGGGGCAAACTGCATAATCCCCACCAACCAGAACCTCAACAACATCGAACACGACATGAAGAAACTCATTCCCGAGATACTGGACAACAGCGAGGAGGAGATAACCCTCCTGTTGGAGATGCTCGTTCGCGCCTACGATCCCTGCATATCCTGCTCAACCCACTTCTTAGATGTCAAGTTCGTGGGAAAGAGATCTCGTTGACCTGCTCAACCGCCACAGATCCGTCGCCGTCCTGGGAATAGGCAATCCCTATAGGATGGACGACGGTATAGGTTGTTACGTCGCCGACCTGCTGAAAGAGGAAGAGGGGCTCTCAGTATTCTCCGCAGGGACCACCCCCGAGAACTTCATTGATCCAATAGTAAACAGCGACGCCTCTTTACTGCTCGTGATAGACGCAGCCGACTTCGGTGGAGAGGCAGGAGAGGTGCAGTTTGTATCCGAGGAGGAGTTGTCCCTGTTCACCCTTAGCACCCACAGCATCCCCCTGCCAGTGGTAATATCTATGGTAAAGTTGGATCGTCCGGACATGGAGGTCCGCTTTTTAGGGGTACAAGTTGCCAAGATGGGCTTCGGTGAAGAGATATCATCCGAGGTGGTCTCTGCGGGCAGGCGCATTGCCGAGAGCATAGCAAGAACAAGGAGGGAAAGAGATGCACGAGATCAAGTTCGTTAAGGCGCTGGTTGAGGACTTGGTGAAGCGGGCAAGGGAGCTGGGGGCAAGGAGGATTACCCGGGTGCGGATAAAGATGGGGGAGTTTTCCGAGATAGATCCCGAGGTGGTCAGGTTTTATCTTCAGAACTGCGACGAGAAGGACCTCTTTGAAGGTTGCGGGGTGGAGATAGAGCCCGCGCAAGGTCAGACCTTGATATTGGACTCCTTTGAATACGAGGAGTAAGGAGAAGGTCCATGTGTTATGCCATACCCGGTAAGGTTGAGGCCTTCGTAGGAGAGAACCGGGTCCTCATAGATTACTTCGGAGAAAAGAAACTAGCGATCAACGAACTCGACGAGGTCCGCATAGGAGATTACGTATACGCCCAGGGCGGGTACGTCATAGAGACACTCCCTCCGGATTACGCGGAGTCCGTTCTGGACCTGTGGAAGGAGAGCTTCTTCCGCCTTCAGGAGCTGGACCTTAGTTTGTCCCGCGCCCCTGAGGCCCACACCCAGAACCAGCGCCTCTTGAGGATATTAGACAAGGCATTTTACGGCAAGGACCTGGATAGGGACGACCTCCTGTACCTCATCCACCTGGAAGATCCGCAGGATCTGGAATACCTCTACCGCTCCGCGAACTTCCTCAGACACAAGTACACCGGTAACTCCTGCTGCGTCCACGGCATAATAGAGGTCTCCAACCGGTGCACCTGCGCCTGCAAGTACTGCGGGATCTCCGTGCACAACCGAAGACTGCCTCGCTATCAGATGAGCGTCGAAGAGGTAAAGGACTTGGCGCTCTCGGCAATAGACCGTTATGGCTTCAAGGCCCTGGTGCTCCAGTCCGGAGAAGGCCTGCCCTTGGATTATTATGTCTCTCTGGTAAGGGCGATATTGGAGGAGCGCAGCGTCTTTCTCTGCGTGAGTTTCGGAGAGGTGGGATTGGAGGGATTAGAGGCCCTCTTTGCGGCAGGGGCAAGGGGCCTGTTGATGCGCTTTGAGACCTCCAATCCCGCCCTGTACCGGGAACTCCACCCCGGAAAGGAACTGTCCAGTCGGCTGGAGCACATCCGCCACGCCCGGGAGATAGGCTTCCTCGTCTTCACCGGGGCCCTGGTGGGCCTGCCCGGACAGACCTTGGAGGACATCGTCAACGACATCCTCCTCGCCCGGGAGTTGTCCGCGGAGATGTATTCGTTCGGACCGTTTATACCCCATCAAGACACCCCACTTGCAGAGGCCAGACCCCCTGATCCAGAGTTGATGTTGAAGACCCTGGCAGTGATGCGCATGGCAGACTACCGCCAAGGCAGGATACTGGTCACCACCGCATTCGAGACCTTGGATTCCAAGGCCCGGGAACGCGGGCTGATGGCCGGGGCGAATTCCATAATGCTGAACATCACCCCCATACACCAGCGCAGGTCCTACGCCATATACCCCAACCGTGCGTGGCGCGATGAGAAACTGGAGACCCAGATAGACGAGGCCATATCCCTGCTCCAATCCCTCGGCCGCGCCCCCACCGACTTAGGGGTGAAAACCTGAACCTCCTTGAACCTGCATTTGTTGGGTGTTAGTGTATTATTGGGAACTACGGAGGGGGGGCAAAAGGGATAATAAGTTCGGAGGGATAGGTGCGAGAGAAATGGATGAACTACTGCAACTTGTCATCAGCAATTTCAAGGTAAATAAACAGGCATCTTCTTCTCGTAGCCGCAATTTTTTATAACACCCAATTCGAATGCTTGTAAACCAGCTACCTGCGTGCTAGCATTGTCTTAGCCCTGATGACTTTTCTTTCTGTTGGCTCTTGTTGAGGTGAGTGGGGAGATCGTATGGCTTGATTTGCCCTGAGCGTGTTAGGACAGTGCCTAAGCAGATAGGAAGAATGGTCTAAATACAGAAGATTTGGTGATTAGAAACAAATTTAGACAGATTAAACTAATTATGACCCTATTAGGCCGTCGCGGTGAGGATTAGAGATGTACAATCTCGATTTAGCCATGGACATTATGGATAGGTTTCAGAAAGAAGCAAGAATCTGTTCTAAACATAAATGTTATATTGCCTCGCTAATTCTATACGGGGCGCTTTTAGAAGCAGCACTTTTGTGCATGTGTTTTGTCCGTGCGTCGGAGGTTAGAAGGACCGAAACATATAGAAAGTATAAGGGTAGCAAAGGACGAAGAGGTGGGAAGAAACGAAAACGAGGGATTTTTTTGGAATTTACTTTTTCTGATCTAATAAAGATAGCGGAAGAGTTGGATTGGATTCCAATTAAGGAGAGGGTAGGAGATTTTGGCATTGTGAAAGATTGGGTCAAATGGTTGCAGGAAAGTAGAAATCTTGTGCACCTCGCAAGGTGGTTAAAGCCAGATCCATACTTTGGCAATTTACATAAGGAGATGCAGGATTTTTCAGAGGAGAAATATAAAAGCCTAGCCCAGTTGAGCGAGGATACGATATCCTGTGTGAGAAATCTTTTGGCTGAGAACTTGATGAGGCCGTTTTGCTTAAAATATTGCGGGAAATGTGCTCGCAACTGAAAAATATTTGGTGTTTGTTTTAGCAAGAGCATAAACCTATAAGTATATGAGATCGTACGGTCAAGGCAACACATGATTTGAATACAACTACTATCCGGTTACAAGTTCAAAATTGTCTTTTTTTTGTAATAGGAGTTTTTGGACTTGGAAGGGTTTTGCTGGTCAAGTCCATTTCTCCGGGAAAACGAGAATCTATCCGTATCCCTTATGGCTATCCATGGAGTTATCTCCATTTTCAACTTTTCTTGATTGTGTGCTGAGTGCGTGAGATGCCTTTCTCAATACGATGATTCTCCTTTCTGTCGGTTTCTGCTGGGGTGAGTGGAGTGAATCATGCCACTTATTTTTAGGACATGTTCATACAGGACCAAATAGTAAGGTATTATCGTAAATGTTATCGATAATATGCTTCGTTGCTAGCAAACTCTTCCTGAAAATATAGGGAATTGGTCTTTTTTTCAATTCAAAAGTGCACAATTTATTTTGCATTGAGAAGCCGATGTTTTTCTTGTTATTGCTATGAAATATTTACAACATAGGAGAGTGAGAGTATACATTTTTATTGCTTTGTTTACTTGTTGGAATTTTTATTCTTCTTATGTTAAATTTTTGGTCAAATGTTATTATCTCTTTCCATTGGTTTCTCGCTGTTGCCTCGTTTTCCGCAATCAAATTGATATTAAGTATGTTATCTCGTCTTTTAACTGTAACAGCAAGAGATTCGCCTGTGCTTTTGTCCACAGCATTTAGTATCCGAGATAGAGGCCAATTTAAAGTGCTTTCTTCATCTATTTTTATTATGAAGTCTCCCGGTTTTAGACCTTCTTTATAAGCGGGTGATCCTACTGCAACAGCAAGAATTTGGGGATAGAAATGGTTTCCATCGATTGTATAAGGGTAAGCAAACATACCAAAGACTCCGTCTTTTGAATCGTCCATATTTCTGTGACTATTACTTGTTGGGAAATTAGATTCTCTTATTCCAAATAAATACGAGAATAGGACCTGAGCTGAGAGCCGAATGTCGGGATTGGAAGTTGCACCTACTACTGAACCAGACCATACGATTTTCTTTGAATTCTTGTCAATGACAGCTACGAAAAAATAGGGGTAATAAGACCCTATGTATTGGCCAGGTCTTGTAACTGTCATTGGCACATAGTGTCCCGGTGTTGTAGTTGTAACTGTGGCCCATCCAGAGCCACTCCCATAAAAATAATCGCAACCCATTGTTCCTGAAAAGGTATTATAACTATTAATAACTGTTGTTTGTGTTTGTGTGGGTATATACCAAGGTATAGTATAGGAGGAAGGGGGAATATATTGAGATTTATATTCATTGGAATAATATACAGCGATTAGAAAATCTGCGTCTTTTACATTACTGACATAACAATAACCCAGCGATTCGAAGTAGTTGCGTAACATAAATAAGAGTTGTTTCTCTATAATGGGATTCATTTTGATTTCTGTATTAATTTCCGCTTGCGGGAGCACAGAAAACTTTTTGTAGTCGTTGAAATTGACGTCCGGATCTTTTTCGTAATTTGCTAAAGGCTGTGTGTACATCCATATTCTACCTGCTTTGAGCCTTGGTGGGAACATCGTTGCGCATCCTGGTAACATCAACACAAACGCCAATAAGAGGAATTTCTTCATTTTTTACCTCCTTCTCATTTCATAGATGCATTGATGCTTTACATGTTACCCACCTCCAGTATATTCATCTTCTAGATAAATTATACCCGGTCAAGTCCATTTTTTTCTGGAAAAACAATCCTGCCGGCACACTCTCTGTCCATTTCACATTTACTTCTTTATGGACGGGTTTGTGGCCAAGGCACTTTAGCAGTTCCATTATGCCGCCCGGTTTTCTCCAAAATTTGTGAGTAGCTTTTTCCGTCTCACCTGTGCCCTGATAGGTGGATTAAACGATATCGCTATGTAATTTTTTTCGTCAAGGTCTCTTCCAGATCCTTCTTCGAATGGTAAGATTTTCTGGGTTGTTGCTGGACTTTATCTACGGAATTTGGGTTGATGTTTTATTTCACGCAAGGTATACTTAGTTAACAAAACTGTTAATTAAATATGCTTGGCAATAGCCATGGTTAATTATGACAAGTTAAACAAGATTGGTAAACTTTATTTTGGTTATGAGGATATAGCCAAGGTGTTAGGGATTAGTCTTGCCTCTGCAAGGGTTGAGGCGCATCGTTTTGTTAAGTATGGAATCCTGTTGCGGATAAAGAGGAATCTCTATATTCTGCGGTCTGTGTGGCAGGGCCTTTCTCAGGAGGAGCGGTTTGCTATTGCCAATATTATACAGGTTCCTTCTTATGTGTCTTTCATGTCTGCTCTTGAGTACTACGGAATTACGACGCAGGTATTGCGTGATTTTATAGAGTCCGTGAGCCAAAAGCGGACAAAAGAGGTCTCTATAGATGGTTTCGTTTTTATTTATACCAAGATAAAGAGTGAATTGTATTTTGGGTTTGTCAGAAAAGGTGATTTTTTTATAGCAGAGCCGGAGAAGGCCTTTTTGGACAGTCTCTATATGGCATTACTGGGCAGATACAGGTTCGACATCTCTTCTATTGATTTTGATAAATTTGACATTAAAAAATTAAGGGGCTTCAGTCGCAGGTATCCCAAAAAGGTAAGGGGTGAAGTTGAGAGATATGTACAATCTTCGCAAGCATGAGATGTTTGAGATGGAGGTTCTGGATAGATTAAATAGTTTGAGACTTCTTGGCCCATTAATCTTTGGTGGCGGAACGATGCTAAGGGTTTGTTGGGGGCTTAAAAGGTATTCCATCGACCTTGATTTCTGGTCCTTAGAGCCTATGGATGTTAGAGATTACTTTAGGAAGATGAAAATGGGGCTATCTCGGGATTTTGAGATTACGGATAGCAAAAATAAGCATTATTCACTCCTTATAGAGGTACGGAGTCCTAATTATCCAAATAGATTGAAGATAGAGATACGGAAAGAGACTAAGGCGTGGGATTTTGAGCAGAGGATAGCGTATTCCCCGTATTCGACAAGGCAGGTTGCGCTCAAGGTGCATACATTGAAGCAGACTTTAGAGAATAAGATCGCTGCTGCGGTGGATAGAAAGGAGATACGGGATTTTTTTGACATAGAATTTTTGTTGCGACAAGGTTTGTCTCTTCCCGACGATAAAGATGTATTGCAAAAGTTAGATAGGATTGCAAGGTCTTTCAAAAAGAGGGATTACAAGGTTTCGTTGGGTTCTCTTTTGGAAAAGGATTTGCGTGATTATTATGTAAGGAACGGATTTGATTTTCTGTTGGCCAAGATCAATGAGGCGCTGGTGAAATGAAGGTGCGGCGTTTAATCCTTTGAGGGCGAGCATTGGGCCTGCCAGACGGGAAAGGTCATGCGGACTTTCAGGGTCGAACATGTGGGCCTTCCAAGGGACATCCTTTGCGAGTTGGCGGGCGAGTGTGGTCTTTCCCACCTGCCGGGCTACTATAAGCCTCACGACGGGGAACTTCTTGAGTAAGGGAATTTCCGTGTCCTTCTCTTTCGCTTTTTCTCTCACAACTGGATGGTACCTTGAAATCTCTGCGCTGACAAGCGAAGTTTCGAGGTTTGTGGTGTGGGCCGGGATGTGCGGTGGTTTTGCCTTTTATGGGAGTCTCAGTCAAGGCCTAAGTTACCGTTTGTAATATTATTGGCCGGGCTGGGATAAGCAAGGCTTTGCCCAAGGCGATCCTGACGGATTAGTCTTGTTGCGCTTCCCTTAGACTGAGAAGCGCGGTATGAGGGGGCCATCAGAAGGTCTTTCAAGCACCAATTTTGTGGTATAATCTTCAGTTAGCGGATCGGGGCGTGGCGTAGCTTGGATAGCGCACCTGAATGGGGTTCAGGAGGTCGCCGGTTCAAATCCGGCCGCCCCGATGTTTTTGTATGAGTCGGTAGATGCGTTTCGCCGTCTTCGCTGATACCCATCTCTCCCAAGACGATGCCCGGCCTTTTTCTGTCCTGCGGTGGGCCCTGCAGGACGTTCGCGAGCGGGGGCTGGATACGGTGGTCGTTGCCGGGGACTTCTGCGATTCTGCCCCCTTCCCGTATGAGGGGATAAGGCAGCTCCTCGGCGAGTTCCCGGATGTGCGCATCTGGATCCTTATCGGTAACCACGACCTGAAGGGTGGGGTGCTTTCCGATCGGTTTATCGGTCTGGAGCACGTGCGGGTGGTGGATAGTCCGACCCTGTTGCCGGGCTGGGAGGTGCCAGTTCTTCTTCTTCCTTATCGTCCGCAGGTGAGCATGAGCCAGGCCCTATACGAGGCCAAGCGCTCGCTGGGTATCGATTCGGATTACCTCCTCATCTCCCACGGGGAGGTCCTCTATACCGGTGATTATTACGACGACGAGGGCTACTTCCCGATTACTCCGGCGGAGGTGAGGGCCTTGGGTCCGAGGTTATCCATCCTGGGACACATCCATTCCGGGCCGGAGTACCCCGACCTGAACCTTTTCTATTGCGGATCGCTCTTTCCTCTCACCAGCAACGAGTTGGGGCCAAGGCGGTACGGGGTGGTGGAGCCTGTGTCCGGGGCGATCGAGTGGGTCCCGGTGCAGGTGGGTCCGCTCTACTGGAGGGATCGGGCTCTGGTTTTGGGGATGGATCGACTGGAGGAGGCCCTGAAGAGGCTATGGGGGGATACGGAGAAGGTCTTCTCTTCTCGAAGGGGTTGGGTGAGGGATCTACACTTGCAGGTGGTCTTGGAGTGCGTTTCTGCGGACGAGGCGGTGGTGCGTGAGGAGGCGGAGAGGTTCTTTGCTGAAAAGGGGATCTCCGATGTGGAGATCTCGGCGGTTGCGGTGGACATCCCGGAGAGGGTGGCCCCGCTGGTCTCTGCCTTCCTGGAGGAGGTGGATCGCCTGTGTGGGGAGGAGAACGACGCGGTCCACTGGGGTGCCTATAAGGGAGAAATCGTATTGCGAGGAATGATGGACCTGCGCGATACCTTGGCGAGGTTGAGGTGAGGATAAGGCGGATCGGGATACACAACTGGGGACCGATCGGGGCGCGGGAGTTGGAGTTCCCGGAAGGCTTGACCCTGGTGTGGGGAGAGAACTCCGCGGGGAAGTCCACCATCCTTGAGGCCCTGTTGATGTCCTTGGCAAAGGATCCGGACGAAGTCTTCGCCTATCTGCGCAGGGATCCGGAGTTCGTGGGCTCGGCCTGGGTGGAGTTGGAGGCGAACGGTAGGCTGGTGCGCAGGTCCTATCCGTCTAAGGGTCGCTCCAGTAAAGGGGGGCATACCCAGCGGTTGCGCCTGCTCTTTTCCTGGCCGGGGGAGGCTTATCGAGAGGGTCTTCTTTCGGAGATGCTTACCGGTCTGCTACTTCCGCAGGAACTGTTGAATTGGAATCCCCTTCAGGGAACGGGGGTTGAGGATGTCGTCGGGGGGAGGATAAAGGGGGCCCGCAGGGGTGCCTTCCGGCGCTGGCTGGAACTCCTCGATGAGAGGGAGAGGTTGCTTGCCCTGGAGAGGGAGATTTTTTCTTTTTCTGGCGTGGAGTTGATGGGTCTGGAGGAGGAGATATCGGCCTTGGAGAGGGAGTTGTCTGCACAACAGGAGGCAAAGAGGGCCTTGGCGGGACAACTTTACTTGCGCCTGGAAGAGGTGCAGAGGGAAATCGCCTCTATACCGACGGAGAGGATGGAAAGGATCTCCCAGTTGCTCTCTCAGAGGAGGCAGTTGGAGGAGCTCCTGCGCTCGGGGAGGAGGGAGGAAGAGGAGATAAGGGAAGAGGACTGGTTGTGGTGGCGCAGTGTCCTCTCCCGGGCGGAGTCCTTGCCGGGATGGATCCCTGCGCTAAAGGGCCTGGACTGGCTGGGTTGGGTAGGTTTGGGATTGGGTGTGGGGATAGTGGCGGTTATGTGGGGGATCTGGGATTGGCTGGGCGTGGTGTTGATATTGGTGGGGGTCGGGATGGAGGTCCTGTCCCGACGGGGTTGGGGTTCGTTCGCCCGTTGGATAGAGGAGAAGACCGGCAGGTCCTTTGGGTCTCGGGAGCAACTGCGGGAGTTCGTAAAGGAACTGGAGGGCCTTTACCATCGCCAGCAGGCGGTGCGGGAGGAAAAGGAGAGGCTCCGCACGAGACTCAAGGCCTGTGAGGCGGAGTTGTCCTCTCTGGTGGAGGGGGATCCGGTGCGATACCTCGAGGAGTTGAAGGAGCGCAGAGGGGAGTTGGAGAGATCTGCGAGGGAGATTCAGGAGGAACTTTCCCGCTTGGGTGTTGCCCGGGAGGAGGCAGGGGATGTGGCGACGGACCTACCTTATGATCCCGAGAAGGAGAGGCGATTGAGGGAGGCCCTGGAGGACCTCTACCAGAAGAGGACCTCCTTGAAGGATCGCCTCCAGAGGACGCTGGTGGCGTTGAGTGCCGGGCTCGGGGTAGAGGAGACCTCGTTGAAGCGGTTGTTCGTTGCCCTGAGGAAGAGACTGGAGGCGGTGGAGGAGGAGTTAAAGGACCTTTCGGTGAGGTTCGTCTCCGGAGTAGCCTGGAAGCGGGTGTTGGATAGGTTTCGGAAGGAGCAGTTTCGAGAGGTCTCCCAGATCGTGAGTTCGGAGGAGTTCACCGCTTATCTGCGCAGGATCACTGCGGGGGCGATGGAGGTCCGACGGGTGATAGTGGAGGGTGGGGACATCGTCTTCCACCTTGCGGACGGAAGGGAATATCGTTTCTCTCTGTTGAGTTCCGGGGTACGGCATCAGGTCCTGTTGGCGTTTAAGTTTGCCTTGTTGGAGAGGGTTTACGATGAGCCGGGATTCATCATCATGGACGATGCCTTTGTCTTTTCTGACTGGGAGAGGCTCAAGGCGGAGGTGGAGTTCCTGAGGCAGGTATCGTCGGAGGGGTGGCAGGTGATATACTTCTCCTGCGATCGGGCCACCCGGGAACTCCTCGAATCGGCGGGGGCGAGATTGATATGCTTGTGAGGATTATCCTTGCCCGGATCTTATGGGCTTTGCCCCTGTTGTTTGGTGTGTCTATCCTGTCGTTCGTGTTGTTGAGGGCCCTGCCCGGAAGTTATTTTGCCTCTCTACGGCTGAATCCCCAGATATCGGAGGAGACGATAAAGGAGATGGAGAGGAAGTATCACCTGAACGAGCCGGTCTACAAGCAGTATCTGTGGTGGGTCTGGAACCTCCTCCACGGGGATCTGGGATATTCCTTCTATTACCACGCCCCGGTGGGCAAGGTGATTGCCAGTCGGGTGAAGGCGACGCTCGTCCTGTCCTTGGTCTCGCTCGTGCTGGTGTGGGTGGTGGTCCTGCCGGCGGGGGTGTACGCGGTGAGGTACAGGCCGTTGGATCCGGTGATAAGCGTAACTGCGTTCGTGTTTATGTGTCTTCCCACCTTCTTCTTGGCCTTCGTGTTGCTTTTTCTGGCGATGCTGACGGGTGCCCTGCCCTTGGGCGGGATGTACTCTCTCCTGCACGAGGACCTTCCGACTCTCTGGCGGTGGGTGGACCTGGCCCGGCACCTGATAATCCCTGCACTGGTAATATCCCTGCCGGCGATTGGAGGGCTGTTTCGCATAGTGCGGGGCAGTCTTAAGGCCGTGATGTCCGCCAAGTTTATCCTCAACGCCCGGGCCAAGGGTTTCCCCGAGGATTACATCCTCTGGCACCACGCCCTGCCCAATGCCCTGCATCCGCTCATCGTGATATTTGGTTATCAACTGGCGGATGTATTGTCCGGGGCGGCATTGACGGAGATCATCTGCAACTGGCCGGGGATGGGGACTATGTTCCTTTCCGCGGTCCAGTCTCAGGATGTGTATCTGGTGATGGCAGGGTTGATGCTGTCCGCGGTGATGCTTATATTCGGTAATCTGGTGAGCGACATCCTGCTCTACTGGCTGGATCCCCGGGTGCGGGAGGGGGTGGTGGCGTGAAGAGGTTGTGGATCGGCGGGATGGGCCTGCTTCTTTTTTATCTGCTGAGCGCTTTTGCCCCGTTCTTTGCCCCTTACGATTATCGTCGGGAAGACCGCACGATGGCCTTCTGCCCACCGCACCGTTTGAGGTTCTCCGACGGCAAGAGGCTGTATCTGAGGCCGTTCGTTTATCCCTATGTTAAGGAGGTCGGAGAGGACGGTATGACGGTTTACGCCGAGGACCGTTCGCGGAAGTGGTTCTTGCGCTGGTTCAAGGACGGGCACCTCTTTGGTTTCGACGGGGAGGGGATGGTGTACCTCCTCGGTGCGGATGCCCGGGGGCGGGATTACCTGTCCCGGCTTCTCTACGGGGGCAGGATATCCCTCTCGGTGGGATTGATAGGCGCGGGGATATCGTTTCTGCTGGGGATGTTGATCGGGGCGGTAGCGGGTTATTTTGGTGGGTGGGTGGATACCATCCTGATGCGGGCCTGCGAGGTGGTGATGCTGGTGCCGGGGTTTTATCTGATGTTGGGTCTGCGGGCGGTGTTTCCGCTGGATATGGATTCCCGGGCGGTGTACATTATGATAGTGGTAATCATGTCGTTTCTGGGATGGGCCTCTCTTTCGCGGGTGATACGGGGGCAGGTGCTGTACATCTCTCAACAGCCGTTCGTATTGTCCGCCAAGGCGCTGGGGATGTCCCATCTGGGGATATTGATAAGGCACGTCCTGCCCCACACCCTTTCCTACGTGGTGGTTGCGGTGACGCTGTCTATCCCGGGATACATACTTGGTGAGTCCGCGTTGAGTATGCTGGGATTGGGGATACAGGAGCCGTTCGTGAGTTGGGGGAACATGCTCTCCACCGCGATGAACATCACTTACATATACCTGTATCCGTGGGTACTTTCTCCGGGTGTGGTTATCTTCTGGGTGGTGATGTGCTATAACCTGTTTGGGGACGGTCTGCGCGATGTCTTGGGCGGACGCACTCTATGACGGAATATACTCCGCAGGGCGGATCTTGGCCTATCCCTATCTGAGGTGGGTGCGGGGCCGGGGAGAGGAGTACTTTCGGGGAAGGTCGGTGCCTCCTCAACTGCCTCCAGAGGAGGGCAGGGTCTGGATACACGCGGTGAGCCTGGGCGAGACGAATGTGGGCCTGATATTGGCCAGGGCCGTGCGCTCTCTGGATCCGGAGCGGTCGGTGGTCTTTTCTTCCTCCACGCCTACGGGGATGGAGAACCTCTCCCGACGGTGGGACGGAGTGAGTTTCTACGCCCCGTGGGATTCTGCCCAGGTGGTGCGGGCCTTTCTGGATGCGGTAAGGCCGGAGGTATTGGTCCTCCTGGAGACGGAGTTGTGGCCCAACCTGATAAGCCTCTCCAAGGAAAGGGGTGTGCGGATCCTGATAGTCAACGCCCGGATATCCGACCGGGCCTTCCGGAGGTACCGCTGGATACGGGGATTTATCCGGGATAGAGTCCTCAGGTTCGTGGATGCGGTGCTGTGTCAGGACGAGATTGCCAGGGAGAGATTCTTGGGCCTGGGGGCAGATCCGAGGAAGGTGAGGGTGGTAGGGAACCTAAAGTACGATCTGGAGATCCCGGTGCAGGATCTGGGGCAGGTCGAGGAGATCGCTAAGGGGCGATTCGTGTTGATGGGGGGGAGCACCCATCCCGGTGAAGAGGCCTTTTTGTTGGAGGTTTTTGCTGCTCTCCGGGAGGAAAACTCGCAGGCTTTCTTGATCCTTGCGCCCCGGCATGTGGAACGGGCTAGGGAGGTGGCCGAGGAGGCGCGCATGCGGGGATGGCGGGTGGCTATGTACTCGCAAGGGGATCCGAAGGGTGTGGATGTCTTGGTGGTGGACAGGGTTGGGGTGTTGGCCCAACTGTACCGGTTGGCCAGCGTGGTGTTCGTCGGGGGCTCGCTGGTTGCGCGGGGAGGGCAGAATCCCCTCGAGCCCGCCTACTGGGCCAAGGCGGTGTTTTTCGGAGCGAATATGGGGAACTTCCGTCAGATAAGTGAGGAGCTTCTGGAAAGGGGCGGTGCGAAGGTGGTACTCTCTCCGGAGGATCTGATGAAGGAGATAAGGAACTCGGATCTGAATGAGATGGGAAGGAGGGCAAGAGAGGTGGTGGATCGGCATAGGGGAGTGGCCCGGCGGGTGGCCAAGGAGGTGTTGGGTGTATAGCGAGTGGGTCCAGAGACTCTATTGGTTGGGTGCGGGTGCGCGGAACCTCCTCTACGATCTGGGGGTCTTTAAGACCGAGCGATTGCCTGTGCCTGTCATCAGCGTCGGGAACCTGTCTTGGGGCGGGACGGGGAAGACGGAGTTCGTGAAGTTGATTGCCCGTCACCTCCAGACGAACAACCTTTCCCCTCTGGTGGTCAGCCGGGGATACAGGTGCAAAGGAAATGGGATAAGAGAGGTCTCTGCCGAGGACTGGGGTTGCGACGAGCCCGCCATGCTGAAGACGGCCCTCCCCGGGGTGCCGGTGTACATCGGCAGACGGCGGGAGGAGGTCATACGGCGGGCCCTGAAGGAAAAGCGAGGGATCAAGGTGGTCGTCTTGGACGACGGATTCCAGTACCGGCGTCTAAAGAGGGATCTGGACATAGTCCTGATTACCCCCGAGCGGGGATGGACGAGGGAGCCCCTGTCCAGTCTGCGCCGGGCAGGTGTGGTGGTGATAAACAAGGTAGAAGACGAGGATCTGGCAAAGGACCTTGCCCAAGAGGTAAAGAGATACTGCCCCCTGGTGGTGGCCAGCAGGTACGACTTGCGGATCCCGGAGGGGATCTCTTCAGGGGTTGCGGTCTGCGGGATTGCCCGGCCGGAGACCTTCTTCCGCGATCTGGAGAGGAAGGGGATAGAGGTGAAAGAGAGAGTGCCTTTTGGGGACCATCACCGCTATTCCAGTCGGGATGTAAGGAGGATAATATCCCTTGCCAAGGGAGCGGGCACGCCGGTGTTGACGACGCTGAAGGACTGGGTGAAGCTGAAGCGGTTTTCCCAGGAGTTCTCCCGGGCAGGGGTGAGGCTGGTGAAGGTGGAGGTGGAGATAAGGTTCCTCTGGGGGCAGGAGGCCTTCTGGGATAAGGTGATGGGGGTGGTGCGGTGGACACGGTATGGCGCAACCTGAGGATCGCCTTCCCGGAAAAGGGAGTTCTTGCCCTCAACTGGATAAGGTTGCGGTTTTACTTGCACCTGTTTAGGCTCTTTCGGGACTGGTTGAGACTGGCTTCTTGGGATGAGGAGGCCCTGTTCTCCCGTACCCGATTCGTTCCCTCCCCGTCTGCAGTACGGGAGTGGGCCAATCAGATACCGGTCATCCTCTTCACCGGGCACATTGGGAATTGGGAGATGGCGAATGTGTACGCGAAGGTAATCGTGGGTTCGTACGGGGTGTTCGTGCGCCCGCAGAAGAGGTGGTTGGCCCGTTGGTTGGCCCGGCGAAGAGAGGGACTTGGGATACGCTTGTGGGAGGTTGGCAGGGACGAGCGGAAGGCCCTCAGGCAGGGGAAAACGACTGCGGTGGGTATAGTGATAGACCACGGGGTGAGGGATGGGATACCGGTGCGGTTCTTCTCCAAGGGCTGTTACTTCCCGAAAGGACCGATCTGGTTCGCCCGCAAACTGGGGGCGAGGTTGCTGGGGGCGATGGTCTGCTACGAGGGAAGGCGGTTTGTCCTTACCCTCTTGGGCCCGCCTTGGCGCCCCGATGTTTCGGACGAGGAGGTTGCCCAGAGAATGACCTCCCAACTGGAGGCAGTAGTGAAGCGTTACCCGGAGCAGTACCTCTGGACCTTCAAGCGCTGGAAGTTCTCTTGGGACCTCCGGGTTTTGGTCCTCAAGGACTCCAAGCCCGGACACTTCCGCCAGTCCCGGGCGGTGGTCTCTGCCCTTAGACAGGCCTTCCCGGGTAAGGCGGTGGAGGTAGATGAGGTGGAGGTATCGGAGCTGGAGGGAAGCAAGTGGAAGCGATTTCTTTCCTACCTTCTGCCGTTTTTACCTCTACTGCTTGGGGAACAGGTGGTTAGGCTCCTGTTTGGGCCTAAAACCAGACAGGTCTTGGGACGCTATTGGGAGGTGGTGGTGAGCACGGGGTCCTCGGCAAAGGGGCTCAGTTTATTCCTTAAGAGGTATAATCTGGCCCGGGCGGTCTGCGTTATGGATCCGGGCTGGGGCCTGAGGGGTGGTTTTGACCTGATACTGGCCCCGGAGCACGACGGACTGCGGGGTAAAAACGCTGTATCCGTGCCCGGGGCGGTGGCCTGGTTTGATGAGGAGGGGGCCAAGAGGCGGGCGGATGAACTGGGGGTGCCACCGGGGAGGTTGGGGGTGTTGATACTGTCTCTTATACACATCTCCGAGCC
>WGBD01000008.1 GCA_015494465.1 Candidatus Omnitrophota bacterium | reverse complement strand
TGGGGTCTGCCGGTAATGGCTATTATCTTGGTGCCTATCCTCTTGAGGACTGGCAGTAGTTTTATTACCTCTTCACTCTCTCCGCTGTTGGAGAGGATGACCACCACATCCTTTTTTGTGATTCGCCCCAGATCTCCGTGTATCGCCTCTCCTGAGTGGACCCATATACTCGGGGTTCCGGTAGAGGAGAGGGTGGCGGATATCTTCTGGGCGATTATCCCTGCCTTGCCGACGCCCGATATAATGACCCGCCCCTTGGCAGTGTATATGAGCTCCACTGCCTTGAGGAATTCCTTGCCTATCCTCGGTATGAGGTCGCGTATCGCCTTGGCCTCAAGTTCGAGGACCTCTCTGGCCTTTTTTATGTACTTCCTTGACAAACTCATGTATTGCCTTTACCTCTTTTAGGACTGTTTCCAACTGATTTAGGGGAAGGGAGTTTGGCCCGTCGCATAGGGCATTGTCGGGATGGGGGTGGATCTCCATAAATATGCCGTCTATCCCTGCCCCTGCAGCTGCCCTTGCCAGGGGAGCTATAAACTCCCGCTGTCCTCCGGAGCAGGATCCCAGTCCTCCGGGTAGCTGGACGCTGTGAGTGGCATCGAACACCACGAAGTCGCAGAACTGCTTCATGATCACCAGCGATCGCATGTCGTTTATTAAGTTGTTGTATCCGAAGGTGGTTCCCCGCTCGGTGAGGATGACCTTCTCGTTGCCAGTGGATCTGACCTTTTCCACCGCATTTCTCATGTCCCAAGGGGCCATAAACTGGCCCTTTTTTATGTTCACCCACTTCCCGGTTCGGCCTGCGCTTATGAGGAGGTCGGTCTGCCTGCAGAGGAGGGCAGGGATCTGGATTATGTCCACGACCTCTGCGCAGGCCTCCGCATCTTCTGGATGGTGGATGTCAGTCAGTATAGGGATGTGGAATTCCTCTTTTATCCGCTTGAGTATCTCCAGCCCTTCCTTTATCCCCGGACCGCGGTAGGACCTCACCGAGGAGCGGTTGGCCTTGTCGTAGCTGGACTTGAATATGTAAGTAATCCCTAAGCGTTCGCAGACCGACTTTGCAAATTCAGCGATCTGCCTGCAGACCTCGTAGGACTCCGCTACGCAGGGCCCACCGATAAAGAATAGTCTATCCTTCAGGATCTCCGCGGTTATCATAGGCAAAGTATACCGTTGTTGAATCTAACCGTCAATGGGGAGGTCCCCGATTGGAAATAATTCGATAGCGGTATGAAACGACGGAGGATATAATATAGAAATTAATGAGAATTACAGTAAGGTGGTGAGAGGTATGCAAGCAAAAATCACAGCGGTTTTTCAGAAATCGGTTTACGGCTATATAGGGTATGTAGAAGAGATACCAGGAGTGAATACTCAAGGCGAAACATTGGAAGAGACCAAGAGAAATTTGATAGAGGCAATCCGCTTAGTCTTGGAGGCTAATAAGCAGCTTGTGGAAGAGGAGATTCGAGATAAAGAGGTTACAAAAGAGGAAATTGGTAAGATAGTCGTTTGATTTTGAAGAGGAAAGACCTAATACGCCATCTTGAAAGATATGGCTGTGAGTTTTTTACGGGAAGGATCAAATCATACAATTTATGTGAATCGCAAAGAGAAAAAGGTTTCCACCATACCGAGGCATAAAGAGATTGACGACTTTTGGCCAAAAAGATTTAGGAGTTCCATTGCCATAACCAAGATACCGTAATATAATTTCAACCTATGGTCACTATAGACGATGTCAAAAAGCTCGGGTTAAGGATAGGCGAGATCGTTGGGGCAGAGGATCACCCCAATGCGGACAAGTTGTATGTCCTCAAGGTGAGGTTGGGGGAAGAAGAGCGCCAGTTGGTGGCGGGTATAAAGAGCTACTACTCTCCCGATGCCTTATTGGGCAAGAAGATAGTCGTCATTACCAACCTTAAGCCTGCGGTCATAAGGGGAGTGGAGAGTCAAGGAATGCTCCTGGCTGCGGACAGCGGTGAGGTGGTATCCCTCCTGACCGTGGATAAAGATGTGCCTCCCGGATCAGAGGTGCGCTGATGGCGGTTTTTACCTATGAGGTCTCACTCAATACCAAGGGATTCTGCGACATCCACGACATCACCCCGGATCTGGCCCGGGCAGTGGAGATTTCGGGTATAAGCAATGGGTTGGTATGTGCCTTCGTGAACGGTTCTACCGCAGGTATCACCACCTGCGAATACGAGCCGGGATTGATAAAGGACCTAAAAGAGCTTTTCGAGAGGCTTGTCCCCAGAGACAAGCCCTACCATCACGACCAGGCTTGGGGAGACGGTAACGGCTTTTCTCATGTAAGAGCATCCTTGCTGGGACCGGGGATCACGGTGCCATTGAAAGACGGAAGGCTTATGTTAGGTGTATGGCAGCAGGTAATCCTGATAGACTTTGATAATCGTCCCCGGAGAAGGAATGTGGTTATCCAGATAGTGGGAGGATAGAGATGTCCAAGCGCAAGAGGAGAGGCAAACTCAGCTGGCGCAGTAAGAAGGCCAATCACGGACGCAAGCCCAATAAGGGATGAAGATAGCGGTAGCTCAGGCGAATCCTACCGTCGGTGCCCTCTCGGCGAATCGCGAGAAGGCCGTTTCCGTCTGCGACTCCTTATCTCCGGATGTCTCATTGGTCGTATTCCCGGAGATGTTCCTCACCGGCTATCCCCCTGAGGACCTCTTGTTGCGCTCGGATTTTATAGATGCTACCGCAAAAGAAGTCGAGAACTTGGTGCGTTATTCCCGAGGCCGATCCGATTTAGCGATACTTATTGGGGCACCGGTAAGGCAAGGCAAGAACCTCTACAACGCCTGTCTGTGGATCCAAGCAGGGAAGATCCAAGGCAGGTACTTCAAGCACCTCCTGCCCAACTATGGGGTGTTTGACGAGCGCAGATACTTCTCTCCGGGACAGAGCCTGGAGGTCTGGGAGGTAGGTGGCATAAAGGTATTGCCAACCATATGCGAGGACATATGGGATGTTAGGAATGGACCATTATCCCGGATTGATGGAGTAAGGCCGGATCTGGTCGTCAACATATCCGCATCTCCCTTCCACAAAGGCAAACTCCGCGAACGCCTTAAGGTGATAACCAAAGCCAGCCAAAAGGCAAAGGCACCGTTGCTCTATGTGAATCTCGTGGGCGGACAGGATGAACTGGTCTTTGACGGGGGGAGTCTGCTGGTCTCCGGTTCGGAGGAGAAGTTTATGCTTCCCCGATTCCGGGAGGTGGTAGAGGAGGTTGATCTGGAGAGAGTCCTTAAAGGAAGGAGGCGGATTGACCTCCCCAAGGCAGGCATAGAAGAGGTGTACGAGGCCCTCGTCTTGGGGGTGAGAGATTATGTGGAGAAGAATGGGTTCAAAAAGACATTGGTGGGGCTAAGTGGGGGAATAGATTCCTCGTTGACCTGTGCCCTCTTGGTGGATGCCTTGGGGAGGGATAGGGTGGTAGGGGTCTCTATGCCCTCGCGCTTCAACTCCCGTCAGACCATACGGGATGTGAAGCGTCTGGTGAAGAACCTCGGTGTAGAGTGCCATTGGATAGAGATAGAGGTGATATTTCAGGCCTTTCTGGAGGCCCTCAGGTCCGTGTTCAAGGACCTGCCGTTTGACACCGCAGAGGAGAACATCCAGGCCAGGATCCGGGGTACCCTCCTGATGGCCCTGTCCAACAAGTTCGGTTGGCTGGTGATAACCACCGGAAACAAGAGCGAGATGAGCGTGGGATACGCCACACTTTACGGTGATATGGCAGGTGGTTTTGCCCTACTTAAGGATGTGCCCAAGACGATGGTGTGGCAGTTGGCAAGGTACTTCAACCGCAGGCACGAGAGGACGGTTATCCCCGAGTCCATCATAAGGCGGCCTCCCACCGCGGAGTTGAGGTTTAATCAACGGGACGAGGATTCCCTCGTGCCCTACCCCGTTTTGGACAAGATAGTCGATGCCTATGTGGAGAAGAGGATGAGCTATAGAGAGATCGTGGATATGGGTATCCCGGAATCCGCGGTAAAGAAGATCCTGCGCATGATATGGCGCTCGGAGTACAAGCGCAGGCAGGCCCCTCCCGGGGTAAAGATAACCCCTCTTGCCTTTGGCAAGGACTGGCGCATGCCCATCACCAACCAGTTCTCGCCGGTTAGGGAATAGGGAATTATCTTAGGAAGATGAGGGGATTTTGAGGTATAAATATTGCCCTAGCGGGAAACTACGCGAAATCGCTCTCTTTCCTCTTGACTTTTAAGTCTTCAATGTGTAATATCGAACGACTGATTGTGAAATAAATAACAATCCCACATCAATAGAAGGTGGTGAGGATCAAAAAAGGAGGGTAAGAGGTGAAAAACTCAATGGGTTGCAAAGGGTTGGCTTTTTTGTTGTCTTTATTTGTGCTTTTTTTCACATATCCCGTTGATCTGTCCGCTACCAATGGGGATAGGCTCATTTCCAGTGGAGGGGCGGGTAGGTCTATGGGAGGCGTTGGTATAGCGGTGCCTCTGGATTCTATTGGGGCGATATTTTCCAACCCTGCAGCCATATGCTCCGGGCATTGTTTTAAAGACAGGATATACGATGTATCCACGACATTTTTCCTGCCCACCACCAAGTTTTCCTTATACATAGATGGAGAGGTAGATACCAAGGTGGAGAGCGATTCTGACTTCTTCGTTATCCCTGCCTTTGCTATGGCCTGGAAGGGCGGGGAGAATGTGCGCTACGGTCTGGGTATATTTGGTGTCTCGGGTATGGGAGTGGATTACCGGGACTCGGATGTCGATAAGAATTACAGTTCTGCCCCTACCTATCCCTATGCCTCGGGAGTGTACACTCAGTTGCAGTCTATGAAGATAGCCCCGAATGTGGCGGTGAGGTTGTCTCCCAATCTGTCCGCTGGACTTTCCCTGAACATCGGGTACAGCAGTCTGGACATGAATAGGGGCACCTGTGACGATTATCCCTTTGGTTTTCAGTTGGGCATGATCTACCATAGAGGACCGTTTGCCCTAGGCTTGACCTATACCTCCAAACAGGAGGCCACCTTCAAGACGGTTGCTGACTTTGACAGCGATGGAGAGTTGGATACGATGGAATTGGAATCACCGGAGATGTTTGGGGCGGGTCTGGCCTATGTGCAGGACCGATTCCTGGCAGAGTTTGACCTGAGGTATTACAACTGGGACGATACCGACGGATACGGAGACTTCGGCTGGAGGGATCAGATAGTCTACGCCTTCGGGGTGCAGTACATCGTTTCTCCCAAGTTGACATTGCGGTTTGGCTACAACCACGGCAAGTCCCCGTTGAGGAACTTTAGTGGATTCGACGGTACCCAGAACATTACCGTGCAGGGTAAGACCATGAAGCGTTATTACTTTGAGACCTTCCGCATCACCGGTTTCCCGGCAATAGCGGAGGACCACTTCACTATGGGACTAGTCTATCACAAAGATCGCAACTTCAGCGTAAGCCTTGGCGTGATGTATTCGCCTGAGGAGACCATCACCGAAGAGGGTACTGACGCGATGGGGAACCGGGTAAGGATAGAATCTTCCCTGCAAGAAGTGAGTATTGAGTTGAGCTTTCAGTGGCGATTCTAACTCTCTAGACAATCCACAAAGTTTTTCGGATAACTTCTTGACAATCCCAGGATTTCTGCTATTATTTTAGCAGACAATTTTGTTGAGTGCTAAAAATCGCTTAGGCCTGTCAGGTGGTTATCAAAGTCAGGTCGGAAACTAGTCTTGAGGAGGGATAATTATGATCAACATGGATAGGTTTACGGTAAAGGCTCAGGAGGCCATACAGGAAGCGGTCGGCAAGGCCCAGTCTATGGGCCATCAGCAGGTGGATGTGGAACACCTTGCCCTTGCCCTTTTGGAGCAAGAGGGCGGTGTGGTGCCGGCTGTCCTGGCCAAGATGGGTATACAGGTCAAGCCCATCGTATCGGACATAGAGGAGATACTAAGCCGGCGCCCGCAGGTGCAAGGGGGACAGGTCTACATGTCCCAGAGGTTGGCATCGGTGCTTTCGGAGTGTGAGAAAGAGGCCAAGGACCTAAAAGATGCCTACATCAGCACCGAACACCTATTCCTTTCTATAATATCCAGCCCTCAAGTCGGGGAGTTGGGCAAGGTATTCGAGCGCTACGGTATAACCCGCGCTGCGTTTATGAACGCCATGCTGGAGGTGCGCGGGGGGCAGAATGTCTTGGATCAGAATCCTGAGGACAAGTACGATGCCCTTTCCAAGTACGGGCGGGATCTGACCGCTCTCGCTCGGGCGGGTAAACTTGATCCGGTGATCGGCCGGGACGAGGAGATCCGCCGAGTGATACAGGTCCTCTCCCGCAGGACCAAGAACAATCCGGTGCTGATAGGTGAGCCGGGTGTGGGTAAGACCGCGATCGTCGAGGGGCTTGCCCAGAGGATCGTTGCGGGAGATGTCCCTGAAGGCTTGAAGCAGAAGCGGATTATTGCCTTGGACATAGGTGCCCTGTTGGCAGGGGCCAAGTACCGGGGTGAGTTTGAGGAGAGGTTGAAGGCGGTCTTAAAGGAAATAGAGGCCAGAGAGGGCCAGATTATACTCTTCATAGACGAGATCCACACCTTGGTCGGTGCTGGAAGGGCCGAGGGCGCGATCGACGCAGCGAACATGCTCAAGCCTGCTCTGGCTCGGGGGACCTTGCGCTGTATCGGCGCGACAACCCTCGACGAGTACCGCAAGTACATAGAAAAGGACGCTGCTCTAGAGAGGCGTTTCCAACCGGTTTATGTTAAGGAGCCCTCGGTGGAGGACACCATAGCCATATTGCGAGGATTGAAGGAGAGGTATGAGGTCCACCACGGGGTGAGGATAAAGGATTCTGCCTTGATCGCTGCTGCGGTCCTTTCTCACCGCTACATTACCGGAAGGTTCTTGCCGGACAAGGCAATAGACCTTATCGACGAGGCAGCGAGCCGGTTGAGGATAGAGATAGACAGCAGGCCACAGGAGATTGACGAGATAGAGCGCAGGATCCTGCAGTTGGAGATAGAGCGTCAGGCCTTAACCAAAGAGAGCGACGAGGCCTCTATGGAGCGCCTCAAGAAGATAGAGAAGGAATTGGCGGATCTCAGGGAGAAGTCTGCCATGCTGACCGCCCGCTGGCAGAGGGAGAAGGAGATCATCACCAAGATCCGCGAGATCAAGATGAAGATAGAGGAGCTGAAGAACGAGGAGGCCCGGGCCCAGCGCGAGGGCAACCTCCAGCGGGCTGCGGAGATCCGCTACGGTGAGATTCCGCAATTGCAGAGGCAGTTGGAGGAGGAGAACAAGAAACTGGAAGAGTTAAAGAAAGAGGGAAAGTTGCTCCTCAAGGAGGAAGTCGACGAGGAGGACATCGCGGAGATCGTCTCCAAGTGGACGGGTATACCGGTTTCCCGTCTCATGGAGGGCGAGGCGGAGAAACTCGTCCACATGGAGGAACGCCTCAAACAGCGGGTCGTTGGACAGGACGAGGCGGTGGCCTTGGTCTCTTCTGCCATACGCAGGGCGAGGGCCGGTATTGCGGATCCCAACAAGCCGATCGGCGTGTTTATGTTCATAGGGCCTACCGGCGTGGGTAAGACCGAGTTGGCCCGGGCGCTGGCGGAATTCCTGTTCAACGACGAGCGAGATCTTATTCGGATAGACATGTCCGAGTACATGGAGAAGCACAGCGTCGCCCGGTTGATCGGTGCGCCTCCCGGTTATGTGGGCTACGAAGAGGGCGGACAGCTCACCGAGGCGGTGCGCAGGCGTCCCTACTCGGTGGTCCTGTTCGACGAGATAGAGAAGGCCCACCCCGATGTATTCAACATACTGCTCCAGATAATGGACGAGGGAAGGCTCACCGACGGCCAGGGTCGGGTGGTCAACTTCCGCAACACGGTTATTATCATGACCTCCAACATCGGCAGTGAATACTTCCGTGACGAGAGCATGACCATGGAGCAGATCAGGGCCAACATAGACCGGGCCTTGAGGGCCCACTTCAAACCGGAGTTCCTGAACCGAATAGACGAGATAATCATCTTCAACAAGTTGACCAAGGAGCACATCATAAAGATAGCCGAGATCCAGTTGTCTCTCTTGGCCAAACGGTTGGAGGAGAAGCACATCACTTTGGAGGTCTCGGGCGAGGTCAAGGAGTATCTCGCAGAGGTGGGTTACGATCCCGACTTTGGTGCAAGGCCTCTGAAGAGGACCATCCAGCGCCTGATACAGGACCCGCTTGCCCTTTTGATATTGGAGGGCAAGGTTCCGGAGAAGAGCAAGGTGAAGGTGATCCTCACCAAGGCCAAGGAGATCGACTTTATAATCGAGAAGCCGGAGAAGAAGGAGGAATAAATAAGGAGGGAGTTGGACTATGCAGGTGAGTTTTCACTTCAAAGGTGTTGACGAGAGGACGACGAAGGGACTGGAGGATCTGTTCAAGAAGGAGATGCAGACCACTATAAGGCGGCACATGGGTAAACTGCCGGTAGAGGATGCCTACTTCCATGTGTCGGTGGAAAAGAATCCCCACAAGCCCCAGTACTATGTGGGGATAGCCCTCTATCTGCCGAATAAGAACATGTTTGCCCGTCAGCAGGAAAAGACTCCGGACATAGCGATGCACAAGGCGATCAATTCCCTGATAAAGCAGATAGAGAGGTATAGAGACAAGTTCAAACCCCACAAGGGAAGGTCGAGGTAGTGAAGGGAGGACTATGTGCCCGAGGGAGGCAAAGTACAGAAAGGAAGATGTCCTGGCGGAGATAGTGGAGGCCTATCTGGAGACGGGTATTCCAGTGGCCTCCCAGCATGTGGTTGAGAGGGGCCTGGAGTGTTCCTCCGCCACGATACGCAACATCATGGCGGAGTTGACCGAAGAAGGCTACCTTATCCAGCCCCACACCTCTGCGGGCCGGATCCCTACGGAGAAGGCCTACCGGTACTATCTGGACTACATGTTGGATGCGGGTATCGAGAGGATTAAGAAGCGGGATCGGAAGATAAAAAAGGCAGAGGAAATCATAGAGGAGAAGGCCCGCGAGACCGAGTCCATGGAAGAACTATTAAAGATAACTGCGGACATCATATCGGAATTGGCCCACCAGACCGGTATGAGCGTGGTCTGGGGCCACAAGGATGTCTACCTGCACGGGCGCAACTACATCGTGGATTATCAGGAGTTCCAGGACATAAATCGCATTCGGGAACTCCTCACGGTATTCGAGATGTCGGAGTTGTTGTACGAGCTGTTCTGGAGGGATCTGCGGGATCGGGTGGATGTCTTCATCGGTGAAGAAATAGGGATGCCCGAGACCCGCGATTGTGCACTCTTGATCTCCTACTGCGGAAAGGTCGAGGGTAGAGAGGCCCGATTGGGTCTCTTGGGACCTATGCGCATGGACTACGCCCGCAACATCGCGTTGCTGGAGGAGGTCTCCCGAGAGTTGGAGGACCTGTGGAGGAGGTTGGGATAGGTGATGGATATGGAAAGGGAGAAAGACCTCAAGGACAGAGAGGAGTTGAGAGAAAGGAGGGGAGATTCCGATCAGGGGGTGAAGGCCTCTGATCAGGGAGAGGAAGTGGTTTCCGTGGCTAAAGAAGAATACGAAAGACTCAAAGAGCAGGCCCAGAAGGCAAAGGAGTACTACGAGATGTGCCTGCGAATAAAGGCGGATTACGAGAACGCCCGCAAACGGCTGGACAAGGAGCGGGAGGAGTTTATAAAGTTTGCTCAGTACAACCTGATAAAGGATTTCCTGTCGGTCCTGGACGACTTTGAGCGCGCCTATCACTCCGCCAAAGCGACCCCGGACATTGACAAGCTGATCCAGGGGCTGGAGATGATAGGCAAGGACCTCTACTCTCTCCTGCGCAAGTACGGTGTGCAGGAGATAGAGGCAGAGGGCAAGGCCTTTGATCCCGACTACCACGAGGCCCTGCTCCAAGAGGAGCGGGAGGATGTGCCGGAGAACACGGTGATCGAGGTCTTGCAAAAAGGATACATGCTCCACGACAAGGTCCTGAGACCCGCTAGGGTCAAGGTGAGCAAGGGGAAGGTTAAAGAAGAAAAGAAGAACGACGAAGAAGGAGACAACGACGAAAAATAGGGAGGTGATACTATGGCAAAGGCAATAGGGATAGATCTGGGGACTTCCAACTCCGCTGCTGCGGTGTACGAGGGAGGACAGGCAAAGATTATCCCTTCTGCTGAGGGTACTACCGTGGGAGGGGGAAAGGCCTTCCCGTCGGTGGTGGCCTTCACCAAGGATGGGCAACTGTTGGTGGGTGAACCTGCCCGCAGGCAGGCGGCCATCAACCCCGAAGGCACCATTACCCGGGTGAAGAGGTACATGGGTACGAACCACAAGTTCGTCGTATACGGGAAAGAGTACACCCCTCAGCAGATCTCCGCGTTTATCCTCCAGAAGATAAAGAGGGACGCGGAGGCCTTCTTGGGTGAGCCGGTTACCGAGGCGGTCATAACCGTTCCTGCCTACTTCAACGACAACCAGCGTCAGGCGACGAAGGACGCGGGTGAGATCGCAGGGCTTAAGGTCCTGCGCATCATCAACGAGCCAACCGCTGCTTGTCTTGCGTTCGGTCTGGACAAGTTGAACCAGAACCTCAAGATACTCGTCTTCGACCTGGGTGGTGGTACTTTGGATGTAACCATAATGGACATGTCCAACGGGGTGTTTGAGGTCCTTGCCACCAGTGGTGATACCCAGCTCGGTGGTACGGACATGGATCTGGCTCTTGCGGAGTACATCGTTGAGGAGTTTAAGAAGAAGGAGGGTATTGACCTGAAGCAGGACAAGATGGCCTGGCAGAGGATAGTAGAGGCAGCGGAGAAGGCCAAGATAGAGTTGTCTTCCGTCTTGGAGACGGACATCAATCTGCCGTTCATCACCGCCGATGCCTCTGGCCCCAAGCACCTGACTATGACCATCAACCGGGCCAAGTTGGAGGAACTGGTCAGGCCCATCGTGGAGAGGTGTAAGGGGCCGATAGAGCAGGCCCTTAAGGACGCCAACCTCACCCCGAATCAGATAGACAAGATAATCATGGTCGGTGGACCGACCCGTATGCCCATCGTCCAGCGCACGGTGGAGGAGTACATCGGCAAGAAGATAGAACGCGGTATAGATCCTATGGAGTGCGTGGCTATCGGCGCTGCGATACAGGCAGCGGTCCTTAAAGGGGAGGTCAAGGATGTGCTCCTTCTGGATGTAACTCCTCTTTCCCTCGGTATAGAGACCCTGGGTGGGGTATTCACCAAGATAATAGAGCGCAACACCACTATACCCACCCGTAAGAGCCAGATATTCACCACCGCGGAAGACAACCAGAGCGCGGTGACCATAAGGGTCCTTCAGGGAGAGAGGCCCATGGCCGACGACAATGTGGAGCTCGGGCGATTTGACCTCGTCGGGATACCTCCTGCACCGCGGGGTGTCCCGAAGATAGAGGTCACCTTTGACATCGACGCGGACGGTATCCTGCATGTCTCCGCCAAGGACCTTGCCACCGGCAAGGAGCAGGCCATAAAGATAACTGCTCCGAATAAGCTCTCCCGTGAGGAGATAGACAGGATGATAAAGGAGGCAGAGCAGTTTGCGGAGCAGGACAGGAAGCGCAGGGAAGAGGTGGAACTGCGCAATCAGGCGGATCAGTTGGTCTATACCACCGAGCGCGCCCTGAAGGAGGTCGGGGACAAGATAGATCCCCAGGAGAAGGCCAAGATAGAGGGCCATCTCCTCGAGCTCAAGAACGCCATAAAGGAGGGTAGTATTGATCAGATAAAGCAGAAGATGGAGACCTTGGTGCAGGCCTCGCACAAACTGGCCGAGGAGATGTACAAGAAGGCCCAGGCCAGTGGCGAGGCAGGCGCCAGTGCCGGTGCAGCTGGATCCGCTGGAGGAGAGGCCTCTTCAGGAGGGTCTTCTGCTCAGGGAGGCTCTTCGGATAAAGGCGGAGACGATGTGATAGACGCGGAGTTCAAGGAGGAGTAAACTATCGGGATGGCTCAGCAGAAGGACTATTACCAGATACTGGGCGTGAGTCGGGATGCCACTCAGGAGGAGATAAAGCAGGCCTACAGGAAGCTTGCCCTGAAGTGGCATCCCGACAGGAATCCCGACAACAAGAAAGAGGCCGAGGAGAAGTTCAAGGAGATCTCCGAGGCCTACGAGGTCCTGAGCGACCCCGAAAAGCGTAAGATATACGACACCTACGGTTACGACGCTGCCAGGCAGTCCTTCGGTGCAGGAGGGTTTCAGTGGTCCAACTTCACTCACTTCGACGACCTTCAGGACATATTTGGCGACTTCGGGTTGGACGACCTCCTGAGGAGTTTTGGTTTTGGCGATGTGTTTGAATACCGCACTGCTGGTAGGCGTGGTGCCAAGAGGCGAAAGGGGCGGGATCAGGAGGTCCAGATAACGATTTCCTTGGAGGAGGCTTACAGAGGTACAGAAAAGACGATAACCGTACAGAGGTACGAGACCTGCGGTGTCTGTAACGGAAGTGGTGCCAGTCCGGGGACCGCACCCACGGTCTGCCCTCAGTGCAGGGGGAAGGGGGTGGTGAGCCGGTCTGCGGGATTTTTCACCATGCAGACCACCTGTCCCCGCTGTGGCGGAAGCGGTCAGGTGATAACTAAACCCTGTTCTAATTGCGGTGGATCGGGGTACGCCTTGGTCTCCCGCAGGATAAAGGTCAAGGTCCCGGCAGGGATAGAGGACGGGACGCACTTGAGGCTTGCAGGAGAAGGTGAGCAGGTTGCCGGGGGGAGGCCAGGAGACCTGTATGTCCTGGTGAGGATAGCGCCCCATCCGGTATTCGAGCGCCGGGGACGGGACATATATGTCAGGCACAAGATATCTATGTATCAAGCAGCCCTTGGCACCGAGATAGAGGTGCCTACCCTCTCGGGCAAGGCCAAGGTCAAGGTCCCGCCGGGCACCCAGCCGGGCGCAAAACTCAGGCTTAAGGGCAAGGGTATGCCCGATGTAAGGGGGCGTGGGGTTGGTGATCAGTATGTGGAGGTGCAGGTGGAGATCCCCAGATCGGTATCGGGTAAGGAGGAGGAACTACTCAGAGAAATAGCCCGGTTGAGGGGAGAGCGGGTGTTAGAAAAGGCAGGATTTTGGAAGTTCTAGCGGAGAGGTGATGGGACATGCCGACTTACGAATATCAATGCCAGGCCTGTGATCATACGTTTGAGGAATTCCAGAGTATGTCCGAACCTCCTTTGCAAAAGTGTCCGAAGTGTGGTAAAAATAGTCTTCGGAGATTAATCGGTACGGGGATGGGGATTATATTCAAGGGGAGCGGTTTTTACGAGACCGATTACAAGAGGAAGTCCGCCCCTTCAGGAGGGAAAGAAAAGGGATCCTCGGATGGTTCCAAAGACGCCTCTCAGCAGGGCACTACAGGGAAAGAGAATCCTTAATCGGGCGTTTGTAGGTTTCCTCACCCTGCTTTACATCGTTATTATCTTCCTGCTTTCCTCAATCCCCGGGGATAAACTCTACCTCCCTTCGGGGATGGATTACATCGCCCACATAGTTGAGTACGCCCTGCTCTCTTTTCTGGTCTCCTATCTTGTCTTTCTTCGCTACGAGGGTTTTTATCCCTACCCGGTTATCTCGTTTTCGGTGGCGGTGGGAATCGTGAACGAGATATATCAGGTGGCGATTCCCATGCGCACGCCGTCGGTGGTAGATGTGATGGCGGATCTGATCGGCGCCTTTTTAGGGGTCTGGATATTCGCGGTGGTATTTGAGAGGGAGTGGTTGGATGGGATTAGAAATAAGATCCTTTAAGGGGGTGCGCTACAATCCCGATAGGTTCGGTAGGGACTGGACTGATCTCACCTGCCCGCCTTACGACGTCATAGACGACCTTGAGAGGGAGGACCTCCTGAACCTCTCGGATTACAACTTCGTTCAGGTAGTCCTCAGCAAGCCCCTCTCTGAATCCATAGGGATGGAAGTGCGGGATTACTCCCCGGTGCGCACACTTATTGATACCTGGCTTTCCAGCGGGGTGCTGGTGCAGGACCGAGAGGACAGTATCTATCTTTATCGCCAGACTTACTCCTACGCTGGTAGGGAGAGGGAGCGTTGGGGGTTCGTTGCCCTATTCAGACTGCCCGAAGAACCCGGATGGGTATTGCCTCACGAGAACACCCACTCCGGCCCCAAAGAAGATCGGTTCGATCTGTTGAAACAGACCCGCGCCATCCTGGAGCCGGTCTTCTTCCTCCTCCCGGATAAGGACAAGCTCATACTCGATCACCTGCGCGGTGCGGAGGTGATAGAGGAGGTGACTGCTAAGGACGATCAGGGACTGCACTCCGTCGGCAGGGTCGTGGATAGGGATTGGATTGAGAAACTCAAGACCTTGGTGTTTGACAAGCGGGCGTTGATAGCCGACGGCCACCACCGCTTTGAGGTGGCCTTGAGGTATCGGGATCACATGAAGGAGAGCGGGGACTACGATCCGGAGGCCTGGTATAACTACATAATGGTCTACTTCGCCCCGATGAATCCCGAGAACATAACCATCCTCCCCATCCACCGCAGGGTGAAGGAGTTTTCCATCAACGGTGAAGAGGAGTTGTTGAACTCCTTGGGCAATGTCTTCTCCGTGGAGGTCTCCAAGGCCAGCGAGATGGAGGCCATATCCCGAGGTGAGCGGGGAGAGTACGAGTACGGTTTGATCTGCAGTTTCGGGACATTCAAGGTGTCGCTTAAAAAGGATCTGGATCCTGCGGATCTCTTAGAAGAGAGCCTCCCGTCTTTCTCCAAGGAGTATCGCAGGTTGCACATCGTGGTGTTGCACAACCTGCTTATGCCGTTGTTGAAGGTGCGTCAGGAGGAGGGCAACTTCTCCTACGAGAAGTCGCTGGAGAAGGTCCTGAACCCCTTGCCCGGACAGGCGGGTTTTGTGGTGAGGCCCACATCTCTGGATAGGGTCTACGAGGTGGCCCTGAAGGGTGAGCGGATGCCCCAGAAGTCCACTTACTTCTATCCCAAGGTGAGGAGCGGATTCGTGTTGTGTGTGGCCTGAATAAACAGGGGGGCGTTGGTATGAGGAGCAAGGTGGCGGTTTGTCTATTCTCCTTATTAGTTGTGTGTGCCGTGGGGAGGTTGTTGGCCTGGGATTATGTCTGGGTGAGTTCCGGCTACATGGTGGACGACGAATTGGCTGACAAGGACGATTACGAGATCACCCCCATATATGTGGCAATAGGCAGGGCCCTGAACGATAAGTGGGACTTTGAGTTGGAGCCCTTTGTCAACCCGGTGATCGGGCCGGAGACCAATGTGGAGTTCGGGTTGAGTTTCAACCTCGTCTGGCATCCATTTGGGAAGGATAAAAGATTGTCCCCTTACTTGAGGGGGGGGACTGGGCCCGGTTACACCACCCAGCACACCAACGAGCAGGGCAGTCAATGGAACTTCTTCTCGTTTGCGGGGGCTGGGGTAGAGTGGAAGGTGGATAAGAGGTGGAGTATGTCCATTGAGTACAGAATAAGGCACTTCTCCAACGCGGGCTTAGAGGAACCTAACAAGGGAGTGAACACCCAAGGTGTAGTAGCAGGGGTAAAGGGCAGGTTTTGATGTATGGGGCGGTTGTTGTTGGACGGTAAGGACATATTCGATCAAGATATGGTGGGGAGGAGACTGTGGGATGTCCTGCGGGAGAGGGGTGTTTTTTACGAAGAGGTGATTTGTATAGATAAGAAGTCCAATAGATTGATAGTAAACCCCCGTATAACCGAGGATTCGGATTGGGAGGTAAGGAGGGTCCTTTCTAGGGGATAGGAGGTGCCATGAAGAAGTGTTTTCTAGCATTAGTAGGGCTGGTGTTTGGCGTGTTTACCTTGGGCTGGGCGCGATCAAAGGTGTCGGTCTACTATCCTTCGCCCTATGGAGAGTATGTAGAATTGCGGGCGGTTTCTTTGGTGGTCGGGGACAGAAATGTCCCGGATTACATAGATGCCAATGCGGTATATGCACACGAAGGCGTGGCCTATGTAAAGCGGGCGGTGGTAATTGGCGAGTACGATGGTGTCGGTACGGATGCAGTGCCCACGATTAGCGGTGCAGGGAATGCGAAGTTGCGGGTAGTTGCCGGGCCTGAAGCGATGATAAACGCAGGCAACGATGCCCTGACCTACACCGATGGTGGGGTATTGACTATAGGTCCGGTTTCTACTCTTTCCGGGGATTTTCAGGATGTGAGTGTGTATGTTAGAAAGGAGGGAGACGGGCAGCATCCGGAGTTGGAGCTAGGTATAGGGCACTTTGGCCTTCAGCCGGAATTCGTCTGTAGAGGTGGCAATATATCCGGGCTGGTTATCGGTGACTCTGCTGGGAACTATCTGGTGGGGCTTGGTACGGATGGGAGCCAGAAGGGAGGGATCTGGGCAGGCAGTGGAGACAACCGGGTGGGGATCTGGGTTGCGGAACAGACTTCGGGAGGGAAAAAGAATTCCATATACTCCCAAAAACCATTACAGATAGGCGTCGTAGACCATCAGCTGATGAGCCCCGTTCCGTTGCAGGTGTACGCTAGTCAGATGGTATTGGATCCTCTCCACCCGCAGCCAGACATGTACGACCCTAGTGGATACGGAGACAGGGCGGTCTTTTACATAGCCGGAGTGGGCAACAGCAGATCGGCATTGTATTGGTTGGATCCCGGCATGAACGGGATAGGCTATCTCGGTTACAATCAAGGCCTTTCTGCCGCTGAGTTTGGCTCCATCTCCGGAGGGAGCGGAGAGAACATTATCCTTTCACCTCGAGGGGTACCTGCACTGGGTATCGATTCAGGTGGTAGAGTCGTAATCGGTACGGTGTCCTTTGGCTCGTTGAACGCAAGTCTTACCGTTACCAGCAAAGGGAGCGGTCAGTTGTTGGATGTGGTTGGAACTCCGTATCACCTGAGGGTGGGACCAAGTGGTGCGGTAGTGGTGGGTGGCAGCGCCACTCCTCGAGCCCTTTTGACCGTGCAAGGCAACCACAACGGTAGGGTCTTATCTGCTGGAAATGGATCGTCAGGAGTGCAGGTCTTTGCTGACGGGGGAATGGCGATAGGTAGTTTAGGGGCCTCAGGGACCAGGACGGTTGGTGGAGAGAAGACTAGGCTGGATGTGAATGGCTATGTGGTAGTAAAGGACATCTATATAGCTAATCCCAAAAAGCCGGGGGTACACCCCGATTGGGCAAGTAAGATGCTGAATCCGGTGCACATAGATTACAACGATTGTGTGTATACGCCTGACTCCAAGTGGGGCAATTGTCCCGGAGGATATGTAGCTGTAGGATTTGACTGCACTGGGGGATGCGGGACCAAAAAGATGAAAATGAGATGTTGTCGGCTTAAGTAATCATGCGCTGTAGGTTCTGTGGTTCTAAAGATGTCGAAGTCCACCTGCGGATGTACAACCTGCGTCTGTGCAGGGCGGACTTCGTCTCGTTCGTAAAGAAGCGAGTTTCCTATGCGATTGAGAAGTTTCGCCTCTTCCGGGAGGGTGAAGAGGTCGTCGTGGCGGTCTCCGGAGGGAAGGACAGCCTTGGTCTATTGCACATCCTTCACGATCTGGGCTGGAATGTATCCGGCTACTTTTTAGACCTAGGAATAGAGGGCGCCTCAGATGTGGCGAAGCGGGTGATAGAAGGGTTTTCCAAGAGGTTCGCTATTCCGGTGCACATAGAGTCTCTGGTGGATGTATTCGGCTGGCCCATCCCCGAGGTGGCCCGCAGGTTGAGGCGTCCTGCCTGTTCTCTCTGTGGCACCCTGAAGCGCTATTACATGAACAGGTTCGCCTTAGGAAAGGTCTTGGCCACCGGGCATACGATGTTCGACGAGGCGGGGACTTTGCTTGCCAATGTCTTGCAGTGGAAGGTGAGCTATTTGTCCCGACAGAGCCCGAAGTTATCCGAGGAGGAGGGATTTGCGAGGAAGGTCAAACCTTTGGTATTCGTGACCGAAAGGGAGACCGCTATGTACTGTTTCTTTCAGGGGATAGATTATGTTGAGTCCCCCTGCCCTTTGTCCAAAGGGGCCACGAGCAGGGTCTTCAAGCGCCACCTATTGGCCCTTGAAGAGGACATGCCCGGGACGATTATTAGGTTCCTTAAGGGCTTTTACTCTGCAAGGAAGCAGATCACCTTCCCTGAGGAGGAGAGACAGGGCCTGTCTCCATGCCGCAATTGCGGGTATCCCACCTCTGCAGGAGATTTGTGCGCGGTCTGCCGTATGAAGGCAAAACTTGAGTCCAGCCCTGCATAGGAATAAAATAGGGAATAACGCAATACTTCCTGCCGAGGGAAAAGGAGGGATTCGTAATGCTTAATTTTTTGATAAACAAGTTGATAGGCTCCTACAACGAGCGCCAGATAAAGCGAGCGATGAAGGTGGTAGAGAAGATAAATGCCCTCGAGCCCGAGATGCGGGCCCTTTCGGATAGCCAACTAAGGGCCAAGACCGACGAGTTTCGGGAGAGGATAGATGCCTATCTCAAACGGCACCTCCCCAAGGAGGCGGACGAGGACCTCAAGTTCAGGATAGAGCAGAAGGCCCTGAACGAGATACTTCCCGAGGCCTTTGCGGTGGTCAGGGAGACCGCCCGCAGGCTCCTTAACATGCGCCACTTTGATGTCCAACTCATCGGTGGTCTGGTCCTGCACGAGGGCAAGATTGCGGAGATGGCCACCGGGGAGGGTAAGACTCTGGTGGCGACGCTGCCCGCCTATCTGAACGCCCTTACCGGAAGGGGCGTGCACATCGTTACGGTCAACGACTACCTCGCCCGCAGAGACAGGGAGTGGATGGGTCCCATTTACGAGTTCTTGGGCCTGACGGTTGGTG
The DNA here is from genome assembly GCA_015494465.1 of Candidatus Omnitrophota bacterium. GTDB lineage: Bacteria > Omnitrophota > Gorgyraeia > S143-82 > S143-82 > S143-82. Next base: position 57,830 of record WGBD01000008.1, on the reverse strand, counting down.
TCCTCCAGCACGACATGCCCCCTTGGGACAGGAAGAAGGTCTACGCCTGCGACATCGTCTACGGCACTAACAACGAGTTTGGATTCGATTATCTGCGGGACAACATGGTCGTCCACAAAGAGGACATGGTCCAGAGGGAACTGCACTACGCGATAGTGGACGAGGTGGACAGCATATTGATAGACGAGGCCCGTACACCGCTTATCATCTCCGGACCTGCAGAGGAGTCCACCGAATTGTACTACAAGATAGACAAGATAATCCCCCTTCTGGAGAGGGGTGAGCGGAACGAAGAGACCAAGGAGGAGACCGGAGACTTCATAGTGGACGAAAAGGCCCGCACTGCCTATCTGACCGAGCAGGGGGAGGAGAAGGTCGCCAGACTCCTCGGGGTGGACAACCTCCACGACATAGACACGATGGAGTTGAAGCATCACGTGAATCAGGCCCTCAAGGCCCACTACCTATTCAAGCGGGATGTGGATTATGTGGTCAAGGACGGGAAGGTGATTATAGTGGACGAGTTCACCGGCAGGCTCATGCCGGGCAGGCGCTGGTCAGACGGCCTGCACCAGGCGATAGAGGCCAAGGAGGGACTGCGGATAGAGAGGGAGAACCAGACCCTGGCCACTATAACCCTACAAAACTACTTCCGTATGTATCGTAAACTCGCCGGGATGACCGGAACGGCTGCCACCGAGGCCGCGGAGTTCCGCAAGATATACGGCTTGGATGTGGTGGTAATACCGACGAACCGGCCGTTGCGCAGGATAAACTATCCGGATCTGGTCTTCCGCACCCAGAGGGAGAAGTTCAACGCGGTGGTTGAGGAGATAGAGGAGCTCTACAAGAAGGGCAGGCCGGTGCTGGTGGGCACCACTTCCATAGAAAAGTCCGAGTACCTCAGCAACCTACTGAAACTGCGGGGTATCCCCCATCAGGTCCTCAACGCCAAGTACCACGAGAGGGAGGCCTACATCGTCGCCCAGGCGGGACGGTACAAGGCCGTTACCATTGCCACCAACATGGCGGGAAGGGGAACTGACATATTGCTGGGTGGCAACCCCGAATATCTCCTCAAAAGTTATCTGGCGACGGTGGAGGAAAAGGACCCTGAGAAGCGCAAGCAGATAGAGGAGGAGATGCGCAAAAAACTCTACGCCCAGGCAGAAGAAGAGCACAAAAAGGTGGTGGAACTGGGCGGATTGCACGTGATAGGGACCGAGCGCCACGAGTCCCGCCGGATAGACAACCAGTTGAGGGGTAGGGCAGGAAGGCAAGGAGATCCCGGATCTTCCCGGTTTTATGTGTCCTTGGAAGACGACCTGATGCGCCTCTTTGGATCGGACCGGATAAAGGGTCTGATGGAGAAGTTGGGGATGGAGGAAGGTGAGAGGCTGGAGCATCCCCTGATATCCAAGTCCATTGAGATGGCCCAGAAGCGGGTGGAGAACCACCACTTCGAGATAAGGAAGAACCTCCTAGAACTGGACGATGTGATGAACAAACAGCGGGAGGTGATATACACCTGGCGTCGGGAGGTCCTTTTTGCGGACGCCAAGACCATAAGGGAGATGATATTGGATGTCGCTTGGGAGGTCTTGGAGAATGCGGTGGAGCACTTCCTCCCTGCAGGGATAAGCCCCAAGGACTGGGACATAGACGGATTCCTCGCCTTCCTCAATCACAACTTTGCCCTGAGCATCTCCGAAGAGGACCTGAAGGGTAAGGACAGGGATGAAATAAAGGACCTCGTCTTTGACGCGATAGAGAAGGCCTTGGATGATAAGATCGCTCAGGTGCCGGATCCCGAGGCCTTCACCGAGTTTATGCGGATGGTATTCCTGCAGGTGATAGACAAGCACTGGAAGGAGCACCTGCATTCTATGGACCTATTGAAGGAGTCCATAGACCTGCGTGCCTACGGGAACATGGATCCCATCGTCGAGTACAAGCAGGAGGCCTTCAACATGTTCTCCATCCTGATGGACAGCATAAAGAACGAGTTGGTAGCGTTTATATTCAATGTAAAGATAGATGTAAGCAAGAGGGCAAGGTCGGTGTTCGAGAGGGTGCCCCAGAGGGCGGTCCATCCCTTCTCTGGGGATCAGCTCTCGCAGGAAGGCCCCAAGTATGTGCCCAAACCGGGGGAGAAGATCCCAAGGAATGCCCCCTGCCCATGTGGAAGCGGGAAGAAGTACAAAAAGTGCTGTGGTAGGTTTGTGTGAAAACCGGATCGGAGGCGGATTATGGACGAGATACTGGAGATACTGGAAAAGGACGCCCGTACCACCCCTGAGGAGATCGCCCGGATGCTTAATAGGGACCCTGAAGAGGTGCGTAGAAAGATCGTAGAATACGAGGAGAAGGGTATCATCCTGGGATACAAGGCGGTGATAAACAAGGAGGCCCTCGGCCTCATACGGGATAAGGTGATTGCCCTGATAGAGGTAAAGGTCACTCCGGAAAAGGATGTGGGATTTGACCGGGTGGCCCGCCGGATATACGCCTTTGACGAGGTAAAGAGTTGCTACCTCGTCTCCGGGGACTACGACCTGCTCCTGATAGTGGAAGGTCAGGACATCCACACCGTTGCCAACTTCGTGGCGGAGAAACTTTCCCCGATGGAATCGGTGCAGGGGACCCGCACCCACTTCATGCTGAAGAAGTACAAGGAAGACGGGATAGTCCTCACGACCCCGGAAGAGGACAAGCGTATGAAGATAAGTTATTGAGGTATGTCTTTCAGGGTTATACCCGCAATAGATGTCTTAGACGGGCAGGTAGTCAGGCTCCTTCAGGGCCGTTACGACGAGGTGACCCGTTATTTTGACGATCCCGTCGATGTGGCCCGCAGGTTCAAGGAGGCTGGATATGACCTGATACACCTGATCAATCTCTCGGGTGCCCGCAGTGGAGGTATCGCCAATGTCCTGGATCTGGTGAAGGGCATTTCCTCGCTTGGGCTCGAGGTGCAGGTGGGAGGAGGGGTGAGGGAGTTGGACGAGGTAGAGGCGCTATTGTCCGCTGGGGCAAAGCGGGTGATAGTGGGGACTAAGGCCTTCGTAGATGAGGAATTCTTGCCTTTGGCCTTGGAGAGGTTCGGCAGGGATAGGATCGTCGTGGGGATGGACATACGCGAGGGGAGGGTAATGGTGAAGGGCTGGGAGGTCCCATCCGGAGACGATGTGAACGGCGCGTTGGCGAGGTTTAATCAACTGGGTCTGAGGTGGCTCCTGTGCACGGACATATCCCGGGACGGGAGCATGCAGGGCGTAAATGCCAACCTCTACGATGAGGTTTCCTCTGCCTTTCGTGGGAATGTAATCGCCTCGGGTGGGGTGAAGAGCTGGGAGGATGTGGAGAGGTTGAAGGCCCTCTCGCAGGTTAGGCAGAATCTATTTGGAGTAGTAGTGGGTAGGTTCTTTTACGAATCGGGGATATTGGATGATAAGCAGGGTCAGAGGGAAGATAGTAAGTAGGGACAGGGAATCGGTTGAGATCCTGACCGATTGTGGACTCTGTTATCGGGTGCTGGTTGCACCGGTCTTCTTAAAGGAGCTTTCCCCAAACGAGGAAGTGGAACTCCACACCTACATGTACTTCCAGAACGAACCTTCCCGTGGATTCCTGACGCTGGTTGGATTCTCTTCACCCGTAGAGCGGGAGTTTTTTGAGTTGTTCATCACCGTATCCGGTATTGGGCCGAAGGCTGCGATAAAGTCGTTTACCCTGCCGGTTAGTGTGATAGCCAAGGCTATAAGCGAGGGCGACCAGAACCTGTTGTGCTCAATGCCCGGGATTGGCCGGCAGAGGGCCCGGCAGATAATCGCCAGGCTTCAGGACAAGATAGCCAAGTTCGTCCTGATAAAGGACGAGGGTAGGGAAGGAGCGCAGACCGAAGAAGCTCCGGATGTCTTTGAAGAGGCCCTGGAAGTCCTTCTCCAACTGCAGTACCGCAAGTCCGAGGCCAAGGCGATGATAGAGAAGGTCAAGGGCCTTGGGAAGAGGTTTGATTCGGTGGAGCAGGTCTTGGAGGAGATATACAGGAGAAGGTGATGCAGGTAAAAGGCAGGATACTGGTAACCGGGGCGGACGGGTTTATAGGTTCCCATCTGGTGGAGTACCTTTTGAATCAGGGCTATTCGGTAAGGGCCCTGTCCTATTACAATTCGTTCAACTACTGGGGGCACCTGGAGGAATTTTATCGGGATTGGGATCGGGATCGTCTGGAGGTAGTTACCGGTGACATACGGGATCCGGAGGTCTGCCGACGGATATGCGACGGGGTGGAGGTCGTCTTTCACCTCGCAGCCCTTATCCCCATCCCTTATTCCTACATCGCACCGCATTCCTATGTGCGCACCAATGTGGAAGGCACGCTCAACCTCCTCCTGTCTGCGAGGCGGGCGGGGGTAAAGCGCTTCGTCCACACCTCCACCAGCGAGGTCTACGGCACCGCCCAAAAAGTTCCTATCACCGAAGACCATCCCCTCAATCCCCAATCACCTTACGCTGCTACCAAACTGGGTGCGGATAAACTCGCCCTTTCGTTTTACATGTCCTTTGATCTTCCGGTGGTGGTCGTGCGTCCGTTCAACACCTACGGCCCCCGTCAGTCGGCCCGGGCGGTGATCCCGACGATTATCATTCAGGCCCTTACATCTGACAGGTTATTGCTCGGCGATACCTCTACCGCCCGCGACTTCAATTATGTTGAGGATACGGTCAGGGGGATGGTGATGGCAGGACTGGAGGACGCTTTCGTTGGGGAGGAGGTCAACGTCGGTTCGGGCAAGAGTTACACCATTGCCGAGATAGTGGATGTGGTGGGACGGATAGTGGGGAAGGAGTTGCGGGTAGAGGTAGATCCCTCGCGCATCCGTCCTGCAAAGAGCGAGGTAAGACTCCTTCTCTGCTCGGCAGAGAAACTAAGATTCCGCACCGGATGGTCCCCTCAGGTTGACATAGAAGAAGGGCTTAGGCGGACGATAGATTGGTTCCGGGGAAACCTTCGCGCCTATAAGGTGGACATGTATAATATTTGATGCGGGGTGAATTATGGCGGAGTACCTCAAGGTGCCCAATCTGGGAGACGACTTCTCCTCCGCGAAGGTCTTGGAGTGGTTCGTGAAGGAGGGGGAGATCGTGGAAAAAGATGCGGATGTGGTTGAAATCATCACCGACAAGGCGACCTTCGTGATACCTGCCCCGTTCAGGTTGCGCCTGCTGAGGATATTGAAGAAGAAAGGCGATCTGGTGGGTGAGGATATGGTATTGGCAGAGGTGGAGGCGCTGGAGGAATGATCGCACTTTACGCCGGCAGCTTTGACCCCATCACCTACGGACACATAGACCTCATCCGCCGGGCGGTGAAGATATTCGATAAGGTCGTGGTGGCCGTGGCGGTGAATGTAGGCAAGTCCCCGCTATTCTCCATAGAGGAGCGGGTTGAACTGGCCCGTCGGGCCCTTGAGGGGATGGAGCGGGTTGAGGTGGTCTGGTTTGAGGGACTGGTCGTGGACTTCGCCCGGAAGATGGGGATAAAGGTGCTCCTGCGGGGATTAAGGATGGTCTCCGATTTCGATTACGAGTTCCAGATGGCGATAACCAACCGAGGGTTTGCCGAGGACATAGAGACCCTCTTCCTCATGCCCTCCGAGGATTACTTCTACATCTCCTCGCGCATTATCAAGGAGATTGCTGCCTTGGGAGGGGATGTAAAGCGCTTCGTGCCCGACTTCGTAGAGGAGGCAATGAAGGCCAAACTCTGCCAAAAGAAAGGGTGATGGGTCCGTTGCGGAGATCTACCTTCCCTGGGGTCGTCCTCTTCTTGACCTTCTTATTGGTCTTCCCGTTTGGGGTATTTGCTTGGGAAAGGGTAGGGGTGCGGATTCCCAAAAGGCCAGACGAGGGCCTTACGCTACTGACCGAAGGGGAAGACAACGCCTATAGGTTTGCCCCCCTCCTTGCCTCTGCCTTGGAGGTGGGGGAAAGACCGGTCTGGGTGAACCTGAATCCCTTGGAGAGGGAGGAAGGTCTCCTTCCTGCTTACCTGCGCGGAAGTGCGTTGGGCGAGGCGTTGGTCTCTTCGGACCTCCTGATAAAGGAGGCGGTTCAGGAGGCCTTGACTGGGGTATCCGATGACCTCTCCCCTGAGGGCGGGCTGTTTAGGGTATGGGTAAGGCCCATCCGGGTCAAGGTGCTTCACGAGGGGGATGCCTTCTGGGTGGACTCCGTGGATCTGGATGTGGAGGTGGATGGCAGTCTTGCCCTCGAGGAGGTGATTCATAGATTGAAGGCCAATCTAAAGGGGATTATTGCCACCTCTGCCCAGTACAGGGATCTGCGGTTGGCGATCTCTTCGGTGGTCTTGGCTCGCTACCTCCTCGCCCACGGGGAAGAGGAGGTTTTGGTATCGCTTGTATCCCCGCGCTTTGAGTTGAGGAAAGTGACGAGGAAGTATGTGGGTGCCTTTCTGGACGATTCCGTCGTGGGTGGGGGGATAGAGATAGACCGATACGAGGTGCAGGAGGCGGGAGGGGAGACACCTCCCGAGGTCATTACCGAACTGGAACGCCTGCCGGTATGGGCCGAGGACCTCTTTAAGGTATTTAAGCACGGCAGGGCGACCGTCGTCTCGGACATGGACTACACCCTGCTGGCCAATGCCCCTCTGCCGGAGGATGTGGGCCTTGCTATATTGGAGTTCCTCCATAGCGGAGGCAGGTTCTTCGTCCTCACCGGTGCGGGGAGGGAAAAGATAGAGAAGTTGTTCTTCCGCCCGCTCCTTAACCTTGCCCGAGAGAGGGGAAAGAGTTACCTCCTTAAAAACCTGGTGATGATGGGAGAGAGCGGTGCAGTCGCCTGGCGGGTGGAGGCAGGCGAGATGCGACAGGTCTATTGCATCAGACTAGTGAATGTGTTGGGGCAGGAGAAATTGCAGTCGCTGATAATGACCCTGCGGGAGATAGCAGATAGGCATAATCTAAGGCCCGTGCGGGGGGATGTGCTCCTGGTGAGGGAGTCGTCTATAGTGTTTTGTCCTTGGGGCTATGGTTTTACCCGGGAGGAGAGGAGGCGCCTCGAGCAGGAGATAGACCCGGAGAGGTCCCGGCAGGTAAGGGAGGCATTGGCAGATGAGATAGGGTCTGCCCTTGGAGACCTGGGCGTGGATCTTAAGGTTGCCCTTGCAGGTACTTTCAGTATAGACATCACCCTGCCCGGGGGCAAGGGGATAGGGATAGAGAAACTCAGGGATGTCTTCGGGGTGGATCCAGGCCAGGTCGTCTATCTCGGGGACGGGTTTGGTCCGGACGGGAACGATGTGGTGGTAATTGGCAGGGTGGGGCAAGTGGTCAATGTGGGGGACCAGTTCCGGGAAGGCACCCTGTGGGTAAAGGGTGAGATGGAGGCGAGCAGACAGGTTCTACATGTCCTTGCCTATGCCAATCGGCGTTATAACCGGTGGATGGAGTTTGAGGCCTCTGCCTTGACTAAGAGACTGGAGGAAGGCAACCTCGCGGGGGTAGTGAACGCCCTGACCGCCTGGCCAGAGGCGGATCTGGAGGAGTTAATCTCCCGCATCCTGCCCGCCTTGGAAGGATTTTTGGAGGCTCGCACCCGGGATGTGATGGGATTTTTGACCTGGACTCGGGAGACGGGGTTCGCGTTGCAACCGTTCGATGTGGTCTTTCTGGGCGGTGGTACATCGGTGAGGTACCTCTGGAGGGATGTAATGGATGCCTTTGGAGATCCCTCCGCCATCTATCTGGTGCACAACTTAGACGACGGAGGGAGCTCCCTGAGGTTTATGTTGGCGATGGAAGAGGAGGGACGCAGGGATCCCATTCCTCTGGGGGATGCTGCAAACGCCCTGACCGGTTTTCTCAAGGGCTGGAAGTATCATCTCTTTACCGACGACAAACGGACGAAAAAAGAAGAGGTCCTCGTTAAGACCCTTTCGTCGGTAGTCCGCTATCTAAGGCAAAAGAACGAGGCCCTTCCCGAAGAAGAGGAAGACGACCTGACCAGACTCCTTTACCTTATGTACAGGATCCGCAGATCGCACCTTCCTGAGGTCTTGGAGGAGGATCGGATGTCCCTCAGGAACGCCCTGTTGTATGCGATAATGCGACTCCAGTTTGGTGTAGCGAGGTCCGATGCCCAGGAGGTCCTGGATTCCTCGGTTATGCTCTTGGGCCTGGACAACAAGAGGATAGCCTTCTCCCAAGAGCGCCCTTATACCTTATTCGCCCGCAGGAGGGGCTGGACCGTTCGTCTGCAGTCCCAGCAGGGGACCGTCTACGCAGGGCTCTATCGCGCTGGAGAGGGATGGAAGGTGAAGGTGCTGAAAGGGGGCAGGCAGGAGGTCTACGATCTCTCCCCGGGAAGCGAGATTGCTCTGGCAGAAGGTCTGGTGGTATCACTCGAGGGCGATGTCCCGATCGTTGGGGGGATTCGTCTCGTGGAGGGAGGTGGTTTTGATCCCGCTGTTGAGGTGGAGGGCAAAAGGGTCTATCTGGCCAGGGACGGTAGCGGTAGGAGGAGGGGCGCAGAGGCAACGGAGGAGGACGAGCCGGTTGCGGTGGTCGGCCCTTGGAAGGTCTACATCAGCGGGGAGGTGGTCATCACCCAGACGGGTATTACCGAGTGGTTTTCCCAGCTTCCAATAGTTTCTTTAGGTTTTCTAGAGGTGGAGAGCAAGGACCCCAAGAAGCTCTTTGCCCTTGCCAGCGAGGAGGGGGTGAGGAATCTGATTATGGGTAAGGATGTGGAGCTCCTTGCCGGTGAGAGAGGCGGCCCAATAGTCATCGGACCGGGCAGTTTCTTCACCTCAATCCTTCCGTTTTTTAAGATGCGGTCGGTGTTGGAGTTTCTCAGGCAGGCGATGGCGGAGGGCAGGGAGGTGGTATTGGTCCTGCCTGCAGGGCAGGACAACGAGACCTACGGATGGGATGTAGACGGGTTATTGGGCCTGTTGGCCGAAGGCCTTCCCGGGGATTACGAGTTGACCGATTTGGTGTCCACGATAGTGATTCCCGACGAGAAGACATACATTCCTAAGGAGATATTACCTCAGGCAAGGGTCTCTCTGGGGCAGGCTGGGGTGTCGGTAAGCGGGAAGGCGGTCTACGGGCTTATGCGGTTTTCTTCCCCGTCTGCCCGCAGGTTCTGGGAGAAGAGGTTGGATGTAAGACGGGTGGCGGTGAAGTGGATGGAGACGGAGGCAAGACTGCCCGGACAGAGGCAGTGGAGGCTTGTGTACGATCCGCAGGACATGGCAGGGAAGTTGAAGGACATCTTTGGTGTAGAGCGTATACTGCCGGTCGGGGAGCGGATAGTCGCCTTACAGAGGGAGGCGACGGATCTCTACGAGCGGTTCCGCAATAGGGCCTCTGCGGGTCTGTACGAGATAAAGACCCTGCTGGACGACATCGTAGAGGGCAGGGATTCCTTGAAGAGGTGGCTTAAGATGGAGTTCCCTTGGAGGGATCTGCTTGAGAGAAACGAGTGGGAGGAGATAAGATCTACCTTGGCAGACCTCTATCCCGAAGAGATGGAGCAGGCGGTGGACGAGGCAATTGCAGAGATGAGGTCGGTGTCCCGAGTGGCAGAGGATGAAAAGTGGAGTCTGGGCCAGTGGTTGGTTGCCGTGGGGGTCGTACTGGAGAAGCACAACCTCCTCCAGGAGGGGGATCAGTTCCTGAGATTCGGTCTCGGACAGCTCATAATGGAGGGTGAGTCATTGGAGTTCCTTTCCTCCCTGATACCTCCCGAAGGTCCCCCGAGCAGGCCCCCGGAAAAGGCGGGTGGTATACTCTTATTCTGAGGCTATGAGGAAGATCAGGGTCGTAGGTGCAAGAGAGCACAACCTAAAGAACATAACCTTGGAGATACCCGCTCAGGCCTTTACGGTCATTACCGGGTTAAGCGGGTCGGGTAAGTCCTCGCTTGCCTTTGATACCCTTTATGCCGAGGGACAGCGAAGGTATGTGGAAAGCCTCTCTGCCTACGCCCGGCAGTTCCTCCAGCAGTTGCAGAAACCGGATGTGGATTACATAGAGGGGCTTTCCCCGGCGATAGCGATAGAGCAGAGGAAGTTGTCCCACAACCCCCGTTCCATCGTCGCCACCCAGACCGAGGTCTACGACTACCTCCGCCTCCTGTTTGCCCGGTTGGGGGAGGTCAGGTGCTACTCCTGTGGCCGGCCTATGCGGGGACAGAGCGCTGAGGAAATCGTGAATTCAATACTCAAGTCGGATAACGAGGGACTCCGGGCGATGATACTTGCTCCGATAATCAGGGGCAAGAAGGGTCGATACGAGGACCTGTTCAAGGAAATCCAGAGACAGGGATTTGCTAGGGTGCGGGTGGACGGGCAGGTCTATCCGGTGGATCAGGTCCCGCCCTTGGACAGGTACCGTATCCACGACATAGATCTGGTGGTGGACCGGGTGGTGGTGCAGGCCAGTTCCCGGGTAAGGATAACTGAGGCAGTAGAGACCGCCCTGAAGGCGGGGAACGGCCTGATGAGCGTGGTCTTCTATAAGGAAGGGAAAGAGGAGGAGGTCCTGTTCAGCGAGAAGCTCGCCTGCCCCTACTGCGGGATAAGTTATCCCGAGATAGAACCGCGTCTCTTCTCTTTTAACAGCCCTTACGGGGCCTGTCCGGTCTGCAATGGCCTGGGGATAAGTTTTGAGGTGGACAAGGACAAGGTAATCCCCGACCCCGATAAGTCCCTGGAGGAGGGTGCACTGGAGCCGTGGAGGAAGGGCGGGCGGGGGTACATAATGTATTACAAGTCCCTTTTGCGAGAGTTCTGCTATCTGCGGGGGATAGACATGCACCGTCCGTTTCGGGAACTCCCCGCCTGGCAGAAGCGGGAACTCCTCTACGGCAGTGACGAGGAGGTCTGGGGCAAGCCATTTGAGGGGCTTATCCCTCACCTCTTGCGCCTCTTCCGGGAGACCGACAGCGAGGAACTAAAGGCAGAGATATCCCGCTACATGTCCGAGAAGCCCTGTCCTGCCTGCGGAGGGGCCCGGTTGAGGAAGGAGGCCCTGAGCGTGTTCGTCGGGGGCAAGAACATATGGGATGTCTGCCAGATGGACATATCCTCTGCCCTCCGGTTCCTAAAGGGCCTGCACTTCAGCGAGAGAGAGGAGGAGATCGCCAGACACATACTCCGGGAGGCGGTAAAGAAACTGGAGTTCTGCGAGAGGACCGGAGTGGGGTACCTGCAATTGAACCGCTTGAGTTCGACACTCTCAGGTGGGGAGGCACAGAGGATACGCCTTGCCACCCAGATAGGATCCGGCCTCACCGGTGTCTTGTATGTGCTCGACGAGCCGAGCATCGGACTGCACCCCCGGGACAACCGGATGCTGATAGACTCCCTGCTCGCCCTCAAGTCGGCCGGCAACACCTTGGTGGTCGTGGAACACGACGCGGAAACCATCTTGTCAGCCGACTATGTGGTGGACATGGGGCCCGGTGCAGGGGAGCACGGCGGAGAGGTGGTATTCTGTGGGCCGGTGAAGGACCTGTTGAGAGACAAACGCTCATTAACCGCAAAGTACCTGCGGGGGGATCTGAAGATAGAGGTCTCCAAGTCCAAACGAGAGCCCAAGGGTTGGTTGTGGATAAAGGGTGCCCGGGAGCACAACTTGAAGAACATAGATGTCAAGATCCCCTTGGGTGTTTTCGTCTGCGTTACCGGTGTGTCGGGTTCGGGGAAGTCCACCCTCGTCTACGACATCCTCTACAAGGCCTTGAGGCGGAAGTTGTACAAGAGCAAGGAGAGGCCCGGAGCCCACAGGTCCATCATCGGTTGGCAGTCCGTAGACAAGGTTATAATGGTGGATCAGGATCCCATAGGCAAGACCCCGCGTTCCAATCCTGCCACTTACACCGATGTGTTCACCCACATCCGCAGGCTGTTTGCTCAACTGCCCTCTGCCAAGGTGCGTGGATTCAAACCCGGAAGGTTCAGTTTCAATGTGAAAGGGGGCAGGTGCGAGGCCTGTAAGGGAGAGGGAGTCATAAAGATAGAGATGCACTTTTTACCCGATGTGTATGTCCCCTGTGAGGTGTGCAAGGGCAGACGCTACAACCAGCAGACCCTGCAGGTCAAGTACAAGGGCTATTCCATAGCGGATGTCCTGGAGATGAGCGTGGAATCCGCCCGGGAGCTGTTCTCCAACATCCCCACTATAAAGAGAATACTTGATACCCTTTACGATGTGGGTTTGGGGTACATAAAACTGGGTCAACCTGCGACCACCCTGTCCGGGGGCGAGGCCCAGAGGGTAAAACTGGCGAGCGAACTTGCCCGCAAGGATACTGGAAATACCCTTTACATACTCGACGAGCCCACCACCGGTCTGCACTTTGCCGACGAAGAAAAGCTTCTGAAGGTCCTGCACCGATTGGTGGACATGGGCAATACCGTAGTAGTGATAGAGCACAATTTGGATGTGATAAAGACCGCAGACTGGATAATAGACCTCGGCCCAGAGGGTGGGGAAGAAGGGGGCAGGATAGTTGCAGAAGGCCCGGTCGAGGAGGTAGCGAAGAATCCGAGGTCCTACACCGGCCAGTTCCTGCGCCGGATCTTGGGAAGGTAGGCGCGAGAACGGGTTTCGTCTCTGCGAGCGATCCTTCTAATCTTGCCCAGTGGCCAATTTTTTGCAATGGTGTGTGCTGAATCGCTGGTCTCAATGTCGTGCAGTCCTTGACCTGATTGACGCTTGCGTGTTAATATTTGATGTGGTTGGAAGAAGTTAGGATAAACCATGAAGAATACATTTTTGTTGCTGCTTTTATCCTTGGTGATCCCTGTCTTTGGGTGGTCAGAGAGCCATAAAACCATTTCCGTCTATTATCCGTCCCCTTACGGCGAGTACGAAGAGTTGAGGACTTATAAGCTCTCGGTGGGGAGCAGTCTCATGGGTGAAGCCCTTGAGGACGGGGTTATTGTTTTGCAGAAAGAGATATTTTTTAAGGATATCACTTCAAATGTAGCCAGGGTAACCTTCGATCCAACCGATGGCTCTTTGTACATAACAGCAACGGGCAAGGTCGTCATAGGTGACCCTGCTAGGGCTGCGGTAACTATTGATCCTTCGAATGGCAAGGTCACAGTTACCGGTAACTTGGAGGTCACAGGTAATGGTACGGTAGCAGGTCATTTGCAGGTGAATACATTGACGATTCAGGATAGAGTTAAAGGGAATCTGCGAGTGGAGAACAACCTCACGGTTGATCACGACCTAAGGGTCAATGGAAGGATATATTATTGTGGAGGGTAGGTGGTAGGAATGGCTGTTTATAAAGGGGGGTGGAAGGCCATAAAGATCAATAAGAACCTCTATTCCCTGCAGGCCATCTACAACGCAGCGTATACATTCTTGGGCAAGGCATACATCGTGATAGACGAAGATGAAAAGTATTACATTGCTTATGTGAAGTCAAAGGGAGGTGCTTCTATAGATGACATCGAGCTGGAATTTGGTAACCAGCTTATAAATTACGAGAGATACTTTGCCTCGCTGAAGGAGAATAATGAAGTAGCTAAGTTGATCATACAGCGGGCGCTGTTCTCTTCGTCTCCGAAATTTATTCAGGAAGCGGAAGAAAAGGAGATAGAAGAGCTCATAAAAGAGTTAGAAGCAGAGGATGAGTGATACCCTGCCCTTGCTAAACGGAGATGCTCGCGTGTTTCTATCCAGGAGCGTTTATCCCTTGGATAAGATGCCTTCCGAGGTGTTGAACAGGTACAATCTGGTTTCGATAAAGCCGTATGGCAATAGGTGGGAAGTGCAGTTTCAAGGCGACGATATAGAAGAGGCCTTGATGGAGTTGTTAATTGTCAGTAGGGATTTTAACCGATGAAACGGGTATTTCTGCCTTTTTATGTGCAATACTTTGAGAAGACGGGTAAGTACTTGATCTCTAATAGGTTTGGGGGATGGACCCTCTTAGATGACATCTCTCAGTTTCGATTGGGAGACATCGATCAGTTAGATCCCTTTCTGCTAGAGAAATTGGAAAGACGAGGGATCGTCATTTCAGAGGCTAATTTGGACGACATAACGGGCCGTTTCAGGTCGTTGAATAGCCATCTCTTTTCGGATGTTGGTCTTCACATCGCGGTCCTTACCACGGAATGTAATTTCGATTGTGTGTATTGCCAGGCTAGGAGTAATGAAAAAAGGAGAATGGGTTTGGAGGTGGCTGCCCACATCTTGAAGTTTTTGTTTGATAGTAGAAGGTACAGCGTCTCCTTGGAATTTCAAGGAGGCGAGCCTCTTTTGAATTGGGAGACCCTAAAGTTTATGGTTGAAAAGGCAAGGGAGTGGAATAACGGAACGAAGGATCTGGAGATATCTTTGGTGACCAATGGTTCTCTGCTTGACGAAGAGAAGGTGGATTTCTTGAAAGAAAAAGGCGTTGGGATTTGCGTGTCTTACGATGGGCCAAGTCAGGTCCACGACTTCAATCGCCGTTATGTCGACGGAAGGCCTACCCACGATGTAGTGCGGAAGGCAATTGATCTATTGCAAAGACGGTCGGCTTCTGTTTCGTTGATCACGACCATAAGCAGGGAAAGCCTTAAGTATTGGAAGGAGATAATAGACTCTTATGTGGATATGGGCATCAAGACTATAGCCTTTAGACCCCTTAGTAAGATCAATGTGGATCCGGAGACATGGCAGAAAATAGGTTATTCTCTGGATGAATTTATGAGCGTCTACGAGAAAGCTGTGAGATATATGTTGAATCTGAACAGGTCGGGAATTACAATTAAAGAGAGGATGATGTCCAATGTCGCCCAAAAGATATTGTATTATTCCGATCCCAGTTATGTGGACATGTGTTGTCCGTGTGGTGCGGGGAGGAATGTCCTTGCTTACATGCCTAACGGAGATGTTTACACCTGCGACGAGGCTAGGATGCTCGAAGATAGGGATATGTTCCGCATCGGTAATGTCTTAAAAGACGACTACAAAGATGTCTTGGCCCACGATACCGTTATAGGGATGGCCACTGCGAGTTGTCTGGACATCGTGGATCCAAGTAATCCCTTTATAGCGTGGACGGGGACCTGCCCTGTGTACACCTACCAGGAGACGGGCTCTATACTTGGCCATTCTTCGATGTTGGAATTCCACAACGCGGTTATACGCTTGTTCTTTTGTCTTTACGAAGAGTACGAGGAGGAGCTTCAGGCGTGGGGAATGCAAAGGATAGGGTGATAAAGAAGATAGGCGATTTTTTGATGGACGAATCTGGTTTTGTTTCCCGGGATTCGCTGGTTAGGTCGGGAATAAAAGGTATGGCCATCCTTTCCGCGGTGTCATTGGTTTCTACCCTGGAGGCCTCAGCTCATTGTAACCACACCTCCAGCCATGGTTCGGTTCACACCAGTGGAATGGCTGGATGTAGTTGGCATCATGTGAACAAGAATGTTACCCATAGTTCGTACTGTACTTACTGAAGGAGGGGTATGAACAGGATAACTCGTAAGTTGTACGACTTCTTAGCGGACGAATCCGGTTTTGTGAGGCGGGACGAGATCGTAAAGGCCGGGATTTTGTGTTCGGGGTTTTTGTCAGCTATCGCCGAGCTAGGGTATGCTTCTTGTAGTCACACTTCCCATTTCAATGGAACCGTCCCGGAGCATCTAGGAAAGAGCGGATGCCTTATAACCAAAGAGCACCCGCGTCACATAAACGGTAATTATCACTTGTCTCATGTGAACGAGTTGCCGACGCAGGCCTCTTGTAAGGTATCTCACCACAATGAGAACAGGTTGACCACGCACAATGCCCATTGTTACTAAGGGGAAGGGGATGATGAAGTGGCTTGTTATCTTGCTCTGTACCCTAGGTATTGGTGGTTACGCCTTCTCTGCGGATATCCCTCTTAGATTGGACGAGTTATTGGCATATGTAAAGGATTCAGTCGTCCCTTATGCTGGAAAGGAAGATGTCGTTGACTATGTTGAGGTGATGCTGGCTCCCCGGGCCTTGGCGTTGGGTAAGGCAGGTTTTATCCTTGCCTATTATGACGAGATTCCTTCTGATATGGTTAGTTTTATCCAGGCGGTCTCTTCTGATGCCTGCGGTGGTCTCACTAATCGCGAATTTAGGTCCTTGTGCGATGCTTTGACCGGGAACGACTTGGAAAAATTTATGTCCTTTTCTTACCTCATCGAAGACGAGCTTATGGAAGATCGAGTAGCTACAGAGGAAGATCTGAAATTGTTTTTCTACTTGTATCAATATTACAAAAGTGGGGTAGAAGGGTTATTGCCGTATACAGAGAGGGACTTGCTTGCGGTGTACATCCTCCAATTCTTGACCTTGGATTACTGCGGTTGTAAGGCCAAGGAATACATGGAAAAGGCCTTTCGATTGTTGGGCAAGGTGTTATCGGGAAGAGGCAAGGCCAAGGAACTTTCTGGATTAAGCTACTTTTATTCCGCCGTAACCACCTTTGGGTATAGAGATTATCTCGAGTTTAAAAAGAGGTATTTTTAGGTATCATTGGGTCTTCCTGGGGCCACATAGAGTAAGACCCTCCTCTGCAGATATTTCTTAATGTACAGCTGTCGCATTGTTTGGGCAAACACCCCAGGTTTCTCCTTGCTCGAAGGACAGGGTTGTCCCACGCTTTCATCAGGGACTTGCCAAGTAGTAAGTTGGAGAAGTAGGACGGGATAAATTCTTCGTACTGTGCTGAGAAGACTATTCGAGTATGTCCATCGTCGGTAAAGTTGCCCAGCAATAATTTGGACAGCTCGTCCATGTAACAGAACGGAACGCTGTTGGCTATCCCCAGTTTGTGAGGAAAACCTCTCTTTTTGAGTTCGGTTATTCCTTTAGTTATGGATTCCCAGCCTTGCCTATCGATCGTTATCGGTCTACATTCAGGAGAGAATGGCCTGTACAACTCCCACAGGAATACAGGCAATTTGTATATGACCTTTGCCATCCGAAAAACGAATTGCCGATAGTTCACTCGTTGTGGTATTACGGTTCCGATCCTTACGATAGCTGTATGGGCCTTTAGTAGGGCTAGATTGTTTAACTTTTGGATGATGAGTTTTTTGTTGAACAGGTCTTTATATTGTATAGAAACCAATACATTTTGTAAGTTATTATGCCGTTTGGCAAGTTCAACGATCCTTCTCGATAATCCGTTCGTATTTACGATGCAATTCATACCCTTTTCTTCGATGTAGCCTACGATTATGTCGATTTCCGGGTGGAGCAGGGGTTCTCCCCCGGTCAACCTTATGGTTGATACCCCCATCATATGGGCCTCGTCTATTATGGAAAAGATCTGGGAGGTTTCTATTATTACAGTTGAGCTGTTGCTAAATCTACAGAATTCACACGATAGTTGGCACTTTCCACATATCTCTATGACCACCTCATTTGGTTTGTCCTCAATGGGGGTTGGCGTAGTAGATCTTACTCTGTCAAAAGGAAAGCCAGGACAGAGTAAGTTCCAGGCGCATCGTTGACACTGTTCTGTTTTGTCTCCGTCGTCGTATTCAGCCACTATCCAGTGGGGCACTTTTGGGAATAGACAGTAAGGGACATTGTATATCAGTAGTGGAAAGGGGTGCCTATTCTGGATTATGTTCTTGAGTTTCTTTAACTGATAGGGAGATATCTTGTCTATCTTAATGGATGTTATTGGCGGGGATCTTCTCATATTATCCGTAGCATCCGAAAGATGTACTGCATTGTCTGAGGAGGCGCTGATATTATTAGCATCTGAGCACAGGCCATCAATGGGGCCAGAGGTATGCGCTTTTTGGCTGCTTCCTCAGGAATGTGTTTTAAAAGCAAGTCGATTGCGGAATAGATGGAGATGTAGACCGTGGTAATCAATAGATAGGACTTCACATCGAAGTATCTAAGGTAGCGGGAGGCCACGAGCAGACCTGTCAATCCCAGCACCGTTATCCCTCGGACCAAGGTTTTATTTTGTCTAGAAAGCCAATTCGTTTTTAGGCTAGAGATTATAGCATAGGCTAGGAGGTACATGATCATGTTGTTCTTCACGGTGTTCCTTAGAAATATCCGGATGATCCATATCGTGCTAATGGCTATCGCTATCTTTTCCGCCAGATCAGAGGCTATTTCCATTATCTTTGGAGGATCTTTCCTCACTGTCTTCCAAAGAGAGAAGGCCATCGGCGGAAGGGATACCCCTAGCCCTAGTACAAAAGCTAAGGAAGTCAGGATAATAGGTGGGGGAATTATGTTGGCGATAAAAAAAGGTGGTGTCAAAGCCGTAAATGCAATAAGGAGTTTACCGTCACCTGCTTTCCAGATGTCGAACCAGAATAGGATGAAGGCTATGGCTGTCGCAAGGAGCGTATTTAGGATCATCATGTGAATGCGGTTTGGAAATAGATATGCATTGAGACCCGTGCCCATTAAAATGACGATAGCAATGGGAATGTTTGGTATCCTTTTGTATAATAAGTCGGTTCTAGAGAAGAACAAGGCAATCGCGAGGTTTAGAATAATGTAAATATTCATGATGTCGATCGGTCTGTATGATTAAGATATGTTTGTATTACAATCATTATAATAGCTTCGGCCACAGTCTGAGAACCTATAATTTACTATCCTACCTAAAGGCCAATTTGGATGTCGAATTGCTGATCCTTCAAGGAGGTAAGAGACAGCGGTTGTTGGATTTTGGCAGATTGGGGAAAGTGATCTTATTACCGCATTCGTACGCAAAAAAAGGTATGTTTGTGGACAGGTTTGATCCCCTTCATTCTAAAGTTTTGTCCAGCCCTTGGGGTAGGAAGGCCATGAGCGAGAGGATATCGGTTATCCTCTCCGAGATAGAGAGCTTTTCTCCGGATGTCTTCATTACCGAATACTTCCCCTTGGGTGACGCCTTTTGGACGGAGGAGCTTTACACGGTGCTGGAGGCGATACGCCCTAAGGTGAGGAGGATATATTGCTCTTGTGGATATGTGAGCCATGTAAGAGGCGCAGATGCTATAATAGGCAGGTACTACGATAAAATTTTCATACATAGTACGGAGGACTTTTTAAGGCTCTATCTACGGGAAATGGCCGAGATCTCTAGAGGGGTGCAGGACCTCTTGGCTATTCTGGATAGGTATCGCGATAGGATCGTGTACACCGGTTTCGTCATAGACACAAAGACTTCCCCTCTCGACATCCCTAAGGATTTTGTTATGGTTTCACGGGGAGGTGGTGTGATAAACGATAGGATCATATCCTTGGCCATCGTCTTGGCGAAGAGGATGCCAAACGATAGGTTCGTTCTCGTGTTGGGGCCTTCTTCTAGGGATGATCTCGTAGAGGAGGTCCGCAAAGTTGCACCGGATAATGTTACGATTTACGAATCTCTTCCGCTTGAGAAGTTTAACTTTTTGTTAAGCAAGTGTAGACTAAGTATTAACATGGCGGGCTATAACACTATCACCAAATTGATTTATTGGCGTAAGCCTACCGTTATATACCCGTTAGATGCCGTGGAACAATTAGCAAGGGCCTCTGTCGTAGGCAGGTTTATTCCGGCTCGAGTCATAGAAGGTCCTAGGATGCCCGTTAATACGGTAGCGGGATGGATAAGGGAGTTGGGCGATGAAACCCCAACGCATTGCTTGAGAGAAGAGGACTTTAAGGGAGAGTCCGTGTTTTTAAGGGAAATACTAAATGATGTAACTGATGGTAACTAAGATACTTGCAGAAGTCCCTCTTAAAAATCTCTGGATTTTCGTCACGGATAAATGCAATCTGAATTGCGATTATTGTTTCTTCAGGTATAGGACCAATTCCACGGAATTAAGTTATGCCCAGATAGATACTTTGTTGTCCGCACTACCGAGAATGAAAAGGCACAATGTCGTTGTCTCCGGAGGAGAGCCCTTAATCGTCTGGGATAAGGTTAAGTACATATTCAATAGAGTGTTTGGGTTATTTCCGTATAGGGATTGTAGCATTCAGAGTAACATGTACTATTGGCAGGAGGATCACATTAGGTTTGTTTTGGAGAACAGGATATCCGTGGAGCCAGGCTTGGACGGGGAATTGCCTTCAAACCAAAGACATCGGCTAGGGATAACGGGTGCTACCTATGATGTATATGTAAGGAATGTCGCCGAGCTCATCAATCGCGGTGTTGACATAAATCCCACGATGACCGTGCATCCAGATGAGGTTGATTTTATGGAAGATAATTTTTTCGAATTGATAAGGTTGGGCTTTTACGACATAGAAGTGCACCCGGCCTTTTTGGCTCCGTGGGATAGTGAGAGCGCGCGAAAATTTCTGGAACGCTACAAGCGTTTGTTGACATGGGAGCTTAAGACTAGATATAGGCGTATCAGAGGAGAGGGCTTCATAGGAAAAATGTATTCTCTTTCTATGGGATATGGGATGGATCTGGTGATTCAGCCTAATGGGAAAGTCCTCCCCAATTGGACCTTGTTGTCGTTCCCAGAGAATATTCGGGATAAATTTACTCTCTTCCACATAAAAGACGATGGAATTGTCATCAATCAACGGGTGGTGATAGACTACTTAAGGAAGTTATTGGACTTTTTCAAGAAGAATCCCACTGCGTCCTACAGGGAGTTTAGTAATTTCAATGCTGGGTTGGCTATAAGGTATATGGATCGAGATCACAATAATTGGTTTCAGGCCTATCGGCATCTGACCGAGCAGATCGTGAAGATCGAGAGGAAGATCCCCGGGTTAGAGCTCCGGAAGGGGAATATATGAAGGTTAGGTATGAATCCATGAGGGTGGACAAGTCTCTGGCATCTAAGTATGCTGAGGAATTATCTCGAGTTTTGTCATGTGTGAATGGTTTATCGGACATAGAAACATTGTTAAAAGAGTTCGAAGCAAGGTTTGCGGGTTACATCGGAAGGAAGTTTGCAGTGGCGGTAAACTCCGGGACCGATGCCCTTCAACTGTCCCTTTACGCCCTAGGTATAGGAAAGGGAGATAGGGTCATCGTGCCTTCCGTCACATATTCCGCAGTAGGCTACGCAGTGTTGTATTCCGGAGCGGAGCCCGTGATCGTCGATGTAGAGCCGGAGAGATTTTCTATATCCCTCCAAGAAATAGAAAAGGCAGTCAATGAGTATGGGGAAACTATAAAGGCCATTATCGTGCCTCACATGTTCGGCTTCCCGGCAGATATTGAAGGCATAAGGCGAATAAAGGAGAAGTATGGTGTAGCTATTATAGAAGATGTGTGCCAGGCCGAGAGTTCTAAGTATAAAGACCGCTACTTGGGTTCCTTTTTCGACATCGCGTGTTTTTCCTTTTCCTACTATAAGCCCATTTCTTCTTGCGGGGGTGGAGGTGGGATGATCTGCTTTGACGACGAGAGGTTTAATAGGATAAGAGATTATACCCAGATCTGGAGAGACGACTACGGATTGACAGGTCTTAACAAGAGATTTGCATCCATGTACTTGATGGACTATGTATCGATTAATGTGAAGTTCAGGTACATAAACCACATAATAAAATCCCGTAGGAGCGCTAAAAGACTGTATGAGAAGTTGTGCGACGACTACCACATCGATTACTTAAAAGAACGCGAAGAGGAATTCGTCGTGTTGCAGAATTTCCCGGTATTCGTGTCGGATTCCGATGATGTTTTGTCGAAACTGGAAGCGAAGGGGGTATATGCCCTCAGGCCCTATGTGCCCTTACACGAGAGGAAGGTATTTGCAAGGTATTCTCTTGGCAAGTGCGAACATTCCGAAGTCTATCGTAAAAGGATCGTCCATCTACCGCTCTTTTCTTTTATCAAAGAAGATGAGATAAAGTATGTCGTGGAAACCCTAGCTTCCGTGGAAGGGGATTAGAAAGGGGCTATGTTTTGGAGTGAAGAGGCCTCTATAGGTTTTAGGGAGAACCTTGATCTCGACTGGTCCCGCCTAATTTATCTACAGGAGCAAGAAGAAGTTATTTCCCGAAACTTTATCTGTTCTAAAGAGTTCGTCGATGTTGCCAAGTGGAAGTATTCCCTTGGGGATAAGACCAAGACTTATCTGTATTGGGATGAAGCAGGGTGCGTAGTATTTGGCGCTGTTCTGTTGTCCAACGAACTTTGTGGGCAGAAAAAGTTGGCCTGGTGTGTTGACTTCATTCGGACCAAAGGAGAGAAGGACAATGCCAAGGTTATGGCAACCAAAGGATTATTAGAATACAGAAGGGACTTGGATTTGCTTTCAAAGAAGTATGTCTTTCTCACGGTTCCCAATTATAATATGGAAAGGATTTACTTCAAGATGAATTGGAAGGAGTGCAGTAGGGTATATGTATTAGACGGTAAGATCTCGAGAGGATCCCGGGATCGGCGTATAGATGTTACGGAGATAGGCATTGGCGAATATGTAGATTCGCTTCTCGCATTTGCTCCTAGGCGTTTTTACAAGTCGCGTGGTATTTGGGAGAAGAGGATTAACAGGGAACCAGTTAGGGATTTCTATAGGGCCGTTAAGGTTTTTTATGACCACAAACACATAGGGAGTCTGTTGATCAGGCAGGACTGTTACTCCCACGACACGGCTTATTTGATCGATTGGCACTTTGCAGGTGAGATAACGGATTGGACTCTGTCTGTCTTGTTGGATGGTATTGGGATATTCTATCCCAAAGTTGACAAGATTAGCGTACTCGTCTCTGCACCCTATGTCGATCTTTTTATAGCTAACGGTTTTATCGTAAGCAAGGCTTCCAGGGTTATGAGTTTTCCCGAGAGGATTTCAGATGTGGAGTTCATAACCGCAGTCGATCTGGATTTAGAGGAATTTCTGGTGTAATCGAGATATGGGATCTGTTTCTAACATAACGCTTGAGGTAACTAGTAGATGCAATTTAAGGTGTAAGATGTGTTCTTTGTGGAGGAGTCCTGCATCTATCGATTACGGTCGAATAACCTCCTTTCTCGATAAGTACGAAAACTTTTCCATTTCCATAACGGGTGGTGAACCTTTCCTTTACGAAGATCTTTACAGGTTGCTCAAATACTGCCTCAAAAGGGCGCTCAGGAATGAGATAACGGGTATACACATATCCTCGAATGGGACTTGCCCGGAGATACGAGAGTTAGTCGTGAAGTTTGCTCCCTACGCTAGGTGGCTGGAAATGACCTTTAGTCTAGATGGTATAGGCAAGTATCACGATGTGCAACGCGGTTATAATGGTGCCTTCCGCAGTCTGATAGACAATGTGAGGTTTGTGAGGAGGGTGGCTCCGGGGATGTCATTAAGCCTAAAGATGGTGATCACCTCAATTAATCAACATCAGATACACAGGGTTTGGCAACTTGGAAAAGCTCTGAAAATTCCAGTGTACTTCAAGGTGGTTGAGAGGGTGCCTTCCTATTACCACAGGAACTATTCAATAGACATAAAGGAACTCCTGCCTGATTTTGGGCTGATCAGATCTAGTTTGAAAGAAATAGCTAAGGAATACAGGGACTTGTACGGCGAATCTGATTATCTCATCTATTCTACCTATCTGGAGCCCATTATCAGCTATCTGGAATCTGAGAACATGGACTTCATAACTACCTGTCGCACTCCCGCCTGCAGTTTCTTCGTCACCGTCGATGGGAGCATCTTCCCTTGTTTGTACATGGAGCCGGTTGGAAACATAGTGTCGGGAATAGACGAAGACAAACTTTTTTCGGTCATAAAAAGGGCTAACGCGGGAGATTGCCCCAAGTGTCTGGCCTATCACGGCTATTTGCAGTGGTGGAATTTTGTATGATCTATGTGGGAGAATAAAAGTCGTCTCAATCTGAAAGGCGCCCGTCAAGGTAGTATAGTCTTTTCTCATTATGGCTGTCTTGGCCATACATCCAGGGTTTTTGCTATCGCGAGCAGGGCAGGGTTGAGGATAGTTAGTTTATCTCCCGCTCAGGAGTACCTGGATTATACCGCACTTAATCTTCCTATTTTATTCTCGCCTTACCCCGTGTTTGGAGAAAGGACCTTTTTTGATCCTTCCTACTCTAAGGAGTTGGTGGATCTCAGCAGGGTCAGGTGGTTGTTCGATCGCGTTAAAGACGATGCTTTCGTCATCCTCGAGTATTTCCCTTTCGGCAGATTCCAGATATTCAAAGAGATGATGGCATTGGCAAAGGCCCTTAGGAAAAGAGGGATTAAGGTGTTTTCCAGTGTGGGCTACCCCATCCTGAATTACAGGCACCTGGAGAGAGTAAAAAAGGGGATGGATGTAGTCGACCATGTGTTTTTCCATTGTTCGAAGGAGGAATTGAGGTTTTGGATGAGGAAGAATCCTCTGTTGGGAACTCTCCTAAAGGAGTTCGTCGGCAAGTATTCCCTAACTGGGTACATCGACGCTGAGCCTTTGCCCTTCAAGCAAGGTGGGCGTACGGATATTGCGTGTCAAGACTATGTCCTACTGTTGAGAGGATCGGGCATAGTGATGGACCGCCTCGTGAGGGCCACGATAGGGGTAGCAAGGGTGTTGCCTCAAGAGAAGTTTGTAGTTGTGTTAGGGCCTGCGAGTAGGATGGATGTGGGTGATATAAAAGCCCCGGATAATGTGGTTGTAATACCTTACGCTCGGGATATAGATGGGCTTTTAGGGAAGGCCAAAGTGGCGATTTGTACTTCCTCTTACAACACTGCTGTGAAGATTATAAAGCATCGAGTACCTGCTGTATTCGTTCCTTTCGAGGGGACCGATGCCTATCCTGGTCTGAACGAACAGAGGGTGCGGGCAGAGTTTTTGACCCATACCGCCCCAAATGTGTTCATCTTTGTCAAGGAGGAGGAACTTCTGCCAAGGATAATAGGATTTATGGAAAAGTTAAAGAACTTAGACCAGAGGGAATTCCCTTCGATTGAGTTAAAGGGAGCCGAGAAGATGCTATCTCTTATACTGGAGAAGCTTTGAGGCGGTTATTAGTTTGATTGCTCCTTTGGTTTCTTCCTTCACGAGGAATTTCAGAAATAAGGCCAGATCCCTTCTTGAAGATGGATCTTGATATGCTTGGTGGTGGAGGAGTATGCCAATTACTTTGTAATTTGAGAGGTAGTAGAGCCTGTACCTCTTCAACATGGTTTCAAAACTAACCGGGATCGGGGTCCCATCTTCTGCGTAGTCGTTTATTGCGAATCTGTAGGGTAGATTTAAAAATTTGTATTTCTGTCCTATGATGTAACTGTCCGCAGAAAAGATCTCTATCCCCAGCTCTTCTGCCACTTCTAAGGTCACTATGTCAAAACCGTCGAAAGGAGGAACGAATATACGGGGTAGGTCAGGCCCAAAGGAAAGCTCCATTATCTTCATTCCTTCGAGAAGGTCTCTTTTTTGTGCACCCTTGCTTCTCGAAGGACCGAACTCATACTTTGGGTATATATCCGGGTTGTGATTTATGTGCATGTAACCGTGCTGTGCTATGTCGATCTTAGACGGGGAGGCTCGTTTTTTATCTAGTAATACTTTTGCGGTGTCCTCGTCCAGTTTGCCGGGGATAACCGCGTACATTACAGGTATATCCATAGATTCCGCTATTTTCCAAAACCACCTGAAGGATGGCTCTTGGAATGAGAATACATCGTCGTCTCTCAAGAATATGTACTTCATGCCTTCTTTTCTCCAAGTAAACGGATTTAAGTTTGTCTAGTTGGGATTGGAGACACGAGCCCAGCGTCATACCGCACTAGAAAATCATACAATACGCATTTCCCCTCAGCAACGCAAATCTGATTTGCACAGTTAATGATAGGACGGTATCTCTCTGGCATAGGGCCCTTGCAGGCCCAATATTGGTTCTGCTTGGGGGTTACAAACCGGGATTTTTGGGTTGATAAGGCCTTCTTTTTGAAGTTTAATAGTGAACGCAGTCTTATAGGGAAGGTTCAATTGCAAGGGAGGAAGGTATGTTTCGGGGTTCGATCGTTGCGTTGGTGACGCCGTTCAAGAAGGGAAAGGTGGACTATAAGGCTATCCAGAAGCTGGTGGACTTCCATGTCAAGATGGGCACGCACGCTATCCTGCCCTGTGGGACGACTGGTGAATCCGCAACCTTGTCTATGGAGGAGCACGCAGATGTAGTAGAGGCGGTGGTAAGCGCCGCAGCAGGGAGGATCCCGGTTATCGCCGGCACCGGGGCGAACAACACCCGGGAGGCGATAGAATTGACCAAGCACGCCAAGAAGGCAGGTGCGGATGGCTCGCTTCAGGTCTGTCCCTATTACAACAAGCCTACACAAGAGGGTCTATATCGCCACTTCAAGACGATCGCCGAGGAGGTGGACATACCGATAATCCTCTACAACATCCCTTCCCGTACCGGAGTAAACATGTCGGTGGAGACCATCGCCCGTTTAGCTGAGATAAAGAACATCGTTGCCATAAAAGAGGCAAGTGGGAATCTGTCCCAGATGGCGGAGATAAAGCGGGTGTGCGGGGACAAGTTGACCCTCCTTTCCGGAGACGACGCCCTCACCTTGCCGGTGCTGTCGATAGGAGGGGAAGGGGTCATCTCGGTCGTTGCCAACATCGTCCCGGATAAGGTGGTGCAGATGATAAGCGCCTGGGATAATCGGGAGATCGAGAGGGCAAGGGACATATATTTTGAGCTGATGCCCTTAGTGAAGGCGATGTTTTTGGAGACCAATCCGATACCGGTGAAGACCGCTATGGGTCTGATGGGGATGATAAATCCCGAACTGCGTCTGCCACTTTGCGAGATGTCCAAGGATAACCTCGAGCGGTTGAAGAAAGTCCTTCGCTCTTACGGGCTTATCAAGTAAAATATCTGCCTGATGGAATCGGGTTTTCTGATACTGGAGGACGGATTCTATCTGACCGGGCGGATCTTCGGCGCGGTCAGGTCCTCCATTGGTGAGGTCGTCTTCAACACCTCGATGACCGGCTATCAGGAGATCCTCACCGATCCCTCCTACTACGGCCAGATCGTGACCATGACCTATCCATTAATCGGGAATTACGGGGTGAATCCCGAGGATGTGGAGTCGGATAGGATATGGCTTTCCGGGTTCGTGGTAAAGGAGTTGTCCCAGATGTACTCCAACTGGCGGGCAACCCAGTCCTTGGAGGAGTACCTGCGCCAGAACGACATCGTGGGTATAACCGGTGTGGATACCCGGGCCCTTACCCGGCACATCCGCCTTCAGGGGGCGATGCAGGGGGCAATAGTCCCTGAGTCGGAGATGGACGGGATAGAGGCCTGGGTGAAGAGGATCAAGGACAGTCCCCATCTGGAAGGTCGGAACATCGCTCGGGACACCAGCACCGACGAGCCCTACGACCTTAAGGGATCCGGTGAAAGGTTCCGGGTTGCGGTGGTGGATTGCGGGGTGAAGAAGAGCATACTCAAGTACCTCTGCGAGGAGGTGCGTCAGGTACGGGTTTTCCCTTGGGACGCCAGCGCAAAGGAGATCCTTGCCTGGGGTCCGGATGCGGTGTTGTTCTCCAACGGACCGGGTGATCCTTCCGCGGTGGAGGAGACGATAGCTTTGGCCCGAGACCTTCTGGGCAAACTCCCGTTGTGGGGGATATGCCTCGGCCATCAGATATTGGGCATCGCCATGGGAGGGAGGACCTATAAACTTAAGTTTGGACATCACGGGGGTAACCATCCGGTCAAGGACCTCGCCACCGGGCGGATAGACATCACTGCCCAGAACCACAACTTCTGCGTAGATGTCGATTCACTTGCATCTGCTCAGGTCCAGATCACCCACAAGAACCTCTACGACGGCACCCTTGAAGGGATATTTAGCAAAAAGTACAGGGTTATGTCGGTGCAGTTCCATCCTGAGGCAGGTCCGGGACCGTTCGACGCTCGATACATATTCACCCGCTTCAAGGAGACGATAGATGCCTAAGCGCACGGACATAAAGAAGATACTGATTATAGGATCCGGCCCGATCGTGATAGGGCAGGCCTGCGAATTTGACTATTCGGGCACTCAGGCCTGCAAGGCACTCAAGGAAGAGGGGTATAAGGTAGTATTGGTGAACTCCAACCCTGCCACCATCATGACCGATCCCGAGTTTGCGGATGCCACCTACATAGAGCCGATAACTGCGGAATTCGTGGAGAAGATAATCGCCAAGGAAAGACCGGACGCCCTCCTGCCCACGCTCGGGGGACAGACCGCCTTGAATGTGGCAATTCAACTCCACGAGCGCGGGGTTTTGGACAGATACGGCGTTGAGATGATCGGTGCCAATCCCACCGCGATAAAGAAGGCGGAGGACAGGGAGCTCTTCAAGGAGGCGATGCAGAGGATAGGCCTCGACCTGCCGAGGAGCGGTTTTGCCCGCAGTATGGAAGAGGCCTGGAAGGTGGTGAAGGAGATAGGCTTCCCGGTGATAATCCGTCCCAGTTTTACCCTCGGCGGTACGGGAGGTGGGGTGGCCTACAATGTGGAGGAGTTCGAGGAGATAGCCAACCGGGGCCTTGAATACAGTATGATAAACGAGATACTAATTGAAGAGTCCGTAGAGGGCTGGAAGGAATTCGAGTTGGAGGTGATGCGGGACAAGAACGACAATGTGGTGATCATCTGTTCGATAGAGAACCTGGATCCTATGGGCATCCACACCGGCGACAGCATCACCGTTGCTCCCGCCCAGACCCTTACCGATAAGGAGTACCAGCGTATGCGCACCGCAGCGATAAAGGTGATACGGGAGATAGGCGTGGACACCGGGGGAAGCAACATCCAGTTTGCGGTGAACCCTAAGGACGGGCGAATGGTGGTTATAGAGATGAACCCCCGGGTCTCGCGTTCCTCTGCCCTTGCCTCCAAGGCGACGGGCTTCCCTATAGCCCGTATCGCTGCCAAGCTGGCGGTGGGATACACACTGGACGAGATTCCCAACGACATCACCCGCGAGACGCCCGCCTCTTTTGAGCCGGTGCTGGACTACTGCGTGGTGAAGTTCCCGCGGTGGGCCTTTGAGAAGTTCCCGGGGAGTGAGCCGGTCTTGACCACCTCCATGAAGTCGGTGGGCGAGGTGATGGCCATCGGCAGGACCTTTAAGGAGGCCCTGCAGAAGGCGATTCGATCGCTGGAGATAGGCAGGTTCGGTCTGCTCGACGACGGATCCCCTATGGCCAGGAAGATAAAGGCGATGGATGTGGAGGAACTGCGCATCGCCATGAGCCGGCCTACCCCGGAGAGGATATTCCAGATAGCCGAGGCCATAAACAAGGGCGTCTCGGTAGAGGAGATTTACGAGATTACTTCTATAGACCCCTGGTTTCTCGACAACATAAGGCAGATAGTGGAGTTCGATCAGAGGTTGAGCAACATGTCCTTCCTGGAGGTAGACCTTGAGACCCTGCGTCAAGCCAAGGAGATGGGATTCTCCGACCGATATCTGGCCTACAAGTGGGGGATAAAGGAGACGGAGTTGAGGGATAAGCGCAAGGCCTTGGAGGTGAGGCCCACCTACAAACTGGTGGACACCTGCTCCGCGGAGTTTGAGGCCTACACCCCTTACTTCTACTCCTGCTACGACAGGGAAGACGAAAGCCGGGTGAAGGATGTCAAGAAGGTGGTCATCCTTGGTGGTGGTCCCAACAGGATAGGGCAGGGGATAGAGTTCGACTATTGCTGTGTCCACGCCTCATTTGCCCTGAAGGAGATGGGATATCAGTCCATAATGGTGAACTCCAATCCCGAGACCGTCTCCACTGATTACGATACTTCCGACAAGTTGTTCTTTGAACCGCTCACCTTTGAGGATGTGTTGAACATCGTAGAGATGGAGAGGCCCTACGGGGTAATCGTCCAGTTGGGCGGGCAGACGCCTCTGAACATATCCGTGCCCCTGCGGGATGCAGGTGTGAAGATTCTGGGAACCTCTGCCGAGGCGATAGACAGGGCAGAGGACAGGGACAAGTTCAAGGCCCTTCTGGAGAAGTTGGGGCTGAAACAGCCTCCCAACGGCATAGCGGTCGATGTGGAAGAGGCCAAGGAGATTGCCCGCTCCATCGGATATCCGGTTCTCTTGAGACCCTCGTATGTACTAGGTGGACGGGCGATGGAGATAGTCTACGACGAGGCCTCTCTGGAGAAGTACATGGTATCCGCGGTGGATGTTTCCGAGAGGCGACCGGTACTGATAGACAAGTTCCTCGAGGATGCGATAGAGGTAGATGTTGACCTCATAAGCGACGGTGAAACTGCAGTCATAGGCGGGATACTGGAGCACATAGAGTACGCAGGTGTCCACTCTGGGGATTCTGCTATGGTCCTTCCCCCGCACAGTCTCGACGAGGATATACTCGAGGAGATAAGACGGGCGACCTACGCCCTGGCAGAGGAACTGCACATCGTTGGCCTTATGAATGTCCAGTACGCCATAAAGGACGGGCAGGTCTATGTCTTGGAGGTAAACCCCCGGGCCTCGCGGACGATACCCTTTATCAGCAAGGCAATAGGTGTGCCCTTGGCAAAGTTGGCTACGAAGGTGATGCTGGGAGAGAAGTTGAAGGATCTGGGCTTTACCGAGGAGCGCTGGCCAAAAGGCTATTACGCAGTGAAGGAGTCGGTGTTCCCCTTCAACCGATTCCCCGGAGTGGACATAATACTCAGTCCGGAGATGCGCTCTACCGGTGAGGTGATGGGGATAGACAAGGATGTCGGCACCGCCTACCTCAAGTCCCAGATAGCTGCAGGACAGAACCTCCCCACCGAGGGCCTCGTATTCGTCAGCGTGAGGGATGCGGATAAGCCCGGCGTGGTGGGAGTGGTGAAGGCCCTTCTGGAAATGGGATTCGAGGTTATATCCACCAAGGGTACTGCCAACTATCTGGCAGGGAAGGGATTGAAGGTAAGGATGGTTCCGAGGCTGGCAGAGGGCCGTCCCAATACCTTGGACTACATAAAGAACGGCGAGTTGAAGTTGATCATCAACACCCCTTCGGGGAGGATCCCTCGCAAGGACGAGGTGAAGATCCGCTCCACCGCCATCCTGCACGGGGTCCCTTGTATTACCACCATAGCCGGGGCCTATGCCTCTATAGAGGCGATTCGCAGGCTTAAAGAAGGGAACCTTGAGGTCAGGAGCATTCAGGATTATTATAACCTAAAGACCCGATAACGGAGGTGCCCGCTATGCTTATAGAGGAGTTCGGGGAGAAGGTAAAGTTTCTGGAAGATCTCTGTTCTGCGGTGGGGCCGTCGGGCTACGAGGAAGAGGCGGTCTCCGTATGGAAAGACTATGTAAGCAGGTTTGCGGATGTAAAGGGTGATGTCCACGGCAACGCCATTGCCTGCGTCAATCCCGGGCACGATGTCAAGGTGCTCATCACCGGACACATCGACGAGATAGGATTCATGATACGCTATGTGGACGAGAACGGATTTCTGTACTTCTCCCCGATAGGGGGAATTGATCCCAACCTCGTTCCCGGACAACGGGTCAAGATAAAGACCGCAAACGGGTTTGTAAAGGGTGTGATTGGCAAGAAGCCTATCCACCTGATGGAGCGGGAGGAACTTCAGAAGTGCCCCAAGATAGACACCTTGTTCATCGACATAGGCGCGGAGAATAGGGAATCCGCCTTGAAGATGGTGGAAATAGGCGACGTTGCGGTGCCGTGGGTGGAGTTCTGGGAGGTAAACGACCGGGTGGTATCCAAGGCATTGGACGATCGCAGTGGTGCCTATGTGGTGGCGCGGGTGCTGGAGGTGCTTTCGGAGCGGGATCTGAATGTGTCGGTCTACGGGGTGGCGACGGTGCAGGAGGAGATTGGATTGAGAGGCGCCAAGACCAGCGCCTTTGGTATAGATCCTCAGGTGGGCATAGCGGTGGACGTCACCTTTGCCACCGATTATCCAGGGGTGGAGAAGAAAAAGGTGGGCGAGATCACCCTCGGCAAGGGACCGGTTATAGCCCGGGGCCCAAACATAAGCCCCATAGTCTTCAAGCGCCTAAAGGAGGTGGCGGAACTTCAGGAGATACCTTATCAGGTGGAGGGCATACCCCGGGCGACGGGCACCGATGCCAATCCCATCCAGCTCACCCGGGCAGGGGTGGCGACCGGGTTGGTGAGCATTCCCTTGCGGTACATGCACACGCCGGTGGAGATGGCGGACTTTAGGGATCTGGAGAACTGCGTCCGATTGATAGCGGACTTCGTCTCCGCCATCTCCGGTGAAGAGGACTGGACCCTGTGGTAGACGGCGATGGTCGCGGTGCCGGTGTCGGTGTGGATGGCCTTGGGGATACTGTTGGTGTCCCTGTTGTTCGTGTTGCTGTGGGCAACCTCGGTTGACGAGGATTCGGGCCCTCCTGAAACTGAAAAGGGCCATCCGGAGTACCGTCGTTGTCCTTATTGCGGGGCGATATTGGAATCCGGCCAAGACAGAAAAGGCCCCTCAAAGTGTCCCGTCTGCGACAGTTATCTCTAAGGCATCTTTCGGGAGTGTATTACCTCGTAGACCGGTCCCGATCGGGAAAGGTGGCTCTGGAACAGGCAGATCTCATCGCAGAGCAGTTCTATCTCTGGGGCCTCTATTCGCGAGGTGATCTCAGCAAGGCGGGGCGATGGTCGTCTGACTCTGCCCAGGGTGATGTGGAAGACGAACTTGGGCTTGGCGTCGAAGGCTATGTGCCCCTGCTTTAGAGCCCCGGTTATCCGCTGGAAGACCTCGCTCGTCCACGGAGGGGTATGGCTCGGTCCTATCCAGATCACCCGAGGACGGGATAAAGAGGGGAATCCCCCCAACTCGTCTATCAGTATCGGTGATGGCTGAGGCAATGGGATCCGGTCCAGAATCCTTTTGATCTTCTCCACCTTCTTCACCGGCGTACTGCCCAAGAAGACGATAGTCGCGTGGAGGTTCTCCTTTTCCACCCACTTTATCTGCCTCTCTTGGGAGAGAGAGCGGTAGAGCGAGAATATCTCCCGCTTTGCCTCTTCTTTGAGGGCAAAGGCGATAAACAGCCTCACAGTCTGCTTATCTCCTCCCATAGGATCTCCACCGCCCTGACTACAGTTTTATCCTGTATATCTTCCCGACCGCCGGTCAGGTGCAGTTCCTCTATTCTGAAAGGTACGATCTCATTTCGAGAGGCAAGCCCGAGATAGACCAATCCCACCTCTTCGTCTCCTTGCGGAGGCCCTGCGTATCCGGTGGTGGAGAGGGCGATGTCGCAGTCCAGCACCTCGAGGAGGTTCCTTGCCATCTCTTCACAAACCTCTGGTGATACCGCGGAGAAGGTCTGCAGGAGGGCGGGATCTATCCTCAGTATCCGCACTTTAGCGCTATCCTGATAGGCCACGATCCCGCCTTTCAGGATCTTGGAGGCACCGGGTACGCTTCCCAGGGCGCTGGTGAGTTTGCCCAAGGTTATGGACTCCGCACAGCCCAGAGAAAGCCCCAGCTCCCCGCACCTGTAGTGGATCGCCCTTATTGGGTCGTAGAGTCGGTTTTGCCTCATAAGGTTAAGATACCCGTCGTTTGCGAGGGGCACAAGTTGATTTTTCGCTCGGGCTAGGTTATACTTTCGAATAACGGGGGAGGTGGTGTTGCCCTTTAAGGAGGATGTATGAGCTTGGCTCGGCGGTTTAGATGGCTTAGTCTTGTGCTGGCGCTCGTTCTTATCTTCGATGGGTTGACCGGATGGGGGGCTATCCCGGTCGTAGTGGATTATCCCTCCGTCCAGCAGGTGTTGGGGTACATGCCCAGTGCCTACCTTAAGGCGGTCGAGATAGACGGAAATAGGGTTTCTTTTCTCTGGGATTCGGGGAAGTCCGAGGCCCTAAGCGATCGGGAACGGGAATTCAACCTCCGTTTTTTTCTCTTGGCCCTTGCCATACCCGATGACCACCTCTGGGTGAACCTCAACATCCTCCTCAACGATCTGAATGTGATGGGACACGAGCTCCTCTACACCGACCTAGGCAAAGTCCTGATGTACTCCGATGTCCAACTCAAGAAGGATGTGGATAGGTTGGCCAAGAGGATTGATCTCTGGAGTCAGGTGATGGATTACTCTTACAGCGTGGCACCGGAGGGAGTTGACCTCGAGCTCAATCCCAGATTCTGGATAGTGCCTGGGGAGATCTCGACCTACTTCTCCCGGAACGGGATCATCATAGACAAGGCGGACCTGGATGTGATGTTCGAGTTAAAGGAGCCAAGGGCCCCCGGACCTGCCCATAGGGTGTGGAGTTATGCCCGGGGATTGATAGAGTCGCAGTTGGTTCCGGAGCTGGTGTATGTGGTCAATCACGACGACAGGTACGCCCTCCTGCGTCAGGTCTACAGGGCCTGCATAATTGCCCAGTGGTATAAGAAGTATGCCAAGGACCGTATAGACTTCGTATTCGATCAGCTGGTCGACAGTGGCGCGGTAGGGGGTCTGCGTTCGGATCACCCCTGGAGTCCGAGGGAATATCTCGAGCAGTATGTCGCCATGTACAAGCGAAGTATGTGGGAGGACTACGGCGAAGGGTGGGAGTTCTACACCGGTGGTGTGGTCCTTGCTGGTGCCTTTGAGCCGGATAAACCCGGCAACAATCCGGTGCCAGATGTAGGGGCTCGGATAGAAGAGAGAAGTGGGATAAAGGAGAGCACGGAAGTAAATGTGGAGAAGGGCAAAAGGCGCTTGTCCAAAGAGAGCACCAAAAAACTCTCATCCTGGCTCGTCCCGGTTATAGCGGTTGGCGGTTTGCTCACGATAATGGGCGGAGTGGCGCTAGGAGTGGGGCAAGATGCGATAGTGGATGCCATCCAAACCGCCTTGGCCCAGCACTCCGTCGTCTTCGGAAGTATCGGCGATCAGCTCTACATCGGTCTGCAGGCCCATGTAGACATCCCTTCTTTGGCCTCGAACATATCTCATGTGACCGGAGTGGCGAGGGATGAGGTTCTTTCCCTCCTCAATTCCGGAGAGGTTATATTCCAAAATGAGAACATCTCTATACTTCGCATCCCCCTAACCGAGCGATACGCCTTCCTGGCCAACGCGGTACTCCAGCACTACGGGAACGCGTTAGAAGGTCTCCAGCAACCCGGACTCCTTTCCAGCCTTAAGGCCTTTTTCAAGGAGAACGGCCTGGTCGTTACAGGAGCGATAGGGTTGTTGATAGCCTTAAGTAGGATAAGACGAATAGGAGGGCACGGGGACTTCTTGCCGGTGATAATTGCCTCCTTGGGACTTTTGGCAGGCCTATCCGCAACTGCTATGGCGATGGGAACGCTACCGGTGGAAAGCACGGTCGATGTGGCCAACCTCGTAGGGCTTCTCCAGAACCGCCTGGACGCCACCGCTGGAGTCGTCTCTGCCCTAGCGTTATTGCCTGGCATAGGTATCGGGGTCTTGGGATTGAGAGGAGGGAGGGGCTTTAATAAGGAATTGATAGACGAACTGCGGACGCTGACCGCTAAAGGGGATGTGGATGGCCTGGCCGAGCTCCTCTTTAGCGAAGAAGAGGCAGGGCTGTACCGCAGTAAGTTAAGGGACTTTCTATCCGCCCTATCCTCCCGCAAAGAACTGAGCGACGACGCTCGGCTCTTCTTGCTCGCCGACTGGCTGGTGAGCAGGAATGTATCCAACGAGGCGGTGGACGAGCTTACCGGATGGGCAAAGCAGAACGAGGGAGCTATCCTGGACCAAAAGGTGCGTGAGCTCATCTCCTCTCTCGTGTATCCCGGGCTGACAAAGGCTTACCAGCGTAAACCAGGCCAGGTAGGAGGTATCCTACTGCGGGCCATGTTCTAGGCTTTTGGTTAGATTATCCCTCATCTTTCCGTTATAATATTAGTAACTTCAATGGCTTGGATCTTTATTCAATTAGGGGGTGCCGATGGGGGATAAGATCTACCTCTTGATGGCGATACACTGCCATCAACCAGTGGGGAACTTCGAAAGCGTCTTTGCTCACGGTTACGATGTAGCCTATAGGCCGTTTCTGGATGTATTAGAGAGGCATCCAAATATCCGCCTTGCCTTACACTACACTGGTCCGCTCTTGGAGTGGCTAGAGAGTCGCCATCCTGAGTTCTTGGATCGGATAAGGGCATTGGTGGAACGAGGACAGGTAGAGGTCCTTACTGGTGGATTCTACGAACCCATCCTCACCTTACTGCCCGAACAGGATGCCCTCTCACAGGTGAAGAGGCTCTCCGAGTATGTGGTGGATAGATTCGGTTGCTCCCCGAATGGGGCCTGGCTGGCGGAGAGGATCTGGGAGCCGAAGGTCCCCGCCATCCTTTCCCAGGCAGGGGTCAAGTTTACTATAGTCGACGACAGTCACTTCGCCTCGGTTGGGAGGGATGTAGAGTCTCTGGACGGATATTATGTCTCTGAGGACGAGAACAAACGCCTCTTCGTCTTTCCCACTTCGGAGAGGCTGAGGTACTACATGCCGTTCAAGTTACCAGAGGAAACCGTAACCTACCTCCGCTCAAAGTTGGAGGCAGGATTTCGAGGGATAACATTTGGGGACGACGGTGAGAAGTTCGGCATGTGGCCCGGGACCCACAAGTGGGTCTATCAGGAAGGATGGTTGGAGAAGTTCTTTTCTGCCATCGAATCCTGCGATTGGATAGAGACCCTGACCTTTAGTGAGTACATAAGGCGCTTTCCACCTTCGGGATTGATATACCTGCCGTGCGTGAGCTACCGGGAGATGTTGGAGTGGTCGGGAGGATACTTCCGCAACTTTTTGGTGAAGTACCCGGAGTCCAACCGCATGCACAAGAGGATGCTCCTGGTGAGCGCCTCTTTAGCGGATCTTCCCGACGAGGCACCCGCAAAGACCCACCTCTACAAGGCCCAGTGCAACTGTGGCTATTGGCACGGGGTCTTTGGAGGGCTCTACCTGAACCACCTTAGGTCCGCCGTCTACTCCAACCTCATCCTGGCCGAGGTGAGTGCGGGTAGGTTCAAGACCCCTCCGGTGGGTCTAGACTACGATTGCGACGGTAGGCAGGAGTGGATCCTATCCTCGGACCAGCAAAAGGTGATCTTCTCCGATGCTGGGCACATCTTGGAGTGGGACCTGGCGGATAAGGCGGTCAATGTATCCAATGTCCTCACCCGCAGGTACGAGCCCTATCACGAAAAGCTCAGGCAGAAGACGAATCAGTCCTGCACTCCGGAAGGGGTGGTAAGCATACACGACTTGAACATGTCCAAGGTCTCAGACCTGTCCATCCTCAAGTACGACAAGTACCCGCGGGCATCTATGCTGGGATACCTGGCAAACGGGATAAATCCCAGTGACTTTTTCGCTCACGAGCACTTGAAGTCGGATCTGGGTAGGGTTCTAGAGAGCGGTCTAGAGGGGGATGCACTCTATGTCAAGAAGGAGCATCTAACCGCGGAAGGGGCCCTGTTGAGTGAGATGCGCCTGCGGGTGGGGAATAAACAGGTCATATGCGACCTCAAGTTCTCCTCAGGGACCGGTGAAGGGATCTACGCCCTGGAGTTCAATTACTCCCTTTACGACGAAAGGTATTCTTCCGGCACGGGTATATCTGAAGAGACCAAAGAATTCTGGTTTAACGATAAATGGTATGGTATAAATATATTACATACTGCTAATAAGCCCTTTAAAGTAGTCCATTACCCGGTGCAGACGGTATCCGACTCCGAAGAGGGGATAGAGGCCACTTTTCAGGGCAGTTGTCTAGTCTTGTTGTGGCCTATCCGGTTAGATGGCGACGAGTTGCACCTTATACTGGAATTGGCTTGACCAGTGAGGTAGGACACCATTAACGGTGAAAATACAAAAGGACATAAAAATAAAGAACCCTCAAGGGCTTCACGCCCGACCAGCGGCCTTATTGGTGCAGATAGCCAATAAGCACGGGGTAGATGTTACCCTGCAGAAGGGGAATACCGTAGTCGACGGGAAGTCTATAATGGGGATCCTGATGCTGGAAGCGGGCAAGGGATCGGTAGTTCGGGTGACCGTGGAAGGGGAATCTGCAGAGTCTGCGATGGAGGAGATACAGCAATTACTGGAAAATGAAGACCCAACAGAATAGAGTCTTAGAAGGCATACCTGCATCGCCCGGGATAGCGATAGGTCCTGCCTATCTCTACGGCAGGCCGGAGTTCGTTATATATCGTCGAAAGATCCGAGAGGAAGACATCCCCAAGGAACTCGCCCGTTTTGAAGAGGCCCTTATAAAGACCCGCAAGGAGATAATGGAACTGCAGAAGTCCCTTGCCAAGAAAGGGGCCTCTTCCGCTAAGATATTTGAGGCCCACCTCTTGCTCTTAGAGGACAGGATGCTCATAGAGGAGGTGATAAACGAGCTCAAGAAGAAGAAGCTCTGTGTGGAATACATCTTCTCTCAGGTCCTTAAGAAGTACATAAACGCCTTCTCCCAGATGGAAGACGACTACATCCGAGAGAGGACCGCGGACATCAGTGATGTGGGCAAGAGGATACTCAAGCACCTCCTAGAGCAGGACAAAGGCCATGTCTTGGAGCTCCCTGAGCCGTCTATTCTTGTGGCCCACGATCTATCCCCTTCGGATACCGCCACCATGTCCAAGGAAAACCTCCTGGCCTTTATCACTGACATAGGTGGTAAGACCTCCCACACCGCAATCATAGCCAAGTCTCTAGAGATACCCGCGGTTGTGGGTCTGGGGATAGCCACCCGGGTTATAAAACCGGGGGACCTCCTCATCGTCGACGGTGACGAAGGGAAGGTAATAATAAATCCCGACTCCAAGACTCTCCAACGCTACCAGAAGGAGAAGGACAAGACGCTGGTCTCCGTGCGCCAATTGGAGAGCATGTTAGGGGACCTCCCCGCGGAGACCCTCGACGGTAGGAGGGTGACCGTTTCCGCAAACATGGAATTCCCTTCCGAGGTGGAATCGGTGATCAGTCACCACGCAGAAGGGGTTGGACTGTTCCGCACCGAGTTCCTCTACATGGGTCGTCAGGACCTGCCCTCAGAGGAAGAACAGTTTGAGGTCTACAGACACATCGCAGAGCGTCTGAAACCCAATCCAGTGATAATACGGACCTTGGACATAGGGGGAGACAAGTTCCTGTCCCAGATAGACATGCCCCAAGAGATGCACTCCTTTTTGGGATGGCGGGCGATAAGGTTCTGTCTGGCCCGTCCCGACATCTTCAAGGTCCAGTTGAGGGCGATCTTGCGGGCCAGCGCTTACGGTAATGTGAAGTTGATGTTCCCGATGATATCTTGCATCGAGGAGCTCCATTCCGCCAAGAAGATCCTGGCAGAGGTAAAACGGGAGCTCTCTCGTAAAAAGATCGATTACGACAAGGACATAGAGATAGGGGCGATGATAGAGGTTCCCTCGGCTGCGGTTACCTCGGACCTCTTGGCCAAGGAGGTGGACTTCTTCAGCATAGGGACCAACGATCTGGTCCAGTACACCCTCGCGGTAGATCGAGCGAACGAGAAGGTTGCCTATCTCTACCGTCCCACCCACTTGGCCATCCTGCGCCTGATCAAACTTACCATAGACAACGCCCACGCCAACGGGATATGGGTGGGTATGTGCGGGGAGATGGCAGGCGAACTGCCGTTGGTGGTCTTGCTGTTGGGGCTGGGCCTGGACGAGTTCAGCGCCCCGCCCATCTCAGTGCCTAAGATAAAGTATGTCATAAGGAATGTCACCTACGAAGAGGCAAAGAAGGTGGCAGAGGAGGCCTTATCCAAGGGTTCAGCGGACGAGGTGGAGGAGTATCTCACCTCTACCCTAGATGGCCTCCTGAATCGGTGTCTAAAGGATACGGTCTGTGAGCTGAGGGATGTCTCTCCCTGGCTCAAGAAGAGGAAGTAGTCCATGAAGGTGATACTCTTGTGCGCAGGATACGGTACTAGGTTGCGTCCCTTGACGGAGAACACCCCCAAGCCGTTGCTTCCGGTGGCGGGTCGACCGATAATAGAGTACCTTCTCGACGACCTCTATTCCAGCCTGGACATAGAGGAGGTCGTGCTGGTCGCCAACCACAGGTTTTACCAGCACTTTCTGCGCTGGCAGGAGGAAAAGAGTTATCCCGGATTGGTGGTCCTCGACGACGGTTCCACTACCAACGAGGATCGCTTGGGGGCGATCGGGGATCTTAAGTTTGCCCTTGACAGTCGCGAGATCTCGGGGGAGGTCTTGGTAGCAGGTGGAGACAACATCTGGGAGGACTCCCTGAAGGGCTTCGTGGAGTTTGCCCGGAGTAGGTCTGCCATCGGGCTGGGGGTCTACGACATAGGTTCTCTGGAAAAGGCCAAGTCGTTTGGTGTGGTGGAGCTTGGTGGAGGTGGAAGGGTGATTGGCTTCGAAGAAAAGCCTGACCATCCGAAGAGTTCCCTGATAGGGATGTGCCTTTACTTTTTCCCAGAAGGAAAGATCTCCAAGGTCTACGACTACTGGGCAGACGAGAGCCGGCCAAGGGATGCGATAGGAAACTTCTTGAAGTTCTTGGTGGAGACCGACGAGGTCGTCGGTTATGTGTTCAAGGGGAGGTGGTTTGACATAGGTTCGCTAGAGGCCTATGAAGAGGCCAACGACTACTTCACCAAAAGGAGGGGGCGATGAGCAGGTTTCTCTTTACCTCGGAGTCGGTTACTGAGGGGCATCCGGATAAGGTGGCGGACAAGATATCGGATGCGATCCTGGACGGATACATATCCCAGGACCCCAACAGCAGGGTAGCCTGCGAGGTCCTGTTGACCAGAGGATTCGGGATAATAGCCGGTGAGATCACCAGCAATGCCACGGTGGACATAATCGAGACCGCCAGGGGGGCCTTGCGGGACATAGGTTACACCTCTGAGGAGACGGGTTTCTCTGCGGACAACTCTGGGATCGTGTTGGCAATTCAGAGGCAGTCCCCGGACATCGCGATGGGAGTAGACACCGGTGGGGCGGGAGATCAGGGTATGATGTTCGGTTTCGCCTGCAACGAGACCGATGTGCTCATGCCCATGCCCATATATCTGGCCCACAGGTTGGCCATGCGCCTTACCGAGGTGCGCAAGCAGGGTATTCTAAATTACCTGCGACCGGACGGAAAGACCCAAGTGACGGTAGAGTACGAGGGTTACCGCCCAGTTAGGATAGTGAATGTGGTGGTCAGTGCCCACCACGCCCCGGGGATCGACATAGAACAACTCCGCGAGGACATAAAAAGGGAGGTCATCTACCAGGTCTTGCCTGGAGAGATGTACGATCCCGCCACCCTCGAGATACACATCAATGCCACCGGCAGGTTTGAGATCGGTGGGCCGGCTGCGGATACCGGTCTCACCGGGCGCAAGGTGATAGTGGATACATACGGGGGGATGGGGCGCCACGGAGGGGGGTGCTTTTCTGGCAAGGACCCCACGAAGGTGGACCGGTCTGGGGCCTACATGGCCAGATATGTCGCCAAGAACATCGTCGCTTCGGGGATAGCGGACAGGTGTGAGGTCCAATTCGCCTATGTGATAGGCGTGGCCAGGCCCCTTTCGGTGATGGTTAACACCTTCGGCACGGGTAAGATTCCCGAGGAGAGGATCGTCGAGATAATAAACGAGGTCTTCGACCTCACTCCCAGGGGTATAATCCAGACCCTGGACCTGTTGAGGCCGATCTACTACAAGACCTCCGCTTACGGGCACTTCGGGAGGGAACTGCCGGAGTTTACTTGGGAGCGGACCGACAAGGTGGAGCTCTTGAGGGAAAAGGCAGGCGTGTAGTTTTCGATGAGACGATTACGGGCCAAGGATGTTGCGGGGAAGGTATACGAGCTTTGCGTAAAGGTCAACACCTGCATCCGGCCCGACATACGCAGGGCATTGCAGTCGGCCCTTGCCGAAGTGAGATCCGAATCCGCTCGGGTCTTCTTGTCCGCCCTCATCGAGAATGCCCGGATAGCCCGCAAGACCGGACTTCCGCTCTGCCAGGACACTGGGCTGGTAATCGTCTTCGTTGAATTAGGGAAAGACACCTGCATCCAGGGCGATCTGGTGGGAGAGGTAAATCGGGCAGTGGAGAGGGCCTACAAGGACGCCCACCTGCGCCCGTCGGTAGTGAGGGATCCAGTGGAGCGCACGCCCCCTGGGTGGGCGCCTGCCTTGATACACCTGGAGCCCACTAGGCGCAAACGCACCCGTATAGTGGTCCTGGCCAAGGGCTTCGGCAGTGAAAACAAGTCTCGCCTCCACATGCTCCTGCCCACTGCCAAAAGGGAGGAGATAGTGGATGCGGTGGTATCTACTATAGGCTCTGCGGGTGCCTCTGCCTGTCCCCCCTTCGTGGTGGGAGTTGGGATAGGCGGGACCTCGGATAGGGCGATGTCCCTGGCCAAGAGGGCGCTGTGCCTGAGGATAGACGGGCCTTACCGGGGTGAGTACCCCGAGCTGGCCCGAGATATAAAGGAGAAGGCGAATCGATTGGGTATAGGCGTATTGGGCCTAGGGGAAGGCCCGACCGTGTTGGGGGTGAACATCCTCTCTGCCCCCACCCACATAGCGGGCCTCCCGGTAGGCGTAAACATCGGTTGTCATTCCACTCGCTGGGGAGAGGTGCTGATGTGAGGAGGATAGACCTGAGGAGCCCAGAGGGGATAAAGGCCTTGAGGTCCGCGCGAAAGGGAGATCTGCTCTTGCTGGACGGCCCGTTGTACACCGCCCGGGATCAGGCCCATCGTAGGTTGAGAGAGGATCTGTCCCGAGGGGAACCGCCCATCGACCTCCGGGGAAAGGTGATCTACTACTGCGGGCCAACCCCTGCGCCTGAGGGGATGGTCGTGGGCTCTTGCGGTCCCACCAGTTCCTATCGAATGGATAAGTACGCGGATGTGATGGAGAAACTGGGGGTGGTGGGCCTGATAGGCAAGGGCGAGCGTTCGCCGTCTGCGGGCAGGACCTTTAAGAAGGCGGGGATCCGCTACCTGATCGCCCCTGGAGGGGCAGGGGCCTATCTGGCCCAGAGGGTGGTGAGGGCCCAGGTGGTTGCCTATCCCGAGCTTGGCCCAGAGGCGATCTACGAATTCGTGGTAGAAGGGTTTCCGGTGGTGGTTGAGATATGAAGATAAGGAAGTTGGTACTGGTGGGTCCGGTAAGGCTCTCGGGTGAGGTCCAGATAAGCGGCTCCAAGAACGCGACCTTACCCATCATGGCCGGAGCCCTGCTGGCCCAGGAGAGGTGCGTTCTCCACAATGTTCCCAGATTAAAGGATGTAGAGACCATGGCTCGGCTCCTGCGGGTCTTGGGCATGGAGGTGAAGGAGGACTACCCGACCCTGACCATTACCCCTAGGAGGGCGAAGAAGACCCTTGCCCCTTATTCCATAGTCCGGACCATGCGGGGGTCCTTCTGCGTGTTGGGTCCGCTGTTGGCCCGACACAAGCGGGCACAGGTCTCTCTACCCGGTGGGTGCGTGATAGGGGTCCGGCCGGTGGACCTGCATCTTAAGGGCCTGGCGGAGCTAGGGGCCCAGATAAAGGTTGAGGGCGGGTATGTGATAGCCTCGACGCGGGGACTGAAGGGGGCGAAGATATACCTCGGGGGTATGTTCGGTTCTTCGGTCTTGGCCACCGCCAATGTGATGATGGCCAGCACCCTTGCGGATGGGGTGACGATCATAGAGAACGCTGCCTGCGAGCCGGAGATAGAGGACCTCGCCCGATTCTTGAACAAGATGGGGGCCAAGATCTCGGGGGCTGGCACGCCTTGGATCCGCATAGAGGGGGTAAAAAGGCTTACCGGGGCAGAACACACCGTCATACCCGACAGGATAGAGGCGGGTACATTCCTCATCGCTGGGGCGATGACCCGGGGTGATGTGGTGCTGAAGGGAGCCGATCCCCAGCACCTGGGGGCGGTTCTGGACCTCTTGAAGCGCACAGGTGTGGGGTTGAAGGTGTACAG
Source organism: Candidatus Omnitrophota bacterium (assembly GCA_015494465.1). GTDB lineage: Bacteria > Omnitrophota > Gorgyraeia > S143-82 > S143-82 > S143-82. The sequence continues at coordinate 13,909 of WGBD01000008.1, read as the reverse complement.
AGACGGCAGGATACGGGTAAAGGGCAAGCGAAGGATAATCTCTCAGAATGTAGCTACCCTGCCTTATCCTGGATTCCCCACCGACCTACAGGCCCAGTTCATGGCGATGATGTCCATCGCGGACGGGACCAGCGTCATCACCGAGCGGATCTATCCCGACAGGTTTATGCATGTCCCGGAGCTCAACCGCATGGGCGCAAACATTAAGAGGGAAGGGCCTTACGCAGTGGTCCAGGGGGTCCGCCACCTCAAGGGGGCCCCGGTCATGGCCTCCGACCTGCGGGCCTCGGCAGCCCTGGTCTTGGCAGGTCTGTCCGCCAAGGGCAGGACGGACATATCCCGCATATACCACCTGGAAAGGGGATACGAACGCCTAAAGGAAAAGCTCAAAGGATTAGGAGCTGAGCTATGGGAAGAAAAGGAGTAATCCTACTCGGATTCCTGTTGGTGAACTGGATTGGTCCTCTTGCCCAGGCCTACTTCTCGGACATCGACTATCGCCTGGTCTGCAGGTTCGATACCCAAGAGAACGCGATACACTGTGCGGAAGACATAAGCTTCTCCCCTGGGGCGGAGACCTTGAAGGAGGTTCACCTGCACTTCTATCCCCATCACCGCTGGAGTGAAGAGGAGATCCAGGCCTACCGCAGGTACGCAGAGTACTTTGCGGTGGAGGATCCCTTTGGGGGTAAGTTCGATCCCAATCGGGCGGGGATAGAGGAGGTCCGGGTAAACGGGGAGGCGGTCCCGTTCGAGTTCCGGGGGGAGGACGAGACCGTCCTCGTCTTGAAGACCAGGGCCCTGCCTGCGGAACGGATTCGGATAAAGATCCGCTTCTGGTGCTACATCCCCAGGAGGGTGGGGCGATTCGGCAGGATGGACGGGATCTACAGCCTTTACCGTTTCTACCCTATCCTTTCGGTCTACGAAAACGGGAAGTACCTGGACTATCCCGACCTGAAGGTCCACCAGCCCTACATAAGCCAGTGGGCCCACTACGATGTGAAGGTGAGCCTGCCGAAATCGTTTGTCCCTGCCGGCTCTTTGCCGAGCAGACCAGAGGAGGGAGAGGATCCTGCATCGGTTACCTGGCACTTCTCCGGTGAAGGCTACCTGCGGGACTTTTATTTGGCGTTTTCCAGTAAGTACCGGGTCTACGAGGATGCCTACGACGGGGTAAAGATCCTGGTGTATTACATCGGGAACAGGCTGGAGAAGGCGAAAGGGATCGCCCAGATAGTCAAGCGGGGGTTAGAATTCTTCTCTGGGGAGATAGGACCTTATCCCTATCCTCAATTGTCGGTTATCCCCATCTACCTCGGATACGGAGGCAACGAGACCAGCTGTGGGATAATGTTGGACCGGCGGGTGTACGACCTTCCCTTCGTCCTCCAGCGCTATCAGGAATTCCTGGTCGTTCACGAGCTAGGCCACCAGTGGTGGTATAACCAGGTTGGATCCGACGAGTACAAAGAGACCTGGATGGACGAGGGGATAAACTCCTACTGGGTGAGCCAGTACCTGCGCTGGCGCTACGGTCCAGATCCGGAGGTGTTGGTCCTGCCCAAGCCGTTGTCCTGGGTGATGCCCAACTTCACCTTCTCCCAGTCGGGGATATACAAGTGGCGGTACCTGACCCTGAGAGGCAAGCGAATCTCCGCAGTGGGGGAGATCGGGAAGTTCAAGGAGCCCTCGTTGATCTTCGCCATCGCCTACGGTAAAGGAGAGCGGGCCTTGGAGATCCTGGCTCGGAGGTTCGGCAGGGATAGGCTCCACGAGCTGATGCGCAGGTACTTTTCCACCTATCGAGGCAAGATCGCCCACCTGAAGGACTTCAGGGCCTTGCTAAGACAGTCCCTTGGGGATGAGGCGGTCCGTACGCTGGATTTTTACCTCTCGGATAAGGCGGTGAATTACTCCTGGAGACGGGAGGACGGAAGGTTGCTCCTGGTAAGGGAAGGCCCAGAGCCTCCGGGAGGGGTGAAGGTAAAGGTGAAGACCTACTCGAGGGGTGTGATCGATAAGAGGATCTCGAATGGTGAGGGCCTTTCTCTGCCAGTGGAGGATGTAGATCTGGCGGTCCTGGATCCCGACGACGAGGTCCTAGAGGTAAACGAGGACGACAACACCTATCCTCGCTGGAAGGCAGTGGAGAAGAAGGTCTCCTTGTTGAACCACTTCCTCTACTCCCTGCCAGTGGTCAACCCCTCTGCCACCCTGCGCTTGGGTGCCTATGCCAACCAGATGGGCGTGGGAGGAAAGCTGAGTTATGTAAACCCGTCCACCGAGTTCAAGATGTCTGCTGGAGTGGTAAACGATCCCTCGGGGGGTGAAAGGGCGTATCTTTTTGACTTTAGCAAGCCCGCCCTCTTCGGCAAGTGGCTGGAGCTGGGACTGAACTATGTTTACGACGACATATACGAGTCGGACATCCTCCATCGCAAGCTGAACCTCTACCTAAAACTGGATCTAGGACTCCCTCCCGCCAATCCCTTCAAACGGGGGGATAACCTGCGCCTCTACCTGGGCAGGGAGTGGAGGCAGAAGCCCTACTCGGGGGTCTATTACTCCGAACAGGACTTTGCCTACCTGGGGTTGGCCCTGGAGAAGGAGGTTGGACCGGTGAGGTGGCAATTAGGTATCGAGAAAGGTGGACACTTCTTATCTGGGGAGACCGACTTTCTCCGGGGTTGGGTGAGGTTGGATTCTGCTTATCGCTTTGGTCCTTTAGAGTTGGGTATTAGGGGATGTCTCGGCCTTTCCGACGAAGAGGATCATCCGATGTTCTACTTGGGAGGTAAAGAGGCGATGAGGAGCTATCGGAAGGAGAGCCTGGAGTACGCCAACCAGGCCTGGGCGGGACTGGATCTCTTCTATCCGTTGTGGAATTCGTCTGCGGATGGCTATAGGACTGGCTGGGTGGATCTGGATAGGGTGGACCTCAACGCCTTCTTCACCTTAGGGTCGGGATGGGACTCGAGCTATTCCGAGGGGGAGGAGTACGCAGAGGTGGGTGTGGGGCTAAGGCTCCACTTGTCTTTCTTGTCCAACCTCGGCCTGGGGCAGGTGAGGGTCTACCTGGCCCATTCACTTAAAGAGGATCACCAGAACAGATTTGGCATAGCCTTTTCCCAGTGAGCTAGGCGGTACCAGCTCTCCCGCTTCTCCATCGATCGTGGGCCACCCAGCGGTAAACGATCGCCCCCAGTATCCCTATACCTATCAGCCTGGCTATTATAACTGCCATGGTTGCCCCGAGTAGTCCGCTGGTTTTGATGAGGATGTGTCCCAGGGCCACGGTGACGATGGAAGACACCGTGCCGGTGAGGAGGACGGGAGTGGTGTTTTTCCTCTTGAGGAGAATCGGATTTATGGAGATGGGGATCAAGGCGAGCAGTCCTGCAAGGGTAGTCCAAGGCAGGAGCTGGGCGGAGGGCAGGTACCTTTCTCCGCCGAAGATGAGCACAATTGGCCTTGATAACCAGCTCACCGCTCCCAGCAGGATTAGGCTGTAGGCGAGGTATGTCCAGACCAAGGCCCTGTAGAGTAGGTGGTTGCGCTTGGGCTTCACCAGCTCGGGGAGGAACCCCAACAAGAAGTTGGTAGCCAACAGTTGAGGGATACTACCTATCTTGTGGGCCAGGGCGTATATGCCCAGCTCGGCGGGCCCGAGCTCTTTCAGTATGAGGGCCTTCTCTACCCCCAGGGATATCATCCAGGTGGCGGTGGTTATTCCGTAAGGGATGGCAACCGGTATTATCCGATTTATCAAGGGGCCAACGGAAACCGGCCTTGAGGACTCTGCCTTAAACGGCCACATGGCCAGGGCGAGGAATACGGTGATCACGAAGGCGAGGCTGAACCCTACGAGGTAGTTGGTGATGGACAATCCACAAATTAGCACGCACACCAGCCCAAGGCCAGATGCCAGGAGCCATTCCCCCCGCATCACTACGCTGGCCCGGATCGGGTGCTGTTTCCAGACCAAGATGGACTTGAATATGTAGGTGAAGGCCAGGGAGGCCAGAGATACCGCGAACAGCCCTATCTGAAAGTAGGAAAAGCTCTGGAAGACCCCGCTTATCTTCAGGGCCAGCAGTATCCCGCTCTCCAGCATGGCCACCAGCAAAGAGATCGCGAGGACCGGTCTTAGCACCGCATTGATGTCTTCCGTCGCCAGCTCGTGGGCAAAGGCCCCTATCCCGTATTCGAACCCCAAGCTCGCTATGGGAACACCGCTAAAGAGGAGAAAGAGGAAGAAGTCGTACTTTCCTATGTCCGCTACCGGAAGGAGGTGGGCCAATATCGGGAACACGATCAGCCCCACCACCCCTGATACGCCGGTGGCTACCGTGTAGATGAGGCCGTGGATCACGGGCCGTTTCAGTTCCTCCAGGGATCCCATTATCGACTCCTCTTTAAGGATGCGCCAGTTTACCATAATATCAATTTTGTTCCCTCACAGCAACGCTGGTGCGCGGGTGCGCTTTTTCAGGTATAATTTAGGGAGCGGATTCCTGAGACTGTAACGCCCTTTTCTCGTCAATGGAGGATGTCTCATGAACATAGCTGTCGTAGGTTTGGAGAACTTCCCTAGAAACAAGGTGAAGATCCCGGATCCGAGATTGAAGGTCTTGCAGGGGATATTCAAGTCCAAGGAGATCGTCCCCGCAAGCCTGTTCTTCCTAGGGCCGGATAGGATCTCCGATTGCGAGGGGATAATGTGCTCGGAGGGCGAAAAGCTCAGCCTAATCGTAAACGACATGGACTTTATAGACAGAAAGCTATCCGGGGGGGAGTTTAAGGACCGGGAGCTATTTGCCAAGGCCATGCAGATCTTGGAGGGAGAACGCTTCCTTTGGTCCGCCTATTCCGAGGGGGAACTGGACGAAGAGGAGCTAAAGAGGCTGAAAGAATATCCCTTGGTCACGGTCTTGCCGACGATCTTCCTGCCCGATGACTCAGACATGTCTGCCCTTCCGGAGAGGTGGTGGCACACCTTTGGCAGGGCGGTGTTCTTCACCGCCGGTCCAAAGGATTCCCGGGCCTGGCTGTTCCGCATAGGTCAGACTGCGGTAGAGTGTGCGGGCATAATCCACACCGAGATCGCTAGGGGATTCGTGCGGGCGGAGGTGGTTCCTTACGATGTCCTGGCGGAGTTGGGGAGCATGTCTGCGGTGAGGCAGATGGGTAAGTTGAGGTTGGAAGGCAAAGATTACGAGGTCCAGGAGGGGGATTGGGTCCTTTTCCGCACCACAGGTTGAGCCTGGTTCGCCGAGATGGGGTAGCGGTCATAACCGTTATCTCCATCGTCGGGATCGGCCTTCTCGTAGCCCTGGCTTACCTCTTCGGGATGCGCTACGAATCCCTCAAGGCCCGGCACTTCATGGCCACCGTACGGGCCAGGTACCTGGCGGAGTCCGCAGTCGTGTACGCGACCGAGCTCTTGCGGGCAGACGAGACCCCGGGGATAGACGGTGACCGCAAGGACCTGACGGACCTAGTTTTCAGGGGGGCAGATGTAGATGTGGATGGGGACGGAGAAAACGATGCCCGTTGGATATATGTTGACGACGATCTCAGATTTGCGGTCAAGGTGGTGGACGAGACCGGCAAGACCAATTTGAACTGCCCTCTCCTTGATTCCTGCCGGGTGTTCGAGTATCTGGTGAGCTCTCGAAGATTACCTAAGAGTTTTGGTTTGGCTTGTGAGAAGATATTGAGCTACCTAAAAGGGCCAGACGGTGGTTGGGGGGTAGCAGGCAGGGACGACGACTACGACACCTACTTCTTGGAGAGGAACCACCTCGACGACGATCGCGACGGACAGGTCGACGAGCTAGGAGAGGGAATAGACGATCCGGGAGAGTACGGATACGGAGACGATCGCAGGCTTTCCTCCTTGGAAGATCTCCGATTGGCTCTGGGGGAGTCGATCTCTGCTCAGGAGATGCAGGTATTGATGCGGTTTTTCTCTACCTTTTCTGCATCCTCGGAACTGGACGGCCACGGCCTGCCCAAGGTGGGCCTGAACTACCTTCCGGTGGTGGAGTTGGTTAGTGAGATGATGAAGGTAGGCCTCGCCAGCCCTTGGCAGAAGGCAGTAAACCTGCGGGACTTCTCCGATGCGGACTTTGCCCGCTCGGAGGTCTTCACTAATAGTTACGCCTATCGTCCTTATGTCTCGGAAGAGGCCCCAGACTGGTCGATGGTGGGTAACTACATGGAGAACAGGCGTCCAACCGGGACCTGGCAGGGCTGGGAGTGGGATAATGTCCCCAAAGGCAGTTACTACTGTTACTTCTACGGGCACGCCCCGGGAGACTATGTGGGGGATGTGCAGATAAACGGCGTGGAACAGGAGGATGTGGTCTCTGGGACCGGTCTGGCGGGAAGGACCGTTTATGTAGACAGCGACGGCAAGCTGTCCCTGAAGTTGCGGTTTCGCAGGGACTCGGGCAGGTCGGTTGCGAGATTTTCTTATGTGGAGTTGGTGCCGGTCCAGAAGGGTCTGGTGGGAAACAAGAAGATCACTGGGATCGAGGCGGTGAGGATAAGCGAGGTCTACGCCTCCCCGAAGAAAAAGTTCTCGGTAAAGTCCGCTATCCTCGTCGAGACTGGGGATTGGGTCCCTTCGGGAGAGGGGTTCGTAAATGCGGTGGCAGGGGGGGGAGAGAAGGGAGAGGGGATCTGGGAGTTCACCGGACTGCCGAAGGGGACCTACTATGTTCAGGTCCTCGGGCCAGGAGAGAATGCGATGGTCGGTGATGTAAATGTCTTTTGGACCTCGAAAAGGCACTGCAGGAGCGGGACCTGGTTAGATACCCCCGTCCGCATCAGCGATGGCACGCTTAGGATAAAGATCCAGAACAACGAGACGGAGGGCACGAGTTGTTACTTCTACGGTATCGTCCTCTCCCAGGAGCCCGATGCCGAGTATGTGGAGATATGCAACCTCTCGGATAAGAGTGTGGAGATAGGAGGATGGTCGATAAAGGTCCCCGGGAGCAGTGTACTGCCTGCCTTCGTCCCCATGGGGACGAAGTTGCCAGCTAGGGCCTGCGTGGTTCTGGCGGTGGACGGTTTTGACCTGCTCTCCGGCGTTGCGAGAAATGGGATCTCCCTTGCCAGCTCTTTCCCGGATCTGCGTCGATCCAGCATCGTTCCTCTAGACTTCTCGGTGAACATGTCCCCAGGGCTGGATGTGATCCCCTCCGCTGGTGCGCTGGAACTTAGGGACGAGAACGGTTTCGTGGTGGACGGGGTGGATCTGACGGAGGCAGGTGCCTTCCTTAGCCTCCACCGCACCAACCTCTTAGACGAGACCGACAACAATGCCAACGGGAACTTCGACGCCTGGCCCAAGGCCTCTTCTCCCAGCCCCGCCTGGGCAGAGCAACCCGAAGGGATTTTTTTGAATCGTCCCCTTAAGAGTTTGGCTGAGTTGATGTCCGTGCCCAATGGGGAGGGAGGCTACCTCTCCAAGTCGGACATAGCCAGGTTGTGTGCCCGCCTGGTCTTGGACGACATCGACATCAGCCCGGCTTCTGCCCAGGTCTCAGGGTGGAAGGCGGTCAATGGGTGGTTGGTCGCAGGGGGCGAGAACGAGGTGGTGGAGTTGCGGATATCCAGACCCAATTGGCACCCTGGATACTATCACCTGGTCTTGGAGCTTGGCCCGAGGGAGGCGGTGTCCTTGTCGATGTACCGTCCGGGTCAGGGTTGGGAGGAGTTTTCTCCTGCCCTCTGGAGCGACGAGTCGGGATACCTGAGCCTCAACTGGATGGAGATAGGCAAGGAGGGGTTGAGGATGCGGTTAAGGTCTGCCACTCCAGGGGTTCACCTCTACGGGATACACATCAGCCCTAGGTACCACTGCCCCTGCAAGCTCAACCTCAACACCGCAAGCGATGTCTCACTGTTGGCCACCGGATTGGATAGGTCACAGATCAATTCCCTGTTGAGCGCCCGCCCATTCTCAGGTTTCTTAGGGCTGGGTGAGGCAGTCGAGCACATGGACGATCAGGCCCTAGAGAGGTCCTGGAAGTACCTGAGCGTGAATTCTTCGAGCTATACGGTGGTAGTAGTGGCCCAAAGCCTGAGAGGAAACAGGGTAGAAGGGGAGGCGAGGTTATGGGTGGGAGTGGAAAGAGACTGATCGCTGGACCTCTCGTCGGTGGGGTATTGCTGTCCCTTTTTTCTTTGGCATTGGCCAAGGAGCCAAATGTCGCAGGGCAGTTTTACCCCGCCCGGGCGGACGCCCTTAAAGAACAGGTCTCCTCGTTCCTCGAATCTGCTCGTCTTCCCGAGGGCATCTCCCCGGATAAGGTGATCGTTGCCTTTGCCCCCCACGCGGGGTACATCTTTTCCGGCAGTGTAGCCGGATATACCTATAAGTTATTGTCCAGGAGAAAGGTCGATGTCTTCCTGATCGCAGGGCCTTCCCACTTCTATCCCTTCCGGGGGATTCGTCTACTCGACGAGGAGGTCTATAAGATCCCGCTTGGCGAGGTAAGGCTTGACCGGGAGTTGACCCGATTGATAGCCCAGAAGGTGGAAGTCGCAGAGATCGATAACCGAGTTTTCAATAGGGAGCATTGTCTGGAGGTACAGCTCCCGTTCGTAAAGATCACCCGGCCTCAGGCCAAGGTCGTGTTGTTGCTGTTTGGAGAGATGTCTGCAGATGAGCTGGAGCGATCCGCAAAAGAGGTGTTTGAACTGATAAAGGGCCTCCGGTCAAACGGAAAGGATGCATTGCTCCTGGTCAGCACCGACATGTCCCATTATCACCCCTACCAGGAGGCGGTGAGGATAGACTGGGGTACGATAGATGCCTTGAGAAAGTTGAACTTTCGCGCCTTCTTCCGGGGGGCGCGCAGTGGAATTTATCAGATGTGCGGTTGGGTCCCCACCGCCTTTGCCTTGGCCTACGCCAGAAACTGGGGGGATGTGGAGTTTCGATTACTGCGTTACGCAAATTCCGGGGACACTTACGGGGACAAAAGCAGGGTTGTGGGATACATGTCAGCGGTTATAATAGAAAAAGACGAGGAGGTGTCTATGTTTACCCGGGAGCAGAAGGCAAAGCTGTTGAGGCTGGCTCGGCGCAGTATAGAGCACTACCTGCGCACTGGTCAGAGGTTGAAGGACTTAGAGATAGACGATCCGGCCCTTTACAAGGAGAAAGGGGCCTTCGTGACCTTGAAGAAGCACGGCATGCTGCGGGGATGCATAGGCCACATAATTGCCGACATGCCCTTGTGTGAGGTGGTTGCGGAGATGGCGGTTCAGGCTGCAGTGGGCGATCCCCGATTCCCGGCCTTGAAGTTAGAGGAACTGCCTGAGGTGGAGATAGAGATCTCCGTGTTGAGCCCGCTCAAGAAGGTGGAGAGCATAGACGAGATAAAGGTAGGCAAACACGGTCTTCTTCTGCGCAAGGGTTTCTATTCCGGATTGCTCCTGCCCCAGGTGCCGGTAGAGTACGGCTGGGACAAGGTGACCTTCCTCCAGCATCTGGCCATGAAGGCGGGCCTGCCTCCTGACGGCTGGAAGGGGGCGGAGCTCTACTCCTTCACTGCAGAGGTCTTCTCCGAGTCTGAGGTGTTCGGTGAAAAGGATCGGTAAGGCCCTCATCTTGATGGGACTATCTTTGTCCCTTTTTATCCCTGCTGGCTACGGCCAGTCCTCGGATCTGGAGATCGCTCGCAGGGCCTATGCGGATGGCTTTTACGATGTGGCAGAGTCCATGCTCAAAAAGATCGTCCAGAGCTCCTTCGTGGAGGAGATCCCTGCAAAGCTCCTCTTGGCCAAGGTGTACATGGCCCAGAAGAAGTACAAGTCCGCCTTGACCCTGCTCTTGGAACTGGATTCTGCCTCCGATGTGTCTCCCGAGACACGGATAGAGGTCAAGGAGGCCCTCGCTCAGCTCTATCAATCCATAGGGGATTACGATGCCGCCCTGGAAAAGGCCAAAGAGCTCCTATCGTTCGGCCCGGAAGGTACGAGACGGGCCGTTGCCTTGCTGGTAGATGTGTCGTTGGAGCAGGGCAAGGACGAGGAGGCATTGAAGTGGGTGCAGAAGTACAGGGACGCCAAGGACAGGGCGGTCCGCCAGGTGGCCAGATTCGAAGAGGCCAAGATTTATTACCAACGGAAGGACTACCAGAGGGCCAAGGAACTCTTCGAGAAGTTTATCTACGACTTCCCAGAGAGCGAGTACCTCTCCAGCGCCTACTTTTACCTCGGTAAGGCCCACTACTTCTTGGGCGATTACGACACCGCCATCACCTACTTTGACAAGGTGGCCTTGATGTACAAGGACTCGGATCTGGGTGGGTATGCCCTGCAGGCGAAGGCCTGGTGCCTATTGCGAAAAGGGGACCTGGAGTCCGCAGAGAAGGCCTTAGAGGAGGCCAAGAGGCGTCTCAAGACCCTCACCGACAGTTTCGAATTCGCAAGGGGGTATCTGTTGTACAAGAGGGCCAAGTACAAGGAAGCCCTGGCCCAATTCGAGTCCCTTCTGGTCAAATACCCCAATAGCTCCTGGCTAAAAGAGGCCAACTTCTGGATTGCGGAGTGCCTGTTCAACCTCGGCAACTATCAAGACGCGATAGATTACTATCAAAAGGTGATCACCAGCTATTCCCTTTCCCCTGACCCCACCGCAAAGGAGATGCTCATGAACGCCTATTACGGTCTTGCCTGGTCGTATCTCAAGCTGGGTAGGTACGACCTGGCAATCAACACCTTCAAGACGATATCCGAGGTCGCAGAGGACGAGCTGGAGAAGGTCTCTGCTTTGGTAAAGGTGGGGGAGACCTACCTTTCAAAAGGGGATCCTGCCAAGGCCATCACCGTCTTCAACGACATAATGGCGAGGTATCCCAACAGTTACTACTCCGACTACATACTCCTGCAGATGGGCGTGGCCTACATGAAGATGGAGAAGTACGATTCCGCGGTCTTGTACTTCCAGGAACTGCTAAAAAACTATCCGGAGTCCTCCTACCTTTGGGATGCCAGGTACAACCTTGCCTTAGCCTTGTTCAACCTAGGGGATTTTAAACAGTGCATAGATGTGCTCACCGAGATAAAGCGTGCCAAGAAGGACGAACCCTATCAGCCCCACCTCGATTATGTTCTAGCCACCGCCTACTTCAATGCCAAGGACTTCAAGTCCGCACTCCACCTGTTCAGGAGGTTGATGACTCGATTGAGTTCGGAGAAGCTGAGGCCAGAGGTAGAGTACGAGCTCGCCTGGTGCTATTATCGCCTCGGGCGGGAGAAGGAGGCCCTCAAGAGATTTCGAGAACTCATAGACAGGTATCCCGACGATCTCCTGGCCAGAGAGGTGATGTTGTGGCTGGCGGAGAAGTACCTCAGCGAAGGCAAGTACACCCAGGCTCGAGAGTACTTGGAGAAGTTCATTGCCTCCTATTCTGACAGCCCCCAGGTCTACAAGGCCCGCTACGACCTGGCCTGGCTTTACGCCATGAAAGGCGATGACCAAAAGGCCATAGAGCTCTTGTCTAAGTACCTAGAAGACGAGGACAATCCCATGAAGGCGGAGTATCACATAGCCTTGGCCTACCTCTACAGACAGCAAGGGCGGTTCGAGGATGCCATCACCGCCCTGAAGTGGGTCCTCGCCAATGCCCCTGAGTTTTCTCGCAAGGCCTACGAGGAGCTGTCGGTCGTCTACAGGCAGATGCACCGCCTGGCAGACAGCGCTTACGCCCTGGAGAGGGCAGTGGAGTACGCACCCGAATCCAAGAAGGGTGAGCTGTTGTACCGCATAGGGGAGCTTTGGGAGTCCACAGGGGAGATGGACAAGGCGGTGGAGTTTTACCTCAAAGCGGGTTATAATACCGCTTCGTCGGAGCGTCTGCAGGCCCAGGCCTTGCTGAAGGCGGGTAGAATATACGAGAGGAAAGGACAGGCGAAGAAGGCCTTGAAGCTTTACGAAAAAGTTGCTGGGATGTCCGTTCCCGAGGCCAAGTTGGCGAAGGAGAAGTTAACGATCCAGGAGGTGGGTAGATGATCAACATACTGTTAAAGGGCGGGATTATGATGTGGCCGATCCTTCTGGCCTCGATAATCTCCCTTGCCATCATAATTGAGAGGTTTATCAGGTTTTCCCAGATGAGTATAGATACCCGTAAGTTCCTCAACGAGGTGATCTCTCTGGTGGAGAAGGGCAAGATAGAGCAGGCCCTTCTCCTCGCGGAAGAGACCCCCGGTCCGGTGTCTGCGGTGGTGGCAGCGGGTCTAAAGAGGTACGGTCGCAGTCGAGAGGAGATAGAGGAGGCCATGAAGGACGCCTCCATATACGAGATACCCAAGATGGAGAAGAACCTCACCGGATTGGCCACCATTGCCCACGTCAGTCCGCTCATGGGATTGCTGGGGACCGTGCTGGGTATGGTCCACACCTTCCAAGTGGTACAGGCGAAGGCATCCGCCTTTTCCCCGGTGAATCCCGCAGACCTGGCAGGTGGGATATGGGAGGCCCTGTTGACCACTGCAGCGGGCCTGTTCGTCGCCATACCCACTTACATAGCCTACAACTACTTCGTCAGTCGCACCAACAACACCATAATAGAGATGGAACGCTCTGCGGTGGAGCTACTCTTGGCCATGGGAGGGGAGCGCTGAGGTGAGGCTCAGGAGGTTCAAGCGCTACAAACAGCTGGAAAAGGAGTTGCGCCCTATAGACATAGCTCCTCTGGTCGATGTGGTCTTCCTCTTGCTGATATTCTTCGTACTGACCTCCAGTTTCGTGATAAATTCGGGCATCCGGGTAGACATACCCAAGGCGGTTACGAGCGAGTTGATATCTCCCCAGCAGGAGGAGATCGTTATCACCGGTGAAGATGTGATATTTTACCGGGGCAAGTCCTTGACCCTAAAGGAACTGGAGGCAGTCTTGAAGCGCAGGGTGGAGGAGAACCCTTCTTTGGAGGTGATGATAAAGGCGGATAAGCTCTCCTCCCTGGGGAGGACCGTAGCGGTCTGGGACATCTGCCGTCAGCTCGGTGTAAAGAAGGTGAACATCTCTGCCCGGCAGGCAGAAGAATGAGGGCCCTGGACAGAATAACCCTTACCAGCCTAGCCTATTCCCTGCTGGTACACCTACTGTTTTGGGGGGTGTTTTATCCCGCGGTGTTCGTGTCTCACCAACAGCCCCTGCTCACCCGGATGGTGTACCTAGGATCCATAGGCCTAGAGAAGGGATGGGAGTGGACCAGCGACCGATTGCCGGGAGGGTTCCTCTCAAGGATCGTCTCATCCCGTTTTCTTAAGTCGTCCATCTTTAGGCGAAGGTACGAGGAGTCCGTTGGGGAACGGATCATGCGATCCCTGGAGCCGGTTGAGGGCTTTCGAGGGGATTATCTGGCGCCTGGGTCCGTTGCATCGATGGAAGAAGGCCAAGATGAGATTCGCAGGGTCTTCCAAGCCGGTAAGCTCTCCCACTTCCCTGACGGCAAGGCCTACCACTTCGTTCCCGAGCACCTGCACTACGACATCTACCTCCAGATGCTGTTGGTGAGGGAAGTAGAGCGGGATTACGAGTAAAGTACGAGTAAACTTACCTTTGAGCCAATCCGTCCGCTGCCCGGGGCAATAAATTAAAATTTTTTAAAATAATGTTGACTTTGTTAAAAACTATTTTTAATATAGCCAGATAATATCCTGGCGTATAAGAGGGTCTTCGATGGAGATCTGGCTTGGTGGCGAAGAACGATAGCGAATTGGGATTTAAACCAAAAGGAGGCCTAGAGATGAGCCGGTATCTCAAGCTGATCCACGCATTGGTGGCTATGGTGTTTGCCTTCCAGAGCATCACCTGGGCAGTTCCGGTAGGTAGTGTTCCGCTTAGCATCCCCGCACTTGGGGCAGGTGCGGTGCT
>WGBD01000007.1 GCA_015494465.1 Candidatus Omnitrophota bacterium | reverse complement strand
GCAAGGATCACGATGAGGTCGGTGGTGAAGAGGGGGAAAAAGCGGTCAGATATGTTCGCCTTTTCCGCGTTGCCAGGGATGAGAACGGCAATGTAAAGACCGACGAGAACGGCAACATCCTCTGGGAGTTCGTCTCCAATCCCGCCAATGCGGATGTGGCGGAGGTCTTTGATGCCAAGCAAACGGCGATAGGTCTGGTGATACCTGATGTCGATGGTAAGGGCGTAACAGTTGTGAGTGACAACAAGATATCTATGAAGTACATAGACGAAAACGGGAATGTCCAGAGCAGGGAGATCCCGGTGTACGAAGGAGCCAAGCGCGTGATCTACAACCAGCCGGTGTATACCAAAGATGAGAACGGGAATAAGGTGTTGGATCATTACATACCCCACGAGGTCGTTTACGATGTGCATAAGGAAAAGCAACTCTGGGCGAGGATGTTTGGCAAGGATCACTACAATGACATTCCTGAAAAGATGAGGCAGTACATAGAGAACGGCTACACCAGGGACGATGCGGAGTTCCCCGAGTTCGGCTACCCTGAATACGACGGTTTCAATGCCTTGAACACCGGCTTTGGTCCCCACGCACAGAGGTTTAAGGATTGGATCGAGGGTAACTATGCACCTAATCTGCCTAAAAAGGATGACGAGAGCGACGAAGATTACAAGTTGCGAACCGGGACGAACGATTCCCTGGACCTCACCGGCATAGTAAAAGAGGGAAGTACCGGGGCGGTGACCCTTGAGCCGATAGAATTGAAAGAGACTATACCCTACGAGGCAAAGGAGAGGGGTGTATGGATAGGATATGAGAAAGGAGCGGATGGGAATCAGCATCTTCGGGTGTATGTAGGAGGTTCGATGATTTACGAGGAGGGTACAAGTGATCCGGAGAATTGGCCGACATGGTTGCAGGTGGACAACTTTATCACTGGGAATACCACTAAAGGTGAAAAGCGGGTAACTGCCTATACTATCGACATCCAAAAGCTCAACGAGAGCATACCCAACATAGACGAGGACATAAACGGTGTGATATGGATAAACGTGAAACCGCCTGGCGGAGATAAGTCGTACGACAGGGCGGTCAGGATCGTGCACGGGGAGACGATACCAAGGGACGGCGGGCTCACCATAGCCACGCCCCAGTCGGTGATGATCCAAGGGGACCTCAACTACCAGCACGGGGCGGACGAACAGGATTACCAGCCAGTGGCGATAATCACCGATAGTGATGTATATGTGCTTTCTAAGGACTTTACCCCACCTGAGTATGTGCCTGCCTATGGAGGACCGGTTGGCCCCTCTAATGGTTGGTACAATTATCTCAGGGATGAGGTCAAGAAAAGGGTTGGACTCTCTAAGGGTGAAAACTTCTGGCCGGATCCCAACAAAGACAGCGATGCAAGGTACAATGCCAAGTTGGAGGCGATCCGGCAGGCGGTCAAAGACTTTTACAACTCCAAAATAAGCGATAGGGACAGGAAGTATGGCGCCCCCTACATGCCCGATCTGGAAGACTACCTTGACCATCAGTTCGATCCATCTAAGGAAAACTGGGATGACATTGCCAGCAAGATCGACTCTATCTTCAAGCAATCTCGCAATCCTTTGACCGCGCATAAGGTTGAGGTGGATACCGACGGTGACGGTGAGCCGGACACCACCGAATGGGTGACGGACCACGGTCTAGTCCCCGCTATGGTGGCAGTGAAGGACGATGCAGACAATCGCGAGGTGAGGATCAACGCAGCGATAGTGAGCTCGGAGCCAAGGGGGGACAGTATTAAGTTCATCGAGAACTGGTCTTGGTTCGGTGGTGATGAGTACACCTATCCTGCCTCGGTGCGCATAGAGGGGATGTTCCCCCATGTAGTCTCGAAAGACTGGATCGACGGAGGCAACAGGTGGTCTTACGACTACAACAAGGCCAACTTTACCGGTTCTATAAATGCCAATATCCCACCGACCTATGTTGCCCACGATTATTCCAACGATCCGCCTCCTGGAGATCTGTCTTACGTGGGGTTGTCTGCCTACTTCGTAGAACGGGATCCGTCGATGTTCGGTAAGCACCCTTATTGATTAAAGAGGCTTTCCCTGTTGTTCTACCCCAGGCCTTTGCCTGGGGTAGGGACTTTTCATTAGAGATTGTTTTTTTTGCCCTGTCCTAAAATAGAATAGGCGACAATGGAGATGCTATGTCTTTCTTAAAGAAGGCGTTCTACATAGGTCTTCAGCGGGTATCGAGGGATAGGCTTGCCCGCGTCCCAGAGCCCAGTTCCTCTATAGAAGATCAGGCGGTGATAGAGGGGAATCTGCGGGATGGGTTGGAGGGGAGCCTGGCTCTAGTGTACGGGTTGATATCCGCTATCTTGGATTCTTACGATCTGGGTTCGCCTAAGAAAGTCCTAGATGTGGGTACGGGTACGGGTGTTTTGCTGAGCAAGATCGCGGGACTCTTTCCGGAGGCCCAGTTCGTTGGTATAGACATCTCCCCGACCATGTTGGAGGTAGCCCGAAGGGTTACCCGCGATCGTGGTAATGTGGAGCTAATCCTGTGCAACCTCTACGATTTGGGAGAGAGGTTTGCTGGGGAGAAGTTCGATCTCATCACCTGGGCCTTAGGATTGCACCACATGCCCGATGAGGAGATGGCCAAGAGGGCGATCTCTGTGCTCCTGGAGCTCCTCTCACCCAACGGATATCTATTCATCTTTGACATAAGAAGGCCAAAGACCAGGGCCATTGCAGAGTTCATCGCGCACACCTTTAATTCGAACTGGGGGCCGGCATATCGCCAGGACGCTTTGAATTCCTATCTAGCTGGTTTTTCCTATGGGGAGGTGGAGGGGGTATTGAAGGCCCTCCAGCTACCTGCCTACATCCACAAGGAGCCAATTATTGCAAACATCTTTCAATACATTCTCCTACCGCCTGCGGCCAGGAGACCACGAGAGCTCCGTCGGAAATCGCAGGCCCATTACAAGGGTCCACTTTGGTTCGACTACCTCGTGTTAAGGCTAGGGTTTGGTCTGTAATCCTGCTTTTAACCTGCCAGCTTTTTGTGGGCGGTCTCGATTATCTCTTTCAGGTGAGGGTAGTCTACCTGCACGAAGGCGTTGATGAGTTCTTTGGTGAATTGGGCGTGATCCCTTTCCAGCAGGTGGCTGGCCAGGGCGTCGTAGTCCTGCACCCCTATGGGTAGCCCTAGCTCTTTGGATACGATAGAGCAGAATCGCTCGAAGGTCTCCACTATGTCCTCGAAGGTTACTTGATCTGCGGGTTTGCCCATCAGGTCGTAGGTGAACGGAAACGGTTTCCAGTAGCGTATGGGGAGGATGTACTTTACGGGATAGACCGGGAATATCTGGTCGTAGTCTGGATGCATCTTTATCCTGTACTCTTCAGGCTTAAGCCTCCACTCGGTCATGGGGTATACCCCTGCGGGTTGGATGAGCACGCTGTCCAGATAAGGTCTGATCTCCCTCAGCTTGGCGAGGGTGTTGGCCATGGACTCCTCCGTCTCCCCGGGTAGAGGGAATATGAAACTGCCTATGGTGAATATCCCTGCGTCGTGACAGCGTTTTAAGGTATTCTTGAGGTTATCGTAGGGATGGACCTTTTTGATGCTCTTTTGCATGTTCTCGTCTAAGGTCTCTATGCCAAAGAAGAGCGCCTCGACACCAGCCTTTCTCAGGAGTTCGAAGTCGTCACTGCTGTTTACATCCAGGCGGGAGAATCCTGAGAAGTGCAGACCGTATTTAGTGAGGCCCCTTTTGATTACCTCTTCGGCGAATCTGGTTAGTGCCATGAATGGCGGAGTGGAATCCACGATCCGGAAGTAACGGGCGTTGTAGTTGTGGATAAGGTGTTGCAGCTCGTCCACCGCTCGGGATGTGTCTTTGGCCACCACATCTACTCCGTAACTAGCAGGCCTCATGCAAAAAGGACAGGCAAAGGGACAGGCCTCGTTGGACAGTGCTATGGGGTAGATGGGGAACTTGCCCTTTATGTTGAGGTAGACATCATCGTCGTAGATGGGGAAGGGGATGGAGTTGATGTTGTCCAAGACCTTTTGCTCGGTGAAGCGTATCTGGCCGTCTTGCAGGTAGATCGCATTTGGGATGTCTTGGATAGGGTGGCCCTTGGTGATCAGTTCCACACCCTCGTAGCCCAAACCGTACATCACCGCGTCTATGTGTGGGGCTATCCTGAGCAGGCCCTCGCGGATTCTGTCCGCCCCTTGGCCTATGGCGTATATGGCGATGTTGGGGACCAGCTCCTTAACCCGCTTGGCCAGTTCCACTGAGAACTTGAATCCAGGTCCCCGCCAAAGGTTAAGAAAGATCACCTCGAAACCGTCTCTGGCTATTGATTGGGCCTCTTGCTCTAAGAGGTCGAGGTATTCTTTCGATTGATTTGTATCGTAGAACTCCAGTTGCTCGACCTCTTGGGCTAGGTTAGGTGGATAAGACAGGAGGGTGTATATGTTTGCCCCGTCGCGTATCTCTGCGTACTTGCCCAAGGCCCTCAGTATTCCAGCGATAACCGCAAACCTCTCGTTGGGTATGAGGTCGGATAGGTCGTTTGCCCGGCCTAAAAAGTTGTAGATGAGGAAGCGTTCTGCCATCTCTCCCCCTTAGTTTATGTGGTTTATCGCACCCTCTTCTTAATATATAATCGTTTGTGAGAGCTGGCAACTAAAAGGGGAGCTTTTTATGGGTTGGGGAATGTATCTCTTGCTTTACTACCTTTTGAATATTCGATCCTTTCCTAGGATCCTGCAGTTTGCCTGCAGGAGGTATCGCCAAAGGACATTTGCCCTTGATGTGGAGGAAGGCTCTAGCATCTCTTATCGCGAATTATGCGAACGGGTAGGGGATATAGCGGGCTTTGTTGAGCGGGTATGCGAGCCCGATCAGGCGGTTAGTTTTATAGGCGAGAACTCCATTGACTACTTTCTGGTGCGGAGTGCCTGCATAGTCTCTCATCGGCCGTTCCTGGCCATCCATCCCCACCTGGATGGAGTTACGATCTCTGCCATCATGGAAAGCGCGGGATCTGTTCTCCTCTTTTATTCCAAAGCGGTGACCGAGGCCCAGTTACCGCGCAAGGAGGGGATAATCTGCAAGAAGGTAAGGGATGTACAAGCGGGGAGGATGATTAGTCGCTCGGGGTCTGCTCCTACTTTCACCTATAATCTCAGCTCTGCCACTACTGCAAGGGTGCCTAAGCTCATAAAGATCTCGGAAAGGGCCTGGGTCAATTCGTTCTACAACTACCTGCTCCTTCCTGGTAGGGAGAAGAGGCGTTTTCCATCCTTTTTGTGCCTTCCTCCGTTTTCTGGAGCGGGGTCAGTGAGTTTTTTGCCGATGCTGATGAGCGGGGGGAGGTATGTCATCGCTGGTTCTCGGGAGCCATCTGCGGTTTACGATTTGATAGAAAGAGAGGGGGTAGATATGGTCTACATGCCCCCCGCATTCTTTTCTCGATTCGTGGCCTTTTGCAAGCGGAGACGATTGAGGCCGAATTGTGAAGTCCTGGTCGGTTCGGATAGGGTGAATCCGAATGCGGTGAGGGTGGCGGTGCAGGATGTGGGGATGAAGGTGGTAGTATCCTACGGGATGGCAGAGGTTCTGCCACCGCTTACCTATTATTCCCCAATGGCTTCCGACGATCTTGAGGGCTTTGGCTCAGTGGGTCGGGTGGTGCCCATGGCGCAGGTGGCGTTGGACGCGGTCCCGGATAGACGCTTTCGGAGCCAGGGGATAGGGCGCATTCGCATAAAGGCCAATACCGTAGCGGATGGGTATCCCAACGATCCGGAGCAGAGCGAAAAGGTCTTTAGGGATGGCTGGTTTATAAGCAATGACTTTGGTAGGTTCGATGGGCGGGGTAGGCTTCACGTGCTGGGCAGGGATGTAGAGATAATGGAGCTCGATGGGGTGGAGGTCTTCTCCAGTGAGGTGGAGTATGCAATTGCGAGGGATTTGGGTGGTGTGTTGAATCTGCGCTGCGTCAAGGCGGATAGGGGGGAGGTGGTAGTATTCGTGGAAAGGGATTCTCTGTTGGAGCAGGGAGAGAGGTATCTTTGCGAAGAGGTAGAAAAGGTCGTAAGGGAGAATTTCTCCGTTGATTGCAGAGTAGAATTTATGGATAGCCTGCCCACTACATTTGCGGGTAAAATAGATGTGGTGAGGTTAAAGGAGCTGGCCAATGGACAATGAGCAGATCCCAAAGTATACCGTAGAGCGCAGGAAGGCCATCCGTATCCAAGAGTGCTGGGCCTACATAACCGAGCATCCCAAGGACTTTAATGT
This sequence comes from Candidatus Omnitrophota bacterium, assembly GCA_015494465.1. Classification (GTDB taxonomy): domain Bacteria; phylum Omnitrophota; class Gorgyraeia; order S143-82; family S143-82; genus S143-82. The sequence continues at coordinate 133,058 of WGBD01000007.1, read as the reverse complement.
AAAGATCGCAGAGACCCTTGACGAGTTGGTGCTTGCTTTTGATAGGATGGGATTTCATCCTAGAAGGCTGGACGAGAACGCGGTCCTCTACTTCCTACCCCATCACATTGTCCTGTTAGGCAGATATAAACAAGAGCCTATCGCATTGGCCTCGTTGCACATAGGATCGTATTATGGATTGCCGATATATCGGAATAGGCCCGGACTGCTCTCAGAGATAGGGGATAGATTCCACAAGCCCGCAGAGATCCGTTTCTTGCGTTTCATGGCTGAAACCGACTACAGGGGTATTCTGTCGGATCTTATGGCAATACTATGGTTCGTAAGTGGATTCTGTGGTGTGGATTTTGTGCTATTTTCTGAAACCGAGTTGCCTGACCCCATCCCTGAACTGTTGGATAACTATGGATTCGAGAAGGAAGGAGATCTTATCCTTAACCCCAGGCCAGAGTTTGAGAGTGAATTTATAAAAAGGGAATACAGGCGCTTCGACGCGGATCTGTACAAGTTCTTTACTAAGTATCACCTCATGGAGAGGGATATGATAAAGTGGCAGAGGACCATCTTTACCCCTTCTATATTAGGGTACTTCTTGAAGGACATAGAATTGCAAAAGGATGTCCTGCGCAGACTGATGTTTTATTACCCGTTTTGGGATTTCTCTACTATCCTTACCCAGGAACAACTCGATAAGCTGGGATATTCTTATGTCGAGCGTGATCCCTCCCCAGGGGATCGGATATACCAGTAGAAATTACCCACCTTCGAACATCCACTTCAGGTCGAAGTAGGGGTAGTAGGACGCAATTTTCTTTAATTCGTCTCTTGATAACCTGCGGAAGATGTCCGTCTTTTCTAGGAAAAAGTACCTTAGGGTGTCGGGATCCATAGGGGTGCGGTTCCAGAAGGCGGTGTTATCCACGACGATGTTTCGGGAGAAGAAGAAAGAAAACAGATCCGCGTCGTAATCGTCCCAGAAGCGGGTTCGCGCGTTTATCAACTCTCGCTTGACCTCAGGATATCTGTTGATTAAGAGTACCGCTGGGGCATCGCCGTCGAGGTGTTTGTACATCCGCACATCGCTGGCTACATCGAACATGCACACATCTTGATAGAACTTTGCGTGTCTGGGATTCACTGAGATGACTAGTCTAGTGACCCCACAGAATTCCGCAAAGGCGATCATTACGTGGTAGAGGTTCATTATTATCCTTTCGTTTCTACAGCTGTTGGATATGGCCAAACCCGCCACCTCTGCGATCCTTAAGGCGTTTTCGCGTATCTTCTTTACTTCTTCTGGGAATATATCTTCGCTGGGCAGGCCTAAAAGCGAGTCCATGATCAGGCTGATAGTCGCCACGATCTTGCGATCCTCCCGGGCCACTATTACGAGCGTGCTGGGCAATGCGTTATACTTAGTGATCCTCAATCCGCTAGGGGTGGGTTTCATGTATCCTTGTTCGACGTAGGAGTCGTGGATTATGCGGAAGGCGGTCTCGAATTCCTCACGGGTCTCCGCCAGTTTGAGGTCGACTTCCATGTTCATCTTGCGGTAGATGGCCCCTTTGACCCTTATGGCGGAGCGCCGTTCGGGTTTGTAGTGGCGCCTTATGAGCTCGTTTTCGTCGTTGATCCTGAACGGCATGATTAATCCCCTTTCCGCTTATAATCTAACACAATCCAAGCAAATTTGTGAGACAAAATCTTCCAGAGAGATTCTGTCTCATTCCCTACCCAAGGCAATAAATAAGGGCCCTGCGGGAGGCATGGGTGGGTTCTCATAACGCGGTTTCCTCGCGCCTCACTTTGCTTCACCGGTGGGAGAGGTCGTAGAACTTTTTTCTCGGCTAGCGAGACTTTTGGTGTATAATCACAAAAAGGGGTGCGAAACATGCAGGTGGTCGTAGCTACTCCAGATAAGCCTATCTGGGAAGGAAGCGCAGAAAAGGTCTCCCTTCCCCTAAAGGGTGGTAGGGTGGTCGTATTTGATCACCACGCCCCTATGGTAGGGGTGCTTTCGCAGGGAGATTTGATATTGGAGAGTTCGGGTAAGCAAGAGGTTATCCCCGTGCAAAGGGGTGTCGTTAGGGTTAGGGATAATCGTCTAGATGTCCTCATCAGATAATAAGGATTTATCTTCCGTTTTCAGATTCTTTTCTCTCGTGTCGCAGGTTGGTTTCCAGTTCGTTATCACCCTTTTGGTTGGACTATTCTTGGGTTATAAATTAGATCAATGGCTGGGTACGGGGTTCGTCTTTACTTTGCTGGGGATAATTGCGGGCATAGGAGGAGGATTCCTGAGTGTCTATCAGCTCATCCAGGCAACCGAGCGCAGAAGTAAATAAGGCCATCGTAGAGGTCTTGAAGTTTACTGGTGCCTTTGCCTCTGTGGTCTCTTTTCTCATGGCCTGGTTGCTGGGAAAGGCAGTGGCCTTTTCTTATCTAGCAGGGGCCTTGGTTTCCGTCCTCAACTTTCTTCTCCTTAGGATACAGTTGGATTGGATGGTAAAACGGCTACATTCTAATGCGGTCATCTTGTCGGTTGTTCTTGGCTATGGGGGACGCCTTTTCTTGATGGGTTTATTTCTCTTTTGGGTAGGTCACTACGGTATAGCCCACCTGCTTTCGGCGGGATTTGGTCTTCTGGTAGTGAGGATTGGGATATTTATGTATGGCATAAAGGGAGATTTTTAGTTATAATTTTTCCTGACCCATTTTGGTTGTGAAAGAAGGGGCGCATGGGGGAATTCGGTGCTATAAAGACCATACCTTTGCTCATCCCGGGATTGGATGTTACCCTGGAGATCAATCCCGTTACTATAATCACCACTTGGGTCATTTGTCTATTCCTTCTGATCGTTGCCTCGGTGGTAAGTTATCGCCTGCGGAAGATCCCATCCAGATTTCAGGCCTTCGTCGAGATACTTTACGAATCGTTGAGGGGGCTTGCAGTGGATACGATTGGCAAGGGTGGGGAGAAGTTCGTCCCTTACATCGTTACGCTGTTTGTATTCGTCCTTATCTCCAATTGGCTCTCCCTGATCCCGGGGCTTGCCTCTCCGACTGCGGATCTAAACACCTGCCTGGGGCTTGGCTTGTTGGCCTTTTTCGTGGCCCACGGCTCGGCGATTAGGGAAAAAGGCCTGTTGGGATATTTGAAGATGTATCTGGAGCCGTTTCCCTTTTTCCTGCCCCTGAATGTGATATCGGAGTTCGGGAAGTTGCTTTCCCACTCCTTCCGTTTGTTCGGGAACATATACGCGGGCGGGATCGTCGTTGCCCTTATCCCCTTTATCGTGTTGAAACTGCTGGGGGGATGGGGGGTGCCGTTTCTCCTGTTGATAATGCCTGTCCTTAAGGGTTTCTTTGATGTATTCGTAGGTGCGGTGCAGGCGCTGGTGTTTGCCTTGTTGGCAGCGGCCTACATAGCGGTGTTGAGGTGACGGAGTAAACAAGGAGGGGGTAAGATGGCGGTAGAACAGGTAGCGACTCAGGCGGTAATCGACAGCCATACCATAATCCGGGCTGCGTGCCTTTTGGGGGCAGGGCTGTGTATGGGCATAGGTGCTATCGGCCCGGGGATAGGTGAGGGCTTCGTCGGTGGTAAGGCCTGCGAGGGAATTGCCCGTCAGCCGGAACTGCAGGGCGTTTTGACCAGGACGATGCTCCTTGCGGACGCTATCGCTGAGTCCACCGGGATATACTCTCTGGTTATCGCGTTGCTCTTGATCTTCGTGGTAAAGGGCTAACGAGGGGTTAGCGTATGAACCTAAATGCCACTTTATTGGTGCAGGTTATCAGTTTTCTAATCCTCCTCTTCCTCTTGACCAAGATTCTCTATCGTCCGCTTCAGGACCTTTTGGACGAGCGGGTGAATCGGGTGAAGTCGGATCTGGAGGAGGCAAAGCGACTCCTGGCGGAGGCCGAGGAGAACCGGCGCAAGGCTCAGGAGATGCTCCACAAGGCCCAGGAGGACGCCCAATTGCTCCGCCGGAAGGCCGAGCAGGACGCCGATGCCTACTACCGTGAGCAGGTGAGGAAGACGAAGGAGGAGATAGAGAAGATGTTTGAGTCCGCCCGGGCGGAGATTCAGGAGCAGGTCAAGCGGGCCAAGGCAGAGCTTCGCAGAGAGGTGGTGGATCTTTCAGTAACAATAGCCTCGCGGATACTTAAGAGGGAGATCTCCGCTCAGGAGCACGAACAGATAATCAGGGAGGCGATAGAGGGGATAGTGAATGGATGACAAGTTTCTGATAGCAGAGAAGTACGCTCAGGCGCTGTTTTCTTATGCGAAGGATAACAACCTTATAGAGGAGGTTATGTCTGACCTCCTCCTTTTAAAAGAGGCGTCAGGGCTCGTTCCGGATTTCCTTCGTTGGATGTCGGTGCCCATAATCCCTTTGGAGAGGAAGGTCGAGTTTGTCGAAGAGATAAAGCGTGCCTTTGGCCTTAGTGATGCGGTGGAGTATTTCTTGCGAATATTGATGGAGAAAAAGAGGATAAGGTTCCTCCCGGACATAGTTGAGAGATTCAGGATACTCTACAACACCTTCCACCACCGTGTGGATGTAAGAGTGGTCTCTGCTCGAGCTCTCTCGGAGAGCGAGAGGCAGTTGTTCCTCCACATATGGGGAGCCTATCTCAAGCGCTGGATAAACCTCGTGGAGGAGGTGGATGAGGATATTTTGGGTGGGATAAAGGTCTATTTCCGGGGATATCTGTACGATGCCTCTCTTAAGAAACGGCTGGAACTTTTAAAAGAGGAGTTGGTGAGATGAACGTCAGGATAAGCCCTGAAGAGATCAGTTCGGTGATACGCTCCCGTCTCGAATCCTTTTCCAAGTCCTACGAGCTCGCTCAGGTTGGTCAGGTTTTGGAGGTAGGCGACGGTATTGCTAGGATATACGGTTTGGAAGACGCTATGGCCGGGGAGTTGGTGTTCTTCCCCAAGCAGAACATGTACGGGATGGTCCTTAACTTGGAAGAGGAGAGCGTTGGTGTCTGTCTCTTCGGGGACGACAGCGAGGTCAAGGAAGGTGATGAGGTCCGGTGCACCGGAAGGATTGCAGAGGTCCCGGTGGGTGATGCCCTGATAGGGAGGGTGGTGAACCCCTTGGGTATACCTGTGGACGGCAAGGGAGAGATAAAGGCGGATAGGTTTCGCCCTATAGAGCGGATTGCCCCTGGGGTCATAGAGCGCCAGCCGGTGAAGGAGCCATTGCAGACGGGGATAAAGGCCATAGATGCGATGATCCCGATAGGCCGGGGACAGAGGGAGTTGATCATCGGCGACCGCCAGACGGGAAAGACCGCGATCGCCTTGGATACGATAATAAACCAGAAGGGCAAAGGGGTCGTCTGCGTCTACGTGGCGATAGGGCAGAAGAATTCCACTATAGCCAACATAGTAAAGACCCTCGAGAGGTTTGGGGCTATGGAATACACGATAGTGGTGGCTGCGGGTGCCAGTGAACCCGCCCCGCTCCTTTACATAGCCCCCTATGCGGGTTGTGCTATGGCAGAGGAATTCTTGGAGACCGGTAGGCACGCATTAATCATCTACGACGACCTCACCAAGCACGCCCAGGCCTATCGCGAGATGTCTTTGCTGCTGCGCCGTCCACCGGGCCGTGAGGCCTATCCTGGCGACATATTCTACGCCCACTCCCGCCTTCTGGAGAGGGCCTGTAAGTACAGCGATGCCAAGGGCGGGGGCTCTCTCACGGCCTTGCCGATAATAGAGACGCAGGCGGGTGACGTTACCACCTACATCCCGACGAATGTGATATCCATCACCGACGGGCAGATATACCTGGAGACCAACCTGTTCTATCAGGGCGTGCGACCTGCGATAAACGTGGGATTGTCGGTGTCCCGCGTAGGGGGTAATGCCCAGGTGAAGGCGATGAAACAGGTGGCGGGCAGGTTGAGGCTGGATCTGGCCCAGTACCGGGAGATGGAGGCCTTTGCCCAGTTCGGTACGGAGTTGGACAAGGCAACTATCGCCCAGTTGGAGAGGGGGCGGAGGCTGGTGGAACTCCTCAAACAGCCCCAGTATCAGCCCCTGTCTATGCCCGAAGAGGTGATGGTCCTGTACGTGGGGGTGAACGGTTATCTGGACGACATCCCGCTCGATAGGGTAAAGCGCTTTGAGGAAGAGTGGTTGTCCACCTTGAGGAGCGAATATCCTCACATACTGGAGGAGATAGAGAAGGCAAAGGAGATCTCTCCCGAACTGGAAGAGAAGATAAAGAAGGCGATAGAGAAGTTTAAGGAAAGGTTTCAGGTCTAGGGCCTATGAACGTAAGGCAGATAAAACAGCGCGCCCTTGCGGTAGAGAAGACCAAGAAGATAGTCAAGGCGATGCAGGTGGTCGCCCTGACCCGGCTCAAGAAGTTGGAGTCGGTTGCCTTGCACGGCAAGGTCTACTTTGAGGCGATGAAGAAGATAGTGGAGGAGATGAGCAGGGACCTGAAGACCTACCATCCCCTGCTCCAACCCCGCCCGGAGAAGAGGTCGGTCTGGGTGGCGGTGATAGGCAGTGACAAGGGGCTTTGCGGGAACTTTAATTCCAACATGTTCCGGGGACTGGAGGCCTTCTTGGAGAGGCACTCTTCCGCGTCGGTGGTAATCGTTCCGCTGGGTAAGAAGGTGCTCCGTTATGTCCAGAAGAGGCATCCCGATAGATTGGGTATGTATCTGGAGAGGATAGACGACAAAGAATTGCTCAATAAATTTCTTGACGACCTCCAGCATGCGGTCGTGGAGGGGTTTATAGACAGGAAGCTGGACGGTTTCTACATCCTCTACAGCGAGTTCAAGGGGCATGTGTTGGGCAAGGTGGCGGAGTTGGAGGTCTTGCCCTTGGGCGATGTGAAACCGGAAGGGGAGTCGCCATTGCTCCCGAACTTCATATTTGAACCAGACGAGGAGCAGGTGCTGGAGGAGGTGATAAAGGAGTACATCGCCTCTCAGGTGAATCAGACGCTCCTCGAGTCGCGGGCTGCGGAGGAGTTGTCCCGGATGATGGCCATGAAGTCTGCAACCGACGCTGCGGACAAGATGTTGTCTGCGCTTATGCTCTCTTATCACAAGGCAAGGCAGGCCAACATCACCAAGGAGATAATCGAGATAATCAACGCGCAGGGTGTCTAAGAAGGAGGCAGTGATGGGCAAGGGCAGGATAAAGACGGTAATCGGGCCGGTGGTCACGGTTGAGTTTAATCCTCAGGAACTCCCGAATATATTCAATGCCCTGTTGGTGAAACGAGAAGGGCAGAAGGATCTGGTTTTAGAGGTCCTCCAGCACATCGGGGACAATGTGGTCAAGTGCATCGCTATGTCCTCCACCGACGGGCTAAAGCGGGGCATGGAGGTGGTAGACACCGGTGAGCCCATCGCGGTGCCAGTTGGGGAGGTTGCCTTGGGTCGGATCTTTAACGTGATAGGTGAGGTGATAGACGGGGGCAATCCCATACCCGAGAACGCTCCGCGCTGGGTCATCCATCGGGATCCGCCTTCCTTAGAGGAGCAGAGTACCGACTGGGAGATTCTAGAGACGGGTATAAAGGTGATAGACCTTCTGGCTCCTTATCCCAAGGGCGGTAAGGTGGGATTGTTCGGTGGAGCAGGTGTCGGTAAGACGGTCATAATAATGGAGTTGATCCGCAACATCGCCATAGAGCACGGTGGTGTTAGCGTCTTTACCGGCGTGGGTGAGCGCACCCGTGAGGGGAACGACCTGTGGCTGGAGATGAACAAGTCCAAGGTCATAAACAAGGCAAGTCTGGTCTTCGGGCAGATGAACGAGCCACCCGGTGCGAGGTTCAGGGTGGCACTTACCGGATTGACGATTGCGGAGTACTTCAGGGATGTGGAGAAGAAGGACGTCCTCCTGTTCATAGACAACATCTTCCGCTTCGTGCAGGCGGGTTCGGAGGTATCCGCTCTGTTGGGAAGACTGCCTTCGGCAGTGGGGTATCAGCCGACGCTGTCCACGGATCTGGGACAGCTGCAGGAGAGGATTACATCCACCCGGAACGGGTCCATCACCAGCGTGCAGGCGGTGTACGTGCCTGCGGACGACCTGACCGACCCTGCACCGGCGACGACCTTTGCCCACCTCGATGCGACGACGGTGTTGTCTCGGCAGATTGCGGAGTTGGGTATATACCCTGCGGTGGATCCTCTGGATTCCACCTCCCGGGTGCTCACCCCCGAGGTCGTGGGTTGGGAGCACTATCGGGTGGCCAGGGAGGTGCAGAGGATACTCCAGAGGTACAAGGACCTGAAGGACATAATCGCCATACTGGGTATGGAGGAGTTGTCCGACGAGGACAAGTTGGTGGTCAGCCGGGCGAGGAAGATACAGAGGTTTCTGTCCCAGCCGTTCTTCGTTGCTGAGGAGTTCACCGGGAGGAGCGGTAGGTTCGTGCGCGTAGAGGATACCGTTAGGGGATTTGCGGAGATAATAGAGGGCAAGCACGACGATCTGCCCGAGCAGGCCTTTTACATGGTGGGGACGATAGAGGAGGCGATAGAAAAAGCAAGGAGGCTGGTATGAGGTGGTATAGGGCGGTTGGATGTCTGTTGGTAGGGGTGCTTTGTCTTTGTGTCTATTCGGGTTGGGCAGAAGAGGTGAAGATCTGGCCCTCCAGGGTAGTGCGGGTGAAACTCCATCCCTCGCTTGCTCTGGTGGAGCGCGAGGCGGAGGTGCACCTTAAGAAAGGGCTGAATCAGGTGTATTTGGATTGTTTGGTTCCGATGGAGCGCTTGGATACGGGCTCACTGACCGGGACTGCTCCCAGAGGAATAACCGTGTTGGGGGTACAGGTCAAGTCGGTTTTCCTGCCTGCCAGTGCCCGCGAGGATGTGAAGGGATTGGAGAAGAAAATACGCGAGGTCAGGCAGGAACTGAGTGAGGTAAAGGCCCGTATCTCCGGGATAGATCAGGTGGAGGCCTTTTTGAAGGCCTGGTTTGGCACCGTTGGGAAGGAGGAAAAGCCAGCAGTTGTGGAGAAACTCGCCGATCCATCGGGCATATCTGACTGGATAGAGGCCCTGTCCAACCACTGGGCGGATCTGGAGAAGGAGAAGGCACAGTTGAATTTCAAACGGAAGGATCTTGAGGAGCGATTGCAGGCATTGGAGGAGGAGTTGAAGAATATATCCAATGAAAAGGAGAAGGTAGTGTTTGCTGTGGGGGTCGTGTCTCCGAAAGATCAATCTGCAAAGATTATCCTGACCTATGCGGTACTAGGCAATTTCTGGAAGCCCGGTTATCGGGTGTTGGTGGATAGAAAAGAGAAAAAAGCAAAGGTCTATCTGGACATAGAGGTCCATCAGGATACCGGTGAGGATTGGAAAGGGGTGAAACTTTCCCTTTCTACTGTCCGGCCTATGTTTGGAACTGCCCTGCCGGAGGCACAAACTTGGAAGGTATATCCGGAGAGAGAAGAGAAGGGGATAGGTCTTGGGGAGTTTGCAGGGGTTAAAGAGGCACTAATGACGAAAGCGTCGGAGAGGGTTGCTTATATGTCCGTGCATGCCACTCAACCAGTGGCGTTGCCGAAGGATCTCGGTCTGGCGGTGGAGTACGACATAGCAGGGCAGTGGACTATCACCGCAGACGGTTCAAAGTATCTGATACCGGTGTATTCGTGGGATAAAGATGTGGTGTTGTATCACTACTCCGTGCCGTCAGTCGTGCCCAAGGTCTTCTGGGCGGCGGAGATGGAGAACGACAAGAAGTTTATCCCCGGGGTCGTGCGGGTCTATCTGGACGGGACCTTCGTGGGAGAGAGTCGATTGAGCGGAGAAAAGAAAAAGAAGTTGCTCTTGGGGCTGGGCGAGGACGCCCGGGTAAAGGTGACTTACGATAAGGATGTTTATCAGTTGAAGGACAATCTGTTGGGCACCGCCTATCGCCACGAGGTCAAGATAAAGCTGGTTAACCTCAGCGATGAACCGGTGGGTGTGAGGTTGTTTGATTCCCTTCCGGTACCTGCCAGCCATAAGGTGAAGGTCAAGATCAAGAAACTGGATCCCAAGCCGGATGTGAAGGATTACGAGGGTAAAAAGGGCGTGGCCCTGTGGAAGATAACCGTGCCGGCGAGGTCGGAGAAGAAGATAGAGGAGGAATACATAATCTCTTTCAGCAAGTGAGGTGGAGGGAAAGTGGCGAAGAGGGTAATTAAAAGGTCCGTTAGTAAGCCACAGAGGAGGGGAAAGGGCTCTTCTGCGAAGGTGAAAAAGAAAGAAACGGGGACAGGCCCGAGGAAGAGCAAGGGGTCGGTGGAGTCGGATAATAAGGTATCCACCTCTAAAACCGCCAGAAAAAGCTCCTCTCGCTCTCGAAAGCAGATGAAGGTCGCATTCGTTGCCTCTGAGGCGGTGCCCTTGGTGAAGGTTGGGGGATTGGCTGATGTGGTGGGCGCTCTGCCTAAGGCCTTGAGCGAGTTGGGACTCTCTAGCGTGGTGATCCTCCCTGCATATTCGGTGATCGATAGAGAGGCGTTTAACCTCAGGGATACGGGTATCAAGATAAGCTCTCCTATCGGATCCCATTGGCTAGAGGCCTCCGTAGAGGAGACTGAGATTGGACCGGTAAAGTACTATCTGGTCAGGTACGATCCGTTTTTTGCTAGAGAGGGAATCTACGGGACCTCTTCGGGAGACTACCCGGACAATCTAGAGAGGTACGCCTTCTTCTCCAAGGTTGCGTTGGAGCTGTTGAAGAGGCTGGATTATCGCCCGGATGTAATCCACTGCAACGACTGGCAGACGGGATTGCTACCTTTGTTTAAGCAGGCCTTTTATTCCGAGGACCCATTTTATTCCTCCACCAAAGTGGTGTTTGCCATACACAACATCGCCTATCAGGGCCTGTTCCCGGTGGAGAAGTTCTATCTTTTGGGCCTGGATTGGTCCTACTTCACCTATCAGGGGATAGAGTTCTACGGCAAGGGCAATTGCCTGAAAGCAGGGATAGTGTATGCCGACAAGGTGGTTACCGTAAGTCCCCGCTACGCCAAGGAGATACAGACCCCGGAGTACGGCTGGGGGTTGGACGGTGTCCTCAGGACCCACAAGGCAAAACTGGAAGGGATTATCAATGGGATAGATTACGACTACTGGAATCCTTGGATCGATCCCTACCTCCCGGACAAGTTTGGCGTGAGGGCAAATCGCTGTTTCCTAAAGGGGAAGGCGGTTAACAAGGTCCGACTATTGGAAGAGCTCGGTCTCAAGGCTGTAGATGTGCTTGCGGTCTTCGTGGGGCGGTTGGTGGAGCAGAAGGGGATCGACGTCTTGGTTTCGGCTTTCCAAGAGCTCCTTCCCCGGGAAAAGGTCGGTCTGGTGATATTGGGCAGGGGCGAGGCCCGATTCGAGGCCATGGTCTCGGATCTGGCGGGGCGGTTCCCTGATAAGGTTAGGAGTTTCGTTGAATTTAACGAGCCCTTGGCCCACAGGCTCTACGGGGGGGCAGATGTGGTGGTCGTCCCTTCTAGGTACGAGCCCTGCGGGCTTACCCAGATGATAGGGATGCGCTACGGAGCCTTGCCAGTGGCCAGGAGGACCGGCGGGCTTGTGGATACGATCCCCGAGGATGTGGGGTTCCTATTTGACAAAGCGACAGGGGCTGATTTATTATCTTCTTTGGAGTCTGCTCTTGAGGTCTTTCGAGACGCAGATGGATGGCGGGAGAGGGTAAAACGGGCGATGAAGTTGGACTTCTCTTGGTCCCGTAGTGCCCGCGAGTACAAACGCATGTACGAGAGGTTGTTGAAGCAGGGCAAGTGACATGCGAGTGCGGGTGGAAGACCTAAAACCAGGTATGGTATTGGCGGAGAATCTGGTGTTAGAAGGGGGGAATGTGCTCTTCCCAGCTGGTAAGGTGTTGGAGGAGGAGGACATCGCCAAGATAAGGCAGTTCCCTCGGCTTGAGTTCGCAACGGTAGAAGGTGAGAATGTCCTCATCGACATCCTGAAGGAGAAAGAAAAGACCGCACCGGAGGATCTGAAAGAAGAGGTGGAAAGGGCCCTAAAGTTCTGTTGTCCTAATGATGAAGACCTGAAAGAACAGGCTAAATTATTAGCGATAAGGTATCGTCTGCTTATCAGGGGTTCAGGCAAGTAATGGCCAGCAAGCCCATACCTCCGCACATAAAAAATAGGCTAGAGCAGATAGTTAACATCCCCACACTTCCCCAGGTATTGGCCAAGGTGATCCCCATGCTTAGTGATCCTCGGGTCTCAGCTCGAGAGGTAGCTCGGATAATAAGTCAGGACCAATCTTTGGTCTCCAGGATATTAAGAATCGTCAACTCTGCCTTTTACGGCTTTCCTAGGCAGATAAAGACGATAGATCATGCCTTGGTAATATTGGGGTTCAATCGACTCAAGGCTGCCATCTTTACCGCCTCTATATTGGAGGTATTCAAGGACGGCAAGAATGCGATAGGGTTCGATGTGGAAGGATTTTGGGAGCACTCGGTTGGCGTGGGGGTCGTGGCCAAGTCCATTGCGAAGTACTTACGCCTTCCCAATGTAGAGGAGCACTTCATATTCGGACTCCTCCACGATGTGGGCAAGTTGATAATGGATTACTATGGGAAGGAGTACTATAAGACGGTTTTGAGCCATAGAGAAGAGAAAGACATACCTTTGAGGGAGGCGGAAGAGGAGATCTTGGGTTTTAATCACAGCGTAGTTGGGGGCTTGGTGTTCGACCGCTGGAACCTGCCTCCAGATGTAGTCGATGTGGTGACTTGGCACCATTCTGTAGTTCAGTACGATGGTAAGTACCTGCAAAGCGTGGCGGTTGTGTCCGTCTCCGATGCCCTAGCTCGCTTAGTCGGTCTAGGCAATGGGGGTGATCCTTATGTGCCTGACATAAACAAGAATATTTTATCTCTCTTGAGGTTGGATCTGGCAGGCTTGGACTACATATTGTCCGAAACCGTCTCGCAATTCGAGGGTATGCGGGAGTTTTTAGATATCATAAGGAAAAAGTAAAATGGGGAGGGGTGGAGATGAACGAGGTGAATAACAAAGAACAAACAGCCGGACAGCGAGACAGTGAGATCGTTCAGTTGGTAAGCTTTACCTTAGGAGAAGAAGAGTACGGGATAGACATCCTTAAGGTCCAAGAGATCAACAGGATGATGGAGATCACCCATGTCCCGAATTCCGCATACTTCGTCGAAGGGGTGGTGAATCTGCGAGGGAAGGTGATCCCGGTCCTTGACCTTAGAAAGCGCTTTGGCCTAGAGCCCAAAAACACGAAAGAGACCCGCATAATAGTAGTGGACATAGAGGGGAAGACCGTTGGGCTCATAGTGGATAGCGTATCGGAAGTCTTGCGCTTACCCAAGGAGACCATAGATCCCACACCTCCCATGATCTCAACTTCTATAGACGCCCAGTGCATAAAAGGGGTGGGCAAGTTAGAAGATAGGTTGATCATAATAATCGACATCGAGAAGTTTATGACCGAAGAGGAAAAGAGCATGTTGAGTAACTTCTGATTCCGGGAGCAAGGAGGGGGGATGAAGATAGGGACTAAGATTCATCTGGGGATAATGGGCAATGTCTTGTTTGCTGCATTGGTGGGATGGGTTGCCCATAAGTGGATACACAATCAGAACATGGCACTGGTAGTGAATTTGTCCATAAACATGGTAGTTGCCTACATATTCGGATATTTGCTTTCCAACAACATAGTTTCGTCTCTCTTGCGCCTCAAGAACTCCCTTCTCTCCATGGGAGAAGGGGACTTCACTCGGATCATAGCCGTTTACTCAGACGACGAGATAGGGGACTTGATCAAGGCCTACAATACCATGCTTGCGTCGGTAAAAGAGTTGTTGGGTCATGTCCAGGCCAACATTACCCGCCTTGCTACTGCAGCAGCAGAGCTATCCCAGATCTCCGAAGAGATAAGTCGTGGAACCGAAACTCAGACTAAAGAGACCTCCGAGGCGGCAGTGAAGATCGGGGAGATAACCTCCATTATACTTGAGGTCTCTGAAAACGCTCGCCAGGCAAGCGATGCGGCGGAGAAGTCTTTGGAGATAGCCCGGGAAGGCGTGAATAGGATAGAAGATGGAATATCCAAGATGAAGGACGTTTCTGGAGAAGTTGAAGTTATGGCCCACAACGCGGAGGAGTTGAGGGAGAGCTTCGGACAGATCGGCCAGATAATAGAGACGATAGACGACATAGCCAATCAGACGAACTTATTGGCCTTGAATGCAGCTATAGAGGCAGCCCGAGCTGGGGAGTACGGAAGAGGATTTGCAGTGGTCGCGGATGAGGTGAGACAGCTCGCGGAGAAGACAGCCCAGGCCACTAAAGAGGTGGCGGAGATGATAGATAATCTGCACATAAGGAGCGAGCGCGTCCTGGGTTCCGTGGAGTCAGCTAGATCTAAGGTTGGGGAAGCGGAGACTATGATCGACAAGACCGGGGAGATCATAAAGGAAATGAGCGCTCGGGCTGAACAAACCCAGCAATTGATGGAACCGATAAATGTGTTCGCTGAAAGGGAGACCGCTGCGGTAGAAGACATATCCAAGACCATGGAGGTCATAAAGGCAGTTGCCTCTCAGGTGCAAGAGGGGGTATTTCAGGCAAAGGAATCTGCTAATAATTTAAGTGAGCTATCCCACGAATTGATGCACATGTTAAGTCGCTTTAAGTTCTAGGTTGACGAGAGAATGGGGGTTGACATGGTCAAGGTGTTGGTTGTAGACGATTCAATATTCATTTGCAAAGCGATCAGCAGGATTTTAGAAAAGGATCCTAGTATTAAGGTAGTAGGGACCGCTCACGACGGATTAGAGGCTATCGAGAAAGTAAAGCAATTGGATCCCGATGTGGTGACGCTTGATGTTGAGATGCCTCGCATGAACGGGATAGAGGCCTTGAAGGTGATAATGCGGGACTTTCCCCGCCCGGTGATCATGATAAGTTCTTTGACCCGGGAGGGAGCGAAGGTGACATTGGAGGCCCTCTCCTTGGGAGCAGTGGATTTCATCCCCAAGGAATTATATCAGGGGGCATCAGCCGGGATAAATCTGGAGAAGATAGAGGCCCAGCTGTTGGAGAAGATAAAGCTGATAGCACTTAAAAAGGCTCAGTTCGCCCAGCGAGTTGGCGCTTTTACTCAGACCGCTCCCCAGGCCAAGCCCGAGGCTCGGCCAAGCGCTGTTTCTGCCCCATCAGCGAGGGGGAGGAAGGGATTGGTGGATGTAGTAGTGATTGGGGTATCTACCGGTGGACCAACCGCGCTCCAGAAGTTGATAAGCGGTTTGCCGAAGGATCTTCCCGTTCCGGGCATTATAATCCAACACATGCCCCCGACCTTCACCGGCGCCTTGGCCAATAGGTTGAAGTCCCTGGGGGGACCGCTGGTAAAAGAGGCCCAACAGGGCGAGTTTCTTGAGCCGGGTAAGATATTGGTGGTACCGGGTGCTTATCACATGCAGTTGAGGAAACTTGGGTCAAAGGTATCCGTAGTACTAACCGAGGAACCGAAAGACTCTATATATCATCCTTGTATAGACATAACGATAACCTCTTCCGCAGAGATCTACGGTCCAAAGACATTGGCTGTGATATTGACTGGAATGGGTAAGGATGGATTGGAAGGAGCCAGGGCGGTGAAGAAGGTGGGGGGAAAGGTATTAGCTCAAGACGAGGCCACCTCTGTTGTCTACGGCATGCCAAAGGCAGTGGTCGATGCAGGTTTGGCGGATAAGGTGGTCCCTATAGAAAGAATGGCTTCTGAGATATTGGCCTTGGTATAGGAGGTGGATTCATGAATGTAGAGATGTGGAAGGCACAGTTGGAATCAGGGACTCCGGAGGAAAAAAGAGAGGCCATAAGATCTGCAAACGAGTTCCCCATAGAGTCGATCATAGATTCGTTGATGAAGGCCTTGTACGACGAGAACAAGGCGGTTCAGGAGGCGGTTATTGAGTTCTTGATGCAGAGAAACGAGCCGATAGTCGTGGAGAAATTACTGCCCCTTTTGAGAGAAGAAAATGCTTCGGTAAGGAATGCTGCAATAGAGATCCTGGAAAAGATAGGACGAGACAAGGTGGATCTAATAGGGGCTTACTTGAACGACGAGGATAAAGATGTGCGCTTATTCGTGTGCGACATCATCGGCAAGTTCGGCACCGAATCTGCGCTGGATTACCTGATAAAGGCCTTGGACGATCCAGAAGTGAATGTGCGCAACTCAGCGGTGATGGGAATCGGGAGAGTCAAGAGCGAACGGGCGGTAAAGGCCCTAGAGGAGCTGTTGAATCGCGAGGAAGATACTTGGGTTCGCTTCTCCATAATAGATGCCTTGACCCAGATTGGTCTGCCCTCAGCGAAAGAAGTCCTGCGGAAGGCCTTATTTAAGGAGAATAACGAGGTCGTTCTGAAGTCCCTCTTGGATGGCATAGCGAAGTTTGGTGACGACGACTTTATTTACGATGCGATGTATGTGTTCGAGTACCTGATGACACGGAAGCTTTCCGATATATACTCTGATATAGTGGAGCTAGGCTTGAGGGTAGACAGCATAGACGATAAGAGATTGAGGTACAAGTTTGGGGTATACTTGTGCGCCTACATAAAGTACTCCGACGATAGGTGGACTGCTTATCGGGCAGTCAATGTGATTCCCAAGCTTGGCGAGTGTGCTGAGGACATTCTTATCGATGTCCTCAACTCGGTAGAAGAACCCATGATAATAGCTTCCGCGATAGAGGGATTGGGAGAGGTCG
The DNA here is from genome assembly GCA_015494465.1 of Candidatus Omnitrophota bacterium. Taxonomy (GTDB): domain Bacteria; phylum Omnitrophota; class Gorgyraeia; order S143-82; family S143-82; genus S143-82. Next base: position 116,274 of record WGBD01000007.1, on the reverse strand, counting down.
GGACCAGCGCTAGCCTCGAGGTCCTGGAGCGGTTTAAGAATTCGGACGACGAACGGCAGAGGGAGCTGGCAGAGGAGGCTATCAACAAGATAAAGTCGAGGGAATAGCATGAAGGAACTATCTCCGGAGATAAGGACCAAGATCATAGACTTGATTGGGGATTTGGAGTCCCTGCCGACCCTCCCCCATGTTGCAGCTCAGGTGATGGAGCTGGCTATGAGCTCGAAGACTTCGGTGAAGGAGATCTCCAAGATATTGGAATCCGATCCCGCCTTGACCTCCAAGGTCTTGAAAGTCGCCAACTCTGCCTTCTACGGTCTCAAACAGCAGGTCAATTCCTTAGAGTTGGCCTTGGTGGTCTTGGGTATGTCGGAAATAAGCCACTTGGTTATGAGCGTTTCGGTCTTTTCTGCCTTTCCCGACATCCCTGGCAAGCAGACCTTTGACAGGGAGAGGTTCTGGATCCATTCGGCGGGTTGTGGGCACTTTGCCAGGATAATAATGCGGAAGTTGGGATCTCCTGCTTTGAGTGGTGAGGTGTTCGTGGGTGGGCTTCTCCACGACATAGGGAAGGTAGTGTTGGACGAGATGGCCCACGAGGTCTTCACTGACATATTTACTCGGGCCCAGGAAGAGGACAGGGCTATATACGATGTCGAAAAGGAGGTCCTTGGATTTACCCACGAAGAGGTAGGGCTCGTCTTGGCGGAAAAGTGGAATCTTCCTCCTGCTATTCAGGAGGCAATCTCCTGTCATCACCACCCCGAAGAGGCGGAGGTATCGCCACTTACCGTGGCGGTGGTCAGGATTGCGGACCTGTTCTGTAAGGCCAAAGACATAGGTTACGGAGGTGACAGAAAAGGCTTTGTATTAGCAGAGGACATTTCCTGGGCCTTGGTACAAAAGATAAAACCGGAACTTGCTGATCTAGATGTCGAGAGATTCACCTTTGAGCTGGACAACGAGATAGACAAGGTAAAGGAATTCATAGCTATAACTAGAGGGTAGGGGGGTATGTCTATTACACTCAAGATGGACGATAAGACATTTAAGTCTTTGCGCGATTTTATCTACGAAAAAAGCGGCATATACTTCAGCGATAACAAGAAGTATTTGCTGGAGACGAAGATCTTGGAGAGGATAAAAGAGAGGGGATTCCGCGACTTTAACGAGTATGCCTATTTTTTACTCTATTCGAAGGACTACAAGGAAGAACTTAAGTATCTCTTCAATGCTATAACCATAAACGAGACCAGTTTCTTCCGCAATCGACCTCAGATGGAGGCACTTAAAAATCACATCTTGCCCGAACTAGTGTCTTTGCCCGATAGGCAGACATTTAAGACCCTTACCTTGTTGAGCGCGGGCTGTTCCACTGGTGAGGAACCCTATACCTTGGCGATCATTTGTAAAGAGTTCGTGGATACCAAGGCAGCGGGGTGGAGGGTAATGATAGAGGCAGGTGATCTCAGCGAGGCTGCCTTGGCCCAGGCCCGGGAGGGCGTCTATAACGAGTATACGTTGAGGAATGTCCCCAAGGAATATCTCAACAAGTACTTCACTAAAGAGGGAGATAATTATAGGATAAAAGATGAGATAAAGAGGATGGTGCGGTTTTATCATCTCAACTTGACCGACGACAATCAGATGCGCAGGATCACGAAAAAAGATGTGATATTCTGCAGGAATGTGATGATCTACTTCGACGACGCGGTAAAGAAGAAGGTAGTTGGGCATTTTTATGATATATTGAAAATAGGCGGATATTTGGTTATCGGTCATTCGGAATCGTTGCACAACATAACTAGAGCCTTCAAGATAGTGCATTTCCCAGGGGCGTTGGCTTATAAGAAGGAATAAAAAAACCAGGGAGGCGGGATATGCCTAAGATATTGGTGGTGGACGATTCAGCTACGGTAAGGAAGTTGATAAGTAACATATTGAAAGGGGCCAATTACGAGACGGTGGAGGCAGTTGACGGGGTGGATGCCTTAGAAAAGCTGGCTCAAGAGGACATAGATCTGATAATAGCGGACCTTAACATGCCCAGGATGAATGGGCTGGAGCTAATAAGGACTATTCGAAAAGATCCTCTTTATTCGGACATACCGATCGTGATGTTAACTACCGAGGGGAGTGACGAGGACAAAAAGAGGGGATTCGAGGCTGGCGCGAATGTCTACTTGGTCAAACCAGCACCACCGTCACTGATCCTCTATAAGATTGGAAGCCTGTTGAATGCTAGTGAAAGTTGAGGTGGATTACTGACGCCTAGCGAATGAGGAGGGCGGGGGATGGACGAGATAATCCAGGAATTTTTGGTAGAGTCGGCTGAGTTGTTGGAGCAATTGGATCAGGATCTAGTTACGCTTGAAGAACGGCCTGACGATCTCGAACTCCTCAACAGGATATTCCGCGCAGCCCACACCATTAAAGGTAGCTCTGGTTTCTTAGGTTTTACCCAGATATCCCAATTGACCCACCACATGGAAGATGTCCTCAACAAATTGAGAAAAGGGGAGATGGTAGTCACTCCCACGATAATGGATGTCATCTTGGAGTCGGTAGATAAGCTAAAGTTGCTCTTGGACGAGGTGCGCAATGGTACCTCTGGCACGGTGGATACCAGTGACACCGAGGCCAAACTGAAGGCAATACTGGAGGGAGAGACCGCTCCGGTAGAGGAACCTCCGCAGAAACCCGCTGAGAAAGAAGAGCCTCAGGCAGAAGGGGAGAGACGAAAAGAGGAAGAGGCCACGGAAGAGCATGCCCCTGCGGAGGCCGAGAGCAAAGAGCCCCCTCAACAAGAGCAAAAACCTCAAAAACAGGAATCCCAGTCCTCCGTTTCTCCTCAGACCCAGGAAGCACAACCAAAGCCGGCGCCGTCTGATGCGCAGAAGCCTTCTCCTGCTCCTCAGAAGAGAGCCGCAGCGGGTGGGATAGAGGAGACTATAAGGGTGGATGTCAAAAGGCTGGACGCGTTGATGAACCTGGTTGGAGAGCTGGTATTGGTGAGGAATAGACTAGGGCAATTGGCAGAGCACATAGATGCCCAAGTGTCTGACACCGCCTTGGTAGACGCCTTTAATAATGCCTTGGTACAGCTTGGGTTCGTTACCACCGAGATGCAGTTGTCGGTGATGAAGACGCGCATGCTCCCGGTCCAACGGGTCTTTAACAAGTTCCCTCGGATGGTGCGAGACCTGTGTAGAGAGATGCACAAGGAGATAGATCTGATAATCCACGGTGAAGAGACCGAGTTAGACAAGTCGGTGATAGAGCACATAGGCGATCCGCTTATACACATACTCCGCAATGCGGTGGACCACGGGATAGAGCCACCCGAAGAAAGAGAAAGGTTGGGTAAACCCCGAAGGGGCACTATCGTGCTCTCCGCCTATCAGGAGGGAGACCACATAGTCATAGAGGTTTCCGACGACGGTAGAGGTATAGATGTACAGAAGGTGGCCAGGAAGGCGGTAGAGAAGGGTATCGTGAAAGAGTCCGATCTAGCCCACATGGGAGATAGAGACATCCTGAACCTTATCTTTATGCCCGGATTCTCCACTGCAGAAAAGGTGACCGACGTCTCTGGGCGAGGCGTGGGTATGGATGTGGTGAAGACGAACATCGAGAAGCTCAACGGGGTCATAGAATTGGATACCGAGTTGGGTAAAGGGACGACGATCAAGATAAAGCTCCCGCTCACCCTTGCTATAATCCAGGCCTTAATGGTACTATCCAATAACGACATATACGCCATACCCCTTGCTTCCGTGCAGGAGATTATCCACCTTGACGAGGGGCAGGTCTACACCATAGAGCAGCAGGCTGTGGTGCGCGTAAGGGATATGGTTATACCTCTACTATGCCTTGAAGAGGTCTTCAACGAGCCGGAAAAAATAGAGGAGACTCCCCGGCGCTATGTTGTTATAATAGGATTGGCCGAGCAAAGATTGGGCATCTTGGTCTCCGATCTGCTTGGCCAGCAGGAAGTGGTAATCAAGTCGCTGGGAGGTTTCCTCACCAATGTCCCGGGCATAGCCGGGGCAACGATTATGGGCGATGGGCGGGTCTGCTTGATCCTCGACATAACGGGGGTCATGCAGTTGTCAGCGCATGCGGTAAGAAAGGTGGCAGCAACCCGAGCGGGAGGAAACGGTGGTCGTGGACGCTAAGGAGAGAAGGAGATATGCAAGAGTCCCTTCACAGATCCGCTTGCGCTATCAGGTCTTACAGATTCCAATGAAGTCCCGAATGAAGGAGGGCAGGATTATCGACATCAGTGGTGGCGGGGTGGCCTTCGTGGTGGATGCCCCACTTAACGATCAGGATGTGCTTAAGGTAGAGGTGCAGATACCGGATTATCACAAACCCTTACCCGAGAACCAGATATTTGGGCCGGTAGTCTCATTAGCGAAGGTGGTTCGGCAGTGGACAAACGATAATGGGGAGCACTGCGTGGCGGTAAAGTTTGTGGACATATACACCAAGCATCAAGAGGAGCTGTTGGAGTACGTATTGCGCAGGCTAAAGCGCCTTAGGAAGTAGTTGCTATGCCTCTTTCCCCAGAGTATCTGGATGCCTTGTGTGAGCTGGATAACATAACCTTGGGTTCGGCGGCGACCAAGCTAGAGGGGATCGCTGGTATACAGGTGAAGATGATAAAACCCAAGGCGGAGGAATTGCCGTTCTCAGAAGCGATGGCCAAACTGCCAGAAGGGGCCAAAACGGCGGTTGTTATGGAGTATTCGGGCGATTACGGTGGGGAGATGGCTTTCGTGTTTAAGAAGGACGATCTGGATTATCTCCTTTCTGCGATAGACTCCTCAGGGAAGGCGGACTCTCCCGAATCGGCCCTATCCCAAGGGATGGCGGAGGGGATAAACGAGACACTGGCTATGCTGATAAGCCGAAAGAATCTGAAGTGCGTGCCGGGTTCGGTGGTAGATGGGGTGCCGGAGTTCGAGGGCAACGTCGTCTTCATAGAGATGCAGTTTAGACTGGACGAGGGCAAGGTGAGTTCTCACTTCTGGCACATCGTGCCCACCCAATTGGGCGAAAAGCTCGCCAGTGACATGTTGGGGGAGTTGTCTGCCCAGTTAGAAGAGTTCGAAGCAAAGGCGCAGGATTCCGGGGAGCAAAAGGGGGTTGAAGCGGGAAGTCCAGTAGAAGATGTCCCGGATGTCATGGTTCAGCTCTCGGTGGTCTTGGCCAACAAGAGTATGGTGTTCCAGGAGCTCTGGGACTTGAATCCGGGGTCAGTGATAGAGTTCCCTCAGTATGTTTCTCAACCGGTGGATGTAGTGCTCAACGGCAAGTCTATTGCCAAGGCCCAAGTGGTTACGGTGGGGGAGAAGTTCGGAGTAAGAATAACGGAGGTCAGTGATTATGTCAAAGGTGTTGGTGGTTGACGATTCCGCTACGATACGCAGGATTATAAAGAATACGCTGGAGCGGATAGGGTATTCGGATGTGGTGGAGGCAGAAAACGGTATAGATGCCCTTACCAAACTCAAGGAAGGGGACATCTCCTTGGTGTTGACTGACTGGAACATGCCTGAGATGGATGGTATTACGCTGGTGAAATCCATAAGGGCCTCGGACAAGTTTGGTACCGTTCCGGTTATAATGGTGACCACAGAGGCAGAGAAGAACGAGGTCATGGAGGCCCTCCAGCTGGGGGTAAACGATTACATCGTCAAGCCGTTTACTCCTGAGATACTCAAGGAGAAGATAGAAAAGGTAATGAATGGTTAGATTCCTTTGCGTGCTTTTGCTTCAGGCCCTCGTGTTTGCAGGGGGGTGTATACGGGGAAAGGTAGATCAATCTCTACCCCTGCCCGGACCTCCGGAGCTTTCCCACCAGGTAGAGCGTATAGTCGTATTCGAGTTCGCAGGAGATGATACGGTGCCCCCTGCCTTTAAGGATAAGGTTTATAGGTATTTCGTCGAGTATCTGATAGAGAGGCGGAAGGTCTTCGTGGTTCATCCCAGGCTCGTACGGGAGCTTGTGGGTGAGGCAAGCGGGTATGTGATAACCCCAAAGAAGGCCGAGGCGATAGCGACGAAGTTGAGTGCGGACGGCTTCGTGTTGGGATTCTTGGCCGATTATTCAGCCCATCCCCGGGCGGTGGCATTTGATGCCACGCTCTATCCTCTGGTAAATGTGGAAAATCCCATCTGCCATGGGCACAGGTATTACGATACCGAGAATCGCCTTATAGTTAGCAGAATGAAGGTCTTTGCAAAGTTATTCGATTGGAAGGATCGCCCGTTAGGGTACAGGCGGGTCGCCCTCTCGGAGGACATATTCGCCCAGTTCGTGGCCTGGGACATGGTCCAGTCGTTTTTCTGAAGTGGATGATCAGACCGTACCTTCGTTGCCGGATGCCCATTATCACCTTCCTTTGACAGGACTGGATGAATTTGTTCCTTGGAGGGGATTCCTCTGCACCTTGCACCTTGAGGACTTCTACTCCGCTCTTAATGTCTCTAATGAATATTCGGGTGCAGGTTTGATGTTGGGTGCCCATCCGTGGTACCTGGACGGCCTTGATTGGTTAGGGTGGAAGGATGCCCTCCAGAGGAATTTACAGAGGATAGCGGGCATAGGGGAAGTAGGCCTGGATAGGTTGTGGGGTGCAGATTATTCTGTCCAGTTGGAGATATTTGAGAAAGCAGTCTCTCTGGCAGAGGAGAGGAAACTCCCCTTGAATGTGCATTGCGTCCGGGCCTGGAAAGACCTGTGGGAGATACTACGAGGACGGAAAGACCTTCGGGTCATACTCCACGCTTACAATGGCAGTACCTTTTATGTGGAGAGGTTTTCCCTCATGCCGGGTGTGTATTTTTCTTTAGGGCCGACGGTCCTGAAATGGCCAAAGGAAAAACGCAGAGTGATTCAGACGATTGGCTTAGACAGGCTGTTGGTCGAGAGCGATTGGCCTTATCAGGCCCAAAGTCCCCGGATACTGGGACAGGTGGTGGAGAAGATTGCGGAGTGGAAGGCTGTCCCAAAAGAGGAAGTGGCGCAGGCAGTAGAGGCCAACTTCAAAGACCTGTTGAGGAGATGAGCGAGGATCCATTCTATAGATTGCACCTGTTAGCAAGGGCCTACTCTATCGCTGTGCCCGACGATAAGGTGCGTATAGCTGTGGTCGGGTTAGGGGCGGTGGGAGGATGGGTGGTACGCTTGCTCCTTCCTTTCGGGATAAGGCACTGGGTGCTGGTGGACGACGATCGGCTTTCCGTGGGAGACTTCAACCGTTATGCCTTCTTTGACTGGGGTAAGGTCGGGCGCTACAAGGCAGAGGTGGTCTGTGAGGCCGTCAGGGCCTATCTCAGAGATAAAGCGGAGGTGAAATCGTGCGTTGATTCGGTGGGTAAGGGGTACGATTTCAGTTGCTTCGAAGGGGTCGACTTCGTGTTTGACTGCGTTGATGGATTAAACGGTAAAGCCCTTCTATTGAGGTACTGTGTCCAGGTCGGTATACCCTTGATAAGTGCCGGGGCCTCTGCTGGGATTATCTCCGTTCGTCCCCAGGCGAAGGTGCTCTCCGAGGTCCGCGTGGATCCCTTGTTGACACGGCTGAGGAGGAGGTTGAAGCGTTGGAAGGTCCCTTGCGATCCAATCCCGGTGGTGACCTTTGAAGAGGGGGTAGATCCCCGAAGCTTCGGGGAATCCTCGCCATCTCGCCCTCGTAGAAAGGTATTGGGCTCGTGGGTGTTGTCCCCTGTCGCTGTTGCGATTGAGATGGTAAGATTCTTCCTGTTTTCCAGGTAGAAGAGAAATTGTGTTGACAACGGGACCTGAACCAGTAAAATAAAACTCAATTTTAGGCAGGTTCTGTTTGGTGGAAGGGATTGTTTGTATGATAAAGTTTGTGATAAATTTCCCAATCTACTTGGTGGTGCTCCTAGTGGAGATGGTGAAGGCAAATCTGGATGTGGCCTTGAGGGTGATAAATCCCTCCCTGCCTATATCTCCGGGATTCGTAAAGGTCAGGACGGACCTGAAGTCGGATTGGTTGAAGTTCATCTTGGCCAATTCTATCACCTTGACGCCGGGAACGATGACCCTGGATGTTGAGGAGCAGGAGTTGACCGTTCACTGGATAAAGGCGGGGATGTATCCTCAGGAAAAGGCCAAGGAGTTGATCTGCGGACGGTTTGAGAGGATCCTTAAGAGGATGGAGTCATGATTCCGGTCTTGGTGGCCTTGTTGACGATTGCGGTGGGTCTTTCTCTTCTGCGGTTCGTTATAGGCCCGGACTTTGCCAACAGGATGGTGGCGGTGGATGTGCTTACTACGGTGTTGGTTGGGGTGCTGGTACTTTTGGCCCTTGAGTTTGAAGTAAGGATCTATCTGGATGTGGCCCTTGCCCTTTCCGCGGTGAGTTTTATAGGGAGCATCGTCGTGGGGAGGTTTATCGAACGATGATTTCGGTGGGGTATGTCTTGGTGATAGTGGGTGCGCTCTTTTTGGCCCTTTCGGGGTTGGGGCTGGTGCGCATGCCGGATGTATTCAACCGTCTTCAGGCGGGGACCAAGGCATCCACTCTCGGGGTGATCGCCACGATAGCGGGGGTTATCTGTCTGAAACCGGGTTGGTGGTTGGAGTTGCTGGTGATAATGGTGCTGGTGCTGGTGGGGGCGCCGGTGTCTGCCTCGGTCCTTGCCCGTGCGGTGAGGGGAGAAGGGGAATAGGATGGGTTACATTTACCTTGCAGTCGTCTTGTTCACCGGATTTACTGCAGCGATTGCGGTCTTTTCCCGAGGGCGGGTCTCGTCGGTGGTAGCGCTGGCCTTGGCGAGCGTGGGATTGACCGCGAGTTTCTATCTCCTACAGGCACCGGATGTGGCCATGGCGGAGGCGGTGATTTCAGCAGGCCTGTCCACAGCCCTCTTCCTGTTTGCCTTGCGTAAGATGGGTATCAGAGGGGACTAGATATGCTGGAAGGGATAAATAGGAAGTACGACATATCGGGTATAATCGCCTCCTTGGTGGTCCTTGCATTCAGCGGGCTGTTAATATATCTGCTCTACACCCAGATTCCCTACGGGCAGGATAAGATGCTGGTGTCTAAGGACTACATAAAGATGGGTGTGAATTCCACCGGGGCCACGAATCTGGTTACCTCGGTGGTGTTGTCCTTCCGGGGATTGGATACCCTTGGGGAGGTTACGGTCCTGTTCGCCTCCGCTATGGCAGTGGGATTGTTCCTCTTGCCGGGGGCAGGTATGTGGCAGAGGGAGGAGAACTTCGTCCTTCGGGTGGCAAGCAGGTTTCTTCCGTATCTTATTATCCTGATAGGCATATACATCGTCTCTCAGGGGCATGTGAGCCCGGGAGGGGGATTTCAGGGTGGTGTCGTTATCTCCTCCGGGCTCCTTCTTAAATTGATATTGAAGAGGGAGAAGGAGTCCGGATTTGGGGGGTTGGTTCATGCCCTGGAGTCTTTGATGGGGGCAGGATTCGTGGCCTTGGCCTTGGTTGGATTGGTGAAGTACGGGAGTTTCCTCTACAGTTTCGGTCCGAAGGGTGTACCGGGGACCCTGCTGAGTGCTGGTGTCCTGCCGGTCCTGTACGCTTTCATTGGGGTGAAGGTGGCCAGCGAGTTCGTGGCGATACTGGAGAGGTTTACCAGTTCGGGAGAAGAGGATGAACGCGCTTGACTTCTACGCCCTTAGCGTGTTTCTGATAGGTCTGGGACTGATGGGTGTCTTCCTGAACCGGGACTTTGTAAAGATACTGATAAGTCTGTCGGTACTAGAGTCGGGGGTGAACCTGCTCATCGTCAGTATCGGCTATGTGCGGGGAAGGATTGCCCCAATATTGTTCAGCAAGGAACTGCAGGCCTCTGCAGTCGGCAAGGTCGTGGATCCGGTGCCCCAGGCCTTGGTGCTCACCGCTATCGTCATAGGACTCGGTCTTCTGGCAGTTGGGCTGGGGATGGCGGTGTGGATGCACAGGCGGTTTGGTACCACCGATGTCTCTGAACTGAAGGATCTGGCGGGATGACGAAATTAGCGGTCTACACATTTGCCCTGCCGTTGCTGGCCGGGTTTTTGATGTGGTTCGTGGGCAGGTTGGGGAACCGCCCCGCAAAGGCATTCTCCGCCCTGACCTCGCTGATAACCACCGTGTTGGCGGGGAAGGTACTGCTGTCGCTCTTAAAGGGATCTTCCATAGTGGTAGTCTTCGGGGGATGGAGGCCTCCTCTGGGTATCAACTTCTTCCTGGATCCTCTGGCAGGCTTGTGGTTGTTCTCTGTGAATGTGTTGATGTTTCTTGCGGTTATAGGTTCGGGCACGAGGTATTCCTGGCGCTTTTACGGCCTGTTGATGATACTCTTGGCGGGGCTCAACGGCCTGATAATGAGCGGGGACCTGTTCAACGTATTCGTCTTCTTTGAGATAGTCTGTCTGGTCTCCTTCGCCTTGGTGGCCTATTACAGGAAGAGGGAGTCCATAGAGGCAGGCGTCAAGTACTTCGTCCTGGGCTCGGTTGCCTCTTCTCTGTTCCTGCTGGCCATAGCCCTGATATACGGAAAGACCGGTACCCTCAATCTGGCTCAGATATCTTATCTATCAAATAGTTGGCCGGCGTTGTTTAAACTGGTGGTTTTCGTGTTGATACTGGTAGGATTGGGCGTGGAGAGCGGGGTATTCCCTTTGAATGCTTGGCTCTTTGATGCCCACCCCGCAGCGCCTTTCCCGGTCTCTGCGCTCCTGTCGGGGATAGTGATAGAGTCCGCGTTGTATGTGCTCCTGCGGTTGGTGGGCCTGTTCTTCCTCGACAAAGGTGCAGTCTTGCTGGTGGGCCAGACCCTGCTGCTCCTGGGGGTGTTGACCTTTGTGGTTGCGGAGATAGTCGGGTTCTATCAGAGGGATGTCAAGCGGGCGCTCGCCTATTCCTCGGCGGGGCAGATAGGTCTGATGCTGATGGCCTTTGCGGTTGGTCTGTCCCGACCTGATCTGGGGAGTGTCGCCTTGGTGCTCCTCTTCCTTAACCACCTGTTGGCCAAGGGAGGGCTCTTCCTTTCGGTGGGAGCGGTCTCAGATAGGAGCGGATCGCGGGACCTGGATCGGTTTGCCGAGGAGTGTGCCTTCTCCGACAAGGTGGTGGGACTGGTGGGAGGCCTGTCTCTCGTGGGGGCACCGCCCTTTCTGGGGTTCTGGGGCAAGGTCGCGTTGGTATTTGGTCTCTTGGCCATAAACATGTACGCACTGGTGGGGATAGTCTTGGCAGTTATGGTCCTGGAAGCGATTTACTTGATGCGCATAAGTTCCGCTATGTTGACGGCAAAAGGTGAGGGCAGACAGGATTGCCCGGGGCAGGCGCTGTCCTTGTGGGTCTTGTCCCTGTTGATGTTGGGTGCAGGTGTCTTGGCGGTGTACGGGGTGAAGAAAGGTGTGGATCTATCTCGATTGAGGTTTACACCCAAGCAGGAATACATCCAGACCGTTTACGATGTCTCTGCCTACAAGGGAGGGGTTGACATAGATGGATAGATTGGGGCTTCTGTTTACCTGGCTGACTCTGGGACTGGCGGGCCTGCAGATACTTTTCCTGTTGGCTGGGGATAGGTATACCCGCAGGCCGTGGCCTATTCTCGGTATATTGCTCCTTACCCTGGTACTGGTAGGGCTTTACTCCACCAAGGACATGCTCTACTTCTTCCTCTTCTGGTCCGCGAGCACCTGGCTTACCTTTATCTTGAGCAACAATCCTCGCAAGGCCTTTGGGTATCTGTGGGTATCCCTCTTGGGCGAGTTTGCCATGCTCTCAGCCATAGGTTATACCTACGCGGTAACCGGATCCACTGCACTATCTTCTCTGGCAAAGGCAGGCCCAACCGCAATAGCCCTGTTCTGCCTGCCGTTCGTCGTAAAGACCGGGGTGATACCCTTCAACTTCTGGATTGGGGACCTGTATACGGGTTCGGACAAACGGTTCGTGTTGTTCCTTTCCGCTATAATCAGTAAGTTGGGCGTCTTTGGGATCCTGCGCACCGTATCCGAGTTGCCCTCCCTGCCGAATCTGGCCGTATGGCAGAACCTGTTTATATACCTTGCGGGTATTACCGCGATATGGTCTGCATTCAAGGCGGTAGGGAGCGAGGACGCAATAGAGGCCCTGTCCTTCTCCAGCCTGTCTCAGGTGACCTTTATATTTGCCAGCGTACTGCTCTGGTCGGCAGTGAGCGTATCGGGTGCGGTCCTGCACTACATAAATCACATGTTGATAAAACTGGGGATGTTCAGCGTGGTGATCTACATCTGGAGGAAGATCGGTTCCACCGAGTACACCGCTATGGGGGACTTCGTCAGGAGGATGCCGGTCAGTTTCCTCTTTTTCCTTATGCTGGGGATATCCCTTGCCGGTGTCCCTCCGATGGGTGGATTCAATTCCAAGTGGCTTATGTACGAGGCCTTCATCTCCAAGGGCAGACTCCTTCCGGTGCTCCTCTTCTTCGTCGCCGGGGTGGGGTCGTTCCTGTATGTTTATAGGCTCTTGCACTCTATATTCTTGGGCCGAAAGAAGGCGTCTATCTCCCTCGTTAAGGAGATGAATCCCCTACAGATAATCCCTCTTGTCGTTTCGGGACTGGTCTCTTTTTTGATAGGAGCATATGTGAAACCGTTTATGGGTCTAACAAGTAGAGCCCTCACGGGAATTTTTGATCCAGTAACTATAACCAAGACAAGTATAGGTCTGGTAAATTTATCTCTTGTATTGGAGGTCTTTGGTCTGCTTTTGGGAGTAGTAGTGATCCTGTTTTGGATTCTTCTCCCCAAGCATCGCTACGCCCCGGATACCGAAGGATACACCGCAGCGGCCTATCTGCCTGAGCAGATAAGATTGTGGGACTACAGTTATAATTTTTACGCTCCGGTAAACAGGTTGGGTAAGGCCTTCGTGGACCTCTTCTCTTTGGGCTGGCTGGCGGGGTTCTGGAAAGAGTACATAGCAGGGCTCGGTCTCGTCTTGCGTGGCTTGTACAACGGTCGGTTGGCAACCTACGGGGCCTACATAATGTTGACCTTGAGCGGATTGATAGTGGCATTGTCTCTGCTGGTCAGTAAAGGGAGTTGACGATGACCGTACTGGGGATGATTGGTCTGCCTATAGTCTGCTTTCTCATAGGGATATCCTTTATGGGTATCGGTACTCGAATAACTGCGAGGATCCAGCGCAGGTACGGACCTCCGTTGATTCAGCCGTTTATAGATGTGGTGAAGTTGCTCTCCAAGCAAAGACCGGTCTCCTACGGATGGGTCTTTGACCTCGGGGTGTGGATGGCCCTTGCGGGAGCTGCTCTGGTGGTTTACTTCGTTCCATTCGCCAACAGGCCGGTCCTGTCCACCCAGGCGGACATCGTTGCCCTGATGTACATACTCACGATTGCCCCCTTGGGGATGGCCTTGGGTACCGCCCAGGCAAAGAATCCCTACGCCAGCATAGGTATATCCCGCGCCCTGATGTTGATGATGGGCTACGACCTGCCGTTGGTGATGGTGCTGTTGGGCATCATCTCCTACACCGGGAGCGCAAACTTCATGGATGTGATATCCGCTCAGGCGGGAGGGATTAGCAATTGGTACATAGTGAAAATGCCCCTGTTTGCGGTGGTCTACTTCTGGGTGATGATAGCGGAGATGGGTAAACACCCGTTTGACATCATCATCGCCCCCAGTGAGATCGCGTCCGGGCCGATGGTGGAGTATTCGGGGAAGTTTTTGGGGTACCTGTTCATCTACATGGCACTTCACTACTACACCGCTTGTGCCCTGTTCGTGGACCTGTTCTTGGGCGGGGCGAGCAACTTCGTGGTGTTTTACCTGAAGATGCTGGCGGTCTTCTTCGTCCTGATATGGATAAGCGCGGTGATGGCCAGGACCACTACCCAGAGGGCGGTAAAGATGTACTGGACCAAACCGGTGGTCTTGGCACTAATAGGTTGGCTCCTCTATCTGGGCTGGAAGGTGTTTTAGAGTCGGAGGTATAGATTATGGCTCAGTGCCCAGAGCATGTAGAGTACGCAAAGGAAAACAACGCGATATTGAGGGGGTTTTGGGACTGGGCGCGTAAGAATTCTATCTGGTTGCTCCACTACTGTACCGGTTGCGGGGCGATAGAGTTGCCCCCGACGATGACCTCCCGTTACGATATGACCCGCTTTGGCATAGCCCCTATGGCCACGCCGAGGCAGGCAGATGTCCTCTTGATTACCGGGTACCTGTCTCTAAAGACCCTCAAGCGGGTGATATGGTCCTACGAGTTGATGCAGGCCCCCAAGTATGTGATTGGATTTGGCTCCTGCACCATCAACGGTGGACACTATTGGGATTCCTACATCACCATCAACCGCCTTTCTGACTACATACCGGTGGACATCTACATTGCGGGTTGCATGCCCAGACCCGAGGCGGTCTTGAAGGGGATACTGGAGATAAAGGAGAGGATAAGGAAGAAACTGCCCGGCGGGTGGATAGACTACGCCGAACGCTACGACTGGTACAAGGCAAATCAGAGGAAGATACTCGCGGATGTATAGGCAGGTGTGAGGTATGAAGGATAAAAAGGACTTAATCAGGTTTTTAGAGAGTCTCTCTGCAGAGGTGAAAGAGGAGGCAGGTGGGATCCTCTACGCCCGGCTGGATAAGAATAAGGTTCCGCAGGCAATAGAGGACCTTTATGCGACGGGCTTTGATTACTTAGCCACGATAACCTGCGTGGATCTGGGAGACGACAGGCACTGTGAGTTGATTTACAACCTCTATTCCTTCTCTATGGAGCAGAGGTTGTTCCTGGCATGCCTGTTGGATTACGAAACCGATCGCCAGCCCACGGTGATGCACCTGTGGCCCCACGCGCAGTTCTACGAGAGGGAGATATACGAGATGTTCGGGCTCCACTTCGCAGGGAATCCGGATTACGATAAGCCGTTTATATTCGAGGGCAACGATCCTGCCCATCCGCGGTTCCCGATGAGGAAGTCGTTTGATTCCATCAGGTTCTCTTTGGAACACTACGGAGAGAGGGACTATGGCGGAAAGAAGGGTTGAGTTATTCATAGGCCCTAACCATCCCGGTGCTGCGGGTAACTCCTGTATGCACCTGTGGCTGGAGGGGGATACCATCGTACACATGGAGCCGGAGTACGGCTTCCTGCACCGCTCCTTTGAGAAGTTGATGGAGCACCGCAACCTGATGCAGAATGTCTCCATCATACCCCGAATATGCGTACCCGAGCCGGACATCAACGAGGAGGTCTACGCCCGTTGTATAGAGGCGATATGCGGGATAGAGGTCCCCCCGCGGGCAAAGTACATCCGGACGATGGTCTTGGAACTGGCGCGGATCGCTGCGACCTTCCTGAACCTCGGGTTCATGTGCGGAGGACTTGGTATATACACGGTTATGAACTGGGCCTTTGCGGACAGGGACTTCATATTGGACCTGTTCGAGTGGTTGACCGGAGCGCGGGTCTATCACATCTACATAGTCCCCGGTGGGGTGCGCAGGGATCTGCCAGAGGGGTTTGAGGATAGGGTGAGGGAGGTCTTGGATTACATAGAGAGGAGACTCGTCGATTACGACCGGACCTTTTACCACAACAGTTTCTTCGTCTTCCGGACCAAGGGCAGGTTCGTGGTCACCGAGAAACTGGCCAAGAAGTACTGTCTCACCGGTCCCGCGGTCAGGGCGATGGGAAAGCCGGTGGACATGAGAAAGATCTACGCCTACGAGGCCTATCCGGAGATAGACTTCGAGGTGGTAACCCTCAAGGACGGAGATGCCTATTCCCGGATGATATTAAAGCGGATGGAGATAGAGCAGAGCATAGACATCATCCGTCAGGTCCTGGATAAGATGCCCAAGGGCAAGGTCTTCAACAAGCCGATAAACTACAAGAAGTGGATTCCTCCCGCGGGTCAGACCTATCAGGTGGTGGAGTCCACCAACGGGGAGTACGGCTATTACATGCGGTTCGACGGCAAGAGTGGAAACCCCTATCGCGTGCATGTCCGAGGGCCCTCTTACACCACCGGGACTGCTATGATACAGGAGATGCTCAAAGGGGCCCGGATAGAGGATGTCCCCATATACCTGTCCAGTTTCGGCATCTGCCCACCGGAGATAGACAGGTAAACCTGACCTGAGGGGATGAAAAATCCTTGAAATATTTTGTAAGGATAGTAAAATCTCTGCATAATTAGTCAGAGAAGGGGAGTGATGGAGTATGAAGAAGGGTATACATCCGGATTATGTCGAGTGCACTATCACCTGTGCCTGTGGGAATGTGATACACACCCGATCTACTCGTCCCGGGATCCGGGTGGAGATATGCTCTGCCTGTCATCCGTTCTTCACCGGCAAGCAGAAGTTCGTTGACACCGCGGGGCGGGTGGAAAAGTTCGTCAAGAAGTACGGTAAGAAGTATCTGGAGGAGAAGTAAGCCAGAGAAGGGGCCCGGTGCCGGGATCTTTGCCCTGGTGGAAAGACAGGTTTCTGCTCTACCTCTCCCGCGAGAGGAACTACTCTCCCCAGACCGTCAAGGGTTATCGCCAAGACATAGATGCCTTTCTGGAGTTTCTAAAAGAACATCGGGGTGGTGATTTTAACCCCAGCCTTGATCCCCTCCACCTGCGTTTGTTTCTGTCCTGGTTGAGGAGGAGGGGCCTTTCGGGTTCGTCGATATCCCGCAGGCTGTCGGGATTGAGGGCCTTTTATCGGTTCTTGCAAGCCCGGGGGGTAGTTGAGGACAACCCCTTTGCGGACCAGCCCAATCCGAGGCAGAAGAGGCGTCTTCCTCACTTCCTTACCGAGGAGCAGATAGATCAGCTCTTGAATGTGGACTTCGGTGACGACTTTTCCGGTAGGAGGGACAGGGCGATAGTGGAAACCATATACTCAACCGGTTGCAGGGTCAGTGAACTGGTGGGTATATCTCTGCAGGATCTGGACTTAGATTCCGGGGTGGTGAGACTGTTCGGCAAGGGGCGGAAGGAGAGGCTTGCCCTGTTGGGGAGTTGGGCCCGTAAGGCGATCAGGGCCTATCTGGAGGTTAGGGCAAAGGTCGCGGATCGGGCAGAGGATGCCCTGTTCGTGAATCGATTTGGTAGGAGGCTGTCTGCCAGGTCTGTAGAGGACATAGTAAAAAGGCGTCTGATACAGGCGGGGTTGTGGAGGCCGGGCCTGTCGGTCCACAGCCTCAGGCATTCCTTTGCCACCCACATGCTGAACCGAGGGGCGGACCTGCGCACCGTTCAGGAGTTGTTGGGACACAAGAACATCTCTACGACTCAGATCTACACCCACCTCACGGTGGACAGGCTGAGGGAGGTCTACGATAATGCCCATCCTCACGCCTATTAGTTTCCTGATATTCTTGACCTCTATCGTCTTTCCGATGTTCGGGCAGGGCGGGGGAACCGTCTATGTGCCCTTGTTGAACCTGAGCGGTCTTGACTTCCACACCGCGGTGGCGGTGAGTCAAAGCATGATATTCGTCAGTTCGCTGTCATGTTTTCTGGTCTATCACCGGGCGGGGTTGGTCTCGTGGAGGCTGTTTCTTGCGGTGGAGTTGCCCACTCTGGTGGGAGCCTTTTTGGGCGGGTTTGTTTCCGCGTGGTTCCCGGAGGGGATTGCCAAGGGCCTGTTCGTGGGGTTCTTGTTTCTGTCTGCCTATAAGATGATGAGCGGTGAAGAGGCAGAGGAGAGGGAAGTGAGTCCGGATAGGAGTCGGTGGATGCTGGGGATGCTCGCCATGGTGTTTGCGGGGGGCGTGGCCGGGCTCTTGGGGATCGGCGGGGGAGTGATTAAGGTCCCGTTGATGGTCCTGTTCCTTGGAGTGCCGGTGAAGGTTGCGGTGGGGACATCCAGTTTGATGGTCGGGCTTACCGCCTTGTCGGGGCTTCTGGGGCACGTAAGCGGGGGACGATTTGAATTTTCGCATGAGGTGTTGTTTTACTGGGCGGTGGTCTTCCTCGGGGCCCAGATAGGGGCCCGCTTGGGATGTCGTCTAAATAGAAAGCACCACCGCAGGTATCTGGGCGTGCTCCTTGCCTTTGTGGGACTGGCTTATCTGTTGGTAAATCTTTGGAGGTACTTGGGATGAGTGGGAAAAGAGGTCTGGGGAAGGTCCCTATCTCTGCGGTCCTGGTGGTGAAGAACGAAGAGAGGAACATCCGTCGGGTTTTGGACTCCTTGAGGTGGGTGGACGATGTCGTGGTCGTGGACGACTTCAGTACGGATCGCACCCCTGATATCGCAAGGGACTGGGGTGCCCGCGTCTTTCAACGAAAGATGGACATAGAAGGCAGGCACAGGAACTGGGCCATCGCTAAAGCGAAACACGATTGGATCCTCTCTATAGACGGTGATGAGTTGGTTACTCCCACCTTGGCCCGAACAATTGCCTCACTCATGGAAAGGCGAGGGTGGCTGGAGAAGGAGACAATTGTGGGGATCAACCTGCCTATGCGAATCTTTATTGGCAACCTCTGGGTGAGGCATCCGGGATGGGATCCTGCCTATCAGTTGCGCCTCTTTGACCGCCGGTATGTGCGCTTTAGCGAGGAGGAGGAGGTCCATCCCTCTATCGTTGCTTCGGAAGGGAAGACCTATACCCTGTCCCCGGAGGAGGGGGTAGTTTTACACTTTTCCTATTCGGGATTTTCTGATCTTATAAGGAAGGTGAATGCCCAAACGGACCTGGACGCCAGAAAGAGGATACGCCTAGGGAGGAGGTATTCCGGGCTTAATGCGGTGCGCAAGTTCTTCTCCCACTTCCTGAAGGAGTACACCGTGAAGGGGGGCTGGAGGGCGGGTCTGGTCGGTTTGTACATAAGTTTCTGTGCGGGATTATACCAGATCCTTACCTGGTTCAAGATGCGGGAGTTGGATATGTTGTCCTCACTTAGGGTCAAGGCTATCGTGGTCCTGGACGGTGAGGTGGTGGATGGAGACGAGTTGAACGCGGTGGTTGAGAGGTTTTTGTATTCAGGATATCTGGTGGTGGTGCTTGGTCCCGAGGGTGCTCTGTCTTTTGCCGACGATAGGGTGCGGTTGGTGGTTAAAGGGGAGGTTGGAGAGATAAAACGGCAGGTAGAAGGTATTCTTCTGGAATTCAACGGGGTCAGTTATGCGGATTCGTTGATGATCTCCGGTGATCTCGGACTCCTCCAAGTCGCTAAGGAGGTCGGGATAAAGGCGGTGCTGTTGGGAGAGGCTCCCGAAGAAAACGACGAGGTACTCTTTCCCCCAGATAGCGTTGTCTCGAGCATAAGGGAGATTCTGGACACTATTTAGGGTGGTAATGGACTGTTTTGGCCCCGGTTTTTGTGATACATTAGAGCGGATCTGGATTTTTATTGGAGGTATAGGTCGGTTTCATTGTTAGGAGGTCTGACATGGTCTTTTGGGTATTGCGGATCGGTTTTATCGCCTTGATGGTGGCACTGGGTAATTCTATCGGCACGGAGTTAGGGAATCCTGCCCTAGGGAGGTTGGTGGGATTGGTACTAGGTGTGGTCCTGGCGGGGATAGAGATGGCGATGAAGAATGTGTCCCTGCGGGGTCTTACCTCTGCCATATTCGGTGCGGTTTTAGGTTTATTGACCGCCAAGATAGTCCACGATGTGATGCTTGCGATAGGGGTGGATACCTATGTGGTGAAGTTGGTAACACCGGTGCTCACCTTCGTATTCATCTACATCGGGCTTACCTTCTCTTTGAAGAAGCGAGACGAGTTCGCTATCGTCCTACCCTACATCCGTTTTACCCGGAGCGACAGGGACGAGATGCCCCTTTTGTTAGACACCAGTGCGATCTTGGACGGTAGGATATTTGAGGTGATGAAGACGGGTTTTCTGAGCGGGCGCCTGATCGTACCTCGGTTCGTGGTGCGGGAGCTCCAGTTCGTAGCGGACTCCAGTGATCCCGTCAAGCGGAGCAAGGGCAGGGAGGCGCTGGACCTCTTGGGTGCCTACACCCGGGGGCCATCCGCCCAGGTGGACATCTACGAGGAGGAGCCTGCAGAGGGAGAGGATGTGGACGCCAAGTTGGTGCGCTTGGCGAAGCTGTTGGGAGCAAAGATAATCACCTTGGACTACAACCTGAGCAAAGTAGCCCAGTTAGAAGGGATTGAGGTCCTGAACCTAAACGATCTGGTATCTGCCCTACAGCCGAAGGTCTCCCCAGGGCAGGTCCTCCAGATAAGGCTGGTCAGGGAGGGTAAGGAGCCTAATCAGGCGGTGGGGTACACCAACGAGGGAACTATGGTGGTGGTGGAGAACGCCCGGAACTTGATCGGCAGGGTGGCTACAGTGGAGGTGTACAACACCATTCAGACCCCTTCAGGTCGCATCATATTTGCCCGGAAACGGGCCAGAAACGGGGCAGGAAGGGAGCGCAGATCGGAGTCTGCCTGAGGTATGGTTGGGGTCGTCCTATTGATGGGTGGTAAGGCCCGCAGGTTCGGAGGGGATAAACTGCGGGCGTCTTTGCTGGGCAAGGAGCTGTGGCGCTGGAGCCTGGAGGCCTTTTTGTGTCATCCTGAGGTCTCTGTGATTGCGATCGTAGGAGGGGAGGCGTGGATTGGGCCAGAGGTGGAAAGGGCCTATCGCGATGTGATCTCCTCCCCAGACAAGACCGTCTTCTTTGCCGAGCCGGGACCTGAGAGGTGGTTTTCGGTATTTAGCGGTCTGAAGACCTTGAGAAGCAGACTCAAGGACGAAGATCTGGTGTTGATACACGACGGCGCTCGACCTGCGGTGGGGAGGGCGTTGGTGGATCGGGTGTTGGATTCCTTGAAAGCGGGCTGGCACGCGGTGGTCCCGGGGATCGAGATCACCTCCACGGTTAAAGAGGTAGAGGTGAGGCGGGAAGGTGTCCGCGTCTGCAGGACCCTAAAAAGGGAAACGCTTAGGGAGATACAGACGCCCCAGGGCTACAGGTTCGGTCTTATATGGGAGGCCTATTCCAAGGGGATGGAGGAAGGCGTGGGCTTCAGCGATTGTGCGGGATTCGTGGAGAGGTTTTTTCCACGGGAAAGTATCCTCGTCTGCGAGGGGAATAGGTCCAATGTGAAGGTAACCTATCCTCAGGATCTTGCCCTTTTGGAGGTCTTGTTAAGGGATGCTTGAGAAGAGGGATCTCCCGGATATGATGAAAGAGATAGAGGCCTTTTGGGGCATAGAGGACTACTTTTTGCCCTCGCAAGGCGAAGGTGAGGAGAAAGGCGACAAAGAGGCGAGCCTGTCTGCATTGTACCGCTCTGCCCTGGAGTGTAAGGCCTGTGACCTCTACAAGACCAGGACCAATCTGGTCTTTGGGGAGGGGAATCCCTATGCGGAACTGGTATTCGTTGGTGAAGCCCCGGGAAGGGATGAGGACCTCCAAGGCAGGCCCTTCGTGGGGCGGGCGGGGGAGGTCCTGACTAGGCTGATAAACAAGATGGGATTTGACCGTTCGGATGTCTACATAGCCAATGTCCTTAAGTGCCGGCCTCCCAACAATCGTAACCCCTTGCCGTCGGAGATATTCGCCTGCAGGCACTTTATCTTGAAGCAGTTGGAGATAATAGGACCCAAGGTGATATGCACCCTGGGAAAGTTTTCCACCTCGCTCCTGCTGGGGCGCAATGTAGGGATAAAGTCGGTGAGAGGACAGGTCTTTGAGTGGCGGGGTATGAAGGTGGTGCCCACCTTTCACCCTGCCTATCTTCTCAGGAATCCCAAGGATAAGGTCTTGGTCTGGCAGGATGCCCAATTGATACTCAAGTTGCTGGGGAAGAGATGAAATCGAGTGCATTCCGCAGGTTGTTGGGACTCGTAGTGCCTTATTGGTACCTGTTTTTATTCGCGGGACTGCTCATGGTGCTGAGTGCGATATTCGACGGGGCATCCCTCTCCATGCTGGTGCCGGTATCGGACAGGGTCTTAGCGGGTAAGCCCATCCGTTTCCCTTATCCCCTTCCCCGTTGGCTGGCGGTCTGGGTGGATAGACTGAACTCGTTGGATCCCCGGGACCTGCTGTTTTACATAGGGATGGCTATATTGGGGATATACCTGGCCAAGGCGGTGGTGGAGTTTGCCTACAAGTACTTGATGTCCGACATCGCCCAGAGGATAATACGGGACCTCAGGTTTAAGCTCTACCAGAGGTTGCAGATGCTTTCCATGGACTTCTTCTCCCGCCACAGGACCGGGGATCTGGTATCCCGCCTGACCAACGATGTGGTGGTTATACAGCACTCCATCTCTTACGGTATCACCGAGTTGGTCTATCAGGGCGGGCAGGTGCTGGTCTTCTCCGCCATCGTCTTTGCCATAGACTGGAGACTCGCGCTGTGGATGTTCATCGTGATACCCTTGGTGGTCGTGCCTGCGATGTACATCGGCAGGAGGGTGAAGAAGCTCACCCGTCGCAGTCAGGAGAGGATAGCGGACATCAATGTCCTTTTGATAGAGACCCTCTCCGGGGCGAAGGTGGTGAAGGCCTTTGCCAGCGAGGATGTAGAGGTGGAGAGGTTCCGGGAGAAGAATCAGGACTACTATCGTCTGACGATGAAGCGGATAGGGCGGGAGATCCTGCTTTCGCCTTTGATGGAGGTCCTCTCTGCGGTGGTGGCGGTGGCGATCCTGTGGTACGGGGGCAACCTGGTCCTCTCGGGGAGGCTTTCCTTTGGGGTGTTTGCCCTGTTCTTGGCCTCTTTGCTCTCCATGGTGCGCCCGCTGAAGCGGTTGAGCAACATCCATGTCTTCTTCCAGCAGGCGATAGGTGCCATGGAGCGGATAGGCGAGGTACTGGACGCCCGGCCCTCGGTTGTGGAGGTGGCAGAGCCCAAAAGGTTTCGCTTTGAGGATAAGATAAGGTTTGAGGATGTCTGGTTCCGCTACGACGACCGGGGATGGGTCCTCAAGGGGGTCTCTTTTGAGATACCTAAAGGTAAGGTAGTGGCCCTCGTGGGAGCATCGGGCAGTGGCAAGAGCACCCTGGCGGGTCTGCTCTTGAGGCTTTACGACCCGGTAAAGGGGCGGATCCTTATAGACGGAGTGGACATACGGGAGGTGGACCTTAAGGACCTGCGCAGGCATGTGGGTCTGGTTCCGCAGGAGTTGATACTGTTCAACGATACTCTGTGGAACAACATAACCTACGGATTGAGAGATGTAGATAGGCAACAGGTGGAAGAGGCGGTGCGAACAGCCCACATATCCGAGTTTATACATTCTCTACCAAAGGGTTACGATACCCGGATAGGCGATCTGGGAAGTCAGCTTTCCGGAGGACAGAAACAAAGGATAGCTATTGCCCGGGCGGTATTGCGGGATCCCCCCATACTTATATTGGACGAGGCCACATCGCACCTGGATGCCAAGTCGGAGAAGGAGGTCCAGTCTGCCCTATCCTCTGCGATGCAGGGCAGAACGGTCTTGGTAATAGCCCACAGGCTCTCCACCATCCGCTCTGCGGATCTCATAGTCGTTTTACACGAAGGTGAGGTGGTGGAGATGGGCACACACGAGGAGCTCATAGAGAAGGACGGGCTGTATAAGAGTCTGTATAGACTGCAATCGGGAGAGGTGATAAAATAAATTCAGTAGTTTTTTGCATGGGTGGGAACATGTCTGGAGTGGATATGGTAAACAAGGCCCAGATAAGAAAGGAGGTCAGCACCAGAGTTGCTGAGCTTGACGAGGGGTATAAACGACAGGTTGCGGAGAAGATCCGCGAGCTGGTTTGCGCGCTTAAGGAGTTTATAACTGCAAGGGTAATAATGAGTTATCTCGCTAAGGAGGACGAGGTAGATACCAAACCAATCATCGAAACCGCAGTGAGAGAGGGTAAGGAAGTGGTTGTGCCGGTGATGGAAAACGGTGAAATCAAGCCGTGTAAGTTTAAGGAACCGCTTGGGATAGGCCAATACGGGATCAAGGAGCCTCTGGAGAAGGAATGGGTGGATCCAGAGGAGATCGACCTGGTGTTGGTACCCGGGCGGGCCTTTGACCTTGCGGGGAACCGCATAGGGCGGGGAGGGGGGCACTACGACCGATTTCTCTCCCGATTGCCTGCAGGTGTCCCCAAGATAGGTATATGTTTTGCTTGCCAACTGTATCCCTCTCTCCCCGTAGGCCCTGCGGATGTGCGGGTCGATAGGGTGGTATCCGCCTGAGAGGTCTCAGTCCTTCCTTCGTCCTCCTTTGCGAGATTGTAGCGTAAGGAGGTTTGGCTATGGAACACATCGCGTTGATAGTGGTTGGTGGTCTGGTCCTAGTGGGCGTGGCCTTTTTCTTGGGGTATAGATCCTATCAACTGATTGCCCGCAGGCAGTTAGAGGAGTCCCGTAAGAGGGCAGAAGAGATACTGGAACAGGCCCGAAAGGAGGCCCAGTCCCGGCGCAGGGAGGCGGAGGTAGAGGTCAAGGACATGCTCTTCAGGATGAAGAGCGAATTCGAAGAGGAGACTAAGCGCCGGAGGGAGGAGCTGAACCGCCTGGAGCAGAGGCTGATCCAACGGGAGGAGAACCTAGACCGGCGCCTTGACCTGCTGGAGGCCAAGGAGAAGGCGGTAGAAGATAGAGAGCGGGAGCTGGTAGAGAGGGAGAGCGCCATAAAGAGGCAGGAAGAGGAACTGGCCGGCTTGATAGAGGAGGAAAAGGGCCTCTTGCAGAAGATATCGGGTCTGTCCCAAGAAGAGGCCCGGAACCTGTTGCTCAGCAAGATAGAGCAGGAATTGTTGGAGGAGAAGGCCAAGCGCCTGCACCTCTTGGAGGAGGAGATCCAGCACACCGCTGAAAAGAAGGCCAAGGAGGTCATTGCCTTGGCGATACAGAAATACGCAGCGGAGGAGACGATAGATACTACGATAAGCGTGGTGAGTCTGCCCAGTGACGAGATGAAGGGGCGTATAATCGGTCGTGAGGGGCGCAACATCAGGGCCTTTGAGATGGCGACCGGCGTAGACATCATCATAGACGACACCCCGGAGGTGGTTACCATATCCGGTTTCAACCCCATCCGCAGGGAAATAGCCCGCATCGCCCTGCAGAGGTTGATCAGCGATGGCCGTATCCATCCCGCAAGGATTGAAGAGGTGGTGGAGAAGGCCCAGAAGGAGGTAGAAGAGGCGATAATGGAGGAGGGAGAGAAGGCGGTATTCGACGCTGGTATACACGGAATACACCCGGAGCTGGTGAAGTTGATAGGCAGGTTGAAGTTCCGCACCAGTTTTGGTCAGAATGCCCTCCAGCACTCCAAGGAGGTTGCCTTTATAATGGGGGTTATGGCCTCGGAGTTGGGGTTAGACTTTAACCTGGCCCACCGGATAGGTCTGCTCCACGACATAGGAAAGGCAGTGGACCACGATGTAGAGGGTACCCACGCCCTGATAGGGGCGGAGTTGGCCCGCAAGTACGGAGAGCCGGATGTAGTGGTCAACGCCATCGCTGCCCACCACGAGGAGGAGGCACCTAAGAGCGTGTATGCGGTCCTGGCAGCAGCAGCGGATGCCATAAGCGCTGCCCGTCCCGGCGCCCGCAGGGAGACGATAGAGACCTACATAAAGAGGCTCCAGAAACTGGAGGAGATAGCCACCTCTTTCAAGGGCGTCAGCAAGGCCTACGCGATACAGGCGGGTAGAGAGGTCCGGGTGATGGTGGATCCCGGTCAGGTGAGCGACGAGATGCTTCCCCTCTTGGCCCACGATGTGAAGAAGAAGATAGAGGCGGAGATGGAGTACCCGGGACAGATAAAGGTGATATTGATAAGGGAGACCAGGGCGGTCGAGTATGCAAAGTAGGCCGTTGAGGGTGCTTTTCCTTGGGGATGTGGTCGGCCCGCCGGGACTGGATGTCCTGCGCTCCTACGCCCTGGACTGGCGCAGGGAGTTGGAATTGGACCTGCTTATCGTCAACGGGGAGAATCTGGACCACGGCTCGGGTATCACGGTGAAGATTGCCCACGAGTTGCTGAGGTGCGGGGTGGATGTGGTGACCAGCGGGGACCATGTCTGGAAGAACCGCGACTTCGTCAGGCGGATGGAGGAATTCCCTTTTATCATCAGGCCTGCAAACTATCCCCCCAGGGCCCCGGGACGGGGTTACACCCTCTGGGTATCCGCTGACGGGCTGGTGGTGGCGGTAGTGAACCTGATTGGGCGGGTCTTTATGTATCCTCTGGACTGCCCCTTTAGGAAGGCGGACGAGATCCTTTCCGAGATAAAGGACAAGGCCAGTGTGGTGATAGTGGACTTCCACGCAGAGGCCACCAGTGAGAAGGTTGCGATGGGATACTACCTCGACGGAAGGGTCTCGGCGGTATTGGGCACCCACACCCACATACCCACCGCGGATGCCCGGATCCTTCCCAACGGGACCGCCTACGTAACCGATGTAGGGATGGTTGGCCCGATGGAATCGGTGATAGGCAGAAAGGTGGAGAATGTATTGGAGAAGTACATAGTGGGGATACCGGTAAGGTTCCCGGTGGCATCGCCTCCGGTGATAGTGAATGGGGTGTTTCTGGAGATAGACAGGGATTCGGGCAGGGCAAGGTCCATAACCCGATGGGAAAGGACGATACACGCGATCTGATGGGCGAGTTCTTTGAGGACCTCGCGGAAAGGACCTCTGCGGAGGATAGGGATCTCGTCTATACTGTCAGCGAGATAAACAATCTGGTGCGAAACTGGATAAGGGAAGGATTTCCCGATTATCTGTGGATAGAAGGGGAGGTCTCGAGGGTAAAGGTCCACTCTTCCGGGCACATGTACTTCGTCCTCAAGGACGAGTACGCCTCCGTTCCCGCGGTGATGTTCCGCGGGGCCCGCGCGCGGTTGAAGTTTGAACTATCCCACGGTATGCAGGTGCTGGTCTTGGCTCGGGTGGACATGTACGAGAGGGAAGGCAAGTACCAACTCTATGTCGAGGAGATCCAGCCCAAGGGCATAGGAGCTCTCGACCTTGCCTTTCGGCAGTTGAAGGAGAAGTTGGAGAAAGAGGGGCTCTTTCGCAAGGAACTCAAGAAGCCCCTGCCGTTTCTGCCCCGCACCGTAGGGGTGATTACCTCTCCCACCGGTGCCGCCATTAGGGACATCATCAATGTGCTCAAGCGCAGGTTCCCAGGGGTGAGCATCCTCCTCTATCCGGTGAGAGTACAGGGCGAGGGTTCTGCAGAGGAGATAGCCAACGCCATAAGGGAGATGAACCTGTTCTTCCGGGACGAGGTGGATGTGTTGATAGTTGGTCGGGGTGGAGGCAGTATAGAGGACCTGTGGGCCTTCAACGAGGAGGTGGTTGCCCGGGCGATAAGCGAGTCGGTGATCCCAGTAATAAGCGCGGTGGGCCACGAGATAGATGTGACTATAGCGGACTTCGTCGCGGACAGGCGTGCCCCCACTCCTTCGGCAGGGGCGGAATTGGCGGTGCCGAATAAGGAGGAACTGTTGGGCAAGATCCGCCACCTGATGAGCAGGCTATCCCGAACGCTGAAGCACCGCTGGGATAACCTCTTGTGGAGGATGGACCGGATCCGTTCTTCCCGGGCCTTTTTGGAACCAAGGTATCGGTTAGAACAGTACCTCCAGCAGTTGGATGGACTATTGGAGGCCTTGGGGCAGGGTGTCCATAACCTGTTAGACAAAAATCGTTTACAGATAGAGCACCTGGCTGGTAAGCTAGAAGTACTGAGCCCCTTGCGTACGCTCTCGAGAGGGTATGCCTTGGTCTATAAGGGTGATGTCTTGGTAAGGTCGATTAGACAACTGGCCCCTAAAGATAGGTTGAAGATTCGCCTGAGCGACGGCAGTGTGATTGCAAAGACCGAGGGGATAGAAGGCCATGGAGAAGGAGAAGCCCAACAAGATCTCTTTTGAGTCCGCCCTCAACAGGTTGGAGGAGATAGTGAACATCCTCGAAGAGGGGGACATCCCGTTGGAGGAGAGCCTTAAACTCTACGAGGAGGGGATAAGGCTCTACCGGATGTGTATGGAACTGTTGAATCAACTGCAGGGCAAGATAGAGATGATAGTTAGGGAAATAGACGGTTCGCTGGTGAAGAAGGAGTTTATGCCC
Organism: Candidatus Omnitrophota bacterium; assembly: GCA_015494465.1. GTDB lineage: Bacteria > Omnitrophota > Gorgyraeia > S143-82 > S143-82 > S143-82. The sequence continues at coordinate 88,186 of WGBD01000007.1, read as the reverse complement.
GAGGATGTTGGAGAGGATTCACTCCCCTTCTGATCTAAAGACCTTGGATCTCGAGGAACTGAAACTGCTCTGCGAGGAGATCAGAGAGCGCATCATCGAGGTCGTCTCCCGCAGGGGTGGGCACCTGGCATCCTCTTTAGGGGCAGTGGAATTGGCGGTTGCCCTGCACAGGGTCTTTGATTCCCCCCGCGATAAGATCGTCTGGGATGTAGGACATCAGGCCTACGCCCACAAGATAATCACCGGCAGGAACGATCGCTTTGATACCTTGAGGACCTATAAGGGGTTGAGCGGTTTCCCCTCCCACTTTGAGTCTGAGCACGATCCCTTCACCGTGGGGCACAGTTCCACTGCGGTTTCTCTGGCCTTGGGATTGGCCATGGCCCGGGACTTGGACGGGGATGATTGGAAGGTGGTGGCGGTCATCGGCGACGGATCTCTCAGCGGGGGGATGTGTTTCGAGGCCCTGAATCACGCAGGGCACGGCCAGAGCGACATACTCGTGGTCTTGAACACCAACTCTATGGCGATTTCCCCGGTGCAGGGTGCACTTAGTCTGTATGTAAACCGCATCATATCTACTGCCACTTACAACAAACTGCACGATCGTATCAGTTCGGCTATATCCCGCATACCCAAGATAGGTAAAAACCTGGCCCGCTTCGGGGGAAAGTTGGAGGAGGCCCTTAAAGGGCTGATCGTACCGGGATGGCTTTTTGAGGAATTGGGATTCAGATACTTTGGTCCAATAGACGGGCACGACCTGTCGGTGTTGATACCCACCTTGGAGCGGATAAAGCTCCTGCCTGGGCCGAAGTTGTTGCATGTGGTGACAAAAAAGGGCAAGGGGTATCAGTTTGCGGAAAAGGACCCCACGCGGTTCCACGGCGTCTTGCAGTTCGACATAGATACCGGCAAGGTGGACAGGGCCCTTCAGCGCAGTTTTACCTCGGTATTCTCTGAAGAGGTCCTCAAGGTCTTTTCTGAGGACGATTCCTTGGTGGCGATTACCGCGGCGATGCTGGACGGGACTGGTCTGAGACCGGTTGCAGAGAAGTTTCCCAATCGGGTCTACGATGTGGGTATTGCGGAGGAGCACGCGGTTGCCTTCTCTGCGGGGCTGTCCCGGGCAGGGAAATTGCCGGTGGTGGCGATATACTCTACCTTTCTCCAAAGGGCCTACGATCAGGTAGTCAACGACGTCGCCTTGCAGGATGTGGGGGTGGTGTTTGCCATCGACCGTGCGGGTCTGGTGGGAGAGGATGGGATTATGCATCACGGTCTGTTAGACATATGTTATCTCAGGTCCATCCCGAGGATGGAGCTCTTGGCCCCGAGGGACGAAGGCATGCTTCGCTCTGCCCTGCGCTGGGCGTTGGAAAAGGCCAGGATGGAGAGGAGACCGATCGCTATTCGCTATCCAAAGGATGCGGTCAGACCAGGACGGGTGCGAGAGATACTAGAAGGGCGAGGTGAGGTGCTGATTGATAGGGGATCTACGGTGGTATTTGCAGTTGGCCCCTTGGTATATCAGGTATTAGAGGTGGCCGAGGAGGAGAATCTGCCTCTACGGGTGGTGGATCCCGTCTTCTTGATAGGTCTGGATCGCGCTTGGTTGGAGCGGGTTTTGGACGGTGCGGATACCGTGGTGGTATTCGAGGAAGGGTATGTGCGGGGTGGTTTTGGCGAGGGATTAAAGGCCCTGGTAGGGAATAAGGATAGGGAATTTCACCTCTGTGGTGTGGAGAACAGGTTCGTTCTGCACGGTAAGAGGGAAGAGCTACTGGCAGAGGTGGGGTTGGACAAAGGGGGCATTCGCAGGGTCTTGAAGGGCATACTTCAGGAAAGTGGAAGATGGGTATGAAGGCGAAACCGGGATTTACCCTTTTGGAGCTGGTGATGGTCCTGATCATACTCGGGATCCTGATCTCGTTAGGGGAGCAGGTCTACTTTAAGACGGTGGAGAGGGCCAGGCAATCCGAGGCCTTGAAGTATCTGGGTCAGATAAGGATGGCCTTGATTCGCTATTACGCGGAACACGCGGTGTGGATATCCTCGGACGCCTACTTCAATAGCCTGGACATAACCCCACCTGACCAATCCTTTGCCAGGTACTTTGAGTTCCACCTTGGGGACACCCCAGATACCAGCATAGCCGATGTGTGTTACGCCAACAGGACCTCCTATCAGCTGACTAGGGATCAACCCTATGTCATTGGAATAAACCGGGACGGGACCATAGAGAACACCTATGCAATGTAGGTAGATCTCGGCCCATGTATCGAATTGACGAGAAGGAGTTCGTATATCTAGACTGGCGTTGGCTCCTATTGGCAGGGATCGGCTTCTCCTTTATCCTCCTTTGGAGCATGTTCGTCCTAGGGCTCAAGATCACCCTGGCCTTGTTTTTGGGAGCGATCTTGTTCTTCTGCGCGGTGTTCAGCCCGGAGATTCCCCTACTGGTCTGGACCTTGTTGATCATCAACGAGCCATTCATGACTGGGACCTTTAACTTTGGTTCAGGGGTCAATCTGACTAACATATTTCTCGTCTTGATCGTGATGGGGTGGTTGTTGGGTTCAGCGGTGCGCAGGGAGGACTTTGTAAGGCCGTCTCCTATCAACATCCCGATATTGGTAATCTTGGTATTCGCCATTATCTCGTTTATAAGAGGGGCCTCATTCTTTGGTTATTCCCTCGTGGGGGAGGAGTTAAACAGTTTCAAGCGCTACATTACCTTCTACATCGTCCTGTTGCTCTCTATGAACTCCTTCTCGTTACGGCGCCCCATCTACATAATCGCCCTCTTTGGGGTGATGGTATTGGGTCTGATTTACGAGATTAGGGTCACCATTTCCCAGCACAGCGCGGTCGCCTCTTGGCACTATTCCCACAAGATGCGCATCCCTGGATCCTTCGAAGGCGGTGGAGGGGCAAACGAGCTGGGCACCTATTACGCCCAGGGCCTGCCTTTTGTCTTCGCCCTAGCCCTGGAGCATCCCTATGTACCATTGCGCCTGTTTTCTATTCTGCTGGTATTACTGGGGATCCACGCCCTGTTCATGACCTATTCCCGGGGGGCCTACCTGTCGTGTTTCTTGGGATTGGGTGGGATGTCTTGGATAAAGGATCGGCGGGTGTTCGCCCTATTGGTGTTGTTAGGGGTGTTGTCCTATCCGCTGTGGCCGGTATCGGTGAGGGAGAGACTCACTTCCATTACCCACGAGGACGCCAGCATAAAGGGGCGCAAGAATGTCTGGCGGATAGCGAGGCAGAAAATCATGGCCTCGCCAATACTAGGCTACGGCTACAACGCCTCCGCCTTTTTACTGCCCAGGGATACCCACAACATGTACTACGACATAGCCCTGGAGATGGGGTTGCCTTCGCTGATGGCGGTGATCTACCTGTTCGTTCGGCTCTTGTTCATCGCCTACCGGGTCTGGCGCAAGGCGGATGTGTGGTTCCTAAGGGCCATGGCCTTGGGGCTCGTCGGTTCTATCCTGGCCTTACTGCTGGGTAACATGTTTGGGACCAGGCTTGCCTATCTGCCCATTAACATGTACCTTGCGGTCTCCGCAGGGATAGTGGCAAGGGCCAGCTACGAGTACGCGAGGGATAGGGCATGAGGCGGCTGCTCTTAGTAACCGATTATCTGGACGCGATCACCGGGGGTGCGGAGAAGCAGATGTATCTACTTGCTAAGGGATTGGTCCAGAGAGGATGGAAGGTAGACCTGTTGGTCCTGCAGTCGGATTGCAAGGACAGGGCCTCGTTTGAGCGGGAAGGGATAGAGGTCTTCGTCGAGAAGGTATCGCGGGTGTATTCGCCTCGGGGCAGAGAGGTTGCCTGTCGTTGGAGGAAGCGGATTGCCCAGAGGGCCTACTGCAGTATATTCTCCTATCACTTCGGTGCGGACCTGTGGCTGGCCATGTTCTTGAGGGATTCTTATCCTGGGGCCATGGTCTCGATGCGCAGGGATGCAGGTTTCTGGATGAGACCGTACCATCCTTGGGTCTACCGCTGGTTTATAAATCCTCGGTTCGATTATGTCTGCGCGGTCTCTCACTATGTAAAGGAGGTCTTGCGCAGACAACAGGGCCTTCCCGAGGCGAAGGTAAGGGTCATTCCCAACGGGGTGGAATCCTTTCTTGTCGAAGAGAAGGGGAAAGAAGGAGAGGGGTTCGTGATCACCTATGTAGCAAACCTTTCGGAGGTAAAGAATCACCGTCTGCTCATAGAGTCCGCTTCGCTGATAAGGGCGCGGATTCCGGAAATGAGGATCTGGTTGGTGGGTAAGGACAAAGGGACGATGTCCAGCCTCAAGGGTTTGGTGCACGCTAAGGGATTGGAGTCGGTGGTGGAGTTTTTAGGGGAGAGGAAGGACATCCCTGAGATCCTTTCTCGCTCGGATGTCTGCGTTCAGCTCTCAAGAGACGAGGGGATGTCCAACACCTTGTTGGAATACATGTCCGCTGGGAGGCCTTGTATAGCAACTGCCATAGCCCCTAACAAGGAGGTCTTGGGCAACTGCGGTCTTTATGTGAGCCCAGACGATCCGATGGACCTGGCAGGGGCAATACTAAGTCTTTACGAAAACGAGGAAGTGAGGAGAACAATGGGCCAGATGGCCAGGGAGAGGATAAAGCGAGAGTACAGCCTGGAGAGGATGATATCCAGGTACGAGGAATTGTTGAAGGAGGTAACATGCGGGATGTGATAGTTGCGTTCTTGATAGGTCTGGCCCTCGGGGCCTGTGGGGTCTTCGTGGTGTGTTATGGACTAGGTAAGGAAGAGGGCGGGATCGCTGACTTCTCCTCTATACGGGAGACGAGCAAGCGCTTGAGCAGGCCTTTTACCTCCACAGCTGGAGGCAATAAGGAGCAGGGGAAGAGGGGTAAAACTGACCGTTGGTTTTTGGGGTTTGAGAAACAGGGAGACCTCAAGTTCTTTCGGCTTACCGACGGGTTGTACGCAGAGCTCACCTCGGAGATGGCCAGTGAGGGGAAGAGGTCTCTCTACCTAGAGTTCCCTGCGGGGGCGAGTTATCCGGGGTTGTATTGGGAGGTGTTCAATGTCTCTAGGTTGCTGGACCTGTCGGGATGCGAGTACTTTGGATTTGACGCCTTCAATCGCTCTCAGTTCGAGCAGAGGTTGGTGGTCAAGCTGAAGAGCGGGGCCAACTATCCCAAAAAGGTCTTCGAGCGCACATACTCCCTTGCACCAGGTAAGTGGACCAAGGTGCGGATCCCCCTATCAGAGCTCTCCCAGAACCTGGATCCCAAGGCGATATCCTACATAAAGATCTTCTTGCCCTCCCCTAGCAGTACCGTGGAGCTGTATCTGGACGGACTGGGACAGTACTGCGCTAATCGCCAGGCGGAATGCAGCCCTGGCCTCGCTTGGGAGGGACTTGCCTTTGCGGGAGAGGTGGTCAAGCCCTTCTCCTATGGGGTGGTAGATAGCATCTTTAAGGTTATACCTAAGCGCTCCTATCTTCGCAACCGTCTGGAGATGGGCAAGGTGCTATCCCTGAAAATGGCCAAAGGGGAGGCAGAGTCCCAACAGATCGTCTTGTTCGATGTGAAGCGGGATGTGGATCTCCGTATAGAGCTAGACCTAAAGGCCAACCTGAAGTGTGAGATCTACGAGGTGAGATTCGTCAAGACCAAAAGGCCCTATTACCCGGTCACGCATGTAGGGTGGTGGCCGGATCCAATGTTGGAGGTGAAGGGAAGGGTCCACCTATCCAAAGGGAAGATGTGTCTGCTCCTGGTGAGGATTAAGGCGGGTGAGAGAATAAAGGCAGGGACCTATTCGGGGATGGTTAGGTTGGTGGATGGATCCAGCGGGGAGCTGATCTACGAGGTACCGTTGACCGTAAAGGTGTGGGACTTCTCTATCCCTAGAAGACCCACGCTCAAGACCGCCTTCGATGTCTACGACTCGTTCTTTGCCGAGTACTTTCCCCGCAAGAAGGGGGAGGATTACAGGCTGTGGAAGGCAAGGTTGAGAAAGATAAAGCATCAACTCCACAGCCTCATGTTGGAGTATCGCATGTCCCCTATGTTGAAGGTGGAACCCACCGCGATCGGGTTTAAGGAGGAGATCCAGGACCTGCTAAATCGGGGTCTCAATGCCTTTGCGGTGGGGCGCTACGGAGGAAGTTTTGGGAACAACTGGCCCCGGGATCCGAAGAAGTTGAAGGAAGTGGCGGACAGGTACGCGGATTACGCCCATGTCCTGGACAAGATGGGACTGTTGGACATGGCCTACATCTACACCTGGGACGAGGGCAAGATAGGCGATCCCTTCGTGGCAAGGGTGTGCTTCGCCATACATTCGGTTGCACCCGGCCTGAAGAACATGGTCTGCTATCACGGGTTCTGGGATCCCGCGGTCAATCCCGATTGGGGCAAGGACATAGACATCTGGTGTTTCCAGATCGCCAGTTATAACCGGCTGGGGATGCGGAGGTTGATGGAGCGAGGTATGGAGATATGGATGTATGTCTCTGGGCCCGACGGCAAAACCCCTAACCTGGTGATAGACTCTCTGGGGGTAGAGCATCGTATCCTGCCCTGGATGATGTTCGAAAAGGGTATCAAGGGTTTTCTGTATTGGGCGGTCAACTTCTGGCAGGGGGGAAATCCCTGGGAGGTTACCTTCAATACCCCGTGGCAGCAAAACGGCAACGGTAGTCTGTTTTATCCCTATAAAGACGAGATCGTTCCCAGCATAAGGGACGAGATATTTAGGGACGGTATGGAGGACTACGAGTATCTGGTCCTCTTGAAGGGATTGGAGAATAGGGATCTCCCTCTCGAGCAACGCCAGCAATTGAGACGCCTGTTGGATTTCTCTTCGCTCTGGGATTCCTTTACCAGGTATACACACGATGGCCGTCAATTGTTGAAGCGCAGGGACGAGATAGGGGAATTCCTTTCCGAGGTGTTGGGTGGAGAAGGTAGTCCTGATGTATCACCACATAGGTGAGGATGGAGATCCCTATACCGTTTCCCTCCCGAGATTCTTGGATCACCTGCGGGTGATCAAGGCCTATTCAGGTAGAGTGATCCTCTCCTTTGACGATGGGTATAACTCCATTCTGGAGGCCTTGGATCCGATAGTGGAATCCGGTATAGAGACGGTAGTCTTCGTCTCACCAGCCTATCTGGGTGAAACCTTGCAGGGAAGAAAGATGCTTGCGGAAGGGGAGTTGGACATACTGAGAGAGGCAGGGATCAGGATCGGTCTGCACGGATACGAGCACAAACCGATAAGCTCTCGAGAGGAGTTAGAGGCCCAGTTGAGGAAGGCGATAGATAAGTTGAATAGGTGGCTGCAGGGACCTGTCTGGTTTTCCTTTCCCCACGGCGTAGTGCCCCCCCGCAGTGAAGATGTGTTAAGGGACTACGGGGTAGAGGTCGCCTTTACTTCCGAGCCCGGAGTTTGGAGGGGTGAATTCTTGGCTCCGAGATTCGTCGTTCGGAAGGTTGACGGGGTCTCCCAATTGGAAAGGGTTCTCTCCCAGGATCCAGTTTACCTGGGTTGGCTAAAAGTCCGCAGGTTTTCTGCCTTGGCCCTGAAGAGATTGCTGGGAGGTAGAGTTTACGAATCGATAAAGTCTCGTTTTTATTCCCGGAGATGATCGCAGAAGTTGCAATGATAACGAGTTGCCTGTTTGTAGGGTACACCTATCTGGGGTATCCACTGCTGATGTGTTGTTTGGCGAGGATAAGACCAAGGCCGGTTAAGGAAGGGGATTTTCTCCCGAGGATCACGATGGTGATCTCCTGTTATCGGGAGGTGGAGGCTTTGATAGAGAAGTTGAAGAGCGTGTTCGCCTCGGACTATCCGTTGGATCGGTTAGAGGTCAGGATTGGATTGGACGAGGGAACTCAGGAAGAGGCCTTGCGTATAAGGAGTGCCCTCGGTGATCTATCCCAGAACATCTCCATACAGGTCTTTGCCCAGCGTATGGGTAAGCCGACAGTATTGAACGAGCTCACTCGGGATCTATCTGCGGAGGTGGTGGTCTTTAGCGATGCCAGGCAGGCATTGGCCCCCTCCGCACTTAGGACCTTGATCAGACCTTTGGGGGATCCTTCGGTAGGAGCGGTAAGCGGGGAGTTGGTGTTTTTGGACGATGTGGGTGAGGTGAGGGGGGACATAGGCCTTTACTGGCGATACGAGAAGCTTATTCGCGACTGTGAATCCAGGTTCTTCTCCCTGACGGGTGCTACTGGTGCCCTTTACGCAATGCGGGGTTCATTGGTGTCGGACCTGCCGAGGGATGTCATACTCGACGATGTCTATCAGCCCTTTAACGCGATAAGGGCGGGCAAGAGGATAGTCTTTCAGCGGGAGGCGGTGATATACGATCGGGTGGCCAAGGACGAATGGGAGGAATTTCAAAGGAAGGTGCGGACTTTGATAGGGAACTTTCAGCTAGTCGCTCTTGATCCCTTCTTCGTAAGCCTAAAGAACCCGGTATTCTGGCAGTTTTTGTCCCACAAACTATTTCGTTTATTTGTACCCTATGCGATGGTAGTATGTTATGTTGCCAGCGCCTTAGCGGGCTCACTGTGGGCAGGTCTGTTCTTTGCCCTGCAGACGGCCTTTTACCTTCTGGCGGTGGTGCCACTTTCTCTTGGGGTGGTGCCGAGGGGCAGGTTGTCCCTGCCGTATACCTTCTTTGTGATGAATCTGGCAGCGGTTGTGGCCCTGGTGAGGTATGTGCGGGGTGACTATTCAGTAAAGTGGAGGTAGGTCGAGAAGTGCACGCGATACTCCTTGCGGGTGGGAAGGGAACTAGGCTCTGGCCCCTCAGCAGAAAGGGTCTCCCGAAACACCTCATATCTCTCTTCGGTAATTCCAGCCTCTTCGAGGAGACGGTGATGAGGGTGTGGGACCTGCTTGGGGAAGAGGGCAAGTTGGTAGTGGTGACCAACTCAGATCAGAGTAGACTTCTGTCTCAGCAGCTAGATAATATCGGTATCCCTAGGGGAAGGACCGTGTTCCTTTCTGAGCCCCGAGGCAGGAACACCGCACCCGCCCTCGTGTTGGCGGTCAAGACCCTCAAGGAGTTAGGGGCGGGTGGGCCCTGCGTTATGCTTCCCTGTGATCACCTTATTCGAGAGACGGAGAGATTTCGACACCAGCTCTCTTGGGCAGGTGAGAGGTGCCGAGAGGGGAAGATTTTTGTGGTATTCGGCATACCACCTACCTATCCCGCGACTGGCTATGGGTACATAGAGGTGGGGGGAGAGCGTCTAGGTGACGATACCCGGTTTGAGCTCCGTAAGGTTTTAGGTTTTACCGAGAAGCCCGACCTAGACAGGGCCAAGGCCTATGTCTCGGAGGGTAGATATCTCTGGAATAGCGGTATGTTCCTCTTCGACCTGGAGGCCTTCTCGCGAAAGGCAGAGGAGTTGATGCCAGAGGTGTATCGACCTATAGCCGACGCCTCTGGGGAGGAAGCTCTGGTGAAGGCCTACGACATGGTGCCTTCCATATCGATAGACTATGCCTTTTTGGAGAAACTGGACGAGCTGTGGTGCTCGCCTGCTAGGTTCAGTTGGTCTGATCTGGGGAGCTGGTCTGCAGTCTACGAGATGTACGACAAAGACGAGCAGGGGAATGTGTTCTTGGGACGAGTGGTCTCAGAATCTGCCCGGGGGAGTTTGGTTATCTCTCCTAAGGACAAGACGGTGGGGCTGGTAGGGGTGCAGGACCTGGTGGTGGTAGATACGCCGGACTCCCTCCTGGTCTGCTCCATGGACGATGTTCAGGAGGTGAAGTCCGTCGCAGAGAGGCTGGAGCAGGAAGAGGACCTTTCCTGGAGAGATCCTGCCAGGGTAGAGAGGGGTTGGGGATATTATGTGATCCTGGATCGGGGCCCGAGGTACAAGACCAAGAGGATAGTGGTCTATCCCGGCAAGGCCCTCAGCCTCCAGAGGCATCAGCATCGCAGTGAGCACTGGGTAGTGTTGAGGGGCGTGGCCAAGGTGAGGCGGGGGGATGAGGTGTTCTATGTCCATCCCAACGAGAGCACCTACATACCTGCGGGAGAGTTGCACAAGCTGGAGAATCCCGGCAAGATCCCTTTGGAGATCATAGAGGTGCAGAATGGAGATTATCTCGAGGAAGACGACATCGAGAGATTTGATTAATCTGCTCACCTGGTTGGCCCTGTCGGTGGGTGTGGCGGTAATGGGCCTGCCCGTTTACCGCTGGTTCTGGGAGAGGTGGATGGCTTACGAGTCTTATTATTCCCACGGGCCTCTGGTGCTAGGCCTTGCGATAGTAGCGCTTATTTATCACCTATATCGGGACTTTCGCATCCGTGGACTGCCTGAGCCATTGGCTAGAGGGGGAAAGGCTGGTTGGGTAGCAGTCCTCTTCGTATCTCTCCTCTATCTCATCTCCTCATGGATAAAGGTCTACTTCCTATTGGCCTTATCGGTCTGGCTGTCCGTTCTGGTGGTGTTGAGGTATTCACTAGAGGCTCAGCTTTGGAGGAAGATCCGATTTTGGGTCTTCTTCTCACTGTTGGCGATTCCTTTACCCATGGTATTTCTGGAACAGGTTGCCCTGCATCTGAAGAGTGTCTCGGCGGTCTTGGCGGGAAAGTTGTTGAGCGCCATTGGTATCGCTACCAAGGTAGTAGGAAATCGAATATTTACCGCTCGGGCCCAGTTGGAAGTCGGTGCCCCTTGTAGTGGATTGCGTTCCATCGTGTCTCTGATGGCGATAGCCCTTTTGCTGGGTCGAGTCAGGCGCTGGCGCACCAGATACACCCTGATGTTGGTTCTCTTGTCGCCTTTGGTTGCCTTCCTAGGGAATGTCTTTAGGGTGCTTTCTCTGGGGTTCGTTGCGGATGTTTACGGGGTGGAGGTGGCCTTGGGACGATTTCACGATGCCTTGGGATATGTGGTATTTGGCTTGGACTTGATAGGGCTTTTGATAGTGGCCCACTTGCTTTCTGCGGTGGCCTCTAAGAAGGTGGGTGAGGAAGACCGAAGATGAAGAGGATTGGATTAGTCCTCTTGGTGTTCGTGGTTGCCTGCGCGGGGAATTACCTCTTTTTCAAGGTAGGCAGGGATGTGAATAGGTCAGTGGACCTGGCCAATGTCGTCCCTGAAGAACTCGGGGAGTGCAGTTCGGAATCCCTTACTCTCAAGGATTATGTGTATAAGATCTTGGGGACCAGGAATGTCCTGGCTAGGAGGTATACTTGTCCTGGTGGGAGCGTCTACCTTACGGTGATAGTCAGCGAAAGCGATCGAAGGGTGGTGCACCCTCCGGAGGTGTGTCTTAAGGGTGGTGGGGAGAAGGTCTTGGGTAAACGCAAGGTGGTTGTCAACGGGCACAGGATCAATCAGTTGACCGTGCGGGACAGGGCTGGCGACCAATTGGTGTGGTATTGGTATGCCTTGGGTAGCGAATACCTGGACAACTATTACCTTTATCAGCTAAAGTACCTCTACTACGCCTTGACCGGTCACCCCAAGCGGACTTATCTGATTCGCTTGGTATTGTCGCCTCGGGAGGTCTCGGCTGGAGAGGAATTGATAAGGGCCTTTGACGCAAGCGTGCGAGAGAGGCTGTGAGATGTTGGGACTCTACCTCCTCTTCTTCTTCGTCGGCTTGCTGGGTAGATTTCTGAGCGGTTGGATTCCTCCGAACATCGTTTTGCTGGGCCTCTTCCTATCCTGGATACTCCACCTGTTTGGTCTGGCCCACCGTACGGTGGCGAGGAAGTACAGGTATGTGGTGCCCTGGTTGGGAATGTTGCTGTTACTGTTCGCCGGGTTGTCTGCAGTGGAGTCGGTCTATCCCAGCCTTGGTCTTTGGGGCCAGATATTCATCTCAGGGGCGATTATCGGCCATGCCTTGCTCATCCTTTCCTCGGATACGGTCCTGCGCAAGGGGTCGGCCTCTGCCTATGTATGGTTGCTGGTCCACAACTTGGCCTTTATCTTCTTAGGGGCCTGGTTTTTGATGTTTAACCGTCTTCTCTGGCCCGTCGTGTGGGCACTGCTGTGCGTAGGGCTGATCTCCCTTTACATGGCCTTGCGCACCTGGGACCGTAGATCTACTGCTACCGTAAAGGTCGTAGACGCCTCGGCATTGCTGATGCTGTCTGCCTTGTACATGCTGGTGATTGCGGGTATAGTCAAGCTCGTCTATGTATTGCGATTGGATGTCAGGGTCTTTTGGTCGACGCTGATAGCCCTGGGTCTGGTGAGTTTGGGGTTGATATTGTTCTTCGGTGAAGGGGTTAAGAGGTGGATGAAGGGCCTTTTCCAGGGGATCCTAGGTTACCAACATTACGATCCGGTCAAGGAGTGGGACGACTTTCTCACTACTATTGAGGACATAACCGACGAAGACGAGATAGTAAGGCGAGCTAGGGATTACTTCAGGGCTAGGTTTGGGGTAGGGGATCTGTCGATCGTGTGGAAGGGGGAGTCCGAGGCGTTCGATTCCTTACCACCTGAGGTTAAGAAGTATCTTTGGTTGAAGGATGGGCCCGTATCTCCCGAAGAGATATGGCGAATCGGCCTGGAAGAGGAGCTATTCAAGGATGTGGAACTCATAATCCCGTTGGTATTTCGCAAGCAGTTGGTGGGGCTCATGTTGTTGAAGGGGTTGGATAAGGGGACGGTACCTTCGGATCTAATCTACATGATAGGCCGGAACATATCGGTTATGCTTACTTTATCCAAGCTGTCGCGTCAGCTCATGGAGATCCAGCAGTTTGCCCAGTTCAATCGGGTGGTCTCCTTTCTGGTCCACGATGTGAAGAATTCGGTTTCCGGTCTTTCCCTGTTGGTGATGAATTGGAAAAAGAACAAAGACAACCCAGAATTCGTCTCCGACGCTTACACCACGATAAAGGAGGTACTAGCGAGGCTGAAGGCAGTGGTGGACAGGCTTTCCTCTTATCGGAAGTCTAGCTCCGTAGAGGGCGATACCGCTCGCTTCAGCCCTAGGGAGGTGGTTGAGGAGGTCTTGGAACGACTTAACCTGGGAGCCACTGGTATACGGGTCGAGGTTGACATTGACGAGGCCTTGGTTCTCAACTGCAGTAAGTCTGCCTTCGCCCGGATCGTGGAGAACCTCCTCCTCAACGCGGTGGACGCCATCCGCAAGAAAGGAGAAGGCGAGATATCCGTCTGGAGCGAACGAAACGATAGAGGGGAATGGTCGATAATAGTAAAGGATACCGGTACGGGGATGGACGAAGATTTCGTGAGGAAGAAGCTCTTTCGCCCATTCGTCACTACCAAAGAGAGCGGATTGGGTATAGGGATGTACGAGGTCAAGTCGTTGCTCGAGACCTGCAACGGTAGAATAGAGGTGGTCTCGGAACGGAATGTCGGTACAGAGGTGATATTAAGGTTCGGGAAAGAGGTATATTAAGAATGAAGCCGAGGCTGTTGATAATAGACGACGATCCCTCGATACTGAATCAATTGAAGTGGGCCTTTGCCGAGGACTACGAGGTGGCCCTGTCCAGAGGTAATAGGGAGGAGGTCTTTTCTTTACTGGAGTCCTTCCGTCCCCAGTTGGTCGGATTGGACATAAACCTCTCGGGGAGCCCGGAAGGAAACGAAGGCCTGCAACTCCTCTCCGAGATGCTCTCCCGAGACCCGCTCCTCAAGGTCGTGGTGATTACCGCTAACGACACCCGCGAGAACGCCATCTCCGCGATCAGGAATGGGGCCTTCGACTTCTATGTGAAACCCATAGAGGTGGAAGAGCTAAAGATCATATTCACCCGTGCCCTGCACATAAGGGAGATCGAGGAGGCCATAAAGAGCTACCGATTGCCTGGGGACATAGGCTTTGCGGGATTGGTGGGTAAGTCCACCCAGATGCAGAGGGTCTTCGACCTGATTCAACATGTTGCCCACGGGGACTTTACGGTCCTGATTACTGGAGAGTCTGGTACGGGCAAGGAATTGGTCGCCCGGGCGATCCACAATCTCAGCGCCAGAAAGGAGGGCCCGTTCGTGGCGGTAAACTGCGGGGCCATCCCCGAACACCTCCTGGAAAGCGAGCTTTTTGGTCACAAAAAGGGGGCCTTTACTGGGGCAGTGAGCAACAAGAAAGGCAGGTTTGAGCTGGCCAACGGTGGGACCTTGTTCTTGGACGAGGTAGGGGAATTGCCCCTTCACCTCCAGGTAAAACTCCTGCGCGTCCTCCAAGAGAAGGTGATACAACCCGTAGGCTCGGTAGAGGATGTGCCTTTGGACATCCGGATCATCTCCGCAACCAATGCGGACCTCTCCAAGAAGGTGGAGGAAGGGACCTTCCGGGAGGACCTTTTCTATAGGCTCAATGTGATAAACATACACCTGCCCCCGTTGAGAGAAAGGGGAGAAGACATCATCTTGTTGGCCCAGTACTTCGTGGATAAACTCTCCTCCCAGATGAAGAGGAGGATTATAGGCCTGTCGGAGTCGGCCATCGAGAAGCTGTATTCTTACCATTGGCCAGGCAATGTGAGGGAACTAGAGAATGTGATCTTGCGAGCGGTGATCCTGTGCGATTCCCATCTAATCAAGGGAGAGCACATCCAGATACCCTCCGGCGGATCTAGCGGGGTGTTTCCCCTCAACCTAGGCGAATCCTTTAATCTGAAACGGGCAAAGGAGGAGTTAGAGAGACGCCTCTTGACCTCTGCATTGGAGCGGACGAACGGGAACATATCCCTTTCTGCTAATCTCTTGGGTATAAGTCGGACCCAGTTGTACAATCTCCTGGAGAAGTACGGATTGAAGGAGAAAGGAGGAGAGGATGAATAAGTTGGACACTTCTTTCTTGGATGAGATCAAGTTCGACGAGAAGGGCTTGATCCCAGTGATAGTCCAAGACTACGAGAAAGGCGATGTGCTAATGTTGGCCTACATGAACAAAGATACCCTGAAGCAGACCATAGAGACCGGCAAGGCCACCTATTGGAGCAGGTCCCGTCAGAAGGTTTGGGTGAAGGGTGAGACCTCCGGTCACTATCAGTTGGTAAAAGAGTTGTATTATGATTGCGATGGGGATACAATATTAATCAAGGTGGAACAGGTGGGCGGTATAGCCTGTCACACGGGCAACCGCAGTTGTTTCTATCGAGGGGGGCGCTTATGAGATCTGTTAGGGTCCTTTTGGGTTTGGGTCTTTTGTTTGCTGTCTCTTTTCTCGCCTTTGGAGGAGAAAAAAAGTTCGTCTACGACGATCACGGCAGAAAGGATCCCCTTATGCCGGTGGTTGATAGCTCTGGCAAGATCCTCTTCCAAGAAGAGGAGAACAGCGGTAAAAAGGTCCTTGCCCTGAGGCTCCAAGGGATCATCTATCGTTCCAAGGGACCGTCCAAGGCGATCATTGAGAAGAAGCTGTACAAAGTCGGGGATCGCATATCAGGGCTCGTCATCACCGAGATCTATCCTGATCATGTGGTCTTGAGCGATGGGAAAGACTCTTACGAGCTTTGGCTCAAGCCCAACAACCGCAAGGGGCATAGCTCAGGAAAAAAGGGTACTAAAAAGCGTTAGAATGTGTTATATTTAAATCGATGATAGATCGGATTGGGGGGCAAAAAGGAGGGGGCAATGATCCGCAAGATATCCATTCCTTTGTTAGTGGCTCTATTTAGCCTTGGAGTCCTGGTCTCTGTTTCTTTGGGATCCACTGATACAGGAGCTGTAAGCAAGTCCACTGTCCAGTCGGAGGAAGGATCGGCGGTTGATACCCCTACCTCGTCCAAGTCAGTCGAGTCCGAAAAGAAAGCAAGCGAGACGGACACGGCTGAGAAGGATGCCAAGACTGAAGGGGAGGCCAGGATCACGGTCAGTTTCAGCAACGACATGACCTTGGCCCAGGCCCTGGCGAGCATTGCCGAGGACGCAGGGGTAAACATCGTGATCTCCCCTGAAGTTACCGATACGATCACCAGCATCTCCTTCACCGATACGCCGTGGGAAGAGGCGATCAAGACCATGGTAGAGGCCTATGGATACGGATACGAGCGGGTAGGTAATACGATTATAGTAAAACCCATCGATAAGATCATAGAGACCAAAAAGAAGCAGATGGAGTTACAGCAGGTCAAGGAGGTAGAGACTCGCGTCTTCGACCTCACCTACATAGACGCAGGCGATGCCCTCAAGATCGTCGAGAGCTTCCTTTCTCCCCGAGGTACTGCAGAGATACTGGAGATGACCTACCTTGGGGGATGGAAGTTCGTAGCCAGCGAAGAGCGGGGCAAGCTGGAGAAGAGTGAGCGCAAGCAGAGCGAGAGAAAGAGCCGGTCCAAGAAGCTGATAGTAACGGACATCAAAAGCGTCTTGGATAAGGTGGAGGCGGTCCTGAAGGAGATAGACAAGATGCCCAAATTGGTCCTCATCGAGTCGAGTATAGTGGAGGTGGATTGGAGGAAGCTGGTGGATCTGGGTGCACAGGTAATGACCGGGACTACGTTTAGCCCATATATGGATGTGTCCTACAAGGGCGAGGCAGTAAGGGAGGTCGTGCACTTATTGCTGGGAGCCAATTATGTAGATCCTTATGGCTATGAGCAGGTCTCAGGGGTAGGGCTAGATCCCATTAATCGCGAGACATTTACTGGGGGAGGATCGTTTATATTTAAACACCTCACTGGTAATCAGTTTACCCTGGGCCTGCGGGCCTTGGAGGACATGGCGGATGCGAATGTCCTGTCCACTCCGAAGGTCCTGACCGTCTCCAATCAGGAGGCGTCTATCCTAGTCGGTACGAAGTATCCCATCCTCAGCATAGACAAGGAGATAAGCAACGGTACGGTTAGTCTGTCCGTTGACCTTGAGTACTATCAGGACATAGGTATACAGTTGAATGTGGTGCCTCAGATATGTGGTGACGATTACATCAACCTAATAGTGCACCCTGCGGTAGTGAACAAGAGCGGTGAGGTCTCACCGGGCTTGGGGGATGCAACCGAGGGTACCGCCGTGTCTTATCCGATAATGGAGGTCCGGGAGGCGGAGACGCAGGTGATGATGCGTAATGGCGATACCTTGGTGATAGGTGGGCTGATGCGGGACGAGGAGAAGACGGGTAAGATAGGGGTGCCGTTGGTATCCGATCTGCCGGTATTGGGAAAACTCTTCTCCCGCAAGTTTACCTATAAGTACAAGAACGACCTCTTCATCTTCCTCACCAGTAAGATAGTGGATCCCGCTTCCCCGGTGCCTGAGGTGGATGTGGCCACGGTGAGCCCTGAGGCCCAGGCCTTGTTGTCTCCCAGCTTGCCCGAGGTGGCTCCGGAGGCAGGATTGGAAGGGCTGACCGAGGTGACTGCGGAGAGGTAAGGGGCCCTATCCCCTTCCTTGGTCTCTTGCCTTCCGTTGGGTGTTGGTGTATAATCTTGATTTAAAGCTGTCTGATTTCGTATCCAGATCCGTTTCAAGGACATCTTTATGGCTCGGGAGATTTTGGCAAGCGTAGACGAGCAGGAGAAGAGGGTAGTCATACTTGAGAATGGGCGCATTGAAGACTACTTCTTCGAGCGCTTAGGGGAAAAGTCGATCGTCAATAACATCTACAAAGGGATAGTCGAGGACATTACCCCCGCCTTGGACGCAGTCTTCGTCAACATCGGTCTGGAGAAGAAGGGTTTTCTTTACATGAGTGAGCCTGCGGATACGATCTTTGCTGCGGAAAGTAGGGTCAAAGGTAAGACGATCGGAGAAGTGGTCCAAAAGGGGGATGTCCTTTTGGTGCAGGTCTCCAAGGAGCCGTTTGGAGGCAAGGGTGCGCGTTTGACTACCAACATATCCCTTCCCGGCAAGTACATGGTCCTGATGCCCTTTTCCAAGGTGAGGGGTGTATCTAAAAAGGTCTTGAACGATGCGGAAAGAAAGAGACTCAAAGAGGTAGTCCAGTCCTTTCGCTGGCCTTACGGCTTCATCGTTAGGACCGCAGCCACTGGCGTGCCTCGACGCGATCTGGAAAAGGATGCCAATTACCTCGTCAATCAATGGAGAAGTATTTACCGCAGGGCAGTGAGAATCAAACCACCTGCCTTGGTCTACGAAGAAGAGGATGTCCTGTTAAGGGTGGTGCGGGACTACTTCGACGAGCGGATAGACAGGTTGGTAATAGACGATAAAAAGGAGTTTTCTCGGATCCGATCCTTTATAAAGTCCGGTTCTCCCAGGCTCCTGGACAGGGTAGAGTTGTACCGGGCTGATGTGCCCCTGTTCGAGTTGAGGGGCGTAGAACAGCAGATAGAGGAGATATACAACCCAATCGTTCACCTGCCTTGTGGTGGATACTTGATCATAGAGGAGACCCACGCCCTTACGGTGATAGATGTCAACAGCGGTAGGTTCAAGCAAGTCAAGCGGAATCAAGAAGAGATGGCCCTGATGGTAAACTGCGAGGCAGCCCAGGAGATAGGTCGGCAGTTGCGGTTGCGGGACATTGGGGGAATAATCGTAATAGACTTTATAGACATGAGGCTGTCCGCAAATCGAAACGAGGTCCTCTCGGTCCTCAAGGCAGCCTTAGCCAACGACAAGGCCAAGTCGGAGATAGTATTGGTTTCTCCTTTGGGTCTGGTAGAGATGACCCGCGAACGGACCGAGCGAACGAGTGAAGCCCGGGCATTCGTGGATTGCCCCTGCTGTTCGGGGAGGGGTAAGGTGAAGTCCCCTAGGACGATCGCTATTACCCTGTTCCGCAAGTTGAGGTACGCGTTGAGGCAGGATAGGCGGAGGAAGAAACGGGCTATAATAAGAGCCCGAAAAGAGGTTGTAGATTACCTTAAGTCCCAGAAGGACATAATTGCGAACATTCGCCACAGGTTCAACACCGACTGCCAGTTCGTGGTGGACAACGAACTGGCCCCGGACCAGTTCGATGTGGAGGTGGTTAGTTTTGCCCGCAGGTGATCGCATTAGAGTAGGGATATTGGGGATAACCGGGCACACCGGGGAGGAGCTCCTGCGTTGGTTGTTGAGACATCCTAGGGTTGAGGTCTCGCTGGTGGCAAGCCGAGGTGCTGGGCAGAAGCTGTCCACTATCTATCCTTGGTCTGGATTGGATCTGGAAGTGGAAGAGATAGATGTGGGGTCGATAAGAGAGAGGTGCGATTGCGTCTTCCTTGCCCTTCCCCACACCGTCTCGCAACAGTTCGTCCCTGGCCTCGTGGGCGGTCCGGTGGTGATTGACCTGAGCGCGGACTTCAGGTTTAGGGAGGCAGAGGTCTACGAGCGCTGGTATCGCGTAAGGCACAGCTGTCCCGATCTCTTAAAAAAGGCGGTCTACGGTCTACCAGAACTGAGGCGAGAGGAGATAAAGAAGGCAAGCCTGGTGGCCAATCCGGGGTGCTACCCCACCGCGGTTATACTGGGTCTCTATCCGTTCGTAAAGAACTTTTCCTTCCGTTCGATCTGGGTAGATGCCAAGTCCGGCACCTCCGGGGCGGGGCGAAAGATAAGGGAGGAGCTGTTGTTCGTCTCCATGGCCAATAATCTCTATCCGTACAAGCCCAACACCCACCAGCACATCCCAGAGATACTCTCCCAACTGGGGATAGAGGCAGAGAACTTTGTATTCGTACCTCACATAGTCGGAATAGACAGGGGGATCGTGGCCAGTATCTATGTAGAGACCGACAAAAGACTGGATCCGGAGGAGGTAAAGGAGGCCTACGAGTCTTTTTACGCAAATAGTCCCTTCGTGGTAGTGAGACAAGACCTGCCGAGTTATCTCGATGTGCGCAACACCAACCAGTGCCACATAGCAATTCGTCTGCTTGCTCCCCGCAAGTTGCTTATAGTCTCCACAATAGATAACCTGGTTAAAGGGGCCAGTGGGCAGGCGATTCAAAATATGAACCTGATATTTGGGTTGGAGGAAAAGGAGGGATTGCGGTGATCAAGTGGGTCCCGAGAGGTGTGTGTGCGCCGGACGGATTTCAGGCAGGGGGGATTTCCTGTGGAATAAAGAAAGAGGGGCAAAAGGACCTAGCGTTGGTGATGTGCGAGGACGACATATGCAATGTTGCTGCGATGTTCACCACAAACAGCATCGTCGGCCAGCCGGTGAAGATATCTAGGGAAAGGGTAAAGGGGGGATACGCCCGAGCGATCTTGATAAACAGCGGTAATGCCAATTGCTGTACTGGAGATGAAGGCTACAAGGCAGCGCTTAACATATCAAAAAAACTGGCCCGTCTCATCTACGACGAGGAAAAGCACATCCTCTTGGCCTCTACCGGGGTCATAGGTGTACCATTTCCGGAGAAGAAGGTATTGGATGCCCTTCCCGCTTTGGTAGAGAACACCGACACCGTCGGACACACATCTGCTGCTATGGCCATCATGACCACAGACACCTTTTCTAAAGAGGCAGCGGTGGTGGTCAACACCCCCAAGGGCAAGATCACCATCGGGGGGATGGCAAAGGGTGCGGGCATGATATTCCCCCACATGGCCACGATGATATGCGTGCTCACCACCGACGCCAGTATAAGCACGCCCTTGTTGAAGAGCGCCCTTAAGGAAGCGGTCTCTATATCGTTCAATCGGATCTCGGTGGACGGAGACATGAGTACCAACGACTCCGTTTTCTTGTTGGCCAACGGCAGGGGGATCCACATAAAATCTCGTCAATCCGCAGAGTACAAGGCCTTCCTGGAGGGACTAAAGGCGGTCTGTCTCAGGCTGGCAGAGATGATCGTGCGAGACGGAGAAGGGGCAACCCGATTCGTTAAGATAACCGTAGAAGGAGCCTCCTCTCAGGACGAGGCGATAAAGGTCGCAGAGAAGGTGGCCACATCTGCCCTGTTCAAGTGTTCGGTGTTTGGCGGGAAGGTCATCTGGGGCAGGATCGCAGCTGCGGTTGGTGCTGCTAGCAAGAAGGTGGACGAGAAGAAGCTGGAGATCGTCGCCAATCGCCACACGGTCTTCAAGAGGGGGAAGACGATGTTTACCCGCAGTAAGGCCTTGTTGATAGACAAAGATCTGCATGTGATCATAAACCTGCACAGCGGGAAGTACTCCTACTACATGTTCACCTGTGACTTTTCGCCTAATTATGTGCTTATAAACAAAGAATAATCGTATATGACCGCAGTTCTTAACTCCTTTCGGGCAAGTGGCATTGCGATTGCTCAGGTCCTGGTATTGGCGGGGATTGGCTATTGGTTAGCCCGTTTAGGACGGTTGGACCGCGAATTGGTCAAGGGTATAAGTTCTCTACTCACGGATGTCTTTCTACCTGCCTTTATTTTCTATCATACCTGCCGTGGTTTTCCTCAGGTCGGTTTTACCCTGGCGCTTGGCCTCCCGGTGTTGGGTATAGCTATGCTTTTGGGTAGTCTGGGTCTTTCTTGGGCGATTGCCAAGGCTCTTCGATTGAGGAATCCCCGCGTCTTTTCCGCAGTGGTCTCTTTCCAGAACTGCGGATACATGCCCTTGATAATGGGCTCGGTCCTGCTACCCAGACCCCAAGCGGAGGTCTTCTATGTCTGGGTATTCTTGTTTATCGTCGGTTTTAACCTCTTGGTCTGGTCCTTGGGTGTGGTCTTGATCAGCGGATCTAGATCCGGGCTTCCGCTGTCTCGGGTATTCAACCTCCCATTTATCACCACCGTGCTGGGGATATGTGTGGCGGGATTGGGCTGGGATAGGTTTCTACCTGCCTTTGCCTGGAATACCTTGGAGATCCTCTCTCGTCCAGTTCTCCCCCTGTCCATGTTGGTGATGGGGGGGATATTGGGGATGAACTGCATGCGATGCAATGTGGACAACCGGGCCTTGGTGACTGCGGTGGTGACGAAGCTCGTGCTAATACCGATAGTGGTCTTGTTGATCTTGCGGATAGTGCCCTGGGACATCTCGCCCGGACTCAGGTGGTTTGCATTGTTAGAGTCAGCTGTCCCTTCGGCGGTATCCTTGGTGGTGATCTCAGAAAGGTACGGAGGAGACACGCCGTTTATAAGCCAGGTTTTGTTTTACACCCATGTCTTTGGTTTGATCACCATGCCGGTGATCCTGGCCCTCGGTTAAAAGGAGGACGGAGATGTTAGTGGATGGAAAGGCCTATCACACTATCTGGGTGAACGAGCGGGGCAGTGTGGAGGTAATAGATCAGCGTTATCTCCCGCATAAGTTCGTGGTTGAGGAGATATCCAGCGCTGATGCGATGGTAAAGGCGATAAAGGAGATGCATGTGAGGGGGGCGATCCTCATAGGGGTAGCGGGTGCCTATGGAGTGTACTTGGCGGGCAGGGATAGTCGAGGTTCAGGAGAGGTTTTCGAGTCCCTGGTCTCCGCCCTGAAGGTTGCGCGTCCCACCGCGGTCAACCTCAGCTGGGCGGTAGAGAGGATGCTGTCCCGGGTGGGCGGTCCAGAGGGAAGGGATGCGGAATCATGGCTCCTGCGGTTGCGGGAGGAGGCGGATAGGATAAAGTCAGAAGAGCTCCTGCGCTGTAAGATGATAGGAGAAGAGGGCGTGAGGATTATAGAAGACATCTACGACAGAAAAAAGGATACGGTGAACATCCTCACCCACTGCAATGCGGGGTGGCTGGCCTGTGTGGATTACGGTACCGCCACTGCACCTGTATACGAGGCCCACAGGCGAGGTATCCCAGTGCATGTGTGGGTGGACGAGACCCGTCCTCGCAATCAGGGGGCAAGGCTTACAGCCTGGGAGCTCCTCCAACAGGGCGTACCGCATACGGTCATCGCCGACAACACCGGTGGACACCTAATGCAGCACGGTATGGTGGATCTGGTGATAGTCGGTGCGGACAGGGTCTCGAGGCGGGGAGATGTGGCGAACAAGATAGGGACCTACCTCAAGGCCTTGAGTGCCCGAGACAACGGCGTCCCCTTTTATGTAGCCTTGCCCACATCCAGTTTTGACCTCTCCATTTCCGACGGGCTCAAGGAGATACCAATCGAGGTGCGAGGAGAAGAGGAGGTCAAGTACGCCCGGGGGTTGTACGATGGAGAGGTGGTTGATGTCCTGCTCTGCCCAGAGGCCAGTCCTGCCCTGAACTATGCCTTTGATGTAACGCCTTTCTACATGGTAACCGGTCTAATCACCGAGAAGGGTATTATAGCTGCTAAAGAGGACGCGATCGTCTCGGTAGTGGGAGGGCAGTGAGATGGAGAGGATCTACCTGATAGGCTTTATGGGTTCGGGGAAGACCTCTACTGGCAGCTTGCTGGCAGAGAGGTTGGGATTTGGATTCGTAGACATGGACGATGTGATCGTGGAGACCGCTGGCATGTCTATCCCCGAGATATTCTCTAGGTTTGGGGAGAATTACTTCAGAGACATAGAGACCCAGGTCCTCAAGCGGGTTGCTAGAGAGGCCAAGCGGGTGGTCTCGTGCGGAGGTGGGGTGATAATAAAGGAAGAGAACAGGCGTATACTGAGGGATACCGGTAGGGTCGTTTACCTAAAGACCTCTCCCGAGGTGGCCTACGAGAGGATAAAGGGTGATACGAATCGCCCGTTGATCCAGGTCCCCGATCCCTTGGGCAGGATCCGGGAGCTGATGGAGAAGAGGCGACGGTGGTACGAGGAGACCGCTCACCTGGTAGTGGATACCGACGGCAAGGGACCATCTGAGGTGGCGGAGGAGGTGCTGGGTGCCCTTAGGAGTGGATGAACTGGCGGGGTTGTATCTGGCCCAATCGAGTTCCAGACTGCGGGCCTTGGCCCGTCAAAGAGGCTCTTTGAAGGCATTCGTAGAGGACGAGGCAGTGCGTGATCCCTTGACGAAACTCCAAGAGGAGCGGAAGGACTTCTTCCAGAAAAACCTGGAGTTTTTAAAGCGCTCCCTTTCTTTGAAGGTCGTTAGCTATTGGGATCAGGATTTCCCTGAGTTACTGCGAGAGATACCCGATCCACCACTGGTCTTGTTCTGTATGGGGGCTAGGAAGGACCTGCTGGAGCGTCCCTCATTGGCGGTGGTAGGCACGCGTCGTCCAAGCCACTACGGGAAGGTGATGGCAGAGAAGTTGGGTAGGGTGCTCGCGGGTTCTGGGTGGGCGGTGGTAAGTGGTGGGGCCTACGGGATAGATTCCGTGGTCCATAGGGCGGTGTTGGAGAACGGGGGACAGGCAGTCGTGGTCCTGGGGTCTGGTCTGGCGAGGCCCTATCCCGCGGGGAACAAGAGGTTGTTCCAAGAGGTGATGGAGCGAGGTCTATTGGTGAGTGAGTACCTACCCTTCACCTCCCCAGCAAAGTATACCTTTCCCCAAAGAAACCGCATCATATCGGGACTATCCTCTGCGGTGATCGTCGTGGAAGCAGGAGAGAGGAGTGGAGCCCTGATAACCGCCCACCTGGCGGTGGAGCAGGGTAGGGATGTCTACGCCTTCCCTGGGCCAGTGGATTCCGGGACCTCCGTGGGTTGCAATCGCCTAATATCCCAAGGCGCGATACCGGTGATCTCCGTTGATTGGTTGGTGGAGGAACTCGGCCTGCAGACTGGAGCGAGGGACTCCGAAGGCCCGATCGAGACCGAAGAGGATCCTATCAGACTGCGCGTATGTGAACTGATCCGAGAGCGAGGACGCATGGCCCTGGAGGAGGTGCTGATCTCTCTAAAGGATATTCCTAGGCCCGAGCTTTTGGCGTATATTAGTCTCTTGGAAATAGAAGGGGCGATCCGCAGGGACGGGCAGGTGCTATGGTTGAACTGAAGCGCAATCCCAGGAAGAAGGACAAGATCTATCGGATCCTGATAGTGGGACCTAACTGGTTGGGCGACATAATGTTTACTACTCCCGCTATAAGAGCGGTTAGAAAGGCCTTTCCTGAGGCCTACATATCCTGTTGGGTGGTTCCCAGGGTGGCGGATGTCATTCGGGCCAACCCTAATGTCGACGAGTTGTTGTTGTTCGACGAGCGCAGGTGGTTCCAGGCCTTGGGCAAGACATTCAGCTTCGTGATGGAGCTGTACAACCGCTGTTTCGACTTGGGTATCCTCTTCCACAGATCCTTTACCCGATCTGCCATCCTAAAGATGGCCAAGATCCCTACCATAGTCGGGCAATACACCCGTAAACGGGCCAGGTTGGGGATGCACGCAGTCGATCTGGATTACGATTCTATGCATAGAGTGGATTACTATCTGAGCATAGTTGGTAGTCTAGGTATACCGCCCGACGGTTATCACTACGATTTCAAGGTGGAGGAAGAGAGTAGGAATTATGTAAGGCACCTCCTGGAATATTGGGGGATTCGCAAGGACTTTGCGCTCCTTTTGCCCGGAGCCAACTGGGAGCGAAAGCGCTGGCCAGCGGAACGCTTTTCTGCCCTAGCGGATAGGATAGTGGGAGATCTTGGGTGGGATGTGGTCTTGTCTGGGGGGGCAGGCGATGTATTCCTCTGCGAGCAGATAGTGGAGATGTCTAAGTTCAAGGATAGAATCTTCGTCTCCGCGGGCAAGACCACCATAAACCAGTTCGCTGCCTTGGCCGAGCTGGCCAGGGTGGTGGTGGGCAACGATACCGGACCAGTCCACATAGCATCCGCGGTGAACAGACGGGTATACGCGATATTCGGCCCTACCTCGCCCACGATAACTGGTTTGTACGGAGACTTAAGAGATAACAACATATTCGTCCCTTCCGGATGTAAGGTGCCTTGTATATTAGAGGAGTGCGTAGCGGATCTGAAGTGTATAAAGTCCGTGGATGTAGAGCTGGTGATGAGGTATATAACTGCAAGGATTGGGGATTGAGGATGGAGAGGATCTGCCTGAGGTTCCCTCACGATCGGGTAAAGGCGGTTATGTGTCTTCCCGTTATCGATCTCTTGCTCACAGACGATCCGTCTCGGGAGATCTCTGTATGCGCTCCGGGAAGACACATCAAGTTGCTGTTGAAGGACAACCCATTCGTGAGGGTGAGCGACTGTAATCCCTCAGGGCATCGTTGTGTACACCTGGATCTTTCTCGGGCCTTGCGCAAGGGTTTTAGGAATAGGAGGCCGTTGTACGCAATGGCCCTTTCCGCCGCGAGGGGGTTAGTAAGGGAGTCTGCCCTTGAGTACTTTCTCTCTGGGGACTTCCCCAGAGAGAGCATATGGTTCTCCGGGGAAGAGTACGATTACATGTCGATAATCAGCGAGTTGGCCGGGGATGGTTACATCGTGTTGGCGGTAGATGTATCTCAGCTGAGGGGAGATTGGAGCGTATACCGCTTTGCAGATCTGGTACACAGGCTAGTGGATTACGAGCGGAGGTTCGTGCTGATCTCTTCTAACGACGACGGAACCATTGCGGAGATGCTATCCAATCTCTATCGTTCCAGGTCCTTGAGCATCTCCTTCAATAAGAACTTCCGTTACGCGGTAGCCCTTCTGGCCAGGGCGGAGGTAGTGCTTGGTACGGATGTGGAGCAGGTCGCGATATCCGCCTACCTTAGGAACGGTTCGATCGGACTGGTAGGGAGTGCAGAGGAGAGCTGGCGTTACCGACTCTGGGGTGAGGACAATCACATCTTCCAATCAGAGTCCGTCAATGTTGCGGAGGCAGTTCGCCTTATAAAGCAGGTGTTGGAGAGGAAGAGGTCTAGGATGACCAGAAAGGAACAGACGCTATGGATGGGATCGTAAGTTATCCGATTGACGCGTTCAAGCGAGTCGATCTAATGGTCTTCGATGTGGACGGGGTGTTGACCGACGGGAAGATCGTCTACAGCTCCAGCGGTGAGGATACCAAGTCTTTCGATGTACAGGACGGACTGGGTTTGTCCCTTTTGGTGCGGTGTGGGATCAAGGTGGCCTTTATGAGCGCAAAGGGGTCTCGGACCATATCTCGCCGGGCCCAGGATTGCGGGGTGGAGATAGTCCTGGAGCATGTGGACAACAAGAGATTGGCCTTAGAAAGGTTGAGCGAGGAGTTGCAGATCCCTCTGGAGAGGATCGGATTCGTAGGGGACGACCTGGTGGACATAAGGCCTATGCGCGTATGTGGTCTGCCTATAGCGGTGGCTAACGCCTGCGAGGAGGTCAAGTCGGTGGCCTCGTATGTGACTAAGAGAAGGGGTGGAGCAGGGGCGGTTCGGGAGATCGCAGAGCTGGTGTTGAAGGCAAAGGGACTCTGGGAGGGTGTCGTCGAGTCGTTTTATGTTTGAAGCTCTCTTCTCTCAGACGGGTGCGGTGTTGGACGAACTCGTGCCCCCGGTATGCCAGTTCTGCGGTTCACCTTCAGGCAGGGGCCGGCTTTGTAGGGGGTGTTTGTCTTATTTCTCGTACGATCTCTCCCTGGGGGCAGAAAAGGCTAAACGGGTCCCCTCTGCTGATGGGGTGTGGTGGCTTTGGCCTTATCAGCGGGCGGGTAGGCTGGTACGCCGGGTAAAGTTTGGAGGTGATTGGCACCTGCGGGGATTGATTCGAGAAAGGACGGAGAGGATCTTGCTCGAGCAGGGGGATCTCCTGGGGAGTGTAGACGCGGTCACATTCGTGCCCATGCATTGGCTCAAGCGGGTCGTGTTCAGGCCGGGCAACCTCGCCCAGTGGTGGGCAAGGACCTTAGCAGAGATGTTGGAGAGCCACCTGGTTGAGCTGTTCGAAGTGCGCTTCTGGAAGCCAGAACTGCACAGATTAAAGAACAAAAGTGAGAGGAGGAAGACGATCCGAGGGGCCTTCTCCCTTAAGAATGGATCGTTTCGGAGATTTAGACAATCGGGTGGGAAGGCGGTTCTCCTAGTAGACGACATAATCACCACAGGCACTACCCTGGAAAGCCTCACTAGGTTGCTCAAAGACGCCGATCCTGATTTGATAGTGAAGGTGTTTTGCATATGCGGATGAAGATCTACCGAGATTACATGGTGAGTAACGCGCTCTACCTAACCTTGTTGGCCCTTTCTATCTGCACACTCGTCTTTATAGTGGGTAATGTGTTCCGGCTGTCTCACCTAATCATCAACAAAGGGGTGGCGCCAGGGTTGATATTTGGGTTGTTGAAGTGCATAGTACCGTTCGTGGTAGGCTACAGTCTACCCGTTGCCAGCCTTACCGGGGTAGTCCTTCTCTTCGGACGCATGTCCGCTGACAACGAGATAACTGCCTTACAATCCGCAGGGATAGATCTGTTCAGTATAATTAGACCGGTCTTGTTCCTGCTTTGCCTCTTGTCCATCGTTACCTTTATCATTACCGATAAGGTGGAGCCGAATGGTCACTATCGGGCCAGGAAGATACTGGCGGAGATCGGGGTGAAAAGGCCTTCCGCTTACATAGAACCCGGCACCTTTATAGATGTCTTCCCGGGATACATATTGTTTATCTACTACATGAAAGACAATCTCATGAAGGAGGTTCGGATATACCAGCTCCAACCCGACCGTCCCCCTAGGGTGATACTAGCCAAGAGGGGTCAATTGTTGATCGACGAGCCAGCTCACAAGGTGCGATTTAGGTTGGAGAACGTGATATCCGACGAGGTAGATCCTGCAGACCCCAGTCGATACTACAAGTTCACCTCTAGCGTCTATTACATGAGTTTTGACCTGCCCAAGCAAGCTAGCCGGTCGGTGGCGAGAAAGGTAAAGGAGTACTCCGTAAGGGATCTGTTGGCATTGCGAAGGGACTACACTTCGCGGGGAATAGATGTGCTCCCTATAGACTTGGTGATCTGGAAGCGGATCGCGTTTTCCCTGGCACCTCTCATGTTGGGGGTCTTAGCGTTAGCAGTGAGCATCACCTCTGCCCGGAGGGAGATCTCGATAGCCTTGGGATTGGTCGGACTGGTTTCCGTGGTCTATTATCTGACTATGCTCTTGGCGGAGACAGCGGTAGTAAAGCAGATCCTCCCAGCGCCCGTGGGTCTTCTCCTGCCTGATATCGCATTTGGGTCGCTGGGTGCAGTGATGTTGGGCAGACATCCATGAAGACACTAGATAAGTACATAGCGCGGTCTTACATCAAGGCCTTTTTCTATCTCGCCGGATTTTTCAGCTTTTTCTACCTGTTCGGAGACCTCGTGGGGCATCTAGAGGACATAATCGACAACAAGGTCCCTTTAAGGATAGTGTTGACCTACTATTCCGCGATGTTACCGATAGTCTTGGTGAATATTTTTCCGCTTGCCAGTCTGTTGGGTGCCATGTTCGTGATAGGGAACATGAACTATCGCAACGAGGTCATAGCGGTGCGCACTGCAGGCAAGGGCCTGTGGTATGTGCTTCGCACGATCCTGGTGTTTTCCTCGTTGGTGGGGGCCATGAGCTTTTTCGTAAACGAGCGGTTCGTTCCTTCCGCGGAGGTGATCGTGAACACCATAAAGAGGGACTTCATAAAGCGCAATGCCTCGGAAAGAAAAAAGTTGACCCTAAGGAATGTTACATTTTACGGCGAGGACGATAAGCTCTACTTTCTCTCCTCCTTCGACCCTAGCACTAATGTGGTAGAAGGGATCGTGATACTCTCTCAGGACAGGAACCACCGTATCCTGGAGAAGTGGGTGGCAAAGCGGGCCAGGTGGAAGGAGGGAAAGTGGGAATTTGAGGACCTGTTAACCTATAAATTCGACTTCAACGGTAATGTTGACCAGGCCTCGCGCAGGTTTTACAAGCGCAAGGTGGTAGACCTGGGCGAGAGCCCTTCTGAGATCTTGCGCGGTAAGGGCTCCTTGGCCCGGTTGAACATCCGAGGATTGTGGGAGAACCTGCGCCGGTTTGGCGATAACATGACCCCGGAGACCAGATTGCTCTTCAAGGTCAGGATCCTCTCTAGGGCGCTGTTGCCCCTTTCTCCTCTAGTTTTGGCGTTGATAGGATTGCCTTTCGTGCTCCAGCTCCAGAGAAGGCCGGTTGGGTTTGCAGGCTTGGGTATCGGTATGTTAATCTTTTTCCTGTACTATGTAGCCTTTGCACTTGCCTCCAACTTTGCCCAATTGGGGATAGTTAATCCCTATCTTCTCTTGTTGCCGGTCCCTCTCGTCCCTGCCTTGTTGGGGATCTTGGCCATATCCCACATGCCCTGATACCCGCTCTCAGCTCTCGTTGACTTTTCTACCCGCTTGCTATACAATATCGGCTGGTGTGCGGGCAGGTGGCGGAGTGGCCAAACGCACCAGACTGTAAATCTGGCGGGCTTTGCCCTTCGGAGGTTCGAATCCTCCCCTGCCCACGGTTGATGTATTAAGGACCACGATAGGGTGCTTTTATGAATAATAACCTGGCGGTAGTCGGCCTCCAGTGGGGGGACGAGGGGAAGGGAAAGATAATAGACATCCTCTCTGCTGGGGTCGATGTCGTAGTTCGCTACCAAGGCGGTAATAACGCAGGTCATACCGTAGTAAAGGACGGTAAGCGTTATGCCTTCCACCTGATCCCTTCCGGTATTCTCCATCCCGGCAAACTTTGCGTAATGGGGAACGGCATGGTGGTAGATCCGTTGGCCCTATTGCACGAGATAGACGAGTTGCGGGCCCAAGGGGTAGAGATCTCGCCTAGGAATCTGCGGATAGCGGAGAACGCCCATGTGATATTCCCTTACCACCGCAAGCTAGACGGGTTCAGGGAAAAGATACGCTCCAACAGGATAGGCACTACTGGGAGAGGGATAGGGCCCTGCTACATGGACAAGTACGCCCGAAGTGGGATAAGGGTAGGGGACCTGCTTAATCCAAGGCTGTTTCTCTCCAAACTGGCAGACAACATAAGGGAGAAAAACGGGATCTACCGTCAGGTGTTTGGTTACGACGGATTCTCCGAGGAGGAGATCGCCAGGGAGTACCTCGGCTATGCAGAGAGGATAAAGGACTTCGTCTGCGATACCGTCTCGCTCCTGCATCAGGTCTGGGAAGAGGGCAAGACTATATTGTTTGAAGGGGCCCAAGGCACTATGTTGGATGTGGACTTTGGCACATATCCTTTCGTTACCTCCTCTAATGCCTCGGTTGGAGGGATATTCTCGGGTACCGGGTTACCCCCCAAGGTCTTGGGCAAGGTAATAGGCGTGGCCAAGGCCTATGCCACTCGGGTAGGTGAGGGACCATTTCCTACCGAGTTCAAGGATGCAATGGGGGACTTGATCCGGGAGAAAGGTGGGGAATTCGGGACTACCACCGGTCGTCCCAGGAGGTGCGGTTGGTTTGACGCGGTTTTGGTGAGGTACGCGGTGCAGGTGAACGGGGTGGACGAGTTGGTCGTGACCAAACTGGATGTCCTCGATAACTTAGAGGAGATAAAGGTTTGCGTGGGATACCGTTACGAAGGGAGAGAATTGGAGACTTTCCCCTTCGACATAGATGTCTTTTCCTCAGTCGTACCGATCTATAAGACCTTTCCGGGTTGGAAGGTTGATACCAGTTCGGTGCGAAGGTTTGAGGAACTGCCGTCGGAGGCAAAGGCCTATCTGAACTTTATATCCGAGTTCGTGGGGGCAAGGATATCCATGGTCTCAGTGGGTTCGGACAGGGAAGAGGTGATATTCGTAGACTAGAAAAGGAGGTTCGATATGGGTGGATTGGGTCTGGTGTGGTTGGCGCCGGTAGGTTCGATCCTTGCTATCCTATTTGCCGGCTTTCTCTCCTGGAAAGTCCTCAGGGCCGAGGAAGGCAACGAGAAGATGAAGGAGATCGCCCAGTATGTGAGAGAAGGTGCGGTTGCCTATCTGAAACGGCAGTACAAGGTAGTGGGGATCTTCTTCGCCGTGGTCTTTCTGATCCTGTCTTGGATGGCCTACAAGAAGTACCTCACTCCGTTCGTGCCGTTTGCCTTCTTGACTGGCGGTTTTTTCTCCGGTCTCTCCGGGTTTATAGGTATGATGATAGCCACTCGGGCGAGCAATCGCACCGCTGCTGGGGCCCAGCACTCGCTTAATCGGGGATTGAGGATCGCCTTCTCCGCGGGTGCAGTTATGGGTCTGGTGGTGGTCGGTCTGGGCCTTTTGGACCTCTCTATCTGGTTCTATCTGTTGAACTGGTTCTACACCCGCTATCCCGACCTGCTCAACAACATGGATAAGATAACTGCGATAACCACTACCATGCTGACCTTTGGTATGGGGGCCAGCTCCCAGGCCCTGTTCGCCAGGTTGGGTGGTGGCATCTATACCAAGGCAGCCGATGTCGGTGCTGACCTGGTGGGAAAGGTAGAGGCAGGTATCCCTGAGGACGACCCCAGGAACCCTGCGGTTATCGCAGACAATGTGGGTGACAATGTCGGAGATGTCGCAGGCATGGGGGCTGACCTATACGAGTCCTATGTGGGGTCGATCGTGGCAACCATGGCCCTAGCTGCGGTGGCAGGGTTGGGGCTCGCCGGAGTGACGGTGCCCATGGTGATGGCCACCTGCGGTGTGATCGCGTCTATAATAGGTACCTTTATAGTGCACACCAAAGAGGACGCCAGTCAGGAGGCCCTCCTGTGGGCCTTGCGCAGGGGCATCTTCAGCTCCGCGATCCTTATAGCGATCCTCTCTTACTTTATCGTCAGGTTTACCCTCGGCCCCGGTTTCATGGGCGTGTATTGGGCGGTCATATCGGGGTTGGTAGCAGGGATCCTGATAGGACTGTCTACTGAGTACTTTACCTCTGCCTCCTATAGGCCCACGCGGATGGTAGCGGAGTCCGCGATAACCGGTCCCGCAACCGTGATACTGAGCGGTATAGCGGTGGGTATGCTCTCGACCTTAATACCCGTATTGGTGGTCTGTAGCGCAATATTCATTGCCTTCAAGGTTACCGGTGGCTTCGACAACCTGGGTATGGGATTGTACGGTATCGGGATCTCTGCGGTAGGGATGCTTTCCACCTTGGGGATAACCTTGGCCACCGATGCCTACGGTCCGGTAGCGGACAACGCAGGTGGAAACGCCCAGATGTCGGGCTTGGATCCAGAGGTGCGCAGGCGTACAGATGCCCTGGATGCGCTTGGTAACACCACCGCTGCCACCGGGAAGGGTTTTGCCATAGGATCCGCAGCCCTTACTGCCATGGCGCTGATTGCAGCCTATAAGGACGAGATCGTCTTGCACGGAGGACAGTTGGATCTATCCCTGATGAACCCGACGGTGTTGATCGGTGTGTTCATCGGTGCCATGATGCCCTTTGCCTTCTCCGCCTTGACGATCCGGGCGGTGGGTAGAGCAGCGCAGGGGATAGTCCTAGAGGTCAGGAGGCAGTTTAAGGAGATCGTTGGCCTTATGGAAGGCAAGGCCAAGGCAGACTACGCCCGGTGCGTGGCGATAGCCACTGCCTCCGCCCAGAGGGAGATGATCTTGCCTTCTTTGCTCGCGGTTATAACGCCTATTACGGTTGGACTGTTGTTGGGGGTCTCGTCTGAGGTGGGACTGTTAGCGGGGGCCCTGGCCAGCGGATTCGTACTTGCGGTCTTCATGGCCAACGCAGGTGGTACTTGGGACAACGCCAAGAAGTACATAGAAGAGGGGAACTTTGGTGGTAAGGGATCCGATGCCCACAAGGCAGCGGTTGTTGGGGACACCGTGGGTGATCCCTTTAAGGACACCTCTGGTCCCTCTATAAACATCCTTATCAAGTTGATGTCCATGGTCTCCATCGTGTTTGCGTCCTTTATAATCCACAACACATTGATGAAGTGATAGGTTTGGCCATTGAGACCATTGGCAACGGTCGGGAGGGTCCCTCTCGGCCGTTTTTTTTTTCACTCTTTGGGAACAAACAGGCCTCTCTCCGTGTCTAAGTGGATGGACGGGGCCCCAGGGAAGGATGGGAAATTCTAAAAAAGGAGGTGTGCCATGCGGAAGGTGAGCTGGATTGCATTGTGGGTGATCGCCTTGATGTTTGTAGTGGCTGGATCTGCCTATGCTAAACAGGGAGCCAGGATGCCCAAAAAGGCCTGGCAGAGGGTTCGCGATCGGATGGAAGAGAGCTTATTTACCGAAGAGCAAAGGCAAGAACTGGCCAAGATTCGCCAGCATTATCGTGAACTGCAACGCCAAGTGCGCAAGGAGATAGCGGAGGCGAGGAAGGAGCTCTCGAAGGCCATATCTTCTGGGGACAGGCAGGCCTGTGATAAGATTATAGACAAGGTAGTAACCCTTCAGAGGAAGCTCCTTCGCTATCGCGTAGAATTTGCCTTTAAGGTAAGAGAGATCCTCACCCCCGAGCAGTTCAGAAAGTGGCAGGAGATGAGGAAGAATCTGTGGATCAAGAAGAGAAAACATCGTGGGGGGATGCAGGGGCGAGTTGGTGGCCATGAGCGAGAAGAAGATCTATACGACGAAGAGCACTGAGGAGACCTTCAGGTTGGCCCAGGACTTAGCGAGGGGGATCGGACAAATCCCCCTTGCCGTGGGCCTGGTAGGGGATCTCGGCGCGGGAAAGACCGTGTTCGTAAAGGGATTTGCTAGTGCGTTTGGGGTAGATCCCGACCAGGTCAACAGCCCTACCTTTACCTTGGTAAACGAGTATCCTACTCTCAAGGGATTTTCTATCTACCACTTTGACCTATATCGAATTGGGCCCTCGGATCTTTACACCTTGGGCTGGGAGGAAACGGTGGGGCGGAAAGGGATCAGCCTGATAGAGTGGGTGGATCGGGCGGGTGAATACTTGCCCGAAGTCAGTCTTTGGATTAATATAAGACACTTGGGGGGAGACGAAAGGGAGATAGAGATATCCTTCCCCGGTAGCTCAATTGGATAGAGCATCGGACTTCGGATCCGAGTGTTGGGAGTTCGAGTCTCCCCCGGGGAGCTTTGCGTGGACCTCCGTATCCGAGGAAAAGGGTATGCGCGTAATCTTTATGGGGCGAAAACCGTCCGCGAGTGAGGCCTTAAGGTATCTCGTTGCAAAAGGCGTAGATGTGGCGTTGGTGGTTGCCCCTCCTGAAGACAAACCGGTGCATTGGCGTCCTAGATTGGCGGATACCGCCAGGAGGTATGGGATCCCAACGGTCAGGGATGAGGACATTTACGCCTGCATTGCCGACGGCAAAGAAGAGTTGCAAGGCGTTAGGTTAGGAGATGTAGATTTAGTGATCTCCTTTCTGTTTTGGAAGAAGATCAAACGCCCCTTGATCGACCTACCCCGCCTCGGATGTATTAACTTCCATCCCGCACCTTTACCCGAATTCCGGGGACTTGGGGGGTACAACTTTGCCATATACGAGGGGATGAAGTACTGGGGCGTTTCGGCCCATTTCGTAGACGACTCCTTTGACACCGGAGACATCATAAAGGTGCGCAGGTTCGAGATAGACCCCGAAAAGGAGACCGCCTTTTCCCTGGAGCAGAAGACTCAAGACTATCTCCTCGATTTGTTCGAAGAGGTGATAGAAGAACTACGCGAAAAGGGTGACCTGCCCAGGGTTCCTCAGGGACGAGGACGGTACATATCTCGGGAGGATTTCGAGAGATTGAGAAGGGTAAGGCAAGAGGATAGCTTAGAGGAAGTCAAGAGAAAGATAAGGGCATTTTGGTACCCTCCTTACATGGGTGCGTGCGTAGAGATAGGGGGGGAGGAATTTACATTAGTAAGTAGAGAGATATTGGAAGAGATAGGGAGGATGTACCACCGCTCGATGGTGTTGAGTGATTTCGAAGGCGATTAAGCCATCGATCCCTCTTGTCATGAAGACCCTTTTGTGATATAAATCGTAATTCGAGATTGGGTCGTTAGCTCAACTGGCAGAGCAGGGGCCTCTTAAGCCCAAGGTTGAAGGTTCGAATCCTTCACGACCCACTTGATTTCGTTCTCTGTCAGGCGAGAGTGGCGGAATTGGCAGACGCGCTAGACTTAGGATCTAGTTCCGTAAGGAGTGTGGGTTCGAGTCCCACCTCTCGCATTGGTGATAGATAGAATGTAGAGGATCTTGCGGGTGTAGCTCAGTTGGTAGAGCACCACGTTGCCAACGTGGTTGTCGTGGGTTCGAATCCCATCACCCGCTTATTTTATTGTTGGGGGCAGGTCGCTTTAACGCCGAACTAAAAGGAGTGGACCATGAGAATTATGGACATCCTGTGTGAGGAATGCGTTGTTCCTGATCTGCAGGCGGAAGACAGAGACGGTGTAATAAAAGAACTGTTGGATGCCTTAGTAAAAGCAGGCCAGATAAAGGCAGAGGACGAACCTAAGATCCTGGAGGAGTTGATAAATAGAGAGGAATTGGGTTCCACTGCCATCGGTAACGGGATAGCCATTCCTCACGCCAAGAGCGATAGGGTCGATAAACTCGTCGCTGCCTTTGGCATATCCCACAAAGGGGTGGACTTCAAGGCCTTGGACGGTGAGAAGGTCTATCTTTTCTTCCTCCTGGTTGCTCCTAAAGAGGCAGCTGGTCCGCACTTAAAGGCCCTTGCCAAGATCACCCGCCTATTGAAGGACAAGAACTTCCGGGCCTTGCTGATGCAGGCCAAAACGAAAGAAGAGGCCTTAAAACTCATTGAAGAAGAGGACTCCCGATACAGTTAATTGGCTCGTCAGGTTAATAAAGTGGTTTTATCCCGGAGTCGGGTTAAAGCGTTGGGTATCTTTGGCCCTCTTGGGGCTTTTCCTCCTCCTAGCAGGTGCCACCCACTTCCTTTCCGCGTTGAGGTTGATCTCCTCGTTCGATTGGATAATCCTGCTCGCAGGTCTCTTGCTGTTGATCGTCAGCGTGGTGAAGATAATAGGCCTGATAATCGACAGTCTTTCCCCCTCCAAAAAGGCCAGATACGAGATTGCAGACATACTCTATCATCGCCATGTTCTCTCCAAGGGACCTAGACTGGTGGTGATCGGGGGAGGATCCGGGCAGTCGGTGCTCCTGCAGGGACTTAAAGAGTATACCTCCAACATCACCGCTATCGTTACCGTCGCGGACAGTGGTGGGAGTTCTGGCCGATTGAGGGATACCTTTGACATACTGCCCCCTGGGGACATCCGCAATTGTCTGGTTGCCCTGGCGGATGTAGAGCCCTTGTTGAGGGACCTTTTTCAGTACAGGTTCTCCAAGGATATACCAGAATTAGGGGGCCACAGTTTTGGTAACCTTTTTCTGACGGTCTTGGTCCAGATAACTGGGGACTTCGAGAAGGCGATAAAGGCGGCCAGCGAGGTCCTTGCCATCCGGGGGCGGGTCTTGCCTTCCACCTTTGAGAAGGTCTCGTTGCTAGCGGAGTACGAAGACGGATCTAGAGTGAGAGGAGAGGCAGAGATCCCGAAGGCAGGCAAAAGGATAAAGAGGGTCTTCTTGGATCCTGATTCCCCCAAGGGCTGTGACGAGGCGGTGGAGTCGATAAGGGAGGCGGACCTCGTCTTTTTAGGGCCGGGGAGCCTCTACACGAGCATCATACCTAACCTGCTCGTCCCGGAGATAACCGAGGCCCTGATCTCCACCAAGGCTCCCAGGATCTATGTCTGCAATGTCATGACCCAGAAGGGAGAGACCGACGGATATTCGGTCTACGATCACCTTAAGGCAATAGTCGATCACACCCGCAAAGGGATCGTGAGCCACTGCGTGGTGAATACCACTACCATCCCCCAGGAGGTCCTGGACAAGTACGCAGAAGAGGGGGCGTATTCGGTACCTATAGGCGATGTGGCTAGGATAGAGGAGGACTTGGGGGTGAAGATGATCTTGGGCAATGTGGTGGACATCGGAGAGGTGATAAGGCACAACCCGCACAAGATATTCAATATCGTAAAGGAGATTTTTGACCTGTGAGGAAAGAAGGAGGCAGACATATGGCTGAGAAGGTTGCAGAGAAGAATGCGCGTTCCGATTCCCGGCAGGCGATGGATAACAAGCGTAAGGCCTTGGAGCTGGCGGTGAGCCAGATAGAGAAGCAATTCGGTAAGGGCGCCATCATGCGCCTGGGGGAGAGCAGGCACCTGGATGTGGAGGCCATTCCCACTGGGGCGGTGAGCCTGGATGTGGCGCTGGGCGTTGGAGGTGTGCCTAGGGGCAGGATAGTCGAGATATTTGGGCCCGAATCCAGTGGTAAGACGACGCTCACCCTCAGCGTAATCGCCCAGGCCCAGAAACAAGGAGGTATCGCTGCCTTTATAGACGCAGAACACGCATTTGATCCCTCCTACGCCCAGAAGGTGGGCGTCAATGTGACCGATCTCTTGGTCTCTCAGCCCGATACGGGGGAACAAGCCCTTGAGATCGCTGAGACCCTTGTGCGCTCCAACGCGGTGGATGTGATCGTAGTGGATTCGGTCGCTGCCCTTACCCCTCGGGCGGAGTTGGAGGGGAACATGGGAGATTCCTTCGTAGGACTCCAAGCGAGGCTCATGTCCCAGGCCCTGCGTAAGCTTACCGGGACGATAAGCAAGACCCGTACCTGCGTATTGTTCATCAACCAGATACGAGAAAAGATAGGGGTGATGTTTGGCAATCCAGAGACTACGCCCGGGGGACGGGCCCTGAAGTTTTACTCCTCGGTTAGGATAGACCTCAGGAGGTTGTCTCCCATCAAGAAGGGGGATCAGATAATCGGCAACCTGGTGCGGGCAAAGGTAGTGAAGAACAAGGTGGCCCCTCCGTTTCGGGAGGCAGAGTTCGAGATCCTTTACGATCGAGGGATATGGTTTGAAGGCTCGCTTCTGGACGCCGGTCTCAAGCTGGGTATTATAAGCAGGTCCGGTGCCTGGTACACTATGGGGGATCTCAAGCTGGGACAGGGCAAGGAGAACGCGGTGAAGTACCTCCAGGATCACCCTGATACTGCGAGGTCACTGCTCAAGTCCATCTA
The DNA here is from genome assembly GCA_015494465.1 of Candidatus Omnitrophota bacterium. Lineage (GTDB taxonomy): Bacteria > Omnitrophota > Gorgyraeia > S143-82 > S143-82 > S143-82. The sequence continues at coordinate 49,489 of WGBD01000007.1, read as the reverse complement.
CGATAGGATAAGGGCCAAGTCCGAGAAGTAGGCAGATGTCCGCTTTCGTGTTCCCCAAGGCTAGGCTTTCCCACCAGGCGGTGGGGTTCTACTCGGAATTGAAGGGACTTGGGATAGAGACCATTTGCACCTCGGGGAGGTGTCCCAATCGTGGGCTCTGCTTTTCCCAGAGGCAGGTCTCGGTCCTGATATTGGGGAGCGTGTGCACAAGGAACTGCAGGTTTTGTGGGGTAGAGAAGGCCGCCAAAGGGGAGGACTTTCGAGGAGAGATAGAGAGGTTGCGGGAATTGATCGCCAAGGCGGGTATTCGCTCCTTGGTGATCACCTCGGTAACCAGGGACGATCTGCCCGACGGAGGGGCAAGGCACTTTTGTGATGTGGTTAACTCCTTGAAGCAGAGCTTTCCCTATCTTAAAATAGAGTTGTTAATCCCTGACTTTGGGGGGAGAAAAGAGGCTATCGAGAAGGTGGCGCATCTCGATGTGGAGCTCGTAGGCCATAACATCGAAACGGTCCCTAGACTCTATCCCTCTATTCGCCCTATGGCCTCTTACGAGCGCTCTTTGAGGGTCTTAGAGCTCCTGGTCTCAGCCCGGGGACCTAGGGTGAAGACCGCAGTGATGCTAGGACTGGGGGAGGAGCTTTGGGAGTTGGAATCCCTTTTTAGGGATGTTCGCAGGACCGGTTGTAGCCTGCTCTGCGTTGGACAATACCTGCCTCCTCGAAGGGATAGCGCTCCTGTTGAGAAGTGCTATTCCTTGGGGGAGTTCGAAAAGATATACGAACTGGCTCTAGAGGTGGGTTTTACCCAGGTGTGGGTGGGCCCGTTGGTGAGGAGTAGCCTGGTGGGGGGGATGGATGAGGATATGCGTTGATCTGGGATCCTCGGCGGTCAAGGTCCTGATAGGAGAAAAGCGTAGAGGGAAGTTCGTAGTCGAGGACTTTATCATCCAGCCCTACGAAACCCACCTCAATCCCCTGAAGCACATAGTTTCTGCCCTCAAAGAGGCCCTTTGGGAGCTGGACATCCACAGGGGCTGGCTCCACATAGCCATTCCCAGTGCCTATGCCATCTTCAGGTACGCTATGTTCCCCAATGTCCCGGTGAAAAGATTGGAATCAGTGGTTGCTTCCGAGTCCAAGAAGTACATCTCCCCCTCCGTAGGGCAGGTCGTCGTAGAGCCGATGGTCTTTTCTCGCACTGCGGTGGTGGAGGAGCCGGTCTTATTAGTAGGCGTGCGCAAGGGCTATTTAGACGAGGTTGAGACGATCGTCAGGGAGATAGGATTTCGCACTCGGTTTATCTCCGTAGACTCTTTGGTGTTGGCCAACCTCATGTCTTACCTTTACCCCCTCTACTCCCAACCCCTGTGCGTGGTGGACATGGGAGCTCGACATACCAAGATAATGATCCTGAAGGAGGGGAAGATAAGCTTCGTGCGATATGTGAAGCTGGGCAGTTACGACATAGACTTGTTTATAAAAGAGAGGTTGGATGTCCCGTTGGACACCGCGGAGGCGATAAAGAAGGGAGAAAACGCGGTGGCGGATGTGATCTCGTTGGCCAACAGGGTGATAACCTCTTTGTGTAACGAGGTCTTTATCTCCGTAGACTTTTACGAGAGCCAGTTTGGCGAGATCCCGGAGAAGCTCTTGCTGGTAGGTGGAGGGGCCAAGTTGAAGGGGTTGTTGGATGTGGTTAGTGACAGGCTGAACATGGATGTAGAGCTCTTTTCCCTGTCGGAGTCTAGAATCGTCTGTGAGGACCAAGAGGTGGACATCCGCCCATTCCTGCCCGAACTGGCAGTGGATCTTGGGCTGTTGTTGGTCTGAGAGAGGATCTGATATGGATAAAGAGAGGGTCGTCTATCTAGTACGCGAACTCCTAAAGGCCCTGGGAGAGGATCCAGAGCGCCCGGACCTGGTGCGTACCCCTGAACGGGTAGCGGAGCTGTACGAGGAACTGTTGTCAGGGATGGGGCAAGATCCGGGGGAGGGGTTGACCACTGCCCTAGAAGAGCGCCACGACGAGATCATACTCGTTCGGGAGATAGACTTCCACTCCCTCTGCGAACACCACATCTTACCCTTCTTCGGGAAGGTGCACCTCGCCTATCTACCCAAGCACGGGAGGATTGCAGGGCTCAGTAAGTTGGTCAAGGTAGTGGAGGTCCTATCCCGCAGACTGCAGATCCAGGAGAGGCTTACCACCCAGATAGCCGATGTCATTTCCCGGCGACTCGATCCGTTAGGGGTGATGGTGATAGTCGAGGCAGAGCACCTCTGCATGAGTATGAGGGGGGTGCGCAAACCGGGTGCTACGGTCGTGACCAGTGCGGTGAGGGGAATATTTCGGGAGAACGCGAAGTCCCGTAACGAGGTATTGAGTCTTCTTTTGAGGAGGTGAGGCATGGGCGGGGTAGTGATGGACATCTTCGTTATATTGTTGATCCTCTTGGCGGTATTGGGTGGGATCAAACGGGGGCTGTTGGTGGCGGTTTACAATGTGGTGGCCATCTTCGTTATACTCATGCTCGTTCTCCACTCGTATCCTGAGGTGACCGACGCCATAAAGGCGCGGTTCTCCGTGCTCCCTACCGAGTTCGGTGACTTCGTCAGCGTGGGTATGTTGTTGGTTGGCTCCATGCTGGTGGCCAGGATATTCAGAGAGCTGTTGGTCTTTTTCTTCGTCAGCTCCTCTGCGTTCGGTCTAGAGAGGCTATTCTCCGCATTGCTCTCCCTGATCACCGGGGTCTTGACGGCATCGATGTTTATGTTCTGGATATACCTGGCCCCTTGGGACTTTGCGGTGAAGTCGGTGGAGAACGGGAGGGTGAGCAGGTACTTGTATGTACTGCCGTCTCAGATATATACCTTCGTCTTCAAAAAGCTGTTCCTCCCTCGCTTTCACCTTAGACCAAATAGATTGGTATACTTGACCGACGAGGGCGAGAAAAAGTAGTCTAGGGTCAAGCGTACTGATCTTGATTCTTAACATTTTCAATGTGAAGCGGTTTGAGGTATAATTATTGGGCCAGAGGGGGGAGAGGGCCTAAAGTCCTTAGGCAAGGAGGCGGTTATGTGGCGGGGCGTCGGAATATTTTTGGTGTTCGTGTTGACGCTGTCTGGCTGGGGGTTGTTTTTCTATCAGTGGTGGAAAGTGCACACCTACCAGGTGTTAAGTGACACGGGGATGCTCGAGGTCAACTACGCCCCCCAGACTGGGCCCAACTCGCAGGTAGAGTCCGGTCCGGAAGAGGCACCGACTCCCAAAGGAGGATCTACTGAGGAGAAGACGAACGAGGAATTAGAACTCCTCAAACAGGAGAAGGACGAGTTGGAACGCAAGTACGCGGAGTTACTGGAGAGGGTGGAGAGGATAGAACAGGTGTACCAGAAGATTACTAGGGAAAATGCGGACCTGAAGACCCAGCTCGAGCAAAAGGACGAGAAGATCGTGATGCTCACCAAACAGCTGAACTACGCTGGCCAGGAGAAGCGCGAGCTCCAGGCCCGGCTCCAGGCGTTGGAGGGTCAGCTTTCTGCGGTCAAGCTGGAGAACAGGGTGTTAAAGTCCAAGGTTAAGGAACTCCAGGGGACTCTCAATTCCATGGACAAGCTGAAGCAGGCGATGAGGGATCTGCGCTTACGGCTTTACCTGGAGAGGAAGCGCCAGAGGGAAGAGGCCCGGAAGCACATAAAGGGCAACCGAGGGTATGTCATCTACAACGGAAGGCCTACGCTGGGTTCTCAGGTAGAGAGCGACATCTCCGTTGAAGTGATCCCGGTTTTTGAATAAATATGCAGGAGTTCTTCCAAGGGTTTTTGCATAACAAGGTATTTTGGATAGGCTTTGTTGGTTGGGCAGTAGGCCAGAGCCTGAAGGTCATCTGGGGAATTATAAGGGAGCGCAGGTTCGACTTTCGTTGGTTCGTGGGGACCGGAGGTATGCCTAGCGCCCATTCTTCTGGGGTTTCCTGCTTTGCCACTGCTGTGGGGCTTAAACACGGATGGGATTCCACCTACTTTGCCATAGCCTTCGTGGTAGCCTTTCTCACCATGTTCGACGCTCAGGGTGTGCGCAGGGCTGCGGGGAAACAGGCAGCGATTCTCAATAAGATAATGGACGAGTTGTACCTCAGCGGAAAGATATCGGAAGGGAGATTGTGGGAACTGTTGGGCCATACGCCGTTCGAGGTGTTCGTAGGTTTCTTGATAGGTGTGAGTACCGCGCTGGTGTGTGCCCATTACTGGGGGGTGTGATGTGGCAAGGATAGACTGGAAGAGGATAAAGTGGCCGTTTTGGGTAGGGGGGGCGATTCTCCTCTTGCTACTGCTCTTTGTCGTTAGGTCGGGTAACGAGACGCCTTCTCCTAAGGGTAGCCCCCGCGTGGAGGCGGGCCTCCAACGGGAGAAAGGTACTGATTCTCAAGGAGAACGGGCCCTCGGGGCCAAACTAGAGGAGGCTAGGAGGCAGTTTAAAGAAGGCCACTACCTATCTGCTCGGCAGATCGTGGAAGGTGTCCTCAACTCTGCCCAGGACCAGGAGCTCCTGGAATCCGCAGGACGGCTCCTTCAGGAGATAGACTTCGCGATGATTACCAACCCTGTGCAGATCGAGGGGGAGACCGTCGAGTATGTGGTCAAACCCGGGGACACCCTTTACGGGATAGCCAAGCGTTTTAACACCACCGTCGAGTTCATCAAGCTGCGCAATCACCTAACCTCCGACATCATAAAGCCAGGGCAGAGGTTGAGCATATACACCGGGAAGTTCTCTATAGTGGTGGACAAGTCCCAAAACGAGTTGAGGTTGTACGCCAATGGGAGGTTGATAAAGACCTACAAGGTCTCTACCGGTAAGAACGACCTCACCCCCGAAGGCACCTTCAAGATAGTGACCAAACTCAAGGATCCCACCTTCTTCCACGACGGCAAAGCGATACCCCCAGGCGATCCCGAGAACATATTAGGTAGTCGTTGGATGGGTTTTGACTACGGGAACGGCTCCTACGGTATACACGGCACCACCTCCCCAGAGACCATAGGCACTTACGAGACCAACGGCTGTGTGAGGATGCGCAACGAGGATGTGGAGGAGCTGTTTGCTATAGTCCCTAAGGGGACTGAGGTCAAGGTGGTGAAGTGATGAAGGTGATATTGGATGTGGAAAGGCCCATAGTTGAGTTGGAGAAGAAGATAGAGGAGTTGCGCCGTTTTGCCCACAACAAGCAGGTTGACCTTCAGGAGGAGATCCGGCACATGGAGCGCAGGTTGGAGGAGATGAAGAAGAAGGTCTACTCCAACCTAACTGCCTGGCAGAGGGTCCAGTTCGCCCGCCATCCCGATCGCCCTTACACCTTGGATTACATAAACATGCTTATGGAGGGGTTCGTAGAGTTGCACGGTGACAGGTTGTTCTCAGACGACAAGGCCATAATAGGCGGGATCGCCAGGTTCAGAGAGCGATATGTGATGGTGATAGGGCACCAGAAGGGCAGGAACCTAAAGGAGAACATCTACCGCAACTTCGGGTGTGCCCACCCGGAGGGTTACAGAAAAGCAATGAGGTTGATGAGGTTGGCAGAGAAGGCGGGCCTGCCGGTTATCGTGTTTATAGATACCCCTGGGGCCTATCCGGGCATAGGTGCTGAAGAGCGGGGACAGGCCCACGCGATAGCGGAAAACATACGGGACATGTTCTTTATCCGCACGCCCATACTAGTCTATGTGATAGGTGAGGGTGGTAGCGGGGGAGCACTTGGTATCGGTGTGGGGGATAAGGTCTCGGTGATGGAAAACGCGTATTACTCGGTTATCTCCCCTGAGGGTTGCGCTGCGATACTCTGGAAGGGCGGAGAAGGGGTGGAGTCGGCTGCTGAGGCCCTGAAGTTGACCGCCCACGATCTTCTCCACTACGGGATAATAGACGAGGTGATACCGGAGCCATTAGGAGGGGCCCATCGCTATCCCGAAGAGGCGGGTAGGATACTTGCGGAGCACATGGATAAGGACTTGAAGGAAAAGTGTTCCCTCCCCATAGACGAGCTCCTGAGGAAGAGGTACGAACGCTATCGAAACATAGGTGCTTACGAGTATGCAGAGGCGAACCCTTAAGGTCGAGCTCCTTTCCCACACCCCATTCCCTTTGGATGTCATCTACCTCGCCTGTAGACAGTGCTATTACAAGGGTAGCATAGCGGATGTGGATCTAAAGGCCATCCCGGTGGAAAAGAAGGAGGCATTGGTGCGCAAGGTGGTGAGCTCGGGGCACGAGAGCCCGTTGGAGCATGTGAGCTTCACCTTTGCAGTGGAGGGGATATCTCGGGCCTGTTCTCATCAGTTGGTGAGGCACAGGATAGCCTCCTACTCCCAGCAGAGCCAGCGTTATGTAGAGCTAAAGGACCTGCCGTTTGTCATCCCTCCAAGCATTGAGAAGGTGGATACCGCCAGAAAACGCTTCCTGGATGTGATCAGCAGTATCGAGACCGCCTATCAGGAACTGATCGCTATCCTGGAACAGGAATACGGGGCAAAGGGTGAAAGCGTGTATCAGGACGCCCGTTACATCCTACCCAATGCCTGCGAGACCAAGTTGGTGCTAACGATGAACACCCGGGAGCTCATCCACTTCTTCGCCCAACGCTGTTGTACCCGGGCCCAGTGGGAGATAAGGGCCTTGGCCTACAAGATGCTGGAATTGGTTAGGGCGGTTCTGCCAGTGGTGTTCGAGCCAGTAGGACCCAAGTGTGAGTTATTGGGCTACTGCCCGGAAGGGGAGTTCTCTTGTGGGCGGTATCCCTTGAAAGAAGAGGTGCTAGGTGGCAAGAAGGACGGGAAGGAAGAAGAGTAAGCTCTACGCGGTTACCCTCAGCCTTGTGTGTCCGGGGCTGGGTCATCTTTACCTCGGTAGGTGGTTGAAAGGCCTGATCTTCATAGGTATTGCCCTAGTCTCCCTCTGGGGGATGAGTGAGCCCCTGCGGATAGCCTGGGAATTTTACTCCGCGGTGTTCTCCGATCCCAGCGTCCTATTGAACGGCGGGGGAATGGACCTCGATGTCGACATGTTCTCGGTCCTGCGGCGGGTGTTTTTGTGGGGGGTCCTGTTTACGGTGATCTTCTTTTGGGCTTTAGTGGAGTCGTTTCTGATAGCCAGGAAAAGTCAGAAAGAGTCGCAGGCCAACGAGGGGCAATGATGTTTGAGGAGATACTTCTTTCCGTACCTGACTGGGGATGGATGCTCTTTTTCGCTGTGATAGGACTGATCTGGGGCAGTTTCCTCAATGTCTGCATTTACCGCTGGCCAAAGGAGCCCCCGGAGAACAACATAATCACCCCTGGGTCTTATTGCCCTGCCTGTAGGCATCCCTTGGCCTGGAAGGACAACATACCGGTCCTAAGTTATCTCCTTTTGAAGGGGAGGTGCAGGTATTGCGGGGCCAGGATACCCAAAAGGTACCCCTTGGTGGAGCTGACGAGTGCATTCATCTGGGTCTTTTGCTATTACTTTTGGGGGCTTTCCCCTGAGATGTTCGCGTTTATCCTATTCTTCTCACTCCTGTTGGTGGGGAGCCTGGTGGATGTGGAGCACCGTATCATACCCGATGAGGTAAGCCTCGGTGGGATGCTGTTAGGCCTGGTGATCAGCTTTCTTCATCCCCAGCTCCACGGTCAACAGGCCCACCTTCAGGGATTGTGGGCCTCCTTCGTGGGGGCCCTTGCTGGAGGGGCTCTGGTCTATGTCGTGGGGATAATTGGGGAGTGGATATTCAAGAAAGAGGCAATGGGAGGGGGCGATGTAAAATTGCAGGCAATGATAGGTGCCTTTTTGGGTTGGAAGTGCGCTATCCTTTCCTTCTTCCTGGGCTGTTTCGTCGGCAGTGTTATCGGGATCTATCAGCTGATCCGTTACAAGGACAATACCCTCCCCTTCGGTCCTGCACTGGCCTTGGGGGCGGTGATATGCCTTTTCAAAGGTGAGGCCATAATTAGATTTCTCTTCCCTTATTGGGTTTACTCGTTCTAGGGATAAGGCCTGCTGACTATTTTCGATTTCCCATATCCGTCTTGTTGAAGTAAAATCAATAAGATGTGTGGTAAATTAGATGCGTGGGTTCAGGGAAAGGAGGCGTTGCTATGGAGGAGATAAAGGTCAAGCTTTCCAATAGCCAGGCCAAGTTCTGCGTGGTGGTCTCCCGATTTAACGAGTTGTTTACTCGGATGCTCCTCGAGGGCTGTCTAGACGAGCTCCTGCGCTTAGGCGTAAGAGAGGAGAACATAAGGGTGGTCTGGACCCCCGGGGCCTTCGAGATCCCCTTGGTCGCCAAGCGGTGTGCTAGGAAGGCGGATGCAGTGATCTGCCTGGCGGTGATAATAAGGGGAGAGACCCCTCACTTCGACTTCGTCTCCGCAGAGACCGCGAAGGGTATCGCCCAGACGAGCCTAGAGCTAGAGAAACCGATCGTCTACGGGGTGATCACTGCGGATGCCATGGACCAGGCGGTGGACAGGGCGGGCAGTAAGTTGGGCAACCGGGGACGGGATTCCGCCAGGACCGCAGTGGAGATGGTGAACCTGATGGAGTCGCTTGGATAAGGCACGATGAGAAAGCGCACCCTCGCCAGGGAATACGCCTTGCAGGCCCTTTATACCGCGGACATAAACGGCACCTCTGCCCTGGACTGTCTCGATTCGGTGATCAACATAGAAGGACTCCCCGATCCCGAGGTCTTGGACTTCGCTAGACGCCTGTTGCGCCTGGCAGAGGAACATCGAGAAGAAATCGATTCCGCGATATCCAAATTTGCCTCCAACTGGCCGTTGGACAGGATGGCAGTGGTGGACAGGAACATACTGAGGCTGGGTACTGCAGAGTTGTTGTTTGCGGAGGACATCCCTCCTAAGGTCTCGATCAACGAGGCAGTGGAGTTGGCCAAGAAGTACGGCGAAGAAGAGGCCTATAAGTTCGTGAACGGTATCCTGGACAGGATTCGCAAGGAGCTATGTCCTACGAAGTAAAGCTGGACATATTTGAGGGGCCGTTGGACCTCCTGCTTTACCTCATCAAGAAGAACGAGATAAACATCTACGACATACCCATCGCCTACATAACCGAGCAATACCTGCGGTACATAGAGATGATGCGAGCCCTGGACATTAATGTGGCGGGTGATTATCTAGTAATGGCAGCCACCCTTATGCAGATAAAGTCGCGCATGTTGCTCCCTACACCTCAAGAGGAGGAGGGGGAACAGGAAGACCCGCGCAAGGAGCTGGTGGACCGGCTAGTAGAGTACCAGCTCTTCAAGGAGCTGGCCAAGTACTTCAGGGAGAGGGAGGAAGAGAGGCAGGACTGGTTTCCCCGGAGGGTCTTTCCCGAAGTAGACGAGGTGTTCGAACCCGACGAGATCGTCCTCGCCAACAATGTATTCGAGCTCCTCACCGCCTTTTCTCGGGTCCTCCACAGCGTGAACGATGTAAGTGCAGTCCACGAGATAGTGATGGAACACTACACCGTAGAGGAGAAGATCCACGAGTTGCTCCACCTTTTACTGGATCACAGGCACATCCGAGTAAATGCCCTGTTTGCCCGTGCCAGGAGCAGGCTGGAGATAGTTGCCATATTCCTTGCGGTCCTAGAGTTGGTGCGACTGGGTGAGGTCCTGATAAGGCAGACCAGCCCCTTTGGGGACATAGAATTGTACCGGAACGAGCAGGTGGTGCTATCATGAGCGTTGATCAGGAGCTTATGCGCTTGATAGAGGCCTTGCTAATGGTTGCAGACCACCCCATGAGCCCCAAGGAGCTGTGCGAGGTGGTCGGAATGGACCTGAAGCCTTCGGATGTCCCTACCGTAATAGATGAATTAAATCGCATCTACGAAGAGACCAACCGGAGCTTTCGCATCCGTAAGATTGCCAACGGCTACAGGATATTCGTGCTCTCGGAGTTCTCCTCTTGGATACGGAAGCTGTATTCCATATACCGCCAGGAAAGGCTCAGCCGGGCAGCCCTGGAGACCCTTGCCATCATCGCCTATCGCCAGCCTATAACCAAGGTAGAGATAGAGCAGATAAGAGGGGTTGCCTGTGACGGGGTGATAAAGGGGCTGTTCGAGAAGGGATTGATAAAGATAGAGGGGAGGAAGGAGGTTCCGGGCCGTCCCTTCTTGTACGCCACGACCGAACAGTTTTTGGATTACTTCGGGTTGGGCTCGTTAGACGAGTTGCCGAAGTTAGAGGAATTTGAACATGTCTTGGGTGAATTGACTCAGGAGGAGGTAGACCTTGGACTTGGAGAAGTTGCGAGACCAGATAGAGGCCCTGGATCAGAAGATAGTCGCCCTTCTGAACCGCAGGGCCAGGTTGAGTCAGAAGATCGGGCAGGTAAAGCGCAGGAATAATTATCCCATATTCGATCCAGCTAGGGAGGCAGAACTCTTGGAGAAGGTGAAGTCGTTTTCCAGCGGACCACTGCCTCCCGAGGCCCTGGAGGCGATCTACAGGGAGATAATATCCGCCTCCCTTGCCTTACAGAGAAGGCTTACGATCGCCTACCTGGGTCCAGAGGCCTCGTTTACCCACGAAGCAGCCAAAAAGCGCTTTGGTTCTGGTCCCGAGTACAGCCCGTGTCTCAACATAAGGGATGTCTTTGCGGTGGTGGAGAAAGGACAGGCAGATTACGGCGTGGTACCGGTGGAGAACTCGATAGAAGGTGCGGTGACCTACACCCTGGACATGTTCATAGACACCGACCTGAAGATATGCTCCCAGATTATGCTTGAGATATCCCACAATCTCCTGGCCAATTGCGAATTGAGGAAGATAAAGAGGGTCTATTCCCATCCCATAGTCTTCGGTCAGTGTAGGATGTGGTTGGAGGCCAACCTTCCAGGGGTAGAGCTGAAGGAGGTGCCGAGCACCACCTACGCTGCCCAGTTGGCCAAGAAGGAAAAGGGCGCAGGGGCTATAGCCAGCTTGTTGGCAGCCAGGACCTACGGGCTGAAGGTCTTGGCCCGCTCCATAGAGGACTTTCCCCACAACTATACCCGATTCCTGGTGATAGGCGAGCACATCTCCCGACCCACGGGTAAGGACAAGACATCGATCCTGTTTTCCATAAAGGACGAGGTTGGGGCCTTGCACCACATGCTACTGCCCTTCAAGCGCAGGGGGATCAACCTCACCAAGATAGAGTCTAGACCCTCCAAGGTAAAGGCCTGGGATTACTACTTCTTCTTAGACTTCGAAGGGCATGTCGAGGAAGAGCGGGTGAAACTGGCACTTGACGAATTGGAGAAAAGGTGTAAGTTTATGAAAGTCTTGGGATCGTATCCCGTGGAGGACTGATAGGATGGCCTTATCAAGGGGGTTGTGATGGGTTATCCGTTTGGAGAGATAGAGAGAAAGTGGCAGAGGCGCTGGGATGCGGAGAGGGTCTTCAATGTAGATGTTGCCAGCACGCCTAAGGAGAAAAAGTATTATTCCCTGGTTATGTTCCCCTATCCGTCTGCGGAGTTGCACGTGGGCCACGCCCGGAATTATGTGATAGGCGATGCGGTCTCCAGATACAAACGGATGCGGGGGTTCGTCGTCCTCTCCCCGATGGGTTGGGATGCCTTCGGATTGCCGGCGGAGAACGCAGCGATAAAGCATCAGATCCACCCTAAGGATTGGACCTTGCGCAACATCTCCCGCATAAAGAGCCAGTTAAAGAGCTGGGGGATAGGATACGACTGGGACCGGGAGATAACCACCTGCCTGCCGGACTATTACAAGTGGACGCAGTGGCTGTTCCTGAAACTCTACGAAAAGGGACTGGCCTACAAGAAGAAGGCAGCGGTGAACTGGTGCCCCTCCTGCAATACGGTCCTGGCGAACGAGCAGGTGATAGACGGGGCCTGTGAGAGGTGCTCCACACCCGTCCAACAGAGGGAATTGGAGCAGTGGTTTTTCAAGATAACCGACTACGCCCAGAGGCTACTCGACGATCTGGAACTGTTGGAACACTGGCCTGCCCGCGTAAAGCTGATGCAGAAGAATTGGATCGGCAGGAGCGAGGGCGTGGAGATAGAATTTCCCTTGGAGGGATCGGACCTCAGGATAACCTGCTTTACCACCCGAATAGACACGATATTCGGTGTTACCTATGTGGTCGTGGCACCGGACTATCAGTACATAGACGAGATCCTCGCCATGAGTCCCAACCGTAATGCGGTTAGGGAATTCATAGACGAGGTCCTGAGGGAGCGCCATAGGGATAGGGGAGCGGTAGCGGACAAGAAGGGGATTTCTACCGGACTGTTCGTGATAAACCCGGTGAACGGCAGGCGCGTTCCTTTGTGGGTGGGCAACTATGTGGTTACTGAGTACGGCACCGGAGCGGTTATGGCAGTTCCCGCCCACGATCAGAGGGATTGGGAGTTCGCCAGGCGCTACAATCTAGAGATTATTGAGGTAGTCCACCACGACGAGGCGGATCTGTCCCAGTCCGCATGGGAGGATAGCGGGATTATGGTCAACTCTGCCCAGTTCAACGGGATGGACAGCGAGACCGCCAAGGAGAGGATTGCGGACTGGATAGAGGAGAACGGTTGGGGCAGGAGGAAGGTCAATTACCGCCTGCGGGACTGGTTAATATCCAGACAGAGGTACTGGGGCGCGCCTATACCTATAATCTATTGTGATAAGTGTGGAATAGTCCCGGTCCCGGAAGAGGACCTGCCGGTCCTCTTACCCGATGTGGTGGAGTTCCGACCCACCGGCGAGTCCCCGCTCAGGTATGTAGAGGAGTTCGTCAACACCACCTGTCCGAGGTGCGGTGCTCCCGCAAGGCGGGAGACTGATACCATGGACACCTTCGTGGACTCCAGCTGGTACTACCTCAGGTACATATCACCGCACGACGAGGACAAGCCCTTTGACTCTGAACTCGTCGATAAGTGGCTTCCGGTGGATCAGTACATAGGCGGGGTCGAGCACGCGATACTTCACCTGATGTACTCCCGCTTCATCACCAAGGTCCTTTACGATCTGGGCTATGTCGGTTTCGTTGAGCCCTTTGAGAGGTTGTTTACCCAGGGGATGATCATCAAAGACGGGGCCAAGATGTCCAAGTCCAAGGGGAATGTCGTCAGCCCCGATGCCCTGATAGAGAGATTCGGTGCGGATACGATGAGACTATACATCCTTTTCATAGGTCCGCCGGACAAGGACGCGGAGTGGAACGACAGGGCGGTTGAGGGCGTGTGGAGGTTCCTCAACCGGGTCTGGAACCTTCTCCAACTTTACGAGGACCTCGGCGAGAAAGAGGATCCGGAGGTGGGCAGGATAATCTTGAAGAAGGTCCACAGCACCATAAAGAAAGTGACCGCGGACATGGAAGGGGACTTCCACTTCAACACCGCGGTCAGTTCCATTATGGAGTTGGTCAACCTTATCTACGAACGCAGGGACCAGGGGATACCCAAGGATGTCTTTATGACCGCATTGAAGTCGTTGATACTCCTTCTCTACCCCTTCGTCCCCCACACATGCGAGGAGATGTGGGAGAGGATAGGAGGCAAGGGTCCGTTGGTGAACCACCCGTGGCCGGAATACGATCCCGAGTACCTCAAGGAGGATGTGATTGAGTGGGTGGTGCAGGTGAACGGAAAGGTGCGGGGCAGGGTAAAACTACCCGCTGGTGCCTCGCGGGAGGAGGTAGAAACCTCTGCCAAGGAAGAGGTAAAACGCTATCTCGAGGGGAAAGAGGTAAGGAAGGTGATAGTGGTCCCAAACAAGTTGGTAAACTTGGTGGTGTCTTAAACAGGAGGCATAGAGATGGCTTACGAGTTCTCTCAGGACATCGCAGGAAAGGTGGTGCTCATAACCGGAGGTGCGCGGGGGATAGGAAGGGAGATCGCACGGGTATTTGCCGAGCACGAGGCCAGGATATGCATCTGCGATCTGAACGAGGCAGACCTGCAGGAGGCCTGCAAGGAACTGGAGGCCCTTGGGGCTGAGTGCATCTACGCAGCAACCAATGTTGTCGACGATAAACAGGTGCAGGAACTGGTGGACAAAGTTGTTGACAAATGGGGGAGAGTTGATATATTAGTTAACAACGCCGGCATCACCCGGGACAATCTCCTCGTGAGAATGAAAGAAGAGGACTGGGATGCGGTGCTGGCGGTCAACCTTAAAGGGGTCTTTCTCGTTACCCGGGCGGTGGCCAAGGTCATGATGAAACAGCGCTCGGGTAAGATAATAAACATCGCGTCGGTGGTAGGCGTAATGGGAAATGTGGGGCAGGCGAATTACTCTGCCTCAAAAGGTGGCGTGATCGCCTTCACCAAGACCGTCGCCAAGGAGTTGGCTTCGCGGGGGATAAACGTAAACGCAATAGCCCCGGGCTTTATAAAGACCAAGATGACCGAGGTTCTTTCGGAAGAGGTAAAGGCAAGGCTTATGTCCAACATACCTCTTAAGAGGTTAGGGGAACCCAGAGATGTGGCCAATACCTGCCTTTTCCTGGCCAGTTCCTTATCCGATTACATAACTGGTCAGACGATTTTGGTGGACGGGGGAATGGTTTAATTTAAAAAAAGGAGGCGGTTATGTCCGATGTCGCACAGAAGGTGATCAAGATCGTAGCAGAGCAGTTGGGCGTCCGGGAAGAGGAGGTCAAGCCTGAGTCTTCCTTCGTGAACGACCTTGGGGCCGACTCCCTGGATACCGTTGAATTGGTCATGGCCCTTGAAGACGAGTTTGGCATGGAGATCCCCGACGAGGACGCAGAGAAGATCTCCACCGTGGGGGATGCTATAAAGTACATAGAGGAAAAGTTGGCTAACAGCTAGTCGCAATCCCTTCCGACAATCCATGAAGCGCAGGGTCGTAATCACCGGTCTGGGTGTCGTTTCGCCCGTTGGCATTGGGAAAGAGGAGTTTTGGCAGGCCCTTCTCTCGGGGAAAAGCGGGATAAGGCGGATAAGTTCCTTCGATCCTAGTGCCTTTGACTCCCAGATAGCAGGTGAGATCGTAGAGTTCGACGCCTCCGATTACCTGCCTAAGAAGGAATTGAGGAGGATGGACAGGTTTATACAATTCGCCCTCCATGCCTCCTTTCAGGCAGGTAAGGATGCAGGGCTTCCTTTACCGTTTGAGGCCCCTGAGGCCTATAGGGCGGGGGTGATCATCGGTTCAGGGATCGGTGGAGTGCACACCTTGGAGAGGGAGTTGTTAGTCCTTTTAGAAAAAGGCCCCAGCAGGATGTCTCCTTTTACCATACCCATGATGATCGTTAACCTTGCCTCGGGTATGGTTTCCATATACATGGGACTAAAGGGCCCCAATACCTGCGTCTCGACCGCCTGTGCGACCGGTACCCACGCGATAGGCGATGCCTTTAGGATCGTGCAATCGGGCTACGCAGATGTGATGTTTGCGGGCGGAACGGAGGCAGCGATTACCCCGGTGGGTATAGGTGGTTTTTGTGCTGCTAAGGCCCTATCCACTTACAACGACCAACCCGAAACCGCGTCTCGTCCCTTCGACGCTACGCGGAACGGTTTCGTCATGGGAGAAGGTGCGGGTATAGTTATATTGGAAGAGCTCGAACACGCCAAAAAACGAGGGGCGAGGATCTACGCAGAGGTAGTAGGTTACGCGATGACTGGGGATGCCTATCACATGACCGCACCACATCCCGAGGCAGAGGGTGGAGCCAGGGCAATGGCCTTGGCCCTGGAGGATGCAGGCCTAAAACCAGAGGATGTCGACTACATCAACGCCCACGGCACATCCACCAAGCTGAACGACAAACTGGAGACCCTGGCGATAAAGAAGGTGTTCGGTGATCACGCCTATAAGCTGGCCATCAGCTCCACCAAGTCCATGACTGGGCACCTGCTCGGTGCAGCGGGGGCAGTAGAGCTCGTGGCCACTGCATTGAGCGTCTACGAGGATAGAGTGCATCCGACCATAAACTATCGTAATCCTGATCCCGAATGCGATCTCGATTATGTTCCAAATCAGATGCGGGAGATGGAGGTCAGGGTTGCCATGTCCAATTCGCTTGGCTTTGGGGGCCACAACGCCACAGTTGTGGTGAAGAAGTTCGAGGGGTAGAGGTCGGATATTTAGAGGAGGCAGATATGGATTACCTATTGACCGAATTCCAGCAGGAGATAAGGGACTTGGCCTGGGAGATAGCCAGAGATAAAGTTATGCCCGTGGCTCAGGAGCTGGACGAGAAGAACGAGTTCCCTCACGAGATAATGAAGATCCTGGCCCAGTCGGACTTCTTTAGGTTGTTCGTGCCCGAGGAGTACGGTGGACTGGTGGAGAACGGCAAAGGTATGCTGGAGTTGTGTCTCGTCACCGAGCAATTGGCCCGGGCCTGCGGGGGAGTGGCGGTAACCTACGCAGCGACCGCATTAGGGATCTTCCCCATAATACTCTACGGAAACGAGGAGCAGAAGAAGAAGTACCTTCCCAGGGTTGCTGAAGGTACCCTCGCCGCCTTCGCGGTCACCGAGCCTTCCGCTGGAAGCGACATCTCTGCCATCCAGACCACCGCTCGTAAGGAAGGGGATTATTATGTATTGAACGGGACCAAGCACTTCATCACCAACGGTGGTGAGGCGGACATATATGTGGTCATCGCCATGACCAACAAGGCGAAAGGCCCGAGGGGGGCGTCGGCCTTTATAGTTGAGAAGGGCACGCCGGGGTTTGAGTTCGGTAAGAAAGAGGACAAGATGGGTATAAGGGCCTCCGCCACCCGGGAGCTGATATTCAACGAGTGCAAGGTGCCCAAAGAAAACCTCTTGGGGAGAGAGGGGATGGGCTTTATCATCACCTTAAAGACCTTCGACATGTCCCGTCCGGGAGTCGCTGCCCAGGCCTTGGGGATAGCCCAAGGTGCCTTTGACCTGGCCCTCGACTATGTCCGCAAGCGTGAGCAGTTCGGCAGGCCCATATCCTCGTTTCAGGGGATACAGTGGATGCTGGCGGACATGGCCACCAAGATAGAGGCAGCGCGGGCCTTGGTCTACAGCGTTGCCAGGATGGCCGACGCCGGGCACACCGACATAGCCAAGGAATCCGCTATGGCCAAGATGTTCGCCTCGGATGTTGCCATGGAGGTGACCACCGATGCGGTCCAATTGTTTGGAGGCTACGGATACATGAAAGAGTATCCGGTAGAAAAGTTCATGCGCGACGCGAAGATCACCCAGATATACGAAGGGACCAACCAGATACAGAGAAATGTCATCGCCCAGCACCTCATAAAGGAGGCCCTGAAGTAATGGACATCATAGTCTGCATAAAACAGGTCCCCGACACCGCGGATGTGAAGATAAATCCCGAGACCAATACCCTCGTCAGAGAAGGGGTGCAGTCGATAATAAACCCCTTTGACATGTACGCCATAGAAGAAGGCATTCGCCTTAAAGAAAAACACGGTGGCAAGGTCATAGCCATCACCATGGGCCCCCCTCAGGCAGAATCCGCCCTGCGAGAGGCCATCGCAATGGGGGTGGACGAGGCGATACTCATAACCGATAGGGCCTTTGCAGGTAGCGACACCTATGCCACCAGTTATACCCTATCCCGGGCGATAGATCGCATCGCCAATTACGACCTCATACTCTGCGGTAAGCAGGCCTCCGACGGGGATACCGCTCAGGTCGGACCGGGAATAGCCACCCACCTCGATCTGCCCCAGGTTACCTATGTGAAGAAGATAGTCTCCATAGACGAGGAAAAGGCAGTCGTGGAACGGATGACCGAGGAAGGCTACGATGTGGTAGAGGTAAGCCTGCCCGCGTTGTTCACCGTGGTAAAGGAGATAAACGAGCCCCGTCCTCCCTCGCTGAGAGGCAAGATGCGGGCCAAGAAGGTAGAGATACCCAGGTGGACCGCCGAGGACCTGGATGTCGATCCCGACAAGATAGGCTTAAAGGGTTCCCCGACTCAGGTGGTAAAGATATTCACTCCCGAGCGAACGGGTGAACACGAGATAATAGAGGGCGAATCACCCGAAGAGATGGCAGACAAACTCGTAGAGAAGTTGTTGCCCCTGTTGAAGTAGAAAAGAGGAGATAGCGATGCTGAAGATAGACAGGAACAAGTGCGTTGGGTGTAAGGCCTGCGTGCAGGTCTGTCCCTTTGGTGCCCTCCACATAGACGAGGAGAAGAAGGCGGTAGTAGACCCCGCAGTCTGTACCCTATGCGGGGCCTGCGTTGAGGTGTGTAAGTTCGACGCCATGGAGATAATCCGCGAGGAAGGCCCGCGGGACAAGTTCGAGGACTGGAGGGGAGTGTGGGTATTTGCCGAGCAGAAGGAGAACAAGGTCCAGCCGGTGGTCTTTGAGCTCTTGGGCAAGGCCCGGGAGTTGGCGGACAAACTCAACACCTATGTGGGGGCAGTCCTATTAGGGGAGAATGTTAAGGATCAGGTGGAGGAATTGATATATCGTGGGGCAGACAATGTCTATCTGGTAGAGGACAGCTCCCTGCGCCACTTCGTAGACGAGGAGTACGCCTCTATCCTCACCAGGTTGATAAAGAAGTACCGTCCGGAGATAGTCCTTTCCGGGGCCACTGCGATAGGTCGGGCCTTGGTGTCCCGGGTGGCGGTGCAGTTGCAGGCAGGACTCACCGCAGACTGCACCGGATTGGATGTGGACCCGGAGACGAGAAACCTCCTCCAGACCCGGCCTGCCTTTGGGGGAAACATAATGGCTACTATCATCACCCCGAGACACAGACCCCAGATGGCCACCGTGAGGCACAAGGTCTTCCCCGAGGCGAAGCGGGATGAGGCCAGAAAGGGCGAGGTCATAGTAGAGCGGGTGGAAGAAGGTGATCTGGATGTCCGCTCCAAGGTCCTTGAGGTAGTCAAAGAGGTCACCTCTACCGTCAACTTATCTGAGGCGGACATAATCGTCTCTGGAGGCAGGGGCTTGAGGGGGCCCGAGAACTTCAAACTACTGGAGGAGTTGGCAGAGGTCTTGGGAGCTGCAGTGGGCGCCTCCCGGGCCGCGGTGGATGCGGGATGGATCCCCTATTCCCATCAGGTAGGTCAGACCGGTAAGACCGTCTGTCCCAAACTCTACATAGCGGTGGGTATATCCGGACAGATACAGCACCTGGTCGGCATGCAGTCCAGCAAGTGCATAGTAGCGATAAACAACGATCCAAGCGCGCCCATATTCTCGGTTGCCCATTACGGTATAGTCGGGGACCTGTTTGAGGTGGTCCCTGCCCTTACCAAGGCGTTTAAGAAGGCACTTGGCAAGTAGACCGCGAGGCGAGATGCCCGTGTTGAGAGAAACCAATCTCCCAGTTGGACAACTGCGCCGGGGCAAGGTGCGGGATGTCTACGATCTCGGGGATTACCTCCTCTTGGTAGCCACCGACAGGATATCCGCCTTTGATGTAATCCTCCCCACTTCCATACCCGACAAGGGCAGGATATTGACCTTGATGAGCAGGTTCTGGTTCGATTTCTTCTCCCAAGATGTAGACCACCACCTCGTCTCCTCCTACGCCAGCACCGTATCTTGGATGTTTCCCGAATTGAGAGAGCACGAATCCGACCTAGTTGGTCGGGTCATGCTGGCGAAGAAGTACGAGGTGATACCGGTGGAGTGCATCGTCAGGGGATACATTACTGGTTCGGGATGGCGCTCCTATAAAGAAAGAGGTGAGGTCAGCGGGGTGAAGTTGCCCCCCGGTTTGAGGGAGTCCGAGAGGTTGAGCGAGCCGATATTCACCCCCACTACCAAGGCCAAAGAGGGGCACGACGAAGAGATAGATTTCAGAGAGGTGGAGCGGTTGATAGGGGCGGACTTGGCTAACAGGATCAGGGACCTGAGCCTCAAACTCTACTCCAAGGCCCACGACTACGCCCTGAGCAGGGGGATCATCATAGCGGATACCAAGTTCGAGTTCGGGGTGGATGAACGCGGGGAGGTGTACCTCGTAGACGAGGTCCTTACGCCCGATTCCTCGCGTTTCTGGTACCTCGACGATTACGAGGTAGGCAGACCACAGAAGAGCTTTGATAAGCAGTTCGTGCGAGACTACCTAAACTCCCTCGACTGGGACAAGACCCCTCCCGGTCCGGAACTGCCTGAAGAAGTGGTCAAGGCCACCCGGGACAGGTACATAGAGATCTACGAGCGCCTTACCGGTGAATCCTTCCCGTATACCTGACGAACAATCACTCCCCTTTCGCTTGCCATCCCACGCCTCGCGAGACGAAATCTTCCAGAAAGAATCTGTCTCATAGGGTGGTTGAACTGTCCACTTTTTTGTCATTGGTGTAAACTTTATTTACAGTGAGGTGGGTTTTGGTGGGCGTGGAAATGAGGGTTGGCCGCCG
Organism: Candidatus Omnitrophota bacterium; assembly: GCA_015494465.1. Lineage (GTDB taxonomy): Bacteria > Omnitrophota > Gorgyraeia > S143-82 > S143-82 > S143-82. The sequence goes on along the minus strand of WGBD01000007.1, from coordinate 29,113 downwards.
AGCCCCCTTTTCTCTCCACCCTGTTTAATCCCGAGGTTATCCTTCCAATTCGTTGCAGTTTAAGCAGTTGCACATTGTTTCCTCTTTCTAGGGTGGGCTTGGGAGTTGATCGTTCTATAAGAGAGGAGGAATTTTGCAGATTGGAATCTTTTTTGCAAGAAATGGATTAAGTTTGGATCGTATCGTCTTGGAAATAAAGGAGGTTGGGTATGATAATTAGAAAGCTCTCTGCCTCGTTGATCGCGATTTCCACCCTGGTGTTGTTTCCGTTTTTCTCTTCCTATGCGGAAGATTATTACTGGACGGGTTCGGCTGGGGACAAGGATTGGCACAACGGCGACAATTGGATCCACGGACCTTCTCTGCGAGGGGTGCCTCCCAATGGATCGGATGTGTACATAATAGGATTGTCGCCCTATTATTATGAGGTGTTCTATAGTACCTGGCAGTCCTCCGCTTCGAACTACAACTCCTTGAACATGAATTCCCAAGGAAGCGGACTTTTCCCGGTCTTTCTGAGGATAAATTATAGCCCTCTCGGAAACATCTTGTGGTTTAGGTCTACAAAAGTCGGTGGAGCAGGTCGAGCCGGGATCTCCTTTCAACAGGGTTATTACGCAACCAAATCTCTGGATGTAGAGATGGGTGGTGTGTTTTCCATGATCGGTCCAGACACCAAGCTTTCCTGTACGGAATCGATGTCTATAGGGAATACTCCTCGTAGTTCGTTCTCTTTGGCGAGGTACTATCAAGAAGGTGGTCTGTTTGAGGGATCGGATGCCGATGTAGTAGTCGGGGCGGAGTCTAGTACCCTTGGAAATACCGGATCGTTGCGCTTGGCAAACGGCGAGATGCGTGTGGGGAGTCTGGAGGTGCGCCATTACGGCTCACTTATAGAGTCGGGTGGGTTGTTGCGAATAGGGGACCCTTCTTCCCCGAATGTCTTGGTGGACGAGGGTCTGGTTTCTCTGGAAGGGGGCACCTTGGATTTAGGAGACAATGGCGCTTCCGAGGAGAGGATAGGCGCCACCGATGGGTATGCCTACTTTTATCACGAGGGAGGCGATAATAAGGTTGCCTCCTTGTTTTTGGGACCAGAGATAGGCGGAGAGGCCTCTCGGGGGAGCTATCATTACAATAATGGGAAGTTCACCTGGACCGGCCCTTCTGGTAGTACTCCTCGTTTGGTGAGTATGAAGTTAGGAGGCCGAGGTGGTTATGGAACCTTTGCCCATAGGGCGCAAGATCCTCTCACCGTGGACTGGGCCTACCTTGGTTACGAGGAGGGTAGTGTTGGTGTCTACAGCCTTTCGGATAAAAGTTCCGTCGAGATGGACTTTCTCTTTTTGGGTTATGGAGAGGATTCCAAAGCCTACTTTTCAAACGAAGGTGGTAGGCATGTAGTGAACAGGACATTCGTGCTTGGGGTAGCAGAGGGATCCTTCGGTAGGTATGAGCTTTCAGGGGATGGTGTGTTGGTACTGCACGGATTGCAGGGAGGCAGTAGCAGTTCATTGATCGGGGCCAAGGGTGAAGGTATCTTCGTTCAAAAAGGCGCCAGCGTGGTGGTAGACCGTGACCTTTCTATAGCCCGTGGGCCTGCTATAGGAGAAAACGCAAAGGGGAGTTACGATCTTTGGGGAGGAACGCTAAAGGTAGGGCATAATCTTTATGTAGGTGATGCTAAGTACGGGCAGGCGGAGTTTAGCCAACATTCAGGTATGGTGTCAGTAGGGGGCTATCTCTTCCTGGCGTCTAACCCCAGCCATACCTCTACATATCTTCTCTCCAACGGCACCCTCGAGGTCGCTGGTATGGAAAAGATAGGTGGACACTTTACTCACACCGCCGGAACCAATCACGCTGGTCGGGTGGTAATCGGGGAGAGAGGTGTTTACGACTTGGCCTCCAGTGGTTATCTCAATGTCTCCGATGAGGTGATAATCTGGCCCGGTGGACGAATTAATCTCAAGGGGGGCAGGATAGACGCCCACGATGTCTACGACTACGCAGATATTATCGGTTACGGCCAGATCAATGCGGATGTGCACAATAAAAACGGCGGCAATATACGGATAGGATTTGGTCCCGGCCTAACCGGTACGCTGACCGTAAATGGGGATTTGTTCTTAGAGGATGGATCCGCACTTCTCCTCGACATAGCAGGATACGGCCAAGGGACTAACTACGATTACCTCCATGTAGGTGACTCTATAACCCTCAACGGTGATCTCGTAGTCGACCTGTGGAGTGGATTCAGCCCTGTGGTAGGCTCTGCCTTCGACCTTATATACGCCGATGTTGGCCTATCGGGGCTCTTTGACAACCTCTATCTACCCGATCTCGGACCAGATAAGTACTGGGATCCAGTCTATACGGATCATAAGTTCTCCCTCTATGTAAAGGAGCGCATACCCAGCAATGTCGTTCCTGAACCTGCTACCGCGGTGTTGTTTTCCTTAGGACTACTGGGAGCGGTCTGCGGACGGAGAAGACGGGGATAATAGTCTCTACACCTCGAATTCTGCGTTTCGACTGACCCTAAAGTGAAAATCATATTGACAAATAGGAATGATTACTATATAGTATCTTCTATGAAGAAAACAGGGCAAGCTACAATGGAAGACTTTTACCAAAAGTGCGCAGAGCACGGCCTGAAGATTACTCCTCAACGCAGGATTATCTACGAGGAACTTATGCGAGCAAAGGACCATCCTACCGCAGACGCTATCTACAAGCGGGTGCGAAGGAAACTGCCTAACATCTCGTTCGATACCGTCTACCGTACCCTGCACTTATTCTCAGAGATAGGGATAGCGAAGTTGGTGGAAGGTTACGGAGAAGACAGACGGTTTGAGCCCAACCTCGACCAGCACCATCACTTTAGGTGTCTTAAGTGCCACGCTATCTACGACTTCCATTGTGATTCCTACGACGAGCTTCCCTTACCCGAAGTCGTGCGCAAGTACGGGTTGGTCGTAGGGAAGAGGGTGGTCCTGGAGGGTATATGCCTTAAGTGTAGGAAGTGAAATTTTTTTAGACAATAATCAGTAATGATTACTATTTAGTATATAATACGATTAAGGAAGGAGGTGGTAGGAGTGAGTTAAAGTTAGAGTCTACACGGGTTAGGGTTAGAGTGTGAGCTAGTGATCAAGAGGAGGTAAGAAGATGGCAAAGGTCGCAATCGACATCGTCAAAAAGGCAGGTGTGGATGTTGATAGGTTGTTGGATCTACTGATCAGGAATGCCTCTGCGGAGTTGACTACCTATTACTATTACACCATCCTTAGGGCCAACCTGATCGGTTTGGAAGGGGAGGGATTGAAGGAGATAGCAGAAACCGCTAGGATAGAGGATCGCAATCACTTCGAGGCCCTCGTTCCTCGTATTTACGAGCTGGGAGGCAGGTTGCCCGATTGCATGAAGGAGTTCCACGATCTTTCTGCCTGTCCGCCGGCAAATCTGCCCAAAGATCCTACCGATGTAAAGGCCATCTTGGAGGTCCTGGTAAAGGCAGAGCGATGTGCGGTGTACGGCTACAACGAGCTCTGCAAGATGACTATAGGTAAGGACCACAGGACCTACGAGCTGGTCTCGGCCATCCTCAACGAGGAGATAGAACACGAGTCCTGGTTCTCTGAGTTCCTCGGGGAAGGGCCCTCCGGCCATTTCTTGCGCAGGGGGGAATCTTCTCCCTTCGTGGGGAAGTTCTTAAAGTAGTCCGTACGCGGAGAGGGAGGCGTCTGATTTCGTTTGGGCGTCTCCCTCTTTGTGTAGTAACATTAGTTAGATCTTGGGGAGCTAGAGATGCCGGACTGGTTTAGCGAACGAGGTCCTATCCTTCAGGCCCTAATCGCCGGGATCTTCACCTGGGGGGTTACTGGCCTAGGAGCAGGTGCGGTATTTACCGCCAAAAAGTTCGACCAAAGGCTCCTGGATACCATGCTGGGCTTTGCGGGAGGGGTGATGGTGGCGGCCAGCTTCTGGTCCCTCCTTGCCCCAGCAATAGAGATGTCGGGCAATCATCCCATTGGGTCCTGGTTTCCCCCTGCGGTGGGGTTTCTGTTAGGGGCGGGATTCCTGCGCTTGATCGACAAGGTGCTACCCCACCTGCACATCGGTTATCCTCGGGAAGAGGCAGAAGGGGTAAAGACCTCCTGGCAGAGGAGTACCCTCTTGGTCCTGGCCATTACCTTGCACAACATCCCCGAGGGGTTGGCGGTCGGGGTGGCGTTCGGATCGGTTTCGGCCGGTCTGCCAGAGGCGAGCCTTGCGGGGGCCATTGCCCTTGCAGTCGGTATAGGTATACAGAATTTCCCTGAGGGCTTCGCGGTCGCGATTGCCCTCCGGCGGGAGGGGTTATCCCGGCTAAGGAGCTTCTGGTATGGACAGCTTTCGGGTGTAGTCGAACCCATCTCAGCGGTTATCGGTGCAGGGGCAGTCCTTCTGGCCAAACCGCTGTTGCCTTACGCCTTGGCCTTTGCAGCCGGGGCGATGGTGTTCGTAGTGGTGGAGGAGGTGATCCCCGAATCCCAGCGCAATCACCATACCGAACTCTCCACCGGGGGATTTATCCTCGGTTTTCTGGTCATGATGATACTCGATGTGGCTTTCGGATAGAGTGATCTGGTGTTATAATTCCCCCTGTAGGTGTTTTGCGAGGAGGGTGTTCCGGTCGATACCATGCCGACCAAGGTCTACATCCGCACATTTGGCTGTCAGATGAACAAGCGGGATTCGGAGATCCTGGCAGGGGCCCTGCGTCGGCGGGGGGCGGAGTTGGTGGACGATTGGGAAGATGCGGATGTAGTATTGTTTAACACCTGTGCGGTCCGCAAGCACGCAGAGGATAGGGTCTTCAGCATACTGGGCCTTTTGGCAAAGAGTGCCAGGTCCAGAGGCCAGAGGAAGGTATTTGGTTTGTTGGGGTGCATGGCCGAGGAGTGGAAAGGGGATGCCTTCAAGAAGGCCCCTTACCTGGATCTGGTGTGTGGCCCCAACGACCTCTACACCTTGGTGGAGCACCTGGAGGACATCGTCTCTGCCAAAAGGCGATGGGCCTTCGTGGGAGGCGAGCGCAGATCGGATGAGTTTTATTCCCGAGGGGCCTACTTCACCGTACCAACCGGGGAAAGCACCGAGCCCACCTTCGTTATAGTAATGGAGGGATGCGACAACTTCTGTTCCTATTGCATAGTCCCTTATGTCCGGGGCAGGGAGAGGAGCAGGCCTTGGAGGGATGTGGTGGAAGAGGTGAGGATGCTGGTCTCCGCAGGGCGTTTCTCTTTTATGCTCCTGGGGCAGAATGTGAACTCCTATGCCGGCGGGATGGACTTCCCCGACCTCTTGGACAGGGTGGCCCGCATAGAGGGGGTGAGGGAGCTGTCCTTTGCCACCTCCCATCCCAAAGACGCCCACCGAAGGCTGTTCGAGGTGATGGCCAGCCACGAGAACATAAGGCCATATCTTCACCTGCCTATGCAGTCGGGATCGGATCGCATTCTGCGGGCGATGAACCGTGGCTACACCTACGAGGAGTATCTTGAGAAGATCGCCACTTACAGGGCGCTGGTCCCCAATGGATACCTCAGCACGGACATCATAGTGGGTTTTCCCGGGGAGACGGAGGAGGACTTTTTGAAGACCCGCAGGGCACTGGAGGAGATAAGGTTTGACAACGCTTACATATTCAAGTACTCCCCCCGTCCGTTTACCAAGGCCAGTTCCCTAAAGGACGATGTCCCTCTTAAGGAGAAGGAGCGCAGGCACCAGGAACTCCTGACCCTCCAGAAGCGGTTGAGCGCTGCAAGGCGCCCAAGTAATTAACGACATTTTTAAATGTTTTTATTGAATATGTATGAGATGTGTGCTATCCTGACGAGATAAGGTAAGTTCGGGTTCGTAACAAGGAGGAGTAGAGTGGGTAGGGTTAAGTGGTTCTTGGTAATGGCGGTTTTCGTCCTAGTTTCGTTTCCCGAAGTAGGTTCGTCCGCCCTCTACCGCCTTGACTCGGGTTTGATCACCGGGATCGATCCCTCTGCGATCGGGGACGGTTACTGGACGGTGGTGAAGAACGGTGGCGCAGAGGAGGGGACGACCAATCACTGGTACATAAATGTATCTTACATGGCAGATCTGTCGGTCAGCAGTGACGCAGTGGCCTTTGGGGATTACGCGTTTAGGATGCACACCAAGATTGATAACGATAAACCTTGGGGCGTTGCTGCCGTTGGGCCTTACACCAGTTGGTCCGAGCCATTTGAAGTGGTGGTGAGCGGTTTTGTATACTTCCCCAAGGCCATAGCCGGTCATGTGTACCTTGATCTAAGCGACATTTATTGTACCGGGCTGAACGGCGAGCCTAACAACGATAATCTTCTGGCGGATCCCCGTACCCCGGGATGGCAGTTCGTTTACGGGATCTTCAGGATGACCAGCCATTACAACTTCCGCCCGAGGGTGGTCATTGATACCGACTTCAAGAAAGATAGCGTCTTCTACTTCGACGACATATCCATCACCGGATACGACGAATTCCGCTTTCCGGCGATGGTGCCCGAGCCCGCGAGCGGGGCCCTATTGCTAACGGGCCTGCCACTTCTCCTGTTCAGACGCAGGCGGGTGTAAGCCTATTCCAGATCCTTTGAGGTTATTATCCTTGCCCCCGCAGAGGTGAGTTCTTGCTTGATACGGGCAAAGTTTTCCTCGTCTAACGAGCGGGTGGCGTCTTCTATTAGGTAGGTAGTAAATCCCTCTTTCAGCCCGTCTTTGGCGGTGTAGTAGACGCAGTAGTCTCCCGCCAGTCCTACTACATATATCTCCTTTGCGCCCCTTTCCCTCAGATAGCCCGCCATACCGGTGGTCTTCCCGCCGTTGTCGTAGAAACCGCTGTAACTGTCCACCTCCGGGTCAGTCCCTTTCCTGAATATGGCCTGTATTGGGCGTAGGTCCAGACCTTTCACGAAGTCCGCCCCCGAGGTGCCTTGGACGCAGTGATCCGGCCATAGGGTTTGGGGGATACCGTTGAGGTCTACGGTCTCAAAGGCCTTTTTCCCCAGATGGTTGGAGGCAAAGCTCAGGTGATTCTTGGGGTGCCAATCCTGGGTTGCCACGACCAGATCAAACCTTGGCATCAGTTGGTTTATCACCGCTACTACCTCGTCTCCTCGGGGCACCGGCAAGGCCCCGCCGGGTATAAAGTCGTTCTGCACATCGACCACCACCAAGGCCTTCATCTCTAATCCTCCTTTTGAGCCAGGTTTATCTCCATCAGCTGGTCCCGCACCTTCCGCAATCTTGGGCTTATCCCTACCTTGTAGGTGTGCGGATATTCGAACCTCTTGTGCTCCTCAGGTAGGTGAGAGAACCTTTGATTGCAGTATCCTGCGATCTCGTAGAGGTCGGGTGTATCCTCTAATATCCGTCCCTTTTCCATCACCTTGAATAAAAGTGGCTCGGCAGATCCCTTGATCTTGCAGTGCTTCGTGGGCTCAAAGGGATGGTACATCTCTTTCGGCAAGGGCTCGTCCTCAAGGCATATCACATCCATGAGGAAGTATCCGTTTTCGTCGCGACAGCGAAGGATTTTCTTCTTGCCGGGCAGGGTTGCCTTGGTTAAGGTGTCAGAGATCTTCATCTTGGGTTCATCGTCCAGAACGGTCAACTTGTAGACCCCGTCCAGCGCAGAATCTGGTTGGCCGGTTATGAGACGGGTGCCCACTCCGAAGAAGTCAATCGGGGCTCTCTGCTCTAGCAGAGAGCGGATTACGAACTCGTCCAGTTGATTGGAGACCACCACCTTCACATAATCGAGCCCCTCTGCGTCCAGCCTCTCCCTTACCTTGCGGGATAGGTAGGCCAGATCCCCGCTGTCTATCCGGACGCCTTTTAGTCGGTGTCCGGATCGCTCCATCTCCTTGGCAACGGTGATGGCGTTTGGCAGTCCGCTGTTGAGTGTGTCGTAGGTGTCTATCAGCAAGACGCAGTCGTCGGGGTTTGCCCTGGCGTATTCGCGGAAGGCGGTCAATTCGTCGGGGAAGGCCAGTACGAAGGAGTGGGCCATCGTGCCCACGGTCCTGACCCCGTACAACAGCCCAGCCATGAGGTTTGAGGTCGCACTGCACCCACCTATTATGCTGGCCCGGCTGGCCTGTATCCCGCCGAGCCCGTGGGCCCGTCGGAGTCCAAAGTCGGCGATGAGACGGGGTCCTGCCACCCATTGGGCCCGCTTGGCCTTGGTGGCTATTAGGGATTGGAAGTTGATCGTGTTGAGCACGAGTGTCTCTACGATCTGGGTCTCCACGAGGTTCCCTTCGACTATTACTAGTGGCTCTATAGGGAATACGATCTCTCCCTCTTTTACCGAGTAGATGTCGCCCTGGAAGCGGAATTCCCGCAGGTAGTCCAAGAATTCGGAAGAGAACCCCTCTTCTTTAAGGAACCTCAACTCCCGTTCCCCGAAACGGAAGTTGACGATCGCCTCTAACAGGTCCTGCAGTCCCGCAAATACCAGATATCCCCCGTCGAAGGGCAGGGAGCGGAAGAAGTATTCGAACCTGGCAGTCTTATCCCCAAGGCCCGCCCGGAGGTAGGTCTGGGCCATGGTGAGTTCGTAGCGGTCGGTCAAAAGGGATGTATGCCCATTGAGCCCTCGCATATCCGACTATTATACCTTTTCTGTCCGGTGGAGAGAAACGCTTTATCTTTCTAATTCAAAACCTCACCCGTTTGGGTTAGAATATAACCCTATGCGTGAAAACGAGGTATACCAGATATATCAGGACCTAATAATGAACACCTACACCCGCATGCCGAGGGTGTTTATAAAGGGCAAGGGCTCTCGGCTGTGGGACATCCACCATCGGGAGTACATAGACCTCTTCCCGGGATGGGGTGTCTCCATCCTTGGGCACTGCCCCTCGGAGGTGATGAACGCGGTCAGGCATCAGGTGAGCAAGCTGATCCACCTGCCCAACAACTTCTACCACATCCCTCAGGCCAGGCTTGCGAAGGAGTTGACCTATCGGGTTGGCTTCCCCGCGAAGGTCTTCTTCTGCAACTCCGGGGCAGAGGCGGTGGAGTCCGCGTTGAAACTGGCCCGGGCCTGGGGAAGGGACAAGGGCAAGTACGAGGTAATCACCATGGAGAACTCCTTTCACGGGCGCACGCTCGGTGCCCTTACCCTCACCGGACAGGATGCCTATCAGGCGGGGTTTGATCCCCTCCTGCCGGGCGTAAAACGGGTGAGGTTCAACGACATCTCAGCGGTGGAATCCACAATCACCGACGAGACCGTCGCGGTCATATTGGAGCTCATACAGGGCGAGGGCGGGATAAATGTTGCCGATCCCGACTATGTAAAGGCCCTGCGGAGGCTGTGCGACGAAAAGGGGATACTCTTGATATTCGACGAGGTCCAGACCGGTATGGGGCGCACCGGGGACTGGTTCTGCTTCCAGGGATATGGAGTGGAGCCGGACATATTCACCCTTGCTAAAGGCCTTGGCGGAGGCCTGCCGATCGGGGCGATGGTCGCCCGGGCGGAGGTTGCAGAGGCCTTTAAGCCCGGTATGCACGCTAGCACCTTTGGAGGCGGGCCGTTGGTGTGTAGGGCGGGGGTTGCGGTGTTTAAGGCGATACAGAAGCACAGGTTGATTGCCCGAGTGAGGCGCACCGGCGAGGAGTTGAGGGCGAGGTTTGAGTCCTGGAAAAAGCGCTGGCCGGGCAGGATACGCGAGGTCCGGGGCAAAGGATTTATGTGGGGAGTGGAGTTGACCGTCCCCTGCAAGGAGATAGTGGAAAGGGCCTTGGAGAAGGGCGTGCTGGTGAACTGCACCCACACCACGGTCTTGAGGATTATGCCTGCACTGAACATAGAGGATAAGTACTTGGAGAAGGGACTGCTTTTGCTGGAAGAGGTGCTGGATGAGGCATTTTCTCAGTCTTAAGGACTTCACTGCAGACGACCTCTGGCCGGTCCTCAATCGGGCTAAGGACCTGAAGGCCACCCGGAGGCGGGGGCACAGGTTGAGCACCCTTTCGGGGTGCGTCTTTGCCATGCTCTTCGAGAAGCCTTCCACCCGCACGCGGGTGTCGTTCGAGGTGGGGATAAAGGAATTAGGCGGGGATGTGGTGTTCCTGTCCGCCCAGGAGGTAGGGCTGGGCAAGCGCGAGGCCGTGAAGGATGTCGCCCGCACGCTCAGTCGTTATGTCTACGGGGTGATAATCCGCACCTTTGATCAGGCCCACCTGGTAGAGTTCGCGGAGTATTCCTCGGTCCCGGTGGTAAATGCCCTTACGGACATGTTCCATCCCTGCCAGGCCCTGTCGGATGTCTTTACCATCTGGGAACGGTTCCCCATCTTAGAGGATGTGAGGGTCGGGTTCATCGGGGACGGCAACAATGTTCTGCACTCGCTGATGTTCGCATCTGCGATATTCGGATTTTCACTGCGGGTCTTTACTCCCCGCAATCACCGGCCCTCTCCGGTGGTGATGAGGGATGCCGAGGCCATAGGTGTAAAGAACTGGGGCAGGAAGACGATATCTCTGGTGGACTCGCTGGAGGGCCTTGGCGCCTTGGATGTGGTGTACACCGATGTGTGGGTGAGCATGGGGCAGGAGTCCCAGCACGATAGAAAGATCAAGGACTTCAAGGGGTTTCAACTCACCTCCGATGTAGTGAAGCGTTTGGGTAGTCCGTTGGTGATGCACTGCCTGCCCGCCCACAGGGGTGAGGAGATAGCCGACGATGTGATAGACGGGCCTAATTCCATCGTATTCGATCAGGCGGAGAACAGGTTGCATGTTCAAAAGGCCTTGTTGGAGTGGCTATGGGGATAGTCTGGTGGAAGGCCATAATTGAGATACTCATACTCTGGTACCTGTTTTACAAGGTGATGCTGTTTTTGGAAGGGACCAGGGCCTTCTATGTCATACGGGGTATAGTGGTACTGGCCCTGGTGTTCCTGCTATCCAACCTCGTAGGCCTGACCACCCTGACCTGGTTGCTGGGGAAGGTGTTTGCCATATCGATTTTGGTGTTCGTCATATTGTTCCAGCCGGAGTTGAGGCAGGGATTGGCCCGTCTCGGTCAGAATCCGCTTTTGGGCAGGTTGATGTTGGACAGGAAGTCCATAGAGAGGCTGGCAAGGGATGTGACCATAGCGGTGAGTTATCTCGCAGAGAAGAAGATAGGTGCGCTCATAGCGATAGAGAGGAGCATAGGACTGCGGGGCTACGCAGATACCGGTATAAAACTGGACGCCATCGTCTCACCGGAATTGATAGAGACCATATTCCATCCCGGCACCCCATTGCACGACGGGGGAGTGGTGATAAAGGGCAACAGGGTCATCGCAGCGGGATGCCTTTTCCCCCTCACCGATAGTGAGCGCCACCCCGATGTCAGGGGAACCCGCCACCGCGCAGGGATAGGGATCTCCGAGGAGACCGACGCCATCTGTATAATAGTTTCCGAGGAGATGGGCACGATTTCCTGGGCAGTGGACGGCAGGCTCACCAGGGGGGTTAGCCCCGAGGAGCTGTACAGGTTTATCGTGGATAGGATGTTGGGTGAAAGCGGGAAGCTAAAACTCTGGGATTGGTTTAAGGTGGTATTCTTCCGAGGCAAGAGGAAGACCGCATGAAAAGGATTGGATTGTTGCTCTTGTCGTTGCTCATCGCAATCCTCGTGTGGTATTATGTGAATTTCTACATCGTAAAGTAATCCCGCATGTCGAATAACGTCCTTTATGCAATCGTCGGTCAGACCGCCACCGGCAAGTCAGATCGGGCAATAGAGATAGCCAGGTCCTTTGGGACGGAGGTAGTATCTGCCGATTCCATGCAGGTCTATCGGGGGTTGGAGTTCCTCACCTTTCCCCCCTCACAAGAGGAGATGAAAGAGGTCCGCCACCACTTTATTTCCTTTATATCTCCCAGAGAGGAGTTCAATGTGGCAAGGTATCTGGATCTGGCCCGGCCGGTCGTCGAATCCCTTTGGAAGGAGGGGAGACCGGTGGTAGTCGTTGGAGGCACCGGTCTGTATGTAAAGGTCCTCATGGAGGGATTGTTTCCGTTCGCAGGGGAAGATCCCGAATTGCGACGGAGTCTGTTGGTGAGGGATCGGGGAGAGTTGTATCGGGAGCTGTGCAGGGTGGATCCGGTGGCGGGGCAAAAGATACATCCCAACGACCTGCGCAGGATCGTGAGGGCCTTGGAGGTATATTACAGCACGGGCAGGCCTATCTCCTACTGGTGGCAGAGGCGGGAAGGGGGGATCGGCAGATTGGCAAAAGAGATAGTCTTTACGGTCCACCTTGCCCCTCGAGAGGTATTGTATAGGCGGATCAGGGCGCGCCTTGACCGCTTGAGCGAGGAAGATGTGGAGCGGTTTAAGGAGATATCCTCCCAAGGCCTTAGCAAGACCGCGCGGAAGGTGTTAGGGGTTGAGGAGATGGAGGCAGTCCTTAGAGGGGAGATGGACCTGGAGACTGCCAAAGACAGACTTGCCCACCGCACCTATCAGTACGCCCGACGCCAGGCAATATGGTTCCGCAAGCACATGAGGGAGATGTCTTCCTGGCCCAACGCCAAGGTCCAGTTGGTAGAGATAATCAAGTGAGACGAAATCTTTCTGTAAGAATCTGTCTCACGACTCTTGTAGGGGGTATAATATAGAGATGAGGGTGCGAAAGGATAAGGTCAGGTTGGCGAAGATTGGGCGGGAAGAGGACATCCCTTTTGTGCCAGGCAGTCCTCAAGAGCGTTTGCGCCTTATTTGGGAGCTCACGGTGGAGTTATGGTCTTTGAAGGGAGAAAACCTTGCTAAACGAAGATTACAAAGACATATTACGAATCTTATTAAAAAACGAAGTTAGGTTTTTGGTAGTTGGGGCCTATGCGATGGGGGTATACGGCTATGTGCGGGCTACCGGGGATATAGATATATGGGTAGAGGCCTCTCCCGAAAATGCGATTAAAGTCTACAATGCCGTGGTGGAGTTTGGTGCCCCGGTTTTGAATATCTCCCCAGAGGACTTTGCCCAGAACTCCATTGTGTTCCAAATCGGGGTATATCCCCGTCGTATAGACATTCTTACCTCTATCGATGGGGTGGATTTCGCTGAGGCTTATCAGAACAGAAGTGTCGTGGAGATAGACGGCTTACCTATCCCATTTATATCTAAGACTCACCTCATAAAAAATAAAAGCGCAAGCGGGAGAGACAAGGATAAGGTTGACCTCCGTTATCTGACGGAAGAGGAAGGCGACTGACTCCTCGGGCCTGATCTGTTATATTTAGTTCCTATCCCTCTGGTTTGGTGTTAAAATACTTGGCTATGTCGGATAATGCATCTGCGCTCCAGAGAAAAATCGAGGGCAGGCAGACCCAGGTCACCGTCATGGGGCTAGGGTATGTCGGTCTGCCCCTGGCGGTGGAGTTTGCCCGGGCGGGCTTCAAGACGATCGGCTACGATCCAGATTCCAAGAAGGTCGATAGTTTAAACCGCTCAGTAAGTTACATATCCGATGTCCCAAGCGAAAGTCTGGAAGAGGTAGAGGGGAACTTCTCCGCCACCACCGATCCCGATTGCCTTAAAGGCGCAGATGTGGTGGTGATATGCGTCCCAACCCCCTTGCGCAAGACCCGCGATCCGGACCTCTCTTTCGTGATCTCTGCGGTGGAGATCCTTATCCCAAGGTTACACGATAACATGCTAGTGGTGTTGGAGAGCACCACCTATCCCGGCAGTACCGAGGAGCTCTTGGCCAAGCGGATAGAGGGCTGTGGTTTCGAGGTGGGGAAGGACATCTTCGTTGCTTTCTCGCCCGAGAGGGTCGATCCTGCCAATCCGGTCTACAAGACGCGGGACATACCGAAGGTCGTCGGGGGTATTACTCCCCAGTGTGGTGAAATAGCGAGCAGTCTTTACGAGGCAGTGGTAGGGCAGGTCTACAGGGTCTCTTCCGCCAGGACCGCAGAGATGGTCAAGCTCCTGGAAAACACCTTCCGCAGTGTAAACATAGGGTTAGTAAACGAGATCGCCATGATCTGCCACAAGATGGGGATAGATGTGTGGGAGGTGATCGAATCCGCCAAGACCAAACCGTTCGGTTTTATGGCCTTCTATCCTGGCCCGGGAATAGGGGGGCACTGCATCCCCTGCGATCCCCTCTACCTGACTTGGAAGGCGAGGGATTACGGAATAGAACCTCGTCTGGTAGAACTGGCCAGTCAGATAAACTACTACATGCCCCACTATGTCCTAGACCGCCTCACCGACATCCTCAACGAGGAGGGACTGGCCCTGTCTCGTAGTCGAATATTGGTCTTAGGCGTGGCTTACAAAAAAAATGTCTCTGACACCCGCGAATCCCCTGCAATAGAGCTGATGAATCTCCTTTTGGAGAAGAGGGCGCGGGTGGACTTTTACGATCCGTGGGTCGAGGAGATAAGGACGAGTGTTGGCCCTATGCGGGGGATAAGCGATCTGTCAGCCGTGGGCGATTACGACTGCGTCCTCCTTACCACCGATCACGATAATGTGGATTACGATTTCGTGGTGGCGAACGCCAAGTTGATATTCGATACCCGAGGAAGGTTGCGGGGCAAAGGAGAGAAGGTCCGCGTATTATGAGGAGGTATAGAGCATGAGGTTCTCGTCCAAACTGGACAAGCTTCCACCTTATCTGTTCGCAGAGATAGACAAGGCCAAGCGTCAGGCCAAGGCAGAGGGTAGGGATGTTATAGACCTAGGCATAGGCGATCCCGACATGCCCACCCCTGACTTCGTCATATCCGCCCTGTGCGAGGCGGTGAAGGACCCTGCCAATCATCGCTACGCCATGGATCAGGGCATGCCCGAGTTGCGGGAGGAGATAGCCAGGTGGTATCTGCGGAAGTTCGGGGTCCAGCTCGATCCCGAGACCGAGATATTGCCCCTCATCGGATCCAAAGAAGGCATTGCCCACCTACCGTTTGCGGTAAACGATCCGGGAGAGGTAAACCTCGTTCCCGATCCCTGTTATCCTCCTTATAGAAACGCCTCGGTGCTGGCAGGTGCCTCGGTCTACGCGATGGGCTTGAGAGAAGAGAACGGTTTCTTGCCCGAGCTGGATTCCATCCCCAAGGATGTGCTCAACAAGGCCAAGATAATCTACCTCAACTATCCCAACAACCCCACCTCTGCGGTGGCGGACTACGAATTCTTCCGCAAGGTGCTCGACTTTGCGGAGAAGTACGACCTCATCGTGGTCCAAGACATGGCCTATTCGGAGATAGTCTACGACGGGTACAAGGCAGTCAGCATACTAGAGGTGGACAAGGACAAGCGCAGGAGCGTTGAGTTTCACTCCCTCTCCAAGACCTACAACATGACCGGTTGGAGGATAGGATGGGTCTGCGGAAATAAAGATGTAATCCGCGCCCTTGCCAAGCTGAAGTCCAACATAGATTCCGGTATCTTTCAGGCAATACAGATCGCAGGTATCACCGCCCTGCGCGACGGTGACGGTCACATAAAAGAGATGCAGGCAGTATACAAGCGCAGGCGAGATGTCCTAGTAAACGGTTTGAAAGAACTGGGATTCGATGTGAAGCCTCCCAAGGCTACATTCTATGTCTGGATGAAAGTCAACGGCTCGTCGATAGAGTTCGCAAAGCGCGCCCTAGAGAAGGCAGACATAGTCTGCACCCCTGGGATTGGTTTTGGTGCCCACGGGGAGGGGTATGTGCGCTTTGCCCTGACCTTAGGAGAGGATAGGTTGAAGGTCGCAGTTGAAAGGTTGAAGAAGATAGTCTGAGCCATGCCTTGGAGAGTAAAGGCGCAGGACATCGTTAAGTTCCTCTTCCTGGCGCTCCTTCTGACGGGGCTATCCACGGATAGATTGCTGGGCGCAGAGGAGAAGGTCTCCCAATCCGCGGATCAGGTGGTCGAGGACTTCCAGGTCTCCGGGTTCAACGAGGAGAGCAATGTCAAGTGGAGGCTAAAGGGCGAGACCGCCCGTCTAAAAGGGGACCTCTTGGAAGTGGACGAGGTCAATGTCGTCCAAACCAGCCCCCAAGCGGATGTTACCCTCACCTCCCAACACGGCTACTACAACCGCAGTAAGTCCATCGTCTTGCTCTCCAAGGATGTAAAGGCAGTCTCCTCCACTGGGGCGGTTCTCACCACCGACCGTGCGGTCTGGGACACCAAAAACAACAAACTCGAGACCGATGCCCCCCTCACCATCACCCAGGAGGACAAGGGGGCCGAACTCAAAGGCAGGGGTGGCGAGGTGCTTCTGGATAAAGATCTGGCGGTGGTAAAGAGCGATGTCCAGGCCAAGATGGTGAAAGAGGACAAGGGAAAGCTCCATCGCACCCTCATCCGGTGTAAAGGCCCGTTGGAGGTCCACTACAAGGACAAGATAGCGATATTCCACAACGATGTCGTGGTAGAGGACGAATCTGCCACCATCTACGCGGACCAGCTTACCGTGTACTTCAACGCCCCCAACAACCGAATAAGAAAGATCGTGGCCAAAGGCCATGTCAAGATCGTCAAGGGCGACAATGTCACCGAGAGCGAGAAGGCAATCTACGATGTGGAGAGCCAGTCCCTTACCATGATAGGCGAACCGAAGGTCCTTTTCTACACGGGAGAGGAGATTGGAAAGACATCTCTTGGAGACGAAAGACTTGATTAAGGTCTACGGCGGCAGGAGGGTCGTGGACGGGGTCAACATCCGCATAGGCCGAGGGGAGATCGTGGGCCTGCTCGGTCCCAACGGTGCGGGCAAGACGACCACCTTTTACATGGTAGTGGGCATAGTGAGGCCCGATAGCGGTAAGATATTCTTCGGCGAAAAGGACATCACCCGCTGGCCCATACACGAGCGGGCGCGCTTGGGAATGGCCTACTTACCCCAGGAGCCGTCGGTCTTTAGGAACCTCACCGTCGAAGAAAACATCGTGGCGATCCTGGAGACCATGCCCCTATCCCCTCGAGAGAGGAGGCGCAGGCTCCAGCGGGCCCTGGAGGAGTTGAACCTCACCCACCTTGCCAAGAGCAAGTGTTACATGCTCTCGGGAGGAGAAAGGCGGAGGCTTGAGATAACTCGGGCCCTGTTAACCAAACCCGCCATCTTGCTGTTGGACGAACCCTTCTCTGGAATAGACCCCATAGTCGTATACGAGGCCCAGCAAATCATATTAGGCCTCAAGAAGAAAGGGCTAGGCATATTGCTGACCGATCACAATGTAAGGGAGACCCTGTCCATAACCGACAGGGCCTACCTGATTGCCAATGGAAAGATATTGTTCGAAGGCACGCCTCAGGACCTGGTCAACAATCCCGAGGCGAGGAAGATGTACCTTGGAAAGGAATTCCGACTCTGAATCAAGTGGAGGTGAAAGAGAGGATGGCAAAGACCTGTGAAGTATCGTTTGAGGTGCGAGTCCCCTCGGATCTGGTCAAGAAGGAGTTTGAGGAATCCGCCAAAAAGGTGCGCCGAACCGTAACCCTCAAAGGATTCCGCAAGGGCAAGGTCCCTCTAGAGATAGTCAAGACCCGATTCAGAGGGCAGGTGATAGAGGAGATGTTGCGCAGGCTCTTGCCCAAGGTGGCAGAGGAAGAGGTGGAGAAGCGAAAGATTATGGCGATAGATGTGCCCATAATAGAGGATGTCAGACTGGACGACGACTTCAACCTCACCGCCAAGATAAAGGTCTATGTCTGGCCCAAGATCAAACTCGCTAACTACAAAAAGCTCAAGATAAAGCGCAGGCCCGTCAGCGTCAGCGACGAGGATGTGGAAAAGGCGCTGGAACAGTACCGTCGGGCCCTCCTTCCGCCCGACAAGCAGAACGATCCCAATCTGAAACCCGAGGAACTCCCCGAACTCACCGACTCCGCAGTCCAGCAGTTCGGTTTCAAGTCGGTGGAGGAGATGAGGGAGCAGATAAGGAAGAATCTGGAGATGGCCCGCTCTTCCGAGGCCAAGCGGGACATGGACAAACAGATAAGAGAATTCCTCCTGAAGCACTCCCGTCTGGATGTGCCCGACCTCTGGGTCCGGCGGCAGTTTGAGCAGAAACTCCAGTCCTTTGCCAGCACCCTCGCCCAGATGGGGATGAGGGAGGATCAGATAAGGGCGATACTGGAGCAGAGGAAGGACGACATCCTCAAGAGTGCCGAGGACGATGTGAAGTTGTTCTTTATAATAGAGGAGATAGGCAGAAAGGAGGGCATAGAGGCAAGCGACGAGGAGATAGAGGTGCAGGTAGAGAAGATGGCAGAGAGGTACGGTATATCTGCGGAGGAGATGAAGAGGTACATAGAGACCCGTACCGGTTGGGACAGTTTCTGTCTGGACATGGACCACGACAAGGTCTGGAACTACCTCGTCTCCATAGGTACCAAGTAAACCCTGCAGGGAGGTGGACATGAAAGGCAAGGACGGGCAGATCCGCGAATTCGTGATGGACTACATAGTCCCGATGGTAGTGGAGCAGGAGGGCAGGTTTGAACGGGCCTACGACATATACTCCCGCCTGCTCAAGGATAGGATAGTCTTCATCGGCACCGCAATAGACGACAATGTCGCCAATCTGGTGATCGCCCAGTTGCTGTTCCTCCAGATGCAGGACCCGGATAAGGACATAAATGTCTACATAAACTCCCCCGGTGGCTCCGTCACCAGCGGATTGGCCATCTACGACACCATGCGCTTCGTCAAGCCCGATGTCTGCACCTACTGCATAGGCCAGGCAGCGAGCATGGGGGCGGTCCTGCTGTCCGCAGGGACCAAGGGCAAGCGTTTTGCCCTGCCAAACTCCCGCATAATGATACACCAGCCCTGGGGTGGGGTGCAGGGGACCGCTGCGGACATCTCCATTCAGGCAAAGGAGATATTGAAGTTGAAAGAGAAACTGAATCAGATACTTTCGCTCCACACCGGGAAACCTGTTGATGTGATAGAAAAGGACACCGACCGGGACTTCTTCATGTCCGCAGAGGAGGCAAAGGAATACGGACTGGTAGATCATGTCATAGAGCTCAAACCAATAGAAGGAGGCAAGAGATGAGGAAGACATACATCCTGACCCCCGGTCCGACTCCGTTACCCGACTTCGTCAGGCTGGCACTCGCCCGGCCCATACTCCATCACCGCACCAGCGAGTTTCAGGAGATACTGGCCAGGGCCGAAGAAGGCCTGAAGTACATCTTCCAGACCGAGCAACCCGTATTCGTCTTGGCCGGATCAGGCACCTCCGCTATGGAGTGCGCGGTCGCCAACCTGGTCAGCCCGGGCGACGAGGTAATCGTCGTGGAAGGTGGTAAGTTCGGCGAGAGGTGGAGGGAGATTGCGGAGTCCTACGGGGCAAAGGTGTACTCCCTTGAGGTAGAGTGGGGCAGGGCGGTGCGCCCTGAGGAGATAGAGAAGGCCCTTGCGGAGCACCCTTCCGCAAAGGCAGTCTTCATCACCCACTGCGAGACCTCCACCGGAGTGGACACCGATGTGGAGGCCATCGCCCGGATCACCCGGGAAAAGGACTGCCTGCTGGTCGTGGATGCGATATCGTCTATGGGCGTTTCCCCCTTGAAGATGGACGAGTGGGGCGTGGATGTCGTCGTCTCCGGATCCCAGAAGGGCCTGATGCTCCCACCGGGACTGGCCTTCATCTCCCTGTCCGAACGGGCGTGGGAGTGGGTGGAGAGGTCCACATCTCCCCGCTACTACCTCGACCTGCGGAAGTACCGCAAGGTGATAGAAAAGCCCGACACCCCTTATACCCCCGCGGTCTCTCTCGTAGTTGCCCTGGCCGAGGTCGTGGATTACTACCGCAGTCAGGGTATAGAGAACCTCTGGGCAAGGTACGGGAAATTGGCAGAGGCCACGCGCAAGGCATTCCGGGATATGGGGTTGGAACTCTTCTCTAAGGATCCCAGCAACGGAGTTACCGCAGTGAAGTCTCCCAAGGGGATAGATTCCGGGAAGTTGGTAAAGACCTTAAGGCAGGAATACCGCGTCAGCGTTGCAGGGGGGCAGGCGAAGTTGAAGGGCAAGATATTCCGCGTCGCCCACATGGGTTGGATAGACGAACTCGACCTTATCGTGGGTATAAACTGCGTAAGGGCGGTGTTGGAGTCCATGGGTTGCAGTACCGCCAACCCAGACCTTGCGAAGCTGTACCTGCAGGCCTAGAACGATAAAGACGAAGGAGGGCAGATGGTAGGAGATCTAAAGGCAAAGGACTTCTTCGACCACCTGCGCGATGTCGCGTTGGGGATGCATCTGGGCAGGGAAGTGGACGCCTCTGACCTCATCTATCGCATAGGAAACGATAACGGCAGGCCCCGTCTGGGTTGGGCGGTGCCGATAGAGACCGCGGTGTTAAAGGAATGGCTGAGGCAAGCGCGATCCGCTTTGGCTCAGGATTACGCTACCGTCTTCGTGGGAATGGGCGGATCCATAAACACCGTAAAGACGATACGCCAACTTTACCCCGAACTGGAAGACAAGATACTTATCCTCGACAACCCCGACGAGGCCTTCGTCAAGGGCCAGTTGGAGGGCAGGGACCTGTCCCGATTGAAGGTAGTGGCGATATCCAAGTCCGCCACCACCTTTGAGACCCATGTCATATCCGGACACATAAAAAAGGTGTACGAGTCCGCAGGTATGGACATATACCAGCACATCACCTGGCTGACCGATCCCGAAAACGCCCCAAGACTCGCCGAGAAGGGCTGGGATCTGGAGCGCTTGAATGTCCTGTCCATCCAGCCCGACGGCAAGTCGGACATAGGAGGCAGGTTCACCTGTCCCCGGACCGCATTGTTTCTCTTGCCCATGGCAATTTTGCTATCCGATGAGGAACTAATCCGTCTCAACGAGGAGATAAACCGAAAGGAACTCGACGAGGACTTTATCAACCTCTGGTACCAAAAGGCGGAGAAGGTCGTGGCCGGCAAGGACGACATCCATCCCTGCATTGCGATAGTGATGTCCGATAAATTCTCCCGCGCCGAGGAGGGCATACGGATATGGATAAATCAACTCATACAGGAGTCGCTCGGCGGTAAAGCAGAGGATTTTGATCCCAAGACGATAGTCTTTATCCCGTCGCAGGACCCTGAACTGGCCGAACTCCTCGAGAAGAAGGGCGTCATCACCCTTAACTTTGCAGAAAGACTAGACAGCATGGCAGAACTGACCATTGCCCTTGAGTACTTCACCTCCGCAGTTGCCTGGCGCTACTCCCTCTTTGCCGGTGAGGAACTAAACTTCGTAAACCAGCCCAATGTCCAGTTGTACAAGGAGAGGATGAAGCAGATATCCGAGATAGAGGAACTTACGCCGGTTGACCTAAACGGCGTGGCGGAGGAGATAGCAAGTGCCATTGATCGGTTTCGAGATTTGAAGTTCGTTGAGTGGGTCTACTACGGCCCGGACGAGGAGACCTACGAGACCGTAAAGAAAGAGGCAAGGCGTATTACCCGACCCCGGTGTATAGAACTCGTCTTTCGCGGTCCCGATTGGAACCACCACGCCTTTCAGTCTGCACCGACCTGCAGGCACACACTGTTTTGCATCCTCGTGGACAGTCGGGCAGACGAGAGCGTCAAGAAGATAGCCCAGGCAACCCGCGATGTCCTGCGGGACAGGGGGGTCAAGCACACATACCGCTGGTTCTATGTGCCGTACTTCTAACCCCGGGTACAGGTCCTTGGTTTACTCGGCGATTGCGGTGGCGGTGCTAGACCGGCTCCTCAAGCACCTTGCCCTCACGGGCCAGCTTCGTCTGGACCTTGGCTGGTTGAAGTTGTCCCTATCCCTCAACCGGGGCATAGCATTCGGTTGGTTCAGGCACCTGCCCGCAGGTCTGCTCGTTGGGGTGCAGGTGGGGATAATAGCCGCCTTCACCGTCCTGTTCCTGCGGATGCGGGATGTGTACCTAAAGGCGGGGTTATTCCTGATAGTCGTGGGTGCGGTGGGAAATTTTATGGATAGACTATTTTACCGCTGTGTTGTAGACTATATTCGTCTGGTTTTTTTTCCACCGGTATTCAATCTGTCTGATGCGCTCATAACCGCAGGGGCGGTATTGGTGGCGTTAAGGGAACTCGGGATAATAAAAGACAGGGTGGCTATATGAGATTCCTGACCGCGGGCTTCTCTCACGGCAGGGCCCTGACGGTGATTATAGACGGTTTCCCTGCCAATGTCCCTATAGATTTGGATGAGGTCAACCACGACCTCGCCCGCAGACAGGCAGGCTACGGCAGGGGAGGCCGGCAAAGGATAGAATCCGACTCCGCAGATGTCCTCTCCGGACTGATAGAGGGCAGGACCGTCGGCTCGCCCATAGCGGTCGTCGTCTGGAACCGCGACACCTCACTTGAGCAGTTGCCCGAGGTCTACGCCCCGCGTCCCGGACATGCGGACCTGCCCGGGATGCTGAAGTTCGCCCAGACCAACGCCCGTCCGATACTGGAGCGGGCCTCCGCCCGGGAGACCGCAGTGCGGGTGGTGGCGGGTTCCTTTGCTAGACAGTTCTTGAGGCAGTTGGGTATAGAGTCCCTCGCCTTCGTCAGGGCGATAGGCGAGGTGGAATTGAGGGATGAGGACCTCTCCGATTGGTCCTTTGAGACCGTCAAGCGCAGTACCGTCCTGTCGGAGGTCTTTTGTCCCTCTCCAGAGCGCACGGAAGAGATGAAACGGGCAATAGATCAGGCAAAGGCAAGCGGAGACACCCTCGGGGGGATCGTTGAGGTCTGGATAAGGGGTGTCCCGCCCGGGTTGGGCTCGTTTACCCAGTGGGATCAAAGGCTCGACGGCCGGATTGCCCAGGCGGTTATGTCCGTGCCCGCGATAAAAGGTGTGGAGATAGGCCCTGCCTTTGCCAATAGCCGGAGACCCGGCTCACAGGTCCACGATCCGATACACCACTCCCCGGAAAGGGGTTTCTACCGCAGTCGGAACAATGCAGGGGGGATAGAAGGGGGGATGAGCAACGGAGAGGTCATCGTCGTCAGGTCCGCGATGAAGCCCATAGCCACGCTCGGCAATCCCCTTGATTCGGTAGATGTCCGGGACAAGACCTCCACCCGGGCCGTGGTGGAGAGGTTCGACACCTGTGCCGTTCCCGCTGCTTCGGTTGTGGTAGAGACGATGTGCCTGTGGGTGATTGCCTGTGCGGTGGTGGAGAAGTTTGGAGGAGACGAGTTGGGAGACATAAAGAGGGCAATAGAGGATTACCTTAACCGGAGGTCTGAGTTATGGAGCGGAGAATGAAAAAGGTATTGACTTCGTTGACCCTGACGCTTGCCCCCTCGCTTTACCTGTGGGCAGGTGAGACCGCCAGTCAGGTGGCTAACCTCTCCACCGGCGGTGGCCTTTACGACATGGGTGCACTTCTCGGTGCGGGGGTGAGCGTAGGCCTTGGCTGTATAGGTGCAGGGGTTGCCCTCTCCAGCATAGGTTCCTCGGTGGTGGGGGCCATCAGCGAGAAGCCCGAACTGATGGGAAGGCTGTTGATAATCCTCGGACTGGGAGAGGCCCTTGCTATATACGGCTTGGTGATGGGCATACTCCTCTGGATAAAGGCCTGACCGGGGCGCTTGTTTTTTATAATTAAAGGGAGGGATTAAATGCGCTTTTGCATACGAGATAGCAGGTGGCAGATCTGGATAGCGATACCGCTGTTGTCGTTGGCGTTCCTGTTTTCTCCGCCCCAGCCCGCTCTAAACGCAGGGCTGGTGGATTCGGTCAAGAAGAAGATAGACTTCTACCGCGAGCTGGGGATGTTCGGCAATGTCCTGGAGATAGTCCGCCGGGCCTATGTCGAAGAGGTCCCGATAAAGACCCTCATCTACGGTGCCATCTCTGGGATGCTGTCCAAACTCGATCCCTACTCCATGTTCTTCACCCCTGAGGAGTTTGCGGAGTTCAAGGGCGACACCGAAGGCAAGTTTGGAGGCATTGGGATAGAGATAGGCATACGCGACGGATTCCTTACCGTGATATCACCTCTTGAGGGCACACCCGCCTGGAAGGCGGGACTGAAGGCAGGGGACAGGATAGTGGAGATAGACGGTGAGCTCACTCAGGGGATAACCCTGCTTGATGCGGTGAATAAACTCAGGGGAGAGCCCGGCACGAAGGTCAAGCTCAAGATACTCCGCAAGGGCAATCCCGAGCTGATAGAGGTAGAAATCACCCGGGCGATAATCCAGATAGAGGAGATAAAGTACGCTGACATCATCACCGGGAAAGACGAGCCCAAGATAGCCTACCTGCGGATAAGCGAGTTCACCGAAGACCTGCCCGAGTCTTTGGACGAGAAGCTGAAGGAACTAAAAGACAAAGGGATGCAGGCCCTCATCCTGGACCTGCGCAACAACCCCGGTGGCCTTTTGAACACCTCCGTAGAAGTCGCTGGCAGGTTCCTAGGCAAGGATAAGCTGGTCGTCTACACCAAAGGCAGGATAGGCGAGCGCAAGGAGTACGAAACCGCCTATTCTGGTCCAGTGTGCGATGCGCCGATGGTGGTGCTGATCAACTCCGGCACTGCCTCCGCCTCCGAGATACTCGCAGGTGCCCTTCAGTACTACAAGCGCGCCCTCGTCGTAGGGGAGAAGAGCTTCGGCAAGGGGGTGGTCCAGCAGTTGTTCCCCCTGCCCGACGGTTCGGCGGTGAAGATCACCACTGAGAAGTACTACCTGCCCGACGACCGCTGTATAGACAAGACCGGGATCGATCCCGATGTCAAGGTGGAGTACAAGTTCGTCCTGACGCCCGAGGAGTTCGTAGAACTCCTCCGTGGGGAGATGTCCAGCGAGAAGGTATTCGAGAAGATAAAGAAGGGCGAGAAGATAGAGGAAAAGAAGGAGAAAGAGGAGCTGGAGCGGGAGAAGATAAAGCACGACGCCCAGATCCAGCAGGCCGTCTCCCTGCTGAAGGCCCTGCTGGTCGTAGAGCACTAGGGCAAGTCAAAGTGGAATAAAGAAGGGGAATAAGGAGGGGAACATGAAGAAGAGAGGCGTCCTAGTCACCGGCATAGCAGGGTTCTTTCTACTGCTCTCCGTCGCTGTGGCCAGGGCAAACAATCTCCAGATCTCCAATGTCGTCCTGACCAATCAGGACACGACCAACGACACCTACGACATCCAGTTCCACATCTCCTGGGACAACTCCTGGCGCGATCCCGGTGCAGACGGCACCACCGCCACCGAAGACAAGAACTGGGATGCTGCCTGGGTCTTCGTGAAGTACTCCGTCTACGACCCGTCCACCAACTCCTGGGGGCCCTGGCACCACGCCAGTCTGGACAACACCTACTACAGCGTGCCCAACACCTGTGGAGGGGGAACCGACCCTTGCGCTGAGGTGGCCTTCGGCGACACCGACGGCGTCTACAAAGGGGTCTTTATATACCGTTCCTCCTACAACGAGGGTTCCGGCTCCAACGATTGGGATGTGGCGATCCGCTGGAAGTACGGCTCCGACGGGGTGGCAGACGACGCCAAGGTAAAGGTCAAGGTCTTCGGCATAGAGATGGTCTTCATCCCGCCCGGACCCTTCTACATCGGCGACGCAGACGCGGACCAGACCAACTGCTTCTACACCTACGGCTGTGACCCCGCAACCGGCTGTGAGTACCAGATCACCTCTGAGAACGAGATCCCCGTGGGGACGACCACGGGATACTTGTATTACGATCAGGACAATAGTTATGCAGGTGACCAGTCAGGGCCGATACCAGCTGCCTTCCCCAAGGGCTACAATGCGTTCTACATAATGAAGTACGAGATCACCCAGGGCCAGTACGCGGAGTTCCTGAACACCCTGACCAGCGACCAGGCGGCGAATAGGATTTCAAATATTTATGGCCAATATAGAATCTACATAAAGCTCGCCTCCAACGGCAAGTACGGCTGTGACCGAAACGACAACGCGGGTGACTGGGGCAGTGCGGACTACACCCTCATGAACGAGTCCGACGACGGGGAGTGGGTGGCTATGACCTGGATTGGATATTACGATCTCCTCGCTTACGCAGATTGGGCGGCCTTAAGGCCGTTTACTGAGCTGGAGTTTGAGAAGGCCTGCCGGGGGCCCAATTCTGTGGTGGACGACGAGTATGTCTGGGGTGATACGACGAAGAACACCACCGCTTACACCCTAGCCAACGCCGGTACCGCAGACGAATCCATAGCCAGCAACTACTCCACCACCTCGGGCAATGTCTGGGATCCGGATACTCGATCGGGGCAGTATCCGGTCCGAGTAGGCATCTTTGCCACCTCCACCTCCACCCGCCAAAGCGCAGGTGCCACCTATTACGGGGTGATGAACATGGGAGGAAATCTGAGGGAGTTAATGGTCTCTGTAGGGGATACCTCTAGTCGTGCTTTTGATGGACAGCATGGGGATGGAGAGCTCACGGATTCTGGATCTGCAAATGTCGCAAATTGGCCATGTATGGGCACAAGAGGTGGAAGTTGGTATACGTACCATGTCTTAGCTAGTAGGGGTGACATTACGCGATGTCAGGGGAGAAACAACACCGTCGGCGGGCGGTGTGCCCGGACTGCGCCCTGACGGAGTTGACTACCGCGCCTGGGATCAGGTGATATGAGGTTTTGGGAACGGATTGGGATAGGAGGCCTTAAGAGGTACCGCAGGGTGGGGTTTTTCGCCCTTGTCCTGGCCTGGTTTCTCGTTTGGGACCTGCCTGGCCTGTCCGCCATCTACACCGGTGGGCCGGATGACGGGTTCTCTGACTCCCAAGGGAGCAACTACGATGTGGTGCGGATAGAGAGCTCCTCCGCCCAGATCGTCTACAAAGACGACGGCACCGGCTCGACCGCTTTGAACGACATCTGCATCACTCAAGAGACCACCGCCTCGGGCTCCAGCACCGCACCCATAAACCCCACCAACGACATCCGCATCGTCATACCCTCTACTATGTCCCTGACCTGGGACACATCCGTGACCAGCCTCTCCGCCTCTGGCACCGCAGTGGACAACTCCAAGATAAGCTCCACCCCCTCAGTGAGCTACGAACAGGACGGCACCGGCAACTACAGGATAGCGGTGATCCAGGTGGATGCGGACTTCGCTGACGGGGAGTATGTGATTCTATCTGGCCTAAAAGTGACCAACGCCACCACCGTGGGCTACGACTACCTTCGCTTGGACATCTCGGGGGGATCCGGCGCGATCGCCAGAGATGTCAAGCGCATCCTCGTTCAGTATCCTAAACAGGCAGGCTATACCGGAGGTGGTGACGACGGCTTCGATGTCGCGGTAGGCGCTACCACAGACCTGGTGTGGATAGACAGCGCCCGAGCCCAGATATTCTACAAGGACGACTCCAGCTCTCCCATCCAACCCATCACCGTGTGGGTGGAGAAGAACGCAGACCCTTCCAACCCCGCGGTCAACGCGACCGACGACATACGCATAAAGATCCCCTCGACCATATCCGCGGTCTGGGACACCACCGACACCACCGCTACCGTAACCGGCTCTGCGTCTTCCAAGGTCTCCACCACCGTCAGTTACGAGGATTCGGGGAAGACATTGGTTATAGATGTAATCAGCGATTTTGAGGACGGAGACACTATAACTATATCCGATTTGTCTATGACCAACTTTACTTCCGTGGGCTGGGATAAGCTGGAGTTGGAGGTGGACAACGCGGGCACTACCATATCCGAGGACACCAAACGCACCCTTATCCAGTATCCCAACCAGGCAGGCTACACCGGAGGTAGCGACGACGGATTCGATGTGATGACCCGCACCTGGCCGGTTACATTGTATCGGTCGGTTGGGACCAATGCGGGAGACCTGAACACCGTCTCTGCTACTGTGCAAATAACCAGTGATGGAGTAACCACCACCGCGACATTTTCCTCTCCACTTCCCGACGACATCGGCCCGGGGGATGTCCTGCAGTGGTACGACAGTGGAAGCTCCTCTTACAAGATAGCCTTCGTCGTCAGGCGCATCACCTCTACCCAATTCGAAGTGCAGTCTGCAGATGGCGGATTGGCAGATACCGCCCCAGCGGGGACCGCAGTCTCCATTTACCGCGCCTACACTTCGTTAAACGACTTCAATTTGCAAGACGAAAACGACAGCCTAGACGACAGCGTGGAGGACTTCGACACCACAAAGGATCTGGTTAGCAACGGCCTCGGGTACGAGGTCGTATGCTACGCAGACGGTGTGGACACCGCCAACGCTACGATCTCCGGATGGAGCACCTCTGCCAGCACCTACATCCTCGTAAGGGCCCGGTCCGGCCACGACGGTGTATTCGGCTCCAACTACACCCTCCAGCCAACCACCGGCACTGCCTTGACGATCCAGTCGGATCATGTTCGGATAGAGGGGCTTTCCATATCCAGCCCTGATTCAGACGCGATCTCCGTATCCAGCCTCGGTGCCAATGCAGATGTGCGCTTGTATCGCAACATAATAAGGGGAAACGCCGCCACCTCCACCCACGGTATAAGTGTGGGCGATGTTGGGGCATCCGCTCGGGTGATCGTCTACGACAACATCGTCTACGACTTTACCGGCACGGGGGCCTCTGCCATATATTGGAACGACACCAACGCCAACCTCACCATGATCGTCTACAACAACACATTAAAGGACTGCTCTCGCGGGCTAGAGAGGGGCTCTGATTCAGTGGAATATGTGAAAAACAACATCGTAGACACAACCGATGCCTTCTACGGCACATTTCCTGACGACGACACCTACAACGATTACAACTTTATCTCAGAAAACAACTCATCCGAGGTCGCAATAGGCACGCACGGCGGCTATAACTTGACCTTCTCTTACGAAGACGAATCCTCCGATAACTTCAAACTCGCCTCCAGCGATACCTCTGCGAAAGATAAAGGCGCAGACCTCTCTTCGGACAGCGTATTTGCCTTTTCCGAAGACATAGACGGCCAGGGCAGAGGGAACGGCGACGGCTGGGATGCAGGTGCAGACGAGGTGACCATCAACCAGTACCGCTCGGTTGGCCCAACCACGACCGACCTCAACACCGGCTCGGCCACCGTAACCATCTCCGGCACAACTG
>WGBD01000006.1 GCA_015494465.1 Candidatus Omnitrophota bacterium | reverse complement strand
GGCTACGATCCCAACTTCACCGTAAACGAGAGCGGGACGGTCGGGACCGGCACGACCACCACGGTGATAGTGGACACCAGCAAGAGCTGGACGCCCAATCAGTGGCAGGGATACGGGATAAAGGTGACGGTTGGTGGGACGGACTACTGGGCAGGGATCTACTCCAACACCGCAGACAAACTCTACATCACCCCCGCCCTTGGGGCCAGCCCCACCGCAGGCACGGACACCTACATCATCACCGACTTCTCCATCCAGCCCACCTCGTCCGATAATACCCCGCTGGGCCAGGGCTGTAGTGCAGACGGTTCGACCGAGCCTGGGGATGTAAACATGGGAACCCATCTAGAGTTTGCCCTGCTCGACGGCACGAAGTACAATTCCCTCAATTCCGCTCTCTCCTCTGCCAGCGCAGGGTTTAACATCCTCGTGGGGAGCCGTGTCTATGTGGAGAGTGGTACGATATCCTCCGCAACCGACGAAGGGCCCATGGTGCAGTTGTCGGTTTCAGATGTTATCCCTGAGGATAACGCCTACGAGGGGATGTACCTGGTGGTGAAGACCGGAGCCCACGCCCACAAGGCCTACTTGATCGTCGATACCCAAGACGACACCACCGATACTATTACTATCTTGTGTGACGACGCAAGCGGTTTCTCCAACGGAGACCTCTTTGACATCGTGGACCGGATCTACAACGATGGGGTAGTGAACAAGGCGGTGGATCTGGTGCAGGGTGGGAGTGCCTCTTCGCAGGCCATGATCGCCCCTTACGATACGAGTATGCTCTGGTATGCAGGGTCAGAGGATTACGAGGATCTCATAGATTACGCGATCTACGACGATGTGGTTGGTGGGTGTGAGTGTACTGAATTGAAGAACCTCTATCCGGTGAATTACCAAACCCTCTACGGGGGGACCAATTCGCCCAGGTATGTGCCCTTCTCTTACTACTATCCTTGTTCTGCCCTGTACATGGACCTCCTCATGCGGGTCCGCAACTACTTCCGAGCGGAAGGCGACCTGATAAAGTGGGGTATAACCGAGGACTGATGGATAGCCTATGGGATATCTCCTGATAATCCTCCTTATGGCCTTGGAGAGTTCTTTTTTCCCTTTTCCCAGCGAGGTGGTGATTCCCCCTGCTGGTTTCCTGTGTGCGCAGGGGAAGATGAATCTGTTTTTGGTGATAATTTCCGGGATAGTCGGCTCGGTGTTGGGTGCCCTGTTCAATTACTACATCTCCTACCGCTGGGGGAGGAAGATGGTCCTCAACCTTGGGGAGAGGTTTGGGCTGACCGTGGCAAGGCTTTCGTGGGTGGAGGCATTTTTTGAGAGGCACGGTGAGATTACCACCTTTGTAGGCAGGCTACTACCAGGGATAAGACAGTACATATCCCTGCCCGCTGGATTAGGGAAGATGGATCTGGGGAGGTTTGTCCTCTTCACCGCCTTGGGCTCTGGGATCTGGGTAACGGTATTGGCCCTCTTGGGCTACTTCGTGGGCGACAATCTGGAACTGATTCGCCAGTTGCTGAGGCGTTATTACCCCCTCCTTATCGCAGGCCTGTTGGCCCTCGTAGTCCTCTACACCGCCCTCCACCGCCTCAAAAAAAACAAATGAAACGAAATCTTTCTGGAAGAATCCGTCTCATCGTCTCATAAGAAGGGCTTTGGTATAATAAGTATGGGTGCTTATGGTTAGGGAAGTTTACATAATAGGCGGGCCAAACGGGGTAGGGAAAACGACTTTCGTTTACAGATTTTTGCCCCATTACCTGCGGGTTAAGAATTTTGTGAATGCGGATGCGATAGCGGTTGGACTATCACCCTTTGAGCCTTCCTATGCCCAAATAGAGGCTGGGAGATTAATGCTCCAGCGCATACATTCGTTGATGAAAAAAGGTGAGAATTTTGGCTTTGAGACGACTCTGGCAGGGAAAATATGGGCTAAAGTGATAGAGGACCTCAAGAGAAGGGGTTATGTAATAAAGATTTTCTTTTTGGATGTGGCGGATGTTAGCGTGTGTATTGAACGGATTAAGTATAGATCCCAGCTGGGAGGACATTATATCCCTGAGGATGTGGTTATAAGAAGATATTATCGGGCAAGGTGCAACTTTTGGTATAAGTACAGGCTATTGGCCGATAGATGGTATCTCTTTGATAACGGTGGAAGTAAAGCTCGGTTTATAGCATCCGACGGGGAGGTAGTTGATAAAGTCTATTTGGAAAGATTTAAGGAGGATTGTGATGAATGAGGTGCCAAACGATTTTGATGGTAAGACATTGGAAAGGATAATGAATGAGGCTATTAAAGAGGCTATAGAGAGGCATCTTAAGTTAGGGGTCCCGGTGGTCTACCTTAGAGATGGTAAGATTCGATATCTGATGCCCGATGGAACCGAGGTGAGCAAAGAAGAACTTCCCCAAAACGATACACGAGCATCCAACAAATGACAAATGAAACGAAATCTTTCTGGAAGAATCCGTCTCACAGGGTAAAGATTGACCCGGGTCATCACTTGTGATACACTCCGTTTTGGAGGTGATACTATGCCCACCAAAAACGCACGCTTGAATGTCGTCCTTGAGCCGGAGTTGTACGAATCTATCCGCAGAATGGCGCGTAAGTCCGGGTTGTCTATGTCTCTTGTGGCTAGGGAATTATTGAAACAGGCTGTGGAGTTGCAGGAGGATTCTTATTGGAATGAGATTGCAAGGAAGAGGGATAACTCCTTTTCATTGGATTCTGGATTGTCGCATGAGGAAGTGTGGGGGTAGATGGGCTTTACTCCGGTTTACCATCCGGATGTAAAAAAGTGCGACCTTCCTAATATCCCTCGGAATATGAGGGATAGGATCAAATCTGCAATAGAAAAGCGGATTTTGGTGGATCCCGACCTGTATGGTGAACCGTTGCGTAGGGGATTGCGCGGGTATCGCAAGTTAAGGGTAGGGGACTATAGAGTTATTTATCGGGTAGAGGGTGAGTTTGTGGTAATCCTAAAGATAGGTCACAGAAAAGAGGTTTACCAGACGGTGATAAGGCGCCTCCCCGAGAAGTGAGACGGAGTCTTTCTGGAAGAATCCGTCTCATATATTACATACAAAGTTAATCAAAATTTCAGTTGACTACAATTTTAATACAGGTTATTCTTGTAATAGAGGGTAAAAAATATTGGATTGGGAGAGGATTAGGTATGATTAAGAGGGATATAGTAGACTCCATCATAGAGCATCTGGATGAAAAAGAGATCACGGTAATCGTTGGCCCTCGTCAAGTAGGTAAGACCACCATTCTGGATCAGATAGAGAGGTATTTACTGGAAAAGAAAGGGATCAATCCGAGCAATATATTCCGTTTCAATCTGGACCTCGTAAGAGACCTAACCTTCTTTCAGGATCAGGGTGATGTTATTTCCTTTATTAAATCCCGTAAAAAGGAAAGCGAGGTTATGTATTTTTTCATCGATGAGGTCCAACGACTTGAAAACGCAGGGGTTTTTATCAAAGGAATTTACGATTTGAATCTTGGGGTAAAATTCGTTTTGACTGGGTCTTCATCTCTGGAAATAAAGAGCAAGGTCCACGAGGCCCTCACCGGGCGTAAAAAGGTTTTTCAGGTTATGCCCCTCTCCGCCAACGAGTATCTGAGGTATGTTGATAAGGACTTATTTGAGGTGGTAGAAAAGGGAGAAGATCTCATAGAGTACGATGCAGAAAGGTTGATTCGCATATTAAGTGAGTTTGTAGTTTTTGGAGGTTATCCCCGGGTAGTGGTGGAACAGAGCTCCGAGAAGAAGAGTTCCATCTTAGAAGAATTATATACCAGTTATTTAGAGAAGGACATTTTGGGGTTTCTTAAAGTCAGAAATATAATGGCCTTTAACAAGTTGGTGTCTTTGTTGGCAATCCAGGCAGGAAGCCTGTTAAATGTTTCTCAGTTGGCAGGGGAAGTTGGATTGCAGGTGAAGACGGTGGAACAGTATCTGAACGATCTGGTAAATACCTTCGTTATTTCTCTGGTTCCGCCGTTTTTTACCAACAGGAAAAAGGAACTTATCAAGACCCCTAAAGTTTACTTTATAGATACAGGCCTGCGGAACTTTGCCCTTGGGCGTTTTGAGAATCTCGAGAGGCGAGATGATAAAGGTGCTCTATTTGAAAATGCAGTAGCGAGTGAATTGTTAAAGATAATCAAGGCCCCGACGACTTTGCACTATTGGAGAACTTTGCAAAAGGCCGAACTCGACTTTGTAGTGAGAAGCGGTGATGGGAAATTGACCTCTATAGAAGTAAAGGCCAAGAGATTAAAAGAGATATCGTTATCACGAAGTTATTACTCATTCTTAGCCAAGTATCGGCCTCAGAAGGCCCTTCTGGTAAATTACGACCTGCGCAAAGAGGCAAAAGTTAAGGATTATAGCCTTAAGGCCTGCCTTGTCTTTGACCTCCAGTCGGAGATTACCAATTATTTCTCCCCAAATTGACCGGGTTAACCCGATCGTGTGAGACGAAATCTTCCTGGAAGAATCCGTCTCATAAGGCGGATGGGATGGATAATATCCTGCCGATTTTTGGCTTTTTGTAGTAAAATCTTGAGTTAGGGAATGAGCGGTTGGGGTGTGATTATGAATCGATGCGTGTTGAAGTCAAAGATACACAGGATAAGGGTAACCGAAACGGAACTCTATTACGAGGGCAGTATTACGCTCGACGAGGACCTGCTGGAGAGGGCGAACATCCTGCCCTACGAGAAGGTGGAGGTCCTCAACCTCAGCACCGGCTCCCGTATAGAGACCTACGCCATACCCGGTAAGAGGGGCTCGGGCGTGGTCTGTCTGAACGGCCCGGCTGCCCGCACCGCACAGGTGGGGGACGAGATAATCGTTTTGTCCTATTGGTGGGCCAGTGAAGAGGAGATCTCCGGGGGCAAACTGCCCGAGCCGATAATAATAAGGGGTGAATCTGATGCTTAAGATAGTGCATTATCCGGATCCGCTGTTGCGAAGGCGGTCTGACGAGGTGGAGTCGTTCGACGAGGACCTTGCCCGGTTCCTCTCGGAGATGGCTCGGGCCATGTACAAGTACGACGGGATAGGTCTGGCTGCCCCGCAGGTGGGGGTGAACAAGAGGATTATCGTGGTGGATGTGGGAAAGGGCCTGCTTAAGTTGATAAATCCGGTGATATTGGAGGTGGGTGGAAAAGAGGAGGAGATGGAGGAGGGCTGTCTTTCCCTGCCGGGGGTGTATGTGCCGGTTAGACGAAAAGTGGGTTACATAAAGTTTAAGGCCCTTGATGTAAGCGGGAAAGAAAAGGTCTGGCAGGGGGAAGGCCTTCTGGCAAGGGTTATCCAGCACGAGATAGATCATCTGGACGGGAAGCTGATAATAGACAGGGCAAGCGGACCTATGAAAGAGGATTCTCTGAAGGCCCTTAAGAGATTGGAGGAGGAGTATGGCCTCTTGTCCCAACAGGGATAGGAACCTCGCCCGGTGCAATTGTTCTTACGAGCCGTGCAGTAAGAAGGGGCTCTGTTGTGAGTGCATTGCCTATCACCGTTCCATGGGGGAGTTGCCGGCCTGCTACTTCCCGGACTTTGCGGAGAAGACCTATAACCGATCTATTGGCTACTTCGTGAAGTTGTATCAGGAGGGGAAACTAAACATATGAGGCAGAAAAGGAAGAAGTTGGGGGTAAATGTCGACCATGTCGCCACGATTCGGCAGGCAAGGGGCACGACCTATCCCGACCCTGCCTTCGCAGCGGTGCTTTGTGAAAGGGCGGGAGCAGATTCCATCGTCGCCCACCTGCGGGAGGATCGCAGGCACATAAACGACGAGGATGTCTTCAGGATCAAGTCCGCGATATCCATACGGTTCAATTTGGAGATGTCCATCGCTCGGGACATAGTGGATGTGGCGGTGCGCCTGAAACCCCATCAGGCCACGCTCGTTCCCGAGCGCAGGAGGGAACTTACCACCGAGGGGGGGCTGGATGTGATAGGGCTGGGCAGGCGCCTTCAGCGGGTGGTGAGGCGCCTTCAGTCGGCAGGGATAGAGGTGAGTCTGTTTATAGAACCGGATCTGGATCAGATGAAGGCCAGCAGGGACATCGGGGTGGGTATAGTGGAGATACACACCGGCCACTACTCGGATGCAAAGACGAAGAGAGAAAGGCAGTCCCACCTGCGCAGGATAATAAGGTCTGCGGAGTTCGCTCACGACAAGTTGGGCTTGAGGGTCAACGCGGGTCACGGCCTGCACTACGACAATGTCCGCCCTATCGCGGAAATCCCCCAGATCTACGAACTCAACATCGGCCATTCTATAGTCTCTTACGCAGTCCTCTTCGGGATGCGTAAGGCGGTGAAGGATATGCTTGCGCTTCTCTAATCTGCGCCTAAGGTGAAGGATTTATTCTACTACCTATCCAGAAGAGTCGGCAGGGCGATCGGTGATTTTGGGCTTATAGAGGAGGGCGATCGCATCCTCGTGGGAGTCTCCGGGGGAAAGGACAGCCTTGCCCTTTTGGAATTCCTTAAGGAAAAGGCCCGACGCAGTCCGGTGAGGTTTGAGTTGTTCGCCTGCCACATAGAGGTCCTGCCGGAGGCCAGCCAGGTGGTGGAAGAATTCCTGTCTCGTTCGGGGGTTGAGTACGAGGTAAATAGGGAGGCCCTTGCGGGGTTGGATCTCTCCTCTGCCGAAAAGGATAAGTGTTTCCTATGCAGTTGGTATCGCAGGAAGGCCCTTTTTTTCTCCGCCAAGGCCCACGGGTGCAATAAGGTTGCCTTGGGGCACAACATGGACGATGTGGTGCAGACCTTCCTGATGAATGTCTTCTTTCAGGCGACGATATCTACGATGTGCCCCCGACAGGAGTTCTTTTCCGGGGAGATAACCGTGATACGGCCTCTCGTCTACTTGAGGGAGGAGGAGTTGAGGAGGCTCGCCCGCCAAAGGAAGTATCCTGAACTGCCTCCCTGCCCCTGGGCGGTAGATAATCGTCGGGAGCAGATAAAAGATGTGCTAAAATATCTAAAGCGCAACAATCCGAAGGTGGATGTGGTGAAGAACGCGTTTCTTTCCCTGATGAATGTTAACGAGGAGTACCTGCCCAGACGGGTGTTACAGGGAGGTGATGAGGGATGAGGCTGACCTATCTTGCCCACGCCTGTTTTTTGTTGGAGGCCGACGGTAAAAGGATAGTGTTTGATCCCTACAAGTGGCGCGCCTTTGAGGGTGCGGTGGGGTACGACAGGGTGAATGTATCTGCTGATGTGGTTCTGCTGTCCCACCAGCACGACGATCACGCGGGCGTTGCGGAGGTGAAGGGAGATTTTCAGGTGTTTGACAGCCCCGGCGAATACGAGGTGGGTGGGTTGAAGATAAAGGGGATTGCCTCCCACCACGACCCGGAAGGCGGGCGCCTGCGGGGGAGCAATGTGGTGTTCGTGGTCTCGGACGGGAGTCGTTCGGTGGCCCACCTTGGGGATCAGGGATGGGTGGATCCGAAGTTGATCCGCGAACTGGCGCAGGTGGATGTGGTACTGCTGCCAATAGGGGGGACCTACACCATAGGTCCGCGGGAGGCCATGGAGCTCGTTCAGCAGTTGCCCGCACCGAAAGTGTTCGTGCCGATGCACTACAAGACGCCGAAGTTGGGTTTCCCGATTAAGACGCTGGACGACTTCCTGTCTCTGGCAGAGGGGATTGAGGTGGTGCGTGCGGGTAAATCCGAATTGGATATTTCCTCGCTGGAAATGGTAGGCAAGAAGATAATCGTTCTGGAGATGGCCCGGTGAGGTTTTACGAGAGGGGAGGAGTATGACCGTATTTGACCTGTTCTGGCTGGTTTTTTTGCTGTCTGCATTTCAACCGATATTCCAACAGTGGGTTCTGGAATCCGCCCGCAGGAGGATGATATCTCTGATAGAGAAGAAGCGCGGATCGCGGGTAATTCTACTCGTGCACCGGGAGGAGACTATGCGTTTTCTGGGGTTCCCGGTGATGAGGTACATAGACGTAAACGATTCTGAGGAGGTTATCCGGGCCATACAGATGACCGATCCGGATGTGCCCATAGACATAGTCTTGCATACCCCGGGGGGACTGGTGTTGAGTTCCCTTCAGATAGCCTACGCCCTGAGGAAACACCCCGCGAAGGTCACCGCCTTTGTCCCCCATTACGCCATGTCCGGTGGGACGCTCATCGCCCTTGCCTGCGACGAGATAGTGATGAGCGAGTATGCGGTCCTTGGGCCGGTGGATCCTCAGTTGGGCAAGTACCCCGCTGCCTCAGTGTTGCGCCTGCGGGAGGAGAAGAAGGTAGACGAGATAGAGGACGAGAGCCTGATTATGGCGGACATGGCGGAGAAAGCGATAAGGCAGATGCGCAAGGCGGTGAAGTCCATATTGTCCGATCGTTACTCTGAGGATAGGGCAGAGGAGCTGGCCAGGATCCTTTCCGAGGGCAGGTGGACGCACGACTATCCAATAACCTACGAAGAGGCAAAGGCCTTGGGACTCAATGTATCCAACGAGTTGCCGACGGAGATTTACGAGTTGATGATGCTCTATCCCCAACCGGTCAGATATCAACCGGCGGTGGAGTACATACCGGTGCCAAAACAAAAAGGAGGTAAGGTATGAAGATAGAGGTGCGCAAACCAACCGAAGAGGAACTGAAGAAACTTGGAGTGGAGTCCTGGCCCACCTGGACCTGTCCGGTGTCAGAGTTCGACTGGACTTACGACGAGGCCGAGACCTGCTACTTCTACGAGGGGAAGGTTATAGTTGAGACCGACGAGGGGAATGTGGAGATAGGAAAAGGAGACCTGGTGACCTTCCCCAAGGGGCTTAAGTGCCGGTGGAAGGTATTGGAGCCGGTTAGGAAGGTGTACAGTTTTGGATGATGTTAGGGGAGGATAGAGATGTTTGTCTCTTATGGAGAGAAGGAAGTGTCTTTGGCTATCGTCGATAGGTTTTACGAGTTCTTGAGATCCGCGATAGTTTCCGATGTGGTGATAGTAGGGGGAGGTCCCTCGGGTTTGGTGGCCGGTTACTACCTTGCCAAGGCGGGTAAAAAGGTGGTCGTGGTTGAACGGAACAACGCGCCTGGGGGAGGTGCCTGGTCCGGGGGATACATGATGAATCAGTTGACCATCCGGGCTCCGGGGGATGAGGTCTTGCGCGAGATGGAGATAGAGGTGGACGAGGTCCAGCCCGGGCTTTTCGTGGCGGATGCCCAATATGTGTGCGCAAGCCTCATATCAAAGGCCATATCCCAAGGGGTAAAGATATTGAACCTGACCTACTGTGAGGATGTGGTTTTGAAAGATGGGGTCGTTTCTGGTGTGGTGATAAACTGGAGCCCGATCCAGTACCTTCCTCGGCCTATGCGTACCCTGGATCCTATCGTCCTCGAGGCGAAGGCGGTGGTGGATGGGACCGGGCACGATGCGAGTGTGGTGTCCACCCTCGAGAAGCGTGGATTGGTAAAGATAGTCGGGGAAGGGGCGATGCACATCGTGGCCTCCGAGGACAGGGTAGTGGAGAAGACCGGAAAGGTCTTCCCCGGGTTGTATGTATGCGGGATGTCGGTGAGCGCGGTTTATGGCTTGCCGAGAATGGGGCCCACCTTTGGTTCGATGTACCTTTCGGGAAGGCGGGTTGCGGAATTGATATTGAAGGATTTGGAGGAGTAGACGATGGAGTTCACCAAGATGGTGGCCTCGGGCAACGACTTCGTCCTATTGGTGGAAGAGGAGTTGGACAGGCCTATCACATCTGAGGATGTGGTCAGGCTGTGCACTCCCAAGTACGGAGTAGGGGCGGATGGGGTGTTGCTGTTGAGTTTCCTCGGGGAAGATCGGGTGCGGATGAGGATTGTAAACTCCGACGGGAGCGAGGCCGAGATGTGCGGGAATGGCGCCCGGTGCGCGGTGAGGTTTGCCTCTGAGAGGTTGGGTAAGGAATTCATCCTGCTGGAGACCCTTGCGGGGGAGGTGTTGGGCTGGTATTTCCCGGAGAGCAAACGGGCGAAGGTGCGCCTGACCCGACCCAAGGATCTGGCAAGAGGTATATTGCTGGACTGCTCCTGGGGAAAGTGCACGGTGGATTATGTAGATACGGGAGTGCCCCATACGATACTGTTCGTCGACGACATCGATAACATAGATGTCTTTGGGATGGGCCGAGAGATAAGGTATCACGGCTACTTTGCCCCCAAAGGGACGAATGTGGACTTCGTAAAGGTGTTGGATAAGGATAAGATCCGCATACGCACCTACGAAAGGGGCGTTGAGAACGAAACCCTCGCCTGCGGGACCGGGTCGGTGGCCTCGGCCTTGCTTTCGCTTATGGCGATGGGAGTAAAGGAATCCAGTCGGGTGGATGTCCAGACGCAAGGAGGAGAGGTCTTGGGGGTGGAGGTGAAGTTCTCCGATAAGGGAGAGGTAGAAGAGGTCTTTTTAGAAGGGGATGTGCGGAAGGTCTTCAGCGGTAGGGTGTTAGAGGTCTTTTAGGCAGTATGCAGGAGTTCAAGACCAGATTAAAGGTCCGCTATGCCGAGACCGACCAGATGGGTGTGGTGTATTACGCCAATTATCTGGTCTGGATGGAGGTTGCCCGGACCGAGTGGTTTGAGCAGGTGTGCGGACGCACTTATGCGGATCTGGAGAAGGAGGGCTACTTTCTTCCCGTGTTGGATGTCTCCTGCCACTACAAGGTGCCGGTGAGGTATCCCCAAGAGGTGGATGTTTCCCTTATCCCAAGGGTGGTGAAAGGTCTTTACTTGGAATTTGATTACGAGATGCGCACCAGATCCACCCTGAACGCAGTGGGGTTCACCCGCCATGTCTTTACCGATGCCCGGGGAAAGGTCCTGCGCCTCCCCGATTGGCTGACCCACACCCTCACCTTGTGAGACAAAATCTTCCAGAAAGAATCTGTCTCGTACTCGTAAAGATTTTTTGTGAATTGGGTTGGGTTAGGTGGTATAATTTTCACCTTGGTGTGTTTAGAATGGGCACTCCCAAATTGAAGGTCCTCGATGCGATACCTTACTTTAAGGAGGCGCAGGGATGAGGAAGAAGGTCATTGCTGGTAATTGGAAGATGCATAACTTGGTGTCGGAATCGCTTGCCTTGGTAAGGGCCCTCAAACCGTTGGTGGCGGATGTAAAAGAGGTGGAGATAGTGGTCTGTCCGGTCTACACTAGCCTTTACGCGGTTGCCTCTGAACTGGGCGGTAGCAACATTAAACTGGGCGCCCAGGACTGTTTCTGGGAGGAGAAGGGTGCGTTCACCGGAGAGGTATCTGCCTGGATGCTGAAGGATGTGGGTGCAGAATTCGTTATAATTGGCCATTCGGAGAGACGGCAGTACTTCTGTGAGACGGACGAGTGGGTGAACAAGAAGGTGAAGTCCGCAATAAGAGCAGGCCTTACTCCTATCGTTTGCGTGGGTGAGAAGTTGGAGGAGAGGGAGGCCAATCGGACCTTTGAGGTGGTAAGGGCCCAGTTGGACAACGGCCTCGGAGATCTCTCCCCGGAGGAGGCGGGGAGGATAATAATCGCCTACGAGCCGGTTTGGGCGATCGGCACCGGAAGGACGGCGACTCCCCAACAGGCCCAGGAGGTCCACGCCTTCATCCGAGGTTGGTTCAGGGAAAAGTTTGGGGATTCGTTGGCAGATGCCCTGCGTATCCAGTACGGCGGGAGCGTGAAGCCGGACAATGCCAGGGACCT
Organism: Candidatus Omnitrophota bacterium; assembly: GCA_015494465.1. Taxonomy (GTDB): domain Bacteria; phylum Omnitrophota; class Gorgyraeia; order S143-82; family S143-82; genus S143-82. Next base: position 64,482 of record WGBD01000006.1, on the reverse strand, counting down.
GTTGTCCCAAGAGGACATAGACGGTGCCTTGGTGGGTGGGGCAAGCCTCAAGGCGGATGCCTTCGCGGAGATAGTCAAGTCGGCCCTGTGAGGATGGTCTACTTTCAGGATCTTATACACAAGTTGAACGAGTTCTGGAGCGATTACGGTTGTGTTATCGCCCAGCCGTTTGATGTCGAGGTTGGGGCAGGGACATTCCACCCCTTGACCTTCTTCCGCTGTCTTGGGCCCGATCCCTGGAAGGTGGCCTATGTCCAGCCTTCCCGCAGGCCCACCGACGGCAGGTATGCGGTGAACCCCTTGCGGACTCAGAAGTATTATCAGTATCAGGTGATACTGAAGCCGGCCCCCTACGATGTGCAGGAGGTTTACAAAAAGAGCCTGCTTTATGTGGGAATAGATCTGGGTGAGCACGACTTGAGGTTCGTTCACGACGATTGGGAATCTCCTACCTTGGGGGCTACTGGCTTGGGTTGGGAGGTGTGGCTCGATACCCTCGAGGTGACGCAGTTTACCTACTTCCAGCAGGTGGCTGGCGTGAGTTTGAGCCCTATATCCGCCGAGATAACCTACGGTCTGGAGCGGATAGCGATGTTCATCACCGGCAAGGAGAATGCCTTTGAACTGGACTGGAATCAGGATGTGACCTATGCGGACCTCCATCAGGAGGAGGAAAGGCAGTTTTGCACCTACAACTTTGAGGAGAGCAATACCGAGGCTCTGTGGAATCTTTATCGGACATACGCATCCGAGGCGGAGCGCCTGCTGGAAAGGGATCTGTTCTATCCCGCGTACGAGTTTATGCTGAAGTGTTCGCACACCTTTAACCTCCTCGACGCCAAGGGAGCGGTAAGCGTTAGCGAGAGGGCGAATCTTATCGCCCAGATCCGTTCCTTGGCTCGCAGGTGTGGAGATCAGTACCTGAAGAGCAGGAGATGAGAGTTCCGGATTCCCGAGGATATTACGGAGAATTTGGCGGTAGGTTCGTCCCGGAGACCTTGATCCCCGCCCTTCTGGAGTTGGAAAGGGCCTATAAGGAGGCAAGACGGGATCCGGAATTCAGGAAGGAACTCCTCTACTACCTCTCTCGGTACGCAGGCAGGCCCACGCCCCTCTACTTTGCAGAGAGGCTTAGCGATTACCTCGGGTTTCGGGTCTATCTCAAGCGGGAGGACCTCCTCCACACCGGTGCCCACAAGATAAACAATACCTTGGGACAGATCCTGCTCGCCCGGCGTATGGGAAAGAGGCGTATCATCGCCGAGACCGGCGCTGGCCAGCACGGGGTGGCGACTGCGACGGTCTGCGCCAGATTCGGGATGAAGTGCGTGGTCTACATGGGCGAGGAGGACATGCGCAGGCAGGAGTTGAATGTCTTGAGGATGCGCCTGTTGGGAGCAGAGGTGGTCCCGGTGAAGACCGGAGCGAGAACCTTGAAGGAGGCCACTTCCCAGGCGATTCGGGACTGGGTGAGCAATGTCCGGGATACCTTTTACATAATAGGTTCGGTGGTGGGGCCCCATCCCTATCCAATGATGGTGCGGGACTTTCAGTCGGTGATCGGGGAGGAGGTCAGGCGCCAGTTCAAGAAGATGACGGGCAGGCCCTATCCGGACCTGCTTATCGCCTGCGTTGGTGGGGGGAGCAACGCGATGGGCCTGTTTTATCCGTTCTATCGGCTCAGGTCGGTGGAGATGATCGGTGTGGAGGCCAAGGGCGAGGGGTTTGGTCTTGGAAAGCACTCTGCCAGTCTCTGCAGGGGTAAGAAAGGGGTCCTGCACGGGGCGATGACTATGCTCCTGCAGGACGAGGACGGGCAGGTGGTGAACGCCCATTCCATTGCTGCTGGCTTGGATTATCCGGGGGTTGGGCCGGAGCACGCCTTTTACAAGGCAAGCGGGCGGGCGAGGTATGTGGCGGTTGACGATAGATCTGCCCTAAAGGGGTTGAAACTCCTCTCCCAGTTGGAGGGGATAATCCCCGCTATGGAGTCTGCCCACGCGGTGGCGTATCTTTCCCGCCTGCGTAGGAAACTGGATAGGGATAAAACGGTAGTTTTGTGCCTTTCCGGTCGGGGGGATAAGGACATGCACATCGTACAGGAGCATCGGGAGGACCTGATCTAGGATGAAGGGGATTAGGTTGACCTCTATAGTCCTCTCGGCGGGTAAGGGCAAGAGGATGCGTTCTTCCCTGCCAAAGGTCCTGCACACGGTATTGGGCAAGCCGTCTCTGTTTTGGGTTCTGGATGTCGCCCGGGGGGTGGGCGAGGACATCGTAGTGGTGGTGGGGCACAAGGCGGAGGAGGTGGAAAGGGCGATCTCCGCCAATGGCTATGAGGTAAAGACGGTGGTGCAGGAGAGACTGGACGGCACCGGCGGGGCGGTGAAGCGGGCCATTGCCCGCGCAGAGGGGGATTGGGCCCTTATCCTGTGCGGGGACATGCCGTTGGTCAGACTTTCTTCGGTGCGGAGGTTGATCCGCGCCGGGCTTAAACGGGGTACGGGTGCGGTGTTGGTGGCAAGGACGCAGGATGCGGGCTCCTACGGTCGGGTGTGGATAGAGGGTGGCGTGGTGGTGGAGATAGTTGAGAAGTCAGACCTCGGGCGGAGGCCGGATCCGGGGGTGATAAACACCGGCGTCTATGTGATAAGGACCGATCTTTTGAGGGAGGCGGTGAAGTCCCTCAAAGCCAACAATCGTCAGCAAGAACTTTATCTGACGGATGTGGTCTCTTACCTGCACCGCAAGGGGACATCCTTGGTGCCGGTATTTTGCGACGAGGATGAGGCCCTAGGGATAAACTCCCGCAAGGAGCTGGCTGTCGTGGAGTCTATAGCCCGGCGCAGGATAGTGGAGTCCCTGATGGATAAGGGTATAACGATCCACATGCCCGAGACGGTGTGGATCGAGGTGGATGTCAAGATCGGCAGGGATACGGAGATATTCCCGTTTACGGTTATCCGCAGGGGTGTTAAGATCGGGAAGAGCTGCCAGATAGGGCCCTTTGCCCACATCCGCAGTGGCACGGTGATAAAGGACAATTGTATAATAGGAAACTTCGTTGAGGTGAACCGATCGCTACTTGAGGAGCGGGTGTATGCCAAGCACCTTACCTATCTGGGGGATACCCGGGTAGGTAGGTTTACCAACATCGGTGCGGGAACTATTACCGCCAATTACGACGGCAAACGGAAGCATCGCACGACGATAGGAAGTTCTGCCTTCATAGGCAGCGGGGCGATACTCATAGCCCCGGTTAGGATAGGCAAGAGGGCGGTCGTTGGTGCAGGAGCAGTGGTTACCAAGGGCCACGATGTCAGGGATGGTGCGGTGGTGGTTGGTGTTCCAGCGAAGGAGTTGAGAGATGGATAAGCTTTCGGTTTTTACCGGGAACGCTCATCGCAAACTGGCCGAGGATATCTGTGGTTATCTAGGGATACCGTTGGGGGATGCGCTGGTGGGGCGGTTCAGCGATGGAGAGATAAGGGTCAAGATAAACGAGAATGTGCGGGGTAAGGATGTCTTCGTCATCCAGCCCACCTGCCCGCCTGCCAACGACAACCTCATGGAACTTCTGATAATGATAGACGCCTTAAAGCGGGCCTCTGCAAAGCGCATCACCGCGGTGATGCCCTATTACGGCTATGCCCGGCAGGACCGAAAGGACCAGCCTCGGGTACCTATCACCGCCAAGTTGGTGGCCAATCTCCTGACCACTGCCGGGGCGGATAGGGTCCTCACTATGGACCTCCACGCAGGCCAGATACAGGGATTTTTCGACATTCCGGTTGACAATCTGTATGCAATTAATGTATTTATTAGTTTTTTAAAAGAGATGAATATACCCGACCTCACGGTGGTCTCGCCGGATGTGGGCGGGATAAAGATGGCCCGGGCCTACGCCAAGAAGATGGGGGCCGGGTTGGCAATAGTGGACAAGAGGAGGATCTCGCCCGATCAGACCGAGGCGATGAACATACTGGGTGAGGTTAAGGGGCGGAATTTGGTGATAATAGACGACATCGTGGCAACCGGGGGATCTTTGATAGAGGCGGTTTCCGCGCTGAAGAAGGCGGGGGCCAAGGACATATACGCGATGGTTACCCACGGGGTACTGGCCAAGGATGCCCTGGAGAAGATAGATAGGTCGGAACTAAAGATGTTGTTCGTAAGCGACACGATCCCCCAGAAAGAGCATCCAAAGCTGAAGGTCGTCTCGGTGGCCTCGCTCTTTGCCGAGGCGATAAAGAGGATACATTGGGAGGTCTCTATTAGTTGTCTGTTCGATCAAGTGGTTAGGTGAGAGAGGATAAGGAGGGATGTGAGATGGATAGAGTCAGTATGCAGGCAAAGGTCAGGCCGATCAGTACGAAGTCCTACCTCAAGCAGTTGCGGGCCCAGGGGAACCTGCCCGGGGTCATCTACGGGAAAGGGCTCAAGGAGTCGGTTCCCGTGTATGTTCCCTATTCCCAATTCTTGAAGTTTCTCCATACCCACCATTGGGAGAACACGATAATAGAGATGGAGGTGGAGGACGCCAGCGGGAACAAGAACTCCTATACGGTCTTGGTCCAGGAGATAGCCCACCACCCGGTGAGCGACGAGATGATTCATGTGGATTTCCACCAGATATCCCTTACCGAAAAGATCCATGTGCGGGTGCCGGTCGTGCCGGTGGGTGAGGCGGTAGGCATGAAGAAGGGGGGTCTCTTGGAGCACATGGTCTGGGAGTTGGATGTAGAGTGTTTACCTACCGCAATACCCGAGTCCATAGAGGTGGATGTCTCGGGTCTGGATATAGGCGATTCTATACACGTATCAGACATCACCCCTCCCGAAGGGGTGAGGATCCTCAATCCGCCGGATACCGCCGTATTCGTCCTGGAATACGCAGGAGGCGGTCAGGAAACCGAGGCAACTGAAGAGGTATCTGCCGAGCCCGAGGTGATAAAGAAGGGCAAGGAGGAATCCGAGGCCAAGTGAAACTGGTAGTCGGGTTGGGGAACTATCCGGAGAAGTACCGCTATACCCGACACAACCTCGGCTTTTTGACGGTGGAGGAATACGCAAAGAGACGGGGTCTTAAGTGGAAGAAGGGGTTTTTTTCCAAGTCTGCGCTGGCAGTAGATAGGGATAGAGAGGTTTACTTTTTGTTGCCCCTTACCTACATGAACAATTCCGGGCAGGCGGTCGTGGGCTTTAGGCGGGAGGTGAAGCCCCAGGACATCTTGCTGGTCTGTGACGACATGGACCTGCCCTGGATGAGGATGCGGTTTCGCGTGAGGGGATCTTCAGGGGGGCATAGGGGACTTGAGTCAGTGATCTCTGCGTTGGGGACGGAGGAGATACCGAGGCTCAGGATGGGGATAGGTAGACCTGGGGATGGGGATGTGGTAGAATATGTGCTCAGCGAATTTTCGGAAGAGGAAAAGGCAGATTTGGGTCTGTACTTATCAGCCGCCTTCGCCACGATAGATAAGTGGATCTCGGGTGAGGATCCACAAAAGCTGATGTCTGAGGTAAACGATCCGAATTATGTGATGAAGCATGCTGGAGGTGAAAATGGAGCGTAAGTACGAGGGTATGTTTTTGATCCGTCTAAGGGTCCGTCAGCAGGACCTCGCTGCCGGGGCCAAGGATGTGGGCCCGGAGGCAGTGGTGGAGGAGATCAAAGAGACCATATCCCGCAACGGTGGGGAGATCCTCGAGGACGAGATATGGGACAAACGCAGGAGACTGGCCTACGAGATAGACCACGAGTCGGAAGCTATGTACTATAGGGTCGTGGCAAAACTGCCCCCGGGAGTGGTTAATCGTTTGAGGGATACATTCCGGATAAACGACAGGATACTGCGGTTCGTGTTTTTCCTGTTGGACGACAAAAAGAGGTGAGATCATGGTCTCTTTTAATAAGGTCTTTTTGATAGGCAATCTTACCCGCAATCCTGAATTGAGGTATACCCCTGCAGGGACGCCGGTGGCCACGATGCGTTTGGCGATCAATACCCAGTTCAGGGATAAGGCGGGAGAGAGGAAGACCGAGACCTGCTATGTCAATGTGGTGGTGTGGAACAAGCAGGCGGAATTGTGCTCGCAGTTCCTGTCCAAGGGCAGGAGGGTCTTGGTCGAGGGCAGGCTTCAGTCAAGGTCCTGGGACGCACCCGATGGGACCAGGCGCAGTGTGGTAGAAGTCAGGGCAGACAGGGTTCACTTCCTGGATTCGCCCAGAGGCCCCGTAGCTCAGGCCACTCAGGAGTTCTCCGAGAGCGAGCCTGCAGAAGTGGACTTTTCCGATGTGAGTTTTGACGAAGACTTCGTCAATGCGGTGGACGAACTGAGCGATGCAGGACCAACCGAAGATAGCGATTTGCCTTTTTAAACGAGGAGGGATGTCGGTATGGCGAAGAAAAAGAAGGCCAAGAAGCCTTTGAAGAAAAAGGAATGCCCGTTTTGCAAGGATCCATCGTTGGTCATAGATTATAAGAATGTAGAATTGCTCCAGAGGTACATCAACGAGAAGGCAAAGATCGTTACCCGCAGGAGCAGTGGCGCCTGTGCAAAGCACCAGCGCAGGCTTGCCAATGCCATAAAGAACGCCCGGATCCTTGCACTACTCCCTTTCGTCAGGCGATAAGAGGAGGCGATAGCGATGGCTGAGGTGATATTGAGAAGGGATGTAAGGAACCTCGGTAAGGCGGGGGATGTGGTAAAGGTCAAGGATGGATACGCCCGCAATTACCTCATACCCAAGGGCTATGCCTATCTGGCCACCAAAGAAAATCTGAGGATATGGGAGGAGGAAAAGAGGCGCAGGGAAAAGCAACTTGCCAGGGAGAAGGCCAGATACGAAGAACTCGCCCAAAAGATAGGATCCCTGTCGGTCAACATCGTGGCAGATGCCAATGAAGAGGATACCCTTTACGGCAGTATAACCGAGGCCCACATAGCCGAGGCCCTCAGGCAGGAGGGGATAGAGATAGACAAGGACTGGGTGGTCCTGCCCACCCCGATAAAGAAACTCGGCATATACGACGTAGAGATACAGTTACATCCGGAAGTCAAAGCGGTTCTAAAGGTGTGGGTTGTCCGTAAATGAGTTCTACCAGCCCACTGAAGATACCCCCTCAAGACCTTGAGGCGGAGAGGGCTGTATTGGGGGCGATGCTTCTGGATTCCGAAGCGGTTAGCATCGCTTTGGAATTACTGGACACCTACAGTTTCTATTCCCCGATCCATCAGAAGATATTCTCGGCAATAAAGGAGCTCTTCCTACAGGATAGGCCTATCGATCTGGTAACGGTCAGTTCCCTCCTCAGGGACAAGGGCGAATTGGATACGGTAGGGGGGATAGAGTATCTCAGCGATATCGCCAATGTGGTCCCCGCTGCCTCCAATGTAAAGCACTACGCGGACATCGTCAGGGACAAGTTTATCTTGAGGGAACTCATCAAGGGGGCAGATGTCATAGCGGGAAAGGCCTATCAGACCGATGTGGACGCCTCGGACCTCTTGGACGAGGCTGAGAAGATGATTTTCGAGATCGCCCAGGAGAAGGAGAGGGGTAGGGAGGTCTTTCGGGTTGGGGACATAGTCAAGCAGGTGATCGCCCGCATAGACGACCTCTATCGCCGGCAGGAGACGGTCACCGGCATACCCACCGGATTGACGGAGTTGGATAAGTTGACTTCAGGGCTCCATCCCGGCGATCTGATAATAGTAGCAGCGCGTCCGTCAATGGGGAAGAGCGCTTTGGTGACCACCATAGCGGAATATGTGGCGGTGGAGAAGAAAATACCGGTTGCCTTCTTCAGCATAGAGATGTCCTCGGAACAGATAGTCCAGAGGATAGTCTGCTCTCTGGCAAGGGTTGATGCCCACAAGGTCAGGACCGGGTTCCTCTCCCACTCCGATTGGCCCAAGCTTACCATGGCAGCGGGAAAACTGTCTGAAGCGCCGCTGTACATAGACGACAGCAGTGGGATCTCGGTGTTGGAGTTGCGGGCCAAGGCAAGGAGAATGAAAAACCGGTACGACATCGGGCTTATCATCGTGGATTATCTCCAGATTATGAAGGGGTTTGGCAGGGTGGAGAGCAGACAACAAGAGATATCCCAGATCTCCCGTTCTTTAAAACTTTTGGCCAAGGAGTTGAATGTCCCGGTCATAGCGGTAAGTCAGCTGTCCCGGGAGGTGGAGAAGAGGGAGGATAAAAGGCCGAGGTTGTCTGACTTGAGGGAATCTGGGTCCCTAGAGCAGGATGCGGATCTGGTGATAATGCTGATGCGTGAGGAGTACTATTACCCCCGTGAGGACAACAAGAATCTGGCGGAGTTGATAGTCGCCAAGCACCGTAACGGTCCAACTGGGACCGTAAAGTTGGCATTCATAAAAGAATATGCCCGATTTGAGAATCTTGCGGTAGAATATAGTGTATGAGCGAGAGGGGGGTATTATGGCTAGACTACATCTAACGCCCAAGATCTTTCTATTTTTTTGTGCCTTGACCTTGGCCGTCTTACCTATGTATCTCTTCGCTGAGGAGAACAAGATCATCAAGTCTATTGAGATCGTGGGTAACGAGACCATAAGCGACACTTCCATCCTCAACCGGATGAAGAGCAGGGTAGGCGAGGTCTACAATCCGGCGTATGTATCCCAGGACATAAAGTCGCTCTTTGCCACCGGATTCTTTTCTGATGTGGAGATAGATCCGGTGGAGGTCGACGGTGGGGTCAAGCTGGTAGTGAAGGTGAAAGAAAGGACCGCGATTAGAAAGATAATAGTGCGCGGTAATAAACGGATCCCTCGTAAGAAGATCTTGGAACAGATTCTGTTGAAGCCAGGGGAGTTTTTTGACGAGAGAAAGCTCAAGGATTCTATTACCGCTATAGAAGAGCTGTATCGGGCAAAGGGTTACAATGATGTCAAAGTTACCTACGAACTCCTTCCCCTACCTGGAAGGAAAGAGAGCGATCTGGTGATAAAGATAAACGAGGGCACCAGGGAGAGGATCGTGAAGATAGTGGTAAAAGGGGCACACGCCTTTAAGCCTGGGCATATTATAAAGTTACTCGAGACCAAGAAGGCCTCTTTGTGGAATTCTGGAGCGGTTTCCGAAGAGAGATTAAAAGAGGACATGGAGAGGATAAGGGACTTTTACATATCTCACGGTTATCTGGATGTCGAAGTGAATTACGATCTCCTGCCTGCGAGACGGCCGGGAGACAAGATCTTGGAGATCTTTATTAAAGAGGGAAGGCAGTATGTGGTTTCTTCAATAGATGTAGTCGGTAATACCAAGATAGGCAAAGAGGAGCTCTTGAGCAAGGTCAAAACGAAGGTGGGTGAGCCCTTTGATCCCTACAAGACCGAGCGGGATGCCAGCAGGATCCAGGACAGGTACTTTGAAGATGGATACATATATACCAAGGTTATTCCCTTGCCTTCGGTAGATCCTTCCCGGGGGACGGTAGATCTGACCTTTGAGGTGAAAGAAGGCTCTGTAGTCTATGTGCGCAGGATAGTAATAAAGGGCAATGTGAAGACGAAGGACAAGGTGATCCGGCGAGAACTGCGTATCTATCCCGGTGATGTCTTCAACGGGGCAAAACTCCGCCGGAGTCTCCAGCGCCTGATGAATCTGGGATACTTCGAAAAGGTGGATTACGACATAAAGGATACTGACGATCCCCAGAAAAAGGACCTTATCGTGAGGGTGAAGGAGAAGGAAACGGGAGAGTTCTCCTTTGGGGCCGGATACAGCACGGTGGATAAGTTCGTCGGGTTTATTCGGATATCCCAGAACAACTTCGACATCACCAACTGGCCCAGGTTTACCGGAGGGGGGCAGAAACTTTCGGTAATGTACGAGAAGGGCTCGGATGTGGAGGATTATTGGTTGAGTTTTACCGAGCCGTGGCTGTTTGACAGGCCGATATCTGCGGGTTTTGACCTGTATCGCAGGAGCCACGATAGGGAGACGGATGTAGGGTACAGTTACGACGAAGAGCGCAAAGGTGTGAACCTGCGTTTGGGCAAGGCCTTAGGGGAATATACCCGTATAGACGGCAATCTGAAGATAGAGACGGTGGACATCACCGACATATCCGATTCCGCTAGTGAAGAGTTGAAGAGGGAAGAGGGCTCGAACGATCTGCGCATGTTGGGTCTGAAGTGGACGGACGACCATCGGGACAACATATTCTCTCCCCACAGCGGGTACTACTTGAGCCTGTCTACCGATCTGGCAGGAGGGATCCTTTCCGGTGATAAGGACTTTTATCGTTTCTTTATGGATGCCAGATATTATATGCCGTTTATAGGCGAGGATAATGTGCTTTCCTTTAGGTTGAGGGTAGGACTGGAAGACAATTACGATGATTCCGATTGGGTGCCGATATACGAGAGGTTCTTTGCCGGCGGTGCCTACACCATAAGGGGCTACAGGGAGAGGAAGGTGTCACCTCTGGATCCCAATACCGGAGATCCAGTCGGTGGGGAATCCTTGCTGGTAGGGAACATAGAGTACACCATCCCGTTGATGGAGTATCTGAAGCTAGCTACCTTCTTTGACTTCGGAAATGTCTGGGCAGAGTGTGACGACTTTCTTTCAGGCGATCTGTACTACAGCGTTGGCGTTGGGATCAGGGTGAAGACGCCTTTCGGCCCTATGAAGTTGGACTACGGCTACCCCCTCAAGACTGAGCCGGGTACGGATAAAAAGGAGGGGCATGTCCACTTCAGCGTCTCCCGGGGTTTTTAGGCTGGGAAAACGAGGGGCCTTGTGGTAAAATCAAGATTTAAATAAGGAGGCAGCTTATGAAGAAGGTCTTAATGAGTTTGTTGGTGGTGTGCTTTACCTCAACCTTTCCGTCCTTCGCAGGCGAACTTAAGATAGGAGTGGTGTACTTGCGGAAGGCATTCGATTCTTATAAGAAGACCATAGAGTACGATCAACAACTGATGGAAAAGCGCAACGAGGTACAGAAAAAACTCAGGGATCTGAAGGCAGAGATGGACAAGATAAAGGCCTCTTTGGAAGTGGTAGGAGAAAAGGAGAGGGCCAAGAAGATAGAGGAGTATCGGCAGAAAGAGAGAGAGCTGAGGTCAGCCCAGTTGGAGGCGATGCAGAACATAGATCGCCAACGGCAGAAGTTTATGAAGGACATCCTCTCGGATGTAAAGGCGGTGATAAATGAATACGCCAAGGAGCACTCCTTTGACATAATACTGAACGGGGACATGCTTTTGTACGCCGGAGAAGGGTACGATGTGACCGAGGACATCATAAAGATACTGAACGAAAGGTATTCCAAGAACAAGAAGTAGGACGACCTAGTAAAGGAATTGACTATGGTGGGTAGTGAAGTCTTACCCAGGAGGATAAAGGCCAAGGAGATAGCAGAGATCGTCTCCGGCAAGGTCGTGGGAGATCCCGAGGTCGAGGTTAGCGGGATATCGGGGATCAAAGAGGCAGTCGAGGGCGATGTCACCTTCCTGGCCAACGAAAAGTACGCCCATCTTCTGGAGACCACCAAGGCATCGGTGATAATCACCTCCCCCAGTATGAAACTGCCCGAGACGGACAAGACGCTTATACTGACCGATAACCCGTCCTTGGCTTTTGCTAGATTGGTGGAGCACTGGTTCCCTCAAGAGGTGGATCATCCCAAGGGAATACACCCAACCGCTATCATTGGGGAAAATGTGAAGTTGGGCAAGAATGTGGCCATAGGGGCCTATGTGGTTATAGAAAAGAATGTCGAGATAGGGGACGATACCATTATCTACGCAGGTACCTACATAGGCCACGATACGAAGATCGGTTCGGGATGCCTTATTTATCCGAATGTCTCGATAAGGGAAAGGATAACGATAGGCAACCGGGTCATTATCCACAGCGGGACGGTCATCGGGAGCGATGGTTTTGGGTTCGCGACGGTGAAAGGGGTGCACCATAGGATACCCCAGATAGGGACGGTGGTGATAGAGGACGATGTGGAGATAGGGGCGAATGTCACTATAGATCGGGCCCGGTTTGATAAGACCCTTATCGGTAAGGGGACCAAGATCGATAACCTGGTCCAGATAGCCCACAATGTTATTATCGGTGAGAACGCCATCATCGTGGCCCAGACTGGTATATCGGGGAGTACGGTGATAGGCAATGGCGTGATCTTGGCAGGACAGACCGGTGTGGTGGGCCACATCTCCATAGGGGACGGTGCCATAGTTGGGGCCCAGTCAGGGGTGACCAAGTCGGTTCCGCCGGGTTCGGTGGTCCTGGGTTCTCCTGCCCGGCCGATAAGCCTGGCCAAGAGAATAATAGCCTCTATACCATCCCTGCCTGACATCAAAAAGACCGTGGAAAAGCTCATGAAGCGGGTGCAACAGCTGGAAGAGCAGATTAAAGAGCTCACTCAGAAGGCGCATTCGAAGTAATTAAGCAACGGAGATCTGAGGTATGAATCAAAAGACCGTAGCCAAACCAGTAAGTATAGAAGGGGTTGGACTGCATTCCGGAGAGAAGGTCCGCTTGACCATAAAGCCGGCCCCTGAGAACGAGGGAATAAACTTTATAAGGGTAGATGTCAACCCCTCTCTCAAGATCCCTGCGAGAATAGATCATGTCTTGAATTATCAGAGGGCACCTAGGCGCACCGCTATCGCTCGAGACGGCGTGGAGGTCCACACTATAGAGCACCTCATGTCTGCCTTTTACGGGCTGGGAATCGACAATGCCTATGTGGAGCTGGATGGGATGGAAGTTCCAGGCCTGGACGGCAGTACCTATCCGTTCGTTGAGCTGATCCAGTCTGCGGGGATAGAGGAGCAGTCCGCAAAGAAGCAGGAATTTGCTGTTCGAGATCCGGTTTATGTGGACAGTGGTAGCGGGATCACCATCGTCGCCTTGCCCTACAATGGTCTCAAGGTCTCTTATACGCTTTCCTATCCCGATACCTACCTCGGCACCCAGTACATGAGCTTGGAGATAACGCCAGAGACATTCGTAGAGCAGGTGGCTTTGGGGCGCACCTTCTGTCTGGAGCGGGAAGCGGAGGAACTGCGCAAGATAGGCCTTGGCAAGGGTGCGGATTATAGCAATACATTAGTGATATGCGAGACTGGGGTAAAGGAGAACACGCTGAGGTTTGAGGACGAGTTCGTCAGACACAAGATACTGGACCTACTAGGGGATCTTTCTCTCTTGGGTTGCGGGCTTAAGGCCCACATCGTCGCTATCAAGAGCGGACACTATGTGAACATACAGCTCGTAGAGAAGCTGTACAGGCAGAAGGAGCGTGCGGAGCAGGCTGCCTTGAGGGCCATATCCGAATTCGATCCCCGGGGACAGGATGTCCTAGAGGTGACCGACATAATGAAGATCCTGCCCCATAGGTATCCCTTCTTGTTGGTAGACAGGATAATATACATGGAGGAAGGCAAGAAGGCGATCGGCGTCAAGAGCGTTACTATGAACGAGTACTTCTTCGTCGGGCACTTTCCAGGGCGCCCGGTTATGCCCGGCGTGTTGATAATAGAGGCGATGGCCCAGGTGGGAGGGGTGTTGATGCTCTCCGATCCCAAGCACAAGGGCAAGATTGCCTACTTCATGGGTATAAACAATGTGAAGTTCCGCAAGCCGGTCCTTCCCGGCGATGTTCTGGAGATAGAGACCGAGGTGTTGAGGGTGAGGTCCCGAACCGGCCAGCTGCAGGGCATCGCTCGGGTGGAAGATAAGGTGGTTGCTGAGGCGGAGTTGATGTTTGCCATAGTTGACTGATGGGAGTTCGGATACATCCCACAGCAGTCGTCTCCCCAAGGGCTAAGATCGGAATAGATGTATCCATAGGGCCTTACGCGGTCGTAGAGGATGGGGTTACCTTGGGAGACAGGGTCGAGGTGGGGCCTCATGTCCACATCTGCGGGAATACCGTCGTAGAGGAGGGTACGCGGATATTCAGCCATTCGGTGTTGGGTACCCCCCCACAGGATCTCAAGTATTCTGGCGAAGAGACCTACCTTTACATAGGTAAAAACAATGTCATCCGTGAGTTTGCCATGATAAATCCTGGTACATCCGCTACCGGTAAAACGGTTATAGGGAATAACAATCTCTTGATGGCCTATGTCCATGTGGCCCACGACTGCCGGATAGGGAACAACTGTATAATCGCAAATGTCGGAACATTGGCCGGTCATGTGGAGATCGGAGATAGGGTAGTTATAGGAGGGCTTACCGCGATCCACCAGTTCGTGAAGGTAGGCGATTACGCCATACTCGGCGGTTGTTCCAAGGTGGTCCAGGATGTCCCTCCCTACGCAATGGCAGACGGCCATCCCGCTAGGATATATTCTATAAATCGGGTAGGGCTTAAGCGGGCCGGCTTCTCTAGCCAGGACATAGAGGTAATAAGGAAGATCTACTCCATTCTCTTTTTCTCCGGCCACAGTCGGAGCGAGGGGATCGAGATAGTGAAAAAGAGCTTTCCCGGAAATCCTTACGCGGAGAAGATCGTCTCCTTCGTGTTAGAGTCCCGGAGAGGGGTATGTCGGGGAAGGACCGCATAGGATTGATAGCGGGCAGTGGGAGGTTCCCGATCCTTTGGGCCCAATCCGCCAAGAGCAAGGGTGTGGAAGTAGTATGCTTTGCTATCAAGGGTAACACCTCTCCGAAGATCCGCAGGTTCGTGGATAGGATTTTCTGGTTTAATGTATACGATTTTAGCTCTCTCCTCGAGGCGATACGGGGATCAGGGGTTAGAAAGATGGTGATGGCGGGACAGATAAACCCCTTTAGCATATTTGACCCGCGCATGTTCCTCGACCTGGAGATAAAGACCCTTCTGGAGAAGATCAAGGACCGCAGAGCTGATACGGTGTTCACGGCGGTGATACAGCGGATAGAACAGGAGGGGGTGGAGTTCATTCCCTCTACCAGCTTTATGGACGCCTACATGGCTCGGGTGGGAACGCTCACCCGTTCTGCTCCCGAGGACGAACAGTGGCAGGATGTGTACTTCGGCCGGGATATAGCCCAGCGTATGGGGGATCTGGACATAGGCCAGACGGTGGTGGTCAAGAACCGAACGGTACTTGCAGTGGAGGCCTTTGAGGGGACGAACCGCTGTATCATGAGGGCAGGGTTGCTCGTGCCGGGGGCGGTGGTGGTGAAGATGAGCAAACCCAGGCAGGATTTGCGGTTTGATGTGCCGGTCGTGGGCATGAGAACTATCAAGGTGATGGCCCTTGCCCGGGCAAGCGTCCTTGCAGTAGAGGCGGGCAAAACGATAATCCTGGATAAGGAGCGGGTCGTCAGATCCGCGGATAGGTTGGGGATAAAGGTAGTTGCCGTACAGGGGGCCCAAGGTGAGACCGGTAGATGAGCAGATAGAGATCATAAAGAGGGGTGTCGTCGAGATAATCCCCGAGGATCAGTTGAGGAAGAAGTTGTCCGAAGGTCGCCCCCTTCGGATAAAGGCGGGATTTGATCCGACCGCGGAAGACATTCACTTGGGCCATACGGTCCTCCTCCAGAAGTTGAGGCAGTTTCAGGATCTGGGACACACGGTGGTCTTTCTCATAGGTGACTTCACTGCCCGCATCGGCGATCCCACCGGGAGGAACGAGATGCGTAAGCCCTTGTCTGCCGAAGAGGTAGAAAGAAACGCCCGCACCTATACCGAGCAGGCCTTCAAGATACTGGATCCCGATAAGACGGAGATGCTCTTCAACAGCCAGTGGTACGAAAAGATGACCCTGAGTGAATTCTCCAAGATAGCGATGAACTACACGGTGGCAAGGCTCCTGGAGAGGGACGACTTCTCCAAGCGCTACAAAGAGGGTCTGCCGATCACGGTATTGGAGCTCTTGTATCCCCTCATCCAGGGGTACGACTCGGTTATGGTGAGGGCGGATGTGGAGCTCGGCGGGACCGATCAGAAGTTCAACCTCCTGGTCGGAAGGGCAATGCAGGAGGCCTTCGGTCAGGAGCCTCAGGTGATAATCACCCTGCCCCTTCTGGAGGGTCTGGACGGCAAGCAGAAGATGTCCAAGTCGTTGGGCAATTATGTGGGGGTGAACGAACCTCCCAAGGAGATGTTCGGGAAGTTGATGTCTATATCCGACGAGTTGATGTACCGCTACTACGAATTGCTCACCGACGAGGACATAGACGAGGTAAAGAGGATGCACCCCAGGGATGCCAAGTTGAGACTGGCCTGGTTGATGGTGCGCAGGTTCCACGGGGAGGAGGCGGCGAATCGGGAAAGGGAGGAGTTCGAGCGGGTCTTCTCCAAGAAAGAGGCCCCGAGTTCCGCCCCGGAGTTGTCTCTGGAAGAGGTGCCTATACTGGAGTTCTTGGTGAAGCACGGGTTGGTGGAGAGCAAGAATGCGGGGCGCAGGCTGATAAGCCAAGGAGGCGTCCAGATAGAAGGGAGGAAGATTACCGATCCCTTTTATCGCCTTTCCTCTCGGGACAAAGGCATCCTTAAGGTAGGCAAGAAGAGGTTCTATCGCCTGGTATAGGTGGTATAATGGAAAAAGGTCTCATCGGGATTCCCGGGTTCGGACAGGTGGGTGATAGTTATGCTTTGCGACATATGCAATAAAAACGAGGCAACCGTCCATCTGACCGAGATAGTCAACGGTCAGGTGGTGGAGATGCACCTCTGCGAGAGCTGTGCTCAGGAAAAGGCCTCCCAGATGCAGGTGCCGATAGGGTTTCAAGTCTTTCTGGGCGGTATCGCTCCGGAGAAGAAGTCCGGCGGGGCGGAGAAGACCGAGGAGCTCGTATGTCCCGGGTGCGGGCTTTCTTATCGGGAGTTCAGGAAGATGGGCAGATTGGGGTGCAGTGAGTGCTACGAGGCCTTCAAGGACTACCTGGTCCCGTTGTTAAAGAACATCCACGGCTCCAGTCAGCACACGGGCAAGCATCCCAGGAAGGTGGCGCAGTCCGTGCAGAGGAGGATGCGTTTGGTGGAACTGCGCAAGGAGCTCCAGAAGGCCATAGAATCCGAGGCCTTTGAGGAGGCAGCCCGTCTGCGGGACGAGATAAAGGCCCTTGAGGCCCAGGAGGCATCGGGGGGAGAGGGATGAATCTGGAACCGAGGGTGGATCCAAAGGACATAATAGACTACCTCCTGCACCACCAGAGCAGGTGGCTGGCCCCGGGGCCTAGATCGGACATAGTGATATCCAGTCGGATAAGGCTGGCAAGGAACCTTTCAAACTACCCGTTTCCCCACCGGGCCCAGGACAAGGATCTGGTAGAGGCGCGGGAGAAGATATATTCCGCACTGGAGAGACTGGATCGTTTTCGCGATCGCTGGTTCATCGACATGGAGTCGATTGCCCCTGTGGATAGGCAGTTTCTGGTGGAGAGGCACCTCATAAGTTACGAGCACACCGTGGACGGGCTGGGGAAGGGGGTGGCCATCACCCCGGACGAAGGCGTTTCCATAATGGTAAACGAGGAGGATCACCTCCGGATGCAGGTGCTGGTGGCGGGTTTTGATCTGGAGCAGGCCTGGGACGAGATAAACCTGATGGACGAGGAACTGTCCGAGCACCTGGAGTTCGCCTTCTCTCCTGAGTTGGGGTATCTGACCGCCTGTCCCACCAACACCGGTACCGCCATGCGCGGATCTTTGATGATGCACCTGCCCGCCTTGGTGATTACCAAGCAGATAAACCGCGTCCTGCAGACGATAAGCCAGCTCAACTTCACCGCCCGAGGGCTTTACGGGGAGGGAACGCAGGCCTTCGGCAACATCTTTCAGATATCCAATCAGTCCTGCCTCGGATATTCTGAGGCCGAGTTGTTGGGCAACATCAACCGTATCGCCAAGCAGATAATCGGGCAGGAGGAGACCGCAAGGGAAAAGTTAATTCGCACCTCGAGGATAATGCTCGAGGACAGGATATGGAGGGCCTACGGCCTGTTGAAGAACGCCCGGATAATGAACAGTGCGGAGGCCTTGGAGTACCTGTCTATGGTGCGCCTGGGGATAGATCTGGGCCTAATAAAAGAGGTCCAATTGAAATTGATAAACGATTTGTTTATAATAATTCAACCGGCACACCTGCAGAAGATAAGCGGAAGGAGGCTTTCTTCCCGTCAGAGGGACATCAAGAGGGCCAACATCCTTCGCAACAGGTTGAATCAGACCTTTATCAAACCGGACATGGATCAGGAGGAGAGAGGAAATGTTTAATAGATTTACTGAACGGGCCAGAAAGGTGATAATCCTGGCCAAGGAGGAGGCCAGGCGCCTCCACCACGATTACATAGCCACCGAACACCTCCTTTTGGGGATATTGAAGGAGGGCGAGGGGGTTGCTGCAGCGGTCCTGCGCAGGCTGGATGTCAGCTTTGAGAAGGTGCGCAGGGAGATAGAAAAATTGATAGAGCCCGGCGTAGATGTCGGCAAGGGAGGAGACATCCCCTTTACGCCCCGGGCCAAGAAGGCGCTGGAATTGGCGGGAGAAGAGGCCCGGGCGATGGGGCACAACTACATCGGCACCGAACACCTTCTCCTTGGTCTTATGCGTGAGGGAGAAGGGGTCGCTGCCCAGGTCCTGCAGGGCTTTGGATTGGACATCGATCGGGTGCGGATGGAGATAATGAACCTGTTGGGTGCAGGTATCCCCGGGCCTTCCACCGGGGAACAGCAGGCCGGGGGACAGCAGAAGTCCAAGACCCCTGCCTTGGATGCCTTCGGGCGGGACCTTACCCAGCTGGCAAGAGAAGGCAAACTCGACCCGGTGATAGGCAGGAAGAAGGAGATAGAGCGGGTGATACAGATTCTCTCCCGCAGGACCAAGAACAACCCGGTCTTGTTGGGTGAGGCGGGCGTGGGTAAGACCGCAATAGTTGAGGGTCTTGCCCAGAGGATAGTGGAAGGTAATGTCCCAGAGGTCCTCCACAACAAGCGGATAATAGTTCTGGACCTTGCCCTGATGGTGGCAGGGACCAAGTACCGCGGTCAGTTTGAGGAGCGCATCAAGGCGGTGATGGACGAGATAAGGCGCTCGGAGAACATCATCATCTTCATAGACGAGTTGCACACCCTCGTTGGGGCAGGCGCAGCAGAGGGTGCCATCGATGCCTCCAACATTCTAAAGCCGGCGCTTGCCCGGGGAGAGATACAGTGCATCGGTGCTACCACCTTTGACGAGTACAGGAAGTACATAGAAAAGGACGCAGCGTTAGAGCGCAGATTCCAAACGATAATCGTAGAGCCCCCTTCGGTGGAAGAGACGGTGGAGATATTGAAGGGTCTGAGGAGCAAGTACGAGGAGCACCACCGCATAAAGTACACCGACGAGGCGCTGGTGGCAGCGGCGACCCTTTCCGACAAGTACATCACCGGAAGAGCCCTGCCGGACAAGGCGATAGATCTTATAGACGAGGCTGGGGCCAAGGCGAAGTTGTCGGTTATGACCGTTCCTGAGGAGATAGTTGAACTGGAGAAGGAGGTCGAGAGGCTGAAGGCCCAGAAGGAGGAGCTGATCTCCCAGCAAAACTTTGAAGAGGCAGCGAAGGTGCGGGACATGGAGAAGGAGGCCCGCAGGAGGCTGGAAGAGGCCCGCAAGCAGTGGGAGGAGAAGCGGGCGGAGTCCATAGTGGAGGTCACTGCCGAGGACATCGCTCAGGTGGTGTCCCAGTGGACCGGGATACCCCTTACGAGGCTCGAGGAGAGCGAGAGCGAGAAGCTCCTGAGGATAGAGGAGGAACTCAAGAAACGGGTAGTCGGTCAGGACGAGGCGATATCCGCAATTGCCCGGGCGGTGCGCAGGTCCAGGGCAGGGATAAAGGATCCCCGCAGGCCCATTGGTTCGTTCATCTTCTTGGGTCCCACGGGGGTCGGCAAGACCCTGCTGGCCCGTGCCTTGGCGGAGTTTATGTTTGGCGACGAGGATGCCCTGATACAGATAGACATGTCCGAGTACATGGAGAAGTTCAATGTCTCCCGACTGGTGGGAGCTCCTCCGGGATATGTGGGCTACGAGGAAGGAGGCCAGTTGACCGAGAAGGTGCGCAGGCGCCCATACTCGGTGGTCCTGCTGGACGAGATAGAGAAGGCCCATCCCGATGTCTTTAACCTCCTCCTGCAGGTCTTAGAGGACGGCAGGCTTACCGACAGTTACGGACGGAGGGTGGACTTCAGGAATACCATCCTGATAATGACCTCCAATGTGGGGGCGGAGTTGTTGAGGAAACAGGGCTCGCTTGGGTTTCATGTGCCCAAAGAGGAGTACACCTATCAGGAGATAAAGGAGAAGTTGCTTAGCGAGGTGAAGAAGGTCTTCAAACCGGAGTTCATCAATCGTATAGACGAGATAATCGTCTTCAGACCTCTCAATCGGGAGGATCTGGAGAAGATCGTCTACATAGAGATAGGTGAGGTCCTCAAACGGGTGAAGGAGCACGGGATAGAGTTGGAGCTGGACCGCTCCGCGTTGGACTTCCTGATAGAGAAGGGCTTCGATCCGGTTTACGGCGCACGGCCTCTCAAGAGGACCATCCAGAGGTATGTCGAAGATCCCCTTGCGGAAGAGATAATCAAGGGCACATTTAGGGATAAAAAGAAGGTCCGTTTGGTGCGGGAGCCGGACAAGGAGGAGTTGACCTTCCTCCCCGTTAGCGAGGACAAAGTGGAGAGGGTTGAGCAGGCTTCTTAATCTGATCTCATCGTGGTTTGAGTATCTCGGGGGACTGGTTATCCTTTTCTCTCAAACCGTTCTCTGGGCCTTTGTCCCTCCCTATAGAGCCAATCATACCCTCAGACAGGTAGTCCGTATTGGTATAGACAGCCTTGGCATCGCCTCACTGGTTGCCCTCTTTACCGGGATGATTATGGCCATCCAAACCGCCTATCAGATGGAGAAGGTCTCTGCGGAGATGTACATCGCTTCCTTGGTTGCCCTGTCTCTGGTGAGGGAATTGGGACCGGTGTTGACCGCCTTAATAGTGGCGGGCAGGGCGGGTGGGGCGGTCACCGCCGAGATCGGGAGCATGAAGATAACCGAGCAGATAGACGCCCTGCGGGCCCTGGCGGTGAATCCGGTGAAGTATCTGGTGGTCCCGCGGTTCCTTGCCTTTCTGATATCCCTTCCGGTATTGGTGATGATCGCCAATCTGTTGGGGATTATGGGTGGGTATTATGTGTGCGTGTTTAACCTATCCATCCCTGCCAATCTGTACCTGATGAACGCATTTGAGTCCATTATGCTCAAGGACATCGTTATAACGATTACCAAGTCGGTCGTCTTCGCGGTGATAATATCCATGATAAGTTGCCACGAGGGGCTGATAACCGAAGGGGGGGCAGAGGGGGTCGGCTCTGCGACCATGCGTTCGGTGGTGAACTCCTTCGTGGCGATAATTGGTGCAGATTGGGTCTTGAGCAGTCTGTTTTACTTTATATTCTGATGCTCCGGAGATGGGCGAGAAGATAGTGGAACTAAGATCGGTCAGCAAGGCCTTCCACGGTCGCAAGGTCCTTGACGGGGTGGATCTGGTCCTGGAGAAGGGCCAGACCTTGGTGATAATCGGCTGTTCGGGGATAGGTAAGAGCGTTACCCTCAAGCACATAGTCGGCCTTATGGAGCCTGACGAGGGGCAGGTCCTCGTCTTCGGTAGGCCTATGTCCGGGGTGAGCGAGAGGGAGAAAAATCGTTTGAGACTGCGCATGGGGATGGTATTTCAGTCCGGGGCCCTGTTCGACTTCTTGACCGTGGAGGAAAATGTCGCCTTTGCCCTGCGGGAGAAGTACGCCCTGCCTGAGGATGAGGTCCGAAGGCGGGTGAAAGAGGCCTTGGAGTTGGTTGGCCTACCGGATGCCGGGGAGAAGATGCCGTCAGAGCTGTCCGGGGGGATGCGCAAACGGGTTGCAGTCGCCCGGGCCTTGGTGTACGAGCCGGAGCTCATGCTCTACGACGAGCCCACTGCCGGGCTCGATCCCATACGGGCGAAGGCGATGGACGAATTGGTCTTGAAGTTGAAGTCTCAGGGCAAGAGTGCCATCGTGGTCACCCACGACCTCCACAGCGCCTTCAAGATAGGGGATAGGATTTGCATGCTCCACGAGGGCCGGTTTATAATCGATGGGGGACCTGACGAGGTGCGCAACAGCGACGATCCGGTGGTGAAGAGGTTTATCTCGGCATTTTACGATTGAGGGGAGGGTGTATGTCCAAGAGCGTTGAGGTGCGGGTTGGGGCGTTCGTATTTCTGGGGATATTCCTGCTTGCCTTGTTCGTGCTAAAGGCAGGGGATGTCTCCTGGTTTAACAAGGGCTACTATGTGGAGTTCGTATTCCCTAATGTGAGCGGGTTGAAGATAGGCTCTCCGGTCCGTCTGGCAGGGGTGAATGTGGGAACGGTAAAGGAGGTAAAGGTCGTCTACGATACCGAGAAGAAGACCTCGCAGGTGGAGGTTTACGCCTACATAGATTCGGATGTGCACTTTCCGGTGGACTCCAAAGTGGAGATAATATCCATTGGCCTGTTGGGAGACAAGGGAGTAGAGATAACCCCAGGTATCAACTACGACCGTATGGTCCATCCTGGGGACATCCTCTACGGCCAAAAGGAGACGGACCTGCAGGACCTGATAGAGGAGGGCAAGGGGATCGCCCGGGAGATACGCAAAGGACTTGCCACCTTTAACGAGCTCATAGGTGATAAACAGCTTATAGCGACGGTCAAGGATTCGGTGGAGAACTTCGGGCAGGCCTCGGAGGAATTGAGCAGGACCCTGAAGGATGTGCAGGAGATACTCTCTGCGGTAAAGAGCGGTGAGGGTAGCCTCGGCAAGTTCATTTACGACGATACCCTGTACATCCTGCTCGAGATTACCGCTTACGACCTCAACCGTAAACTCAATGCCCTGATGGACGACATCCGTAGGCATCCGTGGAAGTTGTTCATCAGGACCCGTGAACGCAGTCCAAAGAAGAGGAAGAGGTGATGCCTACTGCCAAGACCGCCTTCGTCTGTCAGGAGTGCGGATACAGGTCGATAAGGTGGCTGGGCAAGTGCCCAGGCTGTGGTGCCTGGAACAGCTTCGCGGAGGAGTTGGTGGTCCCTTCTGCCCGCATAGGTGCTGTCCAATCCCGACCGGCCCGTCCCCGCCCCATCACTGAGGTAGAGACCTCCGAGGGATTGAGGGTCTCTACGGGGATCTCTTCGTTGGACGAAGTTCTCGGTGGCGGTCTGGTGATTGGTTCGGTGGTCCTTCTGGGTGGAGAGCCGGGGATAGGAAAGTCCACGCTTTCCCTACAGATAGGCAAGGCCCTGGCGAAGAGTGGCCGGCGGGTCTTGTATGCCAGTGGGGAGGAATCGCCCGCACAGATACGCCTCCGGGCGGAGAGGATGTCCGCCCTCGACGAGGACCTTTTTCTCCTGTCAGAGACCGATCTGGAGGCCATCCTCAGCGGGACAAGAGGGGTCAATCCGGATGTGGTGATATTGGATTCCATCCAGACGGTCTATCTGCCCGAGGTACAGTCTGCCCCGGGTAGCGTCTCTCAGGTGCGGGAGTGCGCAAGCAGGCTCACCAGATACGCCAAAGAAGAGGGAAAGACGGTTTTGATCATCGGCCATGTTACCAAGGAAGGAGTTTTGGCGGGTCCACGCACTCTGGAGCACCTCGTGGATGTAGTCCTGTACTTTGAGGGTGACAGGTACGAGGACTTCAGAATATTGAGGAGTGTCAAGAACCGGTTCGGCCCTGCGGGGGAGTTGGCGGTCTTCGAGATGACGGGGATGGGCCTAAGGGAGGTGCCAAATCCCTCGGAGTTTTTCGTCTCCCACTATAATCCCGGGGAGTCAGGCGTTGCGATAGGGGCGGTAGTGGAGGGAGCCCGCCCGTTTCTGGTGGAGGTTCAGGCCCTAGTCACCCCGACCTCGGGCTTCGGCGTGCCTATGCGCAGGTCGCAGGGGATAGATCCCAACAGGTTATCGCTCATTTTGGCGGTCCTGGAGAGGCGGTTGAACTACAGATTTTACGAATACGATGTCTTCGTTAGCGTGATGGGCGGGATAAGGATAAAAGATCCCGGGTTGGATCTGGCGGTGGCGTTGGCGATGTTGTCGTCGTTAAAGGGAGAACCCCTCCCTCCCCGCACGGTGGCGATAGGGGAGATAGGCCTAACCGGAGAGATAAGGCCGGTCTCTCGACTGGAGCAGAGGATAAGAGAGGCAAAGAGGGTAGGATTTGCGAATGTGATATGTCCCTTTAAGAAGGACCTGAAACTGGAAGAGGTCTGGCCGGTCAGGACGGAGAGGTCGCGGTGAAGACGATAGAGGTAAGGACATCTTCTCCTTACAGGATAGTCGTGGGATCCGGCACCTTCCCCTCCAAGGTGGTGGAGGCATATAAGAGGTTTTCCGGTCGACTTCCAGTGATCGTAACCAACCCCACTGTACTCAGATTGTGGGGGAAAGAGATCAACAGGTTGGTGGATCGCATCTCCGCCCGCCTGTTAACCGTGCCGGATTCAGAGCGGGCCAAGGATGTAAAGGTATTTACCCGACTGGTGGAAGAGGTATCTTCCTTGGACAGCGCCCGGCGATCGGTGGTGATTATCGCCATAGGTGGAGGGGTGGTGGGTGATCTGGCGGGATTCCTTGCTGGGACCTATCGCAGGGGCGTGCCGATAATACAGGTGCCGACCAGTCTCCTGGCCCAGATAGATTCTTCCATTGGGGGAAAAACCGCTATAAATCTCACCAGCGGGAAGAATCTGGTTGGGGTATACCATCAACCCTGTGAGGTGGTCATAGATACCAGGTTCCTGAGGACCCTTCCCGAGGAGCAGGTAAAGGAGGGGATTGCTGAGGGCATAAAGTACGGGGTGATACGCTCCCCGCGTCTGTTTTCCTATCTGGAGGAGCGGGCCGGGGACTATAAAGACCTGGACTGGGAGTACTTCGTCTATTCCTGCGCTAAGATAAAGGCGGATGTCGTCTCCCGGGACGAGAGGGAGACCAGGGGATTGCGTTTTATCCTGAACTTCGGTCATACCTTTGCCCACGCCTTGGAATCCGCCAGCGGGCACAGGATATCTCACGGCAGGGCGGTCGCTATAGGTATGGTTTATGCGGGGAGGCTGTCGCGGGAATTGGGCCTCTGTGGGGAGACCACCTTTAGGAGGTTAAGGGATGTGATACGGGCCTGGAGATTGCCTACCGAGGTGGATCTCTCGAGACTCGGAGGGGTGAGGCGAGTGGGCAGGTTTCTCCAGAAGGACAAGAAGTTCTCCGAGGGAGAGGCCCGATTCGTGTTGGTGAGACGGATAGGCTCGGTAGTAGTTTCTGAGGTGGATGTGGATCTTGTGTTAAAATTGATATCGCCAAACCAGAATCGGAGGTGAGGTGCGATGACCCCAGAGGAATTTGATAGGATAAAGAACGACATCCGGAGAAAGATCCTGGATTCCTTGCCGGTTGACTTCTTTGAGGTAAACGACGACGAGACGATCGAAAAGAAAATAGCGGAGCTCTGCCGAAAGTTCCTGCCATGGGGGATGAAGAAAGAGGGGGATAAGATAGTCAAGGAGCTCCTCCAGGAATTCCTTGGCTTCGGTCCGATCGAGCCCTTAATGGCGGATCCCCTGGTTACTGAGATAATGATCAACGGGCCTTACGATGTCTTTGTCGAGCGGGCAGGGAAGCTGGAGAAGACCAATGTGAGGTTCCGCACGCCTGAGCAGTTGAAGTATTACATAGAGAAGATCCTTACCCCGGTTGGGAAGATGGTTACCGAACTGGAGCCCTATGTGGACGCCCAATTGCGGGACGGCTCGCGCATAAACATAGTGATCCCTCCCATATCGGGAAGATATCCGGTGGTCACCATAAGGAAGTTCTGGGAGAAGGTCTGGAGCCTTGCGGATCTGGAGCGGATGGAGACGATGAACGAGTCGGTGAGGAAGTTCCTGGAGAATCTGGTGGTGGGGAGAAAGAACATCATCGTCTGTGGAGGTGCGGGTGCAGGGAAGACCACCCTGTTGAATGCCCTTGCCCGGAGCATCCCCCACGACGAACGGGTTATCGTGGTGGAGGAGGTCTCGGAGATAAGGATGTATCAGGATAATGTGGTGCACCTGCACACCCGTATGGGAAATATAGAGGGTAAAGGTGAGGTGACACTGAGACAACTGGTCAGGAACGCCTTGCACATGAGGCCGGACAGGTTGATCATCGGCGAGATCATGGGAGAAGAGGTCCTGGATGTCCTGCAGGCGATGAACACCGGACACGAGGGTTCTATGTGCACTATACACGCCAATTCCACTGAGGAGGCGGTTTACAGGTTGGAGACCCTTTCCTTCCTGTCCGGGATCTCCAACATATCCTCGGAGGCCATTCGGCGGATAATAGGTGCGGCGGTGGATGTCTTGATATTCATGAAGAGGTACAAGGACGGTCGCAGGAGGATTGCCCAGATATCCGAGGTGGTCTTGGAGGAGGATGGTAAGCTCTCGGTGCGGGACATATTCCAGAGACCGAGTCGGGATGCGGAACTGATACCCACGGGGTACAGGCCTACATTTGGTTTTGCGGTGGATGAGGAGTGACATTTGCAAGGAGGAGGCTATGAGGATATTCTTGGATACCGCCAATCTCGAGGAGATAAAGCAGGCCAAGGAGTGGGGATTGTTGGACGGCGTTACCACCAATCCTACGCTTCTCTCCCAGGAGGGGAAGGATCCCCGAGAGCAGTTGGAGAAGATATGCGCGGTGGTGGACGGACCGGTTAGTGCGGAGGTGATCTCCCTTGAGGCAGAGGGGATGGTGAAGGAGGCCCGGGACCTGCGCAGGATCGCGGACAACATAGTGATAAAGATCCCGCTTACCCTGGAGGGCTTGAAGGCGGTGAGGATCTTGAGCGAGGAGGGGATTCCTACCAATGTTACCCTCTGCTTTTCCCCGAATCAGGCGCTCTTGGCAGCAAAGGCAGGGGCGACCTACATATCTCCCTTCGTGGGACGGCTGGACGACATCGGGCACGACGGTATGGGACTGGTGCGGGACATCATAGAGATCTACGACAATTACGGTTTTGACACTGAGGTGATCGTCGCCAGCGTCAGGCATCCAGCACATGTGCTCCTGTCGGCCAAGATGGGGGCGGACATAGCCACGATACCGTTCAAGACCCTTACCCTTCTGGTCAGGCATCCGTTGACGGATGTGGGTATAGAGCGCTTTCTGCGGGATTGGGAGGCCTTGAAGGAGAAGATAGGCAAGTAGTCGGAGGATGCAGGATGAGGTCTAGACTGGGACTTGCGTTGGCATTAGTATTTTCTCTTTCCTGCCTTGCCCAGGCCAAGGTGCCCATAGAGGTAAAGGGAGACAGGATTACCTACAAGGAAGGCGGGAGGTTCGTGGAGGCACGGGGGCATGTGGTCGTCACTTACGAGAATGTGAGGATAAACTGCGACTACGCGGATGTGGACCTCAAAGAGAATCTCGCCCGGGCCAAGGGGCATGTCGTGATAGTGGAACCCAGAGGGGTGCTTCAGGGAGATTATGCGGAGTACGACTTCGACGACGAGAGAGGTAAAATCCTGAAGGCTGACTTTTCATCAGGACCTTATTACGGCTCTGCAGAGGAGTTGCGCAGGGAAGGTCCGGAGAAGTATTCCGCAGATAGCTGTTACATCACCACCTGCGATCCTGCCCGCCCCCATCCTTTGAATTACCGTCTGGTGGCCAGGTCGGTTGAGATCTATCCCGGGGAGAAGGTCGTCGCGAAGAAGGTCCGGTTTAAGGTGGGCAGGTACACATTGTTCTACTTTCCCAAGTATGTACACAGGTTGGACGATCGGCGTCCCAACATAAAGGTAGTGCCCGGACACGACGAGGACTGGGGGGCCTTCGTTCTCACCACGGTTAAGCAGAGTTTGAGCGACTCCCTGGATGCCAAGTTCAATCTGGACTGGAGGGAGAAGAGAGGGATCGGATTCGGGCCGGATCTGTTTTACCACACTGCATTTGGCAGTGGTATATTGCGCACCTATTACCTCCACGAAAAGGACGATGAGCTATTGGAGGATCTGGGAGGCCTGCGCAAGCGGGACAGGTATAAGGTTCAGTTGATCCACCAGTGGGATATAGACGATGATCAGAGACTGGTCTTGGAGTATCACAAGTTCAGCGATAAGTATGTCCTGAAGGACTTCTACTACAACGAGGAGTACGAATACGATCCCACTCCCATATCCTACCTCCTTTATACCCGCGACGATCCTTTAGGCACTTTCTCCTTATATCTTGAGAAGCGGGTGAATCACTTTTACACCGAAACGGAATATCTGCCCCAGCTGAAGTACACACTTTATTCCCACAAGTTGCTGGACAACTTCTATGTCTCCGGGGACTTGCAGGCAGACAACCTATCCCGCAGGTTCTCCGACGGTTCTTCTGCCCTGTCCGCTTGGAGGGTGGACGGTTATCTGCAACTGCTCTACACCGCCTCGCTGGGCCACATCGACATCTCTCCTTATGTGGGTGTCCGGCAGACCTATTATTCCCGGGATGTGGAGGGAGAAGAGGGCCTGTGGCGGGGTGTGGGCTACTGCGGATTGGACCTCTCTACTCGCCTTTACAAGCTGTTCTCCGACGATGTGCGCCATGTGGTAAGGCCCTGGATACGCTATCGCTACAATCCCTGGCCGACGGTGAGGGCAGAGAGGCTCCAGCAGTTCGACTGGCTGGACGGGATAGAGAGGACCAACGACCTTTCCTTTGGTATGGAGAACCTGATTCAGGTTAAAAGGGAAGACGGCTCGGTGCGGGATGTCCTGAAGTTTGACTGGTCCGCAATGTACCACATAAGGCCTGAGAGGGGTAGTTGGTTCGATTATCTGGACTTGGAAGGCACTTATAGGCCTTCGGACAGATGGAGGCTGGATGCGGAGTACCGCTATGGACTCGACGAGGGGGACTGGCGTTACGGATCGGTGGATCTCTGGTTTAGGCCCTTTGATGCGCTGGAGGTGGGGCTAGGCCATCAGTATCGCAGGGGTGATATGGCCCAAACTGTCGCTGAGTGCAAGTGGCAGGTGGCGGAGGGATGGAGGCTGGAGACCTATCATCGCTACGAGTTCGAGGAAGGGGCGATGCAGGAGCAGACCTACGCGGTGATAAAGGATCTGGGTTGTTGGGAGTTGGAGGTTGCCTACAGCGACGAAAAGTACGGTAGTTCGACTTTTTGGGTTATAATGAGAATAAAGGCCTTTCCGGATGTGGGGGTACAACTCAGAAGTAGTTATCGCAGAAGGACTGATTGAGGATGGTTAAGGACGAGTTTCAGTTCGTAGCAGACATCCGATCCAGGTTCGCTTCCCTCCGCAGGAAGGATACAGTCGTCGGGATAGGAGACGATTCTGCGGTCTTGGATGTCGGGTTGAAGGATGACTACTTGCTTGTGGCCAGCGATTCTATCGTGGACGGTCAGCACTTTTTCTTCAACATCCCTGACAAAGGATTGATCGGCAGGAAGGCGGTTGGGGCGGTCCTGAGCGACATATCAGCGATGGGAGGCTATCCCCTCTGGCTTACCGTGGATGTCGGCGTGCCGGGCTATGTTGAGGATCGGGATCTGGAGGAGATATTCGAGGGCATGCGCTTCTTGTTGGAGTTGTTCTCGGTGGAGATCGTGGGAGGGGATACGGTAAGGAGCGATGTGCTCTACCTGAGTATGAGTTGCATTGGGAAGGTTGAGAAAGACAGGCTGGTCACCAGATCCGGGGCCAGAAAGGGGGACTGGATATGGGTATCCGGCCCCTTGGGAGGGAGCATCTACGGTCGGCACATGCTGGTCTCTCCCCGGATCCCTGAGGCCAGGTATCTGGTGATTAATTTTCGCCCAACCGCCATGATAGACATCTCCGACGGTTTGGTGGCGGACCTCTATCACATACTTGAGGAGAGCAATTGCACTGCGGAATTGATAAGGGAGAAGATCCCCCTGCACAAGGACGCCCGTTCGTTTGACGAGGCCCTCTACATGGGTGAGGACTTCGAACTTCTTTTCTGTATGGACGAGAAGGACTCCCGCAGGTTGTACGCAAGTTTACCTAATACGAGGTATAAGTTTTATCCCATAGGGAAGGTCCTCGAATCGGGTAAAGTTGGATTGTACTTAAGGGATGGATTGAGCGTGGTGCCGTTGGGCCCGAGGGGATTTAAACACTTCTGAGCACTATGGACGAGGGTTTTGACATTTCCCGGCTGGTGAGTGCGAACGAATTGGAGGAGGACAAGGCCTTTTCCTGGTCCCTGCGTCCCCAGTCCCTTGAGGAATTTATAGGTCAGCCCCACATAGTAGAGAACCTGCGCATAGGGATCTCCGCTGCCAAGCAGAGGGGAGAGGTCATAGAGCACATCCTCCTCTCGGGCCCTCCGGGGTTGGGGAAGACCACCCTTGCCCACATCATAGCCAAGGAGATGGGATCGCAATTGGTGGCCACCTCGGGCCCTGCTCTGGAACGGCCGGGGGATCTGGTGGGGATATTGACGAACTTGGAAGAGGGGGACATCCTCTTCATAGACGAGATACACAGGCTTCCGAGGGTAATAGAAGAGTTCCTCTACCCCGCAATAGAGTCTTTCAAGATAGACTTCGTGATAGACAAAGGCCCCTACGCCCGCACGGTCAAGTTCAATCTAAAGCCATTTACCTTGGTCGGAGCCACTACCCGCAGTGGCCTATTGAGCGGGCCCATGCGGAGCAGGTTTGGATTCTTTTACCATCTGGACTTTTACGAGCCTGAGGATCTCCTCAAGATAATCATGCGATCCAGCGTCCTTTTGGGGGTGGAGGTGGAGCTGGAGGGTGCGATGGAGATCGCCCGGCGCTCACGGGGGACCCCCCGGATTGCCAATCGTTTGTTGAGGAGGGTCAGGGACTTCGCCCAGGTGAAGGCGGACGGTCGGATCACCCGCGAGGTGGCAAACGAGGCCCTGTCTGCCTTGGGCATAGACGAATTGGGTCTGGACGAGTTGGATAGGAAGTTCCTTAGGGTCTTGGTAGAGGTATACGACGGTGGTCCGGTGGGGATAGAGTCCCTTTCTGCCACCCTGAACGAGGAACAGGATACCTTGGTGGATGTGGTTGAGC
Organism: Candidatus Omnitrophota bacterium; assembly: GCA_015494465.1. GTDB lineage: Bacteria > Omnitrophota > Gorgyraeia > S143-82 > S143-82 > S143-82. Next base: position 33,341 of record WGBD01000006.1, on the reverse strand, counting down.
CCTTTTTGTTGAAAGCAGGTCTCCTGAAGAGGACCCCGCGGGGCAGGCAGATCACCGAGAAGGGCTACAAACACATCACCGGAAAGGGCCTGAACTCCTCTCGGTTGTTTTGAGTCCAACTCAAATGGGGAAGTGTAAGGGGAGGGATCGTATATGGCCAAGTTTAGGATAAGCGGGACTACCAGGGTCTACGGATTGATCGGATATCCGGTGAGACACAGTATGTCTCCGGCGATGCACAACTCTGCCTTCCAGCATCTGGGGATAGATGCGGTGTACCTCTGCTTTGAGGTCCCTCCGCAGGATCTCAAGAGGGCGATCGAGGGTATGCGCGGGCTGGGTATAGAGGGCCTGAATGTTACGGTACCCCATAAGGAGAAGGTAATAAGATTCCTCGACGAGGTGACTTTAGTTGCCCAGAGGATAGGGGCGGTGAACACGATATTCCGCCGAGGGGATAAGTTGATAGGCACCAATACCGACGTGGAGGGGTTTATACGCGACCTGCGAGACACCTGCCGTTTCTCACCGAAGGGCAAGACCTGCGTGGTGATAGGCGCGGGAGGTGCCTCCCGGGCGGTTTGCTTCGGGCTGGCGGATTGTCAGCCCAGGGCGGTGTACATAAACGACATCGATAAAGGCAAGGCCCGTCGCCTGATGAGGGATCTCCGAAAAAATTATCCGGAGGTTGAGTTTGGCTTGATAGAAAAGGAGGATTTGGATAGAATCGGTCCCGAGGTGGACCTCTTGGTTAACGCTACGCCCGTGGGGATGAAACCGTCGGATCCGGAGGTGGTGGATCTGTCTAAGATAAATCAAAAGGCATTGGTGTACGATCTGGTATACAACCCGCCACTCACTCCTTTGTTGCGGTCTGCCAAGCGCAGGAAGATGAGGTTCGCCAACGGGCTTGGGATGCTGTTGCGTCAAGGAGCGGTTGCGTTCAAGCACTGGACGGGCAAGAACCCTCCGATTGAGGTGATGATGAGGGCGCTAAAGCGCGGATAATCTGGAGGTGGACATTGGAACAGGTCAAGTTAGCGGTGGTCGGTGTAGGGCTTATAGGGGGTTCTATCGCCCGGAGGTTGAGGTTTAGTGGTTTGGCCAAAGAGGTCTTGGGCGTGGGCAGGAATCCCGAACGATTGCAGAAGGCAAAGGAGTTGGGGATAATCGATTCCTTCGCTACCGACTATTCTGCCCTAGCAGATAGCCAGGTGGTCTTCTTGGCAACGCCTATAGATCACATCATCTCACACCTACCTCAGGTCCTCTCTTCGGTCTCTCCGGGGGCCTTGATCATGGATGTGGGCAGTGTAAAGGGCCCTATCTACAGACGGTATCTGGAACTTAGGGATGCCCATCCGCAGGTCTGGTTTATCCCGGCCCATCCGATCGCTGGCTCACACCTGACTGGATTTGAGCATTCCCGAAAGGATCTGTTCTTTTCTAGACCGGCGGTTATATGTCCTGTAGAAGGGGTGCCGGAAGATGTCTTGGAGATGGCAGAGCTGGTATTTAACTTTTTGGGTATGGATGTGTACCGCCTTTCCGCAGAGGAGCACGATCGCATACTGGCCTACACCTCTCATCTTCCCCACCTGATCTCCTTTTCTTATCGAGATGTGGTGAAGGACGAGATGGTTCGATTTTCCGCTGGGGCCTTTAGGGACTTGACCCGCATTGCCAACGCGGACATCCACCTCTGGAACGGTATCTTCCGCCACAATCGTCAGTGGGTGGAGGAGGCGGGGGATGCGTTCCTCGAGGCCTTTGGTGAGAAGCTCTCTGCGATAAAGGAGGGGCGGGAAGTAGTCGTTTCTTATCTCCCTTATCGAGAGGGGGATTGCGTCTATACGGTGGCGATAGACGGCCCTGCAGGGGCGGGTAAGAGCACGATCGCAAAACTCCTAGCGGTGCGTTTGGGCTTTAGGCTTATAGATACGGGAGCTATGTACAGGGCAGGGACCCTGGCCTGTATGCGAAAAGAGGTGGATCTCGAGGATGTGGATGCGGTGGTGGAGTGCGTGAAGGCCTCGTCCATAGAGCTGACGGAGGATGTCCCTCCAAGGGTCCTGCTGAACGGGGAGGATGTGAGCGAGGAGATAAGGGTGCCGGAGGTTACCAAGAATGTGGTTTATCTGGCTCGGGAACCAGAGGTGAGAAGGCACTTCGTGGCAATCCAAAGGGAGATGGCCCTCCAGGGCAAGGCAGTTATCGAGGGTAGGGATGTCACCACTGAGGTCATACCCGAGGCCAGGTTCAAGTTCTACTTGGATGCGAGTTTTGAGGAGAGGGTCAAGCGCAGGTTCAACGACCTAAGGCATAGAAAGATAGAGATAGCCCTCGAGGTCCTGCGCAGGGACATGCTTCTGAGGGACGCAAGTGACCTGCGCAGGAGTATGGGGCCCTTGAGAAAGGCTAGGGATGCCTTTTATGTGGACAGTACCCACCTGTCCATAGAGCACACCCTGAACATCATCTACTACGAGATAAAGAGAAGGATGGTAAATGAAGACATCCAGTTCTAAGGATGTAGTCTGGGACTGGTTTTTTAATAGGGCACTGCTTCCACTTAGGTTCCTCTACCACTGGCTCTCGGTAGGGGTGGTGGGCTCGTTCTATCACTTTGGCTACGATCTAAAGGTCTACGGTCGAGAGAACATCCCAGAGGGCTGTTTTATTGTCGCTCCAAACCACGAAAGCCACTTGGATCCCCCGTTGATAGGTATAGCCTTTTTGGGTCGGCCCTTGCGCTACTTCGCCAAACACGAGCTCTTTGAGCTCAATCCCGTCTTTACTTGGCTGATCCGCTCTCAAGGTGCGGTGCCGATCTCGCCAAATCCTCGGGATCTTAAGAGGTTTTTCCGCTGGATCACCTACTTTCAGCGCACCAACCAGCCGTTTGTGATATTCCCTGAAGGGGAGCGGACCCCGACGGGTGAGCTCCTTCCTCCTAGACCGGGACTGGGATTCGTCGTGCAGGCAACGGGCTTGCCAGTGGTTCCGGTGTTTATAGAAGGGACCTTTGAGGCCCTACCTAGAGGGGCGGTCAGGCTCTCCCCAAGTAAGATCACGGTAGTGATCGGGAGACCCTTGGACTTCTCCGGGCATAAAGGCAAAGGCAAGCGTCTGGATAAGGAGCTCGCCCAACGGATAGGTCAGCGGGTCATGGATGAGATAGCTCGCCTTAAGAGGTGGTTGGAGACCGAGCATCCAGACAGGATCGTGAGGAGAGAATCGAGCGGATGAGCATTGAGTTGTTGGTAGCGAAGAATTGCGGTTTTTGCGTTGGAGTCAGGGATGCGGTTTCCAAGCTCGAGCGGGTCTTAGAAGAACATCCCCACGAAAAGGTATATTCTCTGGGTATGTTTATACACAACGAACAGGAGATAGCCAGACTCCAGGAGAAGGGTCTGGTGGTGGTAAAGGACATAGAGGAGGTCCCTGACGGATCCTTGCTACTCCTGCCCTCCCACGGTAGCCCGTCTCACATTCGCAAGAGGTGTGAAGAGAAGAGGTTGCGCACGGTGGATCTTATGTGTGTTTATGTGAAAAGGCTTCAGCAGATCGCCCTTGATCTCCATCGCAGTGGTTTTGGCGTGGTGATGTTGGGTGATAAGAACCATCCCGAGGTTATGGCGGTCAAGTCGCTTGTCCCTTCTCTGATAGTTGTTGACAAGGAAGATGTTTTAAATGATAATTTATCCCTTGATTTTAAGTCGTACGGTATAGTTTCTCAGACTACGCAATCGTTAGTGACATACAGATCCGTCGCTGGTTCTTTGATTGAGAAGAATTTTCCCGCGAAGGAGGTGAGAGTCTACAATACCGTCTGTTGGGATGTAATTACCCGCCAACAGGAAGTCAGGGATCTGGCGGAGAGGTGCGATGTGGTCTTCGTCTTGGGCGGTAAGAAGAGCGCGAATACCCGGCGCTTGTACGAGATAGCCAAGGAGAAGACGCAGGCGTGTCATGTGTGGGATCTAGATCAGGTATCCGCAGGCATGGTAGAGGGCAAGAAAAGGGTGGGGATAATAAGCGGGACCTCCACTCCGGATTGGTTTGTGGGGGCCTTCAAGGAGAAGATAGAGAAGTTCCTATTTAAGGAAAAAGTAGAGGAGGGTGATAGCAGATGAGTAGTGAGTTGATGGAACTGTATGCCCAGCACATCAAGGAGATCAAGGACGGACAGATAGTCAAGGGTAAGGTCGTCAGGATCTCCGGCAACGAGGTAGTGGTGGATATAGGGTACAAGTCTGAGGGCTTTATCCCCAAGGACGAGTTCCTTTGGGAGGACATAGACATAGGGAAAGAAATAAATGTTTACATAGAGAACACCGAAGACGAGGACGGTTTTCTGGTGATCTCTAAGCGCAAGGCGGATAGGCTCCTTGGCTGGGAGAAGATAATCGCAGAATATAAGGAAGGCAGTATCGTCGAGGGGAAGGTTGCCCGCATCGTGAAGGGTGGCTTCATAGTGGACATATGTGGTATGGATTGTTTCCTCCCCAATTCCCTTTCTACCTTCCGGGGCAAAGAGAGACAGGTGTTAGGCCAGAACTTCAACTTCATGATCATCAAGATAAATCGTCTCCGCAAGAACATAGTCGTCTCTAGAAGGGATGCCCTGCAGAAGGAGAAAGAAGAGGCCCAGAGGAGGCTCTGGCAGGAGCTGAAAGAGGGGGACATAAGGGAGGGCATCGTTAAGAACATCACCGATTTTGGTGCATTTATAGACCTGGGTGGGGTGGACGGTCTGCTTCATGTGACTGACATGAGTTGGGGCAAGGTTGGACACCCTTCCGACATATTGAAGGTAGGCGATAAGGTAAAGGTCAAGGTCCTCTCCGTGGACAAAGAGGCGGGGAAGGTGGCCTTGGGCCTTAAGCAGTTGACCGAGGATCCGTGGGAGAGGGTAGAGGAGAAGTATCCCGTCGGTTCCAAGGTGGAAGGCGAGGTCGTGAACATCATGCCGTACGGTATCTTCGTGGAATTAGAACCTGGAGTGGAAGGGTTGGTCCATGTCTCTGAGATGTCCTGGGTCAGGAGAAGCATCAATCCTTCGGACCTGTACAAGGTAGGCGATAGGGTCTCCGCGGTAGTCTTGAATGTGGACAAGGACCGCAGGAAGATCTCTTTGGGCACGAAACAGTTACAGCCGAATCCCTGGGACGACGTCGAAGACAAGCTTCCGGTTGGCTCGGTAGTCAAGGGAATAGTCCGTGGTTTCACCGATTATGGGGCATTCGTCGAGGTCTTGGACGGGATAGAGGGGATGGTGCACGTCTCGGATATGTCCTGGACCAGACGGATAACCCACCCTCAGGAAGTGCTCAAGAAGGGTGAGGAAATAGAGGTAAAGGTCCTGGCGGTGGACAAGGACGCCCAGAAGATCGCATTGGGGATAAAGCAGTTGCGTCCCAATCCTTGGCCGGAGATAGTGGAAAGGTATAAAGTTGGTACGGAGGTTGAAGGCGAGGTCGTCAAGATAACGAACTTTGGGGTATTCGTAAAGCTTGAAGACGAACTGGAAGGTCTGGTATACATGTCCGAGATGGACAAGTCCCTCCTGGACCAGCTCAAGCCCCACGATAAGGTAAAGGTAAGGGTAGTCAAGGTAGATCCCGAGCAGACGAAGATAGGGCTGAGCATGAAAGATCTGTCTTCGGGCGATTCCCAGGAGGAGAGCGATAATGAACAGTAACCTAATCCTCCAGTTGGTCCCCTTTCTGATCGTATTGGGGGTATTTTACTTTCTTGTAATATTACCCGCAAAAAAGGAGCAGGAGGAGCGGAAGAGGATGATAGCGTCTCTGCGCCCCGGAGATAAGGTGGTCACCATCGGGGGGATACACGGGATGGTGGCTTCGGTGCGGGACGATGTGATTACCCTGAGAATAGGCGGGGATGCCAAGATAGACGTAGACAGGTCCGCGATAGCCAGAAAACTGTAATCTAAAGGAGTTCCTGTATGGACAGGCGGGTCAAGTGGCGATTGGCGGTCGTACTGGCGGTATTAGTTTTCTCCCTCTGGTCGGCCCTCCCGTTGGATAAGAAGATCAACCTCGGATTGGACCTCAAGGGGGGTATGCACCTCGTCTTGAAGGTGGATACCAGCCAGATCCCTCCCAAGGATAAGGAAGATGCGATAGAGAGGGCCCTTGAGGTGATTCGCAATCGTATTGACGAGTTCGGGGTGAAGGAACCCTCCATCACCCGCCAGGGGATGGACGAGATAGTCCTGCAGTTGCCGGGAGTGACCGACAGGAGGCGGGCCTTGGACATCGTGGGCAAGACCGCCCAGTTAGAGTTCAAGTTGGTGGTGGAGGATCCCCAGTTGCTGGCCAAGGCCTTGAAAGGTGAACCCATACCTGAGGATTACGAGGTCCTGTACGACGAGGAAGGTCGGCCCTATCTGGTGGAGAAGAAGCCTCTGCTCACCGGGGATGCCATTAAGAAGGCGTACATGAGTTTTGACCAGTACAATCAACCCTCGGTCTCCTTGGAATTCACCCCCGAGGGTAGCAAGGTCTTCGCAGAGATTACCCGGAAGAATGTAGGTCGTAATCTGGCGATAGTCCTCGACGGTAAGGTCCAGTCCGCCCCCCAGATAAGGGAGCCGATTACCGGGGGTAGGGCCTCCATAACCGGCCACTTCACCGTGCCAGAAGCCCAGGACCTGGCACTGGTCTTGCGGGTGGGTGCCCTGCCTGCCCCTATGAAGGTGGTGGAAGAGAGGACCGTTGGCCCGTTGTTGGGACAGGATTCTATCCGCCAGGGGATAAAGTCTGCCCTTATAGGTGCTGTTTTGGTCTTCTTGTTTATGCTGTTGTATTATCGTCTGGCAGGGCTTATCGCGGATGTCGCCCTTTTGTTCAATGTCCTCATCATATTGGGGGGATTGGGGCTGTTCAAGGCGACCCTAACCCTGCCGGGCATTGCAGGTATCATCCTCACCTTGGGTATGGCAGTGGATGCGAATGTCCTGATAAACGAGCGCATCAAGGAGGAGTTGCGTGCGGGTTCACCCTTGAGGAGCGCGATAAGGGCAGGGTACGAGAAGGCCTTTCTGACCATAGTGGATTCCAATCTCACCACCTTGATAGCTGCGGTGATGCTTTTCCAGTTCGGGACTGGCCCGATAAAGGGATTTGCGGTAACGCTGTCCATAGGAATCCTGGCCAGTATGTTCACCGCGATAGTCTTTACCCGACTGGTCTTTGAACTCCTCTTGGAGTACACCGGACTGAGCAGGTTGCCGATGTCCAGTGTGTTTGAGGGAGTGAAGATCGACTTCCTCGCTTGGCGCAGGTGGGCCTATCTGCTTTCTCTGGCGGTAATCGTAGGTGGAGCAGGCGTCTTTCTCTACCGGGGCCAGAGCATGTTTGGAATAGACTTCGCGGGCGGATATCTCCAGGAGTACAGGTTTGACCATCCAGTGGATACCGCCAAGATAAGGCAGACCCTCAAGGAATTGGGTGTAGAGAATGCCCTGATACAGCGCTTCAGGGACGATAAGAGTTCGGTGATAATCCGGACCAAGGACGATGTGGTGGATAAGGTGGACAAGGCCTTTGGGGAAAAACTGGGGGCCAAGTTGTTGCGCGTTGAGAGGGTAGGTCCGTCCATTGGAAAACTCCTCAAGAAGAAGGCAACCCTTGCGGTGGTGTGGTCTTTGATAGGGATACTCGTGTATGTGGCCTTCCGCTTTCACCACTGGAACTTCGCGGTGGCAGCGGTAGTTGCCCTGTTGCACGATGTCTTGGTGACCTTGAGTTTCCTCGCCTTCACCGGCAGGCAGTTGGACCTGCTCATCATAACCGCCCTGCTGACCATTGCAGGTTATTCGGTGAACGATACGATCGTGATCTACGACCGGGTTAGGGAAAAGCGCAGGGTGATGCGCCGGGCAGGGCTCTACGAGATCATAAATACCGCGATAAGCGAGACGCTGAGCAGGACCATCATTACTTCCTTCACCACGCTCTTGGTGGTCCTGTCCATATACCTGTTTGGCGGTGAGGTTCTTAACGACTTTGCCTTCGCGTTGCTGGTTGGAGTGATCTCCGGGACCTATTCTACCATATTCATAGCGTCTCCCTTGGTGCTCGTTGGTAGGAAGGTGCGGACCTGATGGGCGATTACAGGGACACCCTAAATCTCCCCCGGACGGACTTCCCTATGCGGGCGAACCTGCCCAAGAGGGAACCCGAACGCCTCAGAAAGTGGGAGGATATGGGCCTTTACGGGAGGATAAGAGAGGCCCGCAGTGGGGCAGAGAAGTTCGTCCTCCACGACGGTCCGCCTTATGCCAACGGACACATCCACATGGGCCACGCCCTGAACAAGATACTGAAGGACATAGTTATCAGATACCACACTCTGAAGGGCTTTGACTGTCCCTATGTGCCGGGTTGGGACTGTCACGGGCTTCCCGTGGAGCACCAGCTGTTCAAGGAGTTGGGCAAGACCAAGCACGAGGTGGACAAACTGGAGTTTCGCAGGATGGCCCACGAGTACGCCCTTAAATTCGTGGACATCCAGAGGGCAGAGTTCAAGCGCTTGGGGGTGTTGGGCAGGTGGGAGAGGCCGTACCTGACATTATCTCCTAAGTACGAGTCCCGGTTGTACGAATTGTTCGCTATGCTGGTCAAGGAGGGCTACATCTATCGTGGGCGCAAGCCGGTGCACTGGTGTGCGAGTTGCGAGACCGCCTTGGCGGAGGCGGAGGTTGAATACTACGATAAGGAATCACCCTCCATCTATGTCCTGTTCCCTCTGGAGGGTCAGGAGGGTGTTTACCTCCTGATATGGACGACCACCCCTTGGACGCTTTACGCAAATACCGCAGTTGCAGTCCATCCGGATCTGGATTACATCCTGGTAGAGGACGGGGATAAGGCACTTTACCTCGCTGAGAGCCGTCTGCCTGCTGTGAAGGAGTTGTTGGGGCGGGATCTGAAGGTCAAAAGTCGCAGGCGGGGTAGGGATCTGGAAGGTAAGAAGTACAGGCATCCGTTTCTCTCGCGCGTATCCAAGGTGGTCTTGGCGGACTTCGTTTCCGCTGAGGAGGGAAGCGGATTCGTGCACATAGCCCCGGGGCACGGGCACGAGGACTTCCAACTGGGGGTGAGGTGCGGTCTGGACCTGATAATGCAGGTGGACGAGAAAGGTAGGTTCTTCAATACCCCTGATTTTCCGGAACTGGAAGGCAAGGACATACAGCAGGCCAACGAGTTGATATTGCAGAGGCTGTCGGAGTTGGGTCGACTCCTTTACTCTTCCAAATTAATCCACTCCTATCCTCATTGCTGGCGGTGTAAGAAGCCGATAATCTTCCGGGCAACCTATCAGTGGTTCCTGTCGGTGGACCACAAGGGCCTGCGGGAAGAACTCCTGCGGACCATAGATTCGGTGAAGTGGATACCTGCCTCAGGTCGGGAGAGGATAAAGGCGATGGTAAAAGACCGTCCTGATTGGTGTCTGTCCCGCCAGCGCTATTGGGGCCTGCCCATCCCGGTATTCTACTGCAGGGCCTGCGGTGAGCCGTTGTTGGATGTGGATGTGATACTGAACCTTGCCAGACTGGTAGCGGAGAAGGGCTCGGATGTCTGGTTCAGCGAGGAAGTCGGTGGATTGGTGGAAGGTAAGGAGTGTGCAAAGTGCGGGGTCAATGACTTCTCCCCAGGGGAGGACATCATCGATGTGTGGTTTGAGTCAGGGGGTAGTTTCTCTGCGGTCCTGGAGGCGGACAACGAGTTGAGTTTCCCCGCGGATCTGTATCTGGAAGGGAGCGATCAGCACCGTGGTTGGTTCCAATCCTCCCTCATACCTTCCACTGCGGTTCGGGGTATTGCTCCTTACAAGGCGGTCCTTACCCACGGCTTCGTCGTGGACGGACAGGGGAGGAAGATGTCCAAGTCCCTGGGCAATGTGATATCCCCCCAGGATGTCCTGAAGAATTACGGTGCGGACATCCTGAGGTTGTGGGTCCTGTCCTCGGATTATCAGGCAGATGTAAGGCTCTCTGAAGACATACTCAAGCAGATGGCAGATGCCTATCGCAAGATCAGGAATACATTTCGCTACATCCTTGCCAATCTTTACGACTTCAATCCCCAGGAAAACGCGATCCCGTTCTCTTCTCGCCTTTCCATTGACCGGTGGGCAGTGGATCGTCTCGCTACTTTGGTGGAGTTAGTGGACCGGGCCTACGGCAGTTACGACTTCCCCAAGGTGTTTCAGCAGATATACCACTTCTGCAACATAGACATGAGTTCGTTTTATCTGGATGTCCTCAAAGACAGGTTGTATGTTAGCGCACCCGACTCCTTGGAGCGCCGGTCCGCCCAGAGCAGTCTGTACGAGATAGGGGTTGCCCTTGCCAAGATAGTCTCGCCGGTATTGGTGTTCACCGCGGACGAGGTTTGGGAGCATCTGGTGGGAGGGGAATCGGTGCACCTGGAGTATTGGCCAGAGTCTCTTCCTCAGATGTCCCCTGAGGAGCGCCGGGAGTGGGATCTGATAATGGAGATTCGCGACATGGTCCTTAAGGCCTTGGAGGAGGCCCGGGAAAAAGATTTGATCGGCAGTTCACTTGAGGCCAGTATTGTATTATACTTGCCAGATGAGGATTACAGGCTGATACAGAGGCACGCAGATTTCCTGAAGTATGTCTTTATAGTGTCCGGAGTGGAACTGGAGAAGGGACAGGAGCGGATGGTCAGGGTGGAGAGGGCCAGCGGTAAGAAGTGCCTGCGCTGTTGGAACTGGTCAACCGAGGTGGGAATGGATAAGCAATGGCCGGAGTTATGTCCTCGCTGTACGGAGGTGGTCAGGCAGTTGGAAAATAGGGAGGTACGGGCAGATGGCTAAGGCTAAGCCTCTTACCAAGACGGAGATGAAGAAGATATTTAAGCCGATAATTCTGAAGGAGATAGAGCGCCTGGAAGAAGAGATAAAGCGCATCTCCGGGGAGACCTTAGGAGGGGAAAGGACATCCGTTTACAGCATGCACATGGCTGATGTGTCCGGAGAGATATACGACAAGGAATTCTCCGCCGGTATCCTTTCCAAGGAGTACGAGCAGTTGTCCGCCTTGAGGTACGCCTTGGAAAAGATAGAGCGCGGTGTCTACGGCCTGTGCGAGGGCTGTGGGGAGCCCATCCCAAAGGGCAGGCTCAAGATAATGCCCTCCGCTACCCTTTGCGTGAAGTGCGAGTCCGCCCGTCAGAGTGAACTCAACGGCAGGGCAAAGAGGCTGTTTTAATACAAGATGCACCTTACCCTTGTAGGTGGCAGGTACCGGGGGAAAAAGCTCAGATTTATAGCCAAGATACGCCCTACCAGTACCAAGGTCCGTAAGGCCTTGTTCACCGTATTGGGGGAGTTTTTCTCAGGCGGAACCTTCCTTGACCTCTTTGCCGGATCCGGGGCGGTGGGAATAGAGGCCCTCTCCCGGGGGATGGATCGGGTGATATTCGTCGAGAAGGATCCGGAGGTCGTCAAACTCATAGAGAAAAATCTCTCGTTGGTGGGGCAACCCTATGTGGTGGCCCCTTCAGTCCTTCCGGAGAAGGGCTGTATAATCCTGCCTTGGGGGATTAAGAGGTCTATTAAGTTCTTGGCCTCCAAGGAGATAGAGGTGGATGTGGTTTACATAGACCCCCCCTACCACGGCAGGTGGGAACGGAGCACCCTAAAGGCCATCTGTGAATACGGTATACTCAAGCCCGAGGCGCGGGTATTTCTGGAACACTATTGCCGTATGCGCCTGAACGAGACCTATTGCCTTAGGCTTGTTAGGAGGCGAGAGTACGGGGATACCTGCGTGAGCGAGTTTGAGGTTGGCATACGAAAGGCCTCGTAATATAATACTTTTTAAGGGATTATTAAAATGTTTAGTATAGGTAGGAGGGCTACGGTTAGATGATGTCTGATCCTTTTTGGACGAGAGTAAAGGCTTGCCTCCTGGCCTTTATATTTGGGACGACCACCCTATTCCCGGGCTACGCCTGGGCAGGTTGGGGGGGTAGCCCTTCCTTCTCCGTGCCCTTGGGGCTGGAGGTAGGAAAGGGGACCTATCGGATCCTGTATCCCAAGGAGGGGTTATCTCTATCCAGATCAGAGGTGGAGAGGTTGTTTGAGACCTTCCTCAGGATACCACCGGAGATCCTGTGGGTGAACCTGTCTCCGGGCTATCCTCCGCTTCCCCCTGAACTCCTGCACAACCCTGTGGGGAGGCTGCTCTTGGCGATGGATTACCAGTTTAAGGAGGACCTCGAGACGATCCTCCTGCGCAGACTGGTTGCGGGAGATGTGGAGGGATTGGTTGACTTCCCCTTCTTTTGGGTGGAGCCGGCTCGTGGTTATCTGGAGGGAAAGGAAGACAGGTTCTTCGTCTCCCAGGTGAAGCTGAAGGTCAAGTTCAAGGGCGGTTCCCGGGAGTGCGCAGACCTCTACTCTCAGGTTGCCAGGGATCTGGAGGAGAAGATATCCAGCGATCCCGCCTACAGGAGGTTGAGGGAGGCCTTTGCGGTGTACCTGTTGGCAAATCACCTCAAGCGGAGGCTCTCTCGGAGGGGGAAGAAGACTTTGGACTCCAAGAGGGCTCCCTTGCGGGGTGTAGAGGTGCTGGGTAGCTGGTTGTACGACGACGATCCTAGCGACGACCCTTACGAGTGGAAACGCGCCTATCTGGACAGATTCTTCTCTCCCGTCTCCTTCTCCTTTCGGGGGAAGAAGTTGGTCAGGGCCCTGGGTGGGATAAAGATGAAGTCGGTATTTTCCTGGTTGAGGCGCAAGGAGGTAGACGATCAAGGGTTTTTGCGTTTGGCTCCCGTTCCGGTAGGGTATCAGGACATCCGTTTTGCCAAAGAGGAGGTCTCAAAAGAGGTATTAGAGGCCTTGGAGAGGGAACTGGGGATGAGGTATCCCGAGGATGTCAGGTTAGAGCTGGTGGATGTGATCGGGCTTGGAAGAGGCCAATGGCTCGCGATTCTCTACGACTACCTCGCAGACAAGACGGTTATAGCCTACGGAAGCAAAGGGCGGGTCTCGTCCGTCGAGGAGAAGACAGGTCTGCCCTTGCCCCTCTTTAAAGGGGCCATTGCTAGCGAGTTCGACGAGAAATATCGCATTGGCCTATGCGGACAGGTGGGGGAGATCTTTACCCGGGCCTGGATTGAGAACGGTGCCAATCTCCCCGTCAAGGCGGGGTGCCTGCCGTTATCCTTGATAGTGGTCAGGAAGATCGATCCAACCGCTCCTACCGCGGAGCTGGAGATGGTCGCCACCCCCCAAGTTGGGGACGGTCTTTACTTATCTGAAGACCAGACCGTAGATCTGTTCGTCTCGACCTTGAGAGAGTTGAGAGACCTGTTGGGTCTAGAGGGAGGGAAGCACTCCTATTCGGTGGTAAATGCCTTTTTTGAGGCCTGGAAGCAAGAGCCCTCGCTTCGGCCGTTGTTGAGAGAGGTGGCAAGGAGGACGGGCACGATTATCACCTGGAAGACCCCTCTGAAGGCGGGCCCAGTTACGGGGAAGTGGAGCGATAGGCTCCGAACGGTGCTCCTCAGGGCAGTTCGATTACTAAAGGATAACCGCGACGGGGTGGTCTTGTTTTTGGTCGCGGTTTTGGGATCTGCCTTGTTCCCCTCCCTTGGATTCTTACCACTTTTAGGGCTGTCGGTTAAGAAAAAGAAAGGCAAACGCCCTGGGTCCAAAGGAAAAACGGTCGAGTTGGCAGCCCCGAAGTCGGCTGAAGAGTTGAAGGAGCTGTTGGCGGATACGCCCCGTTGGCAGAAGACGATTGACAGACTTTCTCCTGAAAAATTGGCCGATTGGATCGATTCCGCACCAATATCTGACTGCAAGGATGCGGAATTGTTCTATTTGTGGGTTACCAGGGTTGCTCAACCCTTCTTCCCCAGAGGAGAGGTGATCTGGGAACCTGCCTATGTCCCAGTGTATAGTGCGCTGGTGAGGTCTTTTGGGAGATTTAACTTGGAGGAGATGACATCGGATGACAAGAAGCTCGAGGGGATTAGATTCGCCAGCGCGATGATGGTCTTGTTAGGGGCCCAAGTGGAGGGGGAGACCTTAGATCTGCTGGTGAGTAATCTGGCCAGGTTCCTGGTCAGCTATAACGCCACCGCAAAGGATCTGGATAAGTGGAAGCACCGGATAAGTGCCTTCTCGAACGCCATTGATTTGTTGTTGGACGAAAGGATCCGTTACAGTAATACCTACGAAGGAGTATTTCAGGAAATCGCGAAAGCTTTCTTTGGGATGGAAAAGGCTGTCGGAGTCGACGATTTGTTGAAGAGCGAGGTAGCGGGAGAGATATTGGACCGGGTGAAGGACTTTCCCGGACTTCTCAAAGAGGACCTCCCTACTGCAACTGAGTGGTTGACGATGGTGTTCGCATCTCGCCCTGAGACTGTTCGCGACGAATGGGTGAAGGCCTTTGCGAAAAAGTCGGCCTCTAAACAGAGGTTGATCAGGTTATCGACGGGGATAGTGAAGTTTTGGATGGACCTAGCCAGGGAGAGAGGGGGAGAAGCAAGCCCTTCTAAGATAGACGAATTTTCTTTTGAGCTTTCTCGGGCCCTGATAAGTTCCAATAATCCCGGGGTCGCTCAGACCTTCACCGTCAGTCTGAAAGAGGATTCCAGCGCGGTGGCTCGGGTGTTTCTGGGGGTGGCACGGGAAGGGGGCATAGAGTCTTTGATCCAGTTTTTGGTCTATCTTGTCAAGAGTCGGGCTATAAATGAGAAGGTGATAGCAGAGGCCTTAGGGTCAGCGGGGGAAGACGAAATCGGTGCACTGGAGGGCAGTAAGGAGTTGATCGTCCGGGCCTGGAGTGCGACCCTCCTAGAGATCGGGAGGGTGGATGTGCTCCGCTCCTTCAGCGAACCTTACTGGCAAACCGATCCCTTCGTGTGCGCTCTTCGTTTTGCTGGCTTGTTGGGGGAAGGGAGGTTTGCAGAGTTGAATCGAGATCTTTCTTCTCTATCCCCTGATCAAACCAACTGGTTGATCGGCCAGATCAAGCGGTTGCTCTCCCATCCCGACTATAGGAAGTATCGCATGCTTTTCTCATGTGCCTTGGTCCTGCTTCAGGGAGAGAACTGGGTCTCTGCCTTGAAGGATAGGTTGGAGTCCGTAGACGGAATTGCACCTGAGGAGGAAGTCTTCCTGGCAGATCTACTTGAGGCAGTGGTCTATCGCCTCGACCGGTCAGGTCCGTCAGAACCAAAAGGCTTGAGTGAGATCGTCGATTCCCTCAAACGCCTTTCCGGTGGTTTCTCGTTCACCTATCCCGGAGTAGTTGAACCCTTGTTGATACTGCTTTGGTGGCTAGACAGGCCTGAGGATGTGAAGGCAGTGATCGAAAAGACCTTGAGCTCGAAGTCTGCCCAAGGGATCCCCAGATCCGCGAGGAAGTCTTTGGAGGGGATCCGATCTCTCCTCAAGGGCAAGATGCCGGCGATTCTCGATCGAAAGGCCTTTTCTGGTGGAGTTCTACCATCGCTTATGTTGGTCGTGGCCCTGGAGCGATTTGATCGCTGGGACAAAAATGAGGAGGTCAAGTCCTTGGGGAGGTACGCAGACTATCTCTTAGCGAGCGATCTGAGGATCTTTCACCTTTACGGTAGGGCCTTTAAGGCCTTCGCTTCTGCGGTTTTGGCCTCCCGTGGGCTGGAGGAGACAGAGGATATGGAGGAGAGGCTGGATTCTCTGGCCTACGATCTGAGTGGCCCCTTGGATCTCCCAGAAGAAGATTTACCTTGGTTCGTGGTAAAGGGCGAACTCGCCCCGATCTTGAAGGGAATCGAAGACCGTTCTGCTTGGTCTAGGATGATGGTGCTTTCCTATCTCTCCTTCGTCGTGGGCGAGCTTGCGGTGAACAACAAAGAGGAGTTCTGGGATGGACTAAGAACCGTCCTCTCTAGGTCCCTTGGTGAGAACCTGATCCCTGCCATTGGTCTAACTGCGATCGATGCCCTGGAGGAGCCGACAGACGAAGTCCTATCCAGGGGAATAATCGATTCGAAAGAGGTAAAGGGTTGGTTAGTGGAGTCCCTCGTCAGGTACGCAAAGACCTTCTCTTTCACCAAGCCCAAGCAGTGGAAGAAGAGGAAAGGGGAGCTTAAGTGGTTGGAGGATAGCCTGAAGCGGATGGTAGAGTTTAGCCGAGGGAAAGCATCACTAGTCAGCTCCTTATTGGAGGAGGTCCGGTCCAGATTGGAGGCAGAGAAGGTCGATATCGCTGAAGTCCCCTTGGCAGGGGAGCTGAAGGATCTCATCGCCAGTAAAGAAGGTGAGGAGGAAAAGGCCCGAGAAGCATACGGGCCTTTGATCGAGGCCCTGAACGAGATAGCAGAGAGGGTGGCAGAATACACTGGCTCGATGGATCCTGACCTGAAGATCTTTCAGGACTTTCAACAGCTTTACCTGGCAAAGGCAGTGAAACACCTGCCTAGCTTCAAAGAGGATTGGCTTGAGGCCTGGAGAAAGACCAATCCGCTGGGGAGTTCCTACATAGTGGTGAGGTTCTATTCGGGAAAAGAGTTGATAAAAGAACTGAACATACCAAACACCTTCCCTCTAGAGGTGTTTAGGCATTACGAGGTCGACTGGGGTAGGGGCAATATCGTGGATAGGGTAGAGTTGAGGTATCATCAGATAAAAGGTTTGCCCCTTAAGGCCTCCATGGATCTGCGCTGGCTGAGGGACTTTCTGAATAATCTGGACCAGTACTTGTCCCTGTGGGGACCTAACTTGAAATCCCCTCCAGAGGTGGTTTTGCCGCCGATACTTGCTAAGTATCTAGGAAGGCCCAGGCAGAGGGCCCCCGATAAAAGGGGAGGAAAGCACTTCGAACTTCACTTCTCTAAACCGGTGAACCGCCTGCCTGACAACTTCAAAGCTACCAGGTCCCTCCTTACCAGCCTCTACCTAGAGCTCCACGGAGATCGCAGTGTGGTTGCGACCGACTCCCTTCTTAAGGTGGCGGATCTTTTGAAGGGACACGAGAAGGTGATCTGGGAGGGCATAGAGAAGCGGAAACCCTTCTTGAACAAACTAAAAAAGCTGGGTCTTGAGCTTGGGAATGAGACCAAGATAGCGGTAGTAGGGGCCCAGATAGGCGGTCGTTATGTGCCAGTTATCGTGTGGTTGGAGCCCCATCCGTTAGGAGGGCAGTGGGTACCGAGGATGGTGATATACGGTGCTAGAGTGGAGATCTTCGACGAATTTGGTATAGCCAAGCAGTTGCTTGATAAGGTCTTAAAGGTCTCGTTGGTTGCGGTTCCGGTGAGTAAAGCCCTGCATGTTCGAAAGACGGTGAGCTGGATTGGGTTAAAAGGGGGTTCGGGAAAACCGATAGTTGATTCTATCGACCCTATCTTTAAAATAACCCGCAACTGGGAGCTAGATTACATGCGCAAGGCTATGTATTGCATCGCCTTTCCAGAGGACGAGAAGCGAGATTACAGGTATTATCTGGTCTTAGCAGGTCTTTCCAAGTCTTTTTGCCTTTGCAAGGTACCCAACGGTAAGGAAGACATGACCTTTCTAGATATGCTTTCCTACATAGAAAAGTCCATTCCTTACGATGGGTCTTGGTGGAGAGAGATAAAGAAGATATCTTTTGCGAACGCGGCTGGTGGTAAAAAGATGTTATTGGCTTCTTCTCTCGTAGAGAAGTTCTTCAGGGATTATCCAATCGATTGTGAGTGGGTAATGCTACGCATGCCCAAGTGGACGAGTCTATCCGGGTTGTGGGCTCAACCTAAAAGGGTAGACATTAATAAGTACATAGTCGTCTCCCGAGTCTTAGAATTAGAAAAAGAAAAAACGATCATAATAGATTTTTACGAACAGATAACCCCGGTCGTGGGAAGCATGATCCTGAAGCGTGGAGTGGATCTCTTAAGAGACGAACAGAGGCTCTCTTATGCTTTTTCTCTCGATTTCGTCTTCTCGGAGAATGGGATGCGAGCCCGCTTGTATCGTAAAGATAAAGACGGGATGAGTATTTCTTCTTTCTTAGGCTGGGAGGAGGTCAATAAGTTTGTCTTCGGACAGTCCGGGAAACGGGAGCTCGTGTTGTCCCCCGCCAAGCTGTTCCCGGACTATGTTAAACCGGTGCAGAGTGGGAAGTTCGTAAAGACCAGGCATCCTGTATTCGTGGGGCACCAATCGGCATTTTCTTTGGACTTCGGCGGTTATAAGTGCGGATTTGCTAAGTCCGTGTATTGGGAAGGCAGTCCACTTTACGAGTTGCTGAAGAATGGCTCTTACACGATGAAAGGTGTATTGGAGGAGAATGCAGGCCCTGACATTAAGTTTACCTTCTATTTAAAGAGAGAAAATTGGATAAACTGGGAAGAGGTGTTTGTGATCTTGGTGGATAAAGCCAAGAATCGTTTTAGGGTGCTTAGCAAGCACCCGAATCTGGACATAATCTATACTCCCGGCCAATGGAGGGAACTGGGAGAATCTACCTTTATGTGGTTTAAAGGCGAAGATAAGGATAAGGTGAAGATCGTCGAGTACGATTCGTGGCGTAAGACGCATTATCAGGTGAGTATGGCTAGGGTAGAAATCAATGTGCGTCGGGTCCTGCCTTGGTGGATAAAGAAAGAAGCGATCTTCAAAGTGGAGAAAAAGTCCGAGAATAAGAGGGTGATAAAACTGATTAAGAGACAGGGTAAGCTCAATCTGATCTTGGGAAAGGTTACAGTGGAATCCTTCCCCGATCTTGGAAAACGAGTTGTCTTTGACTCCGAGGGGAATAAGATTTGCGAGTTCTCGATGAAGAGGAAGCAGTACCACATTCGAATAGAAGATCTATTCCCCCGCGTCAACGATGCATTTCCGGTATTCGTTGGTTTACCCTCTAGTAGAGAGATAATCGAACGGGCGAACCACATAAAACCCAGTAATAGACTAAGAGGCATAGGCTCATTGTCCATAGGTTCTCAATCAATATTACATATAACCGTTTCCTCGAAGAGCAAAGAATCCATGGGAGGAGAATTGGCCCGGGTTTTTGATATGGGTGCCTTCGTGTTTTTCTATCCTAACGGCGGGATTATAACTTTCGCCGTTCCCGCCATCGATCTGGAGATGCCTGTGGCCCGGATCGTCAAGAAGTGGAAGCACACGAGCATATCGTTCTTATGGCACCTTCCCCCTAAAAACTATAACCCCTTGCGCAAACTTTCAAGTTATAAAGTTGGACCTAAACATCACGGACCTCCTGCAATCGTGATATCGTTGTACAGTCTGTTGCCGTTGGCTCCTAGAGATCCCGAGAAGTCCCAAGAGTGGGCCCAAATGTATCTGGAGCGCTTAAGAAAGGCGAGGGACTTTACTAAACAGGAGCTTGAGGGCTTTTATTCAGGTATCCTTAAGTTCTTTTCGATATATTATACTGGGAGCGGTATGGTTCCCGTTGAGTCCTGGCCAATCTTGTTCCGTGCGAAGATGATTCCAGGATGGAAAGCCTCCTACAATTTTACCCTTTTGCCTCATTACAGTGGGATCGCGGAATTCTTCGAAGACGAGGCAAGGGTTTTGGCTTACAGGAAGTTCTTGCGCGATGTGATAGTGATTAATCCTAGGGTGTTTTCTCGGATGATTAGGGCAGGAGTCCAGCCAGACAGGTTTAACAACCTCGCTCACTATGCGCGCTGGAGGACGGCCCTGTGCGTTTTGAGTATGTTGACTGGAGACGAAAAAGTGAACGATGTCTTGATTGAGTACTATTTGAATCATATGCAGGACTTCGAGCACGACGCAAGGCTTTTGTGGGAATTTGAGGAGAGATTCGTCGGTAAAGGCATGCGTCCGGATGAGAGGGAGTTGGTCAAAAATGCTGCAGAGGATCTGAGCAAGTTCTATAGGACGCTGGACACCAGATTGATCCGGATGCGATTGGAAGAAGGCGCTGGAACTAAGTTAAATTCCTTTGCTTTATTCTTATTGCCCCTGACCTTGAACGGAATCAAGTACAGCTTATTGCAGGCGAGTCTCTTTTCCATTACGCCGTTGTTCTTCCCTGCAGTAATTGGATTGACAGGGTGGTATATCTGGAAGAGGCTTTCTCGGAGGCCCAGGCGAGTATTGACCTCGAATGGAGAGGGGATCCTGTTCAAGATAGGCAGTACCGTCTCTAAGTTGTATCCAAAATATCGCTCCCAGATATACCGCATCCTCCGGAGTAACGATTCCCTGCAGAGGAAGGCAGAGAACCTTGTTCTCCACATTATATCCCACATGGGCCCCTATGGGGAATGCTTGAGGTTGGAGGCCCTCTCGAGTCTCAGCTCTAGACTGTCTCCCCGCTTTCTCTACGATCTGGCCAATACCCGGATAGAGGATACCTATTACGATCCGTTCAAGGTTCTGGACCTACTTGCGCGGGAAGGGGTGTTGGGGTTCGTTTCGGCCTGGAGCGGTGTCCCTCTAAGTTATCAACTCCTCAGTGAGAAAGTGAGTCGGGCACCGGGCTTGGGATCTAAGGTCTTGTTCAACCTCCTCTCCTTTAATCCTGAGCGCTGGGATAGGTTGGGGATAGGTAGTAGGTATCCGTTCGTCAAGGAATATCTCTCTCAGATCCTCAAGAGGAAAGGTAGGAACTTGGTCAGGAAGGTAGATTATGCGGTGAACTTCCTCTGGGAGTTGCGGTATCTGTTCACTGGGGAGGAAAGATCCGCGATGTTTTCGGTTGTGGAATCGTGGAGGACGAGGTTCTATCCGGTAAATCGCCTATTACAGCCGGGCAAGCGCACCCGCCTGCCGGTAAAAGGTGGCGTGGTTTTCTACGAATGAGGGTGTATCTGCTACAGGGTAGCGTGTTATAATACTTGCTATGTATCTGAAGAGATTAGAGATATTCGGATTCAAGTCGTTTGCGGAGAAGACATCTCTGGACTTCTTGCCGGGGATAACCATTATCGTTGGGCCCAACGGGTGCGGTAAGTCAAACATCTTAGACGCTATCAAGTGGGCCTTGGGGGAGCAGAGCACCCGCTCTCTGCGGGCCAGCCGGATGGAGGATGTGATATTCAACGGTACGGATCGCATCCCTGCCCTGAACATGGCTGAGGTCTCGGTGTGGTTCGACAATTCCGACCGGGTCCTTAACTACGACGCGGACGAGGTGGTGATCACCCGCCGCCTCTTCCGCTCCGGGGAGAGTGAATACCTGTTGAACCGTAATCAGGTCAGACTAAAGGACATCAACGAGCTCCTGATGGGTACCGGTATAGGTGCGGAGGCCTACTCCATAGTGGAACAGGGTAAGATAGACCTCTTGTTAAGCGCAAAGCCCGACGAGAGGAGACTGGTCTTTGACGAGGCGGCGGGTATTACCAAGTACAAGAGCAAGAAGAAAGAGACCCTGCGCAAGCTCGCTGAGACTGAGCAGAACCTCCTGCGGGTGGCGGACATCATGGCAGAGGTGAAACGGCAACTCTCCTCTCTGGAGCGTCAGGCCAAAAAGGCCCTGCGCTATCAAGAACTCATGAACGAGTTAAAGGAGAAGGAGACCTGCCTTGCACTCCATTCCCTTTCCTCTATTGAAGGGGAGCGGGAAAAGTTGAGCGCTGAACTGGAAACGATAAAGGCCTCTATACATATCAAGGAGAAGGCCCAAGGGGAATTGTCTGCTGAGATAGAACGCCTGAGGATGAAGGTAATAGAACTGGAGGAAAAGATAAATGAAGTGCAGGAGAAACTTTCCGCACGGTTTGGAGATTACGAGCAGGCGGGCCTCAAGATATCTATGAACGAGGAGAGGATCAAGGAATTCGAGCACCAGAAGGAACTGTTTTACCGGGAGGGGGAACAGATAGCCGGCAGGCTGGACGAAAGACGGCGCCAGATATGCGCGATGGAGGGAGAACTGGAGGAATTGCGTGCCAGACGGGAGGAGGTCGAGCGAAAGCGCGCGGAGGTGGACAGAAGGCTCTCAGAGATCCTCTCTTCCGTCGTGGATAAGGAAAGGCACCTCGAAAATTTAAAGGCGCGACTGTTCGAGCTGAACCGGGCCCACGCAGATCTGGTGAACGAGCAGAAGGAAAGGGAGTTGGACATCCGATCTGTGGAGTCGGAGCTGAGGTATGTGCGCCAGCAAAAAGGACAACTCCAAAAGGAGTTAGAAGATATTCACCGCAGGGTAGATGAGACGAAAAGACGAATAGAGGAGGACTTGGCCCGCATATCCGAGATACAGGACAGACAGATCCCCTCCGCGGAGGACAGGATACGGGAGGCCTCCAAGAGGTATTCTGCGTTGGAGGCCGAACTGGAGGCCCTGAAGGCAGAGGTCTCTGCCCTGAACGCCCAGATGGATATGCTCTCTCATCTGGAGGCCCGTTACATAACCCTGCCCGAGCCCCGTAAAGTGGACCTGTGGATAGAGAAGGCAGGTTTTGACATAGGCAGTATCATCGCCCGGGTGGAACAGGTCATAGAGGAGAGGGATAACTGGATACATGTGGTCTGTGAGGCAAGGGCCCTGCCGAGGCACCTCTCCGAACTAAAGGATAGAAAAACGGAACTCGAGAGGCTGGTTGGTGAGAAGGACCGGGAACTGATGGAGGCCAAGAAGGCCCTTGATGAGGCCTATGAGTACAAGAGGGCCTTTGATAGGCAGATAGACTCTATACGCAGCAAGGTGGAGCAGGACAGACGGCTTCTGTCTTCTCTCGAATCCGCCCTGAAGGAGTCTCAAGCCCAGATGGATGTATTGAACGAGGAAGAGGTATTCCTCACCGGGAAGCTCAACGAGATTAAGGGTGAGGTCTCCCGGATAAGTGAGAGATTAGCAGAATTGTCCAGAGAGATGGAGGAAGTCTCCCGGGAGGTGGCGGAGGCGGAGAGGTCTTTGGATGAATTGAGGGAGAAGAGGATCTCCTTGGAACAGGAACTGTCCCGTATATCCGCTGACAAGGAGGTCGTGGAGGCGGCTATAGAGAACCTTATGCGGAACATAGAACAGATAAAAAAGAGCGTGGATCAGGACCGCAAGATTGCCGAGGAAAGGGAGCAGTTGCGTTCTTCTATAGAGGAGAAGATAAAGGCCCTGCACAGGGAAATAGAGCAATTGCGTTTAAAGGCTCAGGAGTGGGAAAGTGAGGTGGAGGAGCTCCGGAGAGAACGGGACGCACTCAAAGAGGAGTATCAGGACCTTCGCAGGAATCTTGAGGCAGTGGAGGGGCAGAGGGATCAGATTATCTCCGGGATAGAGGATCTGCGCAAGGGCATGTACGATCTGGAATTGAGATTACAACAACTGGACTTCAGGGAGCAGGCCTTGGCTTCGCACCTGCGGGATCTGTACGGGATAGACCTGTTGGAGGCCAGGGAAAAGACGGTTCCGCCAATAGGGTTGGATCTGGAGGTCTTAAGGTCCGAGATAGATGCCCTCAAGCAAAAAATAAAGAGATTGGGAGCGGTCAGCACGGTGGCCATTGAGGAGTACGAGGAACTCCAGAAGAGGTACGAGTTCCTTTCCGGTCAGCACGACGATCTGGTGAAGGCAAAGCAGAGTTTGAAAGAGACCATAAACAAACTCAACCGCACCAGTGAGGAGTTGTTCCTGCAGACCTTCGGTCAGATACGGGAGGAGTTTAAGCGCTTCTTCAGGATGCTCTTCGGCGGAGGGAGTGCGGACATATCCCTCTCTGACGAATCCGATGTGCTGGAGTCGGGTATAGAGATAACCGCTCGTCCTCCAGGAAAGCAGTTGCGGAACATATCGCTGCTGTCAGGTGGGGAGAAGTCGCTTACTGCAATAGCCCTCATCTTTGCCATCTTCAAGGTGAAACCCTCTCCTTTCTGCGTCCTGGACGAGGTGGACGCTGCGTTGGACGAGTCCAATGTGGACAGGTTTATTCGTCTCCTGCGGGAGTTTTCCAAGAAGACGCAGTTCATAGTGATAAGCCATAACAAGAAGACCATTGCCAGCGGGGATGTCGTCTACGGCGTTACTATGCCCACGAGCGGGGTATCCCGGGTTATATCGGTGAAACTGGTGGACACCCCCAGCGGTAGAAGGGATAGTCTGGAATTCGTAGAGAGATGAGACAGGTCTCGGTTATCGGCGCCAGTTCCCCCGACCAGCGCACCGTCGATCTTGCGTACGAGGTGGGCAAGGTGGTGGCGGAATTGGGTGCGGTGCTGGTGTGCGGGGGCTTGGGTGGGGTTATGGAGTCCGCCTGCCGGGGCGCTAAGGAAAAGGGCGGGCTGACGGTTGGAATAATCCCCCAGCAGGACAGGGCCTACGCCAATCCCTATGTGGACATCGTGGTCTGCACCGGGATGGGCTATGCCCGGAATGTTATGGTCGCCTACAGCGGGGATGTGGTGGTGGCCCTGCCCGGGCAGTACGGGACGCTTTCGGAGATAGCCTTTGCCCTCTCCGTCGGTAAGACGGTGTTGGGGCTGGGGACCTGGGACATACCCGGGGTGGAGCAGTTGGAGGGGATAGATGCATTGAGGCGCAGGTTGGAGGCCCTGTTGTGAAGTGCCCTTACTGTGGATACAGGACCGATAAAGTGGTGGACAGCCGGGAGGCGGAAGACGGGACGGTGATAAGGCGCCGTAGGGAGTGCATGGGCTGTGGTAAGAGGTTTACCACCTACGAACACATTGAAAATGTCCCGCTTTTCGTGGTAAAACGGGATGGCCGTAGGGAGCTCTTTGACCGCAACAAGATACTCAACGGGATAGTGAAGGCCTGCGAGAAACGGCCGGTATCAGTGGAGGAGATAGAGTCGTTGGTGGATAAGATAGAGCAGGAGATACGCGCCGAGACCGACGGAGAGGTCTCCTCGCAGGAGATAGGTGAGAAGGTGATGCGTTATCTGTCCAAACTGGACGATGTGGCCTATGTGAGGTTTGCCTCCGTCTATAGGCAGTTCAAGGATGTGAAGGAGTTTATGGAGGAACTGCAGCAGCTGATAAGCCAGTCCCAGAAGAAACGGGGAGGAAAGAGATGAGGTGGTCCAGATACTATCTGCCTACCCTCAAGTCCGCACCTCAGGATGCCCAGATAGTCAGTCATAAACTGATGCTTCGGGCGGGATTGGTGAGGATGCTGGTCGCAGGGGTCTACCTCTACCTGCCGTTGGGGTTGAGGGTCCTGCGCAGGATAGAGTCCATAATCCGGGAAGAGATGGACGCATCCGGTGCCCACGAGGTTCTCCTCTCTGCCCTGCAGCCGGTGGAGTTGTGGCAGGAGTCGGGCAGGGACGAATTGATAGGAGAGGTGATGATACGCTTCACCGACCGCAGGGGCAGGCGCCTCGCCTTGGGCCCTACCCACGAGGAGGTTATAACCTATCTGGCCAAGCAGGACATAAGGTCTTATCGGGACCTTCCGGTGATACTCTACCAGATACAGACCAAGTTCCGCGACGAGTTGCGTCCCCGGTTTGGGCTGATAAGGTGCTGTGAGTTCATAATGAAGGATGCCTACAGTTTTGATGTGGATGAAGAAGGTCTGGGCAGGTCGTACAAGGGTATGTTCTCCGCTTACGAGCGGATATTCTCCCGGATGGGACTGGACTTCGTGTCGGTGCAGGCGGATACCGGGGTTATGGGCGGGAGCGAATCTGCGGAATTCCTGGTGCCTGCGGATTGCGGGGAGGACGAACTCCTCTTCTGCCAGGACTGCGGGGCAAGATCCCCCAAAGGGGACAGCGAGGTCTGTCCGGTCTGCTCCAGTGATAAGGTAAAGGTCGTCTCCGCAATAGAGGTGGGGCACATATTCAAACTGGGCACCAAGTACAGCGAGGCCTTGGGTCTGTACTTTCTGGACAAGGACGGCAGGTCCAAGCCGGTAATTATGGGCTGTTATGGGATAGGCGTTAGCAGACTTATATCCGCTATCATCGAACAGCACAACGACGAAAAGGGCATCATCTGGCCCAAGGAGGTGGCGCCGTTTTCTCTGCTCCTGCTGACCCTCAATCCTGCTGAGGACTGGGCGATGGAGGTCTCTGAGAGGATATACTCGGATCTGTCATCTGGCGGACTGGAGGTCCTGTGGGACGACAGGGATGAGCGGGCAGGGGTGAAGTTCAACGACGCGGACCTTATAGGGGTACCGGTTCAGGTGATAGTGGGCAAGAAGGCAAAAGAGGGCAGGGTGGAGATAAAACTGCGCCGGAGCGGTGAGGTGCAGGAGGTTTCCGTAGAGGCCCTGCCGGGTGCGATAGCGGAGGTTATGAATGGGCTCTGAGGTGAGGGTGCGCTTTGCCCCCAGTCCTACGGGTTACCTGCACATAGGCGGGGCGAGGACCGCCCTGTTCAACTGGGTCTACGCCCGGGCCAGAGGGGGCAAGTTTATATTGCGTATAGAGGATACCGACAGGGAGCGCTCCAGACCGGAGTTCGTTGAGGAGATACTGGACTCCCTGAAGTGGTTGGGTATGAACTGGGACGAGGGCCCGTTCTTCCAGTCCCAGCGCGAAGAGATATATAAAGAGTTTGCGGAGAAGCTCCTGAGAGAGGGCAAGGCCTATAGGGCAAGGGAGAGGCGCAACAAGGGGCTTTCCTATAAACCGCAAGGGGAAGGGCGTGAGGTGGATGAGGATAAAGGGGAGGCGATAATATTCGCCGCGCCCGAGAAAGAGGTCTCTTTCGTGGACCTGATTCGGGGTCCCATAAGCGTCGATTCCCGGCAGTTCGGGGACATAGTCCTGATAAAGAGTGACGGCCTGCCCGCCTACAACTTTGCCTGCGTGGTGGACGATGCCTTGATGGGGATAACCCACATCTTAAGGGGGGAGGATCACATCTCCAATACCCCAAAGCAGATACTGCTCTACGAGGCCTTGGGATTTCCCGTGCCGGAGTTTGCCCACCTGCCACTGATAATGGGCAAGGACGGCGGGCGCCTGTCCAAGCGCACCGGCGCAACCGCGGTGAGCGAGTACAGGAAGATGGGATACCTCCCCGAGGCGATAGTGAACTACCTTATGCTCTTGGGTTGGTCCATCGGGCCGGATAGGGAGATATTTTCTCTCGAGGAGGCAATAAAGGTATTCGATGTGAAGGATGTGAACAAGACCTCCGCGGTCTTTGACTTTGACAAACTGCGTTGGATGAATTCGGAGTACATCAAGGCGAAGTCTTCCGAGGAACTGTTATCCCTGTTGGAGCCGTTCCTCCAAGAGAGGGGCCTGTCGCCAGATAGGGATTACGCTCTGAGGGTGATAGACCTCTTCAAGACCAGGGCCTCTACCCTGATAGACTTCGTGGAGTGGGGGGACTACTTCTGGAGGGAGGACTACACCTTCGAGGATAAGGCGGTAGAGATGCACCTCGTGAAGGACATGAGCGGGGAGTTTACCGCCCTGATAGAGGTCTTCCGGGACCTTGAGGACTGGAGCGTTGAGTCTATAGAGAGGGATTTCCGGGAACTGGTGGATAGGCTGGGCCTCAAGCCGAGGGACCTGATACATCCGGTCCGGGTGGCGGTGAGCGGGAAGAAGGTGGGGCCGGGTTTGTTTGAACTCCTCTATGTGTTGGGCAAGGAGACGGTGATAAGGAGACTGCAAAGGCAGATAGAGAGGTGGAGGAAGGGAGAGGATGCCTAAGAACCTGGTGCTCGTCGAATCCCCAACCAAGGCGAGGACGATTGCCCATCTCTTGAAAGGGGATTACGAGATAAAGCCCACGATGGGGCATGTCATAGACCTGCCCGAGAACCGTTTGGGCGTGAGGGTAAAACAGGGTTTTGACCCTTATTATGTGGTCCTGCCCTCCAAGAAGAAGGTCCTCAGCGAGATAGAGAAACTTGCTAAGTCCAGCGAAGGCATATTCGTTGCGACCGATCCGGACAGGGAGGGCGAGGCGATTGGGTACCTGATAAAGGAATATCTGAAGGACAAGGGCGTTCCTGAAGATCGGTTCCGCAGGGTGGAGTTCCACGAGATAACCCCGCCGGCGATACGCAGGGCATTTGCCAGCCCCCGCGACTTTGACGAGCACCTCGTGGAGGCACAAAAGGCGCGCAGGATACTGGACAGGATAGTGGGTTATTACATCTCCCCTATTCTCTGGAAGAAGGTGAGCAAGGGCCTGTCCGCGGGCAGGGTCCAGTCGGTGGCCCTGCGCCTCATCGTGGAGCGGGAGAAGGAGATAAGGGACTTCCAGCCCAAAGAGTACTGGGAGATACACGCTGACTTTCTTTCGGAGGGCCAGAGACTGAGCGCCCTCAAACTCAGCAAGGTAGAGGGCAGAAAACCCGAGATCCCTGACGAGGCCTCGGCCCGGAGAATAGCGGATGGGCTTAAGGACCTCAACTGGCGCATAACCTCTGCGGAGCGCAAGGTCAAAAGGAAGAATCCGCCTCCGCCCTTTACTACTTCCTCTCTTCAGCAGGCTGCATTCAATCAGTTGGGCTTCTCCGCCAACAAGACGATGCAGATAGCCCAGCAGTTGTACGAGGGGGTGGACCTCGGGCAGGATGCCAGCATTGGATTGATAACCTACATGCGCACCGATTCGGTGAACATCTCAGACGCTGCCCTTGAAGAGGTGCGCGCGTTTATATCGGATAAGATAGGTAAGGAGTTCTTACCCGAGAAACCCAATCGCTACAAGTCTCGAAAAGGTGCACAGGAGGCCCACGAGGCGATAAGACCTACCTCGGTCTATCGGACCCCGGAGTCGGTGAAGGACTATCTGACCAAGGACCAGTTCTTGCTCTACCAGTTGATATGGAGGAGGTTTGTCGCCTCCCAGATGAGGCCTGCGGAGTACGATCAACTCAGCGTGGTGGTTAACGACGATGACAATAGATACGAGTTTCGCAGGACCTTTTCCCGTCTTGCCTTTAAGGGATTTATGGAGGTGTATTCCGAGGAGAGGGATGATGAGGAGGATGTTCTGCCGGAGGTGAGAGAAGGGACCTCAGTTCGGATACTGGAGATACTCCCCTCTCAGCACTTCACAAAGCCACCATCCCGCTACAATGATGCCTCGCTGGTAAGGGAATTGGAAGAGAAGGGCATAGGCCGTCCCAGCACCTATGCCCCGACGATACAGACGATAATCCAGCGGGGATATGTGGTGAGAAAGCGTTCTGCGCTGGTGCCTACTGAATTGGGAGAGAAGATAGTGGAGTTGTTGGTGAAGTTCTTCCCCGAGGTGATGGACTACGAGTTTACCGCCAGAATGGAGGAGAAACTGGACGAGATAGAGCAGGGAAGTGCCGACAAGAAGTCTATTTTGGAGGAGTTCTATCCCGGATTCGTGGAGCAGGTAGTCCACGCCAGCAAGAACATGGAGAAGGCGGTGGAGGAGTCGGAGTACCGCTGTGAGAAGTGCGGGTCAGTTATGCTGGTAAGGTGGGGAAGAACCGGGAAGTACCTGAGCTGTTCCAATTATCCCAAGTGTAAAAACACCAAGCCCCTGCCCACCGGGGTGAAGTGTCCGAGGTGTGGGGGAGATCTGGTCCTGCGCAGGGCCACCAAGGGAAGGCGCAGAGGGCGGATCTTCTACGGGTGTTCCAACTATCCCGAGTGCGATTATGTGGTTCAGGACCTCGAGACCGCCAAACAGGAAGCGGGAGTAAAGGAGGGATAAAGGTGCGGGTAATCAATCTGTCCCAGAAGGAGATTCCGAGAAAGTGGTACAACCTGCTTGCGGATCTGCCGTGGGATCTGCCTGCGGTCCTGCACCCTGCCACCAACGAACCGGTGAGCGAAGACGACCTTGCCCCGGTATTCGCCCGGGAGTTGATTCGGCAGGAGTTTACCAAAGAGAGGTGGATAGAGATACCCGAGCCGGTGCTGGAGGTGTACGGTTCCTGGAGACCAACGCCGTTGCGCAGGGCCCTCGCCTTGGAGAAGGCCCTCAATACCCCTGCGAGGATATACTTTAAGGACGAGTCCGTCTCTCCCACCGGATCCCACAAACCAAACACCGCAGTCGCTCAGGCCTATTACAACCGTCGGGAGGGCGTAAAGAGGATTACTACCGAGACCGGCGCGGGGCAGTGGGGGAGCGCTATGGCCTTTGCCAGCAGTAAGTTCGATCTGGAGTGCCGGGTATTTATGGTGAGGGTGAGTTACGAGCAGAAGCCCTATCGCAAGGTGATGATGCGGATATGGGGCGCGGATGTCGTGCCCTCACCATCCAAAGAGACCAACAGCGGGCGCAAGATTCTGGAGGCAGATCCCAACTCCCCGGGATCGCTGGGGATAGCCATATCCGAGGCGGTGGAGTCGGCCGTTCAGGATCCGGACACCCGGTATGTGCTGGGGAGCGTGTTGAATCATGTCCTTTTGCATCAGAGCATCATCGGACTGGAGTTGGAAAAGCAACTGGCAATGATAGGGGAAAAACCCGATGTTATGATTGGCTGTGTTGGTGGAGGGAGCAACTTCGGAGGGTTCGTCTATCCGTTTATCCCCAAGAAACTCCACGGGGAGGAGATAGAGTTCATAGCGGTAGAGCCCAAGGCCTGCCCCACCCTTACTGAAGGCCAGTACAGGTACGACTTCGGTGATACCGCGGGCCTGACGCCGTTGCTGAAGATGTTCACCCTTGGCTACGACTTCGTTCCTTCCCCGATACACGCCGGAGGATTGAGGTATCACGGGATGGCTCCAGTGGTCTCTCTGCTCGTAGAGAAGGGGATAGTGACCCCGCGGGCCTACGGGCAGGATGAGGTATTTGAGTCTGCGGTGATGTTTGCTAAGGCTGAAGGGATAGTGCCGGCCCCGGAGTCTGCACATGCAGTAAAGTGCGCAATAGACGAGGCCATCGCCTGCAGGGAGGAAGGTAGGGAGAAGGTGATAGTCTTTGCCCTGAGCGGGCACGGGCTGTTCGACCTCTCTGCCTACGAGAGGTTCCTGAACGGGGAGTTGTAGATGGAGAAGGTAATTCCCACCCGAAGTGCCCTGCGCAGGATAAAAGAGAACTTGAAGATAGCCAAGGACGGCTATTCCCTCTTGGAGAAGAAGCGCGAGGCCCTGATGAGCGAGTTTATGCGAGAGGTCGCCCAGATGCAGGACATATACGCGGAGTTGAGGGAGAAGTTGCGCCGGTTCTATTCCCAGTTCCGCAAGGGAGCGGTTTCCTTGGGACAGGACCGTTCGGAACTGTTCTTCCTCCAGAGCAAGGCCACCTTGGAGATAGATGTCAGGTTCCGCAGTATTATGGGCGTCAAGGTGCCTTCCCTCCAGATATCGGAGCGCAATGTCCCCCGGCCGGGATTGGCCTTCTCCACTCTGGAGATGGACAGGGCCTTGGCCATGGTGGAAGAGATACAGGACCTGCTGGTCAGGTATGTGGAGAAGCGCTACATCGTTGACGAACTGGCTCGGGAAATAAAGCGCACCCAGCGCAGGGTAAACGCCTTGGAGGTCTTCTTTATCCCCTCTTACACCGCCACCAAGAAGTGGATAGAAGATGTCTTGGAGGAAAACGACCGCGAGATGTTCACCCGCCAGAAGAAGGTAAAGGATGTCCTCGCCAGGAAGAGGTCTACAGGCGAGGCCTGATGTTTTAGGTTGGTTTTTGAATCCTTTGTACAGGCCATTTCGTCAGCCACGCTTCGACTTTTTTGCACGACTTTGCAAAAAAGTCTTGACCAAATTGCAATAGAATGCTAATCTTTCTGGTGTGAAGCGATATTTATACGATGACATAGTGAAAGACCTATCTAAAAAGATGGTCTTCTTGACCGGCCCCAGACAGGTGGGTAAGACCTTTCTTGCCAAAGAAATAATGAAGGAGTTTAACTCTCCTGCCTATTTGAACTTTGATGATGTTGATGATGCAAGGATAATTCGCAATAGGCAGTGGCCTATTTCCGCTGACCTGATTGTGTTGGATGAATTGCACAAAATGGAAAACTGGAAGCAGTTTATAAAAGGCACCTACGATACCAAACCCAATGGCCAGACCTTCCTTATAACTGGCAGTGCAAGGCTGGATACCTTTAGGCAGGGAGGGGATTCATTGGCAGGTAGATATTTTCATTATAGACTGAATCCATTTTCGTTGAAGGAGGTTTCGGCTCTATCTCAAGATTTGCACGCTTTATTGAGAAGGCTTATAGAGAGGGGAGGATTCCCCGAGCCATTTTTGGCGGAAGATGAAAGGGATGTGAATCGCTGGCGTCTGCAGTACTACACGGATCTTATTCGGGAAGACATATTGGATTTTAGTCGAATCCATGAGGTAAGGGCTATAAGGTTGCTCTTGGAATTGTTGCGATCAAAAGTAGGAGCCCCTCTGTCCTATACTTCTCTGGCCGAAGATCTTCAGGTAGCACCTAATACCGTGAAGAAGTATCTTACGATATTGCAGTCCTTATACATAGTGTTTCCCGTGTATCCCTATCATAAAAATGTTGCCCGGGCCCTCCAAAAGAGGCCTAAGATATATTTTTACGATACGGGGTATGTACGGGGTGACGACTCTCTTCGCTTTGAGAATCTGGTGGCGATTAGTCTCTTGAAGCATGTTCAGTATCTTTATGACGCAAAGGGCAAACAGGTGGAATTATATTATCTGAGGGATAAGGATGGTAGGGAGATAGACTTTGTTCTGGCTGAAGAAGGAAAGATGATCCTTGGAATAGAGGTAAAATTGAATAGAGGAACAGTTTCTAAGCATCTGCAATACTATCGAATTAAGTTTAAAGATGTGCGCTTTATACAGGTTATTTTAAATTTAGGTAAAGGCTGGGTCAAAGATGGGGTAGAGGTAATCCCCGCTGTCGACTGTCTTATGAGCCTTGAGGCCTAATTGTCCTTGCAAGAAGGATAAAAATGGCAGGATTTGTCCTTGTGAAAAGGACGACCTTTTTGCCTCCCTGATTTGGGTATGCCTATCAGGTGGCCTTGGGCCTGTAGGAGCCTAAGACAAAGGAACGGGAAATAAGGGCCTTGCTGGCGTGTATGCGTGAATTCGACCTTGAACAAGGGATAAAATTACCCGGCACGAGGGAGAAGAACGTGTTAATGGGCGAAAGATCCAACTTTTACCTGCTTGGAACGGGTTATTGGCCATTTAACTGCCTGATTTTATATAGTAAATTTATACGAGGTCTCCAGGTATCCTCGTAATCTGCGCAAGGATACAGCCAGGGAAAGAACGCGATCGCCCAAGGCGTGGGTTGAGATCAATCCCTCTTCGGGGTATCGCCTGATAACGAAGGGATAATTTTGAGGAGTTCGTGTTGTAGGTGTGTGTTTGGCACGGAGGAGGGGAGATGAGGATAGACGGATTTATCCCTTTCATAGGCGGTCTGTATGCCTTTCTGCTTTTTTCGGGACTTATACCTGCCAAGCCGAAGG
>WGBD01000005.1 GCA_015494465.1 Candidatus Omnitrophota bacterium | reverse complement strand
GGTTGCACCGGCACCCAGAAGGGAGCTACCGGTGGGGCCATAGTAGGTGCGGGGATCGGTGCCATCGTGGGCCACCAGTCCGGTGAGACCGCTAAAGGCGCAGCAATAGGTGCTGCGGTGGGCGGTCTGGCAGGGGCCTTAATAGGAGATCAGGTGCTGGAGGACGACCAACCCGCCAAGGCCTCAGCCAATACGGTCCAGCAGAGTGCACCGGAGCCCCAGCCAGAGGTGGTGCAGGAAAGGGTGAAGTTCTGCCCGGTGTGCGGACGGATCTATCCCGCAGACATGGAATACTGTCCTAAGGACGGGGCGAAACTGCGTTGGAAGGAGGACTGATGGTCTTTTCCTGCCTTGCGTTTTTGTTTGGGTACACCTTGGGATCGGTGCCGTTTGGGTACATCGTTGTTAGGTGGAAACTGGGGCGGGACATCCGTGAGCTGGGCAGTGGAAACATCGGTGCCACCAATGTTGCCCGGGTGCTGGGGAAGAGGTGGGGCAGGGTCGTCTTGGGGCTGGACATATTAAAAGGCCTTTTGGCGGTCCTGATAGCGGGAGGGCTGTTGGGCAAAGAGACTGCCCTTTTTGCGGGCTTGGGGGCGGTAGTAGGGCACATGTTCCCCCTTTACATAGGGTTTAAAGGGGGCAAGGGCGTTGCCACGGGGATAGGGATCCTATTGGGGCTGGGCCTGTTCGAGGTAAAGATCTTGGTAGTATTGGGAGTCGGTTTGTCGTTGTGGCTGGTGGTGTACAGGCTTTCGGGATTCGTCTCCCTTGCCTCCCTCGTTATGTCAGTATGGTTGATCCTTGGCCCGTGGTTTATGGAGATCCCGCATGTCTATAGTCTTTTATTGACCTTCCTTGGGGCGATCGTAGTCTACCGTCATCGGGACAACATACGACGCCTCCTTAAGGGCGAGGAGAAGAAGACCGCACTATAGGTCATTTCAGGATTAGCAGTATAGAGCGTCGTTTTTGGTGAACATGTTTGACAAAAAGTAGTACTTCTTGTATATTTTACTTGAAATGAAGTACAGAGATGTCTTGCCCAAGATAGAGGCGGTGTTGGATAGCGGTAAGGCCATCGTACTTACCGGGATGCGCCGGGTGGGCAAGACCACCATCTTGAGGCACTTCTATCACAGGCTGGGTGGAGAGAATGCGGTCTTTATCGATCTCGAGAACCCTGTCGAACGCAGGGCGTTTGAAAAAGAGGACTATAACCTCATCAAAAACGAGTTGGAGTTAAAGGGGGTAGACTTTTCAAAACCGCATTATGTCTTCTTAGACGAGATACAGTATGTGCGCAGTGCACCCTCAGTTATGAAGTTCTTCGTCGATACCTATGGCACGAGGTTTTTTGTCTCGGGATCCGCAAGTTTTTATCTCAAAAACCTGTTCTCCGAGTCGCTGGCGGGTAGGAAGTTTATATTCGAGTTGTATCCTCTCACATTCAGGGAATTCTTAATCTTCAAGGGATTATTGCCTCCTGATAGCGAAGGTATAAGGCGCGCTTTGCGCTCAGAGAGGGTGCGCGCCAATGTAGAGTCTCTGTTCGAGGAGTACATGCGTTTTGGAGGTTTCCCGGAGGTGGTCTTGGCCGGTTCTGAAGAGGAAAAAAGGATGCTCTTGAAGGAGATGTTCGTCTCGTTCTATCAGAAAGAGGTCTTGGGGTTGGCGGGCTTTAGAAAGAACAGGGAACTGATGAACTTGATGCTGTTTATGATGGAATCCGTAGGGAGTTTGCTCGATGTTTCCAAGGTAGCAAGGCAGGTAGGTTTGTCCCGCCATACGGTGAAGGGCTATCTTGAGTTCTTGACGGGATCTTACTTCCTTCGTCTTATTCATCCCTTCTCTCTTAATAGACAGGTGGAGATAAGGAGGATGCCGAAGGTCTATATGTGCGATTGTGGGATGTTGAATGCATTCGTGACTCTGGATAGAGGCCGTAACTTTGAACAGGCGGTATTCCAATCTATCTTGCCGTCTGTGGAGGAGATAAACTTTTATCGGAAGAAGACTGGTCAGGAGGTGGATTTTATACTAGACGAGCACCTTGCAGTGGAGGTAAAGTGGAGGCCTTCGGGATACGAAGAGAAAAGATTAAGGGCTATGTGCAGGCAGTTGGGCATAAAGGATTGGTTGATCCTCAGCCCCAAAAACCTAAATTGGTTGGTAGCGCAAGAAGACCGCACTATAGGGCCTTGACCACCTTATTGGCCTTGAGGCACTTCACGCAGACGAGGATCCTCTTTTTCTTGCCGTTGATTATGGCGTTTACCTTCTGGAAGTTGGGCTTAAACCTGCGCTTGGTAACCCCGGTAATCTTCTGCCCGGCACCGCCCTTCTTCTTAGCCATACCCCGGCGGGCGATGTTGTTCCCAGCAACGGATTTTTTACCGCAGATCTCACACACCCTTGCCATAACGAATCCTCCTTGCCGTCCGTTTGCCGTCTTGATAAGGTTCTAATTATATTCTAATCGAGGTGGTTAGGCAAGGATTTATCCTAAGGCATTTTTTGTTTTTCGTTGGGATAGGGGGGCAGATGTGGTAAAATTATTGAGACTGGTTCTCGAGGAGTAGGGGGGTAATACTCTTTGGTCACAACGATGGACAAGCGCGGTTTTATTCCACTGATCGCCAGGGTGGTGCTGATAATCTCTTTCGCTATCCTTACCCCCCGCCCCGCAAATATACAGGCCTTGACCAGGTGCTATCCTACCGGGTGCAGTTGTTCCTGTGGTTCTTGCTGTACCTATTATACCTGTAGTAGACGCAGAACGGTTACTTTTACCGTTAGGTGCCTTCCATTTACTTATACCGCTCCACCCGGCGCATGTAGTGACAACCTAAACGGTACGGTGATCAGGTGCATCCCCTTCTATGTAGATGGCCGTCGCTATAGCTGTTTGCCTACTAGGGTCACGCATACCTACTATACCTGCCGTTCTCACTCTAGGTGTTGTCCACCGTGTCCGCCACCGCCACCACCGCCTTCCTCTGGCGGCAAAGGTTCAAAGAGTGGGGGTAAAAAGTAGTCTCTAAGAGAAAGGAGGGAGCATGGGGCTAGTGGGGACTATCCTTTTGGTCGTATTGTTGATCGTAGCCTTGGGGCTGATCGTCGGTTACAACACCCTGGTCACCCTTAGGAATCGTGCTAAGAACGCCTGGGCCCAGATAGATGTCCAGTTGAAGAGGCGTCACGATCTCATCCCGAATCTCGTCGAGGTGGCGAAGAAGTACATCCAGCACGAAAGGGAAACCTTGGAGGCGGTGATCAAGGCCCGGTCTCAGGCGGTAAGTGTTAATGCGGACGACTTTCAGGAAAGGGTAAGGGCCGAGAACTTCCTGACCCAGACTCTCCGATCTCTCTTTGCGGTGGTGGAGCGTTATCCCAATCTCAAGGCAGACGCCCAGATGATGAAACTGCACGAGGAATTGGTATCCACCGAGAATAAGATAGCCTTTGCGAGGCAGTTTTACAACGACGAGGTGACCCTGTACAACACCAAGACCGAATTGTTCCCCTACAACATCGTGGCGGGTATGTTTAACTTTACCAAACTTCCCCTATTTGAGGCCGGGGAAGAGGATAGGAAGGAAGTAAGGGTGCAGTTCTGAGGGCCTCAGTTTGGCTCGGCCGGTCTTAACTCTGTGCTGAGATGCGGTTTAATTTTCTCGAGATAAAGCGTGAGAAGGATAGAAATGTATTTCTCCTCCTCGCCTTGCTTATACTCTCCTATACTGTGGGGTTATTTCTCATCTCCTACGCAGTTTTGCTGGTCGTGCGCTTGGCCACTGGGGGTGAGATCACCTTTGCGGAGGCATCCGCTTGGGCCTATTCGGTAGTATTTAAGAGCCCAGTTCGCTTCCATCTCTTAGGCTGGGGTATAGGGATAGGGCTCGTGTCTTGGTTGATAGCTGGATTTTCGTTGGGAAGGGTGGTAAAGATGTTCCACGCCTACCCGCCCGATCCCCAAGATAGGTATCACAAGCAATTTGTAAACATAATAGAAGAGGTTAAATTAGCCTCGGGCATCCACAAGATCGATCCAGTGATCCTCCCCGATAGTGACATAAACGCCTTTACTTGCCAGGACTTTTCGGGCCGTATAGTTATAGGTGCAACCGAAGGGGCGCTAGCGAGGTTAAATCGACAGGAATTAGAGGCAGTAATAGGGCATGAGATGGGCCATGTCATGTCTGGGGATGTGGTCACGACTACCATGTTCAGCGCGGTGATGTCAGTATACGCCTTTCTGAAAGCGGTTGGGTGGGTCTTAATGCGAGGGACCAGGATCAGCGTTGGAGCTAGGAGAGGTAGCAGGAGCAGTTCTAGTGGCCCTAGCCTGATGTTTGTAATAGGTTTGGTTGTATTCTTGCTTTCGGCACTCTGGTCGCTAATTAATTCCCTTCTGATCCTGCTTATCTCCCGCCAGAGGGAATACAGGGCAGATGCACTTGCCATAAAGATAGTCCGTGATCCGGTGAGCCTTGCCCGGGCGCTTATAAAGATAAAAGATAATTATAAGAGCACCAAGTTGATAACCGATCAGAGTGTAGGTGCCCTGTTTATATCCAATCCGTTTACAAAAGAGGAAGAAAAAGACTCCCTCTGGGAAGAACTCTTCTCTACCCATCCGCCGTTGTCCAAGAGGATAGGGATTATCTGCAATGTTGCGGGCGTCTCTGTGGAGGAGTTGAGGAGAAGGGTCCTAGAAGAGCAGAAGACCGAGGCCAGGAGAAGGACCTCGATAGGTCTCCTGTTTTTAGACGAGGATGACAAAACAGCAGAGGCCACGCGTTGGTTGGTCTTTAGGGATGGAACCTGGCAGGGGCCGTTTGGGGTATCGGAAATGATTGAGATGAACCTCTCTCCTACCACTTTTGTTAGACCGGAAGGCAGTGATGTCTACTTCTTGATCCAGGACAATGCGGAGTTGTTCTCTCAGCTGTTTCGCCCTAGGGATCTGGAAGAGAGCAGAAGCGAAGTTGGTAAAGGGGCCGATGATAGATACGAAGGATTGTGTCCCCGTTGCAGGACATCTCTAAAAAAGGCTGATTACGAGGGCGTGATGATATGGGCTTGCCCTGAGTGCTTCGGTTGTATAGTGGACAAATCCCAGTTAAAGAGGATCTTATTGAGGCAGGAGGTGGGATTTTCCGACGAGATAGAACAGTGGGGAGACAGGTTATTGGCCATAAAAGACAAGGGGATGAAGATTATTAAACCGGAACCTTCGTTTATCTGCCCTATCTGCGGGGAGAGGAAGGCCTGTCCTTCTTGTAAGGTCCTTTCTCGGATGTTCAAAAGGCCCTTTGCGTTGGATTATCCTGTAGAAGTGGATGTCTGTGGCCTTTGCGGGAGGATATGGTTTGATAAATACGAGTTGGAAGTCTTGCAGTATATGTTTGAGAAAAGGGTAAAAGAGACCGGCAAAAGCCCGGAAGAGATATGGAACAATATGTCCGGAGTGCCGGTTAGGTGGGCGTAGATAGGGCCCGAGATAGTGTTACTAAAGTTGTGCAAAAATGGGAATTAAGCGTGGCTAACCTCATTTTTATTTTTAAGGGGTTGAACTTGTAACTAATCTTTTCCCCAAGATATAGGAGGTTAGCCATTTTTTTCGATCCAAAAGTCCACGATTTATTTTGCACTATCTACAGGTACTTTATTTTTTATGAGATGCCTAGACATGTTATAATCATTTTGGGGAGAGTTTTTGTATAAGTCCAACGGTATTTCGCATAAAGGGGTATAGATTTTATTTCCTTTCCAACGAGGAACTCCGTATGCATGTTCATGTTACATGCGAAGAAGGAGAGGCGAAATTCTGGATAGAGCCGATAGTTGCATTGGCGTCGTATGTTAAGTTGAGCCCTCGGCAGTTAGTGGAGATACATAAGATCGTAGAGGATAGAAAAGATGAAATCGTTAGAGAGTGGAAAAAGCACTTTGGTAAGCGTTGAGAACATTACACCGTTTGGTATATGGCTATTTGTGAATGGAAAAGAGTATTTTTTGACCTATGAGGATTACCCATGGTTTAGAGACCGGACAATAGCGGAGATCCATAATGTCGTTCTCTTGCACGGTCGTCACCTTTATTGGCCGGATTTGGATGTGGATTTGGAGATAGATAATCTGGAGAATCCTGGGAAGTATCCGCTCAAATCTAAGTCCAAGCCTAAGCACAATAAAAAAGCCAGGCGTAGGGTTGATTAGTAATTTGTCCCCCTACGATTCCAGTTTTCTCGCCGGTTGCTAAATCTGCCGAATGCCCTTATACTTCGTTTGATCTCCTTGGAGATGCGTTCCGGTCTATTGGTGTTTCTGGCAATAGCTTCCAAGTGCCTTGGTACAAAATAAAAGTGGGTCAGTTGGTCCAGGTGTTCGAGAAGAGGCTTGATAGCCTTGTGCTGGTGATGGAATCGATAGTTGCGAAGGAAGACAGATAAATCTCTGCTGAAAGGTGCCGATATTCTCTACCTTGAATACCTCTTGTAAGTCTGCTTTGAGATTGCGCCTTAGTTTTTTGTCCAGGTCATATGTCTTTCATCGAAGTTCTTCAGGAAGTGGAAGAGACAAACCGGTGTTTAGCAGTAGGCCATAGCATAGCAATAGGATCAGAGATAGAGGCAGACTCATCGCTTACCATAAGTTTCAGGGGAGATGGTTTCTACAAGGTGTTGTTGACAAAAAATTGTTTAAACACAGCCCATAGATATGGTAAGTTGCTATCTTAGGTGTTACCTGCAATGTGTTTCATGACGAACCTCCTTTTTTAAGGGGTTAATGTTTAATGCAATATTTCCCCCAAGATATAGGAGGTTAGCCATTTTTTTCGATCCAAAAGTCCACGATTTATTTTGCACTATGTCTCCGTCTTCTCTATTGAGAAATCCTCTTCTCGAATGTAGAATAAACGCTATGGATAGATCAGAGAGGTCTAGGATATCCAAGGTCGTAAGTGGGCTTCCTCCTTCCGGGATTCGAGAGTTCTTCGATCTGGTCTTGGGGATGCCGGATGTGGTCTCCTTGGGCGTGGGGGAGCCGGACTTCTCCACCCCTTGGCACATCAGCGAGAGGGCCATATACGGTATAGAGCGGGGATATACCTCCTATACCTCCAACAAGGGACTGAGGGAGTTGAGGTCTGCGATATGCGGTAGGGTCTCTTCTCGATATGGAGTAAATTACGATCCGGATTCCCAGTGTCTGATTACCGTCGGCGTGAGCGAGGCGATGGATCTGGTTATGCGGGCGATACTGAATCCCGGGGAGAAGGTCCTTATATTTCGTCCATGTTATGTCTCTTACGGTCCAGTGGTGGAGATGGCGGGGGGTAAGCCGATATTCGTGGAGTTGTCTGACGAGACGGACTTCCACATCACCTCGGAGTTGCTAAAAAAGCGCCTGCGTCAGGAATGGCCAGTCAAGGCGGTCGTGCTCAACTATCCCTGCAATCCGACGGGTGTGTCCTATTCGAAAGAGGAATTATCTCAGATAATCCGAGTTTTGGCGGAATACGAGGTCTTCCTGGTAAGCGACGAGATATACGACGGCCTGACCTACGACTTTGAACACACTCCCAGTTTCGTATTCCCGGAGGTAAGAGAGAGGTTGATATACCTGAACGGTTTCTCCAAGAGCTACGCGATGACCGGGTGGCGGATAGGCTACGCCTTAGGTCCGGAGGATGTGATCTCCGCGATGACCAAGATACACCAGTACACCATGCTCTGTGCCCCCATTATGTCCCAGTTCGCTGCCCTTGAGGCGGTGGAGGAGGGAGACAGGGATGTGGAAGAGATGCGAAACGAGTACCGGCGCAGGCGCAACTTCATAGTGGCGGAACTCAATCGTCTCGGACTCAAGACGCGCCTTCCCGAAGGGGCCTTTTACACCTACACCGATGTCTCCTCTACCGGTATGGATTCGATGGATTTCGCCCGCCGTCTACTTCAGGAAGAACGGGTTGCGGTGGTCCCGGGGGTGGCCTTTTCCTCGCAAGGAGGGGGCTACATCCGCATCTCCTACGCCTCGTCTATGGATAAGTTGAGGCAGGCGATATTCAGGATGGAGGCATTCCTTGGGAGGATCTAAGTTTGCGGACAGACCGGTCCTCATCCTGGACCTCGGGCGGGTCCTGATCGGATTCGATCCGGACATAATAATCTCGCGCCTGTTGCCGTATACCAGTTGGTCCCGGGACGACCTCTATTGGCTGTTCGCGACTGCGGAGTTCGTTGACGCCTTTGAAAAGGGCAAGATGACCGAGGGCGAATTCTTCTCCACGCTGGAGAAGGTAATAGGTCTCAGGGGTCTGCCCCGACCCGCACTGGAAGAGATATGGAACGAGATGTTCTATCCCATTCCGGAGATGCTTGCCTTCGTGAGGTTCGTAAAGGAAAACACCAATCTGGGGTTGGTCCTGCTTTCCAACATCTCCTCGGTCCACTTTGAGTACCTGTACGGGGAGTACGAGGAGTTAAGGCTGTTCGACGAGTATGTCCTCTCCTATAAGGTGGGCTACAGGAAACCGGAGAAAGGGATATACAGGCACGCTTTGGAGGTCACCGAAGGGGCGATTGCCCGGTTTTACACCGACGACATAGAACGGTTCGTGTATTCCGCTCGGGAGATGGGGATAGATTCGGAGGTCTTCAGGGGCTACGAGGCATTTATCGATGATCTCCGTTGCAGGTCGCACTTTGCGGATGTGGTGAACGCTATAGGCGATGAAGGAGTACCTTCGACTTCTAAGAAATCCTGACTTCCTTCTCTTGTGGACCTCTCAGGTGGTCTCGCAATTCGGGGATAAGCTGAATCAGATGGCCCTCATCGCCTGGGCCTATTCGGTCATGCCCGGATCCTCCTTCCAAATGGCCAAGTTGATATTCTTTACCATAGTGCCTGTATTCGTAGTGGGACCGTTTGCAGCCACTGCGGTGGACCGAATGGATTACCGGAAGACGATGTACATCTGCGACCTGATAAGGGCGATTGCGGTATTGAGCATACCTGCGCTGATACTCCCTAGACAATTGATCCTTCCGGTCTACTTTATGGTCTTCGTCTCCTTTTCCATAAACCGGCTCTTCGTGCCTGCGAAGATGTCTATCGTGCCGAGGATCGTCTCCGAGGACGAGATCATGCCCGCCAATTCCCTGATCTCCATCACCGGCGTGGTCGCTGCGATGCTGGGATTCGGCTTGGGGGGATTGATAGTCCAGCAGTTCGGGATATACACGGGGTTTTACATAGACGCGGGTACCTTCCTGTTCTCTGCAGTAGCGATATACCTCATTGGCGCCAGGTATGTGCCCAAGGATGTGTCCATAAAGGAGGAGGCGGTGGGTATATGGGGTGCCCTGGCCCGGGGGATGGTGTATCTGTTTTCCGGGCAGATATTCTCGGATCTGAAGGAGGGGCTCAGGTACCTCTTTTCAGTGGAGGAGATCCGCAGGTTGGTTGGGACATCCTTTCTCTTGTGGGCCCTCTTGGGCGGGATATACGCCACGGGTATAGTCTTCATTCAGGAGAGCCTGGGCAGTGCCACCGCAGATCTGGGGATGTTGGTGGTTTTCCTCGGGATGGGGGTGCTCGTCGGTTCTATGCTCTGGGGCCGGTACGGGAAGGGCTGGGACAGGTTCGTCATGCTGTATTCCTCGCTTATCGCGGTGTGTCTGCTCCTGTTTCTGTTTGCGGTGCTGATGAGACTGGATCTGCCCCACAAGTTTGGCTGGGCGGGTGTGGTCCTTTTCGTGGCTGGAGTGGCGGTCTCGCCCATAATGATGGTCTCCCAGACCATAGTCCACGAAGAGGCTCATCAGGAGATGTTTGGACGCGTCTTTGGGGTGATCGAGATAGTCATCCACCTTGCGTTCGTGGTGGCAATGTTCTTTTCCTCTCTGCTGGCGGAGTTCTTCTCCGAGGGCAACATCCTTATTCTTTGGGCAGGGATCGGTATCGGGATTGGACTGGACGGGTTGATCCGGAGAGTGCGTCTGCAGTGAAGTTGGAGGCGGTTATAATCGGTGCGGGGCCTGCGGGATTGATGGCCTCTATTGCCCGTGCCCAGAGGGGAAGAGGAGTCCTTCTGATAGACCGTAATCCCCGAATCGGATGCAAGCTCCTCATAAGTGGTGGGGGGAGGTGCAATCTGACGAACGCCGAGGACCGAGAGGTCTTTCTCCGTCGCTTTGGCAGGTGGTCGAACTTCTTCCGTCCTGCCTTTTACTCCTTTGACAACCACCAGGCGATGGAGTTCTTCGAGCGGAACGGACTGAAGTTGCGGGTAGAGGACAACGGAAGGGTATTCCCTGCCAGTGGGAAGAGTCGCTCGGTGGTGGAGTTCTTCGAGGCCCTTCTCCAACGCTGTGGGGTGCGGGTGAGGTTGGGTTCAGCGGTGGTAGATGTCGGGCGTAAGGACGGTGGATTTGCGGTGATACTTGAGGGAGGTGAAAGACTAGACTGTGAGCGTCTCCTCATTGCCACCGGAGGGGCGAGTTTTGCCTCCAAGTGCGCCACCCAGGGTGATGGCCTTGCTTGGGCCCGGCAGATGGGCCATAGGGTAACCCGCCTCTGGCCTCACCTCTGCGCTCTCAGGATAGAGGGACGGTTTGAATCGGTAAAGGGTATCACCCTAAGGAGGGTGAGGATAAAACACAGGTGCGGCAGGCACAGGATAGACGAGGTGGGATCGCTGGTCTTCACCCCCGATGGGATATCCGGACCTGTAGTCCACAACATAAGCGGGCACCTCTTGGACTGCGATTCCCCGGAACTCGTTCTGGACCTCCTGCCCGAGGTGAGTGAGGCAGATTTGGAGTGCTTTATTAGGGATTGCCGGTCCCTCCATCCCAGGCGCAAGTGCTCTAACTGTCTGGCCGAACTCCTGCCCCAAAATCTGGCCAGATTCGTGTTGGGGAAGATCGGGGAGAGGCGCTGTGGAGAGGTCTCCAATCGGGAGGTGAGGTTAGCAGTCGAGCGGATCAAGCGCTGGCGATTGAGGGTGGTTGGTGGTCCGCCGTTGGAATGGGCCTTCGTAACCGCAGGGGGGATCCCGGTGGAGGAGGTGGATCGCAACACGATGGAGTCCAAGATAGTGCCGGGCCTGTTCTTTGCGGG
Organism: Candidatus Omnitrophota bacterium; assembly: GCA_015494465.1. Taxonomy (GTDB): domain Bacteria; phylum Omnitrophota; class Gorgyraeia; order S143-82; family S143-82; genus S143-82. Next base: position 12,063 of record WGBD01000005.1, on the reverse strand, counting down.
GGAGATACTGGAGGTCTTCGGGCCGAGCGGGGGCTACAACATCCAGTTTGCCCTCTCCACAGGTCACTTGGCAGGCCGTAATTTGTGATGTATAATACCTGACTCTATGAAAATAAGGGTAAAGGATATATCTGCATCCGGGAGTTACTTCGAGGGGGTGTTGTCACCCGCTCAACTAGATGTGGACCGCGATTACTGGCACCTAACCGGGCCAGCGAGGGTAGAGGTCTCTGCCTATCGCGTAGGCGATTATGTGAGTATGTCTATTAAAGTTATGGCAGAGGCCACCAAGACCTGTACCCGGTGCTTGAAGGATGTGGTCTCGGATCAGGTGTGGGAGTTCTCCCAACAGGTCAGGATCGCGGACGAACTGGAAGAGTTGGATGTACCGGAGATGGTCAGGGAGGAGATAATCCTGAACATAGGGGTAAAAGAACTGTGCAAAGAAGATTGTCTGGGGCTCTGCCCCAGGTGCGGAGGAGACAGGAATGCTGGAGAATGCACATGTGATGTGGAGGTGATTTAGATGGCCCATCCCAAGCGAAAACATTCCAAGTCCCGCAGGGATAAACGCAGGACGCACGACAAGATAACCCCTCTCCAGATGCAACCGTGTCCTCACTGCGGTCAGCCAAAGCCCTCTCACAGGGTCTGTCCCCATTGCGGATATTACAAAGGGCGTGCGGTCCTGACCCCGTATTAAGCGTCTCTAACCGGTGAGGGTTATGGGGGACGGGAAGATAATCGTTGGGCTGGACGCTATGGGGGGCGACTTTGCCCCTATAGAACCGGTCCTTGGTGGATATGCCTTCGCCAAGGAGAATCCCGACATCGAGGTCGTCCTGATAGGTAGGCAGGAGGAGATATCCGCGGTCCTGCCCAGCGAGTTGCCCAATCTGAGGATACATCACGCCAGCGAGGTCGTGGCGATGGACGACCCTCCCGCCTTGAGCGTTCGCAAGAAGAAGGATTCTTCTATATCCGTTGGGGCGGAACTCCTGAAACGCGGAGAGATATCTGCCTTCGTGAGCGCAGGGAACACCGGCGCGGTGGTCGCTGCCACTACCCTCAAGGTGAGGCTCTTGCCCGGTATAGAGAGGCCGGGGCTTGCGGTCGTGTTCCCCACGGTAAAGGGCACGCCGGTGGTGATAATAGATGTGGGGGCAAACATAGACACCAAGCCGGTCCACCTGCTCCAGTACGCCTTGATGTCCACGGTCTATTGCAAGTTGATGTGGGAGGGAGTGGAGAATCCCCGGGTGGGTCTGCTCAACATAGGAGAGGAAGAGACGAAGGGCACGGGGGTCTACAAAGAGGCTGCTGGATTGCTCAAGAGTGCCAACCTGAACTTCGTCGGTAATGTCGAGGGAAAGGACATCTTTAAGGGCTTGGCGGACATCGTGGTGATGGACGGGTTCGTCGGGAATGTAGTCCTTAAGGTCTCTGAAGGGGCTGCGGATGCGGTGATAACTATGCTGAAGAAGGAGATTTACGGCAGTTCGTGGTGGACGAAGTTGGGGGCGATGCTCTTTCTCCTGCCCGCCTACAAGAATCTGAAAAAGAAGATAGATTACTCCGAATACGGAGGGGCATTGCTCCTGGGGGTCAACGGTGTCTGCGTGATAGGACACGGGCGGTCCAACGCCCGGGCCATAAAAAACGCCGTCAATGTGGCAGTGAACGAGATAAAACGCAACGTCAACGAGAAGATACTGGAAAAGCTGAAAGAGGTGAACCCCTGATGGCTGTCGGTGTGTTGTTCCCCGGACAGGGTGCTCAAAAGGTGGGGATGGGATTGTCCCTTCTGGAGAGGGATCCATCCTTAACATCCTATCTGGAGACCGCCAGTAAAATAGTGGGTTGGGATGTGCTGGCCCTTATCAAAGACGGTCCTCAGGAGGAGCTCAACCGGACGGACAAGTCGCAGGTCGCCATACTGGTGGTGAGTTGGATCTCGTATAAGGCGTTCGAGAAAGAAAAAGGTGTGCCCAATCTCACCGCGGGATTGAGCCTCGGGGAATACGGTGCCCTATTGTGTGCGGGGGTGTTAGACTTTGAGTCTGCGGTGAGACTGGTGGACGTACGCGGTCGCCTGATGCAGGAGGAGAGCGAGGCGAATCCCTCAGGGATGCTGGCAGTCATAGGGCTCGACGAGGAGACCCTATCCCGATCCATTGAGGGACTTGAGGCCTATCCCGCCAACTTCAATGCCCCGGGCCAGATAGTGGTCTCAGGCAGGAAGGAAGACTTGGCGGTTGCGGAGGAGAGGCTCCGTTCTGCAGGGGCGAAAAGGATAGTGCCTCTGGCGGTTGCGGGTGGGTTCCACAGTCCAATTATGGCAAGGGCCCAGGAGAGGTTGAACGAGTACATAGAGAAGGTGGAGTTCTCCGATCCCAAGGTAGAGTTCTACAGCAGTGTGAGCGGAGAGAGGGTCTCGAGCGGGAGGGAGATAAAGAGTCTACTGATGCGTCAATTGGTCTCTCCTACCCTGTGGCAGAAGGTGGCAGAGACGGTTTGCGGGAGGGCGGATGTCTTCTTTGAGATGGAGCCCTCGGGCGTTCTGCGATCGCTGATGAAGAAGGTCTGTCCCAAACCGGTGGAGAGACTGTAAAAGGTTTTCGTTTTTGCGGGATTTGAATTATAATTATTTTCGTCATGATAAGACTTCAGTCCAACAAGCACTACACCGAACACCTTCCCATAAGGGACATCGCGCTCCCCAAAGAGTTGGTCGTGCCCCTGGTTCAGCACATCGGAAAGGTCTGCGATCCGGTGGTAAAGGTGGGAGATGTCGTGGGCGTAGGGCAGTTGATAGGGGATAGCGATGCCTTTATATCCGCACCCGTGCATTCCCCGGTGTCAGGGAAGGTGAAGGCCATAAGGCCCGCTCCCCATCCGATATTTGGCCGGGCACCGGCGGTGGTGATAGAGAACGACGGAGAAGACCGTCTTGGGTACGAGACGAGGGACCTCTCTTTAGAAGAGGCCTTGAGGTTGGACAAGGCGGAGATAGTCAGGCAGGTGCGGTCCGCAGGTATAGTGGGGCTCGGCGGGGCGACATTTCCTTCCCATGTCAAGTTGCAGCCCAAGAAGGCGGTGGATACCTTGGTAGTCAACGCTGCGGAGTGTGAGCCCTACATCACCTCCGACCTGCGCCTGTTTCTCGAGAAGACCGACGAGGTCTTTGCCGGGATACGGATAGCGATGTATGTCCTGGGGGTGAATAGGGCGGTGATAGGTGTGGAGGATCACAACCACGAGTTGATCACCCACCTGCGCAGGTATCTCGCGGAGAGGTCCATAAAGGATGTGGAGGTAAAGGTCTTGCCATCCTACTATCCCCAAGGGGGAGAGAAGCAGTTGATAAAGAACGCCTTGGGTAGGGAGGTGCCCTTGGGAGGTCTGCCTGCGGATGTGGGGGTGGTGGTCCACAATGTGGGCACGCTCTTTGCGATTTACGAGGCGGTCCTCAGGGGCAAGCCCCTTTACGAAAGGGTGGCCACGGTCTCCGGAGACGGGGTGGACGAACCCGCAAATGTGCGTGTAAGGGTGGGTATGGCGTTTTCCTGGATACTGGATCAGTGCGGGGGGATAAAGGATTCGGTGGTAAAGGTGATCTTGGGGGGACCGATGATGGGCTTCTCGGTGCCCACCTTGGATGTGCCCGCGATAAAGGGCACGGGTGCCATACTGGCCCTTACCGACAAGTCTACCTATTATTCCGACGAATGGGAGTGTTGTATCCGCTGTGGCAGGTGCGTGGATCGCTGCCCTATGGGTCTTATGCCTGCGGACATGAGTCTGGCCCTGGAGCGGGACCGGGTGGACCTCGCCAAGGAGTACGGGCTTATGGACTGTATAGAGTGCGGTGTGTGCACCTATGTCTGCCCGGCGAAACGGCCGATAGTGCAGTGGATAAAGAAGGGGAAGTTCTTGGAGAGGAGCAGGGGCAAGAGATGAAGGCGAAGAGCGACCTATTTCAGATGCTGGTGTCCCTTGGGGTGATATGTCTCGTCTCCGCAAGCATATTGTCCTATGTCCACGCCAAGACCCATCCGGTTATCGTCGAGCAGGAGGAGAAGGCCAGCCAGACCGCCATGTACTATGTGCTCCCCGGTGCGGTGAAGTTCGAGCCCGCTAAGGGTTGTGACTATTACATCGGCAGGGACGATAAGGGCAATCTCGTGGGGTATGTATTCAAGACCAGTGAGAAGGGATACTCCAGTGAGATAGTCCTGATGGTAGGGGTTGATCCCGACCTCAAGATAACCGGGATAAAGGTCCTTTCCCAGAACGAGACACCCGGTCTGGGGACGCGCATCGTGGAGGTGAAGGCCACCTCCACGATATGGGATGTGGCCAGCGGTAAGGCCAAGGAAGAGCCGGGCAGGCCGTGGTTCTTGGAGCAGTTCGTGGGCAAGGATCTGCCCGGATTGGCCCAGGTGAAGACGATAAGCGGGGCGACTATATCTTCTTCTGCGGTGATTAGGGCAGTCAAGAAGGGTCTGGAGAGGTTGCAGAGATGTCTAAACAATTAGTGATTACATCCTCGCCCCACATCCGGGATAAGGAGACGATATCCCGGATAATGTGGTGGGTGGTGATAAGCCTAATCCCTGCGGGGATCTCTGCGGTGTGGGTCTTCGGTCTGCCTGCGCTGTATCTCATCGTTGCCTGCGTGGTTTCTGCAGTGCTCACCGAGTTGGCGTGTCAGAAGGTAATGGGCAGGCCGGTGAGGATAGGCGACGGCAGTGCGGTGATAACTGGTCTTCTCCTTGCCTACAATGTCTCTGCGGGTCTGCCCCTGTGGATGGCGGTGTTGGGTTCGGTGTTCGCTATTGCCATCGGTAAGCAGGTGTTCGGTGGCTTGGGCAGGAACATATTCAATCCCGCCCTGGTGGGAAGGGCCTTTCTTATGGCCTCGTTCCCCGCCTACATGACCAGGTTCTATGTCTGGAAGGACGGGGCCTTGGTGTCTCAGGCCACGCCCCTTACGGTCGTGAAGATGGGGGGTGTTCCGGCGGTTACCTACAAGACCTTGTTCCTCGGCAATTACGCCGGCTGTATCGGAGAGACATCGGTCCTTGCCCTGTTGATAGGGGCACTTATCCTCCTGTGGAGGGGTTACATCTCCCTACACACGCCTCTTTCCTACATAGGCACGGTTGCCCTGATGACCTGGATATTCGGGGGCAAGGCAGGGTGGTTCAGCGGGGATTGGCTCTTCCACATCCTCTCCGGAGGTCTTATGCTGGGGGCCTGGTTTATGGCCACCGACATGGTGACCTCGCCTATAACCAAGAAGGGACAGGTGGCCTTTGGGATAGGATGTGGATTGATAACCTCGATATTGAGGCTGTGGGGAGGACTGCCCGAAGGTGTGTCTTATTCCATATTGATTATGAACGCCTTTGTACCTTATCTGGACAATCTGTTCCGGCCCCGCAGGCTGGGAGAGCGGAGGCGCTGGATATGAGGTTGTGGCAGGAGTTTTACAAGGGTTTATTGAAAGAGAACCCCATACTGGTCCTGGCACTGGGGTTGTGCCCCACCCTTGCGGTATCCACCTCGCTTAAGAACGCGCTGGGGATGGGCCTGTCCGCCACCTTCGTCTTAATATCCTCCAATGTGCTGATATCTCTGGTGAAGTCGTTTATCCCCAGCCGGGTGAGGATTCCATCTTACATCGTGATAATCGCCACCTTCGTGACCATCGTGGAGCTGGTGATGGAGGCCTACTTCCCGGCGCTTTACAAACAACTGGGGATATTCGTTCCCTTGATCGTGGTCAACTGTATCATCCTCGGCCGGGCGGAGGCCTTTGCCTCCCGCAGGGGAGTGGTGGAGTCGTTCTTGGACGGGCTGGGTATGGGGATCGGGTTTACCCTGACCCTTTCGGTGATAGGGCTCGTTCGCGAGGTACTGGGTGCGGGCAAGATATGGGGATATCCGGTGAGCCTGGACTTCGTGCCCGTGCTTATGTTTGCCCTGCCTCCGGGCGCGTTGTTGGTCTTGGGGCTTCTCCTGATACTGAAACAGGTGGGGGATAGACGGTGAGCGCGAAGATACTGTCCCTGTTCATACTGAATGTCTTTACCGCCAACTTCATCCTCTTCCGCTTCCTGGGGATGTGTCCGTTTATCGGGGTCTCGCGTCAGAAGAGGCCTGCCTTCTTTATGTCTCTGGCAGTGATATTCGTGATGGTATTCTCGTCGGTGATAACTTGGTTCCTCTACAACTATGTCCTCCTGCCGTATCATCTGGAGTACATGCGCACCGTTGCCTTTATCCTCGTGATCGCCTCGGCGGTGCAGATGATAGACATGGTGATGCTGAAGACGATGCCCGCCCTACATCGGACATTGGGGATATACCTGCCCCTTATTACCACCAACTGTGCGGTCTTGGGGGTGACGGTCCTGAACATAGACATGTTCGTGAACGGGGGCAGGCCGGTTCCGGGTGGGTTCTGGCTGGCAGTCCTTCAGGGCCTGTTTGCGGGGCTCGGTTTTATGCTGGCGATGATGATAATGTCCGGCATACGGGAGAGGCTGGATGTGGTGGACCTGCCGGAGTCGGTTAAGGGGATACCGATCGCCTTCATAGTGGCAAGCCTCCTTTCCCTTTCCTTTATGGCCTTTAACGGACTCTGATCCCGGAGGGGGCAGTGATACTCTCTATTACTATGTCCGACAGTCGGGGCATTGCCTTAGCCAAAGGGGTTTCAGACCTCGTTTTCGTGGAGGAGGACTGCGAGGATGTTTTCCCGGTCTTGGGCCGAGGACTCAAAGAGGCAGGATTGAGGGTTTCCGATCTGGAGGCTATAGTGGTGGATGTGGGTCCGGGGTCGTTTTCCGGGATAAGGATGTGCCTGTCTGCGGTAAAGGTCTGGGCCTTTTTGTTCCCGAAGATAAAGGTCTATCCGGTGTCAAATCTGGATGTATGGGCCTTCGTTTCAGGCATAATTGAGTCAGGGGGGCTGGTGTATCGCCCTGCGGGGAGGGGCAATCTCTACCTGGCTCGATACGAAAAGGGGCAGGTGAGGGGAGATTATTCCCTGATCCCCGCTTCCGGGTTGGAGGGCATTGTAGGGCCTCGCAGTGAAGCAAAGGGGATCGGTGCGGGTGATGTGTTGAGGTTCTTCTTTGCATTTTCCGACCGCCTTGATACGGTGGAGCACACCCACCTGTCGCCGTTGTACATCTATCCTGATGACTGCTCAGTCAACAAAGGCAAGAGATAGGCATTGGCAGGATCGCCTCGCCTGGGCGCTTATCCTCGGGGCGTATGTCTTGCATTACCTCTACGCGTTGTTTCACCATTACCTAAAGATGTTCCCCGCCTCCGATTCCGAGTTCTACTGGAACTGGTCTCTAAACATCCTGTTGGGTAAGTTTGGGCTCCCCTTTACCGGTATGCCCGGATATGCCTTTTTCGTCGCGGTGAGCCGAGTCTTTTTCCCAACCCCGGAACTGCAGGTCCTCCTTAATCACTTCCTTATGGCCCTTGCGGGTATGTTTTTGTACTTCCTTCTGGCGAGGGTGATGAGCAGGACCTGGGCCCTGTTGGGGGGAGTTCTCTTCCTCCTCTACACCCCGTTTATGATGTACGCCTCTATCATCACCCCGGAACCCCTTGGCCTCTCCCTCTTGGGGCTGGCCCTGGTGAGACTGTTCAACACCTTCGGGAAGGAGGTGGGCGTTGTTAAGGGGTTCTTGTTCGGAGTTCTTGTAGGGTTTCTACTGATAGTCCGGCCATCGTTTCTGTTCTGGGCCCTGGTGCTGGGGCTGTATTGCTGGATAACCCGCCTTGTACGGGGCAGGTGGGCCTTGGGGTATTACCTTGGCTTGGTTGTACTTCCTGGGTTGGTGCTATTTGCCAACTGGAGGGCAGATGGCCTTTTGGGGTTCAGCACCCACATGGGGATAAACTTCTTCTTGGGTAATGGGCCCGGGGCGGAGGGGATATTCCGCACGGATCTGCCGTTCCGCCCCACTCAGAAGGGGCTTTTAGAGGATGCCCGGATAGTTGCAAGCAAGTTGAGCGGGCGGGCGCTCTCCCCGGCAGAGTCTGCCCGTTTCTGGATACAAAGGACCTGGGACTACATCTTCCGGCATCCTTGGTGGTGGTTGGCTCTGGAACTGCGCAAACTGGGGCTGCTCTTTAATTATAGGGAATATCACGACGCCAACTGGGAGAGTATGCACATACCAATCCTGCCGTTCCTTGACTTTGGTTTCATCTTCCCCTGGGCCCTTCTGGCCCTGTGGACCACGCGGAAGAATAAGGAGTTGGGGGTGTTGCGACTACTTTTGGTCTTGGTTGCTCTGTCTACGATGCTGGCCTTCGTTAACACCCGCTACAAGATGATGCTCGTCTACCCCGCAATCGTCCTGGCGGTGGTGGGCCTGCGCGACTTCGTGAAGACCGTAAGGGCACGGGCCTTTGGACCGGCCCTGGCCTACGCCTTGGTGGTATTGGGCCTGTTTGCATTGGGGAGGGTGGAGTGGGTTAAGACGGAGCCCTCAGATGTGGCGATAAGGTTTAATCGGGCGATGGAATTGATGGAGTCCGGGGACCTCGATTCCGCAAAGGAGATCCTACTATCCATCCTTAAGGAGCAACCCAAGGATTACCTGAGCTGGTTTGCCCTTGGGAACATCTACTATTCCCAAGGCGATGTGCACTCTGCCATGGCCTGCTTCCTCAAGTCCCACCGCCTGAATCGGCTGTTTGCAGATGCAGTCTTCAACCTCGGGGTCTGCGCTATGGATCTGAAAGACTGGGCCTTGGCGGAGAGGTGTTTTGCCCAGTTGTACGAGGTCTCTCCCGACAAAAGGGATGTCCTCTTCAATCTCGTATTCGTCTTGGCAAAGGAGGGCAAGTGCGACTCCGCAAGGGCCCTGATGGAACGGGTTGGTTCCTTTGAAGATGTGGCGGTTGAGGATGTAGAGGAATTGAAGGAGGCATTAGAGGGGTGCGAGAGGGGTACATAAAGTTCAGGTGTGAGTGGGAAAAGGCGCAACTGTCTGCCCCTAAAGGCCTTGACGAGGTCAACCTCGTCAGGAGCCGTCTCTGGGATCTGGGGCTAGTAGGCGTAAAAGAGGACGGTGTGGGTTTCGGCAACCTCAGTATCCGCTTGGGGGACGGGTTCCTGATAACCGGATCCCAGACCGGGGGAAAGCGGATCCTCTCCATAGACGATTATTCTCTGGTCCTGGATTATTCCTGGGAGGAGAATTGGCTCAGGTGCAAGGGACGGGTCAGGGCCTCTTCCGAGTCCCTTTCCCATTCGGCCTGCTATCGCTTCTCTCCGGAGGTGTCTGCGGTTATCCATGTCCATTCCTTGAATGATTGGCGGAGGTGGCTGGACCGGCTGCCCACCACCGATCGGAGGGCAGAGTACGGCACACCGGAGCTGGCCCGGGCCATCGCGGGCCTGGTGAGGAAGATCGGCAGGCAGGGGATACTGGTTATGGGGGGACACGAAGAGGGTATCCTTTCCTGGGGAAAGTCCCCGGTGGAGGCCCTAAATCTGCTTCTGGATTGGTTAGATGTGGGATAAAATATAACCTATGAGGTTCGACACGAAGTGCCTACATGCTGGCTTTGAGCCGTTTCGCTTTTCCCACAATCCGGCCTTGGTGCCGATATACCAGAATACCTCTTTCCTCTTCGATTCGGTGGAGGATGCGGTTGCCCTGTTCTCCTTGGAGAAGGAAGGGCACATATACACCCGCATAAGCAACCCCACGGTAGAGGTGCTGGAGAAGAGGGTAGCGGAGTTGGAGCTGGGGGCCTCTGCAGTGGCTACCTCCTCCGGTCAGTCGGCGATAACCTTGGCCATACTCGCCTTGGCAAAGGAGGGAGACGAGATTATATCCTCACCCCAGCTCTACGGGGGTACCTACACCCTGTTCAAGTACACCCTTTCCCGCATGGGGATAAGGGTGAGGTTCGTGGATGTGAACGACCTTTCCGCCTTAGAGAGGGCGATTACCCCTCGCACGAAGGCGGTGTACGCGGAGATACTCGGCAATCCCTCCCTGCGTCCTCTGGATGTCTCGGCGGTGGCGGAGGTTTGTCACAGGAACGGTCTGCCCCTGATAGTGGACAACACCTTTGCCACGCCGTATCTAGTCCAGCCTGTCAAGTGGGGTGCGGACATAGTCGTCCATTCCGCTACCAAGTACCTCAGCGGACACGGGACCTCTATCGGAGGGATTATAGTCGATTCTGGAAAGTTTGACTGGTCCGCCAGCGGGCGCTTCCCTGAGATGTGCGGGCCGGAGCCTGCCTACCACGACATAAGTTTCTGTGAGAAGTTCAAGGACTCACCCTACGGGGCGCGGGCCAGACTATTGCTGTTGAGGGATGTAGGCAGTTGCATGAGCCCGTTCAACGCCTATCTGATACTGTTGGGTATTGAGACCCTACACCTGCGGATGCAGAGGCACAGCGAGAACGCCTTTGCGGTGGCCCAGTTCCTGAAGGATCACCCGGCGGTCAGTCAGGTCTTCTATCCCGGGTTGGAGGACGGTGAGAACTATCCGATAGCGAAAAAGTACTTCTCCCGGGGTCTGTTCGGGGGGATGGTGTGCTTTTCCCTTCGTTCCGGCCGGGAAGGGGGCAAGCGTTTTATATCCAACCTGAAGCTCTTCTACCACCTGGCAAATGTGGGGGATGCCCGGTCCTTGGTGATACACCCCGCCTCAACTACCCATCAGCAGTTGTCTCCGGAGGAGTTGCGGGCCTGCGGGATCGACGAGGGCTTCGTGCGCCTGTCCGTCGGGCTGGAGGCAGTGGAGGACATCATAGCGGATCTGGATTCCGCGTTGCAGGGGCTATGAGCACGACCCACAGGTTCTCCCCGGGCGATCTGGTGGTGTTGGTGGACAAGAAACATCGGGAGCGGATGTTCGTCTTGAAACCGGGGAAGAGGTTTTCCCTGTACTCCCGCCAATATCCCCACGATCTGGTGATAGGCAGGTCCGAAGGCGAGAGGATAGACCTCGGTGAGGGCAGGTGGGCCTACGCCTTCCGTCCGTCCATGGACCAGTACATAAGGAATGTGAAACGGAATGTCCAGCCGATATATCCCAAGGACTTGGGGGTCTTGCTGTTCTTTGCGGATGTGAGGAGTGGATCGAGGGTCTTGGAGGTGGGACTGGGGGCGGGGGCCCTGAGTATGGCCATACTGAACGCGATTGGTCCGCAGGGTGAACTGGTCACCTACGAGCGCCGGGCGGACTTTGCCCGCGAGGGCAGGGCAAGGGTCTGCGCCATGCTGGGGGATCTGCCGAACTTCAAGGTGGTGCAAAGGGATGCCAGTGAGGGGATAGAGGAGAGGGGTTTTGACTGCGCCTTTATAGATGTGCCTGAGCCCTGGGCAGTGGTGGGCAATGTCGCAGAGGCAGTGAAGCCGGGTGGTTTCATCATGGCATTTATCCCCACGACGGTTCAGGTAAAGCAGTACTGGGATGTCGTCTCTCAGCGTCGGGATATGTTCGGCATAAGGATATTCGAGACCCTGTTGAGGGACTGGACTGCCGGACCCAGGTCCCTGCGACCTGAACACCGGATGGTCGCCCATACCGGATTCGTAGTCTCTGCAAGGAAGGTGCTGGCGTGAAGGAGATATCCGATTTGTTCAGGCGGGTCAGGAAGATAGAGGTAATCACCCGCAAGCAGGTGGATACCGCGTTGGGCGGGCTCTACTCCTCGGTGTTCAAGGGGCGGGGAATAGAGTTTGCGGACCTGCGGGAGTATGTCCCCGGCGACGATGTCTCGGCCATAGACTGGAAGGTCACCGCCAGGTACCGCAGGCCCTTTACCAAGACCTTCGTGGAGGAGCGCCAGTTAAATGTGATACTGGCGGTGGATGTCTCCCGTTCGATGCGTATAGCCTCCCGATCTCCGTCTAAGAGGGAACTGGTGGCAGAGATTTCTACTGCCATAGGGCTGTCCTGCCTGCGCAATAACGATAAACTCAGTCTCTTCCTGTTTTCCGGGGGGATAGACCTGAGCGTCCTGCCCCGGCGGGGAAGGAACCACCTCCTGCGG
>WGBD01000004.1 GCA_015494465.1 Candidatus Omnitrophota bacterium | reverse complement strand
TGATAACGAAGGGATAATTTTGAGGAGTTCGTGTTGTAGGTGTGTGTTTGGCACGGAGGAGGGGAGATGAGGATAGACGGATTTATCCCTTTCATAGGCGGTCTGTATGCCTTTCTGCTTTTTTCGGGACTTATACCTGCCAAGCCGAAGGCCCCGGAGAAGTTCAAGGCATATGTGGAGAAGTACGGTGGGATAATGAAGGTGGTGAGCATAGTTACTATGTTGTGGGGATTGATGTTGCTGTTTTTTTATTGATGAGAACGGAAGGATTTGCCCGCTGTTTTAATAATCAAGAATTCACCATTTAATGGTTAAATCGCAAGGTGCTTTTTGGGTGAGAAGCGCGGAGAATTGTTCGCCATTAGTTATGTCCTTTCTTATCTCGGCGTTGAGGGAAGAAGTTTAGATCTAATCCGCTGGCCCTGGTAGTTGGTGATTCGTTTTCGTTGTTACTCGACATTCCTGTCAATGTTGTTATATTATTAACTGTTAATCATTTAACTAACTTGACGGGGGTGAGATGGTGAAGAGTAGGGATAAGAACGAGATTATGGTCTTGATTGTCAGGCTTGCCTCCCGTTTGCAGGCCCGTGCGGATGCCTTTTTTCGGTCATACGGGGTGAGTTCCGCCCAGTACAATGTCCTAGTTCTGTTGAAGGGCTCTCAGGATGGCCTGTCTCAGGTCCAGATAAGCAGACAGATGGTTGTAAGCAGGGCAAATATTACCTCTATCATTGACAAACTGGAGAAAAAGGGCCTGGTTAAGCGCCTTCCTGATACCTCGGATAGGAGGTCGTTCCGAGTGCGTCTTACGGATAAGGGCAGGGCACTTATAAAGGAGATCGAAAAGGCCTATTTCCCGCGTGTTGACGAGATTTTTCCGGATAGGCTATTTGGGAAGTTTAAGGGTATGCGGAGATACCTTGATGAATGGATAAGGAGGTTGGAGGAGAAGAGATGAAACGGGGCTTTTACCTGTTTTGGGTGGTTCAGTTTCTGGGTGCGTCCAACGACATCCTTTTTAAGACCTTGGTGTCCTTTATGGGGGCAAGGATTATGGGCGATGTGGCCTCCTCGAGCGGATTCGTCGCTATAGCGGGTTTTTTTTGTGTTGCCGTTTTTGGTATTGTCTCCGGTTGCGGGAGTGCTGTCGGATAAATTCCCCAAGAACAAGATTATAGTTTGGGTTAAGGCGGGCGAGGTCATTATTATGGCATTGGGTTTGCTCGGTTTTTATCTCCGGAGTTTGCCCTTGTTATTGGTAGTCCTTTTCCTGATGGCCAGTCAGAGGGCGATCTTTAGCCCTGCCAAGTACGGGGTAGTCCCGGAACTGTCTAAAGATTTGCCCATGGCCAATGGATTGCTTCAGATGGGATCGTTTTTGGCGATTATTTTGGGATCGGTATTGGGAGCCCTGTGGGCAGGGTCGGATAGGTTTGTCTTTACTGCTGGATGGATTCTGCTGATTTGTGCCGTGCTTGGATTTGTCGTCTCATTGTTTATTCCTCCTCTGGTGCCTGCTCAGGAAGGCCTCTCTTTGGCCGACTGGTCGGAATATATCCGGGCTGTGCGGGTTGGACTCCGGGAGATAGTAAATAAAAGGGGTCTGTTTTGGGTATTCTGGGGTTTGACCCTGTTTTGGGGCAGTGCGAATTTTTATCAGATGAATATGGTCAGTTTTGGTATATACGATATGCTTTGGCCGAATTGGATGATATCGTTGGTATTGTTGACCACAGCGGGTGGAATAGTAGTCGGGAGTTTGTTGGCAGGGGTGGGATCCCGGCACCGTATAGAGATGGGGCTTGTTCCCTTGGGGGCGTTCTTGATGGCGTTGTCTATGATGGGGTTTGCCTTTTCGCGCGTGGTTTTTTCTGTTGTTTCTCTACGCATTTCTCTTGGGGGTGGGGGCGGGGTTTTACACTGTGCCTTTGAACTCTTACTTTCAGAGAAGTTCAGAATTTAGCGTGAGGTCGAGGACCATTGCAGTGTTGAACATTGCCACCGCTATGTCCGGTATAATTGCCTCTCTGTTGTTGTTTCTATTTGGGCGTCTCTTGAGAGTGGATCCTTCGGTGATGTTTTTTGTATTGGCTCTTATATGGTTGGGATTGGCCATAGGAATCTTGTGGGGCCTGCCGAGGTCGTTTTTCCGTATGCTGGCCTGGATATTGATGCATACTGTGTACAGGTTGGATGTTTTTGGAGAGGAAAATTTGTCTTACCTTGGCGAGGGGACCGGTGCGCTATTGGTATGCAATCATGTATCTTTTATTGACGGGGTTATTATATTAGCCGGGTTGCGCAGGGATGTGCGTTTTGTTTTTCACAAGCAGGTCTGTGCCAATCCGGTTTATGAGTTCGTCCGCAGGGCCACTAATTCGCTCATCTTGGACACATCTTCTCCTAAGGCCATTGCTAAAAGCCTGCATGCAGTGGCAGAGGCGGTAAAAGGCGGTGATTTGGTTTGTTTCTTTCCCGAGGGGCAACTTTCCAAGACGGGGAATATGATGCGGTTCAATAGAGGTGTGGAATTCTTGAAGAAGGAGGGTATAGGAGAAGTTATACCCATGTACATAGATCTTATGTGGGGATCCATATTTAGTTATGCAAAAGACAGGCTGAGGATAAGGAGACCAAGAAGATTGCCTTATCGGGTAATCCTTTCAATCGGCCGGCCTGTTTCCTTTGAGTCTGCCTACGATGTACGGATTGCTGTTGAGGAGGTGGGAGCAGAGGCCTTCTCTCATCGTGGAGATGTGGAAAGAAAGATTCATCATTATTTCCTTGAGACTGCCAAGGCAAACTTGTTTAGATTTTGTATGGCAGATTTGGGAGGCAAGAGGTTAAACTACCTTCAGGCATTGGCGGGTGTGTTTATCCTGCGGGAGAAATTGTTTCCTGAATTTGCCTATCCGAGACGTACAAATGAATTGGTTGGCGTGTTGTTGCCCTCCTCAACCACTGCGGCACTTGTCAACGGGGCCATTTTGATGGCAGGAAAAGTGCCGGTTAATCTTAATTTTACCCTTTCCCGGGATGTGATAATGCAGTCCATAAAGTTCGCGGGGATAAGAAGGATTATTACATCCCGTAGGTTTTTGAAGAAGATGAACATTGGGGAGATGGATGGGATGGTGTTTTTGGAGGACTTGCGTATAGATTGGTTTACGAGGTTGCGGGTGATTCTGGCCTGCCTGTTCCTGCCGGTGGGTTTATTGGAGAGGTTCTTTGTTAAGGGCGACTTGTATAATGTGGACGATACCGCTACGGTTATGTTTTCCAGTGGGAGCACCGGCAGGCCGAAGGGAGTTTGTCTGACCCACCGAAACATAAGTTCTAATGTGCAGGCGATAATGCAGATATTTGATTTGAGGGAATCAGATGTTCTGGTTGGGGTATTGCCATTGTTCCACTCTTTTGGGTTTACGAGCACGATGTGCCTGCCTTTTGCAGCAGGGATTGGGGTGGTGTATCACGACAATCCTCTTGATAGTCGGGGAGTGGTACGGGCGATTGGGGATTTCAGGGCCACTGTGCTTATGGCAACTCCGTCGTTTTTGTCTCTATACGCAAAAAAGGCCAGCCCCGAAAATCTTGCCTCTCTGCGGGCGATTATCGTAGGTGCGGAGAAACTCAATCAGGACTTTGCTAAGGAGTTTGAGGGGAAGTATGGGGTCAAGATATATGAAGGCTACGGGGTCACGGAACTGTCTCCCATAGCCACCGTCAATGCCCCGGGTATGTCAAAAGAAGGGTCCGTTGGATTACCTATTCCGGGCGTAGTAGTAAAGATAGCCTCCATAGAGGATGGCACTGTCCTTGGCCCTAATCAGGAAGGGCTTGTGTTGGTGAAAGGGCCTAATGTGATGTTCGGTTATCTAAACGATCCCGATAAGACGATGGAGGTAATAAAAGACGGTTGGTATTATACTGGAGATATAGGATACAGGGATGAAGAAGGTTATCTGTTTATAGTGGATAGGCTGGCAAGGTTCAGCAAGATAGGTGGAGAGATGGTCCCCCATGTAAAGGTGGAAGAGGAGATAAAGAGGATCCTGAATGATAATTCCTTGGTGTGCGCTGTTACAGGGGTGAGGGACAAGGAGAAAGGCGAGCGACTTGTTGTGCTTCTGGCGAAGGATGTTGATGTAGAGTGGTTGTGGGAGGAATTAAACAAAAGGGCTTTGCCGAAGATATGGATACCGAGAAAGGACTCGTTTATACGGGTGGATGAGATACCGGTTCTTGGCACGGGGAAGATGGATTTGAGAAGAATAAAAGAGATTGCAATGGAGAGGGTTAAGAAAGGTCGGGTGTAAGGGGGTGAGGGCGGAAAGTGATGAAATTGCGTAATTTCGTGATTGAAAAGTAACGAAATTGGGTTAAGTCACAAATTTTTTAAAAGGAGGATTAACAATGTTGTTTTTAGCCCAATTGGTGTTGACGCTACTCCTCTACATCGCCGGGGCATTGGCGATAGGGATGGCATTGACGCCTGGGGTATTATTTGGGTGGTGGTTGTGGGAGGTGATTTCTCCTGTTGGGATCTTGGCAGAGGCTTTGGTTATCTCTTTCTCAATCGGTATGGGATACTTCATTTACGGTGTCTCTCTAATGTTCGTTGTGTGGCTGATGAGGATTGTGTTGGGATTGAAACTGGAAGAAGGCTATTATCGTCCCGTTTCTCTCGGTATGTTGAAATGGATGGTCTACAATGCCCTGATACTCCTCGTCTCAACGACCTTTATGGACTTTATGCTCTTGACCCCGCTAATCAATCTGTTTTATCGTCTTATGGGAGCTAAATTGGGGAAAGGAGTCCAGATAAACTCCAAATACTGTGCGGATTTTTGCCTTTTGGAGATAGGCGATAATACGGTAATAGGCGGGCATTCCACGGTGATAGCCCATTCCTTTGAAAGGGGCGGGCTTGTGCTGAAAAAGGTAAGAATCGGCAAAAATGTTACCGTCGGATTGAATTCAGTTATCCTTCCCGGGGCGGAGATAGGCGATGGTGCGATAATCCCCGCCGGATCCGTCCTACCCAAGAACGCAAAACTTGAGCCAAGAAAGGTGTGGAGGGGATAGGGGATACCTATGCAGGCTCTGCGTGATTATATGTATCAGATATAAAAGATGCCCGGGCAAGTAGCAGAGGTGGAAGGCAGTGAACAGGTTGTCAGTCTATCTTGGCAGGTCTTGCCTCTATGCCTTGTGCATTGGATTTCACTGCACGGAGCTTATCTTTAATATAAATATATGTGATGGCAAAATTAAAGATCTGGCAAAGGAGGTGGGCATCAGCTATCCCACTATGCACCTGTGTCTTGACAGGGTATTTCCCCATCTAAAGGATTTGGTTAAGAGCCACAGAAAGAGGGAGGTCAGCTATGTCCTAAATGAGGTAGATATGGGCAATATCTCTGCTGACCTGGCGGGTAAATTGATAAAGGAATTATAGGAGGGCGCTATGCAGGATGAGATAAAACGGATAGATGAGATGTTGATGAAGGGCAAGATCTCGCTTAAGCAGGCATTTACCTTAAATCAGGCTATTATGGAACATCGAAGGAATTGTTTGTATACTATTTAAAGGATAGGATGGGTATGAACATAAACAAGAAGCGGGTATATAGGATAAATGAAAGAAAATAATCTATTGGTAGAAAAGAACCGACGGTTAAAAGCCACGAGGAAAAATCATACTTATCGAGATAAACCAAGAGCATCTGTGCCTAATGAGATCTGGGGCACAGATATGACAAAAGTTATGATAGAAGGTTTTGGGTGGATTTATCTTGTTATAGTAATTGATTGGTATACTAAAAAGATCGTAGGATATTCGATATCATCGAGGAGCAGAACAGAAGACTGGCTTGATGCCCTAAATAATGCTTGTAACAGGCAATTTCCGTATGGAATCTTATCAAAAGAAGGAAGTCCTTATCTTGTAAGCGATAATGGGTCACAGCCGACATCTACGAGATATATGCAGGCATGTTCTGTGATGGAGATAAAGCAGATTTTTGCCAGTTATAATAATCCTAAAGGCAATGCAGATACAGAGCGGGTTATAAGGACAATAAAAGAAGATTTTGTTTGGACACGTGAATTTTCATCGCCGTGTGAATTCGCTGAAGAGTTTAAGAAATGGGTTAATAACTACAACAATGATTTCCCTCATTCATCGCTTAATTATAAGACCCCTTGTGAGTTAGAAAAAGAATGCTTGGTTTTTACGAAAATTTAACTTGACTAATGGGGAGCACTACAGAGTAAAGGATCCTATGAAAAGTAAAACTTTTATTTTATTAGGCGTGGCGTGTATTATTGTCTTTACCTTTTTCCATACTTATTTTTCTCCCCAAAGGCTCTTTCGAATCAATGTCTCATCTGATATAAAAACAATAAAAAATCTTAAATATTATCGAGACAGAGGTACGATGCACGGGCCTTTTGTCTTTGCCTTTGAGGCAGGCCCTCAGGATATACGAAATATCATTGCGAAAAATGCCCTTGTTAGGTACAAGAAAATCCCGGAATTTGTAAAATCCCTGCTAATACGTATAGATAACCATTCTTTGCCATGGTGGAGGCCGGTTTCAGAGTTACAACAGATGAAGATTTATGGGAAAGAATATAATAGCAAAGGCGAGCCGCATTTGAAGTTTATTTTTATAAGCAAAAGTGCCTGGGTATATTATCTGCAACTATGAAATTGCGATGTACCATCCAATTAGAAAGGGCAGAATATGGAGTATATAATTATATTTTTTATTCCCTTTTTCTTCTGCCTGGTGGGAGCCTTTATCAACTTTGATCGTCTGATGAGGATATTATATATAGAAAATAGGGAACTATGGGAGGCTAATGGCAGACCCTGCGGTTTTTTCTGGAAGCCCAAGGAGTGTGCTGGTATGTTCTACAATCCTAAGGAGCTGATAAACTTGTTGCCTTCCTATGCTGCTTGTAACCGACTGGCTTTCGAATTGTTATTCAAAACGCCCAATTGGATTAAAGGTAACAAGAGAGCAGAGAAGTATTTATTTCGTCTGCGGATATTGGTGTTGCTGTGGAATCTAGGCATTATTAGTATATTTATTGCCTATTGTGCTTCCAAGTGTTAGCCCTGTTATGTTGGGTAGGTTTAATATTATTCTGGCAGTGAAAATACGATACGATAATACAGAGGCAAAGAAGATGTATGAGGAGAGGAGGAAGGAGGCAAAAGATGATACAATACCTTCTGTGGGGAGGAGGGATTGATTTATATAACTATATCTCGGAGGTGTGAGGGGTGGTGTGAGAATATAGGAATGAGGGAACTATTATAAGAAGGAGGGGAAGAGAAGGAATATGTTGAAGTACTTGCAGAATTTTGTATTGAAGACAATTATGTTTATAGTATGGTTTGATTTGGCCTGTTTTGCCCTTATACTTTCAGGCAGTGTGTTTAAATGGTCATTTTTGAACAAATCTATTTCAGTTGCATTTTTTACAGCATTCGGGGTTAGTTTAATGGTGCTTTTATCTCTTGCTATTCTTCACGTAGTATTGACCCTGAATCTAATATCTGAGTCAATAAGTTATATTGCAAGAGAAAAAGGTTTCGCTGAGTCTAAGCCTTCTCCGATCGCGCAAAAACGATTTCGCGCTATGATAGTTGCCTCTTTAGGAATTATATTTCTTGTTGTGGCGTATCAGGGGGTGCTTGAATATCGCGTAACAAGGTATAAGGTTAAGAGAATTGAACAGGAATTAGGAGACATTGCCGGCTCTCGGTTGGTGAAGCGTTTGCTGGACATTATTGATCAAAATGCAGCGATTGGCAAATTATACTTTGTGAGGGACGAATTGTTGCTTTCACTGGAGGAAAATGTAAGGGCTATTAGCCTCTTGATTCCCAAGAAAGAAGAAGGACGGCTCGTCTTTTATGAGATTACGCCTTGGGAATGCGATTATAAGGATACGACACCTGTTTCCGATTCCCTCACGAAATTGTTTATCCCACGGTATAAAGAAAAGGAAAAATTTGGTGAAATGCTAAAAAACAAGACTCCGTTTACCGTAGTAGACAGCTATGCTATTCGTTCTTTTTATCCTATAGTAAAAGATGGGCAGATAAAACTCGTTTTACTCTTGGATACAAGCCGAGAGATAAGTAGTGATAACTTGCTTTCGCGCAGTAAAGCAGGGTTATAAAATGAGGTTTCTCTAAAAGAGGTGTGCAATGAACATCTGAGATAAGAGGATCATTATACTTGGTGTGAGTTGCTTGGTGGCTGTTATTGTGCTATCTGTCGCGTTGCATTTCTTGGCAAAAAGTGGAGGCCTTTTTCACAGGGTAGGTTTAGTTATCAAAGAACCAGCAATGACGGATGGTATACGCATTACTGCAACAAACAAAAATGGTGCGATAGAAATAAGGGCTGTAGGCGCTGTTGGAAGACAGATTAAGTGGGATGGGAAAGAAGTAAAGATAAATTTGTGGCCAAGGATGTCAAGGTGGTATGGAAGTTTGGGAGGGTATTATCCCACAGAAATTAAAGGTATGCTGGTAAATATGGAAGAGGGGCAACAGCATTTTTGCTCTGTAAAAGAACTTCTGCAATGGATAAGATTGCAGAAAGTAATGAGGGAAAGAGATGATATTGTCTACAGAAGTGATGGGCTTGTGATTGGTTGGCATTTTGAGAAAAATCCCCATCCACAACAGGGTGGGCCTTTAGCGCTTCTCTCTGTTTCTGTATGGCAGTGTTATGTCTTGGGGAGAAAGCCTGATTCTTTGCCGGGCGCCAGCGATGATGCTATAACCCTGTCTTGTACTAAGCCGGAATGTACAGAACCCCAGTTGGAAGGTTTTCTCCTCATAAGCCAAAAATAATAAACGGGCGACTCTATTCAGGTAAGGCGTTGGATTTGATGGGTGAAATGGGCATATCTTATGAAGAGGTTGAAAAGGTGATTAGAAAAGCAGAAGCGCAGAAAGAGGGTGAAGATCGTATTTTTACCTCTTTAGATGACCCATTTAACACACTATCAGAAATAGCTCAGGAGAAGTTATATTTATGACCCGATAATGGGGTAATGAGAGATCTTTGAGAAATCGCATTTTAACAGACCACCTGTCCCCGGGACTTAGGCCGTGGAGTTTTAGGATGGTAGAAAGGCTATCCTTTAGAGTAAGAGGACTGAATGCAGGAATTACGCGATTATACATATCACGAAGCAACGGTTTGCCTGTGCCCGAATTGTCTGGCGGTACTGCCAGGTAAGATTATCCTACAAAATGATGAGGCATATCTGCTCAGGCATTGCCCAGAGTGCGGGCAGCAGATAGACCTGTTAGAGGAATACCTGCCGTATTAGCTTCACAGAAGAAGATACGACAAGCCCGGCAACCGCATTTTGGCCCAGACAGAGCTGGAGAGTGGATGCCCGTTTGACTGCGGGCTTTGCCCTCAGCACGAACAGCATAGCTGTATCGGCATTATTGAGGTAGCCGACGGATGTGATTTGGGTTGTCTTGTGTGTTATGTATAGTCTAAAAAGCAGGAAGGTTTTCTTTCGGTTGAGAAAGTATTGGAAATGACGCGGTTTTTTGTTGAGGCAGAAGGTGGGAAGGCAGAGATCGTGCAGATAAGCGGCAGCGAGCCTGCGATGCATCCTGATATACTGGATATTATCTCCAGAATAAAGAAATTGAAAGTCAATTATGTGATACTCAATACAAATGGCCTGCGGATTGCAAGAGAGCTTTCATTTGCTATGGCATTAGGGGAGATAGCAAGGGATGGCGGATTTGAGGTGTATCTGCAGTTTGACGGTTTTGGTGCAAAGGCAAATGAGTTTTTGCGAGGGGAAAATCTGCTTAGGGAAAAGAGGCAGGCAATAAGAAACCTGCAGAAGGCACAAGTGCCAATGACCTTGGTAATGAGGGTTGCAAGGGGAGTTAATGAGAATGATATAAAAGATGTTATTAGGGTTGCAATGGAGGAGAACTTTATTCGGGGAGTAAATATCCAGCCTGTGTGTTATTCGGGGAGAATCCAAGATGTAAAGAGGCTTAACAGGGTTACCCTTTCCGGTGTGGTGGAGCATATCTATTCTACGATGCCGGATGCCTTTAAACAGGTGGTATCCTCCCGCTTGCGTGCAATGTTGAGCGTGTAGCTGTTTCGTTTTTGTTTAAGGATGCGTAGGGTAATACCTTCTCAATAGCTGATATGGTGGATGTTGCCGAGTATTTGGATGACATAGACAATACCTTTGCCTTTGATTTAGAGGATATACTAAAAAGGGGATTTGCCTGCAGTTGCTGTGGACCAAAGATCAGTGATGAATTTTTGAAAAAGGCGTTTTCCTTCCTCCCAGAGGATTTTCTTCTTTGGCCAAAATCAAAGAAGATAGAACATGTCAATGAACACATCTTTCCTCTGACGATAACCACTTTCTTAGACAGGTATAATTTTGATGTAAAGTCAGCCCAAAAGGAATGTGTGCATATCATTACTACGGACCTAAAGCGGATATCATTTTCTGTTTACAGTATGTGGCACCGAGGGAGAAAGTGAAAACTTCTGCTTTAGCGCTTGTTTGTATAGCCAACCGATGGGTTTGTTCCCTCAGCACTATGGCAGTGATGGTAGCGGTATTTTGGGATTTCCTGAAGTACAATCGAAGGCGTGATTTTGTCCTTGAAAAGAAATCCGTAGTAGCGACTGCTACGATGTTTTTGTTTTTCTTTGTATTTTATGTAATTGTAGTCCTTTGCCTTGGTACATATACGGTGTTTTGTGTGTTATAGGAGCTGGCCTTTTGGTTATAGGGGCCGTAGTTAATATATTGGGAAGGATTTCTTTAGGACGAAGATGGTCTGACCCATATAAAGGTCTATCAGGACCACTCTTTGGTGAGTACCGGTGTTTACCGAATTGTCCGTCATCCACTCTATGCATTTCTGATATGGATGTTTTATGGGGCCTCTTTTGTGTATTCCAATTGGATCGCCTTCTTACTTACCAGTTTTGTGTTTGTGTCTACGATGTACTATAGGGCGAGAGAAGAGGAAACTGTGCTTATGGAGAGATTTCCCGAATACAAGGTCTATAGGGAGAAGGTTGGAATGTTTATACCAAGGATATTTTAAGGGAGGTGGATAATATGAATAAGGTCTTAAAGATGATTGGTTTGGCTATTTTAAGTCTTGCGGTTTTTATCTATTTATATATTTCTTAGGTGCTTTCGTTGGTTTTGATTGGATCGGACTTTTTTTCGGCGGGCTCTCCTTACTCTCCAGTGTATAGAAATGTGATTTCAGCCCTTGTTTTGGGGGTAGTATTTTTAATGACCATGTTTGTTGGATACAAGATTTATCGCTATGTAAAAGCTAAAGAGTATGATCGTGCTTGGTTGTGGGGTGTGGTTTATCTTGCCTTGCCTTGGGTGTTGTTGATGGGGGCTTGTATTACATTGGGAATATACGCAGTAGGCCTCCAAATGGTGCAGTAGTATGCTGGATTTTCATTATGTTCCAGAAGGCGTCTCCTATCGGGGAGTAGGACCTATCCTTTTTTCTATAGGTGGAATCCACATATATTCCTATCCGTTCTTTAGTGGGCTAGGGTTTGCGGTGGGCATTTTCGTATATTTGTTTCTTAAGAAGGAGGGTGGAATTTCGAGTGATGATTGGAGGCCACCGCTAGTGGCCTTTGGGTCGATTTTTGGTGGAATCCTGGGCGCAGTTTTGTTTGCCAATCTATTGAATATAAGGCAATTTTTTACTACTCTGCCATTTTCATTGTTTTCTTCCCGTACCATGACCGGGGGAATTTTGGGAGGTACCTTCGGGGCAAAGGTGGTGAAAGCCGGCGTTGGGGTAAGAGAAAGATTTGGGAATCTTTTTGCCCCTGCCCTTGCTATAGGCATTGCAATAGGGCGTTTGGGATGCTTCTTTAGGGGGTGTTGCTTCGGAGTGCCCACAGGATGTCGTCTGGGAGTTGACTTCGGAGACGGTGTGCTGAGACATCCCACACAACTGTACGAATCGGTGTTTATGTTGGGGTTATTTCTTTACCTTATGAGTAAAAGAAAAACCGCAAGGCCGGGAGAATTGTTTGTGATTTTCGGTATAACTTATTTCGGCTTTAGGTTCTTTGAGGAGTTTTTGCGTGTTAGTCCACACATATTGGGGTTAACCTTGTTTCAGTGGCTCTCATTGATAGGGATTCTTGTGTTTTCCGCGGGGCTGAGGGATATTTGGGGAAAGCAAGAGAAGAAAGATAGAGAAAGGTAGTCCATGGTCAAACTTATCAAATTCGTCAGAAGAATAGTCTTTATTAGCGGGCTCGCGTGTATGGTGATATATATCCCTGCCAGTATCAAGCCCAAGGCCTTGCCGGGTAAGAACGAAATCCTGCCTCAGTTATATTCTTGGCCGAGACAGGTAAGGATAACACCAATGAAGTTCGTATTAAAGAGTGTGGAAGGAGACGAATACGAAGTCGTTGCCCTTTACGATTACACTATATACGGTCTGGTCGTCTCCCTTCATCACAGCAATTCGTGGATAGACATCAGCCATAGGGATTCGGGCGATACACTGAACATAGCTGATTTTTCACTGGTATACGGGGACAACTTAAAGGGACCATATCTGGAGGCGAGATATTCCCATGGAGACTGGACGGGGTGGGTAAGGTATTATAGCGAGGCATTTGATATGCGAGGTTTCTCAAATAATCACCTCCTGACTGACGACGAAGATATAGCCCGAAAAATACTTTCGTTCGGGTAGGTGATCAGATATTGATCAAGGGTTTGCTATGCAACTATAGACTCGTGAGGGGAGTAGGTAGAGACGGATTTCTGCGCCTGGAAAAGATCACTCTCAAGCCGTGGTCCGGCTATCGCCCTACGAGTACGACCAGAGATGACAAGGGGTGCGAAATAATCTATGTGAAAAAGATAGAAATATTGAAACCGGGGAATCCAAAGTGGAGAAAGGTGGCCGGGATTGCGGGATGGGGAGTTATCGGCGGTTTATTGGGAGGGATTTTCGTGTACATCCTATAACCGCTAGGATGATGCGCAGATTTGGTTTAAATTTTTTTTTATCGGGTATATAATATTAGCCAATTTTTAGGGATGGTGTGAGTCAGTGGGATTCTTAGATTCAGGGGTGAGATATGGCTGAAAAGAAGTACCTCTATTACGATCACGGCAAGTCCCTTTTGGAGCCTTTACTGGCGATAAAGTTTCTCTTCCAGCGTCCTATAACGGTGAAGATCCCTTCGGAAAAAAAGGAGGTCTCACCGAGATATCGGGGTTTCCACACTAACGATCTGGATAAGTGTATAGGTTGCGGGAATTGTGCGGACATCTGTCCGACTTCGGCGATTACTATGGTGGAAGATCCCTCTTTGCCCAAAGAGATGCCAGGGAGAAAACCCCAAAGGCCTTGGATGGATTACGGTAGGTGCTGTTTTTGCGCGCTATGTGTGGATGTTTGCCCTAGCGGATCGCTTGCAATGACTAAGGAATTTACCTGGATATCTTACGATCCGGATGTCTATTACTTCCAACCGGATAAGGCCGGACTAGAGAACAAGGGGTGGCAGTCTTCTCCTGAGACCTCTATATTCCATGTGGATGCGGTGCCAGTGGAGATACTACCTGCGGAGGAGAGGAAGAAGGGCTTCGAGTTGATCACCACTGGGTACGATCGGGAACGGGCCCTCCAAGAGGCGATGCGTTGTATGGAGTGCGATGTGTGTCGTCTCGGTTGTCCTGCTAGGATGAAAATAGGCGACTACATTCGTGAGATATACTTTGAGAGATACGAAAGTGCGGTGAGGATAATGTTGGAGGACAACCCGCTTTCGGGAGTGTGTGGTACTATATGTACCCATCGTTGTCAGGACAATTGTGCGATATCGTTGCGGGGTGATTCCCTCCAGATTATGTACCTCAAGGGTTACGCGGTTAAGCAGGTAGACTACGACAAGTTGGTGGAGGAGTTTAAACCGTCCCAGTCATTGGGTAAGAAGGTGGCTATAGTTGGTGCGGGGCCCAGTGGATTGAGCTGTGCTTTCTACTTGAGGAGGATGGGTTACGATGTGGATGTCTTCGAGAAGAACGAGGAAGTGGGGGGTATGCTCCGCTACGGTATACCCGCTTATCGACTGCCTAACGATGTGATAGGTAAGGATGTGAGCCTCATAGAGGCAATAGGCGTGAACATTAAGACCGGCGTTGAGGTGGGCAAGGATGTCAACTTCGAGGATCTCTTGAAGGATTACGATGCGGTCTACTTGGCCTGCGGTCTGCAAGTGGGGCTCAAGGCAGGTGTAGCCAACGAGTCTGCGGAAGGGGTGTGGCAGGCTGTGGACTTCTTGCGCAAGCTGAGGATGGGAGAGAAGGTCGAGATCGGCAAGCGTGTGGTCGTCATCGGTGGAGGGAATGTAGCAATGGATGCGGTTAGGAGTGCCCTGAGGCTCCAGATGATCACCTACGGTGAGGTGAATGCAACGGTAGTCTGTTTGGAAGATTGGGACGAGATGCCTGCCTTTAAAGAGGAGATTGAGGAGGCCTTGGAAGAGGGGGTTAAATTCGAGGTGAAGAGAGGTGCCCCTCGGGGCAAGGAAGGGATCCTGGTAAAGAACGGCAAGGTGGTCGGTTTTAGGGCCTACAAGGTGCTGAGGTTAAGGGATGAATCTGGTAAGTTCAATCCCAGCTTCGACGAAAACGACGCCGTAGAGATCCCTGCGGATACGGTGATAGAGGCGGTCGGTCAGGGCGCAGACCTGTCCTTCACCCCTGACGCCATTAAGGAAAAGATACAGTGGGTCGGCTCCCGGGTCAAACTGGACGAGCGTATGATGACCACGGTGGAGGGGGTCTTTGCTGGTGGTGACATAGGCAACTCGGTCCGGGATGCCATCTCTGCGGTGGCTGACGGTAAAAAGGCCGCTGAGGGTATCGACAGCTACCTGAGAGAGAAGTAGGTCTGATGTTAGACATATTAGAGGTGGCGGGCAGACTTGGTTTGGACGAGTCTGCCCTCATTCGCTACGGCAAGTACAAGGCAAAGGTCGTTAAACCAATTCCCCCTGTCCCTTCGCAAAAGGCACGCTACATACTCGTCTCCGCGATGACTCCTACTCGCTCGGGCGAGGGCAAGACCACTACAACTATAGGTCTTTCCATGGCCTTTAATCGGTTGGGACGCAGGGCGGTTGCCTGTATCCGGCAACCCTCTTTGGGCCCGTTTTTGGGTTTAAAGGGCGGAGGTACGGGCGGGGGAAGGTGCAGGGTGGTCCCCGAAGAGGACATAAACACCCACTTTACCGGAGACAACTACGCGGTCAGCACTGCCCACAATCTAATAGCCTCGCTCATAGACAATCACCTTTATCGAGGCAATCTCTTGAGATTCGACATATCGGAACTCAACTGGGGCAGGGTCCTCGATGTCAGCGATGGGGCATTGCGGGAGGTCATCGTAGGTATCACCTGGGACCGTAAGAGCAGATACTTTCCTCACAAGTCCTACTTTTCTATAAGCTCGGCCTCGGAATTGATGTCGATCCTGGCCCTTTACCGGGGTGATGCGGACTTCCGCTCTAGGTTGGAGTCCATAGTCTTGGGGTTCTCAGATACGGGTAGCCCCATCACCCTTAAGGATCTGGGCGGGGCTCCCGCGGTGTACCTGCTTATGCGGGAGGCCATGTATCCCAATCTGGTCCAGGCGGTGGACGGTAGCCCTGTATTCGTGCACGCAGGTCCCTTTGCCAACATCAGCATCGGTTCCAGTTCGATAGTGGCGGATCTCGTAGCCATGGAGCTTGCGGATGTGGTGGTGACCGAGGCAGGTTTTGGTGTGGACTGTGGAGGAGAGAAATTCATCAACATCAAGTCCCGAATTATGGGAAGAGGGCCTGATTGTATCGTAATAGTGGCCAGCAGGAAGGCGATAGCTGAACACGGTATCGATAACCTCTTTCGGCACATCTCAATAGCCAAAGGTTTTGGGGTGAAGGTGGTAGTGCTGCTGAATGTTTGGGAGGGTGAGGACGAGCGAGAGCTTATGGAGGTAGAGGAGCGCATACGGACTGCGGGACCAGACGATGTCTTCTTGAGCCACCTGTTCTCTCGAGGGCCGGAATCTGCGGTGGGTATAGCGGAGCGATTGTGGGAGCTTTGTTCCGGGGAAGATGTGCGTATCAACTTTACCTATACTACGGATTTGCCTTTGGAGAAGAAGGTTCGGCTCCTGGCCAGGGAGGTATACGGGGCTGAGGATGTAGTGTTCGAGCCATTGGCCCGGGAGAAGCTCGATCTTTACCAGGAGCAGGGTTATGGGGATCTGCCGGTGTGCGTGGCCAAGAGCCAGTACACCTTCTCCCACTCGGTAGATGTCGATTGGCGTAAGCCTTTTAAGTTCCTCATATCCGATGCCTTTCTATCCGCTGGGGCAGGTTTCGTGGTGCTGATATCGGGCAACATCACCACCATGCCTGCACTGCCGGCTCACCCCCGGGCCTTGGATTTTAGGTGGTAGGGATTAGACCTCACTCCTAACTTATTGCCTTGCAATAAATAACGATAATAAAATTTTTTTAAAAAATAACTTGACTTCTGAGGGCAGATCTATTATCATCTAGTAATCATCTCCCCCCTCAGGGACGGGCATTAGCCACCTGGTGTCCGTCCCGGCGCCCCTTTTTAAAAGGTTTGTCAAAAACCCTAGCCAAAGTTATACTTTGATTATGGATCGGATCTGGCGTGTCCTCTTGGCCTTCGTCGTAGGGATCGCTACTCTCCCGGTAGGGGGATGGTCTTCGGCTGCATCCCTAAGGTCCGCTTACCTGGTCCACGGTGACATAGATCCCGCCCGTGTCTTGATAATCGAGGACATACACTACAGTTCTGCCTGTCAGAGGAGAATAGTCGAGGCATTTGAGGAGATCAGGAGGCGCTGGGAGGTAAAGGGGATCTTTTTAGAGGGGGCGGGTTCCGGGAAGCTAGAGCTGTCTGAGTTCGTCTTTTTGAAGCGCCTTTCACCGAGGAAGTTTAGGACTGTATTAGAGAGGTTGTTAAAGGCCGGTAAGGTTTCTGCGGGGGAGTTCCTTGGTCTCTGCTACGCAGGAGAATACGAGATCCTGGGCCTGGAGGATGTGGCCCTGTACCAAAAGAACCTCTCCCAGGCGAAGAGGTCCTGGGCGCTTCTGAGTCTTCTGGACGATCTTGCGGATTATTCCGCTGTACTTGAAAAGGTGCCTCATTGGCGGGAGTTTTTACGGGTGGCCAGGCGCAGGAGCTTTGCCTTTGTCGACTCAATCCAGCCCTGGGTTAGTGGTTCCGCTGGGAAGTGGATAGTGATATGCGGGGGATTCCACAGCAAGGACCTGGCCAGGACCTTAGAAGAGAAGGGGGTCTCCACTGCGGTCCTTCGTCCCAGGATATATTCTCTCGTTGAAGAGGAGAGACGGGAATACCTGCGTAGAATACTCGATCCTTGGGAGGTTTCCTTACTTGCTCCTCCCGTCTGCATAGACGGAAGGGACCTTTCGCCTAGAGGCTATGGGGTGTGGCTCTCTATAGCTAGGGCGGTCTTGCCGAAGGGCTGGTTCCATTCGGGGGATCTAAGGCATTATCCAGTGCGTCTGCCCCTTCCTCTCTGGGATAGGCTCCAGAAAAAGGTGGAAAAGCTTGATCCGGATCTCTACTACATCTTTAGATCCACTGGTTTGGCCTGGACGGACGAGCTGGGCAGGATCCATTACATAGACGAAGTCCTTTCCTGGGTGTATCCCCGAGATTGGCAGACCAGGGTGGGTTACATATGGGTGAGTCTCCTGGAGGCAGTTTCTGATTTTTACCAGATCTCAGGCGATGACTTGGTGACGGGGTTAAATCTGGTAAAGGATGTGGTGAGGACCCACGAAGGCCTTCACGCACTCCTGCGCATGGATCCTAATAAAAGGAAGATCTTCTTGAAAAAGGTATCGACTTTATTGGGGAAGAAGGCCAAGTCTTATCTGGCTTGGGTGGAAGAGGTTTACGGGCCCATGCCTGGGTATCGCCTATATCGAGGATCGGAAAGGGAGAGGTGGTTGTTAGAAGAACTGGCGGTAATTGCCCTCCAAGAAAAACTGGTTAGGAAAAAACGGGATTGGGCTATCGCCTTGGCTTCGGCCTTGGAGAGAGAAGGGGTGAGGTTGCCTGAGCCCCAAGAGGGCTTCGTCTCTGCTATGGAGCACATCGCTAGGGAGTTTTTGAGGCAGTTTCCTAGAGCAGGCTCTGGGAAACTCGAAAGGGTAGAACCAGGGATTGTACTGAAAGATCCCTACAAGCGTTTATTCGAGAAGGCCAAGGCCAGGTACAACAACAAGATCTTCCGGAGAAATGTCACCGAAAGCGAGTTCGTGAAGGTCCTTTATCTATTGGTTAGTCGAAAGTATCCCAAGGATAGCCTGTTGAAAAAGATGGCCTTGTTGTCTAGGTTGGATGCCCCTCATCTTGAAAAGCTTTTAGAGGATCCCGGATTGAGGATTGGGGAAAAGGAGAAAGGGAATCTTCGGGAGTTGTTGAGGATATACCGTGCCTTAAGGGCCTTCTCTCCGGATCTAGATCCCACCAAGCCCTTGCCGGGAGAGCACTACTTACGGGATGCCATCGATTATGCCTACCAGTTGGTTACCTCTCACAAGTGGGGGAGAAAGGCCTTGATCCTTTTGTTCAACCGGGTAGTGGCGGAGTTTTACCTTTTCGGTTATTCCCTTAGAGAGAGCGATCCGGATCTGAACAGGATCGTGTTTATCTTCTTGCCTCTAGCGGAGCGTTTAGGTATGTGGGAGCTGTATAGGGAGCTTTCCGATGTCATGTTTGCCCTGAGAAATCCGGTTGAGTTCTACCGCCTCAAGGCGGAGATAAAGGCGAAGGTCCTTCACGGGTATACGGTTGAGGAGGTATCCAATGCCATGTGGGAGAGGTTGTACGCCAACTTGCCGGAGCTGGACGAGTATCCGCACAGCTTCCGAATCAAGGCCCTCTCTTCGATATGGATGAAGATATCTTCAGGGCGGAAGGAGCGGGTAGAGGAGATGGCAGACCTCTTGGCAGGGAAGATAGTGGTGCCGGACGAGAAAACGCTGGAGAAGGTAGGCAAGCAGGTTGAGGGCATATTCGATGAGGGAGAGGAGCTGTCCAAAGAGGTGAAAAGGGTGGAAGGGAGGCCTTACTTGGTCTTTCAGGGTAGGGTAAAAGGGGTAAAGGTGGAGGTACAGGTGCGTACACAGGCCTTGGACGAGCTCTTTGAGGAACGGAGTAGGGCTCACTGGATATACAACCTGCGCAAGAGGCTCCCACCTAGGTGGAAGGACCAGAAATTTGAGGTAATTCCGGTGAAAAAGGATCCGGTAATCCTCCTGGTCCGGTATAATCGATTCAGGCGTTCGCTTAGCTCTGAGTATCGATTCGTCCGACTTTCTTACCTCAAGAAAAATTGGTCCGCAGTGGTTGGCAGTGAGAATCGTCTCTTCTGCATGGTTCCTGGTTTAGGGGAGAGGAGTGTTGCAGAATACGATCTCAAGTATGTGGAGCCCTCTATGATCTTGGAAGACATGCGGATGCATCCTGATAGGATCTATCTGCTCTCCAATAGGAATGAGTTTAGGGAGATCTTAGAGGCCTGGAAGGATGTTAGGATCCCGTTTTTGACGGGATTGTTGCTGGCGTTATGGTTTCTCTTTCCTCACCAGATTGGCTTACCCCTTGGGGTGTTTGCCCTAATGGGAGGAATAAAGGTCGTCTCTACCCTGCCTAAGTCGGTTAAGGTGAGGTTTTCGGGTGGGCATCTCCTGTTGACCTCTTTAAGCGCGGGACGCTACGAAGTCCGGATTCGCGATGAGGTGAGTGACGGGGTGAAGCGGGTAGGAGAGCTAGAGATTCGTCTAAAAGATCAGGGACTGGAAGTGGTGGATAAAGCTGACCTACCCTTGGAGGCCCGGGAAGAGCTTCTCCGTTGGATCTTGGATAGATACGGAGATAACTATCGGATTGATTTGATGGCGGACGAGACAGTGCTTGAGTTCTACTGGAATCGGGCTCGGGCTTGGCACCGCTATCCTTGCAAGGATGTCGGCAGGCTTGTCTTTATCCCGATCCATCGCAAGATTTCGATATGGGTCCGAAGGTTACTCAGCGAGCTGTTCGATAAGCTAGGTAAGTACGATGTTACGATCCGCGTAAGAGAAAGATTGTTGTCGGTGAGGGATAGGGAGGATGTTATACAGACCTTGCGGACGATTTTCCTTGCCCTGGGTAAGATTCAGACCCAGAGCAGGGAGAAGGGCGAGGAGGGATTGTTCGTATGGGCCGATGAACTTAGGAAGGAGATGGAGCTGGTACTATACAAGATAGAAGATGTATTCCTGCCGATCGATCTTAGGGCCTTCGTCCTTAAGGAGGTGGAGAGATTGCGAAAGGACTATCCAGAGGTGGAAATCGAGGTAAGGGTGGATGTAAAGGGCAAGGTCTATACCTACTTTGCGATAAAGACCGCGCTTCGCCACCTGCTGTTGCGGGCGGTCAAGGAAGGGAGAGGCCGGGTAGCGGTGAGTGCCTGGTGCTCCGGAGGGGAGTTGCTCATACGGGTCCAGGATTACGGCAAAGGTATCCCTACCCACATAAGGCCTATGGTATTTGAGGAACCGGTCCTCTCCTCACTGGATGTGGTGGAGGCAGGGGGATATGGCTTTATTCACCTCCGTGATGTCCTGAACCTGGTAGGGGGTAGGATATCAATGGCCTCGCTGACCGAAGGGGAAGGCGTGGGGGCCTATTCTAGGGAGAGGCTCGACCTCCAGGCAAGGATAGAGGCCACGAAGCAGGGTACGGGTACCATCTTCGAAGTGGCCTTGCCGGCGTTTCCCGAGCGGTTGTCAGTGGAGAAACCGGCCTACGATACCGTTCTCGTGACCGGACCCCTGGGTAGCGGTAGGCGATGGCTGGCCCGCAGGCTCCAGGCCAGGTATGGGTTGTATTATGTGCCGTTGGATTGCCTCCTTCTGTCCTTTGTTGATTGGATGCGGAGATCGCATCCAGAACTGCTACAGGCCATGGTGGACTTGAGTGAAACGCCGGAGAAAGAGGTGTTGTATCCCCAGGTCGTAGATCGGATAAAGCAGTACCTCTCTAATCTCAAGTTTAGGAAAGAGGGGATAATAGGCACCGATGGAACGAACCTAAGTTGGTTCTTAAACGAAGTGGGGTTATTGGACGAACTGTGGTATTCCCGGGAAGAGGGAGAGGTCGTATTTAGACTAATCAAGGGTTGGGGAGAGTTCGTGGAATCCCAGACCTTGATTGGGATCAGGGATCTCAAAGGCATGGAGCTGAGGGCGAAAGGCTTTAAGGGTCTGGTAGTCAGGAGCTGGTTCCCACTTAGGCCTGATTTCCCTGGGGTGGGACGGGTGAGCAAGTATGTGGATGTCAGCTCTGCCAGTCAGCGTCTGGCCATATCTACCGACCACTTAGGCCAGTTGCCTTGGCAGAGATCTGGTGAGGAGGTGGAGGACGATCTGATACTCTCCACCCTGAGCGCGAGGTATCCCAACGCAGTACTCCGGAGCCTTGTATTCCAAGACGAGTCCCTAGATAGCGCGACTATAGC
Organism: Candidatus Omnitrophota bacterium; assembly: GCA_015494465.1. Taxonomy (GTDB): domain Bacteria; phylum Omnitrophota; class Gorgyraeia; order S143-82; family S143-82; genus S143-82. Next base: position 182,695 of record WGBD01000004.1, on the reverse strand, counting down.
GGAGGTCTTGAAGAGAGATTACGATTGGATCCCCTCGGTCTTGGATAGTTCACTGCCCTTTTCCTATAAGCGGAGGCTCCTGGACTTGCTACTGAATGTGGTTAGGACGAAGGCCAAGTTGGTAGGAGAGGAGCCCTTAGTAGAGGAAGTGATGAGGCGGATAAGGGATCTGGCATTTAGTGTCGAAGACGATGCCTTGAAGGCAGAATTAATGGAGTTTTTGAGGCTTATAAACCTCTATAGGATAGCCGATACGGTGAGGAACAAGATAAATCCGTCAGTGATGGTGAATGTCCTTCAGATAGAACGGAGGTTGAGGAAAGGGGAGCTGGAACGCTCGGAAGAACTGGCACAGGGGCTTTCCGGACTCAAATCTGCTATAAGGGAATTGGATTCCGTACTCCGCCAGGCAGAGGGCATATCCCTTGAGGAAGGCCCTATAGTCTACGGCTACCTGTTAAGACACTTGGGAGAGCTGGTAGGATCTATGTCCGAGGCGCGGTTTCTCCCCCCTGCCGTGCTGGAAGAGATCAACGAGACGATAGCCAGTATCCGGGATGCGATGTACAATGTGGAATGGCTTGGGAATCCCACGGTAGAGGGACTTGCCAAGCCCGTAAGCAACTTTTTCTGGCAACCCGAGAAAAGGGTGCGATTTAGTGTGGAGATGTATTTACCTGGCCTGGGCAGTTCTCGGGAGGAGGTGGAGAAACATAGGGAAGAGCTGAACCGGAGGGTCAAGGTGGTGCTCCACCTTGCTAGCGTGGAAAAGGTGGGTGGCAGTTGGGAGCACGAGATGAACATCCCAATGGAATTGGCCAGGCTGAAGGAAGAGGGGGGCAGAGTCCAATTGGTGTACGAGGGAGATGTCGACATAGGCGACCTTGGGCCTGGCGTGTACGAGGTGAACTTTTCCGCTATCTCGCCGACGGGCCGGATCTGGTGGGATTGGGCCCAGCGACCTGCTAGCGAGGAGAATCCCTACGGCAACCTAGTGGTTAGGGTTAGGTTGAACCGAGAAAACAGGGAGACCTTTTTGGAGGAGGTCAAAAGGCGTTTCTTCCTCTGGAGGACTCCTAGAGTAATCACCCTAGACGAATTTGGGAAGGGATATTTGTTAGACTATAATGTGGTGAGGAACGGTGAGTCGGAGAAGGTGTTGGTGAGATTGATCCAGGTAAACGGTTTTAAGGAGAAAAGATCGGCTGGTAGTGGTCTGTTCATCCTATTGAAAGACGGTTCGTTGCGGTGGATCCCGGGTGATCTTAAGGGCGTGGTGAAGAGTATCTCCTCAGGATTGATGGACAAGAGGTTCTCCAGTGCAGACGAATTGGTAGAGACGATCGTTTCGTTGTTAAAAGAGACCTACGGGGACTAGGGTAGTGAGGATACTGATCCTGTGTAATCACCTTAATGTGGGAGGGATCACCACCTATGTCTTGGATGTCGCCTCCGCATTAAGAGAGCGAGGATTCGATGTGTGGGTAGGATCGGGTGGGGGGAGCAGGGTAAAGGAGGTCCCTGAGCACCTACTGCTGGATGTAAAAGGAAAGAACGCCTTCAGCCCTGGGAATCTGGCCCTCATCCCCAGGTTAATCAAATACTCCCGTGAGCTAGGAATCGATCTTCTCTGGGCCCACACCCGTATCACGCAGGTATTAGCCCACTTTACTGCTGGCTACCTTGGTCTGCCCTACATCACCACCTTTCACGGTTTTTTTACTCCCAAGTTGGGTCGCAGGCTACTGCCTGCCTGTGGTAAGACCGCCATAGCGGTGTCTAGGTCCGTTGCCAGACACATGATGACCGATCTAGGGATCCCCCAAGAGCGGATAAAGATAATTTACAACGCCCTACCCGAAGGCCGAGTACGCCTGCTGGAGAGTAAGCGCAGGTTGTTTAGAGACACCGCCCGGAGGAACTTTGGTCTGGAGGATGCCCTCGTCTTGGGAATGATGTGCCGGCTCCATCCCGCCAAGGGACTTGGCCTAGCGGTGGGGGTCCTAGAGCACCTCCCGGAGAAATTTCGTCTGCTCGTTCTAGCGGACGGGCCCCAGGGCCGTAGGGAGTGGTTTCAGAGGCTCTTGGAGAACTCTCCCGCCAAGGATAGGGTGATCTGGCTCAGGGAGGTCGAGGATGTGGGGTTGTTTTGGGCCAGCGTTGACCTGTTTTTGATGTTGTCCGATAGAGAGGGGTTTGGTTATTCCCTACTGGAGGCCTTTTCCTGTGGGATACCGGTCGTTACTACCAATTGCGGGGGGCCTGTGGAGTTAGTGAGACACGAACGGGAGGGCTTGATCCTGGACTCCGACCAACCCGAGAGGATTGCAGAGGAGGTAAAAGGGTTCTGTGAGAGGCCTGGGATACTGGAATCTGCCGGAAGACAGGCCAGGCAAAGGCTAGAGTCGTTCGACTTTAACACCTTTGTAAGAGAGGTAGAATCGGTTATACTTAGTAGTAGCAAGGTGTAACTTTTTGATATAGAATAAACCAAGGGGGGAGGCGAAGGAGTGCATAGGGGCGCGATATCTTGGATCCTTTTACTCGTTTCGTTTAGCGTATCTTGCTTGGTGCTTTGGCCTTTTAGGGCTAAGGCAGATATCCCTCGCAAGATCCATTATCAGGGAAGGATCACGAAGACTAGCAACGGACCGATAGCCCCTGGTACTTACAGATTCACCTTCCGTATATACGATTCCGAGACTGGTGGGACTCCCCTTTGGACCGAGACCCAGACGGTGGAGATAGACCAGACCGGCTACTTTTCCCTCAATCTTGGCGAGGTTACTCCCTTGGAGCTCGACTTTACTAAGCCCTATTGGTTGAGCGTGGAGGTGAACGACGACGGGGAGATGAGCCCTAGACTGCCCCTGCTTTCCGTGGGTTACAGTATAAACAGTGACGAGCTAGACGGTCTCGATTCTCTTCAGTTTCTGCGCAGTGATGTGGACGATGTGATGGAAGCGGACCTTACGGTCCAGGGGACCACGACCTTGCAGTCGAGCCTCGTCTTTGACGGGCCTAGCGTCGACATCACCAGCCCCTCGGGGGATAACATCCGTGTCCTCCCGGGTAGCAATGCGGAGTTGATAGTGGACATATCTGCAGGGAGCAGTCGGTTTAAGATAGTGAATGGGAGTCTGACCATAATGGATGTGGACGAAAACGGGAATGTCACCATCTCCGGTGCGGACAGTACCAAAGTCGTCCAGATCCATCCCGGCAACCTGTTGGTAGGTGATAGCGCTCCCGCTGGTTTCTTTAACGGAGGCGATGTCTACATCACCGGCGACCTGCATGTGGACGGTTCGGTTAACTTCTCGTCTAGTTCTACGGGGGGCGATGCCCTTACCATAGACACCAACTATACGGAAGCCCTCTTGATAAGGAAAGATAACGACAACGGCGATGTCTTCGTGGTGGATACGGTGAATTCGCTGGTAGAGGTATCTTCCGGTACGGGAAACACCCCCCCCACCAGACGGTCCATCCTGCTCCAGCACGACGGCACGAATGGCACTATAACCACCAATAGTGGCCAGCTTCTCTTGTCTTCAGACGCTGGTACGGTGGCAGTCAACTCCAACTTTCAGGTGAACGGTAATGTACAGGTCCAAGGCCAGAGCCAACTTATCTCTAACGGGACCACCACATTGGTGATCCACCGCAGTGATAGCGGGACCGCACTGGATGTCAGCTCAGGGCAGTCCCAGTTCGGGGATGATGTCCGTATTGGTTCGGGGGCTTTCAACAATCCTAGCGCTGACGAGGACCTTTATGTGAGTGGGAACCTGGAGGTGGACGGCTCCACTTGGTTGGGTGATGCCACCGCGGATGAGCTCCATGTGACCAGTGGACTCTTCTTCGAGGGCGATCTGGACATGAGGAACCACAAGATAATCAACATAGGGAGTGAATCGAGCTACTTCACGGATTCAGGAGGATTGGTATTGAACAGCGACCTCACCTTGAGCGGGACCGCCTCTCAGATCCTGCTTCAGAACGCCATAAATCTGGATCTGGTCAACGCAACCCAAAACGCCCTTTCCATAGAATCGGGACTAATGAGCTTCGACACCCAGAATGGTAGAATAGGCATCAACACTACGACCCCTTACTATGTTTTGGATGTCCACGGTGGGGTGATGCAGGTGGTGGCGGAGCCCTTGACCGCCGGGGAGCAGTTGATACTGCGTCAAGTGAGCAACGGGGGATATGTATATGTGGGTTACGACGACGGCGCAGACATCGGACGGCTGGGGGCAGGGGATGCCTCAGCGGGTTGGACCCCAAGGCCCTTGGTCTTACAGCCCGGCGGAGGCAATGTGGGTGTGGGTAACACGAATCCCAGTGCCCGTCTGGATGTTACGGGTACCTTTGCCTGCAGTGACTCCGCAAGCGTAGGTGGTGACCTCTCGGTCGTGGGCTCGGCAACAGTGGGTACCGATACTTCCCCTTCCCTCGTCACGGTAAAAGGCCCTTCCTCGTCTGGTGAGTATGCGATAAAGATATATGTTGGCACCGATCTGGCTGCTTGGGTAAAGAAGAAGTAATTAGGTGGCGTTTCCGAAATATTGGGAGGTGGCCGTGAGGAGTTACGATGTAGTAGTTATTGGTGGGAGTGCCTCAGGTATAGTGACCGCTACTACCGCCAGGGCCTATTATCCTGACAAGACGGTTGCGGTGATAAGGAAGGAAGAGGTAGCCATGGTCCCCTGTGGGATCCCTTATCTCTTCGGTTCCTTGGATTCCCTGGACAAGAATGTCATACCCAACAGGATATTTTCCGACAACGGGATAGAGCTGATCGTGGACGAGGTGGAGAGCATAAACCCCAACGAACACACCCTTACCTGCAGGTCTGGGGAGCGGATCGGGTATCAAAAGTTGGTTATAGCTACCGGGTCGCGTCCCTATGTTCCGGATTGGTTAAAAGGTGCAGATCTAGAGGGAGTGTTTACGATCAGCAAGTACGCCCACGAATTGGAGAAGGTGGTCTCTTATGTGAAGTCAGTAAACAAGATAGTGGTGGTAGGGGGTGGGTTCATCGGCGTAGAGGTATCCGACGAATTGGCGAGCAAGTGGAAGAAGGATGTCACTATCGTAGAGGCTAGGCCTTACATCTTGGCCAGCGCTTTCGACGAGTTGATCGCCCGAGAAGTAGAGGAATTGCTCAAGAAAGACGGCGTCCAGATAATCACTGGGGCTCGGGTCAAGGAGATCCTAGGTGAGGCCGGTAAGGTGCGGGCGGTCTCGTTGGAAGACGGACGGGAGGTCCCTGCGGAGGCAGTGATCTTGGCCATGGGATATCGGCCCAATTCCAAGCTGGCAGAGGAGGCGGGATTGTGGATAAATACTTACGGATCCATCAGGGTAGACGAGTACATGCGCACCGACACCCAGGACATATTCGCGGTGGGTGACTGTGCAGAAAAGCGGGACTTCATAACCCGTAGGCCAAATCCGGTGATGCTGGCCTCTACTGCCTGCGCAGAGGCCAGGATAGCTGGAGTAAATCTGTTCCGCCTCTCCACGGTGAAGACCTTCAACGGGACTATAGCCATATTCTCCACTAGAATAGGGGATACCACCTTTGCGGCAGCAGGGCTTATAGAGTCGTTTGCTCTCCAGGAGGGGTTTGAGGTAGTGATAGCGGAATTTAAGGGTATCGATCGCCATCCTGGGACACTACCCGATGTCCACTCCCAGTATGTGCGCTTGATACTGTCTCCCGATTCAGGGATCATATTGGGGGCTGAGGTGATAGGTGGGATAAGCGCTGGGGAGCTGATAAACATGCTCGGCGTATGTATCCAGGCAAAGATGGATGTGGTACAGCTGGCGACGATGCAGATAGGTTCGCATCCGTTGTTGACCGCACCTCCCACCGCTTATCCGGTGATAAAGGCAGCAGAGATTGGGATGAGGAAGATGCGCAAGGGGGCATAACGGTGATGAAGCAGGATGTAAAGATCAATCCCACATACGAAGAGGTGAAGTTAAAGGACCCTCTACCCTGTGAGGAGGTGGCACCGCCCAGGTACCACGAGTATAGACGAAAGTGGGTGGAAAATCCCAAGAATAACGTAGTCGAAGACTTTCCCCTAAATCTGGACCTAGAGGTGACTTCCTATTGCAACCTGCGCTGTCCCATGTGTTATCGCACGATAGCCGACCTAGACGCCTCCCAGGATCCCTCCCTGGGCTACATGGACTGGGAACTCTACAAAAAGTGCATCGACGAGGGGGCGGACTACGGCCTGTACGCAGTGAAGTTGAACTACCGAGGGGAGCCCCTCCTCCATCCCCAGTTGCCCGAGATGATCGCTTACGCCAAGGCCAAGGGGGTGGTGGATGTCCAGTTCAACACCAATGGGGTCCTATTAAAGGGGGATCTTGCCCGCAGGATATTAGATGCAGGTGTGGATAGGGTGATCATCTCCTTTGATTCGATCCGCAAGGAGCGCTACGAGAGCATCCGCGTAGGGGCAAGGTTCGAAGAGGTGGTCAGGAATGTAGAGGAATTCGTAAAGTTGAGGGACAAGAGCGGGAGGAAGACCCCCTGTATCAGGGTCTCCATGGTCAAGATGAAGGAGAACTTGGAGGAGGTAGAGGAGTTTAGGAGGTTCTGGGAGGAAAGGGGTGTAGACATAGTCAGCTATGTGAACTATGTCAACTACATGGGCAAGGACCCTGAGGCCGAACAGAGGTATGTGGGAAGACCGGTGAGGATGAGGGACGACTTCGTCTGCGCCCAGCTGTGGCAGAGGTTGTTCGTCTGGTGCGACGGACGGGTGACGCCTTGCTGTGGGGATCTCGAGGGTGGTGAGAGGTTGGGAGATGCCTGGAAGGACTCCCTGCACGAGATCTGGGTAGGGGAGCGCCTCCAGTACCTGCGGAGGCTCCACTGGGAGGGTAATTACAAGCGGATGAAGATATGCACTACCTGTACCCTGCCTTATACGGTGGCGGTGATGGAAGAGATGGGTTGGATCAAACAATAATTAAACTTTTTTAAAATAATGTTGCACATGCGTAAGGGCGTGGTAAACTGAATAGGATGTGGAAGCGGAGGAGACCGTTATGAAACGGGGATGTGATCTAGTCAAGCTGATTTGGGTGCTGGTCCTAGTTTGGATGGGTTTTGTCCCTTCTGGGCGTTGTGAGGAGGGAAAGGCCTATAAGGTGGTCTATTTGAAGGCCGGAGACGACGGGGTATTTGGCTTCGAGACCGCTCCCTATACCCTTGGGCCAGGAGATGTAGTGGAGATAAAGGTCCAAGGCCATCCCGAGTTCAGTGGGACCTTCACTATCAGTCCCGAGGGTAAGATCCAGTACCAGTACCTGGGGGACATAGATGTAGAGGGCCTGACCAAAGAGGAGCTCCGAGAGAAGATAAAGGGCCTATTGACTGAGTACATCCATCAACCCCAGGTGATGGTGCGGATCCAGGAGTTTAGGAGCAAGTATGTGTATGTAATGGGCGAGGTGGCAAGGCCCGGAAAGTATCCCATGCAGGGTGCAGGTTTGAGCGTTAGGGATGCGGTGATCATGGCTGGATTGGTGACCCCCTCTGCCGGGATGCGCGGTACCAGGCTGATCAGACCTACGAAAGAAGGGGTCGTCTATGTTAAAAAGGTGGATCTATGTAAGATACTTTACGAAGGAGTGCTCGCTCAGAACTATATGTTAAGGCCGGGTGACATAATATATGTACCCACGCTAGCGGTAAGTAAGATAGCCAGGGTCTTGGACCAGATCGTCAGTCCATTCTACAAGGCTGCGGTGGTGAAAGACATCGCAGATGGGTCAGATTAAGGAGCGTTCCATGCAAGCAACCCTGAATGTCTTTTCTTATCTCAATGTGCTTTGGCGCAGGAAGTGGCTGGTCATCGTGCCCACGCTGATCTTGGGGCTCGGTGCCTTTATAGGCAGTAATTTTGTCCCCAAGGAATATGTGAGCCACACTACTATCCTGGTGGAAGAGCAGAAGCTCATGAACCCGCTCATAAGCGGATTGGCGGTATCCAGCAGTGTCTACAATCGCCTGCCCGCCACCAAGGAGCAGATCCTGTCCTGGAATAGTATGCTTGCCCTGGTAAAGAAGCTCGGGTTGGACAAGGGAATAACCACGCGAGAGGAACTGGAAAGGCTCATAACTGAGCTCCGCAAGAACATATACGTCACCATGCCCAAGAACAAGAGCGTGGTGGTAATCTCTTTCCGAGGGAAGGATCCGGTAATGGTCAGGGATGTGGTGAAGACCATTGCAGACAACTTCATAGCCCAGAACCTGGAGGCCCAGGGTAAGGAGGCCAGTACCGCTATAGAGTTCATCAAGAACCAGATCGCCCTATACAAGTACAAGATAAAGCAGGACGAGTTACGGCAGTACAAAAAACAGCTTGAGGACCTGTTGGTGGATTCTACGGAAAAGCACCCGCTGGTGATAGAGTTGAGGAAGAAGATCTCCAAGTTGGAGCGGGAGCTGGCTGAGGAGGAAAAGGAGATCCAGGCCATCCAAGAGCCCACTACGCCGGAGGAAAAGAAGGTCTACAGAGAACTTATGGCTGAGTATAACCGTATTAAAGAAAATATTGACAATCTTGACGATGAGGTGTCGGCTATAGAGAAGGATAGAAAGATCAACGAAGAGATATACGCCATGTTGAAGAAGCGGTTGGAAACTGCTAGGATCACTCAACGACTCGAGTCCTCCAAGCAGGGGCTCAAGTTCAGGGTGCTCGATCCCCCGATGGTGCCGACCCGTCCGGTAAAACCCAACAAGCTGAAGTACACCCTATTCGGGATCGCCCTTGGGCTTATGCTGGGCTTTTTCCTGATGATACTGGCGGAGCTTCTGGATACCTCGTTTAAGGGCGTGCAGGATGCCAAGGATTATCTGAGCCCTATGGGCAAGGTGATTGCTGAGATCTCGGTCTACGATCCAGAGAGGTTGGCGAAGGATGTACGAAAGGTTTTACGGACTAAAGAGAAGGCCGTTTGACATCACCCCGGACAGCTCTATGTTTTTCTTCTCCGAGGTGCACGAGGAGGCCCTTTCCCGGATAGTGTATGGGGTGAAAAACAAGAAGGGCCTTATCGTCCTCACTGGGGAGGTGGGATCGGGTAAGACCACGGTGGTCCGCAAGGTCTTGGATTCCTTGGGGCCGGAGTACGAGGTAGTCCTTATACTCAACACCTTTTTGTCCGCCAGGCAGATCCTGGAGAACATATTGATAGATTTGGGGATAGAGTACAAGGAGAGGGAAGGGAAAGCACGGCTGATCCGCAGACTTTACGATTACCTGATCGAGGCTCACCAGGTGGGTAGATCCGTGGTCTTGGTGATAGACGAGGCCCAGAACCTGACCCCTTCGGCTTTGGAAGAGGTCAGGATGCTTACTAATCTGGAGACCTCTACCCAGAAACTCCTCCAGGTGGTCCTGGTGGGGCAGCCGGAACTAAGAACCCTCCTGGATCGGAAGGACCTGCGTCAGATAAAGCAGAGGGTCTTCTTTTCTTATCACATCACGCCCCTGTCTCGCCAAGACAGTGTTGCCTACATGAGGCATCGCCTTTCCAGGGCCGGTGTGTCTCCGGAGGCGGTGTTCACGCCGGAGGCGATAGATCTGATAGCCAGTGCTGGTGAGGGCATACCCAGGGTTATAAATGTCATCGCGGAGAACAGTCTGATATCTGGTTATGCCAAGGGCGAAAGGCCGATCGGGATCCTTACGGTAGAGGAGATACTGAAAGAGATGGGCATAAATGCCCAGATAGGAGAGTCGCTATGGGAAGAATAACCGATGCCCTTCGGCGAATGGGTAGTCCAGACGACGGGGAGAAGGGTAGGCACACCAGGCCCAAAGAAGGAGGACGCTCAGAGTTTACCCCTCCTCAGCCACGGTTAGCTGGAGACGAAAAACCCCACTCCAAGTATCCCAAGGTCCTATTTGGCGATGTCTCTCCCGAGGTCTTCACTTATTACGAGATCTTTCCCCAAGGGATCGAGGAGCTACGCCACAGTGCCTCGACCATTTCCCATCTGGGGAAGAAGGACTTTCTGGTGACCAGTGCTCAGGCAGGGGAAGGGAAGACCTTGTTTTCCATAAACCTCGCCATCACCTTGGCCAGGTACTTTTCCGCAAAAGTGCTTTACATAGACGCGGACATGCGTGCTCCCCATTCCTCGTTGTTCTACCTCGACCTCCCGGAGAGGAAGTTGACCGGGTTTAGCGATGTACTTTTGGAGTCCTTGGATCCCGACGAGGCGATCGTCTCTACGGAGATAGCTGGTCTGTTTTTGATGCCCAGGGGGAAGAGGATTTCCCTGGATAAGATAGATCAATCCAGGATAGGAGAGGTCTTTTCTTTAGTAAGGGATAGGTTTGACTTCGTGTTGGTGGATAGTGCCCCCGTGCGGATCTTCTCTGAACCTCGCCTCTTGGCCAGGCTCTGCTCTGCCACCATCCTGGTGGTAAGGATGAATCACACCCCCCGGGGGAGTGTGAAGCACGCGGTCCAGCTCCTGAAGGACTCCGGCTGTTCGGACATATACTTCGCCCTTAACGGGATATTCTACTACGTACCTACCATGAGACGCCCGGATCCCTATCACTACTACCAATCCACTTCTCGCTCGGTGTAATTATTCTTTACAGGATGTCGACGATTCTTTACGGTACGCCCTGAATGTCTTTCAAAGCCCGTGGTTTGTTATCTCCTTTAGGGTCAATGAATTGGGTTGGAATTTGTCAAATGGTAAGGAAGTTGCTGGGAACGAGACAGATGTAGCGGTCCAATCCTGGGTCTACATAGACGATGTGACTTTAAGGTACCCCAGGCGTGGTTTCTGAGCCGGCCAGGGGGCTGTTGCTCCTCTCTGGCTTGGGCCTCCTAGACCTAGGGAGGAGGAAGAGAGGTTAAGCGCCTCGTCCCCAATAATGCACCCAAGAAAGGCGAAGTCGTTGAGGCTTCGCCTTTTATGTTTGCTCTACTAGTGGTATCATAAAGACATGAAAAGGATACGGAATCCGGTCGTAGCGGGTCGGTTTTATCCTGGAGATCCGCTCCACCTCCGGCGTTGGATCTCCAGTCAGGGTAGTGGAAAGAGGTATGCGGATGCGATTGGAGGGATAAGCCCTCACGCAGGCTACATCTTCAGCGGGGATCTAGCCTGCAAAGTGATCTCTAGTATGGGGGAGAGGGATGTCTTCGTCATCATGGGTCCCAATCACACCGGATTGGGGCAGTTGTGTTCGGTTTCTTCCGCAGATGTTTGGCGCACCCCTTTGGGAGATGTGGAGGTGGACCACGAGGTCAGGTCCGCTATACTCGAGATAGATGGTATGGAGCTCGACGACAGTGCCCACCTCTACGAGCATTCTATCGAGGTCCAGTTGCCCATAATCCAGGTCTTTCACCCGAAGGCCAGGATAGTCCCGATAACGGTGATGGCAGGTGCACCGTTGGGTTTTTACCTGGCCTTGGGAAGGGCCTTGCAGAAGGTCCAGGCGATGTTTGAGGGGCGGATCGTTTGGCTCGTCAGCTCGGACATGAACCATTACGAGGATCACGAGACCACCTTGAAAAAGGACGAGCTGGCGATCGAGGCGATCTTGGAGATCGATCCAGAAAAGTTGTTTAATGTTGTGGAAACTTATGATATATCTATGTGTGGGGTCTATCCTACGATGATGCTACTTTCTCTCTTGCAGGGGCTGAATCAGGTGGACGCAAAGGTGATCGGGCACAAGACCAGCGCCGAAGCCAGCGGGGATTACGATCAGGTGGTTGGGTATTTTGGGTGTCTTTTTCTCTCTTAAGCGGGCAAAGGAGGGGCTATGACGAAGCGGGAGAAGGTATTAGTCGTAGTGGTATTTTTGTTGTTCTTGGCCTCTACCGGGGCTTCGGTATATTTCGTCGTCCAGTTCCTTAACGAGCGGGTGGCGAAGTCGGAGCTGGAGCAGAAGGTCCAGACCCTAAAGAACTCCTTGGAGCTCTGGAAGGTAAAGGTGGAGGATAAGGAGAAGAGACTCTCTGAGATGAAAGGTCGACTGGAAGAGTACAAGGCCAAGATAGAGAAATTGCTAGACGAGATAAAGGACCTGAAGGAGGAGAAGAACGAGTTGATCCAGGACCTGGAAGACCTGAAGAGCGAGTTCGCAGATGTAGACTCCGCCTTGAACGAGAAGTCCATGCAGATAGCTCGACTTAAGAAGGAGTTGATGAGGACCCGCTACAGGTTGTTTAGCGTGGAACAGTACATGCGTCAGTACCTCAAGACGGCTAAATCGAAAGGTCCCTCTGGCCCCGTGTCTGCCAAAGAGGAGACGGTGTCGTTGGGTAAGATAGTGGTAGGGAAAGAGCCTGCAAGCCCTACGGGTGATAACCTCCTGGCTCGGGTGCTCAGGGTTAACAAACAGTACGGCTTTGCGGTGTTGTCCTTCCCGAGGGGGGTGTCTCTGAGCGCGGGAGCTAGGGCAAAGATAACTACGGAAGAAGGCCAGAGCTTCGTTACGGTCTTCGACACGGTGCGCAGGAACATGGTCACCATGGATGTCCCCGAAGAGGTCAATCTGGGCATTGGCGAACAGGTCAGGGTCGTCTTTATGGAGTAGGCCAGGGATAGGTCCTGTCCCACCTCAAAACCCGTGGAGTTGGTAGATGGCTACTGTGGTTTTGTGTGTCCCACCAGATAAGTCCATATCCCACCGCTCGCTTATGTTCTCCTCTTTGACCCGAGGCACTACTAAGGTGCAGAACTTTCTCTTTGCCCAGGACTGCCTTTCCACCGCTGGTATCCTTAAGGCCCTGGGGATCAGAATGAGACTGGATCCTAAAAGAAGAAGGGTAGAGGTCGAAGGGAGGGGCAAGTTCTCATTCACCGCCCCGAAGGGCGTGCTGTTCGCTGGCAACTCCGGTACCACCATGCGGATAATGACCGGCGTGCTCGCAGGCCAGGATTTTGAGTCGGTATTAGACGGCGACGACTCCCTTAGACGCAGGCCTATGCAGCGGGTGATCCGTCCGCTTTCTTTGATGGGGGCCAGGATCGAATCCCACAACGGGCGGGCGCCCCTTCGGATACTGCCCGCAAGGTTAAGGGGTATCCGTTGGGATTCGTCCCTATCCAGTGCCCAGGTCAAGTCTGCGGTGCTACTCGCAGGCCTGCACGCAGAGGGCAGGACCTATTATCGGGAAAGGGTCCCCTCGCGCGATCACACCGAAAGGATGTTCCGTCTTTTTGGACGCCCCTTGAGGAGGTATAAGGGATTCTTGATAGTGGACGGGCGTTGGGAACTGGAAAGCCCAGGAGAGATATTCGTCCCAGGAGACATATCCTCGGCTAGCTTTTTCCTCGCCTACGGGGTCCTTAGGCCAGGTGTTGAATTGGTGGTAAGACGGGTAGGTGTGAATCCGACCCGGATGGGTATGGTGGATGTCCTGAAGCGCATGGGGGCAAGGGTGAGATTGGTGGACAAGGTAGATTATGCTGAACCCTACGCGGATATTGTGGTAAAATCTACTAATTTGAGGCCGGTTAAGATAAGGTCAGAGGAGATCCCCAGGCTTATAGACGAGGTGCCAATCATAGCGGTCCTGGCCTCCTTTGCTAAGGGCAAGAGCGTGATAGAGGGTGTTGACGAGTTGAGAGTCAAGGAGTCGGATCGAGTTGAGGCCATCCGCGGGAACCTCGTTGCCTTCGGCGTAGATGTGCGGGTGGTAAAGAGGAAGGATAGGATCGATCTGGAGATCTGGGGAGGCAGACCGCTGGTGATCCCCAAAAGGATAAGGACCTGGAAGGACCATCGGATCGCTATGGCCTTTGGGGTGATGACGGCGGTCTTGGGAGGGGATTTGGATAGGATTGACGACAGGAATTGCGTGGACATCTCCTATCCTGAGTTCTGGGAGACCTTGTCACGGGTAAGCCAAGGAGTGGATTATGGATGTTAGAACTCTCCTGCACCGGGCGCTGAGTAAGGTGGGGGGTGTGTTCTCTACTGACATCGGTATAGACCTCGGCACCGCAAATACCTTGGTGTATGTTCGGGGGGAGGGGATCGTCCTGTGTGAGCCATCGGTGGTGGCAGTGACTAGGGACACCCACGAGGTCTTGAAGGTGGGGGCGGAGGCCAAGGACATGCTCGGGCGGACCCCGGGCAACATCATGGCCATCAGGCCCCTGCGGGACGGCGTGATCGCGGACTTTGACGCCACTGAGGCGATGTTGCGGAGGTTTATAGAGAAGGCCACGCCGAGGAGATTCTTGAGCAGTCCTCGGGTGGTGGTCGCTATACCTTCCGGGATTACCGAGGTGGAGAAACGGGCAGTGAAGGAGTCCGCCCAGAGGGCCGGTGCCCGAGAGGTCTTCTTGATAGAAGAGCCGATGGCAGCTGCGATAGGAGTGGGTCTCCCAATAGCGGATCCCTCAGGGAACATGATCATAGACATAGGTGGCGGTACGACGGAGATAGCGGTCATATCGCTGTCGGGGATCGTGTACTCCAATTCCATCAAGATGGGTGGGGATAAGTGGGATCAGGCGATCTTAGAACATGTCAAGAAGACCTACAATCTCCTCATAGGAGAGAGGACCGCGGAGATGATAAAGATAAAGATCGGTTCCGCCTATCCCCTACAGAAAGAGATCACCATGGAGATAAGGGGTAGGGACATGGTGACCGGTCTGCCAAAGACCGTAACCGTATCTTCTGAGGAGATCAGGGAGGCATTGAGAGATCATGTCCACAAGATAGTGGAGGCGGTGAGGCTGGCTCTCGAGAAGACCCCTCCCGAGCTCTCAGCAGACCTCATCGATAAGGGGATAGTCCTCGCAGGAGGAGGGGCCTTGTTGCGGGGTATAGACAGACTCATAGCGGAAGAGACCGGTCTACCGGTGATCATAGCTGACGATCCGATAACCGCAGTGGCGGTGGGTACCGGTAAGGTGCTGGAGGAAGAGGATTACCTCTGGCGGGTCACCGTGCCGGTGCGTTACGAATAATGGACTTCAGACGGATTGTTTGGTTCTCTATAGCCATCTTCGTATCTTTTTTGCTCCTGATCAATCTCTGGCCCTTACTCTTGAGGAGACTCGTGCCCGTAGTTTTCCCTTTGCGTTCCCTGGGAGAGATGGGTTATGCGATTTTCCACTTCCCCGCCTTCTACGAGGACTACCTTCGGCTAAAGGAGGAAAGATTCGAATTGGGCTTTTACAAGAGCTACATCAATTCCCTCAAAGAGGAAAACCAACGCCTGCGGAGCCTCCTGAACATGCCCAAGGGAAAGGGATTTCGGCAGATCGTGGCGGATGTGTTGGCCCAGCCGATAGGCAGGCAGGACTTCTTCTACTTGGATGTGGGTTCGAACGAGGGGGTAAGACCGGGATGCGGGGTGATGTTACCAGGTGGGGTGGTGTGCGGTCGAGTGGTGCAGGTGTGGGAGGAGATGTCCAAGGCGGTTTATCCCTGGAATCTACAATTCTCTGCGGTGGTGATAGACGAGGCCAGCAGAGAGGAAGGGGTGCTGGAGGGCGGTAAGGTGGTGAAGATGCGATTCCTAACCCCAAGGGCAGAGGTCAACAAAGGCGACCCGGTGCGGACATCTGCCTTGAGCCTGTTCTTCCCGAGTGGTCTGTTGCTGGGAGAGATAGAGGACTTCCACTGCCCTCCCGGTAGGATCGACTGTTACGCGGAGGTCAATCCGTGCGTACGAGGAATGGTATTCTACCAGGTGGTCGTATTGGTACCGGAGCTGGAGCTCCCCGCTTCCGAGATTGGTTTGGAGTCGTAGGCCTGCTGTTTTGCTTTTTTCTGGACCTGTCTTGGGGGAGGATTAGCCCGGGCTTCTCTCTGGCCTGGGCGATTGCGTTTGATTCTCCTCGTCTGATATTGATCTGGGGACTGCTTGCGGATTCTTTCTCGGGGACCCTCGGACCGCATATCTTGGTTGGGTTCTTGTCCCTACAGGGGATAGAGCTGTTGTGGAGGTGGTTTGGGCTTTCCCGGGCCTTGGCCAAGATGGGCGTGGCTTTGGTCCTAACCTGGGTCAACCTGAGTTGGGCGATACTCCCCATGGTTCCCAGGTCCTGGGGCTTTCTCCTTATCCTGGGACTGTTGACGGGAGGTTTGGGTGCCAGAAGGCGTAAGGTTGGTGTCCAGACTTAGTGCGATTGCCTGGGGTTTGCTGATCGTGGGATTGTGGTACCTCCAGGTGGTGAGGGGGGACTATTACGCCAGGCTTAGCCTGCGCAACTTCGTTAGGATCGTACCCGTCCCTGCGGTGAGGGGTGACATCCTGGACCGGAAGTTTCGGGTCTTGGCCACCAGTGCCCAGGCCTTTGACCTGGCGGTTAACCCCCAGGCAAGGGATAAGGAAAAGGCCTTTGCCCTGATAGCCAAGTGGATGGGGATAACCAAGGAGGAGGTAAAAAGGAGGTACAGGCGGAACTATGTCGCCCCCTTCCTACCGGTGATCGTGGCTAGGGATCTACCGAAGAGGTTGGCCTTCAGGTTCGCGGAGATTCGTCTCCTCTATCCCCAGATTACGATCCAGGTTCGTCCTAAACGCATTTATCCTTACGGGCCGATGACCGCCCACATCCTCGGTTATGTGCGGGGGCTGGACAGGGAGCGCCTCCAGGAGCTCAAGGATTACGGTTACAGGCGGGGCGACAGGGTGGGGTACATGGGGGTGGAAGAGTACTACGATGCCTATCTCCGGGGTAGACCAGGATGGATCAAGATGGCGGTGGACAAGCTGGGTAGGCCGGTAAAGGTCCTGGAGGAGAGGGATCCGGTCAAAGGGGAGTCTTTGGTGTTGAGCATAGATCTGGATCTCCAGTTCATAGCCTTTTCCCACCTCAAAGGCAAGGTAGGTACGGTGATATTTGCGGATCCCTTCTCGGGGGAGGTCCTCTCTATGGTAAGTTGGCCATCTTACGACGACAATGTCTTCGTTAGCGATGCCTCCACCGCCGGTAGGGTTGAGGTCCTGACCAATCCGCTTTCTCCCATGCTGAACAGGGCCATCTCGGGTGTTTATCCTCCGGGATCTACCTTCAAGATAGTGGTTGCCCTCGCAGGGTTAGACTCAGGGGTGATCACCCCTAAGACTACCTTCTTCTGCCCGGGATACATGGAGCTCGGTGGGGTGAGGTTTGGATGTACTCATGCCCACGGTAGAGAGAATGTGGTTTCCGCACTGGGGCACTCTTGTAATGTGTACTTTTACAATTTAGGTCTTAAGTTGGGAAGCGATGGCCTGTTTTTGTACGGGGGCAGGTTCGGATTGGGCAGGGAGACAGGAATCGACTTGCCGGGTGAGAAAAGGGGGCTTTTACCGTCTAAGGAGTGGAAACGGCGTAGGTATAGACAGCCCTGGTACGACGGGGATACCCTTAATTTCTCCATTGGACAGGGCTACATACTAGCTACTCCGATTCAGATGCTGCGGGTCGTCTCAGCGGTGGCCAATGGGGGGTGGTTGGTGAAACCGTTTCTAGGTAAGTATTCTGGTAAGGTGAGGATAAATTCTCCCGAGAAGAGAGATCTCATGCTGGACAAAGAGAACCTCGATGTCGTCCGACTAGGACTGGAGTCGGCGATAACCCTGCCCGACGGGACGGCGCGGATGTTGTTTTATCCTGACTTCAGGGTGGCGGGTAAGACGGGCACGGCCCAGAGCGTGCCTGGGAAGCCTGCCCACGGTTGGTTCGTAGGTTACTTCCCAGCCGATGCTCCGAGGTATGCGGTAGCGGTGTTGTTGGAGTACGGGAAGAGCAGTTACTACGCCTGCCAGCTTTTGCGGGAGATAATAGACGACATGCGGAGTAGGGGGTTATGAATCTCAGGAGGTATAGGTTCTTCTGGATGGCGGTCCTGTTGAACCTGATAGGGCTACTCGTGCTCTACAGTGCCCTCCAGTACCGGGGCAAGGTCGTGTATCAGTATCTGTTTGAGAGGCAGTTGATGTGGATGGTGGTCGCCTGGGTGGTCTTCTGGATAACCGCCTCGGTGGACTATCACTACTGGAAGGGGGTTGCCCTTGTCCTGTACGGGATCTCGATTGCCCTGCTCGTGTTGGTGCTCTTGGCAGGGGAGGTGAGATACGGGGCCAAGAGGTGGTTGAATCTGGGAGGTTTCGTCTTTCAGCCGTCGGAGCTTGCTAAGGTGAGTTATCTTCTGGCGGTCTCCTATGTGGCATCGCTGAAGGAGAGGTTCAGCTGGCGGTGGTTTGGGGTTCTCTTGGGTATGACCGCAGTTCCCTTTGCCTTAATTGCCAAGGAACCGGATCTCGGGACCGCTCTGGTCCTTTTACCCATCTTCCTGAGCCTACTGTTGGTGTGGGGGGTGAGGTTGCGTTGGCTGATCGTCTCGGGGCTGGTGAGCAGTGGGCTCTTGCCCATTGCTTGGCACTTCCTTAAGGACTATCAGAGGAAGAGGATCTTGGTCTTCTTGGATCCCTCCCGCGATCCGTTGGGAGCAGGTTATACCGTACTGCAGTCTAAGATAGCCATAGGTTCTGGAGGGCTGTGGGGGAAAGGATACCTTTCGGGAACCCAAAATAGGTTTAACTTTTTACCCGAACGGCACACGGACTTCATATTCTCCGTGCTCGCAGAGGAGTGGGGGGCAGTGGGTGCGACCCTGGTCATACTCCTGTTTGCCTACTTGGTGGCATCCGCATTCGACCTGGCC
The DNA here is from genome assembly GCA_015494465.1 of Candidatus Omnitrophota bacterium. Taxonomy (GTDB): domain Bacteria; phylum Omnitrophota; class Gorgyraeia; order S143-82; family S143-82; genus S143-82. The sequence goes on along the minus strand of WGBD01000004.1, from coordinate 163,988 downwards.
TTGCGGAGCAGGGATAGGTTTGGGAGGTTCCTTTCGGTCTCTGCTGGCACATACATATTCGTGCACGCCTTCGTGAACATAGCCATGACCTGCGGATACCTGCCAGTAGTAGGACTGCCCTTGCCCTTCGTCAGCTACGGGGGGACCTCTCTGGTGGTATGTTACTTCCTCGTGGGACTATTGCAGTCCATAGATAGGGAGGTGCGTCGGTACTGATGTCCAGAGTATTTCAGGACAACCTCCAGGTCCTGCGCAAGAGGTGGCCAGAGATTGCCTCCAAGGTGACCAGCACCCGTCCTCCGGGGGAGTTGAAACTTTTGTCAACCCGATCCCGTTGGCCTTCCCTAGCCCTTTACCTCGGGCAACGGCGATTTCTGTTCCACAGCCTCGAGCACCCAGTAAAAGAGGCCAGAGAGCAATTGGCTGGCCTAACGATCCCTGAGGACAAGAATGTTCTTTTATTGGGGTTTGGATTGGGGTACCATGTCCTGGAAGTCCTACGGAAACTCCCTCGCGAAAGCCAATTCGTCGTGGTCGAGCAACACCCTCCGATACTTCGCTTGGCAATGCAGGTCCTGGATCTCAGGCCCTTGTTTGCGGATCGGAGGCTTATGCTCTTCCTGGATGATACCCCCGAGGAGATATTCTCCCAGCTCAAGTTGAAGGTCTTTCAATTGGTGAACAACGACCTGATAGTCTTGCGCCACGATACCTCGTATCTCCTGTTTAGGGATTACTACGATGAGGTCGAAGCTAGGATCCGAGACCTGATCGTCTGGGGAAAGAAGAACTTCGAGGCAGGTGCCCGCTACCGAAGGCAGTATCAGAGGAACATAATCCGCAACCTGAGGTTCTTTCTACTCCATCCCGGATTGGATCACCTGAGAGGGGAAGGGACGGTCGCTGTCGTTGCCCCTGGGCCCTCGTTGGAGAGGGCGTTTGCGGTCTTAAGGGAGGTGAAGGGAAAGGTCCCGATCGTCGCGGTAGACACCGCCTTGAAGCCATTGTTGATGCGGGGAATAAGGCCGGACTTGGTGGTCTCCATAGATCCTACCGAGCTGAACTACATCCACTTCGAGGGCCTTTCTCCTTCTGAAACGGAGGATATAGCTCTCGTTATCGATCCTCAAGTCTTTTTCCGCATCCCCGCCTCCTGGGCTGGTGAGGTCTTCTCTCCCCCACTGGCGGACTCCAAGATACACCAGCTCTTTTCCGACATAGTCGGCAAGAGGGTCTTCATAGAGAAAGGGATGAGCGTATCTCACAGCGCCTTTTACTTTGCCAAGGCCCTGGGAGCCGAGGAGATAGTCTTCTTAGGATTGGACCTCAGTTTTAAGAAAGACGCCACTCATGTCTCCGGATCCGCCAACTTTTCTTCCGACATCAGCAATCGGAGACTCCTGACCGTGCCGGGTAGGGGAGGTGATGTGATAACCGACGATGTCTTCTTCTCTTACATAAAGCACTTCGAGGTAGAGCTGGCCAACGCTGGAGTGCGGGTGTTTAACGCCAGCTACGGGGCCAGGATAAAGGGGATGGAGTTCGTGGATCCCGAGTTCCTCCTCCAGCGCTCGGGCAGTATTGCAAGGGTGCCGATAAGTCCCCGAGAGGGAGTAGAGGATCTGGTCCAGAGGGCGGAGGCCAGGCTACGGGATTGGATAGAGGGGACTGAAGAGATAGAGAAGATCGCCAGTGTTTTGGCTGAGGAACGAGATCTGGTTAGGCTGAAGGATGGCTATTTCCGTTTGAGAGATTACGGGGTTATAATAGACATACTAGAGGAGACCATGGAATCCACTGCTATCTTGTTGGCCTCTAGAAGGTTGTGGACGGAGAAAGGGGCAGAGGAGAAGTTTAGGTTCTACTTCCAGAGTCTAGCCAGCACCGCCAGGTTTATTTTGGAGGAGGTAAGGAATGCGGATATTGTTAGACGGTAGAGACGATGTTTTCGTGGTGGACGGTCCCACCAAGCTGGAAGAGCTGTTGGAGGAATTGGAGGACTTGTGCGTTACCAGCGGTCGGCAGGTCAAGAGGGTCTCCGTAGACGGGAAGGAGCTGGCCCTAGAGGAGTTGAAGGCGATGAGGGATAAGGACCTAGGCGAATTCGAGACCATAGAGATAGAGACCGTGGGGCATGAGGAGACCGCCCTTGAGGAGTTGGTGAACGCGGATAACTTCCTCTTGGAGGCAGAGGCGGTGGTGCGCAGGTTCCTGGACTCCGGCTCTCTGGATTATCAGGATGTCGTGCTTAGCGTGGTAGGGGCCATGAATAACTGGGAAAAGGCCTGCAGGATCATAGACGACTCCGCTCGGGCCTTGGATGTGGACTACACCAAGCTCCAGTGGGATTCGATCGATTTCAAGCAACAGCACGCCAGGAGCATGGAGATAATACAGTCGCTTTCTAAGGCCATGTCCACTCGGGACATAGTCTCCATGCGAGACCTGTTGGAGTACGAGTTCTTGCCCCAGATCCAGACCTACAGGTCTCTCATAAAGAAGATAATATCCACCTTGGCGGAGCGCAGGGGATAGGAGAGATGCTCTACTTTCCCGGTTGGGGATTCAATCCCGATGTCCTGGCTCGCTACTTCCCTTTGGGTGAGAGCGACTACGATGCGGTAGCCTGGTCCTTGGGGATAATCCGTCTACAGGACTTCCTGAGGAGGACGAACATCCGGCTAGAGAGGGCTCTCCTGATCGCCTGTAGGGATCGCTATCCTTCAGATGTACTGCGCGAGTTCCTCTTCTCCTACCGCAAGGATCCCGCTACCGCCCGAGACAGCTTCTACAGAAAGTGCCTGTGGGGGACGGGGCTCAGACGAGAAGACCTGGCTGGTGAGCTGGCCCTAACCGGTGATCTGGATAGGGACGACGTATTCCTGCAAGAGCTGGAGTACCTGGGAGGAGAGGTGGTGGATCTGGGTTCGTTCAAGGATCGGATAAGAGAAGTAGACTTCGTCTTGACCCAAGAGGACCTGGTAGTGCCCATTAGGGAGCAAGAGAGGCTGGAACGCTCTGCTAGGCAACTCGGCATACCAGGGAGGAGCTATCGGGTGCAAGTTGGACATTATCCTTTTCCAGTGTTGTCGTCCGAACTTAAGAGCCTTCGGCACTAGTTTTTGGTTTGACACCAATGGGTTAGGTCGTATAAAATAAGACTGGCTTTTAAAATGTTCGTGGCCTAGGGTGGCAGTCCTGTTCGTCGAGGGGCGTAAAAGGGGGTGGTGATGAAGGTCTTAAAAAGTCTCTCCGTAGGTCAGAAGCTGTTCCTGTCTCACGGTTTGCTGTTGTTAATGAGTATCCTCATCGTCGGTACCGTCTACATTACCTTGAACAAGCAGAAGGCAGATGCGGTGATCATAAACCTGGCCGGACGCCAGAGGATGCTCACCCAGAAGATGACCAAGGAGATGCTGAACCTGATACGGGGAGAGGCCTCCACGGTAGATGTTGAAGATCTTAAGAAGACGGTGAAGGTCTTTGATGTCACCCTCAAGGCCCTTCACGACGGCGGCTCTGCCCCCTTGGACCTTAAGATGACGAGGTTCAGGGCCGTTCCACCTTCGAAGGGTAAGGTGAGAAAGCAGTTGGACAAGGTGCGAAACCTCTGGGAGAAATTTAAGGGGCACATGGAGAAGATACTAGAATATGTCCAAGGGGGAAATGCGGTTTCCCACGAAAATGTGCTCTACATCATGGAGCACAATGTCGAACTCCTTTCGGAGATGAACAAGGCAGTAGGTTTGATGCAGAAGGAGGCGGAGAAAAAGATCCAGGCCTTGCGGGTGATCATCGCCTTCTTCCTGTTCATAAGCGTGATAGTGTTCCTGATCTCGTTCAGCATAGCCAACTCCATACTCAAACCGCTTACCCAGTTCGTGGAAGAGTTTCGCAGAGGCGCTAACGGCAACCTCACCGTTCGGGTGGAGGTAGATAGCGAAGACGAGATAGGTCTCATGGCCAGGACCTTCAACGAGTTCATGGAGACCCTAAATCAGCTGATAAAGTCTGCCAAGGATGTCTCCCACGCTGCCAGTCAATCCGTGTCTGAGTCCGCAGAGGTCATAAACGGATTCGTTGTCTCTTCTCGGGAGCTTTCGGGTAAGACCGAGAGTATAGCCTCTGCCACTGAGGAGCTGAACGCCACGGTCAAGGAGATAGCGGATGTTACCCGGCAGGCAAACGAGAAGACGGAGACCGCAGCCGAGCTAGCGGTCCAAGGGACAGGGCAGCTGAAGAACCTGATAGACGAGATCCAGAATGTGGTGAATGTGGAGCAGGAGTTTGCGGACAAGTTTAGGCGCCTGACCCAGGACTCGACCCAGGTGAGCGATGTCGTAGTCGTGATCAACGACATAGCGGACAAGATAAACCTCCTTGCCTTGAACGCAGCGATAGAGGCAGCAAGGGCTGGTGAGGCGGGAAGGGGCTTTTCGGTGGTGGCAGAGGAGGTCCGCAAGCTGGCGGAGAAGACCAAGGATTCCACCAAGGAGATCAGGGAGGTCATCGACAAGATCCAGAAGGACATAGGCAACATGAGCGGGGAGGTCAACCGCAATGTAGACATCATTCGGGAGATGGCCTCTCGGGCCTTGGATGTGGGGAGTTTGATAGAGCAGATGAGTTCAGCGATTTCTGAAGTGCGCTCGTTCATAAACCATGTCACCTCTGCTACTGAGGAGCAGGCGATCGCAACGAATGACATCTCCCAGAACATAACCAACATCTCTGCTGCCTTGGCCCAATACACTCAGTCAATGATGAACATCTCCTCGGTGATGGAGGAGTTGAGCCGGAAGGTGGAGGAGATGAACGTCCTCCTGAATCGGTTCAGTACCAAGTAGTAGCCCAGGTCTTCTGATTGAAGTGGAGGCCTGTGCATTAGCGCAGGCCTTTTTCTTTGGGTAGATCTGTGTTACCATAATAAAATCACTTGAGGAATAAGGGCGTTAACTTGGTTTTTGTAGGTAGTTGTTGCTAATTTTTAAAAAGTTTTATTTAACCTTGTGTGATCTTTAAAGGAGGCTGTCATGTCGAGGATTAGGCTCGTCCTTGCGGTGATGTTCACGAGTTTGATCGTCTCCGCCTCTTCGCTAGCCTACGACGAGGGCATAGCTGTGGTAATGGAGGGGGAGGGGTTTGAAGACCTTTCTCTGCACCATTCCGGAGCTCAGATAGATGGAGATCACCTGGTGTGGACCTTATACGACCTGTTGGGGGTGGAAGGAGATAGCTGTTGGGTAAACCTCCACCCCCAGGTCCTGGAAAATAATCTGGTCTCTCAGAATCTGGTCTCGTCCCCCGCAGGGGAGTGGTTGGTGAGGATGGATCTGCGCCTAAAGGAAGATGCTGGGCGCCTTATTAAGGAAGCGGGACTAGAGCTAGGTAACGGTATTTCATTGAGGTGGTGGATCGAACCAAACACCGCGTGGGTAACCGAAGCAGAGGAGGCCTTTGGGGTGTTTGAGGTGAGGTTTAAGGTGAATTATCAGGTCTATGGGCCCGTTGACGAAGAGACCGCCTTGGTCTTAGAGACGATTAGAGAGAAACTGGAATCCAGGCTCAACTCCCGGGATAGGGAGTATGAGGAGTTGAGGGACTTTTACCGCCTATGGTTGATCTCCCGTTGGCTGAGGACGAGGATAGACCTGGAGGAGATCGATCCCAGTGTTGGGGGATTAATTTCTTGGAATAAACGCAGGTGCCTCGACACCTACTTGAGGCCGGGATTAGAAGCAGGGGCCCCGTTAATGGGAGGGATCTATCTCTCTTCTCCGAATACGGTGAGAGTGTTTCCTGCTCACCATATATCTCCCCAGCGGATAAAGGTGCGGGACTACCTTAGGTTGGGCATATTCGGTCTGCATCTAGGAGAGCCTTATCGTTCTCCGGAGGGGAAGAAGGTCCTGTCCATTAGCTTATTCCCACGATTCCGTGGGGAAGGCCAAGAGGAGAGAAAGGTCTCTGCAGAGCAAGTCTTCGTCCTTTGGGATGGGAGCGAATTTGTTGGTGAGGTCTGGGGAGAGTTGGCAAGCGATTGGGGTAGTTGGGTCGAGAAGGTGTTCCGCGGTTGGCTTGCCCAGGCCTGTAAGAGCAACGGCATAACCGAGGTGGGTGTCTACAGGCTCTCGGATTCCTATCACGACATATACGGGGCAATAGTAGTCGAGCCCCGCACTAAGCAGACGCACATCCTGCTTTCCCCTGAGTGTTTCTCTCAAAACCAAGACTTAAACGAGACTGGTAGGTATGTCCTACTCCACGAGCTCTTGCACCTGTGGACGCTCCTTTCCCAGATCAAGGTAGATATCCTGAAGGGCAAAGATGGGATAGCCATCAGGGTTAGGGGAAGGGGATTCTCTAAGGAGGTGGATAAGTCCTACCTGGCCCAACGCTACGGTTCGGATCTAGTAGTAAAGAGGTGGCAGAAGCTGTTCCGCTCTTATTTAGGGTTCTCTGCCTCGCGGATAAAGAACGAGCGCAGTCTTTACGAAGAGGTGGTTGAGATCCTGGGAATCTTTTTTCTGGCCTACACTGGGGAAGACTTCGGTAAGGCCTTGTCTTGGATGTACACTGGGAGGGGTTTGATCCTTAGTAGGTTGGAAGCCCTGCCAGGAGAGGTCCGAGGGTTCTTGCTCGGTCTGAACGAGGAACTGAGTAATGTCCCCGTTCGCTTGAGGTTGGGGATACTGCGGATGGCCGTGGTCAATAGGTCTTTCCCCGATGGGGCCCGGACCATCCGCGAATGGATGAAGAAAGCCTTGTCCTCGGTTGCCCCCGAAAAGGTCTCTTCTGCTTTCCGAGAACTGTCTGATAGGCAGAAGAGGGTTGTTTACTCCTTTCTTTCCGCGATGCTCTATCACCGGATAGTCCAGCCGTTTTCTGTGATAGCCAACCACCCTGAGCTCTACGAGGAGTTCTTTCAGAATGTTTCCCAGTGGTTGGAGGCCCAAAAGGACTTTCATCGTTTTGGGAAAAGAGGGTATCGGCTCTTTTACTCTGCCCTGGGGGATGTCTTGGTTGCCCCCAAATTGGTTAGGACCTGGTTGGCCCTTAATCCTGATCCCAAGAAACTGGCGATAATCGGGAAGAAGGTCCCAGCGTACAAGGTCCTCGAGATCTTCTTGACCTGGTACTTCATCGAGCAGAAGGATGCCCTATTTTTCGATTCGGAAGAGAGATTGATTGCTAGTGAGAAGGAGAGACTGCGCTTCCTCCAACGGACGACCGAGGGGGAGGTCCAGTTCACCATCCCAGTGCAGGGGAGGGTTGAGTGGAGAAGACGGGCGTTGATCGGACTGGTCGAGGCCGGATTGGTGGAGTCCCCTCTAAAGAGCAGGCTCCTAAGGTTGGTAAGATCTGGGAAACTAGATCTCAGCGTGGTGAAAGTCCCTTACACGGTCTTTTCTGCTCCGGTTTACCTCGACCCAGAACGGGCCTTGGTGGCTATTCCCGATGTCTACTGGGGGGAAGAAGGGCTGACTAAGGAGGGTAAGGCCCTTCTCCTGTTTGGCCTAATAGACCTTGCTTTGAAGCGGGGACTGGAGATAAGAGGTCTCTTGGATCTAGAGGATGCCTCTAAGATGCAACTGTTGTCTTGGAGACACGCCTACAACCGCTACAAGGCGGGGGAGACCTCTCCCATGGCCTGGTTCCTGTTTTCCGTGTTCTTTAACGAGGCCCTGACCGAGCAACTGCTCTCCGCTTTGGCAGGTAAGGCCTTGTTTATGGCAGGCAGGTTCTCCGACGAGCGTCGCTGGCCCGATGGCTTTAGGTACGCCCGGGACCTCAAGGAGGAGTTATTAGCCAAAGGAGAGGCAGGTAGGCTGGTGAGGTACCTTCCACCGTTTAGACTGTCGGTGAGCCAGGAAAAGTACCGTCGGGCGAGTAGGCAGGGATACGATTACCTGATCGGCCTCCTGAAGGGAGAGACCCCGTTGGCCGACTTCCTGAGGGAAGAACCCTGGTTTAGGTGGTGGACAGGCTACGCCAAGGGCCTTTACGACACGATAGAGAATGCACCTGGTATCATCAAGCAGAGGATATGCAATGGCCTGCTTATCTCTCTTGCAGACGCGCTTTCCTTCTCAGGGCTTCCTTTAAAGGATGTCCCAGAAGAGGTTGTTGAAGACATCCGTCTGCTATATAATGTCTCCGACGCGGTCTCAGTAAAGTCGGTCAAGGTGGCCTGGGATGTAGTGATAAAGTCCAGGGAAGAGGTCCTTAGGCGCTTAAAGGAGGGACGAAAAGAGAAGGAGAAAGGTGGCGTCCTGCTAATGGGGAGCGATGGTTTATGAGGTGGCAGTTGGAGTGTGCCCCTTGTTTTATGCGTCAGGCCCTTGGATTGCGTTCGGTGCTGGGATTGGAGGAGCCGGTGGTTAAAGAGATCTTGAGGGCAATAGGATGCCAGTTTTGCAGTATAAAGGACGAGATCTCCCCTCCGGAGTTCGCTATTGGCGTTTACCGGGCGGTGGCTGAGATCAGCGGTACGGCCGATCCCTACGAGGGCTTGAAGGATCACAGCAATCAGGCGGTGCTGGCGGTGGAGAGCGAGCTCAAGGCAAAGATCCTCGAAAGCCCAAATCCGCTTAGGAGGGCCTTACTGTTTGCCATTGCGGGGAACATCATAGACTTTGGGGTTGCCCAAGATGTCGATGTCTTGAGGGAGGTGGAGACGATATTAAATTCTTCTCACGAAATGGTCGAGTCTCCGTACTTCGAGATCTCTGCATTTCTCTCCAGCCTCGAGGAGGCTCGGACCCTGCTCTACATAGGCGATAATTGTGGTGAGGTCGTCTTCGATAAGCTTTTCGTAGAGTTACTGCGGGAGAGGTTCCCAGAGATCCGGATCTGGTTTGCGGTGAGAGGTGGACCCATAATCAACGATGTGACCGAAGAGGAAGCAAGGGCAGTGGGTCTTGATAAACTATGTGAGATCGTGACTACTGGTGTACCCGCTCCGGGAGTGGTGCTGGATAAGGCGGACGAGGGGTTCTTGAAAGTCTTTTGGTCTGCGGACATGGTGATAAGCAAGGGGCAGGGAAACTTCGAATCCCTTTCAGAGGTGGATAGGGAGGTCTTTTTCCTGTTCCGGGCCAAGTGCGATGTGGTAGCCAATTACTTGGGATGCGAAAGGAATCAGATTCTCTTGATAAGAAATACCCGCTTGAGGGCGCTTCTAGATGCCGCACCGAGGTGAGATCCCCGGTGAGGTGTAAATTATTCAAATAGTGTTTGCTTGAGAAAATGGAAGAGAGTAAAATAGTGTGAACTGCGATGTCCTTTGAAAATTGGGGGTGTACGGACTCGACCTGCGCTGAAAGGCCTTGGTTGAGGTGCATGCCGAGGTACGGGTGGCCTCGTAAAAAACCCGTGGCAAATAAGTGCCGACGATGCACTGATCGCTGAGGCAGAGGCCATTGCTAATGGCTCTGCCCTTGCCCTGGCCTAATACGAGCCAGGCCCGTTGCCTTACTTTCGCGGTCGGGGTAAGGTGACGGTCGGCCTAGACCGCCCGTCGGGAGAGTTCGCCCTTGTATCCCGATCGGTAGGAAAGGGCTGCCCGGATAATCGGCCCGCCATCCGGCTGGTTATCCGGAAAGATCAAAAGGATGGCTAAGCATGTAGGGCCTCACCGAGGTCGGCGACAGGGACCGGGGTTCGATTCCCCGCACCTCCACCATTTTATCGTAGGGATTAAAGTTAATCCGAAAGGGGGCGTTATGAAGGTCCTCGCAAGGTTAGGTCTCGTATTGGTCTTTGGCCTGGTCAGTGCGGGTTGTTCCATAGTCATCCAAAGTCGTTTGAGCTCGGATGTGGAAAAGATAAATCAGCTGGAGAAGGAGCTCCAGGAGAAGGAGAATGCCCTCAAGATCCAGAAGACCGAACTGGAGGAGCTTAAGAAGATAAAGGCCCTTTTAGAGCAGAGGTTGAAGGAAGAGATAGCCAATAAAGAGGTAAAACTGGATCTCACCAACAGGGGCGTAGTTATCACCCTTACCTCTGACATCCTCTTCGACTCAGGCAAGGCGGACATAAAGCCCGAGGCCTACCCCATCTTGGATAAGGTGGCAGAGATATTGAAGTACAAGATCGCAGATAGGAATGTGGGGGTGGAGGGGCACACGGACAATCAGCCCATAAAGTACTCCCATTGGAAGTCCAATTGGGAGCTATCCACTGCTCGAGCGGTTAATGTGGTCCATTACCTCATCAAGAAGGGGGTGCCTCCTCAGAGACTCACTGCTATAGGCTACGGGGAGTACAGGCCCATAGCGGACAACTCCACCGAGGAGGGGCGCAGGAAAAACCGCAGGGTGGAGATAGTCATCCTTCCGGAATTGAGAAAGGTATCCGTGGAGCAGACGCCCATAGAGGGGAATAATGTGGTAAAAGGTGAGGATTTGGAACTCAAGTAAAAGGAGGGGGAGATGGTAGAAGAGACCAGGAAGTTTGGCGTAGTGGCGTTGGTGGCCATAACCGTTATCGCGGTGCTCTTTGGGGTTTTAGCGGGTGCTAAGGCAAGGAAGCTCTCTGCTCAATTGAGAGAGGAAACCGCCAAGAGGAGTGCGTTGGAGCAGGAGGCAAAGAAGCTGGATAAGGCCCTGAAAGAGCTAGAGCAAAAGGCCAACCAGATCGTCGCCCAGAACAAGGCCCTCGTCTCCGAGAACAAGAGGTTGAAAGAAGAGTTGGCCCGCGCCCAGAGGGAGATCCGGAAGTTGAGGAACGAGGTCCGCGATCTAGAGAACCTGAAGGCGATCTTGGAGAAGAACATAAAGGACATGTCCAAGTTACTGCCTAAGGAGAAACTGGAAGAGATGGGGGTTCGTCCGTAGAGAGGTGACCGTTGATAGCCTTTGCATTATAGGGAGGGCCTATGCCGCGTAAGAGTGCTGACAGCAAGGGGAAGACCGTTTCCAGCGCTGAACGGCGTAAGAGATCGGTAAAGCGGGGACGCAAGCCAACCACCAAAGCCACCAAGACCAAGGCCTCTGCCAAGACCAAGAGCAAGGTCAAGGCGGTTGCCCGCAAGGTCAAGGCAGTGGCCAAGACGATAAAGCGCAGGCTCAAAAAGGGCGTCAAGCCCGTCAGCTCTCAGGAGGTCTCTATCGGTGCGCCTGCGGTGCAGGTGCTTACCTCCATAGACGATGTCCTGTTGAGCCCACAAGAGCGGGTAGAGGACGCCAAGTACTTCGTGGCCCAGGAAGAGAAGGCCCCGGCGCCTCTTCCTGAGGACCTGCCTTCTTACTACGGGGACAACAAACTGGTCCTTATGGTGCGCGATCCTTGGTGGCTATTTGCCTATTGGGAGTTGATACCCGAGGAGGTCTCTCGCCGGCGGGAGGATATACCCGAGGAGGAGAGGTCCGCTAGTCAGTTCGTCATGCGGGTTTACGACATCAGCCATATCGACTTCAACGGGAATAACGCCCATTACTACTTCGATGTGGTGATCCCGTACGGTGCGGAGAGATGGTACATAAATGTAAATGCCCCTGGCAGGTCTTGGGTGGCGGAGATGGGATGGTTAGCTCCGGATGGTAAGTTCTATCCTGTGGTGCGCTCGAATGTCGTGGCCACTCCTTTGGATGGCCCTTCCTGGATAACTGACGAGGAATGGGCGGTGCCAGAGGAGCTGTTCAACAAGCTCTACGGGCTTTCGGTCGGTTTTGGAGGGATCGGGGCAGGCCTTAGCTCCGCCCAGATCCACGGGCTGTGGAGGGAGCAGTTCGTCTCTCCAATCAGTTCGGGTGCGGTCAGCTCCTGGGGCGGAAGTGCCCACATGCTCAAGCCCAGCGCTGGCGTGGAGAAGAAAGAACGCGGTTTCTGGCTGGTGGTGAATACCGAGTTGATCGTCTACGGGGCAACGGAGCCAGACGCCGAGGTCACCGTCCAAGGCCAGAAGATCCAGCTTCGGCCCGATGGGACTTTCAGTTTGAGGTTTGCCCTCCCCGACGGCGTCCAAGAGATACCCGTAAAGGCTGTATCTTCAGATCGAGTCGACGAGATCACGATTACCCCAGTGGTTAGCAAGGAGACTAGGTGATGCCTAAGGGATATCTGTGTCTGGTACTGCACGCCCACTTGCCCTTCGTTCGCCATCCAGAATACGACTTTTATCTAGAGGAGCAGTGGCTCTTCGAGGCCATCTCTGAGACCTACATCCCGCTCATCTGGATGTTTAAGAGGCTGGAGAGGGAAAAGGTCGACTTCCGCTTGACCATGTCCATGACCCCTCCTCTGGTCTCTATGTTGATGGACCCTCACCTGCAGGACAAGTACCTCAAGAGGCTAGATCAGTTGATTGAGCTCTGCCACAAGGAAGTGGAGCGCACCCGTTGGCAACCCGAATTCCAGCGCCTGGCAATAATGTACTTGAATCGCTTTTGCGACGCCAAGGATACCTTCTTGGAGTACGGCAAAAACATAGTCCAGGCCTTTAAGGAGTATCAGGACAAGGGCTACTTAGAGATCATCACCTGCTCTGCTACCCACGGTTTCTTCCCGTTGATGGAGACCACCCGGCCCTCCGTTCGGGCCCAGGTCGCGGTAGCGGTGGACTTCCACTCCAAGGTATTTGGCAGGGCCCCTAGGGGAATATGGCTTGCGGAGTGCGGTTATCATCCAGGACACGACGAGATCCTTCGGGAGTTCGGTATAAGGTTCTTTTTCGTAGAATCCCACGGGATCCTCCACGGCACGCCCCGGCCAAAGTACGGGGTATACGCCCCAGTTTACACCCGCTCTGGCGTAGCGGTGTTTGGCAGGGACATGGAGTCCTCTAAACAAGTCTGGTCTGCGGTTGAAGGGTATCCCGGAGACTACTGGTACCGCGACTTCTACCGGGACATAGGCTACGATCTGGAGTTCGACTACATCAAGCCCTACATCCAACCTAACGGATTGAGGATGCACACCGGGATCAAGTACTACCGCATCACTGGAAAGACCGATCACAAGGAGGTCTACGATCCCGACCGGGCCCTGCAGAAGGCGGCTGAGCACGCCGGGAATTTCATGTTCAATCGGGAGAAGCAGGTGGAATACCTTGCCAGTATAATGGACAGGAAACCGATCATCGTTGCGCCTTACGACGCGGAGCTGTTTGGACACTGGTGGTTTGAGGGGCCGTTGTGGTTGGAGTTTCTGTTCAAGAAGATCCACTACGACCAGAAGACCATCAAGACGATCACTCCGTCGGAATACCTCAACGAGTACCCCAGGAATCAGGTGGTAACGCCGTCCTTCTCCAGCTGGGGATGGAAAGGGTATTGCGAGGTATGGTTGAACGGATCTAACGATTGGATATACAAGCACCTCCACAAGGCCTCGGAGAGGATGACCGAGTTGGTGAAGGTCTACGGAGGCAGCACAGACCCTAGGGTTCAGCGGGCCCTAAAGCAGGCCTTGAGGGAGTTGTTGTTGGCCCAGAGTTCGGATTGGGCCTTCATCATGCACACTGGTACCCATGTGGAGTACGCGGTGAAGAGGACGAAGGAGCACCTGTTGAACTTCAACAAGCTTTACGAAGAGATAAAACAGGGCAATGTCGACGAGGACTTTCTCTCCTCTTTGGAGGAAAAGAACAACATCTTCCCAGAGATAAATCCTCTGGTCCATGTCTGATGGACTACAAATCTTGACCGCTTTGATGTATAATTTTAGTGCGTTCAGAATTGATGTGCGGGCGTAATTCAGTTGGTAGAATGCGAGCTTCCCAAGCTCGACGTCGCGGGTTCGAGTCCCGTCGCCCGCTCTTTAGCTGAAGGAGAGAATCCCGGTGGGTTGGCATAGATCCTTTGGGCAGATCGTTCTCTTTTCTCTCTTGTCGGCCCTGGCCCTTTCTCTATCCGGATGCGTTAAGTCCCATCCCACGATTCCCAAGACTAGCTCCTTACCAGCCACCAATAGCCCACTTTCTCAAGGCGGTGCTTCCGTACCGTATCATGTGGTTTCCAAGGGTGAAACCTTGTGGCGCATCTGCAAGAATTACGGGGTGGACATGCAGGATGTCATAAGGCTGAACCACATAAAGGATCCCAATGCCATAGAGGTGGGACAGAAGATATACCTCCCCAATACCGCAAGTCTACCCAGGTCTAAGTTCCAGTTTGCAGATGGATACAACGGGGTTACGGAGAGGCAATTCCGTTGGCCGGTGAAGGGCAATATCGTCTCCTTTTATCGCCAGTCCAAGGATGGTTGGGTGAACAAGGGGATAGAGGTCCTGGCCAGGTCTAGTGTGGTCGTTGCGCCTAAGACGGGCAAGGTGGTCTTCTTAGGCAAGGACATGCGCCCCTATCGTAACACCCTTATAATCGATCACGGAGACGGGTTCGTATCGGTTATAGCGTCGGACGGAGAGGTCTTGGTCTCGGTCGGTGAGGTGGTGGAGAGGGGCAAGACCCTGATCAAGATAGAACCAGGGACGAAGGTGCACTACGAAATACGCAGGGGCACGAAGCCGGTGAATCCCCTTGCTTACCTGAAATGAACGGCTCAGATCTGCGTCTGGTCTACAAGAAAGAGTACGAACTGATAGCCCGCAGGATAGATGGACACCGAAAGGGCTATAGGCAGAACATCGCCTTGTTGGGTCGTCCCTTTATCGGTAAGAGCCTCTTGATTTCCCAGCTCTTGGCGGATCTGCCAGATGGGTTGGTATCGGTCTTGATAGACGCCAGAAAGCTGGATCCTAGCTACCTGGTTCGCTCCTTTTCTACCTCGCTTCTATCCTCCTACCACCGGTCTGGGAGCCTGTTGGGCAGACCGTTGGAGGAGCTTATGGCCCTCTCTCGTGAGGAGCTACCCCGCACCGTGGATAGGGTTAATGACCTGTTAAAGGAGGGAAGAAAGGACTTCGATTCCCTCTTTGAGATACTGGAGACCTTCGTGGCGGAATCGGGTAGGCGGGTCGTGTTCGTCGTAGAAAACTTTGAGGAGCTGGGGAGGATCTGGGGTGATGGTACCTTCGGGCGGTTGGCCCAGCAGATCGTCAGGCACACCGGGGTGATGTTTCTGATCACCAGTTCCTCACTCTTGACCGCTAGACGCATACTGCAGACCGAATTGTCTTTGTTGTTTGGCAACTTTGAAGAGGTGTTTTTGGGCGCGATTCCCCCGCATCTGGGCAGGGAATTCCTATCCCGGAGACTGCCTAACCTCTCTAGCTTGGAGAGGAAGTTTATCTACCGCTTTACTGGGGGGACTCCGATCTACATCGACATACTTTCCCGCAGGATAAGAGAAAGGCTTGGAGTGGGGGACGACAGCTGGGATGCAGTCTGTGAGGCCATCTTCGAACAGGTGTTCTCCCAGTACGGATTGATCCATCAGTACTTCATGCGGATGATAACCACCCTTACCGATGGTCCAAAGGCCCCGGACATACCTACATTCCTAATGGCCTCCACGGATGAGGAGGAGGTGGATTACCTGGCAGAACGCTTTGGTTGGCACCGCTCTGCCCTGGATCACAAGGTAAAGATACTCCAGGAGCGCGGGATCCTGCATGTGGATCACGATAAACTATTTTTCGAGGACAAGCTGTTTCGCTTCTGGCTACAGCACGCCTACAGGATACGGAGGGACAACCCAAATGTGGCCCCCGAGGATTATTACCGCTGGGCCATGGGGATACTCAGGGAGATGGTTGCCAGATTTCGGGAAGAGGAGTCCGTAGACGAGGTGCAGAAAATACTGTCCTTGTTCAAGTCCTTCCGGGACGAGTTTATAAAATTGCCTCGTCGGGGAAGGGTGCGTTTTTACGCTATTGATAGGGTGGAGGTTATAGACGATGCTTTCCCTATATATTGCGCCTTTACCCGGCAAGGCTATCGCTGGGTCTTTTCCTTCAGGAGGGTTTGGGACGAGAAGAGCGCATTTGAGTTCGTGGATCTGGTTAAGACGAAGACAGTGCCCCCGATCCACAGGAGGATCGTGATATCGCTGGAAGAAGTACCTCCGCCAGTTAAGGTCGTGGCCAAGGAAGAGAGGATTTGGATCTGGGACTATCACCTTCTGAATCACCTGTTGAAGCTCCATCGCATAGGAGAGGTGGTATGGTGAGGATAGGTGTGATATCGGACACCCACATGCCGGCTACCAGTAAAGGTGAGCTCCCGGGTGAGGTTTTCGAGAAGTTTTCCGGTGTTGACCTAATACTGCACGCTGGCGATGTAATAGATGTTCGGATCTTGAAGCAGTTGGAGAGGTTGGCCCCGGTTATTGCGGTAAAGGGCAACATGGACCTCTCTGGGCCCACCTCCAACCTGCCGGAGAAGGTGGTAAAAGAGGTAGAAGGGGTGAAGATAGGTCTCATACACGGCTGGGGTCCCCCCTCGGGTATAGTGAAGAGGATAAAGACGAAGTTCCCGGAGCCGGTGGATGTTATCGTCTTCGGGCATACTCACAGTCCTATGGCGGAGTGGATAGATGGGATATTCTTCTTCAATCCAGGGTCGGCTACGGATCGGATATACACCCTTTACAACTCTATAGGTCTGTTGACGGTAGATGGCAAAGAAGTCAGTGGGGAGATAGTGGAGATTTGACCCGGAAAGAGCTGACCTCCTACCTCCGCCAAAGACACGAGGAGATGTGTCTCCGCTGTGGTAGGTGTTGTGGGGCGGAGGACGATCCGTGCGTTCACCTTAAGCTAAACGGGGATGTCTATCACTGCGAGGTCTACGCAAATAGGTTGGGTTGGCACACGACCGTCTCGGGTAAGAGGTTCCGGTGCGTACCCATTGAGGAGGTGAAACGGGATGGATATCTGCCAAGAGGTTGCGGTTACCAAAGATAAAGAGGCGGGGGAGAGGTTTGCCTGCCTGGTGGGCATAGTCGATGTCTTGCGCTCGGAGAAGGGATGTCCCTGGGATAGAGAACAGACCGAGAAGGAGGTAAAGGAGTTTCTCTTGGAAGAGGTGCACGAGCTGATATTGGGGATAAACCAGGGGGATGTCGAGGAGGTAAAGGAGGAGATAGGCGATGTCATATTGCTGACCGTTTTCCTTGCCAGGATATTCAAGGAAAGGGACCAGTTCACGATATCCGAGGCCCTAGAGGGTGTAAATTCGAAACTGATAAGGAGACACCCCCATGTATTTGGAGACCTTAGCCTGGACGATAGCCAGGAAGTGATCAGAAATTGGACCCGGATAAAGGATAAGGAAAAGGAAGAGAAGGGGAAGGATCGGGGGGTGTGGGCCTCGGTTCCGATAGGGGCCCCTTCCCTCTTTCAGTACTTCACCTATCTCAAGGAGATGCGTAAGCGCGGTCAGGCGGTTGAGGTGGATCTAAGTGCAGAAACCGCTAGATTGAAGGAGTTGTTGTCTGGTAAAATAGGAACCAGGGAATTGGTGGAGGTCCTAAGGGGGGTAGTGCACATTGCGTTTTCTTTGGGTATCAATCCCGAGGTGGCTTTTCTCGACTTCGTTCAGTCTCTTCGCGCTCGCAACGCTTAGCCTTGCCCAGGTCCGGATCCAGTCCTATCCTCATCGCTTGTTCTTCCAGTCCGGCCCCGTGAGTGTCGAGTTCGATCGGTTGGAGGTTATAGAGAAGGACGATTCCCTGCAGTGGCTGGTTCCCGAGGGGAGGCTTTGTAATCCTATCCCAATGCAGGTTAGGGAATTAGGTCTGCGCAAAGGCAAACAGGGGGCGGTCTTCTCTGGAAAGATTCCCTTTGGCGGGGAGGAATTGTCCTTCCTTGGGCGATTGGTCCACAAGGGCGATGGTAGGCTCCTCTTCAGGATCCGATCAGAGGGCCTAGAAGTAGAGGGGGAGGTTTCCGATTCCAAGATAAAGGGGTGGATCTCCCTTACAGGTGCGCGGATGATGTTCGTGTGGTGGGATGAGCTGGGTTTGGGATATGTTGACCTCGACCGTATTGATCTGGCCCGCTTGGAGTACGAGCTGTTGGGGCAGGTAAGGCTCTGGGGGGAGGTCAAAGGCGGGGTGTTCGTCAAGAGGATTAGGGGAAGGCCGGTATTCTACGGTGAGGTGGCAATAAGGAGTGGATGGGTGGATAGGTGGGGATTGGAGAGGCTCTTGAAGATGAGGGTTGCCCAGTCCGCCTACTGGAGCTCTGCGAAGGGGGACAAGCTCCCTATAGAGGAGTTAAGGCTGCGGTTCTTTTCCCAGGGTGATAGTCTCCATCTGAAGGCCCTCTTGCGCTGTATCCTTGGCAGAAGCAGGAGTGACTGGATTGAAAAACTCTCACCTTCTGCTATACTTCCAGGTAGCAAGGAGGTGGGGAGATGAGAGGAGTGCAGACTGTCACCTTTAATATTATCGTTTGTTTGTCGATCCTCTTTGGATTTTCGGCTAAGGCCTCGGCAGTGAACACCGTTCAGCTCACCGGCATAGCGGTGGACGAGCCCCTGGCCATGATCGTGGAGATAGACGGTGAGGGCAGGCTCGCCCGGGACGGCCATACCTACGAACACATAAACAAGGCAGGATTGGGCTTCAAGAAAGGGGACATATTCGAGATCCCCGATAACGATCCCAGCAAGGAAGAGTATGTGGTAATCCTGTTGAACAAGGGCACGGATCCCTCGAAGATAAGCCTGGTCAGGATAATGGAAGGTGGGAAGATCGTCTTTCTGGACGACGACGGCAACTTTGCCATTACCGGGGTGTACATCGAATCCACCGATCCCAACGAGCCGTCTAGCTTCGTGTTTGACATAGGCCATGCCTCTGCGGATAGACCGTTTCTGGTCTGGACCCCGGATCTGGTGGTAGGCGTGCGGGGAACCTTCTTCGAGATCAGGCCGGGGGCTACCTATGGATCGTATCCGACCCAAGTGGTCGGTTACAATGAGCTGGATGACGCAGAGGTCTCCGATCAAGATCTTTTACCTGCCACTGTCCAGTGGGATCCCGACGATGTGGTTATTTATCTCTTGGATTGGAAGAAGCTAAGAGCTCTCATCGAAGGAGGGATGACCTTACCCGTTGGCAATCTGTCTGCAATCCCTGTTGCTTGGGCGGATCCCTATACCAGTGAAGGTCGAATTCGTTTGGCATACTTGGCTATGCATAAGCCGTATTCTGCCGCAAAGCTCCACGAGGCCTTTTCTACCACTTCTACCTCTTTGAGCCAGACGGTTGCGGTTTCACTCTTTGCCCGTAAATTGGGACCGCCCCATACCCTCTCGAAAGAGGACCTCGGTTTGTGCCTCAATTGTTCGGATTGCCCTATTTTTACTATGCTTGCCAATGCCTTAATAGACTTGGCTTCCCCCCATCTGGGAGCCAATACCTCCCCTGAGGATATACATGTTTTCTTGCACGCCTCCGACCCTCCATTTTCTTGGGATGTTAATCTCGTTTTGAAAGACGATGACGATGACGATGAGGATGACGATGATCAAACAGGTACCTACAGCGTAGGGAGGCTATTTGAGACGGATGTGTTGGGATTTCATCTAACGGTTAACTGGGGAACCCCTAAGGCGGATTGGCTGATTACCAATAAGGGCCTGGTTCGTTTGCGCAAACCTGGAGAGGTCTTCGGTGCTTTTACCCGAGGGGACAAGGTCTGGGTGTACAATAGATCGGTAAAACCTACGGACGACTTCCCCAAGAGAGGGAAAAGTTTCTTTAAAGATAAGAAGAAAAAGGTTAAAAAGAGGAAGGCCAAGAGGCACCGCCACGGGCACAAGGTACAGGTGGCAGTCGAGGCATTGTAGCTCTTCGCAATAGTGGGGGACGGGTATGCACATACGGGAAAGCAAAGGTACATTTTTGATGGAGATCGTCTTGTCAATAGTCATCATTGGCGTGATCGTGTATGTGGTTTTTGCAGTCTTTGACTTCTTAGGTGGGCGCAACAGTGTCCAGGATAAGAAGTTGCGGGCCGTCTATGTGGCCAGGAGCAAACTAGAGGAGATATTGGCGATGGACTTCGATTCTATAAACGAGACCCTGGAAGGCTGTCAGAACATAGACGACTATGTTGGGGTCTCGAGTGGGTCTTATCTGAAAGGACAGATCTGCGTGGACATAGAGCCGGTGAGCGATTGGCCCAATGGGGTCTTGAGCGCAAAGCAGGTAAAGGTGACCGTCAACTATGAGTAGGCGCGGATTCAGCTTGATGGAGATCGTGCTCTCGCTGGCCATGGCGGGCCTGCTCTTTCTCACCGTCTCCTCTCTCTACGAGTTCCAGGCCCAACGCTTCTCTAAGGTGATCTCCAAGTACCGTATGCTGGACGATGCCAGGGTGACGATTGCATCCCTGAAGCGCTACGAGGTCCTGGCGACCAATGTGTTGACCTGTACCTCGGACGAATTGCAATTGAAGATAAACGATCACGGGAATGTGAAGAAGGTCTGCTGGGTGATCGAAGGGGATGAGTTGGTCTACGGTGAGGTGGGCTTGAGTCAACCTACTATATTGGACGGTGCCCTGCTCGCCCAGGATGTAGCGGGCGACACCCAGTTTATTTGTAGTAACGAAGAAAAGGGTACCGTAGTTGGATTGTTCCTCCACCTGGTGGATAGGTACGGTCAGGAGGTTAAGAGGATATGCAAGTTTCTTCTGCCTGAGGGGCTGGAGTGAGATGAAAAGCGAATCCGGTTTAGTCATATTCTCGGTCGTGGTGGCAGTTGCCCTGATAGCCGGGATCGTGGTCAGTGCCCTTCTCTACATGCTCATGTCTTATAGTAATCTCAATCGTATGGAGTCGAATTCGGAGAGGTTGAGGTATGTCTACGAGTCCGCCAAGACCCGGGGCTGGTACGAGATCGTGTCCAATCCCCAGGTGTACGAGACCATAGCTAACGGTGAGGATTATGTCATCAACGACTTTGAGGCAGAGGGAGTGACGGTCGACATTCTCATTGGGCCGGATAACGACGGAGACGGGGTTTTCGACATCACGGTATTGCCGAAGGATTCCCAGGTGGGAGACTGAGGGTGGGATGGAGGTGCATATGGAGGCGGTAGAGCTGGCGAACGCGGTGGTTTCCGCTGCTCGCTCCATCTCCGGCGTCAAGTACCTCGAAGACGCGGGGAAGGAACTGGGGGCTCAGCTCCGGCAGATGCTCGGTGTAGAGACCAAGATTGGGGTGTTCGTCCGGAGACCAGAGGCAGTCCCTTCCCTCGTGCACGCGGAAGGACTGGAGACGGACGAGCTATTTAACCTGCAACTGCTGGCCCTTATGGAAGGCACTGCCTTGGATGTGTTTTCCAGGAAGGAGCTTTTGACTAATGGGGTGCAAGAAGAGGCACTATTGAATAGAGGGCTTAAGGCGGTAGCGGGGATCCCTCTCTTTTCCAGGCAGGAATTGGAGGGCGCGATAGTCCTCATATCCCCTCGGCAAGAGCACGAATTGAGAGAGATGAGCCCGTTTATCACCGCAATAGCCGCTCCCTTCCTAGGTGAGCTGGTGAACTTTCGGCTCTACTCCCAGTTGGAAGACCTCTACCTGAGCACTATCCTTGCCCTCGCCTCGGCTATAGACGCCAAGCATCCTTATACGCGGGGCCATTCTGAGCGCGTTACGAGGTATGCGGTGGCTATAGGTAGGGAAATGGGCCTCGATAAGGATAGCCTTTCGGATCTACGAATCTCCGCCCTCTTGCACGATGTGGGCAAGATCGGGGTAAAGGATGTGGTGTTGGACAAGAACGGTAGGTTGACCGACGAGGAGTACCTGGAGATCCGCCAGCATCCCGTCATCGGGGCCCAGATAGTCGGGAAGATATCCAACTCCGAGAAGATAGTGCCAGGGATCTTGGACCATCACGAGCGTTACGACGGAAAAGGCTACCCCAGCGGAAAACGGGGAGAGGAGATCTCCTTGTTTGGCAGAATAATAGCAGTGGCTGATACCTTTGACGCCATGACCTCCACCCGCTCTTACCGGAAGGCCCTGCCCTTCCAGGTGGCGGTGGAGGAGATTGTCTACAACGCTGGTTATCAGTTCGATCCCAAGGTGGTGAAGTACTTCGTTCAGGCCTACGAGAAGCAGAAGAACATATGGCAAAGGGAAAACATTATACATTCGGTCTATTGATGGCTCTGGTTTGCCTGCTCTGGAATGTGGAAGGCTCGGCTGAGGGCTCCTCAGGGGCCCAGGCTCAAGAGGTTTCCGTCCGGGGAGGCAGGTACATAGTACGATTAAGCCCTGCAGATCAGGACATCCTCGGCAAGGTGCGCCAGCAGGTGAAAGAGGAGCTGGAGAGGCAAAGGCAGGCGCGCAGGTCGGTATCCTTATCCCGGCTCAAGAAGGAATTGGGTAAAGAGGCCCTCAAAAAAGGGGGAGAGATCGCCAGAGATCATCACCTTTGGTATCTAACCTATCCCGTTGATACCGCAGTGGATACAGTCGAAGGCTTAGAAGACTTTCAGAGGTATCTTTCCAGGTTAGTAGGTGGCGAGACCGAGATAGAGGTCTCGGATGACGAGGTTGGGGTCTTCTTTAAGAAGACCTTTCGCTTCTGAATCTGGGAACGAGGGTCTCGGTAAAAGGGGGGTAAGAGGTGCGGATCTGGACGGTTCTATTCGTCTTGCTAGGAGTGGTCGTCCTGATCTTCGTATTTGGACCGGCCTATTCGAGGTACTCGCTAACCTTGGCCAAGATAAGGCAGGTCTCTAAGGAGGTAAGACTGCTTCGCAAGGAGAACGCCTACCTCAAGGAAAGCCTTGAGAGACTCAGAAACGATCCATCCGCCCTTGAGGAGTTGGCTAGGAGGGAGTACCGCATGGGCAGGCCAGGCGAGATAGTCTATGTCGTAGCCCCGGAGGAGGATTAGACTGGCATGCTTTACTGGTTGTTTTATCGGTTTAAGGACGTATGGATCGGGTTCAATGTCCTCCGCTACATATCCTTTCGGGGTCTTATGAGCGCCTTGACTGGTTTCCTGGTGGCCTGGTACCTAATAGGAATTGGCAAGGAATACCTCTTGCGCTTGCAGGCCTATCAGCCTACCCGGGATGGAAAGGAGTGTCCTCAGCTATCCGAGTGGCACGAGAGCAAACGCTCCACACCCACAATGGGGGGGATATTTATACTCGTCTCATTGCTCTTGGTGTGGG
The DNA here is from genome assembly GCA_015494465.1 of Candidatus Omnitrophota bacterium. Taxonomy (GTDB): domain Bacteria; phylum Omnitrophota; class Gorgyraeia; order S143-82; family S143-82; genus S143-82. The sequence continues at coordinate 140,937 of WGBD01000004.1, read as the reverse complement.
TGTTGTGGGTGGATTGGCGGGTGATATTCCCTTGGTTAGGCACCTATGTCGTCCTCCACCTGGGGCTATTAGGTCTCATAGACGACCTGCGAAAGCTGAGGACCAACTCTGCTAAGGGGGTAAGCAAACGCACTAAGTTGATAAACCAGGCCGTAGCGGGCCTGGTAGTAGGCCTCGTATTGCTGGGCCAAGACTGGTTCCCCAAAGATGTATTCTTCCCATTTTTCAAGCACCTGGTGATAGGTTTAGGGGTATTCTATCCGTTGTGGTCTGCCTTGGTGATCACTGCCACCTCCAACGCGGTGAACCTCACCGACGGGATGGACGGGTTAGCCATCGGGACCACCATCATGGTGGCCCTGACTTACGCCGGTCTGGCCTATGTAGCCGGCCACTATCGATTGGCTACCTATCTGTTCGTGCCTTATGTGAAGGGGGTAGGAGAAGTTGCGGTCATGTGTGCAGGCTTGTTTGGGGTAGGATTGGGGTACCTGTGGTATAATGCCTACCCGGCAGAGGTCTTTATGGGGGATGTCGGTGCCCTTGCCCTGGGGGGACTGATAGGGGCGGTGGCCTTGTTCGTGAAGCAGGAGGTGTTGTTGATCCTGGCGGGGGGTATATTCGTGGCAGAGGCCCTTTCGGTGATATTGCAGGTTGCGGGATATCGCCTCTTTCGCAAGCGTCCGTTCAAGGTGGCTCCTATTCATCACCACTTTCAGGTGGGAGGACAGCACGAGGTGAAGGTGATAGTCAGGTTCTGGATCGTCTCGGTGCTCTTGGCGATACTGTCTCTGGCCAGCCTTAAACTGCGATGAAAGGTCGTTGGGACTTCTTGATACTTGGATCCGGGATCACTGCCCGAGCACTGGCCTCGTTCTTTGCCAGGCGGAAGATCAGATTCGCGTTGTCTACCTCCGCTCCCTCCTTGGAAGAGGACCTGATCGAATTATTAGAGAAGGCAGAGGCGGAGTGGGAGGTAGGCGGGCACAGCTGGGAATTCCTTTCTCGGGCAGAGCGGATAGTCCTGAGTCCATCCATCCGCCCGGACTCCTTTCCTCGTGAGCTTCAAGACAAGATGTGCTCCGAACTGGACCTGGCCCAAGACTTCTTCTCAGGGAGGGTCGTCTGCATCACCGGTACCAATGGAAAGAGCACTAGCGTCTGCCTCACTGCCCATCTCCTGCGCAAGGCAGGTATTAGGGCCAGGGAGTGCGGGAACATCGGCGTGCCCTTCGTGAGTATTTTAGACGGGGACAGCGAGGTGGCAGTTGTGGAGGCCAGTTCCTTTCAACTATTTTCCTCCCGCACCTTTACCCCGGATCGTTTCCTGATCACCAACATCACCCCGGATCACCTTGATTGGCACAGGGACATGGAAGAGTACATCTCCGCCAAGCTTTCTCCGATATCTAGGATGAAGGAAAAGAGATTTGCGTTCCTAAATTCGTCTGACGAGGTATTGATGGGGGTCTCGATCCCGGGAGTGAGTTGGTTTCAGGCGAACGATAGGTGGGACGACAATCAAGCAGGGGTGGTTGCCCTCTGCAGGTCTTTGGGGATAGGGCTGGACTGGGATCGGGCCATGGAGAACTTCGCTCCGCTTCGTTATCGTGCCAGTGAAAAGGAACTGGACGATTTAGTAGTGATAAACGATTCAAAGGCGACCAACCCTGCCTCTACCGTTTGGGCCTTGAAGCGGGTCGTCAGAGACCATCCCGATAGGCGCATCGTGTTGATCTGTGGTGGCAAGGACAAGAAAGACAGCCCTTATCATTGGATCCTCCCTTGGGCGGACCGGATTCGGAAGGTCGTGACCTGCGGACCTGCACGGACGAGGATATCGTCCGCTTTGTCTTCGATGGGGGCTGAAAAGTTGCTACCGGCAAAAAACCTGAGGGAGGCGGTGGTAAAGGCGCTTTCGGTCGTTGAATCCGGTGATGTCTTGTTGTTTTCCCCCATGTGTTCCAGCTTCGACGAGTTTAAGAATTACGAGGAAAGGGGAAGGGTCTTCGATGAGCTGGTCGCAGAGGCTCTGGCGCATAAGCGGGACTGATTCGGACCTCTTCCGTAAGAGGATCTTGGGGACCGTTTTTGCCCTCCTAGGGGTGGGGATAGTCATGGTCTATTCTAGCAGTTTCGCCTACGCCCAGGCCTACAACGGTGATCCGGCCTTCTACTTTAAGAGACAGCTGGCCTTCTCTCTCTTGGGGATCTTGGCGATGTTGCTGGGCTACAAGATCCCCATTGACTTCTGGAGGAGGTACGGGAAGTGGGGCATGCTGGTGGTCCTGGGGTTGTTGGGCCTGGTACTGGTCCCAGGTATAGGTAAACAGGTGGGAGGGGCGCGGCGATGGCTATCTTTGGGGGGAATAAACTTCCAGCCCTCTGAGCTGGCCAAGCTCTTCTTGTTGATGTACTCCGCAGACCTCTTCTCTCGGAAGATGGAAGAGAAGAACAGCCTGCTGGTGGACATAAGGGAGATGTTCCCCGTGTTTATCGTATTTGGAGTGATGGCAGGGCTCGTCCTACTAGAACCGGATCTGGGGACCACCGTCGTCTGCGCAGGGGCCCTGTTTTGTCTGATGTGGACTGCGGGGTTTAGGCTCTCCCACCTAATCTCTCTGCTCCTGATCTCCTTACCGGTGGTCTCGATCCTCGTCTTATCCGCGGGCTATCGCCGAAAACGCATATTGGCCTTTCTCAATCCCTGGGCAGACCCTCGAGATGCGGGGTATCAGATCATCCAGTCTCAGATCGCCCTGGGCGCGGGTGGACTCGTGGGTAGGGGATTGGGGCAGGGTCTGCAGAAGCTCTTTTATCTGCCCGCCTCTCACACCGACTTTATATTTGCGGTGATAGGCGAAGAGCTGGGGCTTTTGGGAACCTTCCTGGTCCTGGCTCTGTTTTTCTACCTTTTCGTGCAGGGTTTCGGGGCGGGGCTACAGCAGAGGGACCCCTTTAGAAAACTGCTGATAGTGGGGATCATGTCCCTATTCGCCATAGAGACGATCATCAACCTCGGCGTAAATCTTGGGATGCTACCTCCAAAGGGTCTGCCTCTGCCTTTCGTGAGCTACGGTGGGACCGCCCAGGTGGTAAACCTCTTCGCGGTAGGGGTACTCCTCAGGGCGATTTGAACTCCCTCTCTAACACATCCAGGGCCTCGAGGTTCTTCAGCATCTTCTGCGACTCCAGGTCTGCGGGTTGGACTATTAGTATCCGTTTCAATACCTTCTTTGCCATCGGCAGGTGCTTGGCGTTTAGGTAGGCCCTGGCTATTCGTTTGAGCAGGTTTGTGTCCTGTATGTGTTCGACATCTATGCTCTCGAGGAGTTCCACCGCCTGAGGATTGTGGGTGGAGAGTATCTCGGTTATGGCCACGATTATTGAGACATTTAAGGGGTTTAGCTCCAAGGCCTGCTGGAGTAATTCCAAGGCCCTGCGGGTCTGGCCTGAGCTGAGCACCTTTTCCGCCTTTAGCTTGAGGAAGTAGGACTGGAGCTTGTTCGTGCGCGAGACCCCTGTACTTTCCTGGAGGGCCTTGAATAGGAGTTTCCTTGCGGAGATGTCGTCGGGATTTTCCTTGAGCAGGGACTTGAGAAGGGCCACTGCATAGGCCCTGTGCCCAGACTTGAGGGCCTCTATGGACTTGGACAGGACTTTCTTGTGGGTTTCGGGATCCATATGCGAGTCTAGCCTATCACATAGGTCGTTGGTTGTCAAGGAATTAGGGAAGCGGAGGCGGAGCCGACTTGAAAACGGCCTCGGACTGTGATATTATTTAAAGATTTTAAAATGTTAATCAAGAATTTGCTTGCTGATTAGAGATTATACCCAATGCTCGAGATGAGGGAAAAAGAAAAAATCGCAAGCGGGGTGTCTTCGTCCTATAGATCCGGGCTGTTGGAGAGGGCCTTGTGTCTGTCGATGGCCCTGCTCTTGGCCTTTGATCAGATCGCCTGGACATCGTCTTATTCGTTAAGGGGACCGGGGCGTCCGGTGATTTTTGGGGATCACTCGGTGAGGTCCAATTGTGCCTCTCAGGCCTTGGCCAGATTCCTGGGTTTGGATGATAAGGAAACTGCCCTGTTCTTGGATCAGCTCGACAGACGGGTTGGGGATCGGGATCCTTTCAGCGTGCTCTTGTCCTCGGTCTACCTCTTGGCCCTGAAGCACAGACGCCCCTTGAGCCTCTTTAGGGTTAGGGATAAGAGGGGATTCCTCCGAGAGAGGATTCACGATTCTCTGCGGTTTTTGGTCCACATGTCCCCGGCCCATTATCTGGTAGTCGAAAGGGTGGGCCCTGATAAGATATGGGTGTGGGACGGGGGAGAGGAGCGGGGACTGGCCTGGAAGGAATTTCTGGAAACCTGGTCAGGATGGGTGATCGTCGAGGGTATAGGACCCATAGAGTCCCCCGGTCGGATAAGAGGTGGCTACAGACGCGAAGGGCCAAAAGATGCCCTGGACATAGACGAGCTCCTCCCTGGGACATCGTTTAAGGACACCCTAAAGTCCTTGGGATTGAGTTTGGGATCCGCCTTCGTGGGGGCTACCTTCTTCCCGGTCTCCGGTCTCAGTTTTTCCCAAAGCTTCACTACCAGCCTGATAGCGGGTAACCTTTCCAACATCGCAGGAGAACTCCTCCAGAGCGCAGGCGCGAGCCCTGCGCTGGTCCAATTCTCGAGTATGCTCTCTAGCACCGCGTTTCGCACCGCCTTGGCGGGGTCGATGGGGGCCAAGGTCTCCTTCCTCGGGCACAAGTGGGCCTTTAAGGGTGGTCTAAAGGGATTTTTCCAGGGATTGGGGGTGGGATCACTGCGGGGAGCACTTACCGCTGGGGTCAGCGTGGGGTTGGAGAAGGCGTTGTTTGACTACTCCAAGTACGACAGCGCGATCACCAGATACGGTGCTCGCATGTTGACCTCTCTGTCTGCAGGGATAGTCGCGAGCGGTATTAGCTCTGCCCTCTTCTCCTCTACCGATCTCTACTCCCGTCTGGGATTGGAGGATCTGGGCCAGGAGATCTCCACTACATCCCACCTCTATTCCGATCCGGTCGGTAGGATCTTGGGAATAGACGATGTCAACCTCGAGGGAATCTCTGGCCTGTCCGCAGGATGGTTCTCTTTGCGGGAGGCGGTGTATCAGGCCTTGCCTACCGCTGTCGTGGTCGGGAGCTCCATCGGGCTGGCCAAGCTCACCGGAAGCAAGAAGGCCTTGCAGTACTCCCAGTACCTCAGCCCGATCCTCACTAGCGCTACTTACGCTACGCTCTACGGCAGGCGACAGGACCTCGTTAGGACATTTAGTTCCTCGTTGGCCAAGGCAGGTATCGCCTTGGGCCTAAACGAGTTGGCGGACGCGGTGGGAATAGACGATCCTCTCAATCGGTCCTTATTCGGCTTTGCGGTGGCGGACACCCTATACGCCCTAGGGGCTGGAATCAAAGCAGGTCTCGACGGGATAGAAGAGACCCGCTTCGGGCGGGAGTTCTATAGGCATTCGTCTCTCTTGCACATGCTAAAACTGCCTTACGACGCCTGGCGAGGCAGGCCGGTCCAGAATCTGGCAGAGGCAGTCCTCAACAGCCCTGGGTTCAAGGAGTACGCTTTGGCTTGCAGTAGGAACGAGGTCGCCCAGTTCTTCCAGTTGGGTCAGGGGCCGTACGCATCAGAGTACGCCTATACCGCACTGGAGCTGGACAGCTGGAGGGATTGGGGGCTGTTGGACTATCCCTTCAATGTGAGAAAGGTGAAGGATCTAAAAGGCGGGGATTGGAGGGATGTCAGGATACTCTACGACTATCGCTCTTATCTCTATTCTCGTCAGGCCAATCTACTGGAATCCTCTGCGCTAACTGGGCTCGAGTCTGCCCTGGAGTGGGGACCTCTGGGAAGGCTGGTAGGAGGGGAGAGGTCTTATCGAAGGTTGCAGTTTAAGGACCAGAGGTTTATTATGGAGGGCTACAAACGCTCAGGGTTGATGGAGCTCCATCCCCTCTATGTGAACCGCAATCCGTGGGATAGCTCCTACATGGTGCGACTGCTTTACAATCCCAATACCAATAGGTTCCTATCTAGGGAGTTCGACGCCCTCAATCAGGCGGTTGGGGTGGACCTGGATCGAGGGGCTATCTCCGCAAAGGGTGACTCTACGGTGGTGAAGGCGATAAACCGCCTACACCAGGACGATCGGCTGGTGACTTGGGAGCTTACCAATCGGGCTGGGGACCTGTGGGCCTTTTCCGCAATGGATCCCGTTACCCGCACGCGGATATTGGCGGTCGTCGACGAGGCCTCTCGAGGTCTGTTGGTGAGCTATCCGGGGAGAGATCTGCGGGTGACGGTGGGGAGACGGGAGCAGTTGGCTGAACGCGCTGATGCCTTAGCCCAGATGTTGATACCGGATGCCAGGACCAAGGCCATCGTGGATGTGAGGGACTTCCTGCCTCGATTCTTCGACTTTACCCGGGACATTTATGATGTGCGTGCGATCGTCTCCAGCGGGGTGAGATTCGTCAGGATCCAAAAGAATAGCTGGGATTACGCCTTGCCCGTGGATCTGCTCTTCGCTACCAGGCATCCAGTCCCGGATCACTATAAAGAAAGGATGCTTACCCTTATGACCGTAAGGTCTGCCCTCCTGAAGAAACCGCTTCCTGCGTCCCTGCCCCGTCCTAAGGTGCCGGTGAAGCTAGAGGAGACCCCTAACGGGCTCCTATTAAAGGCGAATTCTGGGCAGATCCGTATAGATTACGCCCGTCGGTTGTCCAAAGCTAGCAGGCCATCGACGGATCAGATCGTGCTGGCCTACCTGTTCCCGGAGAGAATAGAGCGCTTGGGCAAAGATGTCAAAGAGGTACGGGTCCTCGTGGACAACTCCACCGATAAGAGCCCGTTCGATTGGGGCAGAGAGGTAGTGGCCGTTGATCGGAATGGCGTCCGGAAGCTCGTCCCCGACTTCTACCGAGTCGAGGGCAAAAGAGATGTCTTCAACTACTTCTACCTGGCCTACGGTCGATTCGACCGGGGAAAGGGGAGATTCACCTTCTCAGATAAGTCCCTGTCTCCGGTTAAGATCACTGCGCGCCGGTTAGGGGATAGGAGGTTCTGGATCTACCACTATCCCGACAGGCCTAGGATAGCGGGACCGGGTGGTTCGTTGTCCGCTCCTCCGGGTATGCCCTACCTGCTCTCCAAGGACGGTGTGGGTAGGTGGTATGTGGCTATAAATCCCCGCTTGGACCCGGATAAGGTCGTGGATGTCGCCTACCAGAAGATGAATCCAGAGGTGGTGGGCGTGGAGGAGATAGGCCGATCTAACCTGCCTCTGACCGGCCTCCCCACGGTCTTTTCCCGCTATCCTCGCTGGTTCAGCACTTCTGCTAGGGTGGAGGAGGTAAGGGGACGCGGTAAAGTGATCGGTTGGCGCCTTACGCCCGAAGGTCGAGGCCTGCTTTACGAGGGGCGGTTGGTCTCTCTGGGGAAGCGGGAGACCCTTAACCTGGCCCCGGTCTTGCGCCGGATCTACACCAGCTACCGGGCGGGAGAAGGTCCGACCAGTACGCCCTTCTCCCCCAGTGTCCTCGTACACAAAGGTCAAAGGCTCGTTTACATACCGATCGTGGTCGCTGGGAGGACCCTCCCGGTCCTCTATCTGGACAATCCCAAGGGGGCAGGCCTCCTGGCGTTTAGGTCCCCGATTCGTGGGCCGGCGGGTGAGATCACCGCACCGCATCCTGAAAAGGACTTCACCGGTATGCACCCCGTATTCGCCTTGGCAGTAGAGCACCTGAAGTTCCCTGCCTTCAAGACCGAGAAGTTGGCCTTACCCAGGCGTCGGGTGGAGTTGAGGGGATGGACTAGAGGAAGATCTCGAGAGGAAGCAGGCCCCCAGCGAGGGCTCGGGCGTCTGAAGGTGAACGAGGTGGGGCGGGTCTCTCCGGAGGGAGGCCTGCTGGTGTACGGGCTAGGGCTCCCAACGAGGGAGAGATTGGCAGGTTGGGTGCTACCTGTCAGGATGGAGCTACCAGATCCAGGGGACGATAGGTTCTACCGGATAGGTAACCGATGGGTCAAAGGATTAGAGGCGGAGGCCTTGTTCCTCCTGACCCCAAACCGGGTTGCCCTGGAGGCCTTTAAACCCCTTAGGGCCTGGAGAAATGTCGGCAAGGTCGTGGCCTTGAGGAAGGTATCCCACTACGCAGTAAAGCGCCCCACGGGGAGCCTGTCTCTAAAGGGCTTCGATCTGTATATCGTGGAAGACTACAGTCGCCAGGGATTGGGTGGGATAAAGGTAGCCATCTCTGGAATGGCCTACGAGTTTAGGAGCAAGAGGCCCAACCCTGGGGCGGTCAAGAGAGAGGTTTCCCCTGACAAGCTGTTCTCTGCAGAGCTCTTCTCCGATGGGCGGATACGGTTGAGGATAGAGGACGAGTTCTTCCTTACCTCTCCTCATACATTCAAAAAGAGGGGGCGTTCTGGGGCATCTTCTCCCGCACTGCGATCCGCCCCGAGCCCCGTTAAACCCCGTACCATCTGGGTCCGGGAGGTGATAAGTCCCGATTGGGTCCGTACCAATCGGGCCTACATGGACCTCTACTTCACGCCTAAGCTCGTGGTAGCTGATCCCCTCACCCCCAACTTCTCTGATGGGGCACGGCTGGCCTTCGTCAGACCGACCGTCACTAAAAGGAAGGGGGGGATCTACGAGGTTGCCAGAGACCAACAGTTCCACCTCGCCCAAGATACCTGGATCGGGGCCTTGTCTAACGGAGGTTGGGTGGAGTTTCAGGACGAGGGATTGAGAGGTAAACGGGCATTATTGTTGAGGAGGGAGAGATTTAAGGGTGATCCTCTGGTCGTTCAGAGCCTCAAGGAGGGTAAGGAGACGATCCTGATCGAGCGGAAGTACGACCAGCTCTACACCGCATACGAGCTGGTGGGGAGAAAGGTGCGGGGGATAGATGCAGACTTTCGGGGGTTCAGTTCCCGGGTATTCCAGAGGGTTATCCGCTTGGACGAGAAGGGCAAAGAGCGGTTCGTCTACTCAGGTATGGCCTCCGTATCCGGTCAACGCCTATCCAACTCCGGCAGGATAGTCCACCTTTTGGAGCGGGGTGCGTTTATCTCTCCTTATCTTACCTCTCTCCCCAAAAAAGATAGAGGTCTGAAGGGAGACCACCTAAAGACCCAGTTGGAGGTCCGCTTGAAAGATGCCCTCGATGGGCCGTTTCCCCGGGTGGTTATAGCGGACAGGCTTCCGGTATTCGTCCAGCGGGTCGGGGGGCAGGCCTACGACCGCTTGGCCCTTAGGAATGTGCGGATCGTCAACGAGACGGGCAGGGATGTGATCTGGGATCGCAGGGGTGCAGTGGACATCCTCCTCCCGGCGAGCTCCAAGGCCTCCAAGGTCTTCAGGTACAGGATCGATGCGAAGGGCAGACTCCACTCCCTCCCACTCTCTCTGGAGATGAGCAACGGCCTGCTCGTGGACCAGAAGGGCAGGTACTCTTCGCAAGGGTACATGCTTGCCCGCTGGAGCAGGCCCATCACCGCCAGAGAAGAGGTGGAATTGATAGAGATTCGGCACCGCGAGGCCCTCTTCAACGGCAGGATGGAGGTAGGCGAATTAGAGCTGAAGGGAAGGAGCAAGGCCTCTCTTTCCCATCGATTCTGCCCTGCTAGTGGTGGGCAGTTCTGGGCAGCGGTGGTGGACCGCAATCGCGTTTCCCTTTTCGGACTTACCCCAAGCCCTAGGGCGAATGCCAGCTACGAAGCTGAACTCTCCACCAACTCCCTACATTACCGTGTAAAGACCAAGGCGATTCTCTTGCCGACGAAGAATGGTATTTACGCCTTTACCAAAGCAGGGATCGAGGTGGTGGACTTGAATCCGCTTCGGGAGATAAAGGCAGAGGCGAGATCTCCTCTCTACCCAGTGAAGGCCGAGTTGATCTTGACCCCCATAGGGAACTTTTCCAATCTCTATCAGGTATCCGCCCGCAGGGGTTGGGTCAGTTTCTTCGTGACCCTATCCGGGAATAAGATCCGCTATCTCGGTCGGGGAGAGGGGATAAAGAAGGTGTATTCTCTTACCACCTGGCTTGGTAGGAAGGAGCGGACTGGGGTCTACCTCTTCCGGGATACCACCGGTAGGCTGAAGGCGATCTCTCCCGTGGACGGGAAGATGACCTTGGACTTTGCGAGGCACACGATGACCTTCCCGAGGATCTCTACCTTCTACCTTTACGACATGGACACGCCAAGGGAGTTTTCCCCTGTCTTGGTTGATGTCTTTCGGGTATTTACCGATGAAAGGGGTCGGCTAGAGCCAAAAAGCCAGAGGATGCTGGAGGTTGCGGGTGATTCTGGCCCCTTCTGGCTGGGTAAGGTCCAGCGGGTTGCGGATGCCTTGGTGGGAAAGCAGTTCGACGGGGATTGGATGGTGATCTCTGCCAGATCGGTTGAGCCCGCAGGCAAGGTTATGCAGAGGATGGGGCTGGAACGAAAGGCACTGGCGCGGGTGATGGAGAGGTTTGAGGAGGGGGTGAAGAAGATAGATACCGCAGAGCCCGGATACGAGGAAAAGGTGCAGGCGCTGTTGGATAGCCTCCTCCTGCAGGAGTTCCGTCCTTTGTTGAATCGTATGAGAGGGTCGCTCGACGAGAAGATAGGTAATCTCGAGCGAGAAGGGATGATAGTACCTGTGTGGATAGCACGGATCGCCAGGGTGCTGGGCAAGACGGAGGTGGACATAAAGGAGATGACGGTGAGGGAACTTTCCAAGGAAATCGCAAAGACCTCCCCTGCGATGAGGTCGTTTTTGCCCCGGCCTTATTCAAATAAGGTAAAAGAGATCTCTAAAAAGACCCTGCACGACATGGCCCTTGCTCAGATCTTCTCTTCGTATAAGGCGATGCAGGAACAGGACTGTGCGTTCAGTTCGTTTATCGTGGTTCACCTGTTTGAGATGCTCGGTTCCCGGGACTTCACCAATGGTGTCGGGCTCTTTGCCAAGGGCTTTGGCCGGTCCGGGAAACGGATAAGCCACTCCGCCCCGCTGGTCAATGCGCAGGGTCTTCCCAACGGAGGCATGGGGCTCCCGTTGTTGTTCGTGGACTATCCCCTCTACACCTCCGGTCGGGCCCGACGGCTCTTTCTCACCTCCAGGTGGTATGCCTCTCAGGGGTATTCCCTGCCCCTCGTTGAGGAGAACGGTAAGTGGGTGGAGAAGGAGAACTACTCACCCGGTATCAGAGGGATACCTTCAGTGGTGCCGGTGGCGATCAACTCCGCGGTGTACATGGCTGTGAACAGGGGGTATAAAAGTGCTTCGGGGAGGAAGGCATTCCTTTCCCTTGTGGATGTATCTCTACCCCCTCAGGAGAGGGAGGGTATCCGCAGGGCCCTGCGGGGGGAGAAAGGTGTGGGTCTTTCCCTGCGGGACGGGATGCTGGAGATTGACTTGAACCACAGGATATTGGGATTGGGTAGCAAGGGATTGTACCTAGGTATGGTGTTGGATAGCCTCAGGTCATCGGGGATCCCGGTGGGAGAAAGGCGCATCTTCTTTGCCACCCGGTCGGATGTGGTGGATTATCTTCTCGATCGAGTCTGGAACTCCCTGCGCTTGGGCGACGCTGAGGCGGTCAAAGTCCTGAACCGACACATTCTCTCCGACGGTTATAAGTACGGGGACAGGCTGGCGGAGATGCTCGCCCGGGTGGCCTATGACCGGAACATATCTGCCCGGGAGAAGAGAGAGATCCTCGCTCAACTCCTCAAAAAGGATCTGGAGAGGATCGTCCCCCGTCAGTTTCGGCGGGTTACCTTTGAACTGGAGCGTATAGATCCCTATCGGGGGAAGGAGAGCCTCTTCTTGGACTTGCACGGCAGGTCAAAAGCACTTTCCCGGAAGATTGCCCTATCCCGGGCGGGTTATGTCTTGCCCGGGGAGGTCTTCTGGGCCCCGACGCTCGGTTTTCGCCTCCGGGGGGAGGGTTCTTATCGGTCTGGAATGGGAGGTAAGAACGGAGCAAAGGGAAGTTGGCGGTTCAAACTCTTGGGGGATGTGGAGGGCCTGAAGTTCCTCGGTGAGTATCAGTATGTGGAGGGCTCCGGCCTGCCCTTTGGACTGGCGATGCTCAGACTCCCCTCTCGTATAGGCAGGTCGGATTCCGGTGAGGTGGAGGTGGAAATCTACAGTCCGGATGTGGTGGTGGAGGTCGGTCAGGGTATAGTCTCGTTTCCGGAGGCGGGGCGGAAGAAAGGGATCTCTTCCGCTAATCTGAAAGATACCAAGGTCTTTTCCCATCTCCCGGCATTGGTCTCACTGGAGGACACATTTGAGGGTGTACCGGCGGTAGAGGTGGTGGTGCCCGGGCTGATGCGGGTCAGGAACGGTGCCCTGCTGCCCTCTCCCGGTCAATCGTATTACCACATATTTGGAGGGACCTGGAAGGATAGGGTCGGGAGGGACTATGTGTATCTGGGGAGCGACGAGAGGGGGCTTCCGATATTCAGGCCGAGGTTTTTCCGGGCAAGGGAGTGGGCGGGGGAGGTATCGTTTCTGGCAAGGTACATCTTGGAAGGCAGTAATAAGCAGTATTATTCCTTATCTCCCGGAGGGAAACTGGCGAGGATAAAAGCGGGACTGCCCAAGAGGATATACGGACCAGACGGCAAGGGCGTGCTGGAATACTCCCCCGAGAAGGGCAGTTATAGACCCACGGGACTGGGATACCGGCTGGTGGGCTGGGCCTCTCAACCGCTTTCCTTGGTATCTCCGGAGATGAGCGGGCTCGTCAGGGCCTTGAGGGAAGGGAGTGTCGGGACCCGGTTTGAGGCGGTCTCCCGTGCGAGAGGTGAATCAGAGCCTCTCTTCGTTCGGGCGGTGGACAGCGCGGAGGTCCTGTTGGACATCTCTCTCCTCTACGATGCGGTTGCCCTCCCTGCCCGGTTTGCTTTGAGAAAGCCACTGCAGTCCCTTACCAAACGGATGGTCCAAAAGACGCTGTCCCTACCCCTGAAGGGCTACGAGGGGGTTGGCCTTGCGGTGGCAAGGGGACTTGAGTTTATCGACGGGGGCAGGGTCCTCTCCAAGGTTGCCTATAGGTATCCCAAGGCGGTTGCAGGTCTTTCTCACACTGCCTTGGCCTTGGGGCTTGAGGGCCGGTACGACTCCGAAACCTACATCTCCGACCTGCGTTCGGGCAGGGTCTCACCGGGTGGGGCCCTCCTGCACCGGGCGTTCTTCCTGCCCGCCCGCTTGATAAGCCAGGATCGGGTAAAGAATAACCTCGAACTGTCCCTGCTCCTGCAGGCCTCCCGAAAGGCGAATTCCCCTGCGCTTGCGGGGGCAGTGGTAGGGATCGTGGATGCCTCGGTGATAACCGGATCCCTTTCTCCGGTGATACTCCTCGCCAGGCACCCGGTGGAGTCCACGAAGGAGTTCTTCTCTTCGCTCCGGGACATCCTCACCCCCGCCACCAGTCTTGAGGAAGCGGACCGGGCCCGGATGGGGTACCTGGCGGGGCTCCTCGCAGGCGCGTATAGGGGATACAGGGCAATGGGGGCGGAGATCTCCGCCGGTCAGGTGAGAGGGCTGTCTTACCTTGGTGGGGTTTACCGTTCATCCGGGGATCTTGTCCTGATGGGGATTGGATTCAACATCGGGGTCAGTGCGATGAGGTCGGGTCTTACCGGTGCCAATCCCGACTTCTTCCTGAGGGCCCTTTCTTCTGCGGTCCAGAACGGCACGGATCTGGTGGGATCTGCGTTTGCAGGGGAGTTCCTGTTCGCCTCTGGATTTAAAAGTATCGGCTATGCAAAGGCACTTGTGAGAAGGAGCCCGGTGTATCGGCTCTCCTTCCGGCGTCCAGAGGTGGCGAGGAAGGCCTCTACCGCCCTTATGGCCGGTGGTGCGCTCGCCTACGGGAGCAGTCTCCTCCTTCCCAATCGTTCCGAGTATCGCCGGGCCTCGGTTCTCCTGTCCAACCTCGGTCTCATTGGCTTTGGTGTGGGTGGTCTGTGGAGGCTGGGTATAAACCGAATAATCGCCTCCCGCAGGGCAGAGATTCGTGCCCTTTCCGTCCCTGCGCGCCTCTACGAGCACGCCCGCGACTCTGCACTGTTGGTGTCCTCTTCCACATCTCTGTTCTACGGCACCAGAAACCTCCTCCTGAATAAGGTTGCGGAGATAACCGGAAGGGAGTCCTCTGCAGAGAGGAGCGAACTTCCTTACATCCTCCTGACCTCACCGCTGGTGGTGACCTCGGTCTTGATAGCGGACAGGGTGGGTGGGCGATTCCGCTACAGCCCGGGACGAGGCGGGTTCACCGGCGTAAAGGAGTGGATCTTGGCGGATACCCGGGGCGCGCGGGCCGGATTCTACAGGGAACTGGACCTGTGGCGGTATGCGGAGAGAGATCGCTCGGTCCTCAGCCGGATGCGTGGTGCAGATTACCTCCTCCAGTCTGCCGTTCCATTCGGTATAGGGGTATACATGGATGCCAAGGGCAGGGACGACTGGGCGGGCCTGTTCTATTCCTTGGGCGGTGTTATGGCAATCGCAGGCCTGTCCCGCATGGGGTTGGGTTATGCGGTGGTGAAGAGGAGGCTCTCTCCCCGGGTCGCAGCGAGGATCTCTTCTTTAGTCCACCACTACGGGGTTGAGAGGACGCTGATCCCCGCTGCGTCTACCCTGTTTCTGGTGATGCCTGCCCTGCACACCGCGGTGGTGGGGACCAGTTACCTCTACCGGCGCTATGCCCTGCCTTATGCCCGCTCGGAGGTGGAGAGGGGAGTGTTTGGGGTGCTCTCTGCATTTTCCGACGATACCGCGGTCGGGCGTCTAAAGACTGTTATGTCTCGCCCGGGGATAGTAAATAAAGCGTTTGGCCTGCTCGATTATTCTTTGGGGATGACTCTATTCGGGACCTCAACAGCCAAAGGGAAAGGGGTAAGGGACATTATGCCCTCGGCCTACGCATTTTCCCTGATGATGGGTCCGTTGATGGGGCCGTCTCAGGCCTTCCTGAAGGGTATTCGCAAGGGGGACTTCGGGAGGATCTATCGCAGTGCAGGAGAGGCCCTTGAGACGGTGAGTTCGTTTGGGCTTAGGGACCTGAGGTTGGGCAGGCCAAGGCCTGCATTGTCCCTGATGGGCAGGGCCCGGGATGTGGTGCTCAAGGGGACGATGGAGGAGGTGGTTGCGGAGCAGTTGATAGGCCTTGGCTTGAGTCCGTGGACCTCCGCCCTTGCGGTCGCAGGCGTGCCGGGGACTATGTTTCTTCAGGAACTCCTGGAAGAAGTGATGACCCCGGGAGGATCCGCCTACGAGGACGACAACTGGGCACCTCTATTCCGGGCCATAGCCAAAGGAAGGTCCGTTGCTGGGGAGTTGTACCTGCCTTACGAGAGCCCGCAGGCGGGGGTTCCCCAGAAGGTGGTCCTCAGAAATTGGAGCGATGTCCTGAGACTGCCGGAAGGGGCGAGGTTCAGATACGATACGAAAGACGGCAGGAGGGAGGTTACTGCAGGAGATGACATATTCAGGACCGCCCGGATTATGCAGACCTTTGAACTGTACAGGGAAGAAGGGATTGACGACGAGACCGTAGCGGAGGTCCTCGCCACACCGGTGGGGCCGTTCAACGGAGTGGACGAGGTCCAGCGCTCGGCGATGGGGATGATATTGGGGGAGAAACTTTCCCGGGAGGAACTCCTGTCTGAGGCGCCGGTGATTGAATTCGGGGGCAGGAGGCTGTTAAAAGAGGAGGTCCTGCCCGAGATCGCCCTGTACTATTCCCTGATAAGTGAAGGGGATGTAGAGGAATCCGACTCTCCCGAATTGAGCGCCTATGCCCGCATACTCTCCGGGAAGAATGCGGAATTGGGCTATGCCTCGCTTATGGACCTGCAGTTGGGCAGGAGCGAGGAGAGGATATACCGCTCCAGTACTTCTTCTGAGGCAGTCAGGGGCCTTGGGGCCTATGCATTGGAAGAGATCCGGAGAGAATTGGAGTACATTGGGAATAAGGACCGACTGGCCCTGCCGAGATATGCCCAGGAGTTCGTGGATACGGGCAGGGCCTTCCGCCGTATGTCACCCGAGGACTTAAGGAGGTTGGAGAAGCATAAAGGCTCCTCTGCCGAGGAATTCTGGTCGGCGGTGCGCAGGGCTCACATAAAGGCCTTAAAGAGGACCCTTTCCCATCCGACATTCAGTCTCTGGGAGGCGGAGGCCGTAGAGACCGCCTGGAGGCTGAGGCAGGTGCATCCTTCCAGCGTTGGAGAGGATACGGTATTTGCTGTGGATAAAGGAGGTTATGCCCTCGTGTGGAATAAGGGAGGAAGGGTTAAAAAGGTCTCGTTCAGCG
Source organism: Candidatus Omnitrophota bacterium (assembly GCA_015494465.1). Classification (GTDB taxonomy): domain Bacteria; phylum Omnitrophota; class Gorgyraeia; order S143-82; family S143-82; genus S143-82. The sequence continues at coordinate 124,553 of WGBD01000004.1, read as the reverse complement.
GGATCTCGCTATTGGACGATGCGGAATTGGGACCTGCTACCCGAGGTGGCGAGGTCTACTTCAACGCAGGCAGGTGGTTCAGGGCGGAGGTGCCGAGACTCCTTCGCGACTATTACGGGGTGAAGGGGCATGTTCTGGTCCAGGTGGATCCCGCCTTGTATGGTACGGAAACAAAGGTAAATGTCGTCCCCGGTTTTGGATATCGTCTATTCGTTTCCGAGAACCTTGCGAAGGAGATAAATCGTAATCCCCACCTGCTCACTCCGACCCTGATATCCGCCTTCGTCAGATTTGACCGGCGCAGGACCGTGCTGCAGAGGGCCAGCAATCTGGCGGAGTTCCTGCGCCTGCCGGTAGATAAAAAGTCCAAGGCGTATCTGGGGGTGAGGCGGGCGCTTACCAATCCTAAAGGACGAGCGCTTTACGCGGATAAGGAGGCGCTCTGGGAACTGGCAAGTTCTCTGAGAGTAGAGGAAGATCGCCTATCACGGGTCTTGCGGGGTGGGGTGTACCGCAGGATAGACAGGGCGGTTTCCATTGCTAAGAAGCGCAGGCAGGATCTGACCCGTAAGGGAGAGGGAGTGGACACTGCTTTCGTTAGGGAACTCTTGGACTGGCTGGAGAAGGGCAGACCCGTTTCCGTCAAAACCTCAGAGAGGGCAGAGGTATTAGCGGAACTTGCCTATTACGATGAGGTGTTGAGATCCCGCTGGATTGCGGGGGTTGCCTCTTCCGAGGAGGGCAACTACGCCCATCTGAACAAGCGGGTGGCAGAGCTGGAGAGGATGGTCGAGCAGGCGCCGGCCATAGGGCAGGAACATAGGTTACTTGCGAGCATAGATTACCTCGTAAACAGGGCAGGAGACGAGTATACGGGAAGGTCCGTTGAGCGACTTCGCAGGGCATACACTTACTGGTTGAAGAGGCAGACGATTGAGCAGGTGGACGCCAGAGGGTTGTTCCTGCGGGCCTTGGAAGAGGTGGCCAATAGCAGTTGGTGGAGTGTGGGGCAGAAGGCGAGATTTATGCGGGATTATCAGAGATTGATCTCGACGATAAAGGGAGCGGAGGGAAGTGATTGGGGTTCGGTGGTAAGGTCCTTGAAGAGAGAATTTCCCGATTCGCTGGTCCAGAAGGAGCTTCCCGAGGAAGTGGAGGTAAGGGCGGTTCTCAACCCCGCACTTGACCACGGGGGATGGGCCCAGTTGACTCCGGAGAAGAGGATAGAGGTAGAGGTCAGGGGGTTTGAAAAGGTATCGGGCAGGGCGGGCCTGGTGCCCTACGACCAATCGCTTACCGGGATAATAGTGCCCCACGAGTTGACTCACATAATACTTGACTTCGTAGGCCGTAGATACGGGTTGTCGGGTCTGTCCATTGGGGACGATCGCACGGACGAGATAATACATCGGATAGTGGATCCCTCTAGTTTAAAGAGGCTCCCGATATATGCTTGGGCTGAGACGACGGGATCGAGGGGCCCGGGTTCTGCGCATAGATCCGCGATGGGTGACGGAGCAGTCTCGTGGGGGAGCGGTGATCCGGGTCTCCCTTCCCCTCGTTCGGGTGGCACCTCTAGCTCCCTGGTAAGCAGGGACGAGAAGAGGCCCGAGCCGAGGACGAGGATCGAGTTGGCCATGTTCAAGTACGGGCTCTCCCCTCGGGATTGGAGGATCCGGGACATCTCAGATAGGGTCAGCCATGTGGTTGCAATCGTGGACAAGAAGACCGGTATTCCGCGCTTCGTGTTAAAACACTCCCCTTGGCACTATCCTGGTGCCCTGTGGGAGGTGGAGCTTTTGGATAGCTTCCGGAGGATAGATGCAACTTTCCCTGTACCCAGATATCGACTTAATCAGGCGATCCAGTCCATTACTCTCGTGAGCGGGGACAAGTTCCTCCTGTACGATTGGGTAGACGGCGTCAGGTTGGCTGAGATTAACGAGGCTCATAGAAACGAAGGGGCGAGGGTATTGGCCCGCTTCCACGCCTACGGGCTCCTCTTCAGACCGAGGAGAGGCTGGCGGAACTACGACCGGATAGGTTCGTTTATGGGGCCGAACGATCGTCGTCTTCCTCGGCTACTTCGGGGATACCAGCGCATCTCCTCGAAGAAAGATCTTGGCCGGGGAGAACGCCTTTTCCTGGATTACTGGGAAACCTTCAGGGATGAGGTGGAAAGACTGCGGAAGTCCTATCCTGGAATCTGGCCTGTTCTGCCCAAGACGGTTATTCACGGAGACTTCGCCTTGCGAAATCTCCTCTGGAGGGATGGGAAGATAGCCCTGGTAGCGGACCTCGATACCGCCAGGATAGAGACTCGGATCTTTGACCTGGTGAGGGCGGACTCTTTCTACGGCTGGGGAAGTGGGGATAGAAACGAGGTGTTGAATGGACTAGCGGATTGGCTGATCCGCTATCACTATTACGCGGATGAACTTGGCCTCGGTTTGAGGGAAGCCGAGATCAGAGCTATCCGCCACATGGTAGGGATCTTTGGGGTCGTTCAGTATCTATGGCTCCTGCGGTTTGGAAGTATGGAGCTGGTCGATCGATACGACAGCGCCTATCAAGACTTCTCCAACCGCCTTTCCCTATCCAGGGCACTGCTGAAATTCGAGGGTTGGAAGGACTGGGAGGAGTCGGTCCTAAGAGAACTCCGACTCCTTTCTCCCCGTACCTCTTCCAGCTTGGCTGATGAAGGCGTCTCACTGGTGAGTTGGCCGGAACTCCCTGAGGACCGAAAAGAATCCGCGATCCGTCTGGTAGAGAAGGCCCAGAAGTACTTTGGCGAGTCCTACCCCGTGGTCCGGCGGGAGGACCTGCTCCGAGATAAGATATTCGCCCTCTCCGGCAAGAGGGTCGTAGGTTTTATCTCCTATCACCTCTCCGATCTGGGTTTGGACAACCGGATAGGGATCCCTCCATTCCTGAAGGTGGGGGAGGTATTCGTTGAAGAGACATACAGAGGCAAGGGAATAGATAAAAAACTTTTCTTTTCTCTGCTCTCCCTGGCGGAGGATAGGGGAGTCCTACAGCTAGAGACGAGCACGGTCGTCCCGCGAAGAGAGCCCCTGTCTTTCTGGCAGAAGGTGGTGGACAGGGTCAACCAAATGGGGCGTTGGAAGGCTCGCATTTTGCCCTACCTAGGTCGAGAGGGGTTGTATGTAAGCATCGAAAGGCAAAGATCCTCCTCGGCGTTGAGGGAAGATCCCTTGAGGGATCGGGTGAACAAAAGGGTGATAGAATCCATCCTGAGGAATAGGGCCCGAATGTGGCGCAAGGTTGGATCGTTAGAGGAGATAGTGCAGGGTCTGGAGCTTGGGGATTATCCAGTCTTAGGAAGGGCCGGGATCTATCCAGGGGAGGTGAGGTTCTGGCAGGGTCTCTTTGACCAATACGATCCTTCTACGACCGAGATGTATTCCTACGGTCTAAAGGAGAATCTCCTGCTCGAACTGCCCCAGCGGATCATTGCGGTGGTGGACGATCAGCACTACGGCTTTGGAGTCGTTTCCTATGCGGTCAAGAGGGGAATCGTACCCCAGGGTGCCAACATGCTCCACATAGACGACCACAAGGACCTCAACGATCTCACTGATCCCGGTCTTTTGCCAGAGCTGGAGGCCCTTGTAAGGGATCTATCGCCTAACGATGCTGCCCATCATCGAGCTCTGCTGTCTAACCTGGATGTGGGTAATTGGATTCGACCGCTCATTACCTTGGGTTTGGTGAGCGAAAGGAATTGGAGAGGAGTAATGGTAAAGCTCCCAAGCATGGATCTGAGGTACTACGACCTTCGAGGTGAGACCACCCTCCCCTTGAAGACCTGGCCTTCCTTGATTGGCAGACTCCGCAGTGATTGGGGAATAGAGACCGACAGAGGAAGGTGGATCGACATACTGGATGTGGACCTGGACTTCGTAAGGGAATCCTTCTCCTGGGCAGAGAGGGAGCACAGGTTGCTGGTGGAGGAACTAATCCCCAAGGCAAAGGTGGTGATATTAGCCACCAGCCCAGGTTACATTGCTCAGAAGAGAGCAATAGGCCTGGCTAGGCAGTTTTTGGCTGGGGTTGGTACCTCCAGCTCCCTGAGAAGGGTAATTTCTTCTCGAGGATTGGATGTGGTTGGTCTGGAGTCGGCTCTAAAACGGGCGAGTACCCTCCTGGGCGCAAGAATCACTCTGGTAGGAAGTGCAAGGTACCTGCTTCCAAGAGGAGAAACCCATCTACCTTTGACCCTGGTTGGGGATCTGGACCTGGTGGTGCACGATTCCTGGATCACTCGGGAACATAGGGTGGTGAAGGCGATCAATAGGGCTTTATCCCGGATGAATCCCTTTGGGGATCGGATCCTGAGGAACGGAGAGCGGTGGGAGTTGCAGAGTCTTGGATACATAGGCAGGGCCTTGGGCCTGAAGGCCATGAAGGTGGACCTGGTGTGCAACGAGCGTTTCGCCGAAGAACAGCGCAGGTTAGCCCAAAGGCACCTCCCAACGGTGATGTACATACTGCGTACTTACCGCAAAGGGTCTTTGGTGAGGCAGGCCGTCAAAAGGGCGATATGGATCATGGAGGAGCTGGCTTATCCAGAATCTGACCGTGTAGATTGGATGAAGAGGGAATTGATAGCCAGGGCCTCTGATGAGGTAGTTCCCGAAGGCCTGAGGCAGGAACTCTTGAAGAGAATGCAGGAATTGCATACTTGGTTGCAGACGAAATCGTCCGCCTCTTCTATCAATCAGAGACGATTGGTCCGGGAGTTCAGATCCATCGAGAGGTTGGGTCGTAGGATGAAAGGCCCTACTCTAGTGGTCTTTGGTTCTGCCCGAGTCAAGCCAGAAGAGAGAGCTTACGCCTCGGTAAGAGAGATTACCCACTACCTGGCGCGGGCAGGATTTAATGTGCTTACCGGTGCAGGGCCAGGGATAATGACGGCGGGCAACGAAGGGGCGTTTAGGGCCAACCCCGAGCGATCTTGCGGCATAGGGATTCTGATCCCAGGGGAGCCCAAAAATCCCTATCTCTTGGACAAAAATCAAACCAAGTGCAAGTACTTCCTCACTCGGCAGACGGGACTCATCCGTCTGGCAAACGCAGTGCTTGTGGGGCCCGGTGGGCTTGGGACCTTGAACGAGGTGGTAGATGTCTTAGCGATGGGCAAGCACAGAGAGGTCCCTCACTTACCTATAGCCTTCTTAGACGAGTCTTTCTACTCCGGTTTCGTAAACTTCCTCAACGAGCTGGTAGAGAAGAAGCGACTGGCCCACATCCGCTTGCGATCTATATCTACGGTCAGGGGCTGGGAGGATTCAGCAGAGTTTTATTCAAAGAATACCCCGCTCCCGCCTCGGGCAGGTATGGATAAGGTGTGGAGGTTCGTGGGAGATGTGCTCCGGGCGGATGCGACGATTCAAAAGCTGGCACCTGCTAACGAGATAGTCTCGGTCCTGGTGCCTAGCAAGGAAGATGTAATGACTTATTACAATCGAAGGATATACACCTCCGCGGAGTGGATGATAAAGCACCTGCTTCGTTCTAACAAGCGGGTCCTGTTGCAGGTAGGTAAGCGTCTGCGCCTCCTAACTAAGAAAAGTAGTACGGAGATCCCGTACGAGTACAGTTTTACCCGCAAGTGGTTGGTCTCCTCTTTCTCCCAGAGCGGGATATACGCCTTCCTCCCGGACATACTTACCCTCAACTCGGTCTTGGATGTATCTACGCTTATCCAAACCAAGAAGATATCCCACGCCTCGGAGGTAAACCTCTTCCCGGACAGTTCGTGGAAGCACTTTAAGGGCTGGGTAAGGTCTTCCCTCTTGCAGGGAGGCTACATCTCAGCAGGAGATCTGGACATATTCCGAGAGACGAGCCCTAGGGAGTTCGTAGATAAGGTCAGTTCCTCGTTGAACGATAATTCCTTCGTCCAAAAACTAAAGATTGCTGACGAGATGGGTAGGACCGTTGCCACCGTGGGGATCGTGAATACCAAGGAGGCTATATTTATCCCTTATTTAGAGGTCCACCAGCGAGGTAGGGGGTGGGGTGGAAGGGTCGTCAGGTACATAGTGTCCTTGGCGCGCACGCAGTTCCCTCACAAAGATGTGCTCGTGGGAGCGGTTTGGAATCCTATATTGGGTAAGATTTTATTGGAGTACGGATTCTTACCCGAAGATCTAGAGAAGGCGATGTATGTGTGGTTGCTGCCCAAGCGGGACGATGTCATTAGGTTGGGGAGGATCCTAGGAGATAAAGAAGTATTCGATGTCCTGCGGGAAGGTGGAAAGCGCATGTTTGGTACCAAGATTATCTTGGAAGAAGACCGCGCTCCTGACAACCTGATAGGCCCTATCCCTATCAATTGCCGGTACCGTCTAATTACATCCAGGGATTTCCCTTACGAGTTATTGTCCACTAAACTGAGCTTTGTCCGAATGAGACGCCTGTTCTCGCTTAGAACCAATAGTGTGGACGAACTATTCTCCAACCTCTACGATTCGGTGAGGATAGGTGATGTGTTAGGATACCTGGTTGCCCTCAACTCCTTGGCCTTAAGTGGTGGCTCTCAGCACATATGGACCTGGCTGGATCCCTTCTTGGTGCAGTATTCTCACCTGGTGAGACTGGGGATAAAGGGGTTTATAGACTGGATGAAGATGGGAGGGGTAGAGTTGTCCGACATCTACCTAACTGGATCGATAGTGAGGGAACGGGCCCTGCCGGGTTCGGATGTGGACGGCCTTCTACCGTGGAACCGCGTGATACTGCTCAGCGGAAGGAAAATGGACGATCCATCTCGGGTAGAGGCAGAGTTCCGCGAATTTGGGGAAAAGCTTGGCTTGCGGGTGGAGGACGATGTCTTGGCAGTTGGTAAAGAGGAAAAGGTCTTGATGGTGGGCCCGGACTACATAAAGAGGGCCTCTATTTCTCGACTGCTCCCCCCCAGGGCCACCGGTTATCACCGCGGAAGCTGGATCCTAGACGAGGATGTGCCCGTCCACGAAAAGGGCAGATATCGTGAGGGATTGATTAACCTTTACCTGCAGAGCGGTCTCGAGGGGAGGGACGCTATACGGAGGGTAATAGGTGCTGTGGGAGCGGTTTTGCTCTATCCCGAGGCGGTCAAGTCCGTTGAGGTCTGTCTTTCTCCAAGGCAAGTAAGTCAGTTCTCCCAACGAGATCTGGAGCTCATCACCTCCTTTCGCTGGGTCCCTGGGGATGTTAGTGAGAAGGATCTGGTGATGAGCAAGATCAGGATATCTACTCAAGCGTCCTCCTTGAAAGAAGCGGTATTTTGGCCGTTTGTGAAAGAGGAGCGAAGACTTTGCATAGACGGACTGTGCTGCTTTTTCCATCCCGGTGAGCTCTTCCCAGGTCCCATAAGATACGCCTTGGCTAGGGAGGGGCTTATTCGATCGTTTTCTCAGAATATATCCCCGTTGAACCGTGCAGTTGCAGTTCGGACATATACCAGTCTCTCCACCTTCGGGATAAAGTACCCTTGCAAAGGGCTGTCGGTGAACATCAGGGTCTCCCCTCACAATCCTGATCTGTTGTGGGTGGAGTGCGGGTGCGCGCTGTACGACAGGCGCCCTCAACTCTGTAAGGATTGGCCTGACAGGTACCGAGATGCCCAGTGCTGTCTCTACCTCCAGTCCCGAAAGGGGACTCAACTCAGGATCGGCTTTGATCTAACCCGTTTAGAGGGGGCACGGGTGGTGGAGGCTTTCCAGGAGTATCGTCCAGGTCTGATCCTGGATAGAGGGGTATACGAGTACCTACAGAAAAAGCGAGAGGAGGGGGAGCAGGAGCTGTGGCTCGATCTGGAGGTCGGTCTTGCCAGGTATGTGGATACCTCTAGGAGGCGATACCTTGGACCGTCCTCCTTAACCGGGGATAGGACCAAACACTACCTGCACATCGTATCTGCGGGCGGTGGAGGGGACATATTGGGGGCCAGTTTGCTAGGACTCCTGGCCAAGGATGGACTTATTCCCCTACCTGGTATACCCAAAGGGAGGGATGTGAAGCTCCTCCTGTACAGCCCCAATCTGAAGCGGGCTGTCGAGCAGAAGGCGATAGGACCGTATCCCATCCGCAGGTTAGAGACGCGAGATGGCCGGCCATTGCCCCGCTGGCGTGGTGCAGACGGATTTTATAGAGTCAATTCTCCTGATGTTTACCTGAACGGTGGAGATCGTAGGCCACTAGCGGAGAGCAGAGTCTATGCTCTATTTTCTTCCGCAGGAGAGGATGCTGAGGTAGTGATATTCGACCTGAATAGGTCTGGATTTGATCTGGCCAAGGGACTGGCAGGTGTCGCTCGAACCGCCCTCCCGGGGAGACATTCGTTCGTATTCCTCGACATGGGTGGGGACATCCTGATGCGTATACCCTATCCTTTGCGCAATGGCAATCGTCAGTTCCATCCAGAAAGGTACATCCGTTCTCCTAACACCGATTCTATGTGCCTTGATGTGGCGGTTATGCTGAAGGGATTAATTGGGGAAGCTCACTCGGTGCGCGTAGGAGTGATGGCACTCGGAGGCGACGGTGAGCTAAGGGAAACTGGTCTGGAATACATGCGCCAACTCTTGAGGGAAAAAGACGTTGAGGTGATCGATCTGTTGTCCGCCCTTTATAAAAACAAAAGGCCGTTCTCCCAGAGGATACCCCTGATTCGTCGTCTAGTGGATGAGATAGAGAGCGAGGTATCCAAGTACTTCCTCTTGAGGACCCTCTTCCTGGCCAACAAGGATTGGGTAAGAGGCGAGGATGTCCCCAAGTTCAAACTCGATTGCTTGGAAGGCAGAAGGGCTGTTTTCCTCAATCCTGCGGATCTATTCCTGTCGGTGAGGGGCTGTGAGCTCCCTCTGCGAGGGAGCACCAGAAAGGAGGTCCTTTCTCCCGCATACTTTAGATTGTTCCTGTTATATCCAACGGACCTATTCTCTAGAATTGGGATTCGAGGGATAGACCAAGATAGAGTCTCGATCCTATCTTACGGGGGTAATTGGTGGCGGAAGGACTGGTTTCACAGGAGTCTTGGGTTCGTTACCGAGGTCACCGACCCCTCCAATGTGCGGATCCGGGAGATGCGCAAGAAGAGCGCCTCTTCTCTGGTAGAAAGGGACCTGGCGGAGTTGGATTTGCAGGGGATACCTATATCCCTTTCCCTTTCCAGTAGTAGGTTCCAGAGGTGGATAACCGCCCACCTGAAGAAGGGCAACGGAAGGATCGGGCTCCTTAGGTATTCCGTGTTGGGTAATCTGGACAGGGCTTTCATTGGAGAGTGGGGGGATTTCGATTTTTGGGTGAATCACGGATGGCGGAGAAAGGGGCTGGGTAGATTAATCCTCGCCTTCGCGCTGATGGAGATGTTGAAAGAGGAGGTGTCATCGGTTCAGGTGTTCATGCCCAGGACATCCTTGTATGAGACCTTCGGGATCAAGGATCGCGTGGCAGTGCCGGGGTCCCCGCGGACGCTTCAAGGGAGGATTGACTTCTCTAACGTCGTCTCTGGACTAGAAACGACCGCGGGCCCAGATCAGGTCAAGATCCGGAGCTTCAGGAGCTTTGGCTACAGCGATCCGGCTTTGTTAGAGTACGCCAGCAAGCTAGAGATGACGATCCAAGGGTTGGACGAATACGAGGAGATCTCGGATAGATTGGTCAGGGACATGGGCAGGTTCGTACCGTCCAGGCTCTTAAAGATATTACCCGGTCTTCACGATCTGAGGTTTTTCTCTTCTGCCAACGCGATTAGATTGAGCAGGATTTACGAGGTAGGAAGTGGAGACGGGAGGGTTGCCTTCCTCTTGAAAAAGGCGTTTCCGCAAGCAAAGGTGGTGGGAATAGAGTACGATCGGGAATTGGTCTCGTTCAGCCGAGAGCTCGGGAGGCAAATAGGACTAGCCCTGCCCGATGTAGAATTTTCCAACGCGAATGCACTGGAAAAAGACCTCTCAGACGCGGACGGCATATACTACTTCCTCTGTTCTTGCTATCAGTACTTTGGCGGAGAATACCTCGGTTACGAGGATCAGCTGTTTAAAAAATTCAAGGAAACGCTTCGACCGGGGGCGCTTTTGATGCTCTACCATCCGTTCGAGAAACCTTTCGTGCGGAATAGGTTGGAAATGCTAGGCCCTGAATTTTCGCCGGTAGTGAGAGGAGAGGACTTCTCTATACTGCAGAAGGGAGTTTCCTCCTCCCTCAGGAAGGGCAGGATCGTGCCGTTTGTACGCACGGAGCTCCGTGCGGTCAGAGAAGGCGCTCTCGGGCTCTACGAGCTCTACTTTATTCAATACGGTCCCCAGAATCCAAAAGGGACTAGTTATCCCGAGCCCCTGTTCCGTTTTCAAGTCATGTATTCTCCAGATGGAAGGCAGGCTTATGTCCACTTGGAATTAAATAAGGCCCATCCAGACACTAGACCCGAATTGCTGGCCAGGGTCTTCAGCCGTGCGGTGAAGGCGGTAGTCCGCAGGCAAGAGGAGATAACGGATTGTCTAGAGCTGGTCCATGTGAGAATGCCTATGGACGACTGGTTTTTCGATGTGGTGGAGAAGATAGATTGGGACGGTATAGTTAGGGGATTGCGGTTCGAGATCGTCGGGATGTGGGGGGATTCCTTGGTGCTAAAGCGGACGGAGACCCCATCCTCACCTATGACTGGTCACAGAAATTTTCATCCACTCCTCTCCATCTCTGCCCATCCAGAGCTATCTTATTTCTTAGGGAAGCAGATAGTTGGGAAGAGGATCCTTTCTTTAGGGGCAGGAGAGGGGAGCTTTGAGTCCCTTTTGGCTCGAAAAAATCTCGTGATTGGCCTCGACATAGATCCGAAGATGCCATTGCTTGCGAGGAGAAAAGGAGTTACCGTTGTACGGGCGGACATGTTGGACCTGCCCTTTTCTAACTCCTCCTTCGACCTGCTCCTCTATCCCTTTAGTCTGTCTTGTCTGGATAAAGAGGGTATCGTTCGCACCTTTACCGAGGCCAGCAGGGTGCTCAGGGATCGGGGTGAAATCTTGGTGATCTTGCCTTGGGTAGGTGAAGGCTCTGGTGTGCGTCCGAGGTATTCGCTCCAGGATGTCTTGGGGCAATTGAGAGAGGTCCATCCATTTGAGATTATAGTCGCTGACGACGAAGTCTCTATAGATGTACCTTCTCGAGGAACGGTCACTAAGCCGTTGATCTTCGTAAGGGCAGAGAACCGACTCCCACGCATGGTAAATCCCTTAGAGCTTGGGCAGATATGGGAAGAGCTTCAGCGGTATTACTTCCGAGTGATCGAGCCCTTGGTTTTGGAGAGGTTAGCCAAGGGGATCTACCTCACCGGTGGATTGTTGAGAGGTAGGTTTAGGGAATCTTCAGATGTAGACATCGCCGTGGACCTCACGGTCAAAGGCCTTCGCCAGATGGCCTCGGTAGTGGACAGGATAAATAGCTTTGGGAGAGACTACCCTAAAATTCATGTAAACTATCACCCGTATGGGTTCGTCTATCGCTTTGAAGGGGACAGGCCTGTCTTCGAAGGGAGAAAGGGCCAGTTTAAGAAGAGGGATCACCTCCTCTTGAGATTGGAGTTTTAGAAGAGAAACGGAAGGATGAGAAAGGGATTTTTGTGCTTGGGTTTATCCTTGCTCCTTCTGGGTGGAGCGATTGCCTGGGCTGAGGCAGACCTGCCTTCTCTCAGTCCTCAGATCTGCTCCCTCAAGAACTTGGAGGTGTGGGTAGACCTGCACCCGGTAGGGCCCCACGGCAGGATATTCTCTCCAGGACTATCCGAGGATCTGGCCGGCCTTTTGCTCTCCGCAGACCTGAAGCTGAAGAGACAGACCGTGAAGGCGTTGTCCTCCTTTGAGGAGGTAGAGAAAACGGAAGGGCTCTTTCGCTGTTGGATAATCGGTAACAGGCCAAGGCTTGTGATAAGGGCTGGTAAGGTCGAGTTCGAGGGCACTCCCTTTCGGGTGGAGGTAGAAGGGATAGGTGACGGCCTCACAGAAGAGCGCTTGGAAGAGGAACTTACCCGCGTGGTCAACGAATCCGACGCCTTTTCCGACCTGCGCCTGCTCTATAAGGCGATGTGGACGGAGTGGCTAAGGCGAAAGGGATACTTCGTCAGGCCGGTGGAGTTGACGGCTCGAGGGGAAGGAGATCGGCCTTTGAGGTCGCTCCTAGACAGTTATCTTGAGTCCGTCTTTTTCAGCGAGGGGGCTGTGGGGGGCATCATCCTGCGCTGTGACGGTGCGGATGTGGAGGTGAGGCTTTCGGAGTGGGAGGAGGCGATCTTGACAACTCCTCCTAAGAAATTGTTGACTAACTACGGGATAGTCCATCACAGCGAGGGATTGCTTAAGGCCTTGGAGATGGTGCGAGGTTGGATAAGGGCCGGATATGGACAAGGGATATTGAACAGCCAAGAGGCCTTAAGGCACCTTATCCACAACCTTTACCTACTGGATCTCGAGGTATTCGCCAGCTCTGAGCCTTCCTGTGACCTCACGGTCTTCGCAAGGGAGATTCTCTCTCTCCTGAGTTCCCCGGAAAAAGAAATCTACGGGAATGCCCCTCACCTGCTTTCGCTTACCTACCTGGCGTGGTTAAGGCTCCATCCGAATTCTTCGTTGGGAGACTACTTTAGAAAGCTCTCTACAGCGGGATACATACCTAAGGTCTCAGAGAAGATCCTGAGGATGCTGGACAGAATAAAGGCCAGGGAAAGACACCTCTACTTGATGGGAGAGATCTTCTCCTCGTTGGCAGGGGGATCCATCCTTAACAGAGGATGGACCTCTAAAGAGCCCATCACGATCCAGCTCCAAGGAGGTGGGGTTGCCCTGTCGAGCGCACCCTACTTGTTGATCCTTGCCTTGGGCGCACTGGAGGGAGATACTTTGGCCTCTTTGACAGAGGCAGATCCGTCCTTTCCAACGGAACTGGAGCTTTCGGGATCGAATTGGATGGCAAAGATCAACGAGGTGGAGGACATGGCTTCGCTGATCCCTGGCTTTTCGGTTGGCGGTGCAGAGGTGCAAGGTAGGACGGTCGTCTTCAAGGGTTATCGAATAAAGTTTCTCAAGGCAGGTGCTGGGTACGAAGATCTGATTCTAGACGCCTTGCGGGCCAAGTGGCTTAGGGAAAATGCGCAGAGATTGGGGATAATTCAAGAGGTGCCAGCCCCTTTGGAGCGGAATGGGAGTTTCTTGTTTCGGATCGATTTAGAGAAACACCCTCGGTTATACGCCCTGCTGGAGAAGGGGGAAGCGGACGCCAAAAGGTGGGATCCGGAATTCGCTTTTTCCCGGGAGGGAGTATTCGTAGTCTACCCGAACGCGGAGGACTTCTCCCGTTATCTACAAGAGGCGAAGGACGACGAGGAGTTCTTTATTGCCAGCATCAAGAACATAGACACCTTGATGAAGTTGGCCCGGGCAAGGATCGTGGTCCCCGCAGTTGCGACTATGTTCCACAACCTGCTTAGGCGGGAAGAGGGATATAACTGGTCCCAGTCCCTAAGGAGATTTCTCGCGGAGGGGCGTTGGCAGAGCCTTTGGTCTGCTGGGCGTATGGATGCCTGGAGGTTCTGGATGCAGAATCCCAACCTGCGCGTTGGTGGGTTTTGGGACTTTCAGGAACTGCAAACGGTGGCAGTACCCGAGGATTGGGCTGAGTATACGGGGAGGGTTCTATTCGTGTGGTTCCACCTCTACGCTATGTACCTATTGGACCACCATCCGGAGTATTTTAGGGATCCGGATCGGTACGCGCCTAAGGTGGCGAGGTCCTTGAAGAGGATCTTCTCTTATGCCTATCAGGTCTTGAATCCTCGTGCAGAGGCCCTCGATGCGGTGATGGACTACATAGACTTCGAACTGATGGCCAGGCAAATGCTCGTCTTTTGCTCGGGAGAGTACGGAGAGGCGGTTAGGAGTGGAGATGGTTTGCCTTATCCTGCAGAGGCCTCTATCACGCCTGCCGATAGGGAGGAAATGGACGAAGAGATGAGAGGATGGGGGACTATCTCTTCCCGGGAGATAGACAAGGTCGCCAAGGAGCTGGGGATAGATAGCAAGGAGTTGTTGGGTAATGTGATCCTAGGCAGTGACTTGCGGGGAGAGTACTTCATTCCGATGGATGTTGACGAGCGGATAGAGGAGATGGACTGGCCGGAGGAGCTGAAGAAAAGGGCCAAGAGGATATTCGGGGAATACAAGATGAAGTGGAATGCAGCCGGAGAACGGGGGAAGGAAGACCTCGGCCCGGTGAACGGGCCCTACCCGATAACCGAATTGATAAAGGCCCTTTACGCCTTCACTGCGATGTCCCTGCTGGAGAAGAGGGATCTAGCGGGCAGTGAAGAGGTCTTCAAGGGCAGGGATACCGAGTTTCTGGTGGGGATCTCCCGCCTGGCAGACTTAGGTATACGGATCCCGGATAGGTACTGGCCCCTTCTGGAAGGTGAGGAACTGCCGGAAGGATTTTGGAGGAAGGTGATCTCGTATGTGAGGAGGCATAGGATAGAGGAGGAATTCTTGGATCTTATGGATGCAGGGGACGGCTTCTCTTGGATGTACTTGCTTCTCCCTGCGGTGTACTACCTAGGCAAGGATCTGTCCCCTCCGACGAATTCTCTGGGGAGCATCTCCCGATACCGAGACGACAGTCCGCCTGAGAAGGTGTCCTCGCTTTCTCGTGTTTTAGGGGAGATCCCGTGGGATAGGGTTGCTTTTCAAGGGAGAAACCTAACGCTCAAGTTAGGGGATAGGTGGTATCGAATAAAGTTTGCCTTGGACGGAGGAGTAGAGGAGTTGAGGCAGGAGGGCGCGGTGATAACCTTTCTCAGGGAAAATGCCGAAATCCTCGGTATTAGACAGGAGATCCCCCACTTAGTGAGGAATTTCAAGGGGGGAATCTTGTTCTCTCTGGCTGGGGACAGTCCGGATTTGGAGAAGGTCCGAGCGGGGATAAAGAGGTCGAATCCTGCCCTGCAGTTGGACGAAAGTGCAGAAGGGATCCCCTTTCTGGTATACGAGGTGGAGTCGCCGGATCTCTTCATCTATCCCGAAGACCTGGAAGAAGGAAATTTCTGGGGAGCCCTGGGGTTATGCGTGGACACCCTCCGTCGTCTCTACCCGCTTGGCCTTTACTATCGCAGTCTAGTCAATGCCTTTCACAATCGAGAACTGGGCAGGAGGTACGAGTTGTTCGTGGAACCGGAGAGGTTCATTAGAGGAAGCAGGGAGGTTGGTCCCGCAATCAGGTTCGGGGTGGGGAGGCTGACCAACTGGAGGAGGGCATTTGCCAGGGGAAACTTCCGCAAAGGGGGTATGGCGGACTTCGGGGAGATAGAGGAGCTACCGGGGAGTTGGGAGTCGTACGCCAAGCGTTCGGGGGAGGTCTTTTTCGCCTTGATGAACCTCTACATCCTGTGGCTGGACAAACACCATCCCGGATGGTGGAAAGACCCGGAGGAGGTAGCACTGGGGCTGGAACGGGTCCTGCGCACCGCCTACGAGGGCTTAGGGGGCCGGAACTACGAAGACTGGGTGCGTAAACGGATTGATTGGACAAGTTTGGGGAGACAGGTGTCTCTCTTCTGCTCTCGCCTCTATGTGGATTGGCTTTCGGGTAAGTTGGAGGTGAAAGACGAGGAGCTGTTCCCTGGGGTCGCGATTTACAGGTTCGACGCCCCCCGTCTCCTGTACTACGCCAGGGGTGTTGGCTACATCCACGAGGATGTCCTCAAAACACTCCTTCGACGGCAGGGGTTGTCCCTAGACCTGGTCCCTATCCTCTTGGAGGCATTCGAATATTCAGAAGAGCTCCCCGATGTCTATAAGTTCACTCCTGATACTGTAAATAGGATAAAAAAGGCCTTGGAAGAGAGACTGGTCTACCTCTCTCCGGACCGAATAGAGGCCTTTTTGAAGGACCTGCGCTCCTTTGAATTCCGTTGGAACCTCGAGGGGAGGGAGGACACCGACGACCTCGGGCCTCTGAACGGGCCTTTCCCTGGGGTGGAGTTGATCAATGCAGTCCACATCGCCTCACTTCAGCTTGCGAGGAGCAGGATAGAGCTGTTGCGGACCTTGAAGTCCGAGTTCGAGGAGAGGATTCGCACCCGTTTAAGTCAAGGTATGGACGAGGGGATCGCCTCGCTACTAGCTCCTAGGGGAGTTGCAGGGAGAAGATCCGTTGGAGGAGTGGTGAGGGACTTGGCGAAGGCCAAGGGGTTGGAGGAAGAGATGGGGAATTTCCTGGGATTGTACAGATTACCCCCTACCGCAGAAAAGGTGCTGTCGGATCCGTGGGTTCTGAAGCGTCTTAGCGAGACGAGGAATCGCAAGGAAAGGCACCTTAAGTTCATCACCTGGCTTAGGGCCAACGGGGCCCTGCCCGAAGAAGAGGAAGCGGAAACGGCCCTGGTGAGCTTTCTGGTGGAGGGACTTTTAAGTGAATCCGGACCGTCTGCTTTGGAGGAGATCTTCGAGTTTGAGGACGAGGTGGAAGCTTGGCTAGAAGAAAACGGAGAGAAACAGGAAGGGCACGGAGGTATTGACATAGGTTTTTAAAATGTTTAAATAAACTTGACGAAGCTCGCAGATCGGGCTATATTATTAACTGCTGACGGTTGAGATGTTGAACGCGATCGTCCCCCACGGGAGGCAAACTCTCCGCCACCTAGGGTTTGCCTCTCTGCCCTCCCTTTTAAAGGACGGAGTGTGGCTCGTATGCAGTTGAGAGGCGGGGTGTTTTTTAAGCGGTTAGGCCTCTTTTTTTGCTTGGTCTTTTTGCTTGCTCCGGTGGCCTATGGGGGGGCCAGAAAGGGCCTCTATCTGATCGCAGACCTCCACTACTATCCTAAGGTACAACTGGAGATAGCGGACAGCCTCTCAAGGCTATCTCCTGAAGTCGTCCTGTGCGAAGGGGGATGGGGAAAGGCGGATCTCAGCTTTCTTAAGGGCTGCACATCGCGAGAAGTCAGGGTTCTGGTAGAGGGCGGGATGCTCTCCGGGGCGGAGTTTTGGGCCTACGAAAGGGGTGGGACACTACTGGGTCTAGAGGACAAAGACGCCTATCTGCGCCACCTCCAGATGTTCCATTGGGTCACTTCCCATCGCACAGAGCTACTGGACTACCTTTACCGCACTGGACTGATAGATGTGGACCTCTTTCGGAGGGCGGTGCTCCTGCGTATTACCCCAGGGGAGTTCTATCGGATTTTGGACATAGGTGGGGGTGATCTCGAGGCCTTGAGGGATGTAATCGCCTTTTACTCCTTCTCCAGACGAAGGGAGAAGGCCTTCCTTCGACAGATATCCCAAGCCCTTTCGAAGCACGATCGAGTGGCAGTGGTACTGGGTGGCTATCACCTTCGAAGGATAGAGAGATACTTGAGGGCGCACTTCCCAAAGGTAAAGGTCATATACCCTCTTCCAGGCGGAGACGAAGGGCCTCCTGGGGTAAGGTCCCAGCTCATCCCGGAGCCATTGCTCTCGTTCTTGCCCAGGGCCAACCTAGTGAGGCGGAGGATAGAGCTCAAGGCCAATCGAGTGCACCCTGCCTTTTCTTTGCCTCTCTCGATACTGGAAGGATGGATAGAGAGGCTGAAGGGATTGGGCGTGAAGGAGGAGGTGATCGACTGGATCGCTGTCCACGGAGTTGGCTATCTGGACGAGAGGATATCCAGAGCAGTGCTGTTGCGGGACTACCTTAGGTCCATCGGCGAGCCAGAAGAGAGGATCGCGTTGATAGAATCCGTGTTGCAGGACCTATTCAGGAAGGAGACAGGGCTGGATCTCACGCCTCAGGTAGTCCACTTCCACGAGCTCCTCCACCACCTCATCGCCTCGGATGCTAAGATCGCTGGACTACTACCGCGAGCCAAGAGGCTTACCCGAGAGCGACTCGACCTGGAGGCGATAGAGTCTCGATTTAAGGGGCTCTACTATTCCGAGGGAGAGAGCTGGGAAGAGTTGGTGATCAACTTCATCCAGTGGCAGTACCTCGGAGGGAAGGGCAGGGAATTCCTGGCCTCCTTCCTCTCTGGGGAGGAGCTGGAAGCCATTCTGCCTATACTCGGCCCGCTGTACGACCGGATGATAGATCGGATCTCATCTGAAGAGGCAGGTGATTCTTACTTTTCTCACCAGATCCAGCTTGCCAGGAGCACGATAAAGGAGTTCCTTAGGGAATTGAACTTGCCCCGGGATAGGGTCTTGGACCTCGCAGGCCTTCTACTGGTCTTGTCTGCCCATTACGCGGATCGGCCCGTGGATCTCGAGGTAAAAGGCAAGAACGGGATGCTGGCAGAGATGTTCTCTTTCCTGAAAGGAGAAGGAGTCAAGATCGACACCCGGGAGATAGTGGAGTGGATGCGAGGTAGGGATAGGCTCCGCATCGGGATAAAAGGCACCCCGCTTGCCCTTGCCCTGGCCTGGGAGGCAGGGGAGTTGTTGCTGGACTTGGGGAAGGAGGTAGAGGTGTCTGTCTTGGAAGGCGACTACCTCTACATACCGAGGGAAGGTAAGCGGGCCTTGCTCCCCAAGTACGCGAGGGTGATTTCCAAGACCGGAGGTAAAAGGGTGGACATATCCGTAGGGGAAACAGGTCTGCCTTCCAAGATCTATTTATCACCGAGGGAGGGGGCCGAATCGTGGATACGAATCGTGGTCCAGCGGGAGCTATTCTCCCAAAGATCTTCTCTGCCCCCAAGGCAACCCGAATCGGAGGATCTGTCCGAGCTGTTGGAGGTGAAGGAGAGGTACTTCCCGTTCCTGGACCCGCCAAAGGTCACACCTGCGGATGTGAACTTCCTTCGTAAGGTGCTAGAGCTCTCAAGATCTACCCCGATACTAAAGGCCTACGAGGGGATCTCCCCCATGGACCGGATCGTGAAGATGCAAAGAGAGCTCCCGGAAGGGGCCAAGAGGGCGGTGGTCCTGTTGCCTTTCCACCGAAGGAAGGGGGCCTATTATCGGGCCTTGGGTTCGTTGTTCAAGCGGTCTCCGAAGGCGTTTAGGCTCCAGCTGGCCGGGGCGTTGCAGGTGTTTACCTTACCTCCGAATATCTCCGTATTTTACGACGATGAGGATTATGTTTGGCCAGCTGGGCTGTGGAAACTGTGGCAGGTGAAGTATCTGACGGCACTCCTCAAAGGTGCCCTAGAATCACCGCCTGAGGCTAGCGACCTCTTTATATCGGGAGAAGAAGGATCGGAGATCCTGAGGATAATCAAGATCGCCAATAAGAGGACTCCCGCCCAAAGCGTGGAAGGAGAAGAGGATGTATATCGCCTCCTAAACTACAGACTCTACAGGCTCGATGCCTTGCCCAAAAGGGAGATAGTCGAACTCCTCGAAAAGAACGACATAACGGTCAAGGCCCGTATCGGGGAATACCTTCGCACGGAACGCGGTTATGTCCTCCACTTTTCCGTGGTCCGAGACAGTGCTAGGCCCTTGGATTCGCAGGAGGAGGAAGCGGTTCGAGATCTCCTCCTTCGTAGTGGTATCGGTTGGGACAGAGAGCTGGGTATCTCCGGAATATTTAGGAAAGAATCCGGGAAGATCGTGTGCGTTAGACCGGATCGGCTCTTTGAGAGATTCGTCTTCCTATCTGACGAGCGGTATCTGAAGCGGTTCTGGGAGGTCTTCACCAGGCACTATTACGAGAAGTACATCGCGATCCCTGAAGAGGTGGTAGAGAGGATAGAGATCGAATCCGGGTTATCCCGGGCGGGTTTGAGTTGGAAGGATGTGACGAAGGTAAAGACCGCTGATCAGCTGGAGGAGGTGTTTGCAAGCATAATCGGGATAAAGGAACCCAAACGGCCCCCAAAGAGCAGTCGAGCCTTGATCAAGATATTAAAAGAGGCAAGACCTACCGTCGTGCGCCTGCGAGTTAAGGTAGGAGTGACTATACCTCTCACTTTTTGGTTCTACGAGCGCACGGAGAGGATCGCTCCGGTTGGCGTCAGGCAAGAGGATCTGGAGAAGTTTAGGTTCGATCAGCTGATTTCTCTCACCAAGATCTCGCCGGCCCAGATGGTCCCGGTCTTTTCTTCACAAAGACTGGCTACTTTGATTCTTTACTGGGATTACTTTAAGCACTACGACACCTCATCCGTTCTTTATCCTGCATCGGGATCGGATGTGTTTTATCCCTTCTTTCTGTTCGATTGCGAGGCGCTCACCATGGTGGATGTAATCCCTTGGGGCAGTTGCGATCATCCCGACGATGTCTCTCTTAGCGAGTTCCAGGAATACTTGGAGTACGCTGGGAAGAGAGGTGGATTCCTTTTGGGCGAGCGCCTGCGGGAAAACGGGGCCCTCGGAAAGTACATCTTGGGCGAGATAAGGTACCTGCTGGGGGCTAAAGACATACGAGTGCGTGTGGATGAGGAGGCGGTGGAGGTCCTTTTCCGTTGGAGGCACCCTATATCCGGGAAGAAAGCCCTGAGAAGATTGCGATTTCTCTCTCACCGACTGGGCCTATTAGGCGTTCAGGATAGGTTGCGGGAGATGGCTCGAGTCAAAAAGTTTTCGGTTGCCTTCCTAAAGGCCTCCGAAAACCTATGGGGAGAGACGCCTGGCATCGAGGCTCTCTTTAAGGACCTCCTCAAGGAGGACGGCATCCTGGTTTCGGACTTCCGTCCCTTGAAGGTAAACGCCCTGATGGAGGTGGATAGCTATCCGGAGTCCATATTTTGGTGTGCCTCCAAGTACCAGACCGGCCTGGGGTACATACCTAGTCAGCCGGGTTTTCTTTTGGGCTTCGTCCCTAGGGATGTGTTGAGGCTGAAGGACCAGATAGAGAGGTTGGAAACGGTGGATCTGGCGCAGATAAAGGCATCAGGGCCTGCCGATAAAATCGGTTTATCTGTACTGCTGGGCAAAGAGAGGGTTGAGGTCTCTGCTCATGGTAAAGAATGGCGGAAGAACTGGCGGAGACTGCTCCTCGAGCTCTTGAGAAGGGTAGCGGAACTGCGGGTCAGGGAAAGCAGGTTGGTACACGCTACGGACTTCTATCGGAACTCCCGGGCCTACTTTTTCCTGGAGCACGACCTTCTACCGGAGATACTCGAAAAACACACCTCTGAAGGTGAGAATCGGATCCGTATCGTTTCGGTGGGGTCGTCTTACGGAGAAGAAACCGCTACCCTCATGCACATACTGGACCCAGTGCTCAAGACCCATCCCTACCTGGATGTGGAGTTCTATCTCTTGGACATCTCACCTTCCGTACTAGATAAGGCGAAGAGCCAGATCTGGTTGCCCCATAGATTACCCAACACCCCCTACGAGTACACCCCTGACCAAAGGCTCTGGAGAAAGAGGGCCAGGTTCCACTTCATCCCGATCGACCTCAACGATCCTGGCTGGCGGGAAATCGTCAAGGAGGTCTTCCTGAAACCCGCAGACCTGCTCCTCTACAATGTGGTAGAATTGTACCTGGACGACGCTCAGAAACTACCGGTCAGGCGATGGGTGATGTCGTTGGTCAGGAAGGGGGGCGCGATAATGACTGAGGTGGAGTTGCCGGTCGAGGAAGGCTCTTGGGAGGTTAGCCAGGACTTCGGCTACGATACGATGGAATATAGTGCTCGCTGGTATGTAAAGAAGGAGTGAGGCATGCCGGTCGAGATCCGGGGATTCGAGTACGCGGGACTATATCAACTTTTAGAGCGCTCTGCAGAGGAGTTCCCCAATGCCTTGGCCTTAGTAGGGGGGAGCAGGAGGATCTCTTACGCCAAGTTCTCCGAGGAGGTCGATCACCTCTCGGCCTTCTTGCACTTCTTGGGGGTAAGGCCAGGGGACAATGTCTGTTTGTACCTACCCAATTCGATAGAATTCCTGGCCAGTTACTTTGCGATATGGAGACTGGGGGCGACCGCGGTCCCGGTCAACTACATGTGGAAACGAGAGGAATTGGGATATGTGGTCAAGGACAGTGGGAGTGCGGTAATCCTCACCGACTCTCAGCGATTCGTGATGGTGGAGGGGCTGAGGTCGGAAAATCGTAGGATCCGACATGTTGTAGATGTGGAATCGGTTGCAAAGAAGGAGGGGATCTACCCCATCCCAGATCCTGCCTTGGTCAAAGAACACCAGTGTGCGGTGATAATCTACACCTCCGGTACTACTGGCAGGCCCAAGGGGGCAATGCTCTCCCATCACAACATCTTAAGCAACATCGCGTCGTGTTCTTTGGCCATCTCATTCTCCCGCAAGGATCGCGTGCCTTGTCTACTCCCTTTGTTCCACTCCTTCGGACTTACGGTCTGTGCCCTTACCCCAGTGGCAGTGGGAGCCCGGATCGTCTTCGTCAACCCCGCTCAAGGGGTAAAGGCGATCGTAAAGGGACTCATAAAGGAACGGGCAACCATCCTTGTAGGTATACCGCCTCTGTTCTCCATAATGGCGGATGCGAAACTCCCAAAATTACCCAGGTTTCTTATAAGGTGGATCCTGCCGATACGGGTTGCCATATCCGGCTCGTCTGCTCTGGATCCAGGGATTATAGAGAGGTTCCAGAACAAGTACGGCATACCTCTCCTAGAGGGCTACGGCCTCACCGAGGCATCCCCTGTGGTCTCCTTGAATCCGATCTCTGCCCCCCGATCGGGATCGGTTGGCCTGCCGATAAAGGATGTGGAGGTGAAGATAGTGGACGAGCACGGGCAGGAGTGCCCTGCGGGGAGGGTAGGGGAGATACTGGTAAAGGGACCGAATGTGATGTTGGGATACTATCGCAGGCCCCTCGAGACCAGGGAGACCATAAGGAACGGATGGCTGAGGACCGGGGATCTGGGATACAAGGACAGGGACGGGTACATCTACATCGTAGGCAGGAAGAAGGAGATGATCATCGTCCGGGGCCTGAATGTATATCCCCGGGAGGTAGAGGCGGTCCTCAACAAACTCCCCGGGGTCAAGGAGTCCGCGGTGGTGGGGGTGAAGCACCGCACCAAAGGAGAGGTCCCCTATGCCTTCGTGGTCCTCAAGAAGGGCTGGGACCTGTCGCCTCGGGAGATCCAGGCCTACCTGAAGTCCAAACTGGCAGATTACAAGGTGCCCCAGCGGATCATATTGTTGGATGAGTTGCCCAAGAATACCCTGCGTAAGGTGCAGAAGGACCGATTGCTGGCGATGCTAAAGGAGGGATTGGATTAGGCGGATGGGGACCTATCTTCACCGCTCTCTGGACCTGCCCCTGCACGGTGGCAAGGCCCCGCGCTGGTTGCTGACCCGGATGATAAGGTTATCCCGGGCGATCCTAGAGGTGATGTTTGGTCTCTACTCTCCCCGGCAGGTGCTGGAAAGGCTGTCGGATCCGTTCTGGTTTCAGGGGTTGGGGTGCGTCCTGGGCTTCGACTGGCACTCCTCCGGTCTGACTACTACCGTGTGTTTTGCCCTGAAGAAGGCCTGCTCCGAGATACCCGACTCTCCGGTCGTGGTCTGCGGGGGCAAGGGAAGGTTCGCCCGTCAGACCCCCGAGGAGATCCGGCAGGCGGGGGAGTTGGGGAGCCTCGTCTCAGATCCAGAGGACCTCGTCCGCATCTCAAAACTCACCGCTAAGGTGGACAACAGTTGCGTCCAGGACGGTTTTACCATATACCACCACACCATGTTTGTGGGCAGGGACGGTTCCTGGGCGGTCATCCAGCAGGGCATGTCCGACGATCGGAGGGCGATGGCAAGGCGTTATCACTGGATGAGCTCGCGCGTCAGCAAGGACTTTCTTTCCGATCCCCACGCGGGGATCGTCTCTACGGGTCGCCCTGCCCTAGTCTTGAATCTTGCCGATTCGGAGATAGAGGAGACCCGGGATGTGATGGTCGAACTGGCGAGGCAAGAACCTTCCCGAGTAATAAGGGCCCTTTCCCGCCTGCAGGAGATGGGTTCGCTTCCGAAGAGACACTACATCTTGCTTCAAGATATCGATCCCCGTCGGATCCATCAAGTTCTCCTTGGCACCTACGAAAGGCAACCAGAGAATTTTGAAACTATGCTCTTGGAAACCAAAACAGGTGCAAAGACCCTTCGGGCCCTGGCCCTTATAGCCGACCTGATAGAATCTAAACCCCTGAGCTTCCGCGACCCTGCCCGCTATTCCTACGCGGTGGGAGGCAAGGACGGCCATCCTTATCCGATAGAGCGCAGGCACTACGATTCGGTGATAGAGGAACTGAACCGCTTGGTGGGGCAGATAAAGACGGAGAAGGGGAACAAGCGTCTTGCCTTAAAAGGCTTGCTCAGATTCGCGAGGGTCCGCGCTTAATTTGCTGTTCAGGATCCGGAAATTGAGTTATAAAATATAACCTTGTACTTCGTATCCGGGACAGGTGGAACGATTAATACGGAGGTAAGGTCTTGCCAAGTGCTGTAGGGGAGGTCTGGTCGGTAAACGGGCCGGTGGTCATCGCAACCGGTCTGCGCTCTACCCCGGTTGGCAATCAGGTATCCGTGGGAGACATCGGTCTGGTTGGAGAGGTAGTAGGAGTCCGGGGGGACAAGACGATAATTCAGGTCTACGAGGATACCACCGGGATAACGCCCGGGGATGCGGTCGTGGATAGGGGATTCCCTATATCGGTGGAACTTGGACCGGGTCTTATGGGCAACATCTTCGACGGTATCCAGCGCCCGCTGGAGGTAATACGGGAGAAGAGCGGAATATTCGTGGAGAATGGGGTGCAGGCCGATCCTTTGGACAGGTCTCGCTTCTGGGAATTCGTGCCCAAGGTTTCCGAAGGAGATGAGTTGGAGGAGGGCCAGATTATCGGCGAGGTGCAGGAGACCTCTTTCGTGGTGCACAGGGTTCTCCTACCGGTGGGATTAAGGGGGCGCGTGATCTGGGTCGCTGGGCAGGGGAAGTACAGGATAACGGATGTCGTCTTAAAGCTGGAGACGAGTGAGGGCAAGACAGTGGGTGTCTCTATGCTCCAGCGCTGGCCGGTGCGCAAGAAGAGGCCGGTCCGGAGGAGGCTCAAGCCTACCATACCTTTGATTACCGGACAGCGGGTCATAGACTTCCTCTTCCCGGTGGCCCTGGGAGGGGTCTCCGCAATCCCCGGTGGATTTGGCACCGGCAAGACGATTACCCAGCACCAGTTGGCCAAGTGGGCATCTGCAGACATCGTCATATACATAGGTTGCGGTGAGCGGGGCAACGAGATCACCCAGGTCCTGGAGGAATTCCCTCACCTCCACGATCCCCGCAGTGGTAAACCCCTGATAGAGCGCACGATTATCATCGCCAATACCTCTAACATGCCGGTGGCTGCCCGGGAGGCGAGCGTATACACCGGTATCACCATAGCAGAGTACTTCCGCGATCAGGGCTACAATGTGGCCTTGATGGCAGACTCCACCAGTCGGTGGGCAGAGGCCCTGCGGGAGATCGCGGGGAGGCTGGAGATGATGCCCGCCGAGGAGGGCTATCCCGCCTATCTGGCCTCGCGTTTGGGCGAGTTCTACGAGCGGGCGGGATATGTAGAGGCCCTTTCGGGGAATAATGGATCGATAACGGTGATAGGGGCCGTCTCTCCCCCCGGTGGAGACTTCTCCGAGCCGGTGACGATGCATACCAAACGATTCGTGCGGACCTTCTGGGCATTGGATAAGAAGCTGGCCGGTCAGAGGCACTTCCCGTCGATAAACTGGATGGAGAGTTACAGCGGTTATGTAGAGGACCTGGCGAAGTGGTGGGACGAGCAGGTCAAGGGCCTGTCCTGGAGTCAGATGCGCACCCGCATATCCTCCATACTTCAGGAGGCGGACAGGCTGGAGAAGGTGGCCCAATTAATCGGCGTGGACGCCCTGCCCGATGCCCAGCGCCTGGTCATTGAGACCGCCCGTCTCATCCGCACGGGATTCCTCCAGCAGAATGCCTACAGCGAGGTGGACAGCTTCTGCACCCCGGAGAAGGCGACGAAGATAATAGAGGTGATTTTGGAGTTCTACGATCGGGCTAGCAGCCTCCTGGCAATGGGTATACACATACTGACGATATTGGAGATGGAGGTCTTCAGCAGAATAATGCGCCTCAAGGAGGAGATCCCCAACGACAGACTGGAGAAGTTCGACGAGTTTATGGAGGAGATGCGGGAGGCGTTCTCTCAGTTGGAGGCAAGGTATGGAAGCGGTTTTTAAGGGGCTAAAGGAGACCCAGAGTTTCAAGGAGTTGCGCGGGGCCATAGCGGTGCTATCACCCCTGCCCGGGGTCTTTTACGGTGAGATGGTGGAGGTGGAATTGGGGGACGG
Source organism: Candidatus Omnitrophota bacterium (assembly GCA_015494465.1). Lineage (GTDB taxonomy): Bacteria > Omnitrophota > Gorgyraeia > S143-82 > S143-82 > S143-82. The sequence goes on along the minus strand of WGBD01000004.1, from coordinate 98,277 downwards.
TTCCAAGAGGCTGGGGAGGGTCCTGGAGGCAGGCAAGTCCGCCATCGTGGTCCAGATATTCGAGGGGACCGCAGGTATATCGCCGGAAAGCGCACGGGTCAGGTTTCTCGGACGGCCGTTTATGCTCGGGGTCTCTGCAGAGATGCTTGGTCGTGTGTTTAACGGATTGGGCAAGCCCATAGACGGCTATCCTATGCCGGTTTCGGAGAAGGAGTTGGATGTAAACGGGCTGGCGATAAATCCGATGTCCCGCGACTATCCGCGGGACATCATCCAGACCGGTATCAGCGCTATAGACGGTATGAACACATTGGTGCGGGGTCAGAAACTGCCGATATTCTCGGGGGCGGGCCTGCCTCACAACGAGATAGTCGCCCAGATAATTCGTCAGGCGACGGTCTCGGGAAAGACCGAGAAGTTTGCGATAGTATTCGCTGCGATGGGGATAAGGTTCGACGAGGCCCTCTTCTTCCGGGAGGTATTGGAGAACACCGCCAACATGGACAAGGTGACGATGTTCCTGAACCTCGCTGACGATCCCCCGGAGGAAAGGATAATCACCCCCAGGTGCGCCCTGACTCTGGCGGAGTTTCTTGCCTTTGAGAAGGACATGCATGTCCTGGTGATAATCGGGGACATGACCAATTACTGCGAGGCCTTACGGGAGTTGTCCGCCTCCAGAGACGAGGTCCCGTCCCGAAAGGGCTATCCCGGATACATGTACACCGACCTCGCCAACCTCTACGAGAGGTGCGGTCGGGTGAAGGGGAAAGAGGGATCCATCACCTTGATACCGTTTCTCACGATGCCCAATATGGACATCTCCCATCCCATACCCGACCTGACCGGATACATAACCGAGGGACAAATCGTTCTGTCTCAGGCACTTCACCAGAGGGGCATATATCCGCCGATAGACCTCCCTCCCAGCCTTTCCCGATTGATGAAGGACGCGATCGGTGAGGGGAGCACGCGGGAGGATCACCCCGATGTCGCAAACCAGTTGTACGCCAGTTATGCCGAGGTCCAGTGGATAAGGAGCCTTGCGGACATCATAGGGGAAGAGGAGTTGAGCGAGAGGGACAAGAAGTTTCTGGAGTTCGGTTCCGCATTCGAGGAGCGCTTTCTGGCCCAGGGGAAAGACGAGAACCGCTCCATAGAGCAGACCTTGAACATCGCCTGGGAGGTCCTCTCCATCCTGCCTGCCAGCCAGTTGCACAGGATAAAGTCCAAGTTTATAGAGAAGTATTATCAGGGGACCCCGGGACTATGAGACCTGACCTGGATGAGTTGAGGGATTATCTGAAGTCGGTGCTGGTGAGAGGTGAGTTCAGACTCGCCTCTGGTCGGATCAGCCCTTACTACATAGACGGAAGGAAGGTGAGTCTCTATTCGAGGACTGCCTATCTCATAGGCTCCGCGATCCTTGAAGTTGTGGAGTCAGAGGGCATAGGCATAGTCGCCGGCCTGACGATGGGAGCGGATCCCATCGTAGGGGCGGTTATCACCTGCGCGGGGATGAAGGGCAGAGAGGTGCGGGGATTGATAGTGCGCAAGGAGCCCAAGGGCCACGGTCTCAGGAGCCAGATAGAGGGCCCATCCTTTCGGGAAGGTGAGCGCGCGCTGGTCGTTGACGATGTAGCGACCACCGGAGGGTCTATCTTAAAGGCGGTGGAGGTGCTTCGGTCTGCGGGCCTGAAGGTGGATTCCGCGATGGTTTTGGTCGACAGGGAGGAAGGTGCGGAGGAGTCTCTGGCCCGGGAGGGGATAAGCCTGCGTTCGCTGTTCAGGTTGTCGGAACTGGTATGAAGGTGCGGATTCACCACATCTTTTTATGGCTCCTCTTCTCGATTGCTATATCCGGATGCGGTCCTTCGCTCAGGCATAGGGTCTCCAAGACTACCCCAACCGTCGTCGAGAAAGAGGAGAAGGTCCTGTTGTCTGGGGATCGGTATCCCCTGATCTCCACCGACTCCACCGGATACATACGGGAATACCTGATAGCGGGAAAGAGCGTGCGCCTCCTGTGCAACTCCGAATGGATACTGGTGGAGAACCACATCGTCCGCCTGCCTGGGTCCGTGGCCTGCGAGGGGGAGAAGACCTGGGTGAGTCCTGCCCTCTTTTCCTATGTGAAGAACATGGGCACCATCCGGGAGGGGGAACAGATAAAGATAATGATAGATCCGGGCCACGGGGGCAAGGATCCGGGGGCGATGGGCAACGGGCTGAAGGAAAAGGACATAGTCTTGGACATCGCCCGGCGCCTGGCGAGGCAACTGCGGGCATCAGGTGTGAAAGTATACATGACCCGGGACAAAGATGTGTTCATCTCCTTGCGGGGCCGGGCCAGGATGGCCAACAAGGTTATGCCCGATGTCTTTATAAGTATCCACGCCAACTCCAGCCGGTCCAAGACCGCCAAGGGGATAGAGGTGTACTATGTCAGCGAGAAGGTGGACGACTCCACCCGGGCGGTGGTGGCAGCGGAAAACGCTGCCTTGCGTTTCGAAGGTACGGAGAACGACAAGGTCAAGGTGATAGTATGGGACATAATCCACACCGAGAACCGGGCGGAATCCCGAAGACTCGCAGAGGCCCTCGCCCACAACATAGCCCGGATTATGCACAGCCCGAATCGGGGGGCAAAGGGGGCACCGTTTTATGTCCTGAAGTGGACGAATGTGCCCTCGGTCCTGATAGAGGTCGGTTTTATCTCCAATCCCCAGGAGGCACGCAAACTGGCAGACCCTGCCTACAGGGAGAAGATCGCCCGAGCGATATTCGAGGGATTGATATCCTATTTCGAGGAACTGCGGAGGGAAAGGGAAGGCGGTGGGTAAGCACTCACCCATTGGGGTGTTTGATTCCGGTCTGGGCGGGTTGACGGTGGTAAAGGAGGTACGCTCGCTCCTGCCCGGAGAGGATGTGGTCTACTTCGGAGACATCGCCCGTCTGCCATACGGGAACAAGTCTCCAGAGGCTATCAGGAGGTTCTCGGTAGAGAACTCCCTTTTCCTGATAGAGAAAGGGGTGAAACTCATCGTGGTGGCCTGCAACACCGCCTCTTCTCTGGCCTTGGACTTCCTGAGCCGACTATTCTCCGTCCCCATCGTTGGGGTGATATCGCCTATGGAAACTGCATTGAGGAAGAAGAATTACCGGAAGGTAGCGGTGATAGGTACCTCGGCAACCATACGCAGTGGGGTCTATCAGGAGTTGATACATCGCCTCCTACCAGACTGCAGGGTGATGGCCCAGCCCTGCCCCTTGCTGGTTCCGATTATAGAGACGGGTGCCTTCAGGGAGGAAATAGGGGAGGAGGTGATCCGTCACCAGTTGAAGGAGGTCAAGGCCTTTTCCCCCGAGTTGCTGTTGCTCGGATGCACGCATTACCCTATAATAGAGGGACAGATACGGAGGTTTCTGGGGTGCGAGGTGGTCTCCTCCGCCCACTACACCGCCCAGGCGGTGGAGAGAACCTTGCGGGACCTAGGCCTCAAAAGGGAGAGGCGCAAGGGCAGGGGAACCTTGAGGATCTTCGTATCCGATGTCCCGGATGGATTTGAGGAATTGGCGGAGATGTTCTTGGGAGAAAGGTTGGAAGGCGTCAGCGTAAGAAGGAGTCAGATGTGTTTTACATAAAGGTAAGGGGCTACTTTTCCAGCGCACACAACCTGCGCAACTACGCGGGATCCTGCGAGAACCTGCACGGTCACAACTGGGTGGTCCAACTCACATTAAGAGGCAAGCGTTTGGACGGGACGGGCATGCTCTTCGACTTCCGCAGGGCAAGAGAATGGCTGAACGAGATATTGAACGGGCTGGACCACAAGTACCTGAACGACCTCCCCCCATTTAAAGAGACGAATCCCACATCAGAGAACATCGCCAGGTACATCTTAAAGGAGGTAAACCGTCGCCTGCGGGAGGCGAGGATATTGAATGTAGAGGCCCATTCGGTGGAGGTGTGGGAGAACGAGAACTCCTGCGCGATCTACAGCGAGGATGAGGAAGAGTAGGGATACATTCTCGTCCATAGTCCTGCTTTCCGGGGGGTTGGACTCCGCGACCCTGCTCTACTATGTCCGCAGAAAATTTCCCGAGCCCCTTGCCATGGTCTTTCTCTACGGGCAGAGGCACAGGCGGGAACTGGACTCTGCTCTGGCAGTTGCCCGCAAGGCGGGGGTGAAGGTGAAGAAGGTAAAGGTCCCCTTCCCGGAGGTCGGGAGTGCGCTCCTGCAACCGGAGTTGAAACTCCCCTCCCGTCTGACGAATAAGATCCCGATTACCTATGTCCCCGCCCGCAACATCGTGTTCCTCTCTCTGGCCCTCGCTTACGCGGAGGCCTACGGGATAGATAAGGTATTTATAGGGGTCAACGCGATAGACTACTCCGGTTATCCCGATTGTCGTCCGGAGTTCATAAGGGCCTTTAATCGGATGATAAGGGTTGGGACCAAAGCGGGTGTGGAGGGTCATCCGATAAAGGTTATTGCCCCGTTCGTAACCCTCACCAAGGCAGAGATTATAAAGATAGGCACATCGTTGGGTGTACCTTACGAATTGACCTGGTCCTGCTACGCGGGAGGGGAAAGACCCTGCGGCAGGTGCGATAGTTGTCGTCTGCGGGCAAAGGGATTCCGTGAGGCGGGGATAGATGACCCACTGTTGTCTTCTGCGCGCAGATCTGTCTGACCTCTTCGTCTCGGTTCAGGGGGAAGGTCCTCTGGTTGGCGTCCGGCAGGTATTCGTCAGGTTTGCGGGGTGCAATCTGGCCTGTTCCTATTGCGACACCGACTTTTCGGCGAGGCTCCACTTGGACTGGAAGGGGATATACGACTTCGTCGCGGAGAGCCTCCCTGTTCACTCAGTAGCCCTCACCGGAGGAGAGCCCCTCTTGCAGGTGAGGTTCCTGCTCCAGCTCCTGCCGGCACTCAAGGATCTAGGAGTGAGGGTTTATCTTGAGACCAACGGGACACTGCCCAATCAACTCTCCGAGGTCGCCCATTTTCTGCACTGGGTGGCCACGGATGTGAAACTGCCTTCGGTGGCAAAGGTCCCTCCTCAGTGGAAGGTCCACGAGGAGTTTGTGAGACAGGTGCCGGATGGAGTCAACCTGATAGTGAAGGTGGTCGTCTCAGAGGAGGTCTCAGAGGAGGACAGGGAGAGGTTTGAGGCCTTGTTGTTGCAGGTGGACCGTGATATGATTATTGTTCTACAGCCGGTCTGGGGGAGGGAGAAGGAGACGGTCCCCCTGCTCTTGGACTGGCAGCGCCGGTTGTTGAGGATATTTCCGCACGAGGTGAGGATCGTTCCTCAGGTCCATAGGTGTCTGGGGGTGGAATAGGAGATGCCGAGGAGAAGGAAGAGCGATTACGAAGGACGCCAGGAATATGTCCGCACGATGAAACTGCCTCCCATAGAGGTGTGGGAGAACAAGTACCCCGATAGAGACTACAGGATCCATCTGGACATACTGGAGTTTTCCTGCGTCTGTCCCAAGACAGGACTGCCGGATTTTGCCACCTTCGAACTGGACTATGTCCCGGACAGGTGGTGCATCGAGTTGAAGTCCCTCAAGCTCTACCTGACCGCCTACAGGAACATAGGGATATTCCACGAGCATGTAGTCAATCGCATCGTCGACGATCTGGTGAAGGCCTGCAGGCCCCGGTATCTCAAACTCAAGGGCGTCTTTAACATCCGGGGTGGCATACGCACCACCGTAGAGAGGGAGTACATAAGGGATGAAGATAGCGATAGGGAGTGATCACGCGGGTTTTCGCCTCAAGGAACATGTGAAGGGCTTCTTGCTCTCTCAGGGGATAACGGTCCTCGATTGCGGGACCGATTCCGAGGAGTCCTGCGACTATCCGTTTTTCTGTTACGCGGTAGCCAAGGCGGTGACTAGCCGGCGGGCGCGGTTTGGTATCCTGATATGCAAGACCGGGATAGGGTCCGCAATCGCTGCCAACAAGGTCAAGGGCATCCGTGCTGGTCTCTGTCACAACCCTGAAGGGGCAACCCTGACGCGAGAGCACAACCACGCGAACATACTGGTGATGGGGGCGATGTTCGTCTCACCAAAGATGTCCGAGAAGATAATATCCGCCTTCCTGAAGGCGATTCCTCAAAAGGGCAGGCACGCCCGCAGGGTGAGAGAGATCTCCTGGATAGAGGACGGTTCTATAGAGGAAAGGGCCCCGGTGCCAAGGTGCCGGAGAATAGACGGAGGGAACTGATGTTGTGGGAACATGTCAAACGCACGGATCCGGAGGTGTACTCCGCACTGGTAAAGGAGTTGATCAGGCAGGAAAGCAACATAGAGTTGATAGCCAGCGAGAACTTCGCCTCCATAGCGGTGATGGAGGCCCAGGGATCGGTGATGACCAACAAGTACGCGGAAGGCTATCCCTCTGCGAGGTGGTACAACGGCTGTGAGTATGTTGATGTGGTGGAGCGATTGGCCATAGAGAGGGCAAAGGAGCTGTTCGGGGCGGAGTATGTGAATGTCCAGCCCCATTCCGGCTCTCAGGCCAACATGGCGGTCTACATGGCGGTGTTGGATCCCGGGGACACCGTCCTGGCGATGGACTTGGCCTGCGGAGGGCACCTGACCCACGGCCATCCCCTGAACTTCTCCGGGCGGATATACAATGTCGTCTCCTACGGGGTAAATCCTGAGACCGAGACCTTGGATTACGATGAGATAAGGGACTTGGCCCGCAAACACAGGCCCAAGTTGATACTGGCAGGGGCATCGGCCTATCCGAGGGTTATAGACTTCCAGCGCTTTCGGGAGATCGCAGACGAGGCGGGGGCCTATCTGTTCGTGGACATGGCCCACATAGCGGGACTGGTGGCAGCAGGGGTGCATCCGTCTCCCATCCCGGTGTCCCACTTCGTGACCACCACCACCCACAAGACCCTGCGGGGTCCGCGGGGAGGAATGGTGATGGCCAAGGAGGAGTTCGCCAAGAGGTTGAACAGCCGGGTGTTCCCGGGAATACAGGGCGGACCACTTATGCATGTGATCGCTGCCAAGGCGGTTGCCCTGAAGGAGGCCCTTAGCGAGGAGTTCAAGGACTACCAGAGGCAGATAGTCAGGAATGCCAAGGCTATGGCGGAGGAGTTTCTGGGCATGGGCTATCGTCTGGTCTCGGGAGGAACCGACAACCACCTGTTTATGATAGATGTCTTTTCTTCGAGGAACATCACCGGAAAGGACGCAGCAAATTACCTCGATCAGGCGGGCATAACCGTAAACAAGAACCTGATCCCGTTTGACAAAAACTCGCCGATGGTTGCCAGCGGGATACGAATAGGGACCCCCGCAGTCACCACCCGAGGGATGAAAGAAGAGGAGATGAGACAGATCGCCCGCCTGATAGACGAGGTCCTCAGTGATCCTACGGAGGGCACTATCGCCAAGGTGAAGAAGAAGGTCCTGGAACTCACCAAGGCCTTCCCGCTCTATCCGGAGTGGGTCAGGGAGGTGTCCAGTGAGGAGATTGCTCACTAGGGCGGAGTTGGAGGAGGCGATATCCGCATTTCCCCGGGCAAAGGTGCTCGTGGTGGGCGACCTGATGCTCGATGAGTTTGTATGGGGGGAGGTGGACAGGATATCTCCCGAGGCGCCGGTCCCGGTGGTATGGGTTAAGCGGGAATCCTTTATGCCGGGTGGAGCGGCGAATGTGGCTCGGAACATCACCGCCCTCGGTGGACGGGCGATGGTGTGCGGGATAGTGGGTAAAGACTCGGCGGGGAGGCGCCTTAGGAAGATGTTGGGAGACTCGGGCGTGGACACCAACGGGATCCTTGAGGTAGACGACCGGCCCACCACCGTCAAGACCCGGGTGGTTGCCCATAGCCAGCAGGTCGTCAGGATAGATCGGGAGGATCCGTCGGATCTTGAGCGCAGATACGAAGAGCGCCTGTTACAACTCGCAAAGGCTGCCATTGACGAGGCGGATGCGGTGATAATAGAGGATTACGGCAAGGGCGTGATTACCCGCTCCCTTTTGAGCAGGATCATACCCTACGCCCACAAGCAGAGGAAGATAGTGAGCGTAGACCCCAAGAAGGACCACTTCTCCTTCTACCGCAATGTTGATGTGATAACTCCCAACCGCAAGGAACTGGCAGAGGCGGCCGGCAGGCCCCTTAAGACCATGGCGGATGTCGACAAATCCGCCCGCGCCCTTATGCGCCGGCTTTCTCTGAAGGGATTATTGGTGACCTTGTCCGAATTGGGGATGAAGTTGTACTTGCCGAGGAGGTCGGTTCACATACCCACCGCTGCCCTGGAGGTCTACGATGTCTCCGGAGCGGGGGATACGGTGATAGCCTCGTTTACGCTGGCAAGGGCAGTGGGCCTGGATCCTGTCCGCTCGGCGGTGATATCCAACATATCCGCAGGCGTGGTGGTGGGTAAGGTGGGCGTGGCTACCTGCTCGGTGGAGGAACTGCGCAGGCACTTTGACGAGGTAGAAGAGAGAGTATTGGCAAGCTCCGCGTAAAGGGGGAGGTGGATTATGAGGTGGAATTGGTTGTCGGGACTGGCGATTGCCATGCTGGTTGCACTGCCGGGTTGGAGTGCGATGGATTCCTCTGCCAAGGGATCATCCAAGGGCCGAATCTTAATGATAATCGCCCCCAAGAACTTCCGGGACGAGGAGCTATTGGTACCCAAGAGGATATTCCAACAGGCAGGCTACGAGGTCGTGGTGGCCTCCCGGGAGAAGAAGACCTGCGTGGGAATGCTGGGGGCAAAGGTCATGCCGGACATCACCATAGACGAGATAGATCCCAAGGGGTTCGACGCTGTGGTCTTGGTGGGAGGCGTCGGGGCCCAGACCTACTTCAACGACAAGAAGGTGCAGGACCTGTTGAACGAGTTCTACAAACAAGGTAAACTGGTCTCCGCTATATGCCTGTCCCCGGTGACCCTGGCCAATGCGGGCCTGCTGAAGGGGAAGGAGGCGACGGTGTGGCACTCCGAGGCCCGCAGGATAGAGGAGAAGGGAGCAAAGTACCGGGCAGAGGCGGTGGTTTCCGACGGTGGTATAGTTACCGGCTCCGGTCCGTCTGCTGCGGAGCAGTTCGCCCGTCAGGTCCTTAGGGAACTGGAATTGATGAAGGAGGAATAGGCGGAGGCGAATATGGGGAAGTTCGATAAGGTGGATTACCTTGCCCGCTTGATAAGGATAGAGTTGAGCGAGGAGGAGAAGGAACTGTTCTCATCTCAACTTGGGGACATACTGGGTTATGTAGAACAGCTCAAGGAGGTGGACATCTCCGGGGTGGAGCCGATGTATCACCCCTTGCCGATTACCAACCGTTTTCGGAAGGACGAGGTAAGACCCTCGCTGGATAGGGACAAGGCCCTGTCCAATGCCCCGGAGGCAAAGGACGGATTCTTCGTGGTGCCGAAGGTGATAGAATAACTGCGAGGTATGAATCTATGATGACCATCTCTGAGATACAGGACAGGTTAAGATCCGGTGGGGATTGGAAGGAAATACGGGACTCGTTTCTGAGGCGTATCGACCAACTGCAGGAGGAGTTGAAGGCCTTTATCCCCAATGGCATATTCTCCGACGCCGAACCGGAGGCAGATTCCGGGTCTCTCTACGGCGTCCCGATAGCGATTAAGGACAACATATGCGAAGAAGGCAAACTTACCACCTGCTGTTCCCGGATACTGGAGGGATTCCGCCCGCCTTACGACGCGACGGTGATAAAGCGCCTCAAGTCCGCGGGGGCGGTGTTGATAGGAAAGACCAACATGGACGAGTTTGCATTCGGATCCTCGTGCGAGACCTCCTGTTATTATCCCTCCCGCAATCCTTGGGACAAGGAAAGGGTGCCGGGGGGATCCAGCGGTGGATCTGCAGTTGCGGTCGCCAGTGGGATGGTCCCCGTGGCCTTGGGATCGGACACCGGGGGATCCATAAGACAGCCCGCCAGCCTGTGCGGGGTGGTGGGGCTGAAGCCGACCTACGGGAGGGTATCCCGCTATGGCCTGATAGCCTTTGCCTCCAGTCTGGACCAGATAGGGGTCTTCTCTCGCAATGTGGAGGACAGCGCCCGAGTCCTGCAGGTAATAGCGGGATACGACGAGATGGATTCCACCTCTGCAGAGGTAGAGGTGGACAACTATCTACAATACCTCAGCAAGGACCTGAAAGGGGTAAAGGTTGGCGTGCCCAAGGAATACTTTGAAGAGGGCATAGATCCCGAGGTAAGGCACTTCGTGAACAATGTAAGGGTCGTCCTGCAGGATCTGGGGGCGAGGTGTGAGGAGATATCCCTGCCCCACACAAAGTACTGCGTTGCCACCTACTACATCGTTGCCACCGCAGAGGCAAGTTCCAATCTGGCCCGGTTTGACGGTGTCCAGTACGGATTGAGGATAAAGGGCAGAAACCTATTGGATATGTACCTGCGCACCCGGGAGGCTGGGTTCGGGCCCGAGGCCAAGCGCAGGATCATACTCGGGACCCATGTCCTTTCTTCCGGATACTACGATGCCTACTACTTAAGGGCGCAGAAGGTTAGGGCACTCATAAAACGCGACTTCGATCAGGCCTTCACCGAATACGATGTAATAATGACGCCGACTTCACCTACGCCTGCGTTCCGTATAGGGGAGAAGATAAACGATCCTTTGGCCATGTACCTCTCCGATGTCTTCACGATATCCGCAAACCTGGCAGGGCTACCTGCGATATCCTTGCCCTGCGGACTGCACAGCGAAAAACTCCCCATAGGGGTCCAGTTTATAGGCAAGGCGTTCGACGAAAAGACCTTGTTCCGGGTTGCCTACGCCTACGAACAGGCAACGCCGTGGCACACCAAGTTCCCGAGGTTTGAATAGAGGAGGAGTTATGGACTGGGAAGCGGTCATCGGTCTGGAAGTGCACGTCCAACTGAACACCAATACCAAGATATTCTGCGGATGCAGGAACGAATTCGGGGCAGAGCCCAATACCAATGTGTGCCCCGTGTGCCTCGGATTCCCCGGAGTACTGCCGGTCTTCAACCAGAAGGTCCTGGAATACGCGATAAAGGTCGGTCTGGCCCTGAACTGCCGGATAGCAGGGTACACCAAATTTGACCGCAAGAACTACTTCTATCCCGACCTGCCCAAGGCCTATCAGATATCCCAGTACGACATGCCAATAGCAACGGAGGGATGGATAGAGATAGACACCGAAAACGGCCCCAAAAAGATAGGCATAAAGCGCGTCCACATGGAGGAAGACGCGGGGAAGTTGATACACGGTGAAGGGGCATCCTATGTGGACTACAACCGGGCGGGCGTGCCCCTTCTGGAGATAGTCAGCCAGCCCGACATATCCTCACCCGAGGAGGCCTACGAATACCTGACCACTTTGAAGCAGATCGTGCAGTATCTGGGCGTCTCCGACTGCGACATGGAAAAGGGCTCTCTGAGGTGCGACGCCAATGTCTCGGTCCGGCGAAGAGGGGAAGGGAAACTGGGTACCAAGACCGAGATAAAGAACCTCAACTCCTTCAAGGGGGTAAAGTCCGCTCTGGAGTACGAGATAAGGCGCCAGATATCCGCCCTGGAGTCGGGTGAGACTATCCAGCAGGAGACCCGACTGTGGGATGCCAACAAAGGGATAACCCAGAGTATGCGCAGTAAGGAGGAGGCGCACGACTACCGCTACTTCCCCGAACCGGATCTATTGCCTATAAAGGTGGACTCCTCAACGATAGAATCCCTGCGCTCGGAACTGCCCGAGATGCCCAAGGCAAGGCGCAGGCGCTTGGTTGAGGAGTACAAGATAACCGAATACGACGCCAAGGTCCTTTGCCTGGAGAAGGAGTTTGCGGATTACTTTGAAGAGACCGCACGGTTGGTGAAGAACCCCAAGAAGTGCGCTAACCTGATGATAAGCATCCTAGCAGAGCAGTTGAATCAGAGAGGTATCTCCGTAAAGGACCTGGCCGTCTCTCCTGAACAGTTAAGCGAACTGGTCAACCTGTGGGACGAGGGCAAGATCAACAACTTGGTGGTAAAGCAGGTCTTGGAGGAGATGATAGAGACTGGCAAACCTGCCGGCGCCATAGTGGAGGAGAAGGGGCTGGCACAGGTCTCGGATGAGGGTATGCTCGAGGGCCTAGCCCGAGAGACGATAGAGAAGAATCCCAAGGTGGTCCAGGACTATCGTTCGGGGAAGAAGAATGCGGTGATGTTCCTCGTAGGGCAGGTTATGAAGGCCACGCGGGGCAAGGCTAATCCCCAGAAGGTGCGACAGTTGCTGGAGCGACTCTTGGAAGAGGGTGTGGGATGAGACTGGTCTGCGTGGGAGACAGCCTGACGGTCTACGCCCTGAGTATGGTTGGGGCTGAACCTATAATAGCTGAGGGACGCACCGATCTGTTGGGCAAGGTGGAAGACCTCCTGAAAAACCGCAACAATATCGTTCTTTTGACCCAGAGCGTTGCTGGGGAGATAGAGAAGGAGTTGACCCACTGGCAAAAGAAATATAGCGGTAGTATCGTGGTAATAATCCCGGATGTCCGTAAGGATGTAGAGATAGACGCGAACAGACTTATAGCAGAGGTGGTGGGGGTAAATCTTGGGGGTTAACGAACTCAAAAAATACATAAAGGACAAGGTAGAAAAGCAGGTAGAAGAGATCCTCCGCAGGGCCAATCTGGTGAAAGAACGGGAACTTTCTCAGGCAAAGGCCCAGCTGAAGGAGTGGCAAGAGGCGAAGATGCGCGAATTCCTCCACGAGAAGATAGCCCTCGTTGCCCGATACAAGGCCAAGGCCTATAAGGAGATGACCCTTGCCCTGAGCCAGACCAAGGAAGAGATATGGCAGGACTTCTATCCCCGACTGCGACAGGCAATGCTGAGCGTAAAATCGGATCAGGGCAGGTACTCCCAGATACTCTTAAGGCTCCTGAACCACGCTATGCCCAAATGCCAAGGGGATGCGGTGGTCAGGATCCACCCTGCAGACGCCGAACTCCTTCAGAGGGTAATCCAGGCCCACTACCAGGACTGCACACTGCGGATTCAAGTGGACGATTCCGTAGAATTTGGGATAATCATGGAGGCCCCCGAGAGCGGAATATTGATAAGGTTGGACCTCGAGGCCATGCTGGAGGCCAACCTGGACGCATTGAAGCGGGAACTGTTCAACCGCCTCGCTGAAGAGAATGGATAGGACTAGGGAATACATATTGGTGTACATCACTGCTCCCGACGAGGATTCCGCCAAAAAGGTAGGCAGGTCCCTCTTGGAGGCAAGGCTCTGCGCCTGCGTGAACATTATACCAAAGATACATTCTATGTACTGGTGGCAGGGCAGGATAGAAGAAGACTCGGAAGTAGTCCTGATAGCAAAGACGCGAAGAGATGTCTTCCCCGCATTGGAGAAAAGGGTGCTGGAAATCCATCCCTACGAATGCCCCTGCGTGATAGCGATAGAGATAAAAGAGGGATACGAAGGTTTCCTGCACTGGATAGACGATAGTCTTGCTATAGAGGAAAAGGGTTGATATAATTGCTGAAAGTGTGTCCAGCCTTTATTGAAGTCGAATCGGAAAAGGAGGGCGGAAGATGTGCAAGATAGTCTCTATTAAGGCCCGCGAGGTATTGGATTCAAGGGGCAATCCCACGGTTGCAGTGGATGTCTATCTCGAGGAAGGCATAAAGGGCTCTGCAATGGTCCCCTCCGGTGCCTCCACCGGGAAGTTCGAGGCGCTGGAGTTGAGGGATGGAGACAAGTCGAGGTACCGAGGAAAGGGCGTTACCAAGGCAGTCAAGAATGTTAACGAGCACATCGCCCCGAGGCTGATCGGACTGGACGCCACCGATCAGGTCAACATCGACCGGATAATGCTGGAGCTGGACGGCACGAAGAACAAGTCCGGCTTGGGCGCCAATGCGATTTTGGGCGTATCGATGGCGGTGGCAAGGGCAGCAGCAAACTGGTTGGGACTTGAGTTGTATCGCTATCTCGGGGGTACCAATGCCTGCGTCCTGCCGGTGCCGATGATGAACATCCTCAACGGCGGGGTCCACGCGGACAACAATGTGGACTTTCAGGAGTACATGATACTGCCTGCAGGACTTCCGTCCTTCAGCGAGGCAATGAGGTGCGGGTCTGAGGTGTACTGGGCATTGAAATCCGTTCTGAAGGAAAAGGGGCTCTCGACGGGCGTAGGCGACGAGGGTGGCTTTGCCCCCGACCTGCCTGACAACGAGGAACCAATTAAACTCATCATCGAGGCGATAGAAAGGGCAGGGTACACCCCCGGAAAGGATGTGTTCATCGCTTTAGACGCCGCCTCCAGTGAATTCTATCAGGACGGGAAGTACTACCTCGAGTCGGGGAAGAAGCAGATGTCCTACAAGGACATGGTGGAGTACTACGAGACCTTGGTGGACAAGTACCCAATCGTGAGCATAGAAGACGGTTTGGCTGAGGAGGACTGGGAAGGCTGGCAGTACCTGAACCAGCGCCTCGGATCCAAGATCCGTCTAGTAGGTGACGACCTTTTAGTCACCAATCCTGAGAGGATAGCCAAGGGTATAGAGCTGGGGGCGATGAATGCGGTATTGATAAAACTGAATCAGATAGGTTCGGTCTCCGAGACCCTTAAGGCGATAGAGATGACCCAGAACGCCAGTTTCGCTGCGATAATATCCCACCGTTCGGGTGAGACCTGCGACACCTTCATCGCTGACCTCGCAGTGGCGACCAACGCAGGTCTTATAAAGACCGGTGCCCCTTGCCGATCGGAGAGGCTTGCCAAGTACAATCGACTCCTCGAGATAGAGGGGCAGTTGGGTAAGTCTGCGGTCTATGCGGGAACGAGCAAGTTCGTCAAGAAGGTGGCACAAAACTAAAAGGAGGGGAATATGGCAGTAAAGGTAGGTATCAACGGCTTTGGCAGGATCGGTAGGAATGTCTTCCGGGCTGCGCTCAAGAGGGCCAACTTCGAGATAGTGGCCATAAACGACCTCCCGGTGGAGCCGAAGGTCTTGGCCCACCTGTTGAAGTACGACTCGGTCCACGGAAAACTGGATGCGGATGTAAAGGCAGGGGACAACTCCATCATCGTCAACGGTAAAGAGGTAAAGATATTCAACCACCGGGACCTCAACGAGATACCTTGGAAGGACCTGGGGGTTGAGATAGTTATCGAAGCAACCGGCGTCTTCAGGGACAAGGAGAAGGCGGTCGGACACATAACATCCGGTGGGGCCAAGAAGGTCATAATCACCGCACCGGCAAAGAACGAGGACATCACCATCGTCCTCGGCGTCAACCACGACAAGTACGATCCCGCAAATCACCATGTGATATCCAACGCCTCCTGTACCACAAACTGCCTTGCGCCTATCGTGAAGGTGCTTAAGGACAAGTTCGGAGTGGTGCGGGGAATGATGACCACCATACACTCCTACACCAACGACCAGAGGATACTGGACCTGCCCCACAAGGACCTCAGGAGGGCAAGGGCTGCAGCGGTTTCCATGATACCGACCACCACCGGCGCTGCGAAGGCGATCGGTCTGGTCCTGCCGGAACTCAAGGGCAAACTCGACGGTATTGCGGTCAGGGTCCCGACTCCGAATGTCTCTCTGACCGATCTGACCTGTGAGCTCGAGAAAGAGGTAACCGTTGAGGACATAAAGCAGGCCATGAAAGAGGCCTCGGAAGGGGAGTTGAAGGGTATATTGGCCTACTGTGAGGAGCCGTTGGTCTCCCGGGACTTCAATGGGGACGATCACTCCTCCATCTTCGATGCGGAGTTCACCCGCGTAATCGACGGCAAGTTCGTCAAGGTCCTGTCCTGGTACGACAACGAGTGGGGTTACTCCTGCAGGGTCGTGGATCTGGCGAATTACTTGATAGAAAAGGGCCTGTAAGTATAATAGGTCTTCAGGCCGGCGTAGCTCAATTGGCAGAGCAACTGACTTGTAATCAGTAGGTTGGAGGTTCGAGTCCTCTCGCCGGCTGATTACTTTTGGACTTATACATGCCTGAATTACCCGAGGTAGAGGTCATAGTCAGGCGTCTGCGCCCTCTGTTCGAGGGCAGGACCTTGACCTCTTTTCGTGCCATCTCCAAGAAGGCGGTGAAGACCAATCCTCAGACCATCCTCAAGGCGATCCTCAATCAGGGACTGAAGGGTATCCAGCGCCGGGGCAAGGCCATAATCCTGGAGTTCCCAAAGGGCTTCCTGATAATCCACCTCAAGATAAACGGGCAGATATGTCTGGATACCAAACAACTCCCTTATGCCTTAGTGGAACTCGTCTTTGAAGGTGCAGAAAAGAACCTCTATGTGTGCGATAGGCGGGCATTGGCGGAAGTGAGGTTTACCACTGACCTTGACGAGGAGCCGTTTTTCAAGCAGATGGGCCCGGATGTGCTGGATAGTTCGTTTACCTTGGAATACTTTCGGGACAAGATCAAGAGGTCGAGGACCAAGATAAAACCCCTGTTGATGGATCAGAAGTTCGTCGCTGGTATCGGGAACATCTACGCGGTTGAGGCCCTTTTCCGGGCCCGGATAAGGCCGGACCGACCCGCAAACAGCCTGACCGATGAGGAAATCGAAAGACTATACGAGGCCATCAAAGAGGTGGTGAAGGATTCTATCCGGCACGGAGCGGTGTTGAAGAAGTACTTCTACGACGGAAAGTCCCATCCCGACTTCAGCGGGAAACTACTGGTCTACGGCAGGGAGAACGAGCCCTGCGCGGTCTGCGGGGGTAAGGTGGTCAAGGTAACCCTCGGTGGGCGAGGCACTTACTACTGCCCGACCTGCCAGGCTTAATTTAACATAATATACATTATCCGAAGTTTATCTCTCCACCCGATAGAATCCCGATACCGCGATCACCTCTAACCTCTGCCCGAGCCTGCGCATCACCTCGTCCAGCAACAGGTTCATCCCTAAGGTGTCGCTGGACATGTGCCCGGCAACGACGAGGTTCAGCTTGGCCTCTTTCGCCTTTTTGTAGTGCTCTTCGCTGAAGTGCATGCCAACGATGGTGCCGATCCCTGCGTTTACCAGGTGCCGGTAGTTCTCGACCGAAGGCTCGGTCCCACCGGTCATTTCCAGGGCGATCCTGCCCGCAAGCGAGGACCTACTGCCCAGGAGTATCACCGGTGGCGTGCCCCGGCGGGCGCCTTCCTGGTACTCGGGTATCTCGTAGAGCAGATCTATCACATCGCCTACGGTGCGGTAGTGGTTCTCTTCGAAGTATCTCTTAAGGTACGAGTAAACGCAGTTGTCCGAAGGGGTGTGCATACAGACCCAAGAGATGCCTAACAGTTTTGCGCAGTCCAGGGCCTTGTGGTGGTTGGCGGGCATCACCTTCCTGCGGACGGCCTCCTTCCTTTCCTGAAGGAGTTTTTCCGCAAGCACGGGATTTACCCCCAACTGCTGTAGGATGTCCACCTGCATGTCCATCACCTCGTAAAACTGGGCCCAGGCCCTTGCGGAGGGATGGTGGGATATCACCGCGTCTATCTTCCTTCCGCTGGCAGAGAGCCTGTCCGCCAGAAGGAGCTCTGCGGTGTCTATGTCTATTCCCACCATCACCCTGTTTAGTTCGCTGTCCGGGTTGCCGTTCAGTATCCTGCTGTCTGCAAACGGATGCTCCAAGAGTTGCCTATCAAAAAACTCCTTCTCCTTATCGGAGAGGCCTTCAAATCGCCTCCTTTCCCTCTTCAGGAGTTCGTCTATCTCCTCCCGTGAGCGAGGGTCGTTCTCCAGACCGACCTCTATCGCCTTTGAGTAGAGCTCACCCAACCTGATTCCCATAATCCACCTCCACGATGGCGATCAAATACTCCGCACTACGCCCTTTACCAGACGCAGGAGTTTGTCCGCGCTGGCAGAGGCGGTGGCGATTATCTTTTCAACCGACACCGGCTCCAGGGCGTCGGGAAGGCACATGTCGGTGATAACGCTTATACCCAGTATCTTCAATCCCGCGTGCACCCCTACGATCACCTCCGGCACCGTAGACATGCCCACCGCATCCGCCCCTATGATGCGGAAGAACCTGTACTCCGCGCGCGTCTCCAGATTGGGACCGGTTACCGCGATGTAGACGCCCTTTTTGACCGGTATCTTCTCCTCCAAGGCAACTTTCTCCGCTACCTCTATGAGCTGCTGGGAATAGGGCTCGGACATGTCCGGGAACCTGGGCCCCAATTCCTCGTCGTTTGGCCCGATGAGGGGATTTACGCCCATCAGGTTGATGTGATCGTCTATGAGCATGATGTCTCCTGCCTTGAAGAGCGGATTCAGTCCCCCGGCAGCGTTGGAGATGATCAGTGTCTCCACCCCAATGGCCTTCATGACTCGGATGGGATAGGTTATCTGCTCGAGGGACCAGCCCTCGTAGTAGTGGAACCTGCCCTCCATAACCACCACCTGCTTGCCCTCTAAAGTGCCTAACAGGAGTTCTCCCTTGTGGCCGGGTGCGGTGGAGTAAGGAAAGTGGGGGATCTCTTTGTAGTCGAGCCTCGTCTCCACCTCTACATAATTCGCCAGGTCCCCAAGTCCTGTCCCCAGGACTATGCCTATGCTAGGACGCACCGATGTGGAGGAGAGGACGAAGTCGCGAGTCTCTTGGATCCTCTCTTTTAGGCTCATTTCTTACCTCCCGTTATTAGATCGAGTATTCGATTTACCGCCTTCTTGATCTTAGAGTAGGTCTCTTCGTAAACCTCCCAACTCCCACCTATCGGGTCGGGTATCTCGGGGTCCGTGGAGAGATCTTCTATGAATTCCCCTAACAGGTATATCCTGCCCCTTAGGAACGGTAGGTACCTCAATATCACATCCTCGTGATAGCGCTCCATTACGAAGATGAGATCCGCTCCCAAGAGGAGGGATTCGTTTATCGCCCTCCGGACATGCCTGGAGGCGTCCATCCCCTCCCGGGCAAGCATCTCCACCACCACTGGCGTGGCACCACCTATACCGTCCACCACCATGATCCCGCAGGAATAGACCTCCACCTCTTCCGTTCCCTCCCGCTGGGACAGGAGCTTTTTTAGATAGTACTCTGCCATAACCGACCTGCAGGAGTTGCCGGTGCAGACGAAGACGATCCGTCTGCTCTGCTCCACCCTTCGTATCTCCTGAGCGGGAACTGCCCCTTCCCTTGCTATCTTCCAAGGTGAGGTGGTGATGTCCACCACCGTCGAGGCCTTCCCTTCAACCCCCCCAGAGGCAACCACCGCATCCAGCCCTTTTGGGAAGTAAGAGATCACCTCCTGCAAACTCTGGGCAGGTGGACTCCCCGAGGGATTGGCTGAGGGCATGTAGACCACCAAGTCCCCCAGTCCTAATAACTCTTGCACTACCCTGTGCGCGGAGACCCTGATCCCTACCTTCTCTCCGAATCTTTCCTTATCCATTGCGGGGAAGATCACCGTCAAAGGCCCCGGCCAAAACCTCTGGATAAGGCGGTAGGCATTAGGGGCTATCTTGTCCTTCGGGGTAAGAGAAAAGACCTTCTTACTAGGCCAGATCTGGATCGGGAAGGGTTTGTCCCCCGGACGGTTCTTTATCCGGCGCAACCTCTCTACCGCCTCCGGTATGTCTACGCACACCGCAAGGCCGTAAACGGTTTCGGTAGGTAAGGCGACGATCCCTCCCTCCTTGAGGATCGTGGCTATCTCGTACAGCACCCCTTTATCGGGGTTGTTTTGATCCAACTCGTATATCCTCAAGGCTTGATCTCGCGTTCGGAGAGAAGTACCTTCTGGGCCATCTCCTCGCGGTAGGCCAACAGCCTCTGTTCCAATCCTGGATCCTCCCCCGCAAGGATCTGTATGGCAAAGAGTACCGCGTTAATCATCCCGGATCTGCCTATCCCCATGGTCGCAACCGGGACTCCGGCAGGCATCTGACAGATCGAAAACAGCGAATCCAGGCCCAACAGCTTCGTCTCTACCGGCACCCCAATCACCGGCAGGGTGGTATGTGCTGCCACTACCCCGGGCAGGGCAGCGGCCTTGCCCGCTACTGCGATTACTACCCTCACCCCGTTGTCCTTCAGCGACTTGACATACTCCACCAAGGCCTCCGGGGTGCGGTGAGCGGAGAGGATCCTTACGTCGTAAGACACATCAAAGGCCTTCAAAAGGTCCTCACCCTCCTTGACCAAGGGATAGTCGGACTTGCTTCCCATTATTATCGCTACCTGCATGACCTCCTCCTGCAAAGGATCATCCGCTTCTTTGCGTCTGTTCCAGCCTCCGTATCCCCTTCTCCGCGATGTCTCTCCGATAGTACTTGCCCTCGAAGTTGATCTCTTCCACTGCGGAATAGGCCTTGTCCCTTGCCTCTTTTAGATCTTTGCCTAGGGCGGTTACTCCCAGCACTCGCCCTCCTGCTGTCACTATCCTTCCCTGGTCGTCTCGTTTCGTTCCCGCGTGGAATATGAGTATGTCGTCTTCGTCAGTGAATTTTTCTAGGCCGTATATCACCTTCCCGGTCTCGTACTTGCCGGGATAGCCTCGAGAGGCAAGCACTACGCAAACGCATTGCCGTGGATCCCAGTTGACTACTTGCTTGTTTATGCCTTGGGTTGCAGAGGCCAAGAGCAGGTCGAAGAAGTCCCCTCGGAATCTAGGCAGTATCGCCTGAGCCTCTGGGTCCCCAAACCTCACATTGAATTCCAGGACCCTCGGCCCGTCCTCAGTGATCATAAGGCCGGCGTAGATTACCCCCTTGTACTCTATCCCCTCTTTTTTTAGGCCCTCCAACAACCTGAAGAGGATCTCCGACTCTATCCTCTTGCTCAAGGAGTAGTCCACGATCGGGGCGCTGGAATAGGCCCCCATCCCCCCGGTGTTCGGTCCTCTATCCCCATCGTATATGGCCTTGTGATCTTGAGAAGAGAGCATGGGAAGTATGTACTCCCCGTCCGTGACCGCTATTATGGATACCTCTTCCCCTTGGAGGTACTCTTCCACCACCACCTTCTCGCCAGCGCTTCCAAACCTCCTGCGGAGCATTATCTCCTCTATTGCCTCCTTGGCCTGATCGAAAGTCTCCGCGATCATTACTCCTTTCCCCCCAGCTAAACCGTCCGCCTTTACCACTATGGGATATGTATCCTTCTTTTGGATGTACACCAGGGCCTTTTCGGGATCGTCGAATGTCTCAAACTCTGCGGTGGGAATGTCGTACTTTTTCATCAGCTTTTTTGCCCAGACCTTGCTCCCCTCCAATTGAGAAGCGACCTTGCCGGGGCCAAATATGGTAAGACCGGCCTCGTTGAAGGCATCTACTATACCAGCCACCAAAGGCGCCTCCGGCCCTACCACCGTGAGGTCGATCTCTTTGTCCCTTGCAAGGTCTATCAGGCCGGCGAAGTCCTTCCAATCCATCGTCGGCAGGCAGGTAGCGATCTCTGATATCCCTGCATTGCCAGGAACGCAATAGATCTCCTCCACATCTAGACTGCGGTACCTCAACGCCCAAACGATGGCGTGTTCCCTTCCTCCAGATCCTATTACCAGTGCCTTCCTTCCCATGGTCCTTCTCTTTCCCCTCCGTTTACTGCTGTAACAGCTTGCTGATGTTGAAGACGGGCAGATACAGCGATATGACGATACCACCGATGAGCCCACCCAAGACTACCATGATAATCGGCTCCATCACCGAGGTCAAGGCCTCTATCGCTGCGTTGACCTGTTCCTCGTAGAAGTCCGATATCTTGTTCAACATCTTCTCCAACTCACCGGTCTGCTCACCCACCGCTACCATTCGGTAGACCATGGGAGGAAAGATGCCCGCCTTCTCCAGTGGCTTAGATATGCTTTCGCCTTCCTTTACCCCTTCCTTGGCCCTCAATAGGTTTTGCTCGATCACCTTGTTCCCGCTGACTCGAGCCACTATCTCCAAACTATCCAAGATCGGAACCCCACTCTTCATCAAGGTAGCAAAGGTCCTGGCGAACTTGGCTATAGCGACCTTCTTCAAGAGGTCACCTATCACTGGCAACTTCAATAGTAGACTGTCGTAGATGTACCTTCCCTTTTCGGTGTTTATCGCCTTCAGCAAGGCAAAGACCAATATACCGATAACGATTGCCACGATCAGGGCGTAATGTCTCAGGATGTCGCTGGTGGCCATAAGGATCCGGGTGGGAAGCGGTAATTCACCCCCTAGGCTTTCGAACAGATCCTTAAATATAGGGACAACGAATATCAACAATCCCGCGGTGATCAAGGAGGCCACGATCAAGACCGCCACCGGGTAGACCATGGCAGACCTTACTTTGGTAGCGAGGGTATTGGCACTCTCTAGGTAACTAGCCAATCTTTCCATGATCTCACTCAGCGCACCACTGGCCTCACCTGCCTTTATCATGTGGATGTACAATGGTGAGAATACCGTCGGGAATTTAGAAAGGGCATTGGAAAGGCTCTCACCTGCCTCTATGTCTTCCTTGACAGCGTATATCACCTTCTTAAAGTAAGGCCTGCTGACCTGTTCGTACAATATCTCAAAGGCCTGGGGTAAGGGAATACCCGAATCTATCATAGTAGCTAACTGGCGAGTGAAAAGGACCAGGTCCATCAGTGGAACCGATTGCCCCCATCCGGGTTTTTTGCCCTTGACCAATTCCTCTTCCAATCTCAAGATGACCATACCTCGGCGATGGAGTATATCTAGGGCCATAGCCTTGTCCTTGGCCTCTACTATCCCTCGAGTGGTCTTCCCGTCTTTGTCCTTGGCGTAATAGATAAATCTGGGCATTCTTCCCTCCTTTTTGATCAATAAAACTCTTCTATCGCCTTGCGTATCTCATCTTTTGTGGCCAAGAACGGCATGATCTTGCAACCCGTTAAGTCCCTTATGTGGAGGAACATCTCTCGATCGTAGGGATCGCTCACGACCAACCAGAGCAGGTCCGCCTTTTTATCTAACGGGAATATGACATACCTTTCTGCCACCGATTTAGGTATTAACAAAAACAGCCGTTTATCGACATCGTAGTCGAAGGGTGACAGGTAAGGCACTCCCGATTGGGCCGAGATTGCACCCAAGAGCTTGTCTTCGTCTATAAAACCCTTTAGGATGAGGATCTCACCGAGTGGAAGCTTTTCCGACAGTTCTTGTTGATACTTAAGCGCCTCCCTTATCTGCTCTTCAGTTACGTAGCCCTTTCGACGCACGATCTGCCCTATCAATTGCTTCTTCTTACCAGATAAGGCCTTTAACCAGTCCATGATCTTATATTAGATTAAAGCATTCAGTTCCGCAAGCAGTTCCGGATCCTTCGACTTGCGCAGTACCTTGTAGATCCTCTCCTGTATGTCCTTGCTCAGGTTGGGCTGTTTTAGGAGCTCTAGTAGCATCTTTTCTGCCAGCGGGCCTTTTAATCGTGACAGGATAAAGACCAGACGCTTTAGGACCCTTTCGTTGGGGTAGTAAAGCAAAGGTCTGAATATGTCTACTTCGTTAGGCGATATAATGTAGGACAAAAGCTCCATAGCATTGCGTACCACATACCACACATCGCTCTTAAGATAGGCGGTGATGAGATTAACCACCTCTTGTTTCCTCTCCGGGGGCACATTCATCCCTACCACCCTCCGGGCGAGGAACAGGTCGAAGTATCCAAAAGAGCTTATGTCTTCGGAGATGATCAACCTGCGCAGGAAGTAGCGCATGGGGAGTTCCCCGACCGTAAATATAATCCTAACCAAGGTCCCGTCCTCCCCCTCACCGTTGGAGACCATGGTGAAGAACCTTTCTACCAAGTAGAAGGTATCTACCATGATCTCCACATCTGAAAGAATACGGGCATAAGGGATGTTGTTCCACCTTTTCAGCATGGTTATTACGCGCATTATGTAGGAGCTATTCTTTTCGTACTGGAGCATAGCAGAGACGACGGATTTGGCAAAGATCAGGAATCTATCGTGTTGAAAACCCTGGGCGACCAACGAGGCCAGATAGGTATCGATCACCTTTTGGGCCATCAAGTCCATCTCTTTTTGGTATAATGCCCTTACCATCTGGGGAATCAGAGGGGACAGGGTCCAGAAGATAGAGGTTTCCCCAAGGCTCATCTCGAGGGAATCCATAAAGAGATATAGCACGTTCTCATCTGAACGGAGGCCCTCTATGAAGTCTCCGACCCCCTGATAGAGGGCTTCTCCCCATCTGTCAAGGTCAGAAAGGGAGAGGAGAGACTTATACATTTGCTCTCCGTCTTCAGCCTTGCCCAGGACTTGCATGCGGAGTTCTTCAGGTAAGGACTCGTAACACTCCTTTTGTACTTGGGAAGGCAAAACCTCCAAGAGGATCTGTATGAATTGTCTCGGGATGAGTTTATTCTGATACAGAAGATCCAAGTTCTCCGCCAATTGGCCGGGATGCAGATCGGCTAATGCCGTTTTCACCAACTTAGGGATCCCCCAAGAATAGTAATTAAGAGAGACTCCAAGGAGCCAAAGCCTGAGCAGAGAGGCGTTATCCGTAAAGAGCTCTTTCAAGGCACTTGTGGAATCGTAATCCTTAGGATCTACGAATAGGTATGTATAGATCACCATCTGTTGGGCCCTGTAAAACTCCACCGATTGAGACCTATCTTGCTTGGCATCTGCGGAAGCTGGGATTTCATTCGATGACTGGTAGAAGATCTCTCTGAGCTTATGGGGGGATACTTTGTTAAAGAGCACCGATTCCGATCTTAGATATACAGTGGAAACCCCCATGGAGACCAGGATAAGATACCAGATCAGGTAGCGAAAATCGTCCTCAGAGATAGAACCCAAAATCGTTATGGCCTCTTTGTCCATCAGCTCAAAGAGTCTACGGATACTTTCCACGATTCCTTTTTCCAGAAAGGACACCGGGATCTCGTTGACTAAAAGTCCCTCTTCGTTTACGCTAAAGGTAATCAGAGTAACCGAGGAGAACAACTTCTTCAATTTGGGATAAAGTCTTTCGGAGAATTCACTCACCCTCCGAGACAACTCTTGAAGATTTTCTATCTCCAATAGACTGCTCATTCCCTGCCAAAATTCTGAGATAAACGAATACGGCTCCGGATCGTTCAAATTCAGCTTAGGATACGAAAAAAGCGAGGACAATCTATCTACTATAGAAGTCTGTGAGGCTGGACCTTTGTGGATCAATTCAACGGAATCGCTCCGTATCTCTTTGTTCTTTTCCAGGAGAATGCTGTATATCTCCTTCACTGCCACATTAGGATAGTCTTCCACATAGAACCGCCGATTGCGTAGAAGTTTTTCCTTGTGGAGGGCCTTCACGATGTCCAGAAGATAACCCTTTCTGACGACACCTATCTCTTGTTTCCATATCTCAGAGACGCTCTTTCCCTGGGAAGCTAGCTGGTGCAGTTCTTTGAACAACATCGCCTCTAGGGTATGAACCCGCTTTAGCATGAGTTCAAAAAATCCAATGCCTTCTATCTCGTTTCTTATCTCCCGAGAAGAGCGGAAGATCCAGTTTTGGTGGGATTTATATACCATGCGCTTGGCAATCATGTACTTTAAGAGTTCTTCAAGGAACATCAGATTTCCCTTGCTAACCTCTAACAATAGCTCGGGTATCCCTCCATCCATAAGTGGATTCGCCAAGACGGAGTTGATGAACTCTTCCACCCCTTCCCTGTCGAGTGGGTGCAAGGCAATAGAGGTGACGGTAAACCTGTCCGAAAATATAGAAGAATAGGTTTTTATGTGTTCAAAGGATGTGTCCGAGTCGGTGGAATAGATGAATTTCGCATTGGGCCCAAAGTTGCTCATCAGCCTAACTATTGCCCAGAGGCTCTCTTCGTCGCTGTATACTAGGTCGTCAAGGATAAACACGACTGGGTAGTTCTGGGCTACCTTGCGGATGAATTGGTCAATCGAGGAAAGAATTCGCCTGTCCTGCACCAAGGCCATAGAATCCTGTATGTTCTCCAAGGCCTGAGGAGAGAATTGGGAGATGAGATCTGGATACACATCTAGGTAATTATGCTCAAAGTGGCGCCACATGTCGTACAAAGTAGGAGCCCTTCTCCCATAGGTAGTGGCAAAGAAGGGAACGAATGAATACATTGGAGCGATCTGCTCTATCTCCTTTAAGAATCTGCTTTTACCAACGCCGAAATCACCGCTTACCGCCAGGACGCGATCGTCCCTGGAGCCCAAGAAGGCCTTGACCTTTTCCAGTTCTCGATCCCTTGCGACGATCCTCTTGGAGGGAAACAGTTCCAGTATTTCTCTGCTGAGCAAAGTCACCGCAGGTATGTCCGATACCAAGGCAATGCCTGCCTTACCCTTGTTCTTGGCCATGTAAAGGGCCTCATCAGCCAAACTGAGGAGCCTTTCGGGATCGGATGTATCGTCGGGATAGCCAGCTAATCCCACGCTTATGGTCAACTCGATGGTCAAGCCAGTTATCCCGGTGGAGAATCTGTGGCGGGCGATGTTTTCTCGGACCCTCTTCAACACAGAGAGGGCTGATATCAATCCCCCTCCCGTAAGGAGGATAACGAACTCGTCCCCACCAAACCGGATTACCTTATCAGTGGCCCTTACCGACCGGCGGAAGATAGAGGCCACTTCCCTTAAGATGTTGTCTCCCTCTAGGTGGCCGTAAGTGTCGTTTATGGCCTTAAAGTCGTCGATGTCTATGACCGCCATCCACAACGAGGTGTTCTCTCTCTCGGCCACCTCCACCTCGTAATGGAGACGATCGTAAAGGTATCTGCGGTTAAGTACTCCGGTGAGGTCATCTATGTATACAGGTTCGATCCCACCCCTCATATTAACGATGGAAAGTTGCGCCCCCCTTTGCGAGACCTTACAGCCTTACCGACCTAACGTCGTGTATGTCTGGGATCTGCTTTAATCTTTCTAGTACGCTTGCCGGTACTTCCGAATCCAGATTCAATACCATTATAGCAGATCCCATGGGTTTTTCCCTACCAAAAGTCATCGCTGCGATGTTTACTCCGGCCTCACCCAATACAGTTCCAAGGAGCCCAATCAATCCTGGGCGATCCTGATTGTAGGTGATCAACATGTGGCCTCTAGGGACAGCCTCGAGATTGAACTCGTCTATCCTCACGATGCGCGGTTCGTCTTTTTTGAATATAGAACCTGCCACATAAAATATCCTCTTGTCCGTCTTCAGAGAGATCTCTATCAGATTTGCGTAGTCCTCCAGGTTGGAGGTCTTACCTTCCTTGACCTCTAGCCCACGCTCCTCGGCTATTACCTTGGCATTGACGAAGTTTACGCTGTCTTGGACTATCCCTGACAAGACTCCTTTTAGGACCGCCATCTTGACCGCAGTGGTGTCTTGAGAGACTAAGGGCTCTCCCCGGTAGGTTATGTGGATGGACTTGAGCCTTCCTTCCATAATCTGTGATATAAACCTGCCCAGTCGATCGGCTAGATCTATGTAGGGTGCAAGTATCTTGTACAAGGCCGGATCGATGGAGGGATAGTTGGCTGCGTTGAAGATACCTTTGCCGGTAAGGGCATCCCTTATCTGTTCGGCTATCTGCACCGCGACCTTCTCCTGTGCCTCTTTGGTGGAGGCCCCTAGATGGGGTGTGGCGATGAGATTGGGTAAGTCAAACATCTCCCAGTCCACCGGAGGTTCGTTTTCGAAGACATCCAGGGCAGCACCTGCAATCCAACCCTCTTTAAGGGCCTTTACCAAGGCCTTTTCGTCAACGATTCCACCTCTGGCGCAGTTCACTATCCTGGCAGTGGGTTTCATCTTCTTCAATCGTTTCTCGTTTATAAGGTGTCTGGTCTCGTCGGTTAACGGGGTGTGGACGGTTATAAAGTCCGCCTCTTCGCATATCTCGTCCACATCCGAAGGTTGGATACCCAATTCGTTAAACTTCTCCACTGGAAGATAAGGGTCGTAACCTAGTATCTTCATGCCGAAGGCCTGAGCCCGCTTGGCCACTTCCCGACCGATCCTCCCCAAGCCAATGATCCCCAGCGTCTTTCCGTATAATTCTACTCCCATGAACTTTTTCCTATCCCATCTCCTCTCTTTCAACGACTGATAGGCCTGGGGTATGTTCCTGGCCAGGGCCAAGAGTAATGATAGGGTGTGTTCTGCGGTAGATATCGTGTTGCCTCCCGGGGTGTTCATCACGATAATCCCTCGACGGGTGGCATACTCGAGATCTACATTGTCAAGTCCCACCCCCGCTCTGCCAATGAACTTGAGTCTGTGGGCATGTTCCAGTACATCCGCGGTTACCTTGGTCCCACTTCTTACCAACAGAACATCGTAGCCACCGATTATCTCCTTGAGCTCGTCAGGAGAGACCTTTATCCTTTCTACTATCTCCACATCTGGAATCTGCTTGAGCACCTCGATCCCTGCTGGCGCTAAAGGATCAGTTATGAGGATCTTATATCCCATCTGCGACCTCCCGGATTCTGTAGCCTACCAGCGAATTATTATTGATATTATAATGCAAATGCTCCCTCTCTAAAAACAAATCCTCAGCGAGGAGAAATAAAAAAGGGACGGCGTGGTTGGCCGTCCCCATCCATGTTCTCCCCCTATCCGGGATTAGTACATGTCACCGTACCCGCCACCCGGCATAGGGTTATTCTTCTCCTTTTCTGGCTTTTCTACCACCAAGGCCTCGGTCGTGAGCATCAGCGACGCTATACTAGCAGCGTTCTGAAGTGCGGTGCGAGTAACCTTGGCAGGATCGATTATACCGGCGTCGAACATGTCCACGAACTCTTCGGTTGCAGCGTTGAAGCCCTCGCTTACCTTCTTGGCCTCCTTGACCTTCTGTACGATAACCGAAGGCTCAAGGCCCGCGTTGTAGACGATCTGCCTGAGCGGAAACTCTATCGCCCTCTTGACGATATCCACACCGGTCTTTATGTCACCTTCGGCCTTTACATCCTCCAAGATCTTCTGGCACCTTATGAGGGCCACGCCTCCACCGGGCACGATCCCTTCCTCGACCGCAGCCCTGGTCGCGTGGAGGGCGTCCTCCACCCGTGCCTTCTTCTCCTTCATCTCAGTCTCGGTTGCCGCCCCTACGTTGATCACCGCAACGCCTCCAGCGAGCTTGGCAAGCCTCTCCTGGAGCTTTTCCCTATCGTAATCAGAGTCGGTTTCCTCTATTTGCTTCTTTATCTGGTTGATGCGGGCCTTTATGTCCTCAGGTTTGCCTGCACCCTCCACTATGGTGGTATCGTCCTTGGTTATCCTTACCCTTTTGGCCCTACCGAGGTCCTCAAGCTCCACGTTCTCGAGCTTTATACCGAGATCCTCGGTAATGGCCCTACCACCCGTGAGGATGGCTATGTCCTGAAGCATGGCCTTCCTACGATCGCCGTAACCCGGGGCCTTTACCGCACAGCACTGGAAGGTCCCCCTCAGTTTGTTGACCACCAAGGTTGCAAGGGCCTCGCCTTCCACGTCCTCTGCTATGATCAAGAGCGGTCTCCCCGAACGGGCCACCTTCTCCAACAATGGCAGAAGGTCCTTCAAAGAGGATATCTTCTTCTCGTGTATCAGGATGTAAGGATCCTCCAATACGCACTCCATCCTGTCCGGATCGGTGATGAAGTAAGGGGACAGATAGCCCTGATCGAACTGCATACCCTCGACCACCTCCAAGGTGGTGGCCATGGACTTCGCCTCTTCAACGGTGATAACACCGTCCTTGCCGACCTTTTCCATCGCATCCGCGATCAGTTCGCCAATCTTCTTATCGTTGTTCGCTGCTATGCTGGCAACCTGAGCCACCTCGGTCTTGTCCTTGACCGGCTTGGCAATCTTCTTTATCTCCTCCACTATTTTCTCAACCGCCAGATCAATACCCTTTTTTATCTCCATAGGATTGGCACCGGCAGTGACGTTCTTGAGCCCCTCTTTATATATCGCCTCAGCCAGAACGGTCGCGGTGGTGGTACCGTCACCGGCGACATCCGAGGTCTTCTCGGCCACCTCTTTCACCATCTGGGCGCCGAGGTTCTCAAAAGGATCCTCTAACTCTATCTCCTTGGCTACCGTAACACCGTCCTTGGTGACCGTTGGAGAGCCAAACTTCTTGTCGATGACCACATTTCTACCCTTGGGTCCCAAGGTGACCTTCACCGCAGCAGCCAACTTCTCTACACCCGAAAGGATCGCTCTGCGCGCATCCTCATTGAATTTCAAGTCCTTCGCCATATTCTCACCTCCCTGAACCTGTTAGACTTATTCCTCCACGATTGCCAAGATGTCGTCCTCACGCAATATGAGGTATTCCTCTCCATCCTTGGTACGCACCTCGGTGCCAGCATACTTGCTGAACACCACGATATCGCCTTCTTTTACCTCTAAAGGTTTTATCTCTCCGTTCTCCAGGAGTTTGCCTTTGCCCACGGCGATTACCTTTCCTTGCTGTGGGCGCTCTTTGGCAGTGTCCGGCAGGACTATACCACCCTTTGTCTTCTCTTCTGCCTCCAATACCTTGATCAAGACCCGGTCTCCAAGCGGTCTGAACTTCATGCTTCCACCTCCTCTTTGATCAGAAAGTGACAATCCACCTAAATTATCACTCCACCTCTGGGATTGCTAATTTTACTCAGCCAGGCACAGCGTGTCAAGATTTTTTTTGCAAACAACTATGAGAAGTGCTAACTATTCTGCCCTTTTGATAAGGAATAAGGCCTCTTCAGCGAAGAAGTTTGGCCAGAAACTGACCTTGGAATAGCCAGTAAAGAATTCCGCCCGCAAAACTTCTATTCCATGAGAGGCACAGAACTTATAGAAGTCCTTTATGCTAAGGTAGTGAACATTAGGTGAGTTGTACCACTCGTAGGGGAGGGCCGGATTTTTGGGTGCAGTACCCTTGAACATGAGGTGAAATCTTATCTTCCAATGAGCAAAATTGGGGAAGCTCACGATGGCTTGTCTGCCAATCCGGACTATCTCGCGCAGGACATGTTGGGGATTCCGGATCTCCTGTATCGTCCGGGACAGGATCACATAATCGAAGGAGTCGTTGGGATAGATCCCCACGAGCGACTCAAGATCCCCGTGATGGACCTCCAGGCCCTTCTCTACGCAGGAGGCAACCTTCTCCTCCTTCACCTCTATCCCATATCCCTTGACCCGTCTGTAGCGCTTGAGGGCCAAGAGGAGATCCCCCTCTCCGCATCCCAGATCCAGTACCCTAGCCCCTTCAGATACGATCTCTTCTATGAGCTGATAGTCCCTTCGCCTATTGATCGCCATGCTTACACCTCTGACAACAGGTGCTCCAAGAAACCCTTTATCAGTCGTTCCTGCATCTGGTTATATAGCAAGAATGAGTCGTGCCCGTAATCACAGGAGATACAGCAATAACTTACATCCTTGTTGTGGGCCTCCAATAACTTGGCAATCTCCTCTACCTGCGAAGGCGGATACAACCAATCAGAGGAAAAGCTCAAGACGAGGAACTTGGTCCCTATCCTTGAGATCTTCTCCGGCGTTATGTCCGAAGCCAGGTCGAAGTAGTCTATCGCCTTAGTAAGGTAGAGGTAAGAGTTGGCATCGAACCGCTGGACGAAGGAATCCCCTTGGTAATCTAGATAGCTCTCGATCTCAAAGTCTATGGAAAAATCGTACCCGTACTGCTCCTTCTCCTTTAACCTGCGGGCAAACTTTATGTTCATCGCCTCATCGCTCAGATAGGTTATGTGCCCTATCATACGGGCCACCGCTAGTCCCTGATAGGGTGGTTCCTTCCCGTAATAATCTCCGTTGTTCCAGTTGGGGTCACGCATGATTGCCTGCCTCCCCACAGCATTGAAGGCGATCTGCTGGGCGGTGTGCTGCATGGTCGTGGCTATGGGTACCGCTGAAAACACCATCTCCGGATAGCGGAAGGCCCAGGAGAGGACCTGCATCCCTCCCATAGAGCCACCTATGACGCAGAGCCAGCGCTTAATCCCCAGATACTCCGTCAACTTCACCTGGGCATTCACCATGTCGTTAATGGTAACCACCGGAAAGTCCAATCCGTAGGGCTTGCCAGTATCCGGGTTTATAGACAACGGCCCCGAAGATCCGTAACAGCTCCCGATCACATTCGAGCAGACCACGAAGAACTTATTCGTATCTATGGCCTTGCCCGGACCGATAAAGGCGTCCCACCACCCCGGTTTCCTATCGTCAGGATGCCAGAAGGCTGCGTGGGCGCTTCCTGAGAGGGCGTGGCAGATCAGGACTGCATTGGAGCGGTTCTCGTTCAATGTTCCATAAGTCTCATAGGCAATCTCCAGAGGGGCTATCTTGCGTCCGCTCTCCAGTTCGAGCCCCTCTCCAAAGACTGCCTTCTGGGTGGAGACGAAAACGCGATCCATAGGGTTCATTCTAACCTCAAAAAACGAAGAGGGCAACTAAAGAGAGCTAAAAGTACAGATCCCTCTTGCCCACCTCCAGCTCTTGATAATACCTCTGAAGGGCCGGGTACAATTCGGGGAACCGGCTCTTTACCTCCTCCATCTCCCTCTCTATCAACCGCTCCCCTACTCGTTTGGTCTCTTCAGAGGCGAAGTCCTCCAGCCACTCCTTGAAGGTGAGGATGGCGTTGAGTTTGCAGAACTTACCCTCTTCACCGCTCTTGAGCAGGTGCATTATCGTCTCTCCAGTCCGGCCACAGCGGTATCCCGCGGTGCAAAAGGAGGTGATGTAGCCCATGTCCGCAAGGTCCCTGATCAGTTCGTCGAGACCCCTTGTGTCTCCAAGTTGAAACTGCTGACGGTCCAGCTCCTGCTCGGTAATCCTGTCCGAATAAGCACCTATACCTATCCGGGTATCCGCATCGGTCTGGGTTATCCCCAACTGTATTGCCCTATCCCTTATCCAGGCAGGTTCCCTCGCGGTTATGATCAGTCCGGTATAAGGAACCGCCAGTCTCAATATGGTTATCAACCTGAGGAAGTCGCCGTCGGATACTTTATACCTCGCCTCCTGGACGTAAGGGGTGTTTATGGCGGGTTCGAGCCTCGGGAAGGATATCGTATGTGGACCTATGTTGAACTCCCTCTCCAGTTCCAGGGCATGGTACACCAAGGCGATTACCTCAAACCGCCAGTCGTACAGGCCAAAGAGCACCCCCAAACCCACATCGTCTATCCCTGCCTCCATCGCCCGATGCATAACGTACAGCCTCCACAGGTAGTCGTGCTTGCGGGTCCCGTTGGGATGGACCTGCTCGTAAGTGGGCCGGTGATAGGTCTCCTGAAAGACCTGATAGGTCCCTATGCCGACCTCCTTTAACCTTCTTAATTCGTCCACATCCATCGGTGGAGCGTTCACATTGACCCGTCGTATCGAGCCGTATCCCCTACGGGTGGGCACCCTTACCGAGTATATCGACTCGATGGTGGAGCAGATGTAGTCTATCCCGGTTTGGGGGTGTTCCCCATAGACCACGATCAGGCGCTTGTGCCCTATCTCACCGCAGAGGACCTTCGTCTCCTCTACCACCCTGTCCAGATCAAGGACCATCCTGCGCATTAGGTGATTGTCCCTGCGGAATCCACAGTAGAGGCAATTGTTCACGCAGAGATTTGCCAGATACAAGGGGGCGAAGGTCACTATTCGATTGTCGTACACCCGCTTCTTTACCTCCAGAGCGGTCCTTTCCACCTCCTCCCACAGCTCCGGAGATCTTATCTTCACAAGATAGGCCACCTCCTCAGGAGAAAGGGTCTCTATCGCCAAGGCCTTCTGGAGGATGTCCCGGAGGCGGAACGCATCCTCCTTTTCCTCCCTCGCCAGAAGATCCTCTATCTTTTCCGTCGGTATGAAGCCGTCCATCAATAGATCACCTCCCACAGGAACAGGCCGTTCGCGGGGGCGGTCGTCCAGTGGACGGTCTCCCCCGAAAAGACCCTATCTATTATCGATTCCTCAAATCTTCCTTGCGCTATCTCCAAGGCCAGGCCCACCAGCCGGCGGACCATCCGGTAGAGGAATCCCCTCGCCCGGAATTCCAGATAAAACAGGTCCGCCAGTTCACCGTATCCACACTCCAGATCCCGAACCGTATCCAATTCCTCTACCTCGGTGTTATTCCTGCAGGCAAAGGCAAGGAAGTCGCGCCTTCCCGAGAACCTTCCCACGATCCCTCTCAACCGCTCAAATACATCCCTGTCCGGAAGCCACAGGGCATACCTGCTCAATACCGGGTTTTCCCAGCCCGAGAAGAAGAAGTAGCGATAGACCTTGCCCTTGGCAGAGAACTGGGGATGGAAATCCCCATCCACCTGCCTGACCTCGTAGACCCTCACATCCTTAGGCAGGTAAGAATTGAATACCTGCTTAAGCCTATCCACCGGTATAGACAACGACCCATCCTCCACATCAAAACTGGCCACCTGATGCCTCGCGTGGACGCCGGTATCCGTCCTCCCCGCGCCTATCACCCTCACTTTCCTCCCCAAGACCTTGGAAAATACCTCCTCCAGCACGCCCTGAACCGTACGCACATCCCTCTGGACCTGCCAGCCGAAGAAGTCCGTGCCGTCGTATCCCAGATCTACTCGCAGTCTCATCTCTTGTCCAGATCCTTCCACCTGCGGTGGAGCCACAACCAGTCTTCCGGACTGTCCATTATAGCACGCTCCAGCAAGTTTGTGAAATCCTGAACAATCTTTTGGCCTTCCACAGCCATCCCCGGAGAGGACAGACGCCTGACATAGGTTATCTCAAAGTGATCCTCCCGCCTCTTCACCAGACAGGCCCATATCTCCTTCTCCACCTTCCGGGCAAGTTCCACTACGCCACCCGCAGAGAAGGCCCTGTGCCCGAAGAACTCCACCTCCACCCTGCCCTTCCTGCCGAAGTGCTGGTCCAACAACACCACCACGATCCCCTCCTCCTGCAGGATCTCCACTGCCCTCTTGAGCGCACCTTTTTCGTCCACATAGAGCGGTATCACCCCCATACTTCGCAAGAGCCAGTCCAGTCTAGATTGTATAAATGGATTCTTCACCTTTTTCAGAAACACTCCTGTGGGTTTGAACAGGGCAAAGTACTGAGGAATCACCGGAAAGGTGGAAAAGTGCCCGGTGCAGACGATCCCCCCATTCCTGACCAAGGCCTCCCTTATAGAATCGTCGCTGAACCTGACTCCCTCCCCTGCAAACCACCTCCTTGCCTTCTCCGGATCCCGGGAGTGCCAACCGCACCACCACAGGACATCCATGAGCGAAACCACCGTAGAGCGGAACGACCGCCAGCCAAGGGCATCTATGCCCGTGAGATCCAACTCCGGAAAGGCCCGTTTGAGGTTCCGTCTTACTTGGTCCCTGCGCAGGAGGTAAAACGGGGAAAGGATCCAGACGAATATCCAGGACCAACGGGGGAGGGCCTTAAACCCTATCCTGTCCAGTATCCTGCACAGCCACCTCACCTACCAACTCCCCGTTTATTATATCCAGGTGTGCCTTTATTATGTCCCCGGAAAGGAGTTCCCGCCCCGATCGCAGGAAGACCACATTGTCCACCTCTGGGGCATCCCACCGGGTCCGGGCAAGGTAATACCCAGCGGACGGCAGGTAGCCGTCTACTATCAGATCCACCTCCCTGCCTGCCATCTCCTCCGCCACCCGTCTCAGGACCTGGCGGGAGAGGTTTCGCATCCTCCGGTAGCGAGACAGTACCGTGCTCTCCTTCGGCCTGCCCCGCATCCTGTAGGCAGGTGTCCCCTCCTCGGGAGAGTATTTGAATACCCCAAGCCGGATAAGGGCCCTTTGCCCTTCCAGAAACCTCCTCAATTCCGCGAACTCACTCCTGCCTTCCCCCGGAAATCCCACTATAATCGTCGTGCGGATCCCTATACCCCTCTCCTCTGCCATCCTAAAGAGATCTTCCACTTCGGCCCTACCGTACCCTCGGGCCATCTTCTTTAGGATCCGCTCGTTCACATGTTGGATGGGCACATCCAGATAACTGAGTAACCTCTCCTCCACGGCAAGGAGGTCCAACAGTTCCTCGTCTATCCTCCCCGGGTAGGCGTACATCAACCTGAGCCAGCGCACTTCGGTGTGGGCTAGGATCTGTTTAATAAGTTCTTTAAGCATGGGACGGCGGTAGAGGTCCCAACCGTAGGCGGTGGTGTCCTGCCCCACCAACACCACCTCGGACTTGCCCAACTGGGAGGTTATGTATCTGACCTCCTCTATAATCTCCTCCATAGGCCGGGAACGCAGTCTCCCCCGTATCCGGGGGATGGTACAGAAACTGCACCTGCTCAGGCACCCCTCACATATCTTCACGTAGGCATATCCCCCCTCTGCGAAGACCAGCGGGGGCACCTCTCCCAATCTCCTCGGGTCAACGCATCCTTCAAACCGCAGATCCGGGAACTCTCGCCTCAACTCCCCTCCGCAGCGCTCTACCAGACAGCCCACCACCCACAGGCCCTTTATCCTCCCTGAGCGCAGGGCATCTTCAAATTCAAGGATGGTATTCACCGACTCCTCCACCGCAGGCCTTATAAACCCACAGGTGTTAATAATCACATAATCCGCAGAATAGGGATCGGAGGTGTATTCCCAGCCCTTGCGCAGGTACCTCGCCACCAGATATTGACTGTCCACGTAATTACGGGGACAACCCAGAGTAACGACGGAGAAGGTAGGCCTCATCTCCTTATCTCGTAGGTGCAATCCGGCAGGAAGACGATGTCTTTTATGACCTCGCCCTTACGCCCGAGATGGGTATAGTGTCTATCCCCACAGGTCACCTTCAGCGCCCCGGCATTGCCCACCCAGAGGGATATTTCCTTCTCCCCGCTCCACTCCTCCACATCGCCCTTCTTAAGGATACCCCGAAAGACCTCCAGACCGTCTGCCTTCACCCGCATCCAGCAGTCATCACCGGCCTCTACCAGGATGGAGAACTCGCCCTTGGGGGCAGGGGCCTCTTTAACGACTGCCGGCGGGGCCTCCTCTTTCTCCGCTGGAAGAGAGGCCTTTTGCCTTGCAGGGAAAGAGACCTCAGGAAGGGGTTGCCTGACCTCGTGGACACTGCGGTGAGGGATGATAAGCCAGAAGAAAAACGCAAGTACCACCACCCCCACACCCGTCAACACCCGCCTGTCCGTGTGCACCAACAGGCCCAAGATCCAGGCAATGACGAAGGCGATAGCCTCCTTTACCCGCCTCAGCACGACCTCAAGGATCTCCGTCGCCCGATTCCGTTTGGAAGGGCGGGATCGAGCGGGAACCTCCCTCTTCTCCTCGCCCCTTTCCTGCGCCTCCGGAAATAGCTGGCCCACCAGCTCCTCGGGATCTATCCCCAGATAGCGGGCATAACTCTTGGCAAACCCCTTTACATATACCGGGCTCAGGAACAGGTCGGTAAAGTCCCCGGTCTCTATGGCCACCAACACCCGCTTGGGTATCTTGGTGTCCTCGAAGACCTGATCCAGGGTTATCCCCTTGGACTCCCTGATGGCCTTGACGTCAATTCTGTTGGGCATCCTGCTCCAGCCTCCTGCGCCTCAACCACTCTTCCCTATCGATTAGTATCTCCCTTGGCCGACTCCCCCGATAAGGCCCGACGATCCCCTCCTCCTCCATCATATCGATAAGCCTTGCAGCCCGAGCGTATCCCAGACGCATCCTCCTCTGGAGGATAGACACCGAGGCCTGTCCTGTGGAAAGGACTATGTCCACCGCGGAATCGAACAACTCGTCCTTCTCAATGTGCCCCGGTCCCCGGTGCCCTGCCTTTATCACCGACTCGTCGAATTCCTGCTCCGCCTGAGCGCATATGTAGTCCACGATACGCTCTATCTCCTTGTCCTGCACATAGGCCCCCTGGATGCGCTGGGGCTTCACTGCACCCGGCCTCATAAACAGCATGTCCCCTTTGCCAAGGAGTTTCTCTGCCCCTATGGAATCAAGCACCGTTCTCGAGTCCACCCTTGAGGCCACCTTAAACGATATCCTCGCAGGGAAGTTCGCCTTTATCACTCCGGTTATAACATCCACCGACGGCCGCTGGGTGGCCAGTATCAGGTGTATCCCCACCGCCCGGGACAACTGGGCAAGCCTTGCTATACCCGTCTCCACCTCGCTCTGGGCAACCGCCATTATGTCCGCAAGCTCGTCGATGATGAGCACTATGTAGGGCAGGGGATCGTCCTTATGGCGCTGGTTGTAAAAGCGAATGTTCCTCACTCCCTCCTTGGCCAGGACCTGATACCTGCGCTCCATCTCCCCTATCAACCAGTTGAGAGCAGAGGAGACTGCCTTCACCTCGGTTATCACCGGACAGAGCAGATGGGGAAGGCGGTTGTACTGGGTCATCTCAACCATCTTGGGATCCACCAGTATAAACCTCAATTCCCTCGGCGAGGCCTTCATCAGCATAGAGACGATGAGGGCGTTGACGCACACCGTCTTACCTGACCCGGTTGCGCCCGCTATGAGGAGGTGAGGCATATCCCGGAGATCAGCGATCACCGGATGGCCTGCGGTGTCCTTCCCCAACCCCAAGGCAAGGGGCGAGTCCATCTCCGCAAACTCCGCAGAGGCCACGATGTCCCGGATAAAGACCGCCTCCCTGTGGGTATTCGGCACCTCTATGCCCACCGCGCCCTTACCCGGTATCGGGGCAACGATCCGCACTGAACTGGCCCTCAGGTTCAGGGCCAGATCGTCCGCAAGGTTGACTATCCTCTGAATCTTCACTCCCGGTGCGGGTTCCAGTTCGTAGCGAGTGATGACCGGACCAGACTCCACATTTATCACCTTTACCGGGATGTTGAACTCTGCAAGGCTCTGTTCGATTATGCGCGCCTTCTTTTCTATGTCCTCTTTCTCCACCTTGTTGCGGATAGGCACATCCAAGATATCTATAGGAGGCAGGAGGTACTCCTTTTTGTCCTCGGGAGGGGACAGCTTTTTCCCCTCGGAAGAGAGGACCTCGAATTCCTCTTCAACTTCCTCTTCTTCTGAAACCTCTTCGGCCCCTTCCTCAAACTCCTCTTCCTCGTCCTCATCTTCCTCTTCAACCTCCTCCAGGGCCTCTATCTTGGCCTCGTCTTCCTCTTCAAACAATCCCTTTTGAGATTCCCTCAATATGGCCCTGCGTCCCGGACTCTGGCGGGCGGGTCTTCTCCCGCGAGCTGTCTCTTTTACGGGGGAGGGTTTCTCCCTCTTAAATACGCCCCGCAGCCTCTTCAACAACCTCGCAAAGGCCAACAACGGCCTCAAAAAGAATCCCGCCACCCGCACTATGGATAGGTGGGTGACCATAACGAACGAAAGGGCCAACAGCCCAAGCCCTATCACCCAGGCCCCGAATACCCCGAAATAGGTCAGCAAGAACCTGGCGATGCTGTACCCGACAAGCCCTCCCATACCGAAGGAGGCCACATCCCCCATGCGCATAGAGGCAAGGGACAAGACGAGCGAAGAAAACATAACGAAGAAGGCCACCGCCAAGGCGGAAGGACTTACGTAAAAATCCCACCTCTCGTCCAGTTTCAACAGCCTGGCCAGTCCCCAATAGACGACCAGAATAGGCAATATGAGGGAGGCCCATCCCAGAGAGAACCTCAAGAGGAATCCCAGATACACCCCCACATGGCTCAGCCAGTTGTGCAGGCTCACCGCGGGAGGATAGGAAAGGAAAGGCAGATCTCGAGGGGAAAAGGAGACCACGCTTCCGAATATCAAAAGGCCGAGTATCAGGAAGGATATGCCCAGGATCTCTCTTCTGTGATGTTCATACATCTCGCAATTACTTAGCCTGTTTCAGGCTAAAGTTGAGACGACCGAGTTCGTCGATCTTTATGAGCTTGGCCCTTACGAGGTCCCCCACCTTTACGTAGTCCTCGATGTTGGAGACGAAGGCATCCGCTATCTCGGAGATGTGTATGAGCCCCTCTCTGCCGGAAGGCAGTTCGCAGAATGCACCGAAGTTTACGATCCGGGTAATCTTGACCTCGTATATCTTGCCCACCTCCGGCTCACTGGTGAGCACATCTATCATCTCCAACGCCCGGTTGAGGGCCTCGTTGTTGGGAGCAGAGACCGTAACTTGCCCGGAGGGATCCACGTCAATGGTTACCTCGGTCTCGGAGATGATCTTCTTGATGTTCTTGCCCATGGGCCCGATGAGGTCCCGGATCTTGTACTCCGGTATCTCCACCACCGCGACCCTTGGTGCATAGGGCGATATCTCCGGACGCGGACTGGAGAGGACCGAGTCCATGACCTCCAATACCTCCAGCCGGGCCTTCTTGGCCAGATTCAGGGCCGAACGGACCATCTCCATCGTGATGCCGTCCACCTTCAGGTCCATCTGAATGGCGGTTATCCCATCGCGGGTACCCGCCACCTTGAAGTCCATGTCCCCGTAGTGGTCTTCCAGACCGGCGATGTCGGTAAGGAGCACATAATCGGTATCGCTCTCCTTTATAAGGCCGATGGCTATGCCTGCAACCGGCTTCCTTATGGGTACACCAGCATCCATCAGGGACAGACTCGCCGCGCAGGCAGTTGCCATAGAG
Organism: Candidatus Omnitrophota bacterium; assembly: GCA_015494465.1. Taxonomy (GTDB): domain Bacteria; phylum Omnitrophota; class Gorgyraeia; order S143-82; family S143-82; genus S143-82. The sequence goes on along the minus strand of WGBD01000004.1, from coordinate 57,707 downwards.
GAAGAACCGTTGGACTCCAGTATCTCCGACACCACCCGCACCGTGTAAGGGAATTCCTCCTTAGGGGGCATCACGTACCTCAATGCCCGCTCTGCCAGTGCCCCGTGACCTATCTCCCGCCTCCCCGGGCCGCGTATGGGCTTGACCTCCCCCACGCTGAAGGGCGGGAAACTGTAGTGAAGCATAAAGTGCTTGAAACTCTCCTCCTCCAGCCCTTCTATCATCTGTTCATCCGCTTTGGTGCCCAGGGTGGTTATACAAAGGCTCTGGGTCTGGCCTCGGGTGAACAGGCTGGAACCGTGCGTCCGGGGCAGGATGGAGACCTCACAGGCCAAGGGTCTTATCTCGTCCAGTCTCCTGCCGTCCACCCGCCTGTGTTCGCGCAAGATAGCCGAACGGACGAGTTGCTTCTCTATTTCCGAAAGGGCCCTTCTCACATCCGCCTCGGAAAACTCCGAATCCTCGCTGAGCAGTTCCTCCACTGCCCGCTTGGCAAGGATGTTGAACTTCTCTATCCTGACCTCCTTCTCCGGGGTCTTGGTGATGTCCAACAGATCGTCAAGATATTTCTTGCGGGCCTCCTCAACCAAGGCAGAAGGCACTACGAACGGCTCGTAAGAGGTCTTAGGCTTGCCTGCTAGTTTGCGCAGCTCCTCCTGCATGGATGTAATGGCCTCGAAGAATCCTTTTGCGTACTCCAGGGCAGAAGCGAATGTCTCCTCATCCACCTCCCTACTACCCGCCTCTATCATAACGATCTTGTCATTCCATCCGGCCACGCACAGGTCTATGTCTCCGTTCTCCTGTTCGTCGTAGGTAGGAAACAATATGAACTCGGATCCCACCTTCCCCACTCTAACGCCAGCTATCGGCCCGTTAAAGGGGATGTTGGAAATAGTCAGGGCAGCCGATGCCCCTATCAGGGCGAAGACATCGGGATCGTAATCGGGATCACTGGAAAGGACCTGAGCAACGATCTGGACCTCGTTCACCAGATCCTTGGGAAACAGTGGACGGATCGGACGGTCTATCAACCTTGAAGAAAGGACCTCTTTCTCAGTAGGCTTTCCCTCCCGCTTAAAGAATCCTCCCGGGATCTTGCCCGCGGCGTACTGCTTTTCCCGATATTCTACGGTGAGGGGAAAGAAGTCTATCCCCTCGCGCCTCTCCATTGACATGCAGGCGGTTACTAGAACTGCTGTCGCCCCATACTTAACCAAGACTGCCCCGTTTGCCTGGCGGGCGAGCTTACCAGTCTCTATGATGAGCTCGTTCCGACCTAACTTTCGGCTTACCTTATGTGTAGTGAATTCCAGAGAGGCCCTCACTTCTTGAGTCCTAACTTAGAGATGACTTCCTGGTACTTCTGGGGATCCTTCTTTTTGAGATAGGAAAGGAGGTTCCGCCTGCGATTTACCAACTTCAAGAGACCGAGTCGCGAATGGTGATCCTTCCTGTGGACCTTGAAGTGTTCGTTGAGTTGATTGATCCTCTCAGTCAATATCGCTATCTGGACCGCAGCCGAACCCGTATCATTGGGGTGAGCCCCAAATTCCTTTATAATCTCAGCCTTCCTGTCTTTGAGCAATGCCAACGCTCCACCTCCTGCTTTCCATAGTTCGCTATCCTGAGCACTAATTATATCACCTCAGGTGCCTTCGTCAAGGGTAACGACGATTTACAAAGCCCACGAGAGGATTCGAACCTCCGACCCGCGGTTTACGAAACCGCTGCTCTGCCAGCTGAGCTACGTGGGCATCCGAACTTCAAATTTTACCAAAGCAGGGAAAGATGTTCAATAAGTTGGAAGATTTCAACCCTTACGGGATGGAGGTGTTGGAGCCGTCGTCAAACAAGATAACTACATCAAAAAATCCATCGTGGTTCTTATCCGGACCTATCACGATGTCTACCGGTATCCCTTCCGCCACGAAGTCGCTTATTACATAATCCTCTCCATTGGCCACCAAGACTTGCAGGTTGGGGTTAGTGACTATCTCATACCACGCCCGGGCCTTGGCAGATTCGTATACGAACTTGAGCCTTTCCGACCTCCACTCGGCTGCACTTAATCTACCGTAGGAAGAAGCCAGATACAAGAGCACGCTCACCAATAGTCCTCCGATAACCGTGAGGGATACAACTATTGAAAAGACTATCAATCCAGAATCTCTTCTCATAAACATTCTACTCGATCCTCTCTACGCCAACTCAACGCCTCAAAAATCTCGCTTTATCATTCCTAAATCTACTCCATACCTCCTCAAGCTCCCCCTTGGTAACCTTGGGGAACATGTCCACTGCCTTCACAACTCTATCGTGGGCTAGGACCCAACCATCTCTGGTGTGCACCGCAACGATCTTGCCCGGCCTTCTCAAGCTAAAGGCACCATCGTCTTCAACCGATACGGAATCGTTAGCTGGCCCAATACGACTGGCCATTCGCACCTTCAACACGATTTCCGAAGGCAGGGAATCATGCACCAGCAAGTCCTTTGACAAAGAAGGTATCGACAACAAACAAGGCAAATCGGTGACGGAGGAGACCTTAACCTTAACTGTACCGAGATTCCAAATCTTATAATTATCCCCATCTGAGTACCCACCTAGACATATGGTAGCGGTTACCTGAACAGGTACCGTGCTAGACTTGTAGGGTGAAGGAGAAGGGGTACAAACACAGGAACCAGAATCCGGTGAGCAGGTGCAATTAGGAGGTGGAGGGGGTGGTGACAATCCTTCGTCCCCACACTCACATAAAATAGACGATGAACAAGGTTGCGGACTACAATCACAACAGTTCGAAGGAGGAGAGGAGCTAAACGGAGGGCAAACGCACTTAACCTTATCACCCCCAAACGAACCAGAGAAGTCGAAGAACACGGTCACATCCGACCAGGTGGTATTGGGATAAAAGAATCTCTTTATCCCATCCTTCACTATGTAGCAGATAAGGTACCGAGCCACATACCCTGGAAGATCTGAAGAGGATGTGTTGTGTGCACTCACTACATCCTGAACTATCTCCTCCAGCGTCTTACCCAATTGATTCCCCTGGAGGGTGGAGTAATTCCCCACCGCCTGCGCAAAAAAAGGAGTAGAAGTCGAGTCGTGTGGGAAGCCAGGGGAAAAGATGTGTTTCAGATTCGTGTACTCGTTTTCCATCATAAGCGAGGCCAGTTTTATCCTATCCGCGGTGGTCTTGTAATCCAGCGTGGAGTTTCCAGACGAAAAGTGCGAGGCAATCGATTCCCATCTCACCATGTATAAGATTAGGTCGTTCGGGTCCCATTGTTGGTTAGAAGGCACAGATATCGTGGAGAGCTCTGCACCAGTGACGGAATTATACCCTATCACGCCGGTCGAAAACTTCTCTGCATCACTTGCTGGACGGATCTCAAAGAATGTACCCCTCACTCCCAATACGACATCCGGAGTCCACACGAAAAAGGGTTCGTTAGCGGTAGCGTGTCTAATGTCAAAGACAAAACTCGATAGGTTATTTGGATCATCCGATTCTATGTACACCCCCCTCACCGCGAACTCCCCATCATCATCCAAAAATGCGATCCTCCCACCCTCACTGATCCTCACTAGGCTTACCCTCGAAGGATCGGTTCCCCTGTTGAGTAGAATCACCGCATATTCTTCCTTGGTGGGGTCCGTATCCAGGACCTCGAATACATCCCCCTTTTCGAATCCCAACCCTGCCTTGATGATGGGCTGATAGACCTGTCCCTCTCGCCTTAATTCCCCTTGTCCATCTATCTCGATAATCATGGCCATGGGATTTTCCACTGCTATACCGGTCAGTTCCACCTGCCCTGCCTTAGTGAGAAAGCCGGGAAATAGAAAAATTAGAAAGGATAGGATCGGCACAACTTTTTTGATTCGCATAAGATTACCTCCCTGCTACTACCAAGTATATCAAGAATATACCCTGAGTCATATCTCTTACCATGGAACAAAAACCATCTGTTCTTCGATCCCCTTCACTGCGTTGATACTTGGTAGACCTTTACGAAGTACTTCCCGCGCAGATCTTCTAGGAATGCGTTCAGCTTCTCCTCGAACTTCTTCTTGAACAAGTAGTTGTAGACTGCCTTCTTGGCGGATTTCAGATCTTGGGGACAATCCTTGTCCCTTTCCTCGATGCGAAAAAGCATGTATCCGGTTGATACCCGCACGGGCATAGGGTAGACGCCGTCTTTCAGAGAAAATATGGCCTTTGCGATGGAGGGAGCGAGATCCTCCCGGCTCTTCCAGCCCGATATCGCACCTGAGCCGTACTTGTCCTTTAGAGCCTTCCAGGTGGTCTGGTTCTTGGTAAGCCTAACATATTCTTCCATTACCCTAGCAGAGAACCCCATCTCGTCCTCGCCTTCATCTGGGCCGGGTATAAAGATGGAATCGAGTTTTACCCTCTTCACAAGGCAAAACTGCTCTCGATGGGATCGGAAATACCTAAACACCTCCACGGGGTTGACGTAGATCTTAGACCGGATCTTTTTCTCCACCAGCTTACGCACCATCAACTTCTTCTCTATCTGATCGTAGAGGTCTTTCGGGGTCATCCCAGCCGACTTCAAAGATTCTTTAAATTCCTCTTCCGAGGGGAATCGTGCCTTTATTTTCTCTATCTCCTGCTCCACCGCAACTGGATCAACGGTTATTCCCTCCTTTAAGGCCTCCATATACAGGAGCTCCTCGTCGATCAACCTCTTCAAGGCCTCGCGCTTTAACTCCTGGATGCGCTTAAGGTATTCAACCCCCGAGGCCTCCAATCTTAATTGGTACTCCCAGCTCTTTACCACCTTGTTGAGATCCGACTCGGTGATCACCTGATCGCCAACCACTGCCACTATCCTGTCCGCCTGGAGTTCTATTTGTCCCAGACACAGAACCCCAAAAAGGACGACTACTCCTGCCAACCCTCTGCACCAATCAAAGGCACGAATACGCACGGGATATCCTCCTTTTCCACTACCTCGCCATCTGAGGTCTTTTCCAAGACCTTCAAGACCTGGTGGTACCTCGGTCCCACTGGGATCACCATGCGACCTCCAGGGGCCAACTGTTCGATCAAGGGCAAAGGCACCTTTGGGGCGCCTGCGGTGACGATTATCCTATCGTAGGGGGCGTAGGTATCCCAGCCCAAGGTCCCGTCGCCGACCCTAATCTTAACGTTTGCGTATCCGAGGTCCTGCAATACCTCCTGGGCCCGCTCGGCCAGCTCAGGTATGCGTTCCACCGAATAGACCTCACCCGCGAGCTCAGCGAGGATGGCGGTCTGATAACCGGAGCCAGTTCCTATCTCCAAGACCTTGTCCCTTTTGTCCAGACCCAACAACTCAGTCATCAACGCAACCATGTAAGGCTGGGATATCGTCTGCCCGTATCCTATGGACAACGGCCCGTCCTCGTAGGCGTACACCTGCATCTTCTTGGGAACGAACTTCTCCCGAGGAACCTTGAGAAATGCGCCTATCACTCTAGAATCCCTTATCCCTCTCTCCAGGAGCTGTTCCTGGACCATCTTCTCCCTTAACCTAGCAAAGTTGACAACCTCTCCTCTGCCCATCTCCTTGCCCTTTCGATGTCCTCAAGCGAAGTTATCTGCCAGGGCTCGTGTTCCTCTACTAACCTGTGGGTAATATCCATTATATCCAGGAAGCTGACATCCCCTTCAAGAAACATCCTACCCAAAAGATCGTTGGCGGTATTAAAGACCACCAGCGTCGATCCACCCTTTTCTAATGCCAACCTACCGGTTTTCAAGGAGGTAAAGGTCTCGTGATCCACTGGATGAAAGTCCCAGACGATCCTCTCATGGATAGGGAAGCTCAGGGCGTCGTTGTCCCACCTCTCCGGCCAGGAGAGGGCGTACTGGATCGGCAGGCGCATGTCGGTAATACCGGCTTGCAAAAATAGGGCCCCGTCCACCATCTCCACGATCCCGTGCACTTCGGCTTGGGGATGCACGAGCACCTCTATCTGTGTTGGATCCAGATCAAACAAGGCCACCGCTTCTATAACCTCCAAGGCCTTGTTCATGAGGGTGGCGGAATCCAGGCTCACCTTTGGCCCCATGTTCCACCGGGGATGGGATAAGGCAGAAGAGGCATCCACATCCCGGAGTTCCTCCCTCTTTTTCCCTCGGAATGGACCTCCCGAGCAGGTCAATATCACCCTCTTCACCCTATCCAGCTTCCCCTCCAGTAACTGCCACAAGGCGGATTGCTCACTGTCTATGGGCAATACGTTTTTGGCTACGGCAGGCCTTATCAGATCACAGGTGACGACCAGTGCTTCCTTGTTGGCCATGGCGATCTTTACTCCAGATTCTACCAGATCAAGAAAGAGGTCCACTACCTCTCCCGAAGGCAGACCAAAGACTACCGTATCCACCCCCGTCTCCCGAATCAGGGTTCCAACCCACTGCCTCCCGTACAAGAATCTCACCCCGTCCCGTATCGCCTCTTTTCCCTCCAATCCCGTAACTACCACCCATTCACAGGAGGGAAAACGACGGACGATCTCCTGGGCGCAGTGTAGGTTCCTGTGCACTGATACGCCAACCAACTCCAGGCGATCGGAAAACTTCTCCACCACCCACAAGGCAGATGTGCCGATGGATCCGCTGGCCCCGAGTATAGCGATCCTCTTTTTCATATCCCGATCATACGCGTCACATAAAAGTACACTATTGGCGAGGTGAAGAGAAGGCTATCTACGACATCCAGCACCCCACCCATCCCAGGGAAGAGGGTGCCTGAATCCTTTACCTGACAGTCACGCTTTATAAGAGATTCGGATATGTCACCCAGCTGGCCAAAGACACCCATCAGCACCCCCAACACCAGGGCAGAGTAGGGGCCGATGAACGGGATAAAGAAGGCGAAACACTCGGTAACTATAATTGCCGACAACAATCCGGCCCAAAATCCCTCCCAGGTCTTCTTGGGGCTTACTCGGGGCATAAAAGGCCTCCGGCCAAATGAGGTCCCCACGATGTAGGCCATTATGTCGGATACCTTAGTGGCGAATATCGTCATCGCGGACAAGAGGATCCCGTGCTCTAACAACCTCAGCCGCAATAGAAAAGACAGGGTCCACGAGATGTAGAATATCCCGAAAATGGACACCGCGATCCCAGCAGTAGCACCCTCGTTCTCCCTCCTCCTTATCTGGAGCAAAAATAAGGTGATGAGCCCCGCTATCACCAAGAACAACTGCCAATCCCTATTGAGCTCAAAACCGTAATAGACCGATAGAGGAATGAAAGCAGATACCGACAGACCCATGTAGTAAAATGGATAAATACCCTTGTTTTCCACCATTCGATAAAACTCGTGGGTGCCAAGGACGGACAAAAGGGTTATTACCAACAAGAAGACCCACTTCACGGAGATGAACAACACTATAATCGAGAACCAGAGCAGGCTTATGATCGTGCGTTTTTTCAACTCAGATCCCACCAAACCGCCTCCTCCTCTTGGAGTAATCAGCAAGGGCCTTTTCAAACTCTGCCTCGTCAAAGTCTGGCCACAGGACATCGGTAAAGTATAACTCGGTATAGGCCAACTGCCAGAGCAAAAAGTTGCTTATTCGCTTCTCCCCAGAGGTCCTTATCATGAGATCGGGGTCAGGGATACCAGCGGTATAGAGATATTCGGCAAAGATTTTCTCGTCGACATCCTGACAAAGCCCTTTCTCGTGCAGGTCCCTTATAGCCCTGACGATCTCATCCCTGCCCCCGTAATTGAAGGCTATCTGGAGGAACAGACTATCTCCACCGGACAACTTTCGTTCCGTGTCCTCTATCAACTCAACCAAGGATGCAGGTAGACCTTGCCTCGAACCTATGACCTTTAACCTAACACCCCGTTCCGCAAGCCCCTCCCACCTATCTTTTAGGTACCTCTCGAACATGGAAAAGAGAAACTCCCGTTCTGCCTTGGGACGCCTCCAGTTCTCGGTGGAGAAGGCGTACAGGGTGAGGTACTTAACGCCCTTATCCGGTGCATACCTCAGCAGTTCCTCCACCCGTTTGAGCCCCTGCCTATGCCCTTCTATCCGAGGCAATCCCCTGGCCTGGGCCCAGCGACCATTGCCGTCCATTATGATGGCCACATGCACCCTAATCCCCCTCCATCTTGACTAACTCTGCTCCGGGGTAGTAGAAGCTCAATATCTCTTTGTAATTTTTCCCCTGAAGGGCCATGGCATAGGCTCCCCACTGGCACATCCCAACCCCGTGTCCCCACCCCTTGCCCTGGAAATCCACCGCCATACCGTTGAGAACGACAGCCGGCCGAAAAAAGAGGCTCTTGATCCTACTCGATCCGATCCTCTGGCGCAGATCCTTTCCCGATAAATCCCAACAACCACCTTCCGTACAGATGTGCACTACCTTGGCCCGACCAGAGGCGGTCCTCTTGCAGATGGTTAACTCGCGCACGAGTTCGCCTTTCAGCCCCAGATCCGAGAGTTCGGCAATCAGCTCTGAAGAGGCAATGGTGAACTGCCAACGGAAGTGAGGGGATATCTCGCAATAGGGGTCTTCTACTGATTGGTTGATCGGGAGGATATCTGAAAGCCCTTCCCACAACTCGGAAGCAGGCTCGGTCTTCCCCCCACAGCAGGAATGATAAAAAGCAGGTAATATCCTCCCTTCGTAGGTCAAGACCTCCCCTCGAGTGGATTCTATTGCCAGATTGAGACGATACCTCTCCGCATTTACCCCTCGATAGACCTGGGAATCCTCTCCAGCAGTGAGGTCGTAGAACCCACCCTGCGGGTTCTCTATCCTGTACAGGGCATAACTCCGCGCCACCACCGCCTGGGCCTTCAGGGCCTCTATAGGCCAATAATGGGAGACCTCATTGTAAAGCACCCCTTTGAGATAATCCTCTAGATCTACCAGGTTCACCAACGCTACCCCTTCCTCCACGGGCAGCACCTCTATCTCGCCCCGATAGGGTCTGTTATCGACGAACACGATCCCGTCTTTTCCCGATACGACCCTCCTTGACCTCGCCTGCTCCAGGTGCAATATCCCAGTACCTTTCGCGTAAATGCAACCCACCTTCCCCTGGTATATCAAGACCCTTACGGTCTTTGCCCACGAGGGGACTCCCACTGCACACAGAAGCACCCCTAGCCACCAAACGAGAAAGGCCCTCATTTCCTACTCAGTATCCACATTACAAGGGTTAGCAAAACGCTAAGCAATACGGAAGTGGTTATCGGGAAATAGAAGACGAAGTTCTCCTTTTTGATCACGATGTCTCCTGGGAGCTGAAACAACTTCACTCCAACTCGTTCACCTAACAGGAGTATTAGACCGAGAACGAAAAACAAACCCGCCAAGAAGAAAAAGAGACGGCTCATAGCACGACCCTGCCCTGTTGGATGTCTTTATAAGGTATCTCCACCCACATAAATCCCTTGCCTTTAGGCACCCTCAAGGTAATGTGATCCTCACCGACTTCCTCCAAGAGGCCCTTCCATTGCCCCTTGCCTGCTACCTTATTGGATAGGAGCACCTCGACTGTGTAGTTCTTCACCCGTCTGAAGTCCTCGAAGGTCTTCAGCTTCCTATCCAGCCCAGGAGAGGAGACCTCCACCGAATAATCGGGTATCAGGTCTTGCAATCGTTCCAGGTAGTCCACTATCTGGGCATTAATCCGCGAACAGGTCCCTATGTCGATACCACCCGAAGGAAAGTCCACTAACAGTTTTAGATTCAGGACCCCGTTCAAGAAACTGACATTCTCCTCTACTATGTCCACTCCCGCAGACTCTACTATCCTGCGTATGTCCTCGAGCACATTAGTTGGAATCATCGTAGAACCACTCTCTCTTTACCTCCACGCCCATCTTTCGCATCTTGCCCACGACCTTGGGTTCCTGGTTCAGCTTCACCCAACGCCCCTCGACCTTACCGTCTGCACTTATTCCCACCTGCTCAAATCGGAAGATGTCCTGCAGGAGCACATCGCTGCCGTCAGAGCCTATCACCTCGGTTATGTAGGTTATCCTCCTTACCCCGTCCTTCATCCGCTCCTGCTGAACTATCAGATCTATTCCTTGGGCTATTTGCTTCTGGACCAACCACAACGGGATCTTCTCGTTGTAGATGGTCACCATCGTCTCCAAGCGGGCTACTGCATCGGTTGGGTTGTCCGCGTGCAAGACCGCCAAGGAACCCTTGTGCCCACTGATGATTGCCTGGAGCATGTCCAGGCTCTCCTCTCCCCTGACCTCACCGATCACTATCCTGTCCGGCCTCATGCGCAGGGAATTCCTGAAGAGGTCTCGTATAGACACTTCCCCTCTGCCTTCTATGTTGGAATACCTCGCCTCCAGGCGCACCACATGGGGGTGTTCTATTATCAGCTCCGCGGTATCCTCTATCACCACCAACCTCTCGTCTGGATCCAGGTAGTGGAGCAAGACGCTCAAGGTCGTGGTTTTACCTGCGCCAGTGGCCCCAGAAAATATTATGTTCAGCCGAGACCTAATGGCAGAGACCAGAAACTCACCCATCTCTCGAGTAAGGGAGCCTGCCTGGACCAGGTCGTCAATGGAGTTAAAGGTCCTGAGGAACTTCCTGATAGTGATCACCGGACCGGTAAGGGATACGGGAGGTATTATCACATTTACCCTTGAACCGTCCGGAAGGGAAAAATCCGTGTAGGGGTTCGACTCGTCGACCCTGCGGAAGGAGTGATGTAGCATCTTCTCCAGCACCCTCATGAGGTGCTGATGCGAGGAGAATCTCACATTGCTCAAACGCTTCTTTCCGTTGACTTCCACATAGACCTGAAATGGTCCATTGATCATTATCTCGGTGATGGTAGGATCGGTTATCAAGGGCGTAAGGACGCTATATCCGAAGAGTTCGTCTAGTATAGCCCTGAGAACCTGCTCTATCGTCTCGGGTGGAAACTGCTCCTTCTTCTTGCGCTCTATATCCGAGATGATTGCCAGGACCCGATCCTTCACATCCTCTTCGTTGAGCGCGGGATCCAAAACATCCACCTGAGAAAATAGTCTCTGTTTAACCGATTCTAGAAGCTCCATCTCCCCTCCTAGACAGTCGATCCACCTCCTCGATCAAGGCATTTATTATATCATCAGATCTCACCCTGCGCAGGACCTTCCCCCTGGAGAATATCAAGGCCCAGCCCTTTCCACAAGCTACGCCCACATCTGCATCGCCTGCTTCCCCCGGGCCGTTGACCTCACAGCCCATAATCGCCAACTTCCTTATCCCCGAAAACCTCTTCGGATCCGAATCCACGATCCTACGCAACTCCTCCACCAAAGGCTTTATGTCCACGAAGCACCTCCCGCAGGTAGGACAGGATATTATGTTCACCTCGCCACCCAGGTTCAAGGCGGACAGTATCTTTTTCCCAATCCTCACCTCTTCGATGGAAGGTGCGGTCAAAGACACCCTCATGGTGTCACCTATTCCGTCGAGGAGCAAGGCTCCTATACCCAGACTCGACTTGACGATCCCTGAAAGATAATCCCCGGTAGCAGTAACTCCCAGATGCAGGGGATAATCACTGCGTTCCCGGAATAACCTATTGGCCATCACCGTGGCAGGTACATCCGAGGCCTTCAACGAGACCTTGAGGTTGAAGAAGTGGCGATCCTCCAAGATAGATATGTACCTCAAGGCGGACTCCACCATCGCCTCAGGGAGAGGCTTAGCACGCAGGTCCTCAGGGATGGATCCAGAATTCACTCCAATCCTTATGACCAAATCGGGATTGTAATCGTCTTTCGCCTTCAAGATCTCTTTTATCTTTACGGGATCAGATATGTTCCCCGGATTAAGGCGCACCCCTGCCACCCCGAGCCTTATTACCTCCACAGCCAGCTTGTGGTTGAAGTGGATGTCCGCGACGAACCTGCCCTCGGGGAAGCTCTTCAACAGCCTCCGCAGTGACTCCACATCCCCGGGAAACTTCACCGCCACCCTGATTACATCTGCCCCAGCTGAGATAAGGGTCTCCACTTCCGAGATCAATGCCTGAAAGTCGTAGGTGGGGACCTTGGTCATGGTCTGTATAGAGATGGGGGCCCCACCACCTATGGGCAGGTCCTTAAGGTATATCCTCCTCGATTGACGCATCCCGATTCACCACCTCATTGACCACCTGCTTGCCCTGCTTGGCCTCCCGCACCAACCTCTTTATGTCGTTGTAAAATACGAAGGCCATGATCAAGCCTATTATCACTATACCTACCTTGAAGCTCATCTCGTAGACCCAGACGGGCAGGGCCCTACCCAAGAGGGCCTCTATCGCGAAGAGGAATATGTGTCCCCCGTCGAGCAAAGGCAGAGGCAAGAGGTTAAACACCGCCAAGCTCACGCTCAAAACTGCCAACACCGAAAGCAAAACCGCCATCCCCATGTGCCATGCCTCGGTAGTGACCTTGTAGATACCTATCGGTCCGCTTACCGCTTCCCGCACCTGCTTGTTGCCCTCTAACAGCAAGACCAATGACTTTACTATCATAGAGGTCAAGTTCCAGACCTTCTCCCAGGCCTTAACGATGGCCCTTGGTAGGGGAAACCTTACCTCGGTATAAGCCGAGGGGTCGGGGATCACACCTATAAGACCGACCTGCTTCTTCTCACCAAATATGGTCTTTATAGTTTCGGTCTTGGGGGCCAACTTTACCTGCATCCGTTTGCCGTCCCTTATCAGTTCTATGGTCACCTCCTCACCCGCTTTCTGATGGACGATCTTGGCCATCTCATCCCACAAGTCGACCCTTATCCCGTCCACCGCTACTATCCTATCACCTCGGGACATACCCGCCTTTTCTGCCGGAAAGCCTTCAAGGGTATCGCCCACCACCGGTACGAGCTCGGGAGCACCGATGGAATAGACTAAGACGAACAGCAAGAATCCCAGGAGGTAGTTGATCGCAGGCCCTGCCAAGACTATGAGGATCCTCTGCCAAGCGGGTTTGCTCATAAACTCCTCTGGGGAACCCTTGCATTCGTCGATGTTCTCCCCCTCCATCTCCACATATCCCCCTAGAGGAACCAAGGATATGATGTACTCCGTACCCTTCTTATCCCGCCCAAGCCGAAGTATCGGTTTACCAAAACCTATGGAGAATCGATTGATCCTAACTCCAAAGAGCCTTGCCACTAAGAAGTGCCCAAGCTCGTGCACGAAGATGAGGATCCCAAGACACACCAGAAAGACCAGAAGGTTCAACAAAAATCCCACTATTGCCTCCTTACCGAACGGGCAAGCTTCCGCACCGCGTCCGTCAACATAAACCAGACAAAGCGCAAGGTATCCCTAACCGGATTGATGTAGCTCACCGCGGTATCGTGGTACACGCTCTGGATGGGTACGGAAACGATGTCCCAACCCCGCTCCCGAACCCGCAATATCAGATCGGTTTCGACCTCGTACTTATCGCTCGTCAATTCCTCAGGATCGATGGCAGACAGCCTGATCAACCTGTACCCGCATTGGGTATCGGGTATCCAGTCCCAGGTATAGGCGGATATTATAAAAGACATCAGGCGATTGGTAAACCTCCGTATGAACGGCATCCCTTTGGGATCCCACATCCTGTTCCCGCAGACCATCCCCACACCGCTGTGTACTGCGGATAGGAACTTATCCAGGTCGCTTGGGAGGTGCTGTCCGTCTGCGTCCATCAGGACCGCCCACTCGTAACCCCGCTGTTTGGCCTGGGCAAGTCCTTCCTTTATCGCCACCCCCTTGCCCTCATTGCAGGATAGCCTCTCCACCGCAACGAATGGATAGCCCTGAGCGACTTCTGAGGTGCGATCGTGGGATCCGTCGTCCACTACGATCACATGCAACCCCTTATCCCTAAGCTGATCCAATAACTGACCTATGTGCTTCTCCTCGTTGTAGGCAGGCATGACCACGCACACTTTGTCCAGATCGATGTGCTCCTTGGCATATCGGATGGGTCCAAACATGTACCACTGCGAATAGTCTCTCTCCAACACCTCCTCCAGACTCCGGGCGTACTCTTGAACGACTTCGGCAGGGGTCTTCCCTTCGGGGTCTATGTAAGGGAACATCTTCAACTCGTATCTATCGCCCCGACGGAGGCAGAATACAGGTACCACCGGCACACCAAACCTGGTTGCAAAGACCCCAATACCCGAGGGGAACAGGAACCGGCGTCCAAAGAACTCCACCTCAACTACCGCCTTGCCACCGGTAAAGTCCCAATCCCCCAAGATGGCCAAGATCTCCCCAGACTTCAACACCCCTAGCGCCCGAGTGGTCCTGCCTGTGGGTATAACCGAGACCCCGTGGCGCATTCGAGCGGAGTCGAAGAATTCGTTTATGCGCTGGTCCTTGTGGGGCAAGGCCACCGCGTGTATGGGATACCCCTTTCGCCCCAGCCAAAATCCCGCAACCTCCCAGTTGCCCAGGTGGGCAGTCGCAGTGATACACCCCCTGCCCTTATCCAAGGCAGAACGCAGGTGCTCCTCTCCCATCACCGACATAGCACCCTCTACCCTTTCTGGAGCGAGGTGGCCGTAGTAGACTACATCCAGCCAATAGTGAACGAAATTTGCCAACACCGAAGATCCCTTAAAGAAGGCGAGGATCCTAGGGATCCGTCTGCGGGTAACGATGCGGATGTTCCTTACGATCCTAGCTATATCTGGTGGCCAGAAGAAGTACTTCACTCGCCCCAGCAACCCACCTACCAGGTGGAAAAGGCGCGGGGCCCTGCCCATGTGCTTAAGACAAAACTCGTATATCCACCACATCACATCTCCAGTGCTAGGTGGGCGGTCTCTAGAGAGGCATTGGGCCTGCCGGTCACGAGGGCCCTGGTGTGGAGACGCTGCCAGTACTCAGGATCGGTAAGGAGCCTACGCACCGCCCGAACCACATCGTCCCCGCTCTCCGCCCGAACGCAACACCTATTCTTGAGCAAAAAACGCAGGTTATTGTACTCCTGCCCAGGGAGCGAATTCATTATGACCATAGGCAGGCCTTTGGCCATGGCCTCGGATATCGTTAGGCCCCCTGCCTTGGTGACTATGAGCTTGGAGACCGTCATGAGTTCGTCCATGTTCTCCACATACCCGAAGAGGTAGAGCTTGTGTCTTGCCTTCCGCCTTAGTCTATCTATAGACTTGTAGAGCCTGCGGTTGTTCCCGCACACCACGACGATCCCGAATTCCAGATCCAGCTCGTCCAAGGCAGAGACTATCTCCTTTATAGGGCCCAGTCCCTGCCCACCTCCCATCACCAGGATCAGGTCTTCCGGCCCAAAACCCAAGCGCCTTCTTATCTCATCGGGGTCCTTGGAAAAGTAGAAGGCCGGATCTATGGGGATCCCGAAGACCTTTATCTTCTCCTCTTCCACCCCCTTGTTCATCAACCTATCCTTTACCTGGGGGGAAGCGACGATGTACTGGTCCACCGCTGGGGAGATCCAGAAGGAATGGGGGGCAAAGTCCGTCAACACCGCAAAGACCTTATAACTAGCACCCATCTCCAGCTTGTAGCGAGAGACGATCTCGCAGGGGAAGGCCTGAGTGGCGATTACCACATCCGGCGAAAACGACCTTATCAACTTGTCCACCCGCTTCCTAACCTGCAGATACACAAAGCGCCTCACCCGAGAGGTGGAACGCACCACCCTAGGGTTGTCGTAGAGGACCTGCCATATGATCGGCATCCTCTTTATCACCCCCATGTACATCGTGTTGACCACCTTCTCGGTGACAGGGGCCACGTAGCGGAAGAAGTTCATCCCCTTGACCTCTGCGGAAGGGGCAAGCATGCGTATGGCCTTCTCTATCGCAGAGGCTGCGCTCTTGTGCCCGGAGATGTTGGATATGTAGAGGATGAGTATACGCTTCATCCTTGGTCAACTTCGTCTTTTTTCTGTTCAGGATTCTGCAGATGCACGGTGTAAGTCGTGTAGGCCAGATTTACCCTGGGTTCTTTCTCTATGGCCCGCAGGAAGTCCTCGAATATGTGACTGGTGGTGGACCTGCGCTGTTTGGCCTCTATCATGTACCTCAAGGTCAGCTTCACCCCACTGTCTACTACGGAAATATAGACGATAGGGGTGAACTTGTTAAAGTGTATCATGTAGTTGTCCGCCATCCGCCTGACCTTCTCCGCCACTATCGATTCCCTGTCCTGGGCCCAGCGATTACCCAGCTCCAGCAAGATTTCCTTTGCCCGCTCCCAATCCGAATCAAAGGTGACCACTACCGAGACCTCGTTCCATATAAACTCAAAGCCCCGGGTGTAGTTATAACAAGGGTACTTAAACACGAAGCTGTTGGGGATGTGGACGATCCTGCCCGTGCTCTGCTCCGCTCCCACCCAGTTGCCCACCTCGAGCAGGGTCGTCTGGAAGGTCCTTATATCTATCACGTCGCCCTTCACTCCGTTGATCTCTATCCTATCCCCAAGTGCGTAGGGCTTCTTTATGAGGATAAAAAGCCATCCCGCTATGGACAAGACCGCCTCCTGGAGGGCAAGGGCAATACCCGCGCTAGTGATACCCAAGACCAGGGAGACATTGAGCCTGGGGAGGATCGTCTTGCCCGCAGTCACCAGGAAGAAGGCCAGCGCGGTGTAGGCGATAGCCTTCCTCAAGAGGTGACGATTGCGAAGGTCCTTGACCGTGCGGTTGACTATCCACACCAGGACCTGAGAGAGGCCCCATAAAAGGAAGAAAACCAGAACCAGTTTGGTTAGCGTGTGCACCGCACCCCCTTTACACTGGCGGAGAGGGTGGGATTCGAACCCACGGTCCCAGAAAGCGGGACACCTGATTTCGAGTCAGGCCCGTTCAACCAGGCTCCGGCACCTCTCCATTAAAAAGATATTTTACACTACCCACACAACAAATTGAAGTCCAACCGGTTTCGTAACGGATAAGGCAGTATCAATACATCCAAGAATAGTCGGGGAGCCCATCCCCTAACAGGGGTAAGGCATAGTCGTAAAATCCCTTGGTGGGCAGGCCCGTCTCCTTCTCCCGGAACTCCTCAGGAAGGAGTCGTTCCGTCTCGGCAATCTCGTCTATCTCCACCCAACCGAATCCCTCTTTCTCTATCGTCACCTCTACGCCACTCATACCCTCTTTCGCCAGCTTTACCCCGAACTCACCCGCCCCCCTTGCGGTGCGTCGGTCCACCTCCGAGACATGGCAGGCGCTCATCCTCTGGAAGGTCCCGGGACGATCCCAGCGGGCCCTCAAACCAAGCCTTCTCTCTATGATGGAACACAGACGCTGGGATGCGCTCTCCACATACTGGTGTCCAAATCCGTCGCTGGTTATACCCTCCCTCTTCTCGCCTATGCGCACCCCGTTTTTGTCCCTCACCGTCTCGGATATCACCGCCACAACAAACCCGTACTCCTTATATGTCCTTTCCACCTTCTCCACGAATTCATCTATGTCCAGAGGTATCTCCGGCAGGCCTAACAGGTGAGGAGGTTGCCTGTCCTTCTTCTTCAACAATGCACTCGCCAAGACTATCCAGCCTGCGTTCCTGCCCATTACCTCTATTATCTTCACCGGATCCGAATGGCGCATCGCCAAGGTATCCAGCCCCGCCTCCTGTGTGGATATCGCGATGTACCTTGCGATGCTGGGATATCCCGGGCAGAAGTACATGTAGGGTAGGTCGTTGTCTATGGTCTTGGGGATGCCTATAACCTGAAGGGACCTGCCCGTCCTACTACTGTACTCACTGAGGAACTTCCCGTTGTAGGCGGTGTCGTTCCCGCCTATCATAAACACCGCATCTATCTCCTTGGGCAGGATCGTCTTGGCGAAGGCCTGCTCGGTCAGGTCCTCGTTCAGGCGGACTCGAGAAGAGCCGAGGAAACCCGATGGGGTCTTTTCTATCCTATCCAGTTCGCTATCGCTCAGGGCAGACAGGTCTATAACATCCCCTTTCACCAGCCCGTGGACACCGTACCTTGCCCCGTATATCTTCTCAAACGCACCCTTGCCTGCCCGTACCACACCGACCAAGGAGGCATTTATCACTGCGGTCATACCGCCAGACTGCAAGACCAAGGCGTTTTTCACAGCAGACCCTCCTCTCTAAAAGAGATGTATCCCCCTCTTCCTACTATCAGGTGATCCAATAGTTCTATGCCCAGGACCTCTCCTGCCTTCGCCAGTCTCCGGGTAAGGTTTATGTCCTCCTCTGATGGGGTGGGATCGCCTGAGGGATGATTGTGCACCACGATCACCGAGACCGCCGAAAGGCGGACCGCGGGTTCGAAGACCTCTCGGGGATGAACCAAGGCCTCGTTCACCGATCCGAGGGATATCGTCTCTCTGCCGAGTTCCTTGTTCTGGCTGTCCAGATAGAGTGCGACGAATGTCTCCCTCTTCGACTTGGAGAGATGCCCAAAGAGATTGAACACCACCTGAGGTGAGTTCAGGGAAAGGAGAGATTCCTCTTTAAACCTCCTGCCAAGTTCTATCGCGGACAGGACCCTGCTTGCCTTGGCAAGCCCTACTCCCTCTATCGACATAAGATCGTCCAGAGATACATCCCATCTCTTTTCCCTTACAATCTCACCTATCCTCTCACTCAACCAGACCACATCCTTGCCTCTGGTCCCGGTATCCAGTAGAATCGCCAAAAGCTCCTCAAGGCTGAGACGGGAAGGTCCATACCTGCGCATCTTCTCCCGAGGCCGTTCTATTGGAGCGAGTCTCCTCAGCCTTTTATATCGCATACCTCTTGAACCTCTCCTTCGCCTCCGCCCTCACCACCACCTCATCCCCGTCGGAGAACTTTACCATGACCTCTTCTCCCATCTTCGCCTTAGAATATGAGGCGAGTATCCTTGCGGAGAGGTTGTGGACCGCAGGGTCGTCTTTTAGTTTGCCAAATATAATTCCTACCGGCCCCATCACTCCCTCCGGTCGCACCACTACACCCCTCTGGGCATACCTCTCTATCACCTCGTTCTCAAACCTGTTCCTGCCCACTACGAACGCGGTATCCTCTGCCAAGAGAAAATGCCGACCGGTCTTTATAAGGGGATATATAACCCGCGACTGATCACTAAATCGCCTCACGTAGGTCCTTATGCGCTTGGACATAAACGGATCGGTCAAGAGGCACCCACCTGCAGGCTGGATGGAGGGGTCTACATCAATACCGTAACGCTCTGCCAGTTCAAACTGCCGCTTTCGGGAACGGCCCTTTATGTCGAGGAGCCTTTCCCTGTCCACCCATCCCTTCTCCTCAGGGATAGTTGGAGGGAGCAGTTTTGCGCTCAAGGGCCTGAGGATAAGGCCCTGCATACCCGAGAGTTCCTCCACCTTCTTAAGCCCATATCTGGTCTGGGAAAAGGGTCTTTCTCCCAGCACCTCCCCGGTGAACACGAACCTTGCCCCCACTTCCCTCATAACCTCCCCAGCCAGTTTTACCATGAAGGCGTGGCAGTCTATACAGGGGTTGAAGTTCTTACCGTACCCGCACACCGGGGCCTTGAGGACCTTGTCTATGTACTCCTCCAGTATCGGCCGGATTATCAGTTCTATCCCCAACGAACGGGCGTATTCCTTTATCCCCGGCTTGTGGTAAAAGGGGGTAGTAAAGTGCAGCCCTATCGTCTCTATGCCCTGATCCTGCAGGACCTTAAAGGCAAGGATGCTATCCAGCCCACCGGAGAACAGGCCAACCGCCTTAACCTGCCCCATGCTCCCTAAACCACTCCACCGTCCTGCGCAGTCCATCCATCAGGTCCACCCTGCACCTGAAGCCCATGCGGGTCTCCAACTTGGTGGTATCCGCAAGGGTGTGTTTCACATCCCCGGGTCGGGGTGAAGTAAAGACCGGTTTTATGTCCTTGCCGACGATCTCGTTTATGTACCGCACCAGATCCAATACCGAGCAACTCTGTCCACAGGCGAGGTTGAAGACCTCGCCGGCAATTCCCTCCTTCTCACAGGCAAGGAGGTTGCCGTCCACAACGTTGTCTATGTAGGTGAAGTCCCGAGTCTGGGTGCCGTCGCCGTGGATGGGCGGTGGCTCGTCGTTGAGTATGCAGGTGATGAACTTGGGTATGACCACCGCATATTGGTTGTCCAGACTCTGACGCGGACCAAATACATTGAAGTACCGCAGGCCAACCGTCTCCAGCCCGTAGTTGTGGTAGAAACAGCGGGCATAGTACTCGTTGGCCAGTTTACTGGCAGCGTAGGGTGAGACCAGAAGAGGAAGCATGTCCTCCCTCTCGGGAAGGACGGGCTGATCCCCGTAGACCGAACTGGAAGAGGCGTAGACCACCCGCTTCACCCCGTTATCCCGGGCGGAAACGAACACATTCAGGGTCCCGTGGACGTTTACCTCGTCGTACTCCAGAGGATTCTCCACCGACTTGGGCACGGAACGCAGGGCAGCCTGATGAAGGACATAATCAACGCCCTTCATCACCTTCATCAGGAGATCCAGATCCCGAATGTCGCCTTCTATGAATTCCACATCATCCCAGACCTCGGAGAGGTTCTCCTTCCTGCCCGCAACCAGATTATCCAAAACCTTTACCCTGTGCCCATCTTTCACCAACCTCACCGCTATGTGGGAGCCTATAAACCCCGCTCCCCCGGTCACCAGATAGGTAGCCATATACACTCCTTTCCGTCTAAACCTTGTAAAGAAAGTTCCTCAACAACTCCAATCCCAACCTCTGACTCTTCTCGGGATGAAACTGCACCCCATACGTCCTGCCCTTGACCACTGCGGAGGCGTATCTAAGGCCGTACTCCGTCCAGGCGAGCAGGCCTTCGTCCAGCTCATCTATCGGCACGTAGTAGGAATGGCAGAAGTAAAAGTAGGAGCCGTTGGGGATCCCGGAAAATAGAGGGTCTTTCCCATCTTCAAAGAAGACCTGATTCCAGCCCATCTGGGGGACCTTGCAGTCCGGAGACGATCTGAATCTGCGCGCGGTTGCCGGGAATATCCCAAAGCCTTCCACCCCTTCCGACTCCTCGGAACTCCTGCACAGTATCTGCATGCCCAGACATATCCCCAGATAGGGCAGGCCCCTCTTCAGGATAGAGGCCACTACATCCCACAGGCCCCTCTCCTTCAATCCCTGCACCGTATCGCCGAATGCCCCCACTCCGGGCAGGACGAACTTATCAAAGTCCTCCGTATCAAAGGGTGAGGATACCACCTCCACCCGGGCACCAAGGCTCTCCAGGGCCTTGGAGACACTGCGGATGTTCCCGCTACCGTAATCTATTACCGCTACCCGAACGCCCAAGGCAAATCCCCTTCTATCCCTCAGTCCAATCTGCCCTTGGTGGAAGGCAGACGATCGCTTATTTCCTCTTTTGCCATGGCAAGGGCAAGCCCCAAGGCCTTGAAGACCGATTCCATAGCGTGGTGGAAGTCCTTTGCCCGCAGGAGGTCTATGTGGAGGTTCGCCCTCAGGTGAGAGGACAGGCTCACGAAGAACTGCCGGGCGTACTCTATAGAATAGTCCTTGGGCTGGTTCTCTACCTGAAAGGCAAATACATTGAAGACCAGATACGGCCGTCCCGACAGGTCCAACACCACCCTGCTGAGGGCCTCGTCCATAGGAACATAGGCAAAACCTACCCTGCGAATACCCTCTTTACCCCCTAATGCCTGAGAGAGGGCCTGTCCCAATACTATACCGAGGTCCTCGTTGAGGTGGTGGATGTCTATCTCCAGATCCCCTTCCGCCTGCACCTGCAGGTCTATCCCCGCAAAGCGGGCAAACAGCTCCAGCATGTGGGCAAGGAACGGGACCGATATCTCAAGTTGGCAGTCTCCCTTACCGTCGAGATCCACCCTACAAGAGATCCTGGTCTCCTTCGTGTTACGCACCAGTTCTGCCTTGCGCATACGGGCCTCCCTTCACAAATGACAAACCAGCCTTCTTCTCGCCAGAGAATACTAAATTTTACCCTCTAACCCCGGCAAAGCCAAGCCCGTTGCGAAACAAGAAAGGGGGAGCGATTAAGCTCCCCCTTTCGGATCGTCTACACCTCTCTCAAGCGCCCTTACTTGCGCCTGCGGGAGGTCTTCTTGACCCTGGCCATGCTGGCCTTCTTGGCCATCTTCTCTTTGACCGCGGCCTGGGCTGCTGCCAAGCGAGCAATGGGCACGCGGAACGGCGAGCAACTAACGTAGTTCAGGCCTATCTTGTGGCAGAACTCTATGGTGTCGGGATCCCCACCGTGCTCACCGCAGATGCCCAGTTTCAGATCCGGACGGGTGGACCTACCACCCTCCACCGCTATCTCCATCATCTTACCTATACCGGCCTGATCCAGACTGACGAACGGGTCCTTCTCGTAGATGCCTTTCTCTATGTACTCCGGCAGGAACTTACCCGCGTCGTCGCGGGAGAATCCGCAACCCATCTGGGTCAGGTCGTTGGTACCGAAGCTGAAGAACTCCGCCTCTCTGGCTATCTCGTCGGCGGTGATCGCTGCCCTAGGCACCTCTATCATGGTACCGACCTTGTACTTTATCTTCACCCCGTAGCGGTCCATTACCTCCTTGGCAGCGTTGACGACCACCTCTTTCATCAACTCCAATTCCTTGACGTGCCCAACCAGAGGTATCATCACCTCAGGCTCGACCTTTATCTTCTCCTCTTTGATCAGTTCCGCTGCTGCCTCGAAGATGGCCTTTGCCTGCATCTCGTATATCTCAGGATAGGTTATACCCAAGCGGCATCCCCTGTGCCCGAGCATCGGGTTGAACTCGTGCAGTTCAATCACCGCCTGCTTTATCTTCTCGAACGGTACTCCTATCTGCTCGGAAAGGGCCTTCATCTCCTCATCGGTGTGAGGCAAGAACTCGTGAAGCGGAGGATCCAACAGCCTGATGGTAACCGGCAGGCCCTTCATCACCCGGAATATCTCCTTGAAGTCGCCCTTCTGCATGGGCAAGAGCTTGTCCAAGGCCTTCTTAAGGGCCTCCTTGTCGTCGCGGGCGATAATCATCTCCCGCACCACCGGGATCCTGTCCTCGGCAAAGAACATGTGCTCGGTCCGGCACAGCCCTATACCCTCAGCGCCAAACGACCGGGCAACACCTGCATCGTGAGGTGTATCCGCGTTGGTGCGCACGCCCAATACCCGCAACTCGTCAGCCCACTTCATAAGGGTCTTGAACTCACCTGCTATTTCCGGCTCTATCAACTTGGCCTGACCAAGGTAGACATCACCGGTATTGCCGTCCAGACTTATCCAGTCACCTTCCTTTACCTCTATGCCATCCTTGGTAACGAAGCGCTTCTCGTCTTCGTAGACGGTGATGTCACCACAACCGACGACACAGCACTTGCCCATTCCTCTTCCCACCACCGCTGCGTGGGAGGTCATACCACCCCTTGCGGTGAGGATTCCCTCGGCAGCGGCCATACCTGCCACATCCTCGGGTGAGGTCTCCTGTCTTACTAGGACCACCTTCTTGCCCTCGTTGGCCCAGTTGACCGCATCCTCGGCGTGGAAGACCACCTGTCCCACTGCCGCACCTGGAGAGGCAGGCAGACCCTTGGCTATCTTCTTCAGTTCCTGATTCGGGGCGATCATCGGATGGAGGAGCTGATCCAACTGCTTGGGAGAGACCCGCAAAATGGCCTCTTCCTTGGAAATCAACTTCTCCTTCACCATGTCCACCGCTATCTTAACCGCTGCCTTGGCGGTGCGCTTACCGGTGCGGGTCTGCAGGAGATAGAGCTTTCCATCCTCAACGGTAAACTCTATGTCCTGCATGTCCCGATAGTGCTTCTCCAGTTTCTTGTAGACCTGCTCCAACTGCTTGTAGACCTTGGGCATGTGTTTCTTTAATTCCGCTATGGGCTCAGGAGTGCGGATACCGGCGACCACATCCTCACCCTGCGCGTTTATCAGGAACTCACCGAAGAACCTCTTCTCGCCGGTGCTGGGATCACGGGTAAACGCAACGCCGGTCCCGGAGTTATCGCCCAGATTACCAAAGACCATTGCCTGGACATTGACTGCGGTACCCAGATCGTCGGGTATCTCGTTCAGTTTGCGGTAGGTAATCGCCCTCGGGTTGTTCCAGGACTCGAACACCGCGTTTATCGCCATCTCCAACTGCTTGCGCGGGTCCTGAGGCAGTTCAAACCCCTTCTCCTGCTTAATCAGTTCCTTGTACCTCCTGACGACCTCTTTGAGGGCATCCACATCCAGTTCGGTATCTAGGGTAACGCCCCTTTCCTTCTTTACCTCTTCGAGGATGTGCTCAAACTTGCTGTGCTCTATACCCAACACGACATTGCCGAACATCTGGATAAACCTGCGGTAGGCATCGTAGGCGAACCTCGGATTGTTGGTCCGCCTGGCCAACCCCTCAACCGTCTCGTCGTTCAAACCGAGATTGAGGATCGTATCCATCATCCCGGGCATGGATATCGGGGCACCGGAACGGACCGAGACCAACAACGGATTGTTGGGATCGCCAAACTTCTTGCCCATCACCTTCTCGAGTTTGGCGAGGTTCTTCTCTATCTCCGCCTTGAGGGTCGGAGGATACTTCTTACCGTGCTTGTAATAATAGGCGCAGACCTCGGTGCTGATCGTGAATCCAGGAGGGACCGGTATCCCGATGTTGGTCATCTCTGCCAGGTTCGCCCCCTTACCTCCCAGGAGCATACGCATACCTGCATTACCCTCTGCCTTACCTCCACCGAAGAAGTAGACGTACTTAGGGGCCTTTTTGCTCGTAGACTTTGAAGACTTCCTCTTGCACGGCATAGTCATTCCTCCTTTGGGTTAAAAGAACTCTGCCAGTTTCTCACTAAACGCCTTGTTTATCTCCCACATCATCGCCATCCGATTGGCGCGTATCTTCTCGTCCTCCACATTGACCATAACCTCGCTGAAGAAGTCGTGTATAGGACCTGCCAGAGAGGAATAGGCCCTTACCGCACCGGCAACATCCCCGGAAGCGAGATTGGAATCAAACTCGGACTTGACCGACTGAAAGGTCTTCCACAGGGCCTCTTCCTGAGAGGTCTGAAAGAGGGACGGATCCACCTGAGGCAGAGACGAACGATCCACCTTCTTGACTATCTTATAGGTCCGTTCCAGAACCTTCACCGTATCCTGAAACTCCTTGGTCTTGGCAATCTTACTGAGGGATTTACCCGTCTCCATCGCCTTTTTGAGATTCAACCGCCAGCGTCGCCACACTGCAGAGGCTATGTCGCTCCGGATCCCCCTATCCCGGAGGTACGCGATCACCCTATCCTTGAAGTAATCCTCTATCTCGACGAGAACGCGATCGTTGCATTCCCATAATTTTATACTCTCGCGAAACAGACTGTCAAGGTCAACCGCCTCGGGCATGTTCAACACCAACTTGATGAGGGTAAGCACCATACGCCTGACCGCAAACGGGTCTTCACTCCCGCTGGGCTTCAGTCCCGCCTTGAAGTAGGCGGTAATGTCCGATACCCTTTCCAACACTCCGAGCAATCTTGCCAGCCTCGAATCAGGCAGGTCGTCCTCAAAGTTGACCGGCCTGCGGTGGTCCCGGATGGCCAAGGCGATGTCCTCGTCTATCCCCTGCGCCCGGGCGTAGTGATACCCCATTATCCCTTCCAGTTCCGGGAACTCGTAGACCATAAGGGTCTCCAGATCCGCCTTGGACAGTTCTATCGCGGTGAGCAGTTTTTCCTTCTCAGGACCGGACAACCCCACCATCCGCGCAAGGGGATCTGCCAAGGCCTTCATCTTCTCCAACTTGTTCCTAAGCGAACCTATCTTTTCGTGGAGTATCACCCTGTCCAGATCCTTAGCCCGCTGGCGGAGAGGGACCTTCTTGTCCTCTTCCCAGAAGAACAGGGCATCCGCCAGCTTCGCGGACAGGACCGACTGGACCCTTTTAACCACCTTGGAGAAGTCGAAGTCAGGCCTGCCCTGCCCCTCCAAGACCCCGACGAAGTACGGGGCCATCCTACCGTCGGGGTAGGACATAGTAAATAGTTTCTGATTTCGGGCCATACTGCTGATGAGCACCTCGGGAGGTAGTTCCAAGAACCTTTCCTCAAACTGACCGACGAATAGATAGGGTGCCTCAACCAGATAAGTCACCTCCTCCAAGAGGGCCTCGTCGAGATTGGCTATGGCAGACCGCTCTTCACATAGGGCCTTTAGTCGCTCCACTATCACCTGCTTGCGCCTCTCCTGATCCAATACGATGCCCAAGGAGGCGAGGAACTCCAGATACTCGGATACGGAATGGACCTCCTTCTCCTTCCTGAGCAAGGTCTTGGGATCGAGGTAAAAGGTGATGTTGGCGGACGAGACATTCCCCAATCTAAGGGCCAGGACCTCTTCTCCTCTCAATACGAGCAGAGCCCTTACAGGCCGGGCAAACTCCAGGCCGGAGTCGTCCCAGCGCATACGCTTGGGCAGAGGGACCTGTTTCAAGAAATCGAGAAGTGCACTCTCCAGCTCAGGTGGGGTAAAGCCGGAAAGGTCCCTGCCCAAGACCACTATCCGCCTGCAGGTGCCGTAGACATCCACCTTGCCCTTAAAGGTCCTGCGGAAGAACTTCCTGCCAAAGGCAACGATTCCACCTACATAGGAAGCGGGCAATTCCTCGGTGTATATCTCTACAAGGCAATCGGCCATCTATACCCTCCTCAGGAGCCGTCCTTGATTTGGTTTACTATCTCATCTATCTTGGCCAACTGCTCCTCCGATAGGCTCCTTTGTTCCACATAGCGGTTTAATTCCAGTATGGACGGATTGCTGTCTATGTACTCTATCACTGCGGAGAGGTCCATGAGGTGTTCAAAGGGGACCTCGTTGAATATGTGCCTTAGGAACTTGTAGTCCTCCGGGTAATCAAGGGTCAATCGATAACTGGGCCTCTTCAACTCCTGGTTCACCTCCAAGGTTTTCACCTTGAAGACATCCGGCCGGTCGAAGAAGGCACCCCATATCTCGGTATCCGCGTAATCGCCTTTTGCTTTAACGACCTTTTCAAGGGCTGAGAAGCTCACGCAGAAGACCGCAGTGCCCAAGGGCAGACCATCTATCTTTATGTAATCGAACTCCCCCCTTCGGGCCAAGTCTATCACCCTCTGGGCGTGATAACGGCAAAAGAGGGGGTTCTCCCCGGTGATACCCACCACATAATCAAGGGAGAAAAGACGACTTGCGTGGTACATCCTATCCAGCACGTCCACCTCGGAACCGGCAAAGTAGTAGATACCGTGCTCCAAGGCGATCTCCACGAGAGGATAGTCCTGAGGGTTGGTGGAGGTGCAGAGGATTATCTCGGAGATCCCCTTGAGGGTCATCGCCCTCTCTATCACCCATTCAACTATCTTCTTGCCTTTCAGGTCCATCAGCAACTTCAGAGGAAGTCTGCTGGACTTGAGCCTGGCTATTATCACGAATCCGGTCTTCATCTCCGCCCCCCTCTCAGTGTCTCACCCTCACCGAATCAACGTGCTCGGTCATACCCTCCAACCCAGCTATCATCTCCACCACAGGCCTTGCCTCCTCAAGGGCCCTGCGGGTGTAGGATATGAGATGAATCCGCTTGTAAAAATCGCTCAAGGACAGCCCAGAGAACATCCGTGCGGTCCCACCGGTGGGCAGGATGTGACTTGGACCTGCGAAGTAATCTCCCAATGCAGTAGGGGAATAGGGGCCCACGAACACCGCCCCGGCGTTGGTTACCCGTTTCAAGAGGGGCATGGAGTTCTTCACCAGAAGTTCAAGGTGTTCGGGTGCTATCTTGTTGGCGATGTCCACCGCCTCCTCGAGGTTCCTGACCACCATTATAAACCCGTCCACTTCCGGTATCCTCCTTCGCACCTCTCTTGCCATCTTCTTGGAGGTGGTGAGCAGTATTGCCCTCCCGCCCACGTGCTCTGCCTGTGCCTTCATGTCCGCTATAACGTATTCGACTGGCGTGTACTGATTGGCTACTATCACCACCTCGCTGGGGCCTGCCAGGAGGTCGATGTCCACCAGACCGAACACCTGCCGTTTGGCCTCGGTCACGTACTGATTCCCCGGACCGACTATCTTGTCCACCTTAGGCACGGTCTTGGTCCCGTAGGCGAAGGCCCCTATCGCTTGGGCCCCACCCATCTTGAAGACGCCGTTGACCTTCAAGAGGCTCGCAACCACCAATATGTAGGGATTAACATAGCCCTCAGGATCCGGAGGCGTAGCCAGATATATCTCTTTCACCCCGGCTATCTTGGCCGGGACCACCGCCATGTACACCGAGGATATCAACGGGCTCTGTCCACCGGGAACATATACCCCAACCCTCTCCAGAGGGACTATCCTCTCCCCAACCACTGCTCCGTTTGGCCTGCGCAGTTTCCAGGATTTCTCTATCTGCCGGCGATAGAACTCACTCACATTCTCTATCGCGGTCTTCAGTGCAACGATAAACTCCTTACCCACCTTCTGGAAGGCAGAAGAGACCTCCCCTTCCGAGACTCTCATCTGCCGGGCGGTCAGACGGACCTTGTCAAACTTTTCCGTGAATTTCAGTAGGGCCTCGTCCCCACCGCGTTCTATCTCGGAGAGGATCTTGGAAACCCTATCCCTTACGCTGCGGGAGGGCAGCGATATCCTGACCGACTCCAGAAATTCCTTATTTATCTTCCTGACGATCTTCATGCCTTATTTAGTAAACTAACTACGGGTGCCGGCCTGTAAACGGGCAATCCCGGAGACGGCCTTATCCTTCAAGACATCCCAATTCCGCCTGAAGTCCTCCACAGGTCCCTTTATCCCTACCTGCACGAAATCGGGCCGTCCACCGCCAGAAAGGGGAATAACCTCCTTTAGATCCTCCAGGATCTTGCGCATATCCAGTCTCTTCGCCAGATCCCTGGTGCAGGCCAGGAGCATCTGGGCCTTTCCATTGGCAATGCCCCCGAGTAGGACCACAGCGGAAGGATCCTGTGCCTTGATTTGATCCCAGAGTGAGCGCAAGGCAGGCAGATCCGCCCCATCCAAAAGGCCGGAAAATACCCTTATTCCGTCTAATTCCTCTCTCTTCAATCGACCGAGGAGCTCCCCTGCTCGCTCCTTGGCGGACAACCGCTCCAACTCCTTCTCCAACTTCCGCACCTTACCCGCAAGGTCCCTTACCGTCGGGATTATGGAACCGACCTCGCACTTTAGGACATCCTTCAACTCCTCCACGATTGCCTTGTTCTCCCGCAAGAGGTTCCAGGCGGGCATACCGCTGAGTGCCTCAATACGCCTCACCCCGCTTGAGACCGAGCGCTCGCTAATTATGGTGAACACACCCAACTGCCCGGTCCAGTCCACATGGGTGCCACCACAGAGTTCACAAGAGATCCTATCTATCTTTATCACCCTGACGATCTCTCCGTACTTTTCCCCAAAGAAGGCAAGGGCCCCCATCTCCTTGGCCTTCTCCAAGGTGGTCTCTATCTTCTCCACCCGATAGTTCTCCATTATCCAGCGGTTGACGAGGTCCTCTATCTTCCGCAACTCTTCCTCGGTTATAGCCTGAAAGTGGGTGAAGTCAAATCGCAACCTATCCGGTGCCACCAACGAACCTGCCTGACGGATGTGATCGCCCAAGACCCTGCGCAGGGCGGACTGCAGGAGGTGGGTGGCGGTGTGATGCCGGGCAATGGCCTTCCTCCTCTCAATATCCACCTCTGCCTTTACCTTATCTCCAGCCCGCAGGACACCATCCTCGACCCTTGCCTTACAGACCACCACATCTCCAACTCGATAGGTATCAACCACCCTCGCGCGCCCATCCGCAGAGGATATCCAACCGGTATCCCCGATCTGGCCACCTGCCTCACCGTAGAAGGGACAGTCCTCCAATACGATGTCCACCTCCTCCCCTGCCTTGACAGACCCTAATATGTCGTCGTTCCTTAATATAGCCCTTATGCTCGTCTCCACCGACAGACGATCGTATCCCACAAAGCACATCCCCCGCCCCACCTCGCGCAGATTCCGATAAGCGAAGATGTCGTCCAAGGTCTTGGCAGAGGCCTGGGACCTCTTCCTCTGCTCCTCCATCTGGGCGTTGAACCCTTCCTCGTCCACCTCCAAACCCTCTTGCTCGGCTATGGCCCTGCTCATCTCCAGAGGAAACCCATAGGTGTCGTAGAGGAGGAAGCACACCTCACCGGAAAGGGTCTTTTTGCCCTCGCGCTTGTGGCGTTCTATCTCCTCGGAGATCCTATTTAGGCCCACCTCCAGGGTCCGCAGGAATCTCTCCTCCTCTGCACTTATCATACCCGCTATTACGTCCTGCCTCTCCTTCACCTCCGGATAGGGCCTTTTCATGACCTCGGCTACCACCGGCACCAACCTTGCCAGCCCGCGCTTGCCCCCCAATTCCTGAAGATGCCAGACCGACTTTCTTATGAGCTTGCGGACGACATAGCCCCGACCCTCGTTGGAGGGGATAACACCGTCTCCTATCGCGAAGGTGACTGCACGGATGTGGTCTGCAATGGAATAGACCTTGGAGAGATCCACATCCTTGCGGGACTTGCCCGCCAAGCGCAATATCTCCTCGACGATGGGCACGAAGGTGTCTATCTCAAAATTGCTCCTCTTTCCCTGCATCACCGCGGAGATCCGCTCTAGTCCCATACCGGTATCTATGTTCTTCTGGGGAAGGGGCTCAAGTACCCCCCCATCCCGCCGATCGAACTGGGTAAAGACCAGATTCCATATCTCTGCAAACCTCCCGCAGTCGCAGTCCGGACCGCACCTGTGCTCTCCAGCATAGGCAGAGAACTCCGGTCCTTGATCAAAGAATATCTCCGAACACGGTCCGCAAGGTCCGTTTGGTCCCTCTACAATCGCATTAGAGGGCCAGAAGTTGGTCTTGTCTCCAAGGCGAGCTATCTTGTGTTCAGGGACACCGATCTTATCCCTCCATATCGCGTAGGCCTCCTCGTCGTCCTTGTGCACGGACACCCACAGTCTGTCCGGATCTATCCCCAATACTTCCGTCAGGTACTCCCAGGCCCAGGTGATCGCCTCCTCCTTGAAGTAGTCCCCAAAGGAGAAATTCCCCAACATCTCAAAGAAGGTGTGATGATAAGGGGTCTTGCCCACCTGGGGCAGATCGTCGGTCCGCAGGCACTTCTGACAAGAAGTAGCCCGAGTAAAATCGGTGATGTGCCCCATAAACTGGGGCTT
Organism: Candidatus Omnitrophota bacterium; assembly: GCA_015494465.1. Classification (GTDB taxonomy): domain Bacteria; phylum Omnitrophota; class Gorgyraeia; order S143-82; family S143-82; genus S143-82. The sequence goes on along the minus strand of WGBD01000004.1, from coordinate 26,462 downwards.
GAACTGGTTCATCCCCGCACTGGTGAACAGCACCGTGGGATCGTCTGCAGGCACAAGGCTGTCGGAGGGAACCACCTTGTGTCCCTTGGAGGCGAAAAACTGCAAGAAGCTTTCTCGCAACTTATCCGTGGTAAACATGTCTCTTACTCCTACCCCAAAGCAACGGAATGGATATTATACCACATAGATTGGAGAAAGCCCAAAACAGGAACCAACCCAGATCTACCCCCCTATTTCTGGGGATGAGGGCCTTTGGAAAAAAGGAACCTTTCTAGGAATCCCCGATATTCCCGAATAAAACGCAAGAGGTCACTCTTTATCTCTATCCAATCACGAATGCGCTGGGCAAAAGGGGCCCCGGGATCGGGTCTATCACAGTGCAGTTTACGAAGCAGAGAGGGTAGTGTCTGGTCGAAGTTTTCCAAAGAGTTCCAGAGGTTCTCAGGATCCATCGGCGCTCTTTTAAACAAGGACTTGGGGAAGGGAGGAAACAACTCTCGCAATCGCATCACCAGTAACGACAGCTTCTGCTCCCACTCCTTTAGCATCCTAATTTGCGACTTTATTGCCGATTCAAATTCCTCCCACACCACATCCTTGGTTATTGCCCAATCAACGCACTCGTCGAATCCTATGTCCACTTCTTCACCCAACAGATACCTATTCGATCTATTCCAGACCCAAACATAAGCCAATCGGGAGATCCTGTGGATCACTTCAGAAGTACAGTCTCCAGATACCGGCACATAACTATAGACGAAATCTGGCAATCGAGGATCCGAGACTTCCAAGACCACATCCTTAAGACCCAAGCTATAGTGTTTTGCCTCTGCCAGATCAAAGGCCCCGTCGCCTATCGCCTTCCAATGGTATTTGAATATAGAAAACACATCCTCGACCGTGAGACTGTCCATACAGTACATCCTCGGGCAAGAGGAAAGATTACAAGGGGCACAAGGCACATCTTTTCTAAGAGAGAGGTGAATACCCCCAAATTCCGGGCCCTCGTTTCTGGGTCCGCATATGACCATAGTCGGCAATCCCACCGCAGAGGCCAGATGTATCAACTCGTTGTGCACCGAGAGCATCATCTTGGCCCTAGCCATAAGATAGGCAAGTTCATCTAGGCTTGCTATAGGAATTACCTCTACACCCTCCGATTCCCCTAAACTCGCAAATTCCTCACAGGTTTCATCTACCAAGACCACCAATCTGACGTGGTATTCGTTCCAGATCCTCTCTAAAAGGTTCCTCCACTTGGAGCAGTCCCAGCGCCTCGTGGGCAGTGGAGAACCGGGGCTTACTAGGATGTATCCCCCAGACATCCATTCAGGGATGGGTTTGTCCCAGGCCTGGTGGATGTAGAAGGGCAAAACATCTTTGCTCCTCCAGGACTCCCCCAAGGATAGGGCCAGTAGTTGTCGTTTGTTGAAGAGATTGTACTCGTTCAGGAGACCGTCACAGAGCTCGGGGTAAAAGACCTCCATAGTAAATTGCATCCACCTGTTCCCGATGACCACAGGCCTGCCCCGCTCGTCCATGATCAACCCAAAGACCCTTCCTTTACCAATTAGCCTGGCGATCAAAGCAAAGAACGGATCGCCAGAGATGTTGCACACCCATCCCATGCGGGGACGATGGTGAGCAATCCACTCTTCCATCTCGGACTGGGCTTCATCCCAGAGCATCCCAGCCCACCTCTCCATCGGAATCACCTCTACCCTATCCACTGCAGGGTTGTTCTCAAAGAGGGGTGCACTTTTAGCGTTAGTGTAGACCCATATCACCCGACGGGGATTTTTTCCCTTCAATAAAGGGAGAACACAAGCAAGGCTCACATCTTCTCCACCACTGCCCGAGACCAAGAAAGTGTGGTGAGAGCCTTTAGGTATCCGTTCGGGGATATACTCCATATCTCTCCAGTCCGGCAGATGATGGGAGGAGAAAAGCGAGTATCCCAGCAGATTAGCGTCCGATTTTATCATAGTCCTTTATAAACTCCGTCATGCAACTAGCGCGAGCCAGGACCTTATCGAGCAGATCCACCGCCCTATCCTGCGGACCGATCGCGTAATTCCAGGGATAAAGGAGCTCCCTCGGCAACCCGTTCAGCAACTGCGAGATTCCCCCTGCCACCTTTGGGGTAATTGCGCCCCCTTTTTTGATTAATATACCAATCTTTTCTTTAACCGGCAACAAACTATGCCTGATCTCCTGCAATCTGGAGAAAGGGCGTTCCAGAAGAATGCCCAGCTCTTTGGGATCGTAGGAATAGAATCTGTTCCAATAGGAAGCAAATCCCGAGAACATCCCCCGTCCTATCCCTTCCTCCCTCATCAGGGACCATATCCAAGCCCAGCGCAGCAGATTCGTGTAGATCACTTCAGGATCTCGATAAGGCACCTCCAACGGGTGATAATCAAAAAAGATGTCCAGGTCCCTTTCAAACGAACTCCCTACCACCAACTCTCTAGGCAGATCTTCGTACTTGCCATCTAGGAAACACGCAAATGCCCTTAGTACCAACTCTGGACGAAGGCCCTTCATACAGCCCAGATAATCGCAGTGGGATCGAAAACAGGGCGAACACTCTACCGGGTAGCGGATGGAAAGGAATCTCCCCTTTGCCTCCGGTCCCACATTGTTTGGCCCACACACCGCCAGAGTGGGTTTGCCCAGCGCCCCGGCTATGTGCATCATACCCGTATCGTTGGAAATCACCGCAAGCGCTCGGCTCACCACCGCACAGGCCTGAGCTAAGGTAGTCTTACCCCCAAGGTCCAGGACCCAATCCCTATCCTCCCCCTCTAGAGGAAAGCGACTCAGAAACACCGTCGGCAATCCAAACTCCCTCCAGATCATATCTGCCAAATCAAGCCAATACCCCTTAACCCACATCCTGGTGGGCGCATTTGCATCCGGAACCATGGCTACGAAGCGGTCGAAACCGACCTGATCACCAGCAGGGGCAATCCTCACCCCAGGATTCTCTATGCCCCAACCCCCGAGACAGAGGGAGAGCAAGGCAGACCTTCCCAAAGGCATCCAACCTGCGATGTACTCATCCCTAAACCTCACGTAAAACACCCGGTGCAATATGTCGTGAAATACCCCTCCCCTTATGTAAAATCCCTCTTCTCCCGCCAGCAATCCAAAGACCTCTACCCCTTCCTTCCGTAGCTCGGTGGATATCCTGGCAGACTCGGTGGTGGAATGGAGATTCACTACCAACATCTGCCTATCCCCTTTGACCAGGTCGACAAAGGCCCTGGTATCCACGATCAAATCATCGACCAGATCCTCGGGGAAGAAATCCCTGGCCATCGGGCTGGAAAGGAGAAACACCTTGAGGTGGGGAAGGCCCTTTCGCAAGGGAAGGAGCGCAGAGGTCAGGCAAACGAGGTCCCCTATCCCTCCAAAAAGGATTATCCCCAAGCGAGACACCTTCGTCAGATCTGGGAAACTGGCATACTCGAATCTAGGAGGATGTAGATGATTTGCGGTCTTCGTCAACCCCACTCACCCTACTGCAGAAAAGGAGCGCCCCCAGCTCTATACTCAGATCCACATGGGAGATCCACACCTCACTCGGTACGGACAACCTCACTGGGGCAAAGTTCAGTATGCCTTTAATCCCCGCGGATATCACCCGCTCACTCACCTCTTGGGCCACCTCTCCGGGAACGGATATAATCGCCACCTCTGGGTCCAGCCTCTTACAGACCTTCTTGATCGACCGCAAGTGATAGACCCTTATCCCGGAAAAGGACTTGCCCACCTTCTCCTTATCGACGTCGAATCCCGCAACTATAGAGATGTTCAGGTTCTTGAATCCCGCATATCCCATCAAGGCCATACCCAGCCTCCCCACACCCACGACGATGGCCCCCGCAGGCACATTAAGCCTCAACCGGTTCTCCAGGTTAGTGATCAGGCTCTTTATGTTATAGCCTACACCCCGCTTGCCAAATTCTCCGAGATAGGACAGATCCTTGCGGATCTGCTCTGGAGATCCCCCCAGGATCTCAGATAGGTCGAAGGAGGATATCACCTCGATGCCTTTATCGTGGAGAACCTTTATGTCTCGGTAGTACCTTATAAGTCTGCGAATCGCGTCTATCGGTATGCAGGTCTTCTCAGAACATATCTTCCTACCCATTGGCTACCTCGCGGGACAGGATTATCGCCTGTGCAATCTCCTTCATCGGCTTGCACATGTCCATGCTCTTTTTGTGAATCAAGCGGTAGGCTACCTCCTCACTGAGACCTAACTCCTTCATCAGGATCCCCTTTGCCCTCTCTATCAACTTCCTTGCCTCCAAGGCCTCCTTGGCGGATCTGCTGTCCTCCTCCAGTTTGGCGTTTTCTATAACTATCGCTGCCTGATCCGCTATCACCTGGAGCCAAGAGACCTCGTCTTGAGAAAACCTACGCGGGACGAGGGTATAGACGTTGATCACCCCGATCGCCTCCCCCCTTATCAACATCGGAACTGATAGGAGAGAACGGAGCCCTTGCTTTTCCGCCACATCCCTCATCTTGAATTCGGGCTCGTTTTGGACATCCAGCACGAATATAGGTCTTTTCTCGGATACCGCCTTGCCTGATATTCCCTCCCCAATCTTCAGAGGGGGGCGGTTCAAGTACATCGGGTCCAAGCTCTGGGTCGCCTTTATCTCCAACACCCCTTTCTTTTTGTTGATCAACATGATGGAGCAGATCGGCGAGGACATCACCTCTGCCACCACTTCGACGATGAGGTCCAGGACCTCCTGAAGGGAATGAGAGGAGATGATCATCTTGCTTATTCGGAATATCGTCTCCAGATGGAGGGTCTTTTCCTTCATCTCCTCGTAAAGCCAGGTATTCCTAATCAACCCACTCACCAGCTGGGCTATGCTAGTTAACCCCTGCAGAGTGGACTTGCTGTATCGCTTCTTGTTCTTGTGCTGGAAGTTTATTACCCCGACCACCTTCCCGTTAAGCAGGATAGGGATTCCCACGAATGCCTCGTACTTATCCTCAGGGAGCGAGTTAAAGACCTTGAACCTAGGATCCTCAAAGGCCTTCTCTGGGATGATCACTGCCTCCTTCTTCTCCGCCACCCATCCGGTGATACCTTCCCCGACCTTAAGGCGTATGTTTCTTAATACCTCTGGATGGGGATTGGAGGAGGCTACCAGCACCAACTCCTCTGTCTTGCGATCGAGTATGTACAAAAAACAGGAATCCGCCTTGGTGTACTCGAGCATCATCGACATTATGCTGTGAAAGATTAGGCTAACGTCGAGATCGGAGTTGACTATGTCTATTACCCGTTGGAGGATCCTGGTCTGCAGGTCCTTCGAAAGCGAAGTCCTCTTGGTCCCGCCAGACCTCTTTCTCTTGTTCTTGATCATATCTCCTTCCCGAACCAGACTCGAACCTTTTCGAGATGGCAGAAGACAAAATGGGGTGGGCGAGGGGACTCGAACCCCCGACCTTCTGAGCCACAGTCAGACGCTCTGACCAGCTGAGCTACGCCCACCATGACAAATCTCGACTCAATCACCCAATACCGAACCAACGATCCCGACCAGGTCATTAATTATATCATAAATCTCTCCGCTCACCTTAGCCTTGGAATCCCCCTCTCCCGCACCGCCCTGCCCTCGTCTATACCTGCTCAACGCCGAGAGGATCTCCTTTTTGAAGTCGATCTGGGGATTGTCCAAGCGGGTGGTCACCTTAAACTCCAGCTCCAGCTCCTCCCCGAGTCCAGCCAAAGGACTCAATATCCCAGAGACAACGGGAAGGTTCCCCAGGGCAGTGGATCCCACGACATCCAACCCCTTTATCCCAAACCAATTCTTCAAGACCAAGACATTGTCCTCCGCCTCACCTTCTATGCGTAGAGAAAGCAGGCCCTCCACCTCAGGCACCTCCAGGAACGAACGGAAGAAGCCGAGGGGGATGTGATCCCCCTTCAACACGAACAGGGCATTCTTCTTCTCCCAATCCAGCCAACCACTAAACTCCACACTCCCATACACTCCACCCCGGAAGAGTCTCCCGTTCAGGTGAAAGTCGTAGTATTCCCTCTTGAGATCTGGCCTATAAACCAACAGCTTCTCCAACTCGATTGAGGAGTCATCCCCATCCCGCTCCAAGGCTATCCGTAGGTCGATAGCAGACAACTTCTCCACCGGCAGTCTCAACGGTACGAGGGCAAGTACCACGGGATTAAATCCAGTCCCCTGCCTGTCGCCCTTATCCAACTTCACCTCGATCCTGCCCCCCCGAACCGCGACCAACTTCATCCCAAAAGACGACAGCAACGGCAACAGCTGGAGCTCGTCCAGATGGAGGCTAACCCCAGAACCCCTGTAGTCCAAAGAGAAGACCTTCATACCCGAAAGCAGGCTCACCCTCCCGATCTTTACATCCAGCCCGTACATGCGCTGGAGAAGGAGGCTAAGCAGTGGTCCGCCAAAAAGCTCCAGCACCAACAGCTGGAGACCCAGGAACAAGATTACACCCAACAAAAACCGGATCACAGCCCTCACAACACCCCCAATAAACAAAAAACACCGTCCCCGGAGGGATTCGAACCCCCGACACGCGGCTTAGAAGGCCGCTGCTCTGTCCAACTGAGCTACGGGGACAGCCTGTAGCTCTTGTATTATATTTTAATGTTGCCCTCCTATCAACCCCCGTTGTACTATAATGGGTTATGATTGATAAAATGTTTTTAACATGTTTATTAATTATGTTTTTATGCGTGGGCTCGGCCCCTGCCCGAGACCGGTTCTTGGTGGGATCAAGAAGATCGGGTGTCGGCCTTCAGCTCCTCCTCCCAACCCAGTACGGCCCCGAGGAGATAGCACTGATAAAGGAGGCCTTCTGGCTAGGGGCGAGAAAACGAACCGACTTCGTCAACCTCCAGGCCTTTTCCCCTATAGAGAACTGTCTCTCCCCCAATCTGAAAGGGAGTTTGACGGGCATGTACCTCATCGAAGAGGATCTGAGATTAAAGAGAGTCTTCAGGAAGAGATTAAACTCCCATCTCGACTCCATCCCTAACCAACCCGCCTCTATACGGCTGTGGATACGGCCAAAGGCCCTCGAGATCGGCAAGGGAGGGAACGGGATCTCAATAATACGAATACACCTGGCCCTACGACTCGAGACGGACCTTTCTTCCGGATCGATCTCCCAGGCCTTGGAGCGGGCGCGGGCAGAAGTGGAAAAGGCGGTCAATTCCGCTCCCGACTTCAGGGGATTGCGGACGGTCCTGGCGAGCTACTACCTCGGCAAGATGTTCTCCCCATCTCCGCAGGATCAAAGGCCTAGCCAACCCACGCGGTTAGTAGAGGTCATAAAGGCCTACCTGCGAGACTACGACCGGTCAGGGTTAGTAGGGGGAATACTGCTTCCCAACGATGTAGAGATCAAACTCATTCCAGTAGACCGCTTCCCCCAGGCCTACGAGGTCTCCCTGAATACCCCTCTATCCGAGGCAGGAGCTCTGACCGCTAGCGAGCTCCTACTCAAGGCCCTAGCTGGCGAGTACAACCTCCTACACGAGCTCCTATCCGCCCGCCTCTATCCTCCCACACCTCCCAAACCAGACCTGGTAGAGGAGGCCCTAGGGGAACTTCTCGAGCGACACAGAGACGGTTCCATCGCTTCTTCCCAACCCCTCGAAGTCCGATCCCCAGAGGAGAACTACATCTACATCCTCTCCAAGCTGATAAAGAACAACCATCCCATCACCGAACACCACCTCTATCTAGCTGGCTGGATATGGACAACTGCACCTCCGAGCTTGAGACGGACATTACTTCCCATCCTATGCAAAGATAGGGTCGCAATGACGCCCAAGAATCTCTCCCGGAGGAGGTTCTTGCTCTGGATGGGGCTTTCCCTGTCCATACCCCTCATACCCCATATCTCCCTATCCCAGGGGGCCTGGGATTCTGCCTCCAGCTTCCTGACACTTCCCTCTGAAAAACAACGCCAGCTTCTACAGGCCTACCTTACCAATCGCTTGGACATCACTCAACGGAGGAGAATACGCGAGGGAGTTAAGGGATTCGCTCGAAGATACATCCGCCCCTTTGCCCACGAAGACCCAGCGACTGCCTCCCGTCTGCTGGAATCCGGGGCGATACGCCTCCTCGACGAGAGCCTGCAAAGGTCATTTATACTCAAATACGCCTCCTCGACGAAGACCCCAAAGGGGCCCTTGTACCGCTTTGCAAGCACCTGCCTTGCCCAAGATTCACCTCCCGCGAGCACCAGCGTCAGGGCCTTACTGCGGGCGATCGCCCTTTCCCCACCGCTCTTCCCAGAAAGGATCCGAAAGCTCGCCTGGAGGCAGTTGGCTAGGTCTATGCAGGATCGAAGAAGTTATCCCTTTCTTTCCCGCCTTGCCACCGAGGTGGTCCGACACCTCAACCGGATCCACGACGACTTTGAGCGCTCCGGATGGCGCAAGAAGGCAAGGCGGTACCTCAACATGCTACCCGATCAGCTCGTATACATCTCCCTGGCCTTGGGGGAGTATGGCCTGTACACCGCAACCTATCTCCTACTCCGGGAAGAGTGGTCAAGGCGACTGGCCCACTACGATCGTTCGATCCTACTGGCCCTGAAGAGACTGGATCCAAAGGGCATGCTCGCCTACGAGCTCACCATAGCCTTTGCCAAGCGCGAGCGAGAGGTCTTTTCGTTCCTCAAGGCCCAGGACCAGCTCTATCCCCAAAGGTGGCTCTCGTGGGTTAGCAAGCGGGCCCTCAATTACCTCCGCTGGAGGCTCACGCCCAAAAACTATGGCTACCGGGCACTAAATCAGGCCTATCTGATCCGAATGCTGAAGGAGATGGCGGATAGATCTCCCACCCACAGAGACACGATATTGGGAGGGTTAAGGGCTATCCTCCAAAATCCAAAGGTCCATCCAGCAGTGAAGCAGATGATTGCGGTAGCCTTTCAGGAAGAGCTGGGGGATAGCTGGGAAAAGAATGATATCGATCTCAGGCTGGTGAATAGTATCCGCCAGTTCGCCTCCACTCCACCTTACCCCAAAACCCCAAAGATCCGTAGCGCGATCCTCTTTTTCCGCGACGCCACAGCCTACGGCCCAGAATTAGAACGCCTCCTCGCCAGGGCGGGATATGAGAATCCCCGGCCCCACATCTGGCGCAAAGACCTCGACGGGGTGAGCCTAGAAATCGAGATAATCACCCTCCCAAAGCACCTCCAAGGAGCGAAAAGGAGGTTTGAAGAGATACTAAACTCGGGAAGACATCAGCTGATATTCACCCGCCACCATTCCTTCTCGGGCAGGCACTTCGGCGGGGCAGGATCCTACTCGATCCTGCCCCAGTTCGTCGGAGTTGCCCAAACCGGATACGGCCAGCAAAACAACCTTCTCGCCCTGGTCTTGAGTGAGGAGATAGCCCGGGGATGGAAAGCCAAAGAGCCATGGGATGTCGTTTGGAAAAGGATGAAGAAGAGAATGAACCTAGCCAACTTCATACCGCCAAACGACCTCCTCTTCCTTGAGGCCTATGTATGTGCCCTCTTCAATCCAGCCCGGCCCCGTCCCCTACCGACCAAGCTGACGCCTATCGTGATCGTAGACGGGGGCTGTGGAGGAATCAACCGGATACCCGAATACATCGCCAACCACTACGTCACACCCATAAAGTGGTACTTCCAGCTCCTCCAGGTCAGTTTACTGAGGCATCCGCCGGATAAGGCCAGAAAGCTGATCGTGAGGATACAGGGGCTCCCCTTGAGGGTCATAGGAAGGATGCAGGCCCTGGTAAAGGCTATTGCAGGTCCTCCCCAGGATAGTCCTCCGACCCGAGGATCTGCGCCCGTCAAATCTGGCGGGATCGAGCTCTAGGCGATAAACTCAGAAGTAATCTTCCCACCGGAAAAGCAGGACAGGCCTATCGTCTACCAACTTCGCCTTAACCACCCTACCCAGGAACAGCACGTGATCCCCTGCCTCACAGCTACCTTCCACCTCACAGCTCACCCAGGCAACGCAGTCGTCGAGAACCGGCAGGCCATCGATCAGGTGGTAATCCACCCCTGAGAACTTATTCTCCTCTCTCCCCGAGTAGAAACCAAACCTCTTTGCCAGCTCCAGTTGGTCTTCCCCCAAGAGTGAAAGCGAGAACTTACCTGACTTCCTCACCAGATCGAATGTGTAACGCTCGGGAGCTATTGCGACCGCCACCATCTTGGGGGAAAAGGAGACCTGGCTGACCCAGGCAGCGGTCATGCCGTTGATCCTGTCCCCGTGGGCACTGCCTACGATGTACACACCCAAAGGAAACTTGGCCAAGACATCCTGGATACCCGACATGGCTACACCTCCTTCACTTAGTATCTATCTCGTCGATGTTGTGCAATAGCCCCCCGTACGGAGAAGGCTTAACCCCCACAAACCTGTCCCGCATCGCGGACAACCTCAACGGGGCAACCGTGTAGATCACCGGCACCTCACAGGATATGATCCTCTGCCAACGATCGTAGAGCGGTTTCCTCTGAGAATCGCCTAATATCCGCACCCCCCTCTCGAAGATCTCGTCTATCTCCTTCTCCCAGGGGAAAAATGGGACCTTTTGATTTGGCCACCACAGGTGCAGGCTCCCGCTGGAGTGCCACACATTCCTGCTGAAGTGGGGCTCCATTCCACCGGTTAGACCTATCAAGACCGTCTCCCAATCGTAAGAGCTCGTCAACCGCACGACGAGGTTGTTGAAGTCTATCCCCAAGAAGTGGCACCTGATCCCCACCCTCTCCAGGTCCGCCACCAGCATTGATCCTACCTCCATCCGCTCGCTGGAATTGGCATTGGTTATCAAACTGATCTCCAGATCGTGCCCCTGCTCGTCCTCCAGCGTGCCGTCGCCATCTCGATCAGCGAATCCTAATTCCCCGAGCAACTGCTTGGCCTTTGCCAGATCGAAATCGTACTTGCAGAGATCCGGATTGTAGAAGAACCCATTGCTGGGATTCATCGGCCCCCATTGGGGTCTGGCCAGACCTTGATATATCGTCTCTATTATACCCTTGCGATCCAAACAATGCGCTATTGCCTGGCGAAACTTCCTCTGCCTAAACCACCCGAGTTTGTACCTCTCGAGAGGGGAGTTGGGGTTCATGTTGAACGCCAAGAAATTGGATCCTAAAGATGGCCCCAGATCGTACATCTTCACCCCTGGGAGATCCAACCTGCGGAGGAGCCGGTAATCACCAGCCCTGAGGTCGACCAGATCCAGCTCTCCCTCTATGAACTTCATCAAGGCCGTGTCGTCACTGTGGATTATCAGCATGATAATTCGCTCCAGGCGGGGCAGACCCTTGCGATAGTAAAAAGGATTCCTCTCCAGCTCCACCCTCTGGCCCGGGACGAATCTCTTGAGCCTAAACGGGCCGTTCACCACTATCTCCCGAGGATCGGTGCCCAGGGACCAAGAGGAGTTGAATGTGCCACCTCGCACGAACTCTTCTAGTGCATGCCTTGGCAGTATCTCTTGGGTCATGGCCCTCAGAAACGGGGCAAATACATCCTTGAGCCGGAATTCCACTTGCCGATCGTTAAGGGCCCTCACCTCGAAAGGCTCTCCTGCCACCTGGAGCACATCCTTGGCACTATTAGGTATGGCAGGATTGTAGATAAGACAGTTAAAGGTGAATTCCACATCGTATGCGGTCAGCGGGACCCCATCGGACCACCGCAGGTCCTCTTTAAGGGTAAAGACCCAGCGCTTCCCCCCTTCGTATACCTGCCAAGAATCTGCCAATTCTGGAACCGGTTGCTGAGTGAAGGGATCAATACGCACCAGCCCAACGAACATGAGCGAGGTAACCGAGGTGGTGGAGGTCTCCTGGGCCAAGATGGGGTTGAAGCTCCTGGGATCCGAGGCTAATCTCAAAACGATCGTGTGGGCGAGTGATACTCTCCTTCGGGGAATAGATTGCGGGCTCAACAGATATAACAGAAAAAGACAAACCCCAAGGCCGACCAGGACAAACAGGGCCTTAGTTAGCAGAGGCCTTAACTGGAACCGCCTGCGGGGCATCTCCACCCTCTTTCTGGGCGGAAGACTGGGATTGCGGATTAGATGAAGGGCTATTCACCGAGGGATTGCCAGCCCCTTTCGAAACCGCCTTCTCCGTCTCAGGACCAGCCTTTTCTTCGGTTCGTCGTTCCACCTTTTCTGCCGGTACCACCGGGGCAGTCCTAGCGGGACGGGAGAAAAGGCGTTCCATAACCGACTTGCTCCTCTGGACCACGAAGTAGTTAAGCCCCAAGGCAAGCGCCAGGAACAGCGCCCCCAGTATCATCGTGATCCTGACCATGTAGATGTTGGTCTTACCACCGAATATGGTCTCGGCCGCGGAAAAGGACTCTACCAATCCACCTCCTCGTCCCGACTGCATCAGGATGACCGTCACTAACAGGAAACAGACCAATATGTACACGCCCAACAATAGCTGATACATAACTTCACTTCCTTATGTATAACCTCTTTTTTACTCGTCGAGCAGAGAAGAATTCCTTGCAAAACTTGGTCGCCTTGATCGGATCAAACTCCTTACAAGAGAATATGTTGAGATAAGCAGAGTTGGTCTTCTCCGCAAAGTGCCCAGTTATAGAACTGGTCTCTATGAACTGCAAAAGGGAATAACCCGGTGTGTGATCTGCGTTAAGACCGAAGTAGGGAAGAAAACACCTGCCGTACTTCTTCATCTTCAAGAGCTCGCAGAGCCTGTCCACGAATTCCTTCAATTTCTTACGCGAACGGATGGCCTCCGGATCGCAATCGTAGAGATCCAGGACCAGCTCCATACCGTAATCGCCCTTCTTGAGATACTTGCCCATATCCCTCTCACCTACTTAGCGATTGCCCTGGCCACATAGACCGGCAAGACGAAGCTTGCCTTGTGCACCTCGGGCGTATAGTAATCGGTCTTTATCCCCGCTTGGGCAAACCTCTTCTCCAAAACCTTCAGCGAAGGCCAGGCCTTCAGACCCTTTCCGCTCAAGACAAAGGAGAACAACCCACCGATGTAAGTAGGGACTGCGGTTAGGTAGACATCGTTCAACGGGAAGACCTGGCGAAGGAGCCTGACCGCCTGAGGCAGTTCGTTGCCCTGAAAGAAAGTAGAACCCGCCTGCCTGCTCATGACCCCGACCTTATCCAGAACTCGGTAGATAGACTGATAGAATCGCTTGGTAAAGAGGACCTTACCCGGGCCTATGGGATCGGGCGAATCCACGATAACCACGTCGAATTTCTCGTCGGTATTGGCCACGTATTTTACGCCGTCGTCTATGATCAACTCCAGGCGTTTATCCTCAAAGGCCCGTTTGCATATCTTCCGCAAGTACTTCTTGGCCAGCTCAACCACCTCTCCGTCTATGTCCACCATGACCACCCGCTCCACGGATCCGTACTTGAGGACCTCTTCAGCTGCTCCGCCGTCACCTCCGCCTACTATCAAAACCCGCCTGGGATTGGGATGGGACATCATAGGCACATGGACGATCATCTCGTGATATATAAACTCGTCCTTCTCGGTGGTCTGCACTATCCCGTCCAAGGCCAGCACCCTACCAAGGGACTTGTTCTCGAAGAGCAAGATCTTCTGATACTTGCTCTTACCCTTGTAGATGAGCTTATCTATTGCTAACCACTGGGTTATAGTGGCCCCGTATAGATCCTCCTTAAACCACTTCATCCATCATACCCCTTTTTAATTCCATTACCTGCACCCGCTCCGGCTGAAATGCCTCCTTTAGCACGGGTAAGGCCTTGTATGGATCGACCCCGCCACAGAGGAATATGTCTATCGCTGCGTAACCAAGTTCAGGCCAGGAGTGGATGGTGAGATGAGACTCCATAACGATAGCCACACCAGAAATACCGCCATAGGGAGAGAAGTGATGGAATTTCATACTGAGGAGTGTCGCCCCACAGGCCTCGACGGCCTTACGGAAGGTCTCTTCGACCAGTTCGAGATCGTCCAGATTCTTGGCACCCCAAAACTCCAAAAGCAGGTGGACTCCTGCGTAAGTCAGACCGTTTGAATCGCACTTTACTATGCCTTTGGGTTCAAGAATCCCTTCCATCTTTCCTCTTCACCTATGTGTCCTTCATAGTCTCACCCTTACCCCAAAGTTAAAGGTCCCGAAATAATTGGATTAAAATACTATAAAAATCCCCGATAAGTCAATAAAAAATTACCCCCTTCCCCCAAAATCCCAACTTATGAGACAGATTCTTCCAAAAAGATTCCGTCTCACTTACCTAGTCGAGCTCTTGAGATACATAGGAAAGGAAGTCATCAGGCGCGCTTCCCATAAACTTCGCCTTTATCCTGTGTATCCTTTCCCCTAAAAACGGATGGGTTCGCAGATAAGACGGGACCTTGCTGGCGGGCTCTTCGTAGGTGTGCACCTCGTCCATACGGGCGAACAGGTCCACCATCGCCTTCACATCGTAGCCCGCCCGCCTCATGTATTTCGCCCCTAATTCGTCGGCGGTGAACTCATCCTCGCGAGAGTAGGCAGAAAACAAGACCGCCAACGCCCCTTGCACCCCCCGCGCCAGATTGGGATTTTTGGAGGCCACCACCCCGATGGTGCCAACCAAGGCTAGATAACTGGCCTGCAGGCGCTTTATTCCGTGCTTGGAGACGATGTGCCCTATCTCGTGGGCCAAAACCGAGGCAATCTCGTCGTCGCTCCGGCAGAAATCCACCAATTCTTTGCTTATGAAAATGTAGCCTCCCGGCAGGGAGACCGCATTCTTACCCGGAAAGTCCACCACGATAAACTGATAGTGCAAGTCTCTGCGATCGCAGACCTGGGCCAGTCTTTGACCCATCCTGTTTATCCTTTCCTGAAGATCCGTATCCTCTACGGGAGGATACTTCTGGAGAAAACGCTGGGCGACCTTACTGCCCATCTCCAGTTCCTTCTCCAGGGGATACAGTATAACGTCCTGACGGTGGGTTATACGATTGTACTCCGTGCAGGCGGACAGGAACAGCAACCCGCAGAGGAGGTAAACCAGGTTATATCTTGACCCCATCCTCGGTGGTAATCTTGCGGAACCTGCGGATTATCTCCCAAGTGGTAGGCCCGGGCCTGCCGTCCCCGATCGGACGGTCGTCCACCTTCACAACCGGTATTATCTCCGCAGCGGTCCCGGTCAGGAAGACCTCGTCAGCGGTATAAAGATCATAGCGGGTGAACCGCTCTTCCCTGACCTCTAGTCCCATGTCTATCGCTATCCCCATAACGGTCCTGGCGGTTATCCCCTTGAGCACGCCCACCGAGGTGGGTGGGGTGATCAGGCTCTTTCCTTTTAGCATAAATATGTTATCCCCAGTGCACTCCGCAACATATCCCTCCTGATTCAGCATAAGGGCCTCTTCGTATCCGCGGTGTATGGCCTCTATCTTGGCGAGGATGTTGTTCAGGTAATTGAGAGACTTTATCTGGGGATTCAGGGCCTCGGGCAGGTTCCTGCGGGTGGGGACAGTTATTATAGAGAGCCCGTTCTGGTACAATTCCTCGGGATAGAGCTTTATCCGATCCGCTATTATCACCACCGTTGGATTCGGGCACTTCCTCGGATCCAGACCGAGATCGCCTACTCCCCGGCTCACCACTACCCTTATGTATCCGTCGGTTAACCCATTCTTTCGCACGGTCTCGACTATCGCGGACTCCATCTCCGACTTCTCCATCGGGATGCGGAGCATTATCGCCCTAGCGGAGTCGTAGAGGCGGTCAATGTGCTCCCTCAACTTGAATATACAGCCGGAATACATCCTTATCCCCTCGAACACCCCATCACCGTAGAGGTAGCCGTGATCCAGGACCGAGACCTTGGCCTCCTCTTCGGAATAATATTGACCGTTCACGTATATCAGCATATACCGACCTCCAGGCTTATTTTTTAGATTCTACCATGTATGGGTGCAATTTGCCATCGCTTAACAAAAAGACCTTGTCCATCTCCTTCGCCAGGTCAAAGTCGTGGGTGACCATAACCAGCGCGGATCCGCTCTCCTTTAGCCTGTTCAACATAAAATCCAGGACCTGTCTTTGTATGTGGGGATCGAGATTGCCGGTGGGCTCGTCTGCAAAGACCAGTTTCGGCCTGTGGATAACCGCCCGCAGTATTGCAACCCTCTGCATCTCCCCACCCGAGAGGAATTCTACCTGCCTTTCCCCGAGGTCCCCTAATCCCACCTCGGAAAGCGCAGAATAGACCGCCTCTTTGGCCTTGGCCTTTTTCACCCCGTTGAGAAGCAGAGGCAAGGCAACGTTTTCCCAGACGCAGAGTTCCGGTATAAGGTGATAAAATTGGAAAACGAACCCCACATTAACCCTGCGCCAGAGGGCAAGATCCTCAACCGCCCTGCTCAACTGCCTGCCCTCCCACAGGATAACACCTGCATCGTAGGTCTCAAGCCCGCCCAAGATGTGCAGGAGCGTGCTCTTGCCCGAGCCGGAAGGCCCAACTATGGCGATTCTGTCACCAGCGTAGACCTCTAATTCCGCACCGGAAAGGACCTGCAATCTGCCAGTTGGACTGGGAAAGGACTTCTCTAGGCCACGGGCATGTAGAAGAGGAGGAGACAAAGACCCCATCTCACTGACCCTGAAAATAAAAAGGCAGAGCCTCTTTGGCAGGGGGGTATTCGTCACGTGTGCGTGACAGGAGAGGGCACTTTTGGGACTTCTCTCGCACCAAAGAGGCTCTGTTAAGATTTATACCACAAACCAACCTTCTCTGCAAGCCCAAAATTTCTGCACCTTCCCAATGGACAAATATCTTCTACCACAAGACCCTGTGGAGGTCAAATCCTTATTCAACCCTCTCGCAGGGAGGCGATGGCCTTCAACCTATCCCGGGCGGAAAAGACATAACTGCCTGCGACCAGAAAGTTGGCCCCGGCCTCCCTGACCAAGCGCGCGGTCTCGGCATTTATCCCCCCGTCTACCGCAAGATAGCCAGAAAACCTCTGGGCAAACCACCCTATCTTGGGCAGTTGATCCTCCCGGAACCTCTGTCCACCAAACCCCGGCTCAACCGTCATGACCAAGACCATGTCCAGATCTGCCAGATACCCCTCCAAGGCCTCTGGAGGAGTGGCAGGCTTGAGGGACAGACCCACCTTCCTGCCCATCTCCTTCACCAAAGCGATAAATTCTTTCACCTCGCCCTCGTTTCCGAATGCCTCTACATGAGCGGTCAATATGTCCGCCCCGGCGGAGAGGAACTCCCGCGCATACTTGATAGGCTCACCTATCATCAGGTGTACGTCCAAGGGGCGGGTTACCACCGATCTCACAGCCCTGACGATAAACGGGCCAAGGGTAATGTTAGGCACGAAGTGCCCGTCCATCACGTCTACGTGCCAGGCGTCCACCACCGCATCGAGGCCCCTTACCTCCCTCTCGAGACAGGAGAAGTCCGCAGAGAGCAGAGACGGGGCCACCAGCACCGGATTATTCCCCTTCTCCATCCCTTATCCTCTCCAGTTCCTCCGCTATCCTGCGCCTAAGTTCATCCAGCCCCTCACCGGTCTTGGCAGATACCAAAACGAAGTCCTTCACCCCTGTGAACTCCTCGAATCTCCTTACGTTCTCCATATTCCTCAACAAGTCCTTCTTGTTCAGGACCACTATCTGGGGCTTGGCAAGGAGTGCGGGATTGTACTTCCTCAACTCCTCGTTGAGGACGATGTAATCCTCCCAAGGGAGCCTCCCTTCCGAGCCGGAGATGTCCACCACGTGGAGCAGGACCTTTGCCCTCTCTATGTGCTTCAGGAACCTATCTCCCAGACCCTTGCCCTCGTGGGCCCCCTCTACGATACCCGGCAGGTCCGCCATCACTACCTCCAGCTCCGGCAGGGTGCCTAGGACCGGATTGCGGGTGGTGAAGTGATAACTGCCCGTCTCCGATCCCGCACCGGTCAGGGCATTCAGGAGGGTGGACTTGCCCGCGCTGGGCAGACCCACTATACCGACATCTGCGAGGTACTTTAGCTCTAGGACGAGTTCCCGCTCCTGACCGGGCTGGGCCGGGACCACCGAATGGTCCTTGGTATAGGCGTTGCCTATACCTCCCTTTCCCCCTCGGGCAACGACCACCCTCTGCCCGGGCTGGGCGAGATCCTTCAACAGTTTCCCGGTGCCGGCATCCCTCACCAGCGTACCCACTGGCACCTTTATGACGAGGTCCTCACCGTCCGCCCCCTTCTTGCGGTTGCTCCCCCCGTGTTTGCCGGAAGGGGCCCTGAAGTGCTGTTGAAAGTGGAACTTGCGCAGGGTATTCAGGGAAGGATCCGCCTCCAGTATCACGTCTCCCCCTTTGCCCCCACAGCCACCGTCGGGGCGGGGATGTCTCATGTAGCGGTTCTTGTAGACGCTTGAACAGGGCTTACCGCCGTCGCCCGCCTTTACCCAGATCCTGACCTCATCGATAGCCATCAGGCCTGTACGGGCTCCACCGCCACGACCCGGGGCTTGGGGAATCTCACCACGCCGTCTATAAGGGCAAACAGGGTGTAATCACCCCCCATACCAACGTTCCGACCGGGCTTGAACTTGGTACCCCTCTGACGGACGAGGATGGTGCCTGCCTTTACGAACTGCCCACCGAACCTCTTGACCCCAAGGTACTTCGCCCTTGAGTCGCGCCCGTTCTTTGTGGAACCCATCCCCTTTTTATGGGCCATAGTCTCACCCCTTTCTCAATATCTACTTCTTGGCGACCGAGGAGATCTCCACCCGGCTAAGGTTCTGCCTGTGCCCCCTCTTTACCCGGTACTTATGCCTTCTTCTATACTTGAATATAATCACCTTCTTCCCCTTTTTGTGTTCTTTGATTTGGGCCTTTACCTCAACATCCGGGATGTATGGATTGCCCACATATATCTTCTCCCCGTCGGAGAACATCAACACCTTATCGAAGACGATCTCCTCCCCCACCTCGGAAGGGATCCTCTCCAGATCCAACACCGCGCCTTCCTCTACCTTATACTGCTTTCCACCCCACTCGACTACAGCGTACATAACCTTCCTCCTTCTAACTCGCTACTATCCAAATTGAATTGTAAATTTTATCAGATATGCCACCATCGTCAATAAAATTTACGCCCAACATCAAAGGGGTCATCATCAACGGTTGACACCCATAAAGAAGACCCATAGAATATTTTGAACCATAGTTAAAAACGGAAAGGAGAAGGCCATGAAGGTGGTGATCATTGGCGGAGGACCGGCAGGGATCAGGGCCTGCAGGACCATAAAACTTAACGCCCCGGACGTTGAGGTCAGCGTTATACGGCCTGAAAATAAGAGCCTCATCTACTGTGCAATGCCTTACGTCATAGAGAAGATCATCCCGTTTGAGAAGATATACAAAAAAGACGAACTCCTAACCGAGGTCGGTGCCGAACTCATCCGGAAGAGGGCCTCGTCCGTTGACTTCGAAAAGAAGGCCGTAACCCTGGAAGACGGTAGCCAAGTATCCTACGACAAGCTCTTGATAGCCACCGGAGCTGAGCCAATAATCCCTCCTTTCGTGCCCAAAGGACTGAAAAACGCATTCGTGTTCAAACGGGAAGAGCACCTCAAAGGGATACTGGAAAAGATCTCCCAAGGGGCAAGGAAGGCGGTGGTAGTTGGGGCAGGATCCATAGGGATAGAGCTCTTGCAGGCCTTTCGCTCTCTCGATTTGGAGACCCACCTCGTGGAGATGGCAGATCACGTCCTCCCCAACCTACTGGATGCAGACATGAGCCGTCCATTAGAAGAGAAATTGATCGAGCACGGGATTCACATGCACCTCTCCACACCGCTTTCCGCAGTTGAAGGGCAGGACTACGCCCAGAGATTGACCTTGGCAGACGGCACCAGCATAGAACTGGAGGATAAGGACATAGTAGTCTTCTCCGTAGGGCTAAGGGCAAATGTAGACCTGTTCAAAGGCACCGGACTAGAGATAGCCAAAGATGGTATCGTGGTGGACAAGCACATGCGGACTAACGTCGAAGGCGTATTCGCTGCAGGCGACTGTTGTGCCTTCACATCCGGTATAGACCACAGGCCCATATTGGGGAAACTCGCTACCAATGCAGTCCCGATGGGAAAGACCGCAGGGCTCAACATAATAGGTATCCCTGCAGAGTACGATGGTTTCTACAACGGTGCTGCCACCATAGTCTACGGTATCCGGGCAGGAGGAACCGGATTCAACGAGCGGATAGCCAGGGAAAGGGGCTTCAACGATTACATCGTAAGCTACGGGGAGACGACCGCCAAGTTCTCCATCTTCCCTGACCCCGGATTCGTGAAAGTAAAACTAATAGTGAACAAAGAAGACCACCTCCTGATAGGCGCCCAGGTAGTCGGTACGATGTGTGTGACCGAGAGGATAGACCTGCTAACCTTCGCGATACAGAACCGCATACCCGTAGAAAGATTGGCGAAACTGAGCTACTCAGCCCAGCCGTATCAGTCCTTCTTCCCGGCAAACAACGCCATAGTAATGGCCAGCGAATCCGCGCTAAAGGCCCTCAAGAAGGACTGATTAGCGGAAGAAGGCGCTTATCGCCTGGACGACCTCCTCCTGCTCCTGAGGAGTCAGGAAGGAGAAACAAGGCAGGCTCAAGACCTCTCTCGTTAGCCTACGGGCAGTGCTTAACTCGGTAGAGACTGAACGGGCAGAGATGGGAGGCATATCGCTCACGAGCTTGGGATAATATATCCCGACCCCAATCCCTCGCGAGTGCAGAAAGTCTGCCAACTCCCCCCTTTTCTCCTCTATCCGCACGGTAAAAAGATTGTAGACCGGCTCGATCACCCCATCCGGGGCCGGGGGTAAAGCTAATGTCTCTATCGAAGCAAGTCGATCAAAGTAGTGACGGGCGATCCTCGACCGCTCCTGGGCAATCACCCCAAAGTGCCTCAGGTGAACCGACAACACCGCGGACTGGACAGTATCCAGTCGGGAGTTATAACCCAGATAATCCAAGGCGTACTTGTCCTTGCCCCCGTGATTCCGAAGGGCAGAGACGACCTCGCAGAGATCTCCATCGCTAGTAACCACCATACCACCATCGCCAATTCCCGGGAGATTTTTCGTAGGGAAGAAGCTAAAGGCCCCCACATCTCCAAAGGTCCCCACCATTTTCCCCCTTACTCGAGAGCCAAAGGCCTGGGCGCAATCCTCGATCAGAAACAGACCATTCTCCTTTGCGACGGCCACCAACCCTTCCACATCAGCGGGATAACCGTAGAGATGTACCACCACCATCCCCACTATCCTACGACCGTACTTGCGAATCGCCTCTTTAACCCCCTCGACCGACAGGTTCATCGTATCGTAGTCGACATCCACGAACAAAGGCCTTGCCCCTGACCTGATGATCGACTCCGCAGTAGCAGAGAAAGTAAAAGGGGTAGTTATAACTAACTCGTCTTGCTCGAAAAACTCTTTCCCATACCTGACGATGGTTATCGCCCGCAATCCCAAGAGCAAGGCATCCGTCCCCGAGGCAACGCCGATCCCGTACTTAGCCCCCAAGGCCCCCGCAAAGGCCGACTCGAATTCCTCCACCTCTGGCCCCAGGATCCATTTCTGGTGGTCAAAACAGGCCCTTACAGCCTCGTCCACTTCGGTCTTAAACTTCTCGTATAAGCGCGTCAGATCGACGAATGGAACCATCCTTCCTCCAGCTTTACTCCCAATCCCCCTATTATATGGTTATGAAACAGAGTCTTCCAGGAAGATTTTGTCTCATCATTTCGCTCCATCGTCCCCCACCCTCCCCAGAAACCGGGTTGTGAGACGGATTCTTTATGGAAGATTTTGTCTCACTTCGTCACTTCGCAAAGAGAGCAAGCCACTCTTCCGGAGAAAACTCTTGGGCTCGACGATTGAGCCAGTCCGGAGGCAGTAGAGACAGGAATCTCTTATCTATACTGTTGCGCAAGAGCTTGCGCCGATGGGAGAATGCGGACCTCAACATGTCCCGGTAGGCCCTTTTGCGCTTGGCAGGCCAATCGTGGAATGTCTTTTTAGGGAGAAACCTCACAAACGCAGACCAAACCCTCGGGCGGGGGGAAAACGCGGAAGGAGGAACTCTCAAGACTACAGATATGTCAAAGAACGACTGCATAACCACCGAAAGATAACTGTACTTCTTACTCCCCACCGGGGCAAGGACCTTCTCCACCACGTCTAACTGGAGCATAAGAAAGGACTTATTTAGTCCTTGCGAATCCAGCATAAACTCAAAGACATCCCCGGTCAGATAATAAGGGATATTGGCGATCAGAGAAAATCGAGACAAGGCCAAGTCGAGGTCCCTAAAATCACCTTGTATCAGTTGCAGTCTTCCCGCCTGGATCCAAGAAGAAAACCTCTCCCGCAGGACCGGAATCAGCCTATCATCCAATTCGACAGCTATTACCCTCTCAGGGCCGAGTTCAAGCAGGGGTTCGGTAAGAACCCCCTTTCCCGGACCGATCTCGAGTATAACTTCACCTTGAAGCCCCTCACTTCGGAGCTCCTCCCTAATACGACCTATCACCCGCTTATCAACGAGAAAACACTGGCCTAGGTAGTGTTTGGGATGGAGGGGTCGTGCCATTGCTTAACCTATAACTTTTTCCCACAGATCGGACAGACGCCACGAGAACGCCGTTGCTGAAGCCGTTCCGAAAATCCAGAAGCCAAGATACCCGCTGGCAGGGCGAACAATCCAATACCCAGAATTGAGACCACACCGGCCAATAACTTACCCCAGAAAGTCACAGGATAAATGTCACCATAGCCAACCGTAGTTAAGGTAATCACAGCCCACCACAAGCTTGCGGGTATACTCGAGAAAACCTCTGGCTGAGCATCGTGCTCAGCAAAGTACATCAAACTAGAGACAATAACCAAACCTATAACAATAGCAAAGACAGTTACTAATAGTTCCTCTTTTTTGTCTCTCAATACATCCACCAAAAGTTCCCAAGCCCTATAATACCTGCCCACCTTAAATATCCTGAAGATTCTAAACAGTCTTACCGCTCTCATAAACCTGAGATCCATGGGGAATACCGTAGGGATATAGAAAGGTAAAATCGCCACAAGATCTACGATTCCAAAAGGAGTAAAAATGAATTTGATCCTCCCTCTTACCGGGTGAGAAAACCTAGGGTTCTCCGTGCAAACCCATACTCGCAAAAGGTACTCAATGGTAAAAACAGAAACTGAAAATACCTCGAATACCTTCAACACCTGCCCGTATTTTGCATAAAAACTATCAACCGTTTCCAGCATCACTGCAAAGACATTCAGAATGATAAGTACCATCAGGAAGAAATCAAATGTCCTACTGATATAATCTCCTGACGAAGCTGGTTCTAAGATCACAAATAATCTGGATCTTGTCCTCTTAAATAAATTCATTAGTCCCCTCTCTTTTAGTTTATTTTTTCATAAAGTTACAACAGGTCATCTATCAATCGCTCCCAGTGTCCGAACACATTCTCAGGGGAAAGTAAGGGCATCACCTATTCCCTAAAAGCAGCAGCTTTCCCCACCATCATTTCCCGATTATCCAAGGCATACTTTATGGACTTTACCCACCCTTCTTCCTCTGGTCCTAATTTATCCGTAATCCTCAAAAATCTCCCAGAAGGGACAGGGGCCAGTATGTCATAATTAGCAATCTCCATCTCTTTGATCCTGGGGTTTAAATACATATGAACCATCGTAGAGTTTATCTAACAACTCTCTCGGCCCCACCAAACAATCCGAGGCAACGACTGGACAGCCCATCCCTAGGGTCTCTCCTATGGATAAACCAACTCCCTACCACAGCGAAGCATTCACTAATAAAGAAATCTTCTAAAGCCAAACAGTGACAGTCTCTACTTTTCCCATAAAGAGCACATCGTAGTCCGACAAGACAGAATCATCCTGAGTCACACTTCCAGCATCGAGACCGATAAAACGACATATCAGGATTCCATCATACTAAAAGAACGCGATATTTTGGCCAAAAAAGGTAGAAGGGTAGCGGTAACTCGTTCGGTACCACCGTATCCCAGATTTAAAGCGAGGATTCCAATGTCAAATTCCTCTTTCATAATGTCTTCTCATACCAATAAAAGATACCCTATTTTTCTAACATAATTCTGAGGCAATACTCCATAATAAAGCACCCAAAACTTCCTTGCGATTCCTTTCCTCTCGATAATCTTATCTATCATATCTTTCTTCTCAACTTCTAATTCCTTCCCCACTCTTTCACGCAACCTGGCCATAATTAAAATGGAATGCCTAATTAATGATCTTGCTTTTGTAATGTGCGTCGAGTAGTAAAGTAGAGACCTTACGATGGGTCTCGCTCCGCATACATTTTCCCCATGTAACCTGTATTGGCAAAGTCTTTCTTCGATAGCTCCAACCTTAAAAAATAGATATGCTCCTGCCAAAAGCCACCAGTCGTGGGCTACATCGTCAGGTATAGGGGCAAGTTTCTCTATAGCCCTTCTACTCACCATCATACTCATCCCTGGTATAGGATTATGAGCCAAAACATTTCTCCAATTCAAAGAGATAGGGTCCACGTCAGTCAATCTAAAGAAACTTCCTCCTTTTATCCTTCCATAGCCATCTATTACTTGCATGTCTGAGAACGCTAAATCTACTTGGTTTGCTCTAGCATACTCCACCATAAAAGAAATCTTATTAGGAAACCACACATCGTCCTGATCACAAAAGAAAACGAATTCAAAATCATATTTTAAAGCCAAGGAGACCAACCTAGCGTAGCTCTTTTTCCACCCAATGTTGCCGGGAATAGCCCCATCAATGAAGAACCTATCGGGCCATTGACGACTATACTCTTCAAGTATTTTAGGGGTTTTATCTGTAGAGCCGTCATCTCTGACAATGCACCTCCAATCAGGATAATCCTGCTGTAGGAGACTATCGAGCTGGAGAGGAAGATACCTTTCTCCGTTATAAGTAGAAAGCAGGATTACCACCATACCTCAGCCCTCCACACAAGACCGATAATATGACCTGTATTTAGGAAAAGCCTCCATCGGATAGACCGCTCTCCCTAAAAACGCTTCGAGTTTAGATGTATCGTACACCTTATCCAGTGACAAAAGAGAGAGTCTATTCCCCAGCCAAGGAGGGGCTATTTTTAAGAAATGCTTTATCGACCACAAGGGCAAGACCATAGGTGCTTTAGAGACCCCCAAGACGTTAGCCGAGGCCTCTTTTAGAAAATCAACCAACTTAAATGAGGGTTCGGAAACATTGATAACCACCCTACCCGCGTTCTCTTTCTGCCATACCGAAAGAATTACTTCAGCCATCAGATCAACGCTAGCAAAACTCGTTAATGGACTACCCCAAACCGGAAGGAGTCCTCTTTTAAGGAGACAAAACATCTTCCATAAAACCCCTTTATCACCCTCTCCGTAAAGGGTATTAGGCCTCAAAATGACGAGCCCAACCTGAGCATCGTTCCTATCAGCGAATAAATCCAATAAACACTCCTCCGCAATCTTCTTTGACAAGTGGTACTTACCATCCGGCTTGGGGATATCTCCCTCCGAGATATAAGGTTTATAAGGGGCAGTGCCATATATCCCAATGGAACTGATGAATACGAACTTCCCGCGTCGAGATAACTTACAAAAGCTCTCAGCCAACATGATCGGCCAAGCCACGTTTATTCTCTCATACTCTCCCCAACTAACACCCAATCTTTCCCCAGAAATGCCTGCACAATGGATAACCATCTCTACATCATTATCTCCGAATATTTCTTCATACAACCCCCTAGCCTCCAGAGGATCCGTAAAGAAGTAGACTCCTTTAAGCCCCATTTGACGGGCCCAATCTCTTCGACTCTCTCTCAAAATAAATACAAACCTATCCTTCCCTAGTCTTTCCCGAAGCAATAAATAAAGATTTCGCCCCAAAAACCCACTCAATCCAGTCAATAGGATTTTCCCTCTCACCCCACCAACCTCCACGGAGACAGGAGCAGGTTGATGTACATCTCGTTGGCGAGGGGGCAGATGTGGCTCTGTTTAACCTTGCTCTGGACCTCTCTAACCCCCGGGCTCTGGCGCCAAAATTTTCGGAAATCGAAATCGTAATCCCTCAAATTTCCCATCACATTGGTGTGCACCGCACAGTCCCATACGTCACCGTTTGAATTTATCTGAACCGAGGCAAACCCCGCAAAGGAGGGGAACGGCTGAACACCGTCATACAAAACCCTCTCCAAAAGGGAATAATACCTCTTTCGGAATAAACGAATCAGCTTATTAATCCAACTCCCACTATCGCCCACCTGCAATCTAGACAGGGCCTTCACAAATGAGCGGAAGCCTTCCCGTGAAG
>WGBD01000003.1 GCA_015494465.1 Candidatus Omnitrophota bacterium | reverse complement strand
TTGGGGCGATAGGGCCTGAGCAGTTCGTGGAGGGTGCCAAGATAGGCGAGGCCGAGGCAGGTAGCAAGAGCCTGGTGAAGAAGGCCAAGGATGTGTTGAAGGAGATCGGCAAGGGAGGCAAGAAGGCGATAGTGGCAGGCTTGCTGAGTGCGGGGCTATTGAGTGGTGCGGTGAGCGGTAAGGCCTTGGGCAGTGGCGTGATGGCTGGGGAGCAGGTGAGGAATGTAGATAATAAGACAGAAGTCATGGGGCGAGATCCTGCTTATGCTATTTTTATTCATGAGAGGGTTCGCTTTGTGAAATTTATAAGAGAGTTGACCCAGAAACTTAAGGATAATGGATATCTCTCGCCAAAAGATGAGCTATCACTTGCAATGGCAATTATCTCGACGGATAGAGAAGGAAGGAAGAGGTTTATCTATTCCTCCCTTTCAGATGTTCCTGCTGACTCGATATTGTCCCATCATTTGATTGTGTATGCCCTTATCGACAAATACCTCTTTGAGTTAGATAAAATGGCTCTTGAGCTTCTCCAAACGAAGCTAAAAGAATTATCTTTTGAACCATATAAGGAAGATGTCTACGCTTCTATAAATTGGGCCTACATTGTGGTTCTCAATAAAAGGAATACTAGGTACAGAAATGTCTTTCACTTTGACGAAAAGATGAAGGAGGTATTTAAATATTGCTTGCCTATATGGGATAAGATACATAAATATTACTCGATAGTTGTTTCCCCTGAGCTTGATTACTATGCATTAAAGTATCGCCTTTGGGATGAGGATGTTATCTCCTCCCTTAAAAAGCAGGTTTCAAGAGGAGCAAAGGACCTACCGAAGAGCTTGGAGGACCCTGATAGGCTTTTGTGGCAGGTATGGAAATCAGCGGTCTGGTTCTATCCTGAAGAATTCGTTGAAATCACACCATTAAACTACCTAAAGAGGATTGTGAAGGTAGGTAGGAGTCTTTCCAGTGAGCCTAAATCCACCGGTAAAGATGGCAAGAGGGTCGATCCGTCGAGGGTGTTGGGTATGTATGTGTCTTTGTTTGCAATGGACGATAACAACTACACTTGGGATGAGTTGGAGAGATTGGAGGCTAAAGAATATTCCGCTATTCGTTATGCATCTTACCTTAAAGATCTAGATCCTTACATAGTTGTCCGCATGATGAAGGACGATGGGATAAGACAAGCTGATTTACACGATCCTCTTTATTGGATGCTCTGGGCTGTAGCGGTAAAGAAGGGAGAGCTTGAACGGTTTTTGGAAGGGATGATAGAGCAGAGGATTGCTACGAAAGAAGAATTAGTGCGCCTCGTAGAAGAATTCTTCCTTTACGGAAAACAATTTCCCTCGTTGGGGCGGATGTATGTTTATTGGGCTTGGCTTAACAATAAGGGACCTATTGTAAAATCCGTACTCCAGCGGATAGGGGATCAGGTAGACCTCTTAACGTCAGCGGCGTTGTCAGGGCAAGTACTCTACATGTCCAAGGATGAACCCTGGAAGTTGTTCATTGAGCGTATAGCAGAGTACGGTGGTGTCATTACTATGTTTGTTGCCTCTCAGGCCGAAGCAGAGAAGCTGAAGGAGGCATTTGAGCGAATGGGATATAGTTCTTTTGGTGATGTGATGTTGAGGGGGCACGCAAAACATGGATATATTCGTATTTATCTGCTAGATCCTAGCAAGATCGTGAAAGTTCTCTATTATGCGCTATATCTATCGCCAGATAATGTCGAAAATGACGAAGCACTTCTCGATCTTCTCATGTCAGATGCCGTTATATTCAGCCCTCAGCTTCGGACTGTTGACATCGCGAGAATATCAGCCTTTTGCAGTTTATTTGGATTGCAACCTGGCATACTAGGTGGTGTAAACCAGGGGCCTCATTCTGGGGTTGAAAAACTGGTGTTCTTTGATGTGCGCGCCCCGTTCCCATTCGTCCTTCCGGATCTAGGCTCCGCTGTGGAATTTGTCGAAAAGATCCGAAAAGGGGAACTGGCGGTACCCACTTTTACTGGCGATGCGTTGTTCCTGTTACCTCCGGCTCTGCCCAAAAAGGTGGAACTGGATAAGGACTATGCTGTGGATAATAAAGGGATCAAAAGTAAGCGGAGAAGTGCAAATACTAAGGCTACCGATACCAACGGTGGTGTCCTAGAGAAAGTCAAGGCATTCGTTAAGGGATTATTACCGGTGGTGTTGTTGATAGGATTTTCTGGCATCGCCATGGCCGGCGAATCCGGGCAGGCGATAGCCAATTCCAGTATGCTTGCCCAGGCATTGGGTGTAGGTGCCAGTGCGGCTCTGGGATTGGCTGTGATAAATTGGGACAAGATCCGCATGGCCCTTGCGGAGGCCGGGATATTGAGCCCTGCAGAGCAGGAGAGGATAGCAAACTTGGATAAGAACGGGCTGAAAAAACTGTTGGCTCGCTACCCTGCCGTAGCCGGCTTGATAGGTAAGAGGGTGAAGGATGCCGGAGCAGGCCTGAAGGAGTTCGTGATGCAGATGGCGGGCAAGGGTTCCGGCGACAGTAAGGACGACGGCCTGAAGCCCGGTGGAATCGACCTGCGCCAGCTGGTGATAGTGCCGGTGGTGGGGTGAAGGGTCGGCAACTGAGCGGAGAGAGGCGCGGATCTCCGAATGGAGATCCGCTTTTTATTACGATCTTGGGAATAAGGTTGAATTCGGTCGAGGACTATACTATAATCTAATCTCCTCTTGAGGAGGTGTGTGGCGTGGGGAATTTGTTGAGATTAGGATTACCCAAAGGCAGTCTCCAGGAATCGACCTTCAAGCTCTTCCAGAAGGCCGGTTTTAATGTATCGGTAGGTTCTCGATCGTACTTTCCCTACATCGACGACCCAGAGATCGAACCCTTGCTCCTGCGGGCCCAGGAGATGGCCCGTTATGTCCAGGATGGGGCCCTAGACTGCGGTATAACCGGGCACGATTGGATACTGGAAAATCAAGCGGATGTCGTGGAGGTCTGTGAGCTCCAATACGCCAAGCAGAGCAAGACTAGGGTGCGTTGGGTCATAGCGGTAGATAACGATTCTCCGATTCAGCGAGTGGAAGACCTTCAGGGCAAGAGGATAGCGACGGAATTGGTTGGCGTGGTAAGCCGGTTTTTGGAGGAGCGAGGGATAAAGGCGGAGGTGGAGTTTTCTTGGGGCGCGACGGAGGTCAAGGTGAAAACCGGTCTGGTGGATGCCATCGTTGATCTCACCGAGACCGGACGCAGTCTGAAGGCCAACAACCTGAGGATAGTCGATACCGTTTGCTATTCTACGACCAAGTTCATAGCCAACAAATCTGCCTGGAAGGATCCCTGGAAAAGGGATAAGATAGAACGGTTGGCCTTGTTATTGAAAGGCGCTTTGGAGTCGGAAGGCAAGGTGGGGCTTAAGTTGAATGTCTCTTCGGATAATCTAGACAAGATACTAGAGGTCTTGCCTGCATTGAACGAGCCTACTATATCCCACCTGAGCAGGGAAGGTTGGTTCGCAGTAGAAACGGTGTTGGAAGAGACCGAGGTGAAGAGGCTAATTCCCGAGCTAAAGAAGAGAGGAGCGGAAGGCATCATAGAATACAGCCTTAATAAGGTGATTCCTTGAGGCAAGTAAGAGGAGGAGACTATGCCCTGCGGAAGAAAGAGGAAGAGGAGAAAGATAAAGACCCATAAGAGAAAGAAGCTCCGCAAGAGGAACAGGCACAAGAAGAAAAAGTAGGGCTCTCCTATCTGGGAGGAGGGGGACGTGAAAAGATTAAGCGTCGCTTTGGCCTTTTTGTTGGGCTGTGTTTTCTTTAATGGGCTCGCTAACGAGATATCCTCTTCTAAGGCAAAGGCCTATCAGTACTTCCTCTTAGGTACTATCCTTGAGGCAGAGGGTGATCTGGACAATGCCCTCAAGCTCTACAAGCAGGTCTTGAGCCTGGACCAAAACGCCTCGGCAGAGGTCTACTACCGTATAGCGACCGTTTATGTGCTCAAGAACGATTTAGAATCTGCCTCACAGATATTGAAGCAGTTGATAGACCGCTATCCCGACGAGATTGGGGCTTATCTTTGGTTATTGCGGATCCTGTTGAAAGAGGGTAAGACCCAGGAAGTGGATCAATACTACGAGGCGCTATTGAGGAAGGCGATAGAACTGTCTCCGGACAATGTGGTGCTCTATCGAAGCTTGGGTGAGTATTACATGAAGCAGGGTAAGTTTGATAAGGCCATATTCTATCTTAAAGAGGCGGTTAAGAGGGGAACGGTGGATCCGGATCCCTATTTCTTTTTGGGGGCCTTGTACGATCAGCAGGGGGATGTAGAGGCGGCAATAACCTACCTAAAGAAGGCCCTTAACAAGGATCCGGATTACGATCTGGCATTGAATTACCTGGGATACCTTTACGCCCAGCTGGGCAAGAACCTCGATGAGGCAGAGAGGCTGTTGAAAAGGGCCCTGGAGTTGAAGCCCAACGAACCGGCTTACATGGACAGCCTCGGTTGGGTATATGTCAAGAAGGGACAGCTTGACCTGGCCGAGGAATACATAAAAAAGGCCACTATGCGTGAGGATCCTGAGATATATTACCACATGGGATATGTTTATTTTCTGAAGAAGGACTACGAGCAGGCAAAATCCTACTTGGGACTGGCCTTGGCCTGGGTAGAGGACGACTCCCCGCTTAAAAAGAAGATACTGGACCTCCTGAAGAAGGTAGAGGCAAAGCTACAGGAAAGTGAGGCGGAGAACCAATCGCAGGCTCCTTCTCCAGAGGAGAAGGGCGCTGTTTCTACGAGATCCGATTAGTGAGGGTGAGCTATGTTCCCTTTGACCAAAGATGTTAAGAGATTAGAGGAGATATGTAGAGAGGTCAGGGCCTTGATCATCAAGATGTTGGCCAAGGCAGGATCCGGGCATCCCGGAGGATCTCTTTCTGCAGTGGAGATCGTAACCACCCTCTACTTTTCGGTGATGCGTCACGATCCCCAAAATCCGGAATGGGAGGACAGGGACCGGTTCCACCTCTCTAAAGGACACGCCTGCCCTGTGTTGTACGCAGTACTTGCCAAGGCCGGTTACTTCGACGAGTCACACCTCTGGTCGTTGCGCAGGTTTGGGGCATTGCTCCAAGGTCACGCGGATAAACGGACGCCGGGAGTGGAACTCTCTACCGGATCCTTGGGGCAAGGGTTGTCCGTGGCCTTGGGTATGGCCTTGGCAGCACGGGTATCCAAACGGGGATACAGGGTATACTGTCTCATGGGAGATGGAGAGATCCAGGAAGGCAACGTCTGGGAGGCGGCAATGGCAGCTGCCCATTACGATGTGGGAAACTTATGCGCGATCTTGGACTATAACAAGTTTCAGATAGACGGTAGCGTGGACGAGATAATGAGCATAGAGCCGTTGGAGGAGAAGTGGGAGGCCTTCGGTTGGCACACGATAGTAGTAGACGGCCACGATATATCTGATCTTATATCCGCATTTGAGCAGGCAAAGGAGATAAAGCGAAAACCCACGATAATAATTGCCCAGACGGTAAAAGGGAAAGGGGTTTCGTTTATGGAGCATGTGGTGGACTTCCACGGCCGGGCCCCTGCGCCAGAGGAGGAAAGACTCGCCTTGAAGGAGATCCTGGGAGATGGGTGAGTTGCTTTACGCCAGGGACTACTACGGCAAGGCATTAGTAGAACTGGGACGAGAGAGGGAAGACATCGTCGTCCTGGATGCAGACTTGTCGGGTTCCACCCGAACCGCTAAGTTCGGCAAAGAATTCCCCAACAGATTTTTCAATGTGGGAGTGGCAGAACAAAACCTTATGGGAGTAGCAGGTGGCCTTGCCTCCTGCGGATTTACCGTATTCGCCAGCAGTTTTGCCATATTTGCCACCGGAAGGGCCTGGGAGCAGATCCGCAATACGATATGCACCAACGAACTCAATGTGAAGATAGTTGCCACTCACGCCGGTATCACGGTGGGTGAGGACGGTGCTAGCCACCAGGCCAACGAGGACATCGCCATAATGCGGGCCATTCCCAACATGAGGGTGATAGTTCCCTGCGACGCCTACGAGACTTACGAGGTGATAAGGGTCATAGCGGACATACCTGGCCCGGTCTATGTGAGGATGGGCAGGTCGAAGGTGCCGGTGGTGGAGGAGAGGAAAGGTGGGTTCTCCTTGGGGAAGGGAGAGGTGCTGAGAGAGGGTAAGGATTGTTACATAGTGGCCTGTGGGTTGATGGTCCATCAGTCTCTGGAGGCCAGCAAGGCCCTCGAGGGAATGGGGATCTCCGCAGGGGTGGTGAACATGCCCAGTATAAAACCCCTGGATAGGGATTTGGTGGTCGATCTTGCGAAGCAGACGGGATTGATCGTCACCTGTGAGGAGCATTCGGTCATCGGAGGTTTGGGCTCTGCGGTAGTTGAGATCCTCTCTCAGGAGCAACCGGTAAAGGTGGTCATGATCGGAGTGAACGATGTCTTTGGGCAGTCCGGGAGCCCCGATGAACTGTTGAAGGCCTACGGTCTGGATGTGGCTTCGATAGTTGAGAAGGTGGCCTCTGCAGTACGATCCATTTGAGGGTAGGCTTGGATGTAATCTTTGCCCCCGCAAAGTTAAACGCCTTTTTGGAGGTAGTATCTAAACGCCCCGACTCTTATCACGAGCTTCACACCCTGTTCGTAAAGGTCTCCCTCTTCGATGTGATCTACGCACAAGTCTTGGAGGAACCCGTTATAAATGTGGAGTTTGATCGTAAGGAGATCCGACCGGAGGATTCTACGGTATACAGGGCGATAAGAGGTTTCCTTACAGAGGTGGGCAGGGACTCCGACCTGGGCGTGTTGGTGAAGGTGAAGAAGTTTATCCCCACGGGGGGAGGCCTGGGAGGGGGATCCAGCGACGCAGGGACTATATTGCGCTGGTTGAATCAAAAGTTGGGGAGGCCGTTAAGCGATGCTCGGCTAACTTCGATAGCCCTAGATGTGGGATCGGATGTTCCGCTTTTCCTGTCTGATGCGGTTTGGGCCTGGGCTGAGGGAAGGGGGGAAGTCCTTACCAAGCTGAACGGGCCCAAGAAGAGGTTCCTGATCGTCCGCCCTCCGTTTTCTATCTCTACCGCCCAAGTGTATGGGGCTTTGAAATTGACATACACACCCCGTAATGTTAACATTCATAAATTGGAAGAGGTCTTGGCTCTTTCTTTCAACCGGTTGGAAAGAGTAGTAGAGAGGATTTCGCCTGAGTTTAGGGAGTTTCGCGCCCAGTTGGAGACCACGCTGGGGCGCAGATTTATGATGACCGGCAGTGGTAGTTGCCTTTTCTGCCAACTGGATCCGGATATGGACTTCCTACGATTGTTAGAATTTGCAGAGGGGAATCGAGCCCGTGTGTGGTGCGTTGAGACGCTGTAGAACAAGGAGGTAGTCGTCATGCAGATCACCGAGGTGAAGATTCAACTTAAGGATGACAGCGATAAGAGACTGAAGGCCTATGCGGTGGTGACATTTGACGATCAGTTCGTGGTGAGGAATGTGAAGATAATAGAGGGCAAGCAGGGCCTGTTCATAGCGATGCCTTCGAGAAGAGTCAGGGTTACCTGCCCGAAGTGCGGGGCAAGGAACGATGTGACCAATAAGTATTGCGGTCAGTGCGGATCGCCTATGCCTCCTCAGCCGGAGAAGACCCCGGAGCAGATCCAGGCGGAGCACAAGGATCTCGCCCATCCTATCAAGCAGGAATTCAGAGAATATATGCAAAGAGAGATCCTCTCTGCCTACGAGAAGGCCAAGGCGGAGAAGGAATCTCAGCAGGCCGGATCTTGAGGCTATTTCCATTGCCCCGTGGTGTAATTGGTAACACGCCAGACTTTGGATCTGTAGTTCCTGGTTCGAATCCAGGCGGGGCAATTTGATCGTTTTCTCTCCAATAAATATCTTGCAATTTAGTCGGTTTTATGTTTATATATATGCCTGCATCGGGGACGTAGTTCAGCCCGGTTAGAATGCCAGATTGTCGATCTGGAGGTCGCGGGTTCAAATCCCGTCGTCCCCGCTTATTTTTTATCTCTTATCTGGAAGCGCTTTCGCATTAGTGAGGTCGGTTTATGGCAACGGACGGTTGGATAGAAAAGGAACCCGTTTATACCCTCTTGCCGGACGGTGCGTTCGTAATAGAGGAATATCCCTTCTCTAAGCCGTTCTCCAGTTTTTTCCCCGGGATAGCGGGTCTTTACGGGATTCCCTTATGGTGCTTTTATGTCAACCGGGGCCAGGCCATAGCCAGTTTCGGTACCAGAGACAAGGACGGGGCGATACTGGAGTTCTTCCCCGCGAACAAGTCCTATCAGATGGTCTCCCGGGTCGGGTTTCGCACCTTTATAAAGTTTCGTCGGGAGAGTGACTTCATATTTTACGAGCCGTTTCAGAACGGGTACCTCTCCCGCACCCAGGCCCTTCAGCAGAAGATGATCATCTATCCTCACGAGTTGCAGATAGAAGAGGTCAACCGCACCTTGGGACTGAAGATTACGGTGACCTACTTTACCCTTCCCGGGGAGGCCTTGCCCGGCTTGGTTAGATTGGTGTGTATCAGAAACCTCTCCTCCAGCAAGGTGGTTGATCTGGAAGTGGTGGACGGTCTTCCGGTCATCCTGCCTTACGGATTGAATCAGTTTATAGTCAAAAACATGTCCCGCACCGCGGAGGCCTGGATGCAGGCCAGACACATAGACGACTTCGTTGGGTTTTACAAGG
The DNA here is from genome assembly GCA_015494465.1 of Candidatus Omnitrophota bacterium. Lineage (GTDB taxonomy): Bacteria > Omnitrophota > Gorgyraeia > S143-82 > S143-82 > S143-82. The sequence continues at coordinate 12,726 of WGBD01000003.1, read as the reverse complement.
TGCGGGTGGAGTTGGACGACCGGCCAGAGGTCGTAAAGGTGGTGAGAGGAAACTTCGGCTTTACCGTCCGGTACGGCAAAAAGGGTCCTCAGCCTGCCCCCATCATATCCGATCCCGAGGTCCTGTTCGGGAATGTCTTGGACTTTGACTACCCCGAGCAGTTCTTGGAGGACCGCAATTACATCTATCCCGAGGATCAGTTCCTCCAGAACAAGACGCCGTGTTGTTTCTCCTTCCACAGGATAAAGATACCGCCTTCAGGGGAGTTTGAGTTCCTCTCCGTATACGGCCAGGCCAGGAACGATAGGGAGGTGGCGAGGTTTTCTGCGAGGTTCCTGAAGGATGTGGAACTGCCTATCAGGAAGAGGGAAGACAACCGCAGGATAATCGCGGAGATTATGGAGGATGTATTTACTGTCAGTTCTTTCGTGGAGTTCGATAGGTACACCGCCCAGAGTTACCTGGACAACCTCCTGCGGGGTGGATACCCGGTAAGGATACCCACATTAGACGGGTACCAGATATGCTATGTTTACGGGCGTAAGCACGGCGATCTGGAGCGGGACTACAACAACTTTCGCCTTGAACCTACCTTCTTCTCTCAGGGCAACGGCAACTATCGGGATATGAATCAGAATCGTCGTCTGGACGCGATACTCCATCCCGAGACCGGTGATTCTAACCTCAAACTCTTTATGAATCTGATACAGTTGGACGGCTATAATCCCCTCCAGATAAATGGGGTCAGATTTTCCTTAAAGCAGAGTGAGGCGGAGTTGTCCGAGTGGCTGGGGGACTTCGTAGGTGAAAAGGGCTTGCTGGCGCTGAAGGACTTTCTGCTGAATAGGGAATTCACATTAGGGGAGCTGTTCTCTTTCCTCAGGGACAACGCAATCCGGGTCAAAGGGGGAGCGGAGAGGTTCCTAAGGACGCTTCTTTCCTATTGTGATCGGATAGAGGATGCGGTGCACATAGAGGGCTTCTGGACCGATCACTGGAGTTATAACTTAGATCTCATCGAGTCTTATCTCTCCGTGTTTCCGGAGAGGGAATTCAGCGCCCTGTTTCAGGACGAGTCCTACACCTTTTTTGACAACGATCACTTCGTCGTAGGCAGGGAAGATAAGTTCGTGCTCACGCCGGCAGGCGTCCGTCAGTACAAGGCGGTTCGCTTCTCAGAGGAAAAGGCGGAGCTTATATCCTCGCGGAAGAGGGACAAGAACAAGGTCCGCACCCTCTATGGCAAGGGGAGCGTGTATTACACCACCCTGATGGGGAAGCTCTTCACCCTCTTGGCTACTAAAGTGATGAATCTGGACCCCTACGGTTGCGGGATAGAGATGGAGGCGGACAAGCCCAACTGGTACGATTCCCTCAACGGATTGCCCGGGCTGATAGGCTCCTCTTCGGCCGAGACGATAGAGGTGCTGAGGCTTATAAGGTTCTTAAAGAAGATCCTCCGCAGGCATAAGGATGATGTCTCTTCCCTCGTTTTCCCTGAAGAGGTTGCGGATCTGTTTGCCCGGCAGAGGAGAGAGTTATTCCCGTTAGAGGATAGCTTTGCCTACTGGGAGAAGGAGGAAGAGATACGGCAGGATTACCGCAGTAAGGTCTTTTGGGGCCTTTCCGGTAAGGAGAAGCCGGTTTCCGCTGATGATCTGCTGGGCTACCTTGAAGAGGCAGAAGGGGTATTTTCCCGGGCGGTGGAGAGGGTCAAGGATCCCAAGACCGGCCTTATCCGTACCTACTTCTACTACTCCGCTGAGGAGTACGAGGTATTGGAAGGGAAGTTTCACATCTCCGGGATGCCGTCGGTGAGGGTAAAGCGGTTCTCCCAACACATACTCCCCTTATTCCTCGAGGGTCAGGTCCACTACCTGCGGATAGCAGAGTCCAAGAACGAGGTTAGGAGGGTCTACGAATCGGTCAAGAAGAGTTCCTTGTACGATGGTGAACTCGATATGTACAAGGTCTGCGCCTCTCTTAAGAACGAGAGCTTGGAGATAGGGCGCTCTGCGGTGTTCAGCCCGGGCTGGCTGGAGAACGAGTCGATATGGCTCCACATGGAGTACAAGTACCTCTTGGAATTGTTGCGGAGGGGATTGGGGAAGAGGTTCTACTCTGAACTGCTCAAGACCGCGATCTGTTTCCAGAAGCCCTCCGTTTACGGTAGGAGCATCTTGGAGAACTCCTCGTTCATAGTCAGTTCTGCCTTCCCAGACAGCACTCAGTGGGGAAGGGGCTTCGTTGCCCGACTTACCGGATCCACGGTGGAGTGGCTCCACATCTGGCTGGTGATGTGCGTGGGGACAAGGTTGTTTTCGTTGGGAGAGGACGGTGAGTTGCTCTTCACCTTTGATCCTCAGTTGCCCGAATGGCTGTTTACCTCCGAGACGAAACACCTGCCTGGAAAGGGTACACTGCCGAGCAACAGTTTTGCCTTCAACCTCTTCAGCCATACTCTCGTCGTCTACCATAATCCCAATCGCTACGACACCTTTGAAGCCGGCGTTGGGGTGGTGGAGATGAAGTTGGTCAGCAATGATGGGGAGAAGTTTTCGGTGAAGGGCAGGACAGTGAAGGGCAGGCTCGCTGAGCTACTGCGCGCGGGCGGGATAAGAGAGATCTGGGCCCGTATAGACAAGACTGCGTAATCTCCTCTCCCGTGAACTGCGCGGTTCGGGATCGTTTAGTCCTAACATGAAGATAGGCATAGATGTAAGGAGCCTCCAGGCAAGCGCCAAGACCGGTCTGTGGGCCTACACTCAGTCTATGGTAGAGGCCCTGTCCCGCATAGATAAAGATGACGACTTTTATCTCTTTGCCCGGGGTCTTAGATACCGAGCGGAGAGGCTTCCGGGTAGGTTTGGTCCCAACTTTCGCAAAGTTGTTATCCCGCTTCCGGATAGGAGGTTTTATCGAGACGAGTTTGTCTGGCATCAAGTCGCGACCCCTCTTTTCTGCTCCGCAGTTGGCGTACAGGTCTTCTGGCAGCCTGCCGGCCACGCCCTTCCCCGCTGGGGTAGTTTCAGGAAGGTAATCACCATTCACGATCTACGGATCCTGCACATAAACGACTTTCTCGGGCAGGACATCCCTTCCTTGAGGCAGGCAGTAAAGACCGCGGATGCTGTGGTGTGCATATCCGAGTTTACCCGGCAGGATGTCGTAAGGCACCTTGGTGCTGAAGAGGAAAAGACCGTCGTCATCTACAACGGGGTAATGCCCCTTCCTGAGCTCTCCGAGGAGGAAGTAGTCAGATTGAGGGAGAGGTTTGAGATAGATAAGGATTTTGTATTCTCCTTAGGTATGGTCCCCAGAAAGAATGTGCCCAACTCCCTGAAGGCCTTTGCCCGTTCGGGTGTTGCAGGGGAGATGCTCCTCGTCTTCGCAGGATCGCACGGGGGATTCCTGTCTGAGTACCAGCATCTGGCCAGGGAATTGGGGATAGAAGAGTGGGTGAGATTTATCGGTGCAGTAGACGACAGGGAACTGGCAGGACTGTTTCGGAGCGCAAGGATTTTCCTGTTTCCCTCGTTATTCGAGGGGTTCGGTCTGCCGGTGTTGGAGGCCCAGTCCGTGGGTGTTCCGGTCATTGCCTCCAACGCCTCCGCCTTACCCGAGATACTGGGCGACTCTGCCCTGTTGGTAGATCCCTACTCCGTGGAGGAGATAAGCGATGCCATAAGGAGATTGACTCACGAGGAGGCCCTGCGCAACGAACTGATTCGCAAGGGCCGGGAGAATGTGCGCAGGTTTGACTGGGATGGATCGGCGAAAAGGTTGCTAAATCTGTTCCGATCTGTCTTATAATAATTAAGGTATGTACTTTCCCGAGGACTTTTTAGAAGATCTGCGCAACAGACTGGACATAGTCGATGTAGTCTCTTCCTACATCCCGCTGACCCGGGCAGGGAGTAATTACAAGGCCCTCTGTCCCTTCCACGAGGAGAAAACCCCGTCGTTTTTCGTCTCTCCCGATAAGCAGATATTCCACTGCTTCGGCTGTGGCAAGGGGGGAAATGTCTTTACCTTCGTAATGGAATACGAGAAGGTATCGTTCCCGGAGGCGGTGGAGTTGTTAGCCAGAAAGTACGGGATACCTCTGCCTAGGGAGCGCGCGGGTGGACAGAGGCCTTCCTCGGGGATCTCCTTGAAGAACATCTTCGCCATAAACGAGCTGGCCAGCAGGTTCTATCACAAGAACCTATTCTCCAAGCGGGGTAAGCCTGCCCTGGACTACCTCTTCTCCCGAGGTCTTACGGTGAAGACGATAAAGGAATTCCGCTTGGGGTATGCTCCGGGTGAATGGGACGAGTTCGTTAGTCTGGCGAAGGGCAAGGGGGCCAGCGATAGGTTGATACTCTCTTCGGGATTGGGTATCGAGTCGGAGAGGGGTAAGGTCTACGATCGATTCCGCAATCGCATCGTCTTCCCGGTCTTTGACCTGCAAGGAAGGGTAGTGGGATTTGGTGGCCGGGTTTTGGACCCCCAGGACAGCCCCAAGTACCTGAATTCCCCGGATACCCCGGTCTTTAAGAAGTCCCAACTCCTTTATGGGTTGCACCGAGCCCGTTCTTTTGCTACCCAGAAACTCTTTCTGGTGGAAGGATATATGGATGTAATAGGCCTGGCCCAGGCAGGGATAAAGAATGCGGTGGCCTGCTTAGGCACCTCCCTCACCGATACCCACCTCAAGATACTCCAGCGCTACGCCAAGGAATTGGTGTTGGTCTTTGATCCCGATACTGCCGGGATCAACGCTGCCCGCAGGGCGGTGCGTTTAGGTCTGAATCTTCCTATGACTATTAGGGTTTTGTTCCTGCCTGAGGGCCTGGATCCAGACGAATTCGTCCTGCGGGAAGGGGAAGAGGCATTCGAGCGTCTGGCGGATTCCGCAGAAGAGGGCTTTGAATTCCTCTTAAGGACCACCTTGGCTGGATATGACCTCGACAACCCCAAGCAAAAGTCTTTGGCGCTCAAGGAGTTGTTTGACTTGCTTAAAGATGTGGAGGATAGTATAATACAATCTGAATACCTTAACCTCGTGTCGCAGAGACTGGCGATTCCCGATGCCTTAGCACGACGGGAGTTTGCTAAGTATCTGCGCGCAAGGGCTCGTTATGGACGGCAAAGGCTGGATACCTCCCCCGAAGGGGAAGACAGACCCCCTTCAGGGCCGGAGGTGGAACTGCTGAAGGTCGCTCTTTGTGAGCCGTCCTTGAGGTCGGTGGTCCTGGATGTCCTTGAGCCCACGGACTTCGCGGACGAAGATGTCCTCCTGATATGGGACAGGCTCAAGGCAGGTAAGGACCTCAATTCCATTATCGTGGAACTGGACTCCGGGGACCTCAAGGTCTCTCAAGCAGTGGAGACTTGGTTGAGGAGGCTGGGATTTGAATCTGTAGAGGCCCCGGAGGAATTGGTCTACAAGGGCTACGAGATAATAAAGAGACGGCGGGCGGACCGCAGGATAGAGATGTTGAAGGAGATGATAAGACGGCGACAACGCACAGGTGAGGATGCTTCGGATCTGATAACCGAACTCAACGAGGTGATAAAGGCAAAAGGAGGGATGTAAGTTGGCGAGCATATCCAAGTCTATGGCCGACGAACTCATATCTGCAGGGAAGAAGAAGGGATATCTAACCTATGATGAGATAAACGCCCTCCTACCCGACTCCGTGGTGAACGACGGAGACATAGACGAGATTTTGAACCTCTTGGGGGCAGAGGAGATACAGATACTCGACCGCATACCTGAGAGAAAGGAAGAGCGGGAGGAAAAGGCCGAGGAGGAACGGCTTCCTACCGCTGACGATCCGGTGCGGTTGTATCTCAAGCAGATGGGGCAGATCCCGCTCCTGACCCGGGAGCAGGAGCTGGCCCTGGCGAAGAAGATAGAGGAGAAGGAGAAACTCTATCACCGCGCGGTCCTGTCCTGCGGTATAGCCAGAAAGAAGATAATAGAACTGGCCGAGAAGATCGCTCAGGGAGAACTGGATCCGGATGATTACTTGAAAGGTGCGGTTAAGGACAAACCCGAGCAGGCGGTGAGACGGGTAAAACGCCTCCTGACCCAGTTGAAGCGCGCTCGGAGTAAAGAAAAGATTGTGGACATCATGATGAAGTTCGGTTGGACCACCTCGGTGATATCCAAGATAGCCGAGGAATTCGAGGGGATGATAAACGAGATAGACAGGCTCTCTCAGGAGATAGAGCGGCTGGAGAAGACCAGCAAGGAGAGGAGCAAGAACCGCATCCAGATCTTGAAGGCCAAGAGAAAGGCCCTGATAGAGGGGTTAAACCAGCCGTTGAGTTCCGCAAGGAAACTGCTTGAGGAGATAAAGAACTACGAGAAGGAGTACAACTCCGCCAAGAAGGAGTTGGTTGAGGGGAACCTGCGTTTGGTGATAAGCATCGCCAAGAAGTACAGCAACCGCGGTATGTCCTTTCTGGACCTGATTCAGGAGGGCAACATCGGCCTTATGAAGGCGGTGGACAAGTTTGAGTACAAGCGGGGATACAAGTTTTCAACCTATGCAACCTGGTGGATTCGTCAGGCGATAACCCGGGCGATAGCGGACCAGGCCCGTACGATCCGCATACCGGTGCACATGACCGAGACGATAAACAAGATAATCCGCACCATACAGTCCTTTGTACAGGAAAAGGGATGCGAGCCTACGCCCGAGGACATCGCCAACCGCCTGAAGATGCCGGTGGAGAAGGTGAAAGGGATACTGAAGATTGCCCAGGAGCCCATATCCCTGCAGACCCCTATAGGGGACGACGGGGATACCTTCTTTGGAGACTTCATAGAGGACAAGATGGCAGCCTCTCCCGCAAAGGCCACTATGCGCTCCATACTCAAGGAAGAGATTCGGGAGATACTGGACGGTCTGAGCGATAGGGAGAGGGACATCCTCAAGTTGCGCTTTGGGATAGACGACGGCTGTCCGCGCACGCTGGAGGAGGTCGGCTCCATATTCAAGGTCACCCGGGAGAGGGTGCGCCAGATAGAGACCAAGGCCCTCAAGAAACTCCGCCACCCAACCCGGGCCCGACGGCTCCAGCAGTACCTCGACCTGCTCACCTCTTAAAGCGCCGGTTATGTCCAAGTCCTTCGTAGTGGTCGGGACCGATACCTCCGCTGGCAAGACCGTCGTCTGCGCTGGTCTTTTCCTCGGATTTAGGTCGTTGGGGCTGGATGTAGGGATACAAAAGTGGGTCTCCACCGGCGATCCTTTTGGGTTCTCCAAGGATGTCCAGTTCGTGCTGGATACTGCGGGACTTAAACGCGACTACTTCCCGGGAATCACCGAGAGGCACCTGAACCCCTATTCCTTCGTCTATCCTGCCTCGCCACACTTTTCTTCCCGATTGGTATCCCGACGGATAGATCTAAAGGAGATACGCAGGCTCTGGAAGGAGTACGCCTCGTTGATGGATGTGTTGATCGTAGAAGGGATAGGGGGAGTGATGGTCCCGCTAGACGAGAGGCACCTCTTGGTGGACCTGATAAGAGAGATGAGGCTGCCGGTGGCAGTGGTGGTGAGGAATGCCTTGGGGGCGATAAATCACAGCCTCCTGACCCTATCCGCACTCAAGATGCGGGGGATAAAGGTCCTCGGCCTTATATTCAACGACGCCTTCGGATGCAACATGGACATCAAGAAAGACAATGTCAGGATTATACAGAAACTCTCCGGAGTGAGGTCCTTGGGAATCGTGCCCTTTATGTCCTCCATCCGGGATTACGAAGCGGTCTTCCGGGACATGGCTAAGGCCCTTATTAAGAAGTTGTAGGGTGAATTACCAAGAGGTATTTGAGAAACACATATGGCAGCCCTATACCCAGCATGCGGAGTACGGGGATTATTCGCCTTTGTTCGTCGAGCGGGCGGAGGGGATAAAACTCTTTGACCGCGAGGGGAACTTTTACTACGACACCATATCTTCTTGGTGGTGCAACCTCCTGGGGCACAGGCATCCGGTGATTACCGAGGCCCTTGAAAGGCAACTGTCCTGTCTGGATCACACCCTGTTTGCCGGTATAGTTCACCCGCCTGCGCTGGAGTTGGTAGAACGCCTTTCCTCACGCATGCCTGCCCACTTGACCCGATACTTCTTCTCCGACAACGGCTCCACCGCGATAGAGGTGGCGCTCAAGATGAGTCTGCAATACTGGAAGATGCGGGGGGAGGACCGTTCGCTGTTCGTCTTCCTCGATCACGGCTATCACGGGGACACCATAGGGGCGATGAGCGTAAGCGGTGTCTCCCAGTTCAACCGGTACTTTAGGCAGTCGTTCTTCCCTGCAAAGATGATACCCTCCCCTGCGGATGACCTCGAGCGGGCAATAGAGGAGTTGGATCGCCTTTGCCAGAGAGAGGGGGATAGGGTATCCGCGGTTCTGATAGAGCCCCTCCTGCAGGGGGCAGGTGGAATGAGGTTTTACTCGCCTCGTTTCCTGTCAGAATTGGAGCGATTGCGTAAGATTTGGGGATTCCATGTTATATGCGACGAGATAGCGGTCGGTTTCTGGAGGCTGGGTAGTTTTCTCGCTCACACCCAGAGCGAGTTGCAACCAGACTTCGTCTGCTTGAGCAAGGCCCTTACCAACGGGATGCTTCCCTTGGCTCTGACGATTACTCGGGAGGAGATATATCGGGAGTTCTTGGGGGATTATGGGGAGAGGACCTTCTTCCACGGGCACACCTACACCGCCAATCCCCTAGCCTGCGCCTGTGCCTGTGCAACGCTGGATGTGTTGGACGGGATGGGGGATCCTGAAAGGGAGGTGCGAAGGATAGAGGCCCACCTGAACGAGCTTGGAGAAGAACTTGTGTCCGAGTTCCCAAGGCTCACCCATGTGGCCAACGCAGGGCTTATCTGGCGGGCGGAGGTGGAGGGAGCAAATCGCAGGGAGATGCTTTCCATTTACAGGAGCGGACTAAGGCATCGCATACTAGTGCGCCCCTTGGGGAATATTATATATCTGTTTTTGCCTTTGATAAGTTCTAATAAAGAGTTAAAATTTATAGGTGAAATGTTAAAGATCACCCTTAAGGAGACAGTGGCCTGAGCTGGGAGGGGAGATGGAGTTTGACTATTCTTTGGCCTTCTCGCGCAACCTCGGCGTGATATCCGAGGAGGAGCAGGCCCGGCTCAAAGACGCAAGGGTTGGTGTAGCGGGATTAGGCGCTGCAGGGGGAGCTACTCTTCATGCCCTGTTGAGGACTGGGATAGGTCGATTCCACATCGCAGATCTGGACGCCTACGAGATGGTGAACTTCAACCGCCAGATAGGGGCGCGGATCTCTACCGTCGGTAGGCCCAAGGTCGAGGTGATGCAGGAGATGGCAAGGGAGATCAACCCCTTGGCACAGGTGAAGACCTTTCCTAACGGGATAAACGAGGAGAGCGTGGACGACTTTCTCGATGGGGTAGATGTGGTAGTGGATGGAATAGACTACTTTGGCTTTTCTGCCCGTCAATTGTTGTATTCTAGAGCCAGGGAGAAGGGGATACCGGTAGTCGTTGCTGCACCTCTGATATTCACGACCGCGTGGTTGGTATTTACCCCTGAGTCCATGTCCTGGGAGGACTACTTTGCCTTTGATCTGGCCAAGGACGAGGAGGACAAGGCGATATTGTTTTTCGTTGGTTTGTGCCCCAGCCTCACTCCCGCTCGCTATGTAGATCTCTCGAGGGTCAGGTTTGACCTCCAGCAAGGCCCCTCTTTTGCCACCGCTATCCAGATGTGCGCCGGGGTCAACGCTAGTGAGGCAGTGAAGTTGATAATAGGGCGTGGAAGGATATATCCCTCCCCTTACTGTCAGGAGTTCGATACCTATCTGTGGAGGTATAGGAGGACCTTCTTGCGGAGGGGTAATCGGTCCCTTTGGCAGAGGTTGAAGGTAGCCTACATAAGGAGGGCCTTGGAGAAAGCAAGGAGGAAGAGGTGAGGTTGCCTATACGCGATCCCGACGACAAGCGCAGGGCGGATAGGGCCAAGGTGGAGTTAGATGTGGAGGTGTTCGACGGGGAGCGGAGCATAGCTGGGAAACTGATGAACATAAGCGTGACTGGATTGGGCTTTTCTTTGGTGGATCGACCAAGCTCCGATGAAGTCGAGGTTCGCATCCACATCCCGGGTGGAGATGGGATTATTCTCAAAGGCAGGATCGTGTGGATGAATGACCTAGGCATTGGTTGGCAGGTGGGGGTCTCGGATTTAAACGCCTCGGAAGAAGACAAAGAGAAGTTCTTGGAACTGCTGGTAGAGGCCTTCTTGAATACCCTTTTCTCGATTTCGTCAGAGGAGGGCCTGGATGCAGTATAGGCCTGTGGAGTTCCGCTTTCCCGTATCAAGAGACGAGCTAGAGGAGGCCTATCGTTTGGTTGGCCGGGTTTACCGGGACAGGGGCTACCTAAAGCCAGATTGGACTTCTGATCTATGGGTAACTCCTCATTGTCTGCTACCTGATACGATCGTTCTCCTGGCGGATCTAAAGGGACAGCTTTTAGGTACTGCTTCCCTGTTTTGGTTGGGAGAAATGGGGCTACCTTTGCACAAGCTGTGTCCCGAACTCCAGTTGAATCCCCCTGCAGTGGAGATAGGGAAGCTGGTGGTAGATAAGAGCCTTGGGCCTGGACTGTTCGAATCCCTTGCGGAGATGGGGATAGTGATCGGTCTGTTTGGAAAGGCCTACGGCGTAGGCCTTTGGTTGGAGAAGGAACGCATCTTCCCGGATGTGGACGAGATAACTCTGTGCATAGCGGTTCTGCCCCATCACATCCCGTTTTATCGCAAACTGGGTTTTCAACCTGCTAGTGAGCTCCGCTCTTACGGTCGGGTCTTTACCGAATTGGATGCGTGTTGTCTAACTCAAAACTTTGGCAATCTCCGTCGGCTGGTGAGCAGTAACCGCCTCCTTGCCAAGTTCTTTAACAGTTCTCAGGCGGATCCATCCTCGCGCTATAGGCTCTCCTGGGACGATGTGGTCTACTTCGCAAAGGAGCGGACCGATCTGTGGGATAGGATGAGCGAACGGGAACGGGAGATCCTCGTCTCAGCTTACAAGTAGACCATCCGCTAGGTATTTCTCTGCACCGTCGGGAAGTATCGCGCATATCGTCTTGTTTTCGACGGGGAGGTTCAGGGCTGTCCACATAATCGCACCGCTGGAGATCCCTGCGGAGATCCCTTCGTATCGGGCTAGCGCCCGGGCGGTGCTTATGGCGTACTCGTCCTTTATTGCTACGATCTCGTCTATCAGTTCCCGTTCTAAAAGGGGAGGGATAAAGCCCGCTCCGATTCCCTGGATGCGGTGGGGACCGGGTTTGCCCCCGGAGAGCACCGGAGAGCCTGCTGGCTCAACGCCCACTATTTTTATGTCGGACTTCTTTCTCTTCAAGTACCGGGCGACGCCGGTGATGGTCCCCCCGGTGCCAATCCCGGCGACCACGATGTCTATTCTGCCCCCTGTAGCAATCCATATTTCGGGCCCGGTGGTCTCTTCGTGTATCTTTGGGTTACTAGGATTCCTGAATTGATCAAGTATTATTGCCCCATTGCTGTTGTTTCTTATTTTCTCTGCCTCTTCGATAGCGCCTTTCATACCCTTCTCTGCAGGCGTGAGCACCAATTCCGCCCCGTAGAGTTGGAGCAGTCTCCTGCGCTCTAGAGACATGTTCTCGGGCATAGTGAGTATCAGGTGGTATCCCCGCTGGGCACATATCATCGCCAAGGCAATCCCGGTGTTTCCACTCGTAGGTTCTACGATGATTGTCCCCGGCTTTAATAGGCCTCGCTGTTCTGCGTCGGATATCATGGCCATGGCAGTACGGTCCTTTACGCTCCCGGAAGGATTGAAGGATTCCAGTTTTGCCAGGACACGATTGGATCCGGTGGATAATCGATGGATCTGGACTATAGGGGTGTTTCCAATGAGTTTGGTGATGTGGCTGTAGATACCTTTTTTCATAAGCCAGCAGCAATGAGGTCTTGGATGTCCAAAAGGCCTACGACCTTTCCCCGGGAGTTTACGACCGGGACCTCGTCTATCTTCTTTTCCTTTAGCAACTGCATCGTATCAAAGGCAAGGGTGTCCTCGTGGACGCTGATGGGCGTCTTGGTCATGACCTTGCGGATAGGCAGGGAGAGGATGTTCGCATTGGTCTCTATGTGCCGTCGCAGGTCCCCGTCAGTAAATATACCCAACAACCTGCGCCGCTTGTCTACTATAATGGCAGCACCCGCCTTGGCGGAGGTAATGCGGAGGAGTACCTCTTTTACCGCCGTCTCTGGCCTCACTAGTGGACAGCGATCCCCGGTCCTCATTATGTCTTTTACCTTCAGTAGAAGTCTTCTGCCCAAGGAACCTCCGGGATGATAGAGGGCAAAGTCATCGTGTTTGAAGTTGCGCAACTCTATAAGGCAGACCGCTATCGCATCGCCCATAGCGAGCATCGCGGTGGTGGAGGTGGTGGGCGCCAGGTTGAGCGGGCAGGCCTCCCGTTCCACCGATACATCCAAAACTACATCGCTGTGCCGGGCGAGAGTGGATTGGGGTCTGCCGGTAATGGCTATTATCTTGGTGCCTATCCTCTTGAGGACTGGCAGTAGTTTTATTACCTCTTCACTCTCTCCGCTGTTGGAGAGGATGACCACCACATCCTTTTTTGTGATTCGCCCCAGATCTCCGTGTATCGCCTCTC
>WGBD01000002.1 GCA_015494465.1 Candidatus Omnitrophota bacterium | reverse complement strand
CTCCCCTGCTGAGCGATCCCGGGGATGTGTGGATACTCTCGGGAGGGGATGCTGGTCTACTTAAGGATGTATTGGGGACCATTTGTCCGAAGGGGGTGAGGTTGGAGGTCGTCCCCAACTTGGTCCTTGTGGGACTGTCATACCTATCGTAGAATAAAAAACATGGGTGAGATCGGGCCTCGTAAGCTCATCATAGTATCCAATAGACTGCCGGTAAGCGTTTCCAAGAAGGCAGGTAAGCTCTCCTTCCAGAGGAGCGTTGGGGGATTGGCCACCGGTCTGGCCTCGTTCTATCGCCAGTACGACAGCCTTTGGGTGGGTTGGCCGGGTGTGGCAGAAGAGAAGATAAAGGAAGACCTCCAGACCGTAAAGCGTCACCTGAAGAAGGAGAATTGCGTTCCGGTCTTCCTGCCCCAGTCGTTGGTGGATCAGTTCTATCACGGGTTCTGCAACAAGACGGTCTGGCCGTTGTTCCACTACTTCCCTAATTACGCGGTCTTTTCCTCTGCCCTCTGGAATGCCTACAAGAAGGGGAATCAGCTCTTTGCGGATGTCCTCGAGGACCTGTTGAGACCGGGAGACATAGTCTGGGTGCACGACTTCCACCTCATGCTCCTGCCGGCCCTGTTGAGGAAGCGGATCCCCGAGCTAGCGGTGGGGTTCTTTCTGCACATCCCGTTCCCCTCTTCGGAGATATTCCGCTTGATGCCTTGGCGAGATGAGGTGCTGAAGGGGATACTTGGGGCGGATCTGGTGGGTTTCCATACCGCAGATTATGTGGGGCACTTCCTCAGCAGTGTTCGGAGGATACTCGGATACGAGCACTCGTTTAACCAGATATTGACCGAACGCCGGATGATACAGGCGGACGTCTTCCCCATGGGTATAGATTACGAGGGCTTTCGGAAGGCCATCGAATCCCCAGCGGTGAAGGAGGAGATAGAGCGGATTCGTCAGAGGGTAGGATCCAATAGGGTGATTATCTCCGTGGATCGGTTGGATTACACCAAGGGCCTCTTACACCGTTTGGAGGCCTTTGAGCTGTTCCTCGACAGGTATCCAGAGTGGAGGGGGAAGGTGACCTTCATCTTGTTGGTTGTGCCTTCGCGGGTGGGGGTGGAACACTATGCCCAGCTCAAACGGGATCTAGACGAGATGGTGGGGAGGATAAACGGTAAGTACGACACCATCGGTTGGATCCCGATATGGTACCTCTATAGGTCGGTGCCAAGGGAGATGCTTTCTGCCCTGTACGCGGTGGGCGATGTTGCCCTGATAACCCCGTTGAGGGACGGGATGAATCTCGTCGCCAAGGAGTATGTTGCCAGCAAGGTGGACGGCAACGGAGTGCTGATATTGGGAGAGCTTGCAGGCGCTGCTCGGGAGATGGGGGAGGCGATCATCGTTAATCCTCTGGACAGGGGAGCGGTTGCCAAGGCGATAAAGACTGCCCTTGAGATGAGCGACGAGGAGAAGGCGGTGCGGATGTCCGCTATGCAGAGGAGGCTGGAGCGCTACGATGTGGTGAGGTGGGCAAGCGACTTCGTGGAGCGCCTGTTGGATACCAAGGCAAGGCAAATAGCCTTCTCCGGGAAGAAGTTGATCGGCGAAGAGGCGGATAAGTTGATCCAAGATTATTCCAAGGCCCGCAGGCGGGTGCTATTCCTCGATTACGACGGGACGCTAGTGGGTTTCAGGGACAAACCGGAGAAGGCCGAACCCGATCCAGAACTCTACGAGATACTCAAGAGCCTGATCGCTGACGAGAAGAACGATGTGGTGATCGTCAGCGGGAGGGATCCATATACCCTTCAGAGATGGTTTGGGGATCTGTCCGTGAGCATGATAGCGGAACACGGCGTCTGGATAAAGGAGACCGGGGGCGAGTGGGAGATGATAGAGTTGTTGGACAACGAGTGGAAGGACAAGGTCCGCCCGATATTAGAACTCTATACCGACCGCACCCCGGGTTCGTTTATAGAGGAGAAGGAGTTTTCTCTGGTCTGGCACTATCGCAGGTGTGATCCTATGCTCGCGACGGTGAGGGCGCGGGAGCTGAAGGACGCCCTCCTTCAGTTGATAGCCAACCTCGAGATAGGGGTGCTAGAGGGGAACAAGGTTATCGAGGTGAAGAATACCAGCATAAACAAGGGGAGGGCCATACTCCACTGGCTGGCCAGAGACGATTACGACTTCATTTTGGTAGCAGGGGACGACTGGACTGACGAGGATATGTTCGAGGTGGTCCCGGACTGGGCCTATTCCGTAAAGGTCGGCTTTGGCATATCCAAGGCGAGGTATAGACTGGACGATCCCGAGGAGGTAAGGGAACTTCTGAAGAGGTTGGGAGGGACGAAATGAGGCATAGCGTCGTAGATTACATGAACATCGTGGGGGAGGAGGTCATCGTTTCCATATACAAGTTGGCAGGCAAGCTCTACAACCGCTCCATGGTTCACATCAACTCCACCTATTACGGTGGTGGGGTGGCGGAGATGTTGAGTTCCCTGATCCCCCTCCTGAACGATGTTGGAATAAGCGCGGGATGGAGGATATTGAAGGGCAGTCCTGACTTCTTTGAGATAACCAAGAAGTTCCACAACGCCCTCCAAGGAGATTCCCTGAACCTTACCGATAATAAGAAGAGGTTGTACCTGCAGACCAACGAGGACTTCTCTACCTACACCCACATAGACCACGACATGGTTATCATCCACGACCCCCAGCCTCTCCCTCTGATAAAGTTCTATCATAAAAAAGAGCCTTGGATTTGGCGTTGTCATGTGGACCTTTCTAATCCCAATCCCGATCTTTGGAACTTCCTCAAGAGATTTATAATCCGCTACGAGAAGGTGATCGTCTCCAGTGAACAGTACAAAAAACCCGATCTCCCGGTGGAGCAGAGGATATTCTTCCCGGTGATAGACCCTCTTTCTCCCAAGAACCGAGAACTGCCTCAGTCGGTGATAGATTCCCACCTCAGGAAGTTTAAGATACCCACGGACAAGCCGATTCTCCTTCAGATATCCCGGTTTGACAAGTGGAAGGATCCCCTCGGGGTCCTGGAGGTCTTCCAGAAGGTAAAGCAGGAGGTGGATTGCAGGCTCATATTGTGTGGTTCTATGGCCACCGACGACCCTGAGGGTTGGCAGATCTATCAAAAGGTGTTGAACCGGGCCAAGCCCTATCTGGATAATCGGGATGTCATACTCATAACTGCGGAGAATCATGTCCTAGTAAACGTCCTCCAGCGCTCTGCTGCGGTGGTGATACAAAAATCAGTGAAGGAGGGTTTTGGGCTGACGGTTACCGAGGCCCTCTGGAAAGAGAAGCCGGTAGTGGCCTCCAATGTGGGGGGGATCCCCTTGCAGATAACCGACGGGCAGACCGGATTTTTGTTCGATCCCATGGATTACGACGGGTTTGCGAGGAAGATCGTTGAGATATTGAATAATCCGGACATGGGCAGAGAGGTGGGCAGTAGGGGGAAGGAGTTGGTGAGGGAGAAGTTCTTGATCACCCGCCTCATCATAGACTACCTCCACCTGATGGACGAGTTGCTCAACCGCTGTTGAGGGGGATTATGTTGGTGATGGATCCTCTTGCAGTAGGGTTTGCCTGTGCGTCCTTGTGGATGTTTCTCCTTTCAAAAGATTACAGGTATCTTCTGGTTCTTCCCCTTTTCCTGTTGGGGGTGCTGTGGTGGGTGTTGCCGTTGGTGGTGGGGTTTGCCCTTTGGAGGGCGGTTAGATCCGAGAGCAAGGGGGATAGGGTGCTGGATCTCGGCGTAGTAATCTTGTCCCTCGTCTGCGCGTGGGTGGTGTGGGGTTCGTCCTTGGGAGTCGGTCTCCTCAAAGGGGATTATTCGTCACAGGCAAGGATTGCCTTCTGGCTTGGGGCTGTATTGATGGTGTTGACCGGTATCAGAGAGCGGGAGAAACTGCCTTTTGAGTTTCTGATAATCGGATTTTTCCTGTTGAGATTGATGCCGATCCTTGACGCTGGGACGGATTCTCCGTACTGGTTCTTGATCTTTCCTATAATGCTTGCAGGACAATCTATAGGTCTCGACGGCGTGGTTGCTATTGGGGGCCTTTTGATGTGTGCCAATGATGTCTATACAGGGGTGGCGGTAATGGTGATCCTTGCGTTAGGATCCTTGGCTTCCCGGGAGTTAGGCACATTTGGGGCGATTGCCTTGATGGTCTACAGGTTTTTCGGTTAGGGGTGTGGTCTCCAAAGGGTGGTAGCAATGGATGTCATTGGGACGGTTGGTGGAGTTGATCCCGAGAGCCTCTTTGTGGTTATCTGGCCGTGGACGGTCTTGAGCGCCGTATTTCAGAGGAGATTTAGGTGGGGAGGATTTCTCTCTTCTCTGCTTCTGGTCCCACTTCTTATCTCTGATTATACTACTCCCGGGGCTTTCACCTGTTTTGTTCCTTGGGCCCTGTTCGCGGGGGCGAGGGACAGGCAGAAGATCGCTTATCGATTGGCGTTTTTTTACCTTCTTCTGTCCGTGCTTCGGATTATATACGGGAAGGAGCCGGTGTTTTTGGGTGGCCTTGGGCTGGTCGTCCTTATAATGGCCCTGTGGTCTCGGGTTGACTGGTGGATAAGGGTATTGTTGGTCTGGGTGTTGTTTGGTTTTGCTGTAAAATTTTGGGATACTGAGATCCTCCCACTTTATGCCTATTATGCCGTATTTATATTGCCTATCGGAGGAATATCCTTGTGGTATTACCTGTTGGGTAAAGGTAGAGTATGGGCCTGGCTGGGACAGGTGGCCCTTTTGGGGGTATTTGCTTCCGATGGGAATGGGTTTATGAGCCTTTTACCCCTGTTTGCCGTGCCGTGGATCTTTAGTGAGTTCTCCGGAGCGGAGAATCTTCGAGTGCCTGTGGCGGTTCCGATCTCCGTATTGGTGAGGATCTTTATATGGAGTTCCTTTATCCTCCTTGGCTGGTTGATCTTTTCTGTGCCGTTGGAGGGATGGATGCCCTTTCTCTTACTTCTAATAGTGCTTGTATTGGTTTCTAATGAGGTTATCTTTGACCTGAGCGTGAACCTCCATAGGGTCTTTGGCGGGGTCTTGCGCAGGTGGACCGGGTATGAGACCTACATCAACCATCGCTGGATCCCGTTGGATGTGTCCATCTGGGGAGAGGTGATGGCGGTATTGGAAGACTACACAGAGGGGATCCTTTCGCTGGTGAGAATGATGCGGTGGGGTTGGATGAGGGCGATCGTGGGGCTGACATCTCTATTGTGGGGGCTCCTATGGATAAAGGGTTAGGTATAGGAAAAGTCGGGCCAAGCAGGGATTTGCTCCTCTACATCTTGCTCCTCCTGGTATTGATAGGTGGCGTGGCGGGTGTTAGGATATCCCTTCCCTCCTATGTGTTTTGGGTCATAGTCGTCAGGGCCATCGTTGGAATTCGGGATCCCCGAGTATACCTCGTGGACGCATTGATCCCGCTTGGTGTATTGATGTACAATCTAAGACTGTTTTATCTCTCGGAATTGGTTGAATTCGGCAGATTGCCCGGGGTTCTGTTTTTCGTTTTGCCGATCTCAATGGAACTCAGGCAGGCAGAACGGCCTCTGTCCTTGGGCATACCCGTCATATGGGCAGCCTTGGCGGCGCTCGTCGCCGGGAGTAAGCTATTGGAGGTCGGGTTGTGGTTCGTTTCTCTGGTATTGATCTCTGGATTGTTGGCCATGGTTTGGGTGGCTAAGGGTAAAAGGCAAATAACTTGGATTGAGGTGGTAGTGCTTTGGACGCTGGGTCTCGTTTTCTTGGGCAGGTAAGGATGTCCGTCGTCATTCCCGCCTATAACGAGGGGGAGAATCTGGCGGATCTCCTTAGGGAGGTAAAAGAGGTCCTCGATGAGATGGGCGTTGAGGGTTGGGAGGTCGTCGTCGTGGACGATGCCAGCGAGGACGACACGCCCCTCGTCTTGGATCGCATTAGAAAGGAGATCCCGCAAGTGCGGGTCCTGAGGCACAAGAGGCGGTTTGGGCAGAGTGCGGCCCTGTGGACTGGGGTCTCTTCTGCCCGGGGGGAGGTGGTCATCACTATGGACGGTGACGGGCAGAACGATCCCGCAGACCTGCCGAGGCTCCTCGGGAGGTTCTGGGAGGAGAAAAGGTACGGCGATCTGGTCATGGTGGTGGGGAACCGCATCCGGCGCAGGGATGGGTGGAGTCGGAGGTTTGCCTCGGGATTCGCCGGGTTGGTACGCAGGGTGTTGTTTGGGGACGAGATCCCGGACGTCGGTTGTGGCTTGAAGGTCTTCCCAAGGGAACTTTACCTGCAGTTTCCCTTCTTTGATCACATGCATCGGTTCGTGACCGTACTTGCCCGGAAGGTGGGGGCAAGGGTGGTCTCGGCGGAGGTCAATCACCGGCCGAGGAGGAGGGGGAGGTCCAAGTACGGGGTTGTTGGGAGGACCCTGAGCGGACTGATAGATGTGTTTGGCGTGTGGTGGTTGTTGAGGCGCTGGGTTAGGCCGGAATGTGAGGAGGTGTAGATGGGGCACGATGCCGTTTGGCTGGTGATAGGATTCCTCGGGCAGGGATTGTTCTCTGCCCGGTTTATACTCCAGTGGATATACAGTGAACGGGCCCGGGCCAGCGTGATACCGGTCGGGTTTTGGTACTTTAGTCTGTTGGGTGGGTTGTGCCTTCTGATCTACGCTATCCACCGCAGGGATCCGGTATTTATCGTTGGACAGTCGGGTGGTATATTCATATACCTGAGGAACCTCTACTTCATCCACTTTGTCTCTCGTAAAGGAGGACGGGGGTAGTTGATCGGGCTGGCTCTGCTTTGGATATCTGCTCTTCTGTTGGGGCTTTCCTCCTTCTTTCGCCCGCCCCTGCCGATAGACGAGACCCGCTACCTCTCGGTTGCTTGGGACATGTGGGCAAGGCACCAGTTCGTCGTGCCCATCCTCAACGGTCACATATATGCCCACAAGCCTCCGCTCCTCTTCTGGCTGGTACACCTTTCCTGGCTTCTCTTTGGCCCGAATGCGATCACCCCGAGGTTGGTAGTCCTCTCCTTTGGGCTGGCTACGGCGCACCTGACGGTTAGGATGGCAGGCGATCTCTTCCCGGAGTACAAAGGAAATGTCTGGAAAGCGGGTCTCTTTCTATTGGCACTTCCCGTCTGGGCCCTGTGGATGAGTCTGTTCTTGTTCGACATCCCCCTCAGTTTTTTCGTCGCCTTGGCAGGGATGGGGATGCTCTGGTTGGTAAAGGGGAGTCCCTGGAGGGGTATCGTCGTGCTGACATTGGCGGTGGCAGGTGGATTGCTCACCAAGGGCCCGGTGTTTTATGTGCACGCCTTGGCGATCGCCCTTGCGGTGCTGTTTTCGGGTGTGGGGAGTAGGCCGGTCGTGAGGTGGCTCGCACCTGCGGCGTTGGGCGTCTTTTTGGGATCTGCGGTGGTTGGGTTGTGGCTAATCTTGGTGGTGAAGACTGTGGGAATGGGGTATGTTAGGGAGGTCTTCTTCCAGCAAACGCTGGGGCGCGTGAGCCATTCCTTTGCCCACGCAAGGCCCATATGGTGGTATCTGTGGACGATCCCGGTATTGGGTTTCCCTTGGTTGTTGGGGATAAGGATTGAGGTGGTCAAGAGACTATGGGAAACCTCCCCGGGCCTGCGTTTCGTCGGTTATTGGGCAGGATATACCTTGCTGTTGTTCTCTCTGATAAGCGGCAAGCAGATCTATTACCTTTTACCTGCTTTGGTCCCGCTCGCCATTGGGGTCTTTTTGTTGGAAGAGAACGGTGGGATAGATGTGGAACGAGTCAAACGGATCGTGGGCACAGTCTTCGCCGTGGCCTTTGTGGGCGTCCTTCTCGTCAAGGTGTTCAGCGGATACGGGAGGTACTTTCCATGGTGGCTTTCGGTGTTTATCGGGTTTCTGGTGATATTTTTTTGGCGCAAGAAAGCCAATCTTATCCTCCTTTCCTTGGCCATCGTATTGACGGTGAGTGCGGTGAATGCGGGTCCGGTTTATCGACTGTCTAAGGCGTGGGATCTTTCTGAGGCGGGACGATTGTTAAGGATATTTCAGGAGGAAGGCAGGCCGGTGGCGGTCTTCCCTGAGAAGTACGCCGGACAGTTCGGGTTTGCGGGGAGATTGGAGGGAGATCTGGCCGAGATCCCCTCTCCTCGGCATCTCTGGGCCTGGGTCTGGAACCACCCCGACGGCGTAGTAGTCTTGGTCCTAAAAAGGCCTCTCCCTCTGCAGAGACTGCCGTTGTGGCAGGCAGAGGTGCGAGGCAGGTGGGTGGGGTTGTTTTTCGCAAAGAGTTTACTGGGCAGTTTCCGCTTTGCTAGGGGCTTGAGGGAGGACCTATAAGATAGAAACAAAAGGATTGATTGGCGGGGGATTTTGCAGTAGTTTATACGGAATTTTTAAATCAATATAAAAACTATGCTGAAATCTGATAGACGAAAAACAAAACGAGGGCTCTCATTGATAATGGCAAGGATAGGGATAGTTCATTTAGTCGTTAGTCTGATGCTTGTTATCCAGTTATTTCTACCGGCGGGTATAGGGCAGGTGCTCACCAATCCCACCAATATAGGGATAGTAGGGATAAAGTTGGGCGAGGGTGGCAATTTCTCCCTTACCGTTGGAAATGACTATGGAGTTCTTCCTCACGGGGATCGCCTTTCCTATAGGGGAGATGGTGGTGGGTCTGAACATGTACAACCTGCTCGAGAGGATGTGGCCTCTCCTGCGCTTATGGGTACCGAATTGGCACGGGTATTTTTGGATGCGGATGTGAGGTTAAGGGGATTGGTGAAGAGGGCCCTGATGTGGGAAGGTGTGACGAAGGAGGTAGAAGGGATAGGAGGAGATTCATCAGAGGTGGGCCCTGCTTTTAGGGTATGGATCTGGCCCAAGAGGGTGAGGATAGGGGAAGGTAGGGATAGAAAGACTGCTCGGAGAGATAACCTTGAGTTAGGGGGAGATGTGGAGTTTACGAAGGGGGATACGGAATTAAAGAGGACCTTAATAAAGAGTATGTATTACCGGGGATAAAGAGGCAAAGGGAGTACTAGTAGTTTATCCTCCCACCGCGAGCGCAGGCCCAGGAGAATGGGTGCATGGAGACGATGTGGGTCACGGGTTAGGCTGGGGGAAAGGAGGGGAGGCGATAGATCAAGCCTACCAGTGGTTAAAAGAGGCCATGAGAAAGGCGCGTGTAAGTGATGGGGTTAGAAGGAATGAGAAGGTCGTTCGGCCGGGAGGTATCTGGACCCGTATCAATCTCAGGGATGTAGTGGTTATTAAGGAGCAAGGACGCTGTTCGCTTTAATCATTGTCCTTGCGGGCTTGGGGAGAAGCCAATCTTTTGGGATTTGTGTGTTTTTCGTTGACAAGAAGCTGTATCAGATGTTATGCTCATTTAAAATAAATGGATTTAAAAACATTTAAAATTAGTTTGGGAGGTACAGAGATGATCCTACGCATACTACTTTCCGTCATGCTCTTTCTAACCACCTTGCCGGCAACTCCCCGGGCCCAGGCGGTAGGTGGAGTGGGGCCTTATCCTGCTATATCCATAACCCAAGGTGCTTGGCAGGTCCTTGCTCCGCTGGGGATGACGGTAAATAGTCGGCAGATTGCAAGCGAGATCCTCTTCCTTTCTATAACTGATCCTAAAGATCTGTGGGTGAATCTGGGGGTAGTAAACTCCTTAGCCGAGCTGGGTGGGAGGGCGATGTTGGTCAGCTCGGTTGGTAGGCGCTTGTTTGAAGCAGATCTGCAGTTGAAGCGGGATGCCAAGCAGGTCCTGGCCCGCCTTCTGGTAGGTGAGGGCATTGATGAAGTGGATCTTGAAGAGGAGCAGTTCAGGTTCTGGATAGAGCCAAAGGACTTGGAAGTGATACGGGATGGGGATAGGTACGCCGTTGATACACTAAGATTGCGGGTGAGATACGAGACGGAGAGCGAGTGGTTAAGGCCTGTTCTGGAGAAGGCGGGCAGGATCCTCGAGAAGAAGGTGAACACCGCCAGAGAGTACGAGCCCGTCAGACAGGTTGCGGGGGAGGTGGCGCTTGCTCAGGTGCTGGGCAAGAGGATAGAGAAGGAAGAGCTTGAGAGGTTGTTCTTCAACACTGGTGCCTTTTACGAGGTAGCGGGGTATTGGGACAAGGCAGATGTGCTGGCAGGCTATGTGAGGACCTTTTTTGGGGAAGATTCGGATGTCGTTGCAGGTGGCGTAGACTTTCGGGGGATAGGTGACTACCTGAAGATACTGCCGGGGGATCTTAGTAAGTATGCGGTTGTGAAGACGATTGATGTAGAGAGGGATCTGCCTGAGATAGCCAAGGGCTTGATGGAGAGGTGGCAGGAAGACGATCCTGCTCGTGGGTATGAAGAGGAGGATATACGGGGCCTTATAGAGGCCTACTTTTTGAGGTTGTGGATACCGGTTGCGTTGAGGGTTGATAGGAAAAGGTGGAAGGATGTGGCCAAGAGGCTCATCGGGATAACCGGTGAGGTTTTGGGTAGACGCCTGATAGAGGCGGGTGAAGAGGCAAGTGTTGTTCTGAAATTCAGGAATCAGTTCGACAGCTTTGCTAAGGAATATGTAAATCAGGCTGAGGCGGATGTGCTTGCAGATGGATCGGCTATAGTAAATATAAACATACCGGAGAGAGGAAGAAAGTACTGGATCCCAGGAGAGGGGAAAAAGATAAAGATATGGGTTAGTGAGGGGCGGATGAAGGAGGTGAAGATATGGGGAGAGAGGGTGGTTAAGATAAAGCCGGAGGAGCGCCGGGATGGAGACAAGATCTTGGCCTTCTTGAATAAGGATGGCGATCTCGTAATAAAGGATGGAGAGTTGTTGGATCCCAAGAGTGAAGATGCGAAGCTGTTATCCGCGCACTATCTGTTTGGCCATGTGGCAACCCTTTACATGAAGAAGTACCAGCCTGAGAGGTGGAAGCGGGTAGAGGATGCCTTTAGGAAAGCGGGAGAACGGGACAGTGGTCTGTTGCTCGATTTTTACCGATTGCGCTATGGCCGTAGCTCTGAAAGGGGGATATGGGAGTCCAGGAAGAATCGGTTTGAGCGCTGGGTGGACGATGAAGGTAAGATCATATGGTACCGTGTTGCGGATGAGATGATAGCGATGTGGGCAGAGATCGGCGCGCTCCCTGAGAAGAGAAGAACACAGCTGGAACGAAGATTTTACGACAGGATAACGCAGATATTCGAGGAAGTTAAGGAATATTATTGGGAAGGCCTCCGCTCCCAGGACACTGCCACTTGGGATGTGTCTTGTATGGGTGAGTATGCCTGCATTTCCGATAAGTTATATCGGAAGTTAAAAGACGCGCGGATGCAAAATGAAAGGATGATGAGACAAGTAGAGCTGTTGATTGAGAGGTTTAATTTGAAGGTCTCAAGAGTAGAGTTAGAACAAATTACAAGTAGCATTTCCGAGGAGCTTCGAAATAGGTTGTTGGAGGTATTGGACGGTTTTAAGAAGGATAAGATTGCTTATGTAGAGATTAAAAGAGCGTATTTTGAGCTTAGAGGAGTGAAGATTCATAGCTGGATGCGTGAAGAAGATGCTGAGGACTTGTTGAAAAATTTGAAAGAAACCCTTGGACACTGGGCAGCCCTCAAACTCTCTATGTTGGCCAAACTTCGGTTGTTGGAAGAGATATTGAAGGAAGTCGAAAAACAAAAACAGAGCGAAGAGTCGGACATAAAGGAGAAGCAGGACACATGGAAAGAGGCTTACGAGGAGCTGAGCAAGGCGGAGACCGGAGAGCAGATTGGTGCTATTGAGACCAAGTTGAACATGGATTGGCACCCCCTGATGATCTTCGTGAAAGGAGCCCTGTCAAAGGTCATTGAAGACTTTTTGGATGGAAAGATAAAAAGTAAAAAGGAGTTTTTCTCTGCCCTTAAAGAAGAGCTTACGAATTCCCAATTAATAACTGACGAACTAAAACTGTCCCAAGAACAGATAGAAAGGATTATCGGTAATATCAAAGACGACGATTCGTTCCGGATGCTCTACGAGATGTTGGATAAGGGGACTGCCCGAGAATTGGGAGTAAGCCAAAGAGAAACCGTAAGGCAGGTAAGCACAAAGGTTGAGAAGCGGAATAACAATCTGTCTGACCAGCTCAAGAAGGTCCTTAAATCCAATGCCAAGAGTTTGGTCTTGTTTATCTTCGTATTGGGTGCGCTGTTAATTGATGTCCACTTCGGATTTGGGTATGTGCATGCAGGTATGCTTCCCGCTGTGGGGGCATTGTTATCGTCTTCCCCGGGGAAGCAGAAAAAGGAAGAAAAAAAGGCCCCTTCGTGGTTACAGGAAATTCGTTTAGACGAACTATTCGCTTGGTGGGATGAAAAGAAGAGTGTTGTATACGAACGCCGGTTTTTCCAGGACGCCTTGAAGCAAGTCAATTCGGTCATAGGTAGGAAGAACGGAAGATCTGGGGTGATCTTTTTGGGTAGGGCCTCTGCTGGGAAAAGCCTGCTTCTTAGTTGGTTGTCTTATAGACTGCTTAGTGGAGAAACGCTCCATGATAATGTCCGTGTCTTTCGCATTAACACTTCTATGCTAACCCAATTCGAACCGGCAGCTGTAGCGGACGAGATAAAAAAGTTCGTCAGCGATGTGAGGAAGGATGGGGATATACCGGTCATTATAGCGGACGAGATACACAGGTTGGCACGCATGAGTCCGTCGGTGCTCGAGTTGCTCAAGGAGGTTATGGAATCTTCTGATGAGCGACATCGGGTGATATTGATAGGTGCAACTACGAATGAAGAGTGGGATGCATTCGTCCGCAGTAAGGATAAGGCGTTAGCAAGCAGGTTTACAGAGATGCAGGTCCCCCAAGTTAGTCAATTAGAGCTGAAACAGCTTTTATTGAAGACCAAAAGAGATCTAGAGGACACCTATAAGGTAGAGATAGATCTATCCGCGATAGAGTACATTTCTAGGAAGATGCTTCAGCTCTTTCCGAACGCTCCTCAACCTCGGGAAGCCTTAGATCTGCTGCATACCGCGATTATGGAGAAGATACAGAAGATCCCTAGATACCAACTCAAGGATGCAATTGTCAAGCTATATGATGCAGTTCTGTCCTATAGACATGCCAGTGGCAGACAGGAAAGGATCATTGCGAAGAAAGAGCTTAAAAAGGCGATACAGGATGTTGAGAAGCTGTATAGGTCTATTTTAGAGTCTGGGGAGGCGCGCCTTACCAAAGAAGACATAGACCGAATATTCGAGGAACGGGGTATACCTCGTATTGCCTTCACCGAGGATAAAGATGAGATAAACGAATGGGTGGACGGGCTGAAAAGGTATCTCAAACAGGAGATAATTGGTCAGGAGGATGTGATAGAGACCGTTGCCGAAAAGATACGCACCGCGTTGTTAAATCCCGATCGAAAAGGGGCGATAGGGGTCTTTTTGTTAGCAGGGCCAACCGGGACGGGCAAGACTGAGTTGGCTGAGGCCGTAGCGCGGTACATCAGTGGAGATGAGGATAGACCAGCATTGGTTAAAGAGTCGGGTGAGCAGATAAGGCACATCAAGAAACTGACGGGGGCTGAACCTTCGTATGTCGGATACGGCGAGGATACCTTCATAAGCCGGGCGAATGAGAAGATGCAGCAAAGCCCCATGGTGGTATTGTTGATAGATGAGGTGGAAAAATCCCCGGTGGAGAGGGACCTAATACAAACCCTGGTTATGCAGGCAGAGAAACCCGGTGGGATCAAGGACAATAAAGGGAGAGAATTGAATACGCGGAATGCGATTATATTCTTTACCACGAATAAGGCGCCAGAAGGATATTGGCCGTATGACAAGCCAAGGGAGGAGGTAAAGGAGGTATATCTACAGGCGGTCCACGAGATGTTCAAGGAGATATCCGGAGATGTGGGTAACGCAGATACGAAGTCCCCGGAGCTTGCCAGGTTTAGTGCGGTGGAGGTGATGCCTCCGTTGGGTGGGGAAGATGTAAGGAAGGCGATAGAGGAAAAGTATCTGCCCAAGATCGGGGAGATATTCAAAGAGGATAACATCGTTATCCATGTGGAAAAGAAAGAAAAGTTGATGAGGTATCTGGAACGAGTGTACGAGGAGATGCCGAATAAAGGCTTTCGCAGGGTCTTGGATGTGGTAAACGAGATAAAGGCAGCATTGGTGCAGGCGATAGATAGGAAAAAGGGCGACAGGGAGGTTTGGGTAAAGATTCGCCCGCAGGGAAAAGGGTGGGAGGTCAAGATTATAAAAGAGGAGCCGATCCAAGAGGATGTTTCTCTGGACCTGGAAGGGAAGTTCGGGGATTTAATAAGAGATGTGTTGAAAAATGCTCAAGGGTTAGATGAGTTTGAGTTTGCTAAGAGGTTGCAATCCATAAATCTACCGAGAAAGAATATGCCTAAGGCGAGTACTGTATCCCTGAAGGCTTTGATAAACGATGCCAAGGGATCCGCTAAGGAGCTTCTCCTCTTGCTACATAGGTTTTTAAAGGTTCTCTCCTACGATGGCGTAAGTGCTGTAGAAAGACTACCGTTACTGATAAACCTGTTAAGGAAAAAGAAACAGAGCGACAGCAAGGATGTGTTGGATGTCCTAATGGAGAACGCAGATGCCTACAATCCGCCTGTTAGCTGTAGTCTAGTAAATGGAGAGCTGTATCTCAAGGTCAACGCGGTGCTCTCCGGAGAATGGATAGATGTGTTAGATAGGTTGAGGAATAAGGAGCCTGTGGAGATACAAAGTGGTTATCTAACCACCCCTCCCGCGCAGGCTATAGAGGCGATAAAGGCCTATACGAGGGGAAAGGCGTTTGATTGGGGTGTAGATGGAGAGGGCAACTTGATCCTTCAATTCGATGTGGCCAATCTCTTGCAAGATGCGAAAGCCAAAGGCGATGAGGAAACCAGAGCAGATTCCTTTAAAGCAACCCCTGTTCGATCTGAGAAAACTACTGATCGAAAGGTTGAGAGTAAAAAATCCAGGAGAGAGGTTTCTCAAAAGGAATCTGCTCTTGGGTTGATGGATGTCCTAAAAGGTTTAGTCAGGGTCGCTACAGAGATCGTAAACGACTCGGCTACTAGTAGGAGGGTTTATGCAGAGTTCAGAAGCGTAATCGAAAGAAACATAGACAAACTGGGAGATGAGGACAAGAATCGCGTTTTCGCTTTGCTCTCCTTCACCCCTAGGATGCACCGAGATAGAGAGTGGAAGTCCTTGGTACGCCTTTTGGTAGCCAAGGGGGCAATCCCTACGCTCGAGGCACCTGTGCCCTACGATGAGCAGGTAAAGGTCTATTGGGAGACATTGTACGATATGGCTAGGGAAAGAGCAGTGGGGGACTTGGACTGGGAGGTGTTTAGTGAACGAACTAAACAAGACCACTTGGTTTATGAAGGGGTCGTTCACGCACCTCGAGAAGTTATGTTCTTTTTGAGGAAGTTGCACAAGCTAGGGTTGGGACCCGTGGTTAGTCAATACCTTGAGGATGTAAAAAAGGATATAAAGGACTTTCTGAACAGTGCCGAAATGGAATCCCTTGGTGAGCTCCTGATAAGGCAGGCCCTTTTGGATGCCATTAAGAACTACTCCCCTGGCCTGTGGTCGGACGATGAGATAAAGGCCTTTGATGGCGTTTTGGCTCATCTGATCAACCTGATTGCAACGCAGATCGTTGCTCCGGAATTGGGCTTTGGGAAGGCAATTTTGCGTCGGGCGAAGGCAGAGATGGAAAAGGTAGGGCCTCCACCATTTCCATCGAAGGATAAGTACGAGTTTGCGGTGGCCCTTTACGAGTTGGCGTTTTACGCTAAGGACAACACTTGGGCTAGGAATTATACTGGGGAGGTCCTCGCAAATGAGGTACTCAGACCCTGTGCCGAAGCGGGTAGATATATCGGTTCGGATCCGACGTTGTTGCTTCCCGCCTTCTTAGAGGCACACGAGGAACTCTCCAATGAGGAACTAGTAGCAGTAACTCGGATCTTGATGAAGATGTCGACTTATTCCGAGGAAAAGGAGTCGGATCCGGGACAGCTTTATCGCATTTCGCGTGCCTTGATGAAGGCAAGGCTGGACGGCAATAGGCATCCTGCTATGGATTTTAATGCACGCAACAGTTTAGTGGCAATAAAGGATAGACTTGCAAAGATCTCTGCGGATTCAGAAGAGTACAGGTTTATCTCCTATCTTTTGGAAGTTCTAGATAACCCAAAAGAGCTCGGAGTCCCGAGCAATGATGAGATGTACCGGTTGTGGCTAAGAGATTTCTTGGAGACCTTGAGGCCTAGGTCCAACATCGGTGACTTGGATTTGGATGGCTCAGAGGTAAGAGCCCTTAAAGAGAATACAGTGGATGTTTCGGTTATATCGGATGCTCTGTCCAGATTGGGTGACAAGTATAGTGAGGCCCTTGGTGGCTTATTAGATTATGCCCAAGAGAAATTATCTTCTATGAATCTTAAGATCTACACCTTCCGGGATCCGAGGTATAGGGATAACCGGATACTGTTGGCCAGGTCAGATGAAGGGGAGATCTTGATAACCGAACCCCTGTTGCAGGATCCCATTGCGGTATTCCACGAGGTGATGGAATGGTTGGCTAGGGAAGGGTTGATCAGCTCCGGGATTGATGGAAATAAGGTGTTCGTGAAAGATAAGGATGGGAATGTTCTGGTGGAGGTGCGGATAGATGAGAGTGCGATCGACGACGATTGGGTCGAAAAGGCAAAGATGGGAAATGTCCACTATGCCTTGCGGGTTCTTCAGAGGCAGGTGTTTGGGGAGGAAGATGTACAGTTGAGTGGATTGGTGAGGCTGTGGAAGATCGTGATGAGGCTTAAATCAGAGGGAATAGGGGATGGCGTTATCTTGAGGGCCTTTGAGGCGATGGGATTGAGAGGGAGTCTCTTGGAGGAGATGCTGGGAATGGACGACGAGGCCTTGGATACCAAGGAAAGCCAGGCGGTTAAAGAGACCTATAAGGAGATAGTAGCTGCAGTCAGGGAAGATGAAGAGATAAAGGCACTTCTGCAGTACATCGCAGGAGGCCAGCTGTACTTGGGCGAGGAAGTATTTCCTGAAGAAGAGGGGCCAGGTTTGAAGGAATTGTTGGAAGCGGGTATAGCAGAGGGAGGTGTTGAGCAAAAGGACTTATCCCGAGTTTTGGTTCGTAGCACTGGTTATGGAGATAACATTAGCCAGCCTAAGAAGATAGGGGGAGTATTGCTGACCTATACATTATAGGTTTTCTTATTCCCTATTCATTAGGGCGATGTTATAATAGGGACCGTGTAGAAGGGGTGGCGCAAATCAGGGGGGAGATGTGAGCAGGTTGGCCAGATTTCTGGAAATCAATCCGATAGAATCCTTTCAGGAGAATTACGCCAAGTACATCACCGAGGACAGTTTCTACGGTTTTCCTTTGGAGCCCATACTGAAGGCGGAGGAGGCCCTTGCCTCACCAGATCTCACCTCTATAGCCTACTTCTCTATGGAATACGGTCTGGCACCCAGCATATACAATTCCTTTCCCGTCTCGGGAGAGATCCCGGAGGCGAACATGTTCCGGCGCCACGAGGTCTTCTCCAACATGCGGGCCTTGGATTACTTTCTGGACATCCAGATAGATAAGATGCTGGACCTGCCGATATACAGCGGTGGTCTGGGAGTCCTGGCAGGGGACACGACCAAGTCTATGGCAGACCTGGGAATGTCGGTAGTTGCGATAGGCATCCTCTGGAACAAGGGATACTTTAAGCAGAACTTCTGGTTCAGATATGGCCAGTTGCCCGAGGAGATGCACTGGGATCCTTGGCACTATCCCGGCCTTATTCCTCTCGACAAAGAGATATGCCTAAAGATGCGAAACGACGAGCTCCACTTAAGGCTGTGGAAGTACTATGTCTACAGTTACGATCACCGATTCGTGGTCCCTCTCATATTGCTGGACGCTAATCTGGAGAAGAACCCCGAGCCCCTGCGGAAACTCACGGATCAGTTGTATCGCAGTGATAATCCCTGGTGGAAGATATACCAGAGGGTCATCCTCGGGCTGGGGGGGATGAAGGCAATAGATGAGCTGGGTTACAATGTGGTGCGTTATCACCTGAACGAGGGCCACGCTGCGTTTGCCTTCTTGGAGCGGGCCAGGGGACGGTCGGATGGGGAGATAGAGGAAGAGAAGAAGAGGTTCGTCTACACCTGTCATACTCCGGTCTCCGCTGGCCACGACAGGTTCCATGTGAACGACCTGCGGGCGGTGTTGAACGAGGAGGACATCTCTATACTGGAGCGGTTGGGCACCGAACCCGACAGGCCGGGGATAATAAACCTTACATTGGTGGCTATGAACGCCTCTTCTCACATAAACGCGGTTGCCCTGAAGCACTCCTGGGTGATGCACAATCAGTTCCCGGATTACAAGGACAGGATAGTGGCCATAACCAACGGGGTGCACACCCTCACCTGGGTCTCCGATGCCTTCCGCAACCTGTTTGACAAGTACCGGGATGTCTTTGGTGATTGGGAGAAGGATCCGACGAGACTGCAGAATGTGGAGCAGTTGAGGTCCAATCAGGAGTTCCGCAGGGACCTCTGGCAGGCCCACCAGAAGAACAAGCGCCAGTTGGTGGACCTGCTCTGGAAGTGGGGGGTGGACGAGAATGTCTTTACCCTTGCCTGGGCCCGAAGGATAGCGGCCTACAAACGGCCGAGCCTCATCCTCAGGAATCCTGACAGGCTGGTGGAGATCGCAAGAAGACTGGGCAAGATACAGATCATCATGGCGGGGAAGGCCCATCCTCAGGACAACCTCGGATTCACCTTCATCCGGGAGATGATGGACAAGATAGACGCCCTCTACGAGCACCGGGCCTACATACGGATAATGATGCTGGAGAACTACGACACCTATTTTGGTAAGTTGCTGACGAACAGCGTGGATGTCTGGCTCAACAATCCCCTGCCTCCGTTTGAGGCCTCGGGCACCAGTGGGATGAAGGCGATATTGAACGGTGTCCTGCAGTTGACCACCTTGGACGGATGGGTAGTGGAGGCGGAGGACAAGGACATCGGCTGGATATTCGGCTACAGGGACGAGACCAACGACGCCAGCAACGAGCTGAACCTGAGGTTGGACGAGGATGCGGAGGCCCTTTACTCTGCCCTGGAGGAAGTAGTCTCTCTCTATTACTCCACCAATCGCCAAGGTGAAGTGGACCTGAGCTCCCCGTGGATAGACAAGATGATAAACGCGATTGCCCAGGCCTCCTACTTTAACACCTATCGGATGGTCCACGACTACCTCAACAAGATATGGGAAGTGGACAAAGCCTTCGCCACTGCGTAGGGGCGGTTTACACCTGCGGGGATATCTGTTAAAATTGCAATATGGTCCAGGTTGAGCTTTCCAAGATAATCATTGACGAGAAGCGCCACGATCAGGTGATAGTCCTGAAGGAGATAGACGGCGAGCGCTTTCTACCCATAGTGATTGGCCTCCCGGAGGCCACCTCTATCAAGATGAAGATAAGCGGTTTTGAGCCACCGCGTCCTCTTACCCACGACCTGTTGAAGTCGGTGATAGAGTCCCTCGGGGCAAAGGTGAAGTTCGTGGTGGTGGACAAACTGCAGTTCAATACCTTCCACGCCAAGATCGTTCTGGAAAAGGAGGACGGCTCGGAGGTGTGGGTGGATGCCCGGCCCTCGGACAGCATAGCCTTAGCCTTAAGGGTGGGTGTCCCGATCTTCGTAGAGGAAGAGGTCCTGGACTCTGCAGACATATTCGAGATCTGATCCCTTATGAAGGTAGCGATCATCTCCGACAGCCACGATAACATGCCCTTGATAAAGCGGGCCGTGGAGCGCTTCAGGGAACTGGGGGTCGAGTTCGTGCTCCACGCGGGGGATTTCGTCGCCCCGTTTTCCCTCCGCCCCTTGATGGATTCGGGGATAGAGTGGAAGGGGGTCTTTGGCAACAACGACGGGGAGAAGAACGGTTTGGTCAAGGTCTCCTCAGGGCGAATAAGCGAACCACCGCTATCCTTGGAATTGGACGGTAAGAAGATAGTGGTGGTCCACAAGCCCGAGGAGGTATCCCCGGAGTTCTATGCCTCTCAGGATGTGGTCGTTTACGGCCACACCCACCAGAAGGAGATTCGCAAGGAAGGTGCTTGTCTGGTGGTAAATCCCGGCGAGCTCTGCGGTTATCTTACCGGTAATCCCACATTTGCGGTCTTGGATACCGAGGCCATGGAGGCTCAGATTCTTCCTCTGCTTTGATGAAGGTCTTTCCTTTTGAGACACTGTCTCCTCAGGAATGGGAACAGGTTAGGCATATCAGGGATGTCCTGCCAAAGGGGCGTTATCTGGTTGGTGGGCTCGTAAGGGATGCCCTCTTGGGTCTTCCTAGGTCAAAACTGGATGTGGACATCGTATCTCCTCAGGCCTGGGAGGATGTGAATCTCCTACGCGAGAGGCTTGGTGGGGTCGTGGTGGTCTTGGACGAGGGAATGGGGCTTTACCGTTTGGTCTTGGGTAGGGATTGCACGGTGGATGTGGCCCAGATGCAGGGAAACCTTCGCCAGGATCTGCGGAGGCGGGACTTTACCCTCAACGCGATAGCGGTGGACCTGCACTCGGGTGAGGTAGTCGATCCCCTAAATGGCTTGGGGGCACTCACCGCCCGTACCTTGGAGGTTTGTTCCCCCCGGGCGTTTGGATTGGATCCCCTTAGGGTGTTGCGGGCCTTCTCGCTACCTGCCCAGTGTGGACTGCGCTGGGGCAGGAGTGTTATCGGGGCCCTTTCCGGTAGGGATGCCAAGCGACTGGTCTGGGTGAAGGCAGAGCGCATCAATCAGGAGCTGTCGCGCCTCTTTTCCTCCCCTTCCTGCTTCAATTGGTGGTGGGCTATGTATCTGAAGGGGATATCTCCCTTGTTGATTCCGGAGTTGGATTCCATGGCGGGGGTGGAGCAGGGCCCCTATCACCATCTGGATGTATTGGAGCACAGCATGTTGGCCCTGCGCAGGATGGAGGACCTGTTGCCCAGATTGAAGAGGATCGGGAGGATAAGGGATAAAAGGGGTCTGCAAAAGTATCTGGAGGAAAAGATAGGGAGTTGGAGCAGATATGCCTTGCTCAAGTGGGCGGAGTTCTTCCACGACATCGGCAAACCTGCGGTGCAGAGGCAGGTGGAGGACGGCAGGGTCGTGTTCTACAGGCACGAGGTGGTGGGGGCGAGATTGATAGAGAGCATAATGAAGAACCTCAGGTTCTCCCGGAGGCAGATAAAGGTGGTCTCCACCGTGGTGGCTATGCACATGCGCCCCGGCGATCTTACCAAGGAAGGTGTAACGGAGAAGGCCCTGTACCGCTTCTTCCGCCAGTGCCAGGGCGAGGCCTTGGGGATCCTCTTGGTCTCCTGGGCGGATGCCTGGGCCACCCGGGGAAAGTTGAATCCTTGGAGGAACTTCTATTCCCATCGCAAGCGGATCATAGACATGATCAACCTTTACGCCGATTGGCTCCGCAAGACCTCCCTGCCCAAGCTGGTGGACGGCCACGATGTGATGCGGATAAGGGGGATAGGGCCGGGGCCGGTCGTGGGCCGGATACTGAGGGAGGTCCGCGAACTGCAGGAGCTGGGCCGAATCCGCACCCGGGAGGAGGCGATAGATTACATAACTAATTGGAAACCAGAAAGATAAAATTCTTGACACTCGCATAGTTGGAGTGCTAAAATGAAGTCGCCCGATAAGGGTGAGTTTATTTTGGGAAGAAGATAGCAGTTGGGATTTTGGAGTGCTAAATTTAAACGATCTAGGGAGGTGATAGTATGGCGCTTATCAAGTGGAGAAGGAGAGAGGTTTGGGATCCATTCCGGTATCTTGCGGAGTTGCAGGAGGACATGAACAGGCTTTTTGACCTATCTCTGGCGAGACTGCCGAGGGAGGCCATAGAGTCTGCCGGCGGTGAATGGATGCCATCGGTGGACATCATCGACGATAAGGACAAGATCCGCATCAAGGCGGATCTGCCGGGTGTGGACAAGAACGATGTGGAGATCAACATCGAGGATGGAGTGCTCACCATCCGGGGAGAGCGTAAGGAGGAAAAGGAGGAGAAGGACAAGAATTATTACCGCCGGGAGTGCTTCTATGGCACCTTCGAGCGCTCCATTGCCTTGCCCGCTGAGGTGGAGGTGGACAAGGCGGAGGCCAATTACAAGGACGGCGTGCTTGAGATCGTCCTCCCGAAGAAGGAGGAGTCCAAGCCGAAGCAGATAAAACTCAAGGTCAAGTAAGATCCGCCTGCCGGATCCCAACCCTTAAAAGAGGGAGGTTCGTCCTCCCTCTTTTGTTTTGTTTATCCCGTTCGTTTGGTGGTATCCTATAGTGGCTGTCATTGAGCCGAATCGGTGGTCGATTTTCCGTGGAGGAGGGGCTGTATGAAGGAACTGAAGTTGGTTTTTTCCGGCAGGAAACGCATTGATGTTGAGGTGGATGGGTTCGTAATAAACACCGATCAGTCTCCGGAGGGCGGAGGTGAGGGGGCCTATCCCGAGCCGTTTGATTACTTCTTGGCCTCTTTGCTCGCCTGCGCTGGGGTATACGCCCTGAACTTCTGCCAGCGGAGAGGGATTCCTACCAATGGCTTGGGTTTAAGGCTGGTCTGCCATTGGGATAAGGATAAGAGGCTTTTCTCCCGTATGGAGTTCTTGGTAACCCTTCCTGAGGGTTTCCCTGAGAGGTACAAGGACGCCCTGGTTAGGGCCATGGAGCTGTGTGCGGTAAAACGGCACATGGACAGGGCTGATGAGATAGATATGGAGTTCAAGTTTGAGTAGGAGAGGCAAGTTTTTCAAACCGATCCTAGGTCTGGTCCTGCTAGGGATACTCCTTGTCCTGCTGTGGGGACTTTATCGCAGGCCGTGGTTCCATAGGGATACCATTAATCCAGCGCCTTCGACGATTGAAAGGTTTCGGTCCGATACATTCTGGAGATCCACACCTGCAGAAGAGGTGGTGAGCTTGGTCAAGGGGCTTACCCCAGAACAACGCGCCTCTTTTAAGGACGCCTTGGTCTCAGCTATGCTCTCGTGGCAGAGGTGCGACATTTTAGACGACTTTATTACCCTCGGGGTCCTCGATGCGAAGTGGAGACAGAAGGCCTTGGGTTGGAGTCTTTACCATTGTAGACCCGCTTGCGTGAAAGGGCTCTTGGAGCGGGGCTTTCCGCTTCCCGAGGATGCCTTGGCCCTGGTCTTGGAGAGGTGTTACAGTGAAGAACTCCTGCAGAAGATGATCTCTTCAGGGGTGGATGTGAACGCCCCCGATCCCAAAGGGAGGGTCCCCTTGTTGGTTGCCATGGCAAAGCCCCCGGTAAAGATCCGAGCGGTAGAGATGCTGCTCCGTTCTGGGGCGGACCCCAATCTGGCGGTAAATGGTAACCCTTCGCCGTTCATATTCGCCTGTGCCTCCCCCTCCATAGGGGTGGACCTGCTGGAGCTCATGTTCAAGAGTGGGGCCAGCCTTCGGGATTGCTCGGCGGGTTTTTGCCCGGTGAGCGCCTGCGTGATGAGCGGTCGAGCGGACAAGGTCAAGTGGATAGTTGATAAGGGTGGGCTGGAGTACCGCTGGATACCGGAAAAGGTTGGTGATGATGTGCTCTTATTCCGTCTTATTTCTCGGTATGGCTCTACTGAGATGTTGGCGGAGATCCTTTCTGGTTTATCTGCGGATAGGCGTATGAGGTTGTTTCGGGACATTCGGTTCTGGGAATACATCCTCTCCCGAGAGAACCGCCATGTGGAGAGGGATGTAAAGGTGTTGAAGGAGCGTTTCAAGATCAATCCCAACCAGGTCCTGCCGTTCAAGGTCAGGGGCAGAGATGTGGGGATCACCTTGCTCGGTATAGCTACTGCCAACGGTGCGGTTGAGGCAGTGAAGGCCCTCATCTCTGTAGGGGCTTATCCCAAGGCAGGGCCCAATTACACCCAACCCGTCGCTATAGCGGCCTCCAGACACGATGCAGAGATACTTCGCATCCTCTTCTCCGCGGGGGCCAATCCGTTTTATGTGCGGGAGGCAGAGGGCTACGGTCTCTATTCCCTTGCCTTGGCCTCGAGAGGGAGAAAGGCCGACCTAATGAAGGTCCTTGAGGTGTTGGCGGAAAAGAAGGTGGGAGTCAATCACAAGGACATATTTGGTAAGACCCCATTGATGGTGGCCATTCGGGGGGGCTGGGACGAGGAGGTGATAGCTTGGCTAATAAAGGCAGGGGCGGATGTTCAAGAGAGGGATTACCGGGGGTTCTCTGTTCTGGAGTATGGGTTGATGTTTGCGGTGAAGCCGGAGATAGTGGATATCCTTCTCTCCGCGGGGGCGGGGAGGGGGAGCAGGAGCCCCTTGTCCAGGGCTAGGGCCTCTTACGAGGATCTGTTGCTGAAGAACAGGTCGTTGAACGAAGCGTGGATAAGGCATTGTAAGGCCTGGAGGGAAAACGGCCTGAACATAGATTGCCAAAGGCTGGTATCGGTCTTAAAGAAAAAGGAGGGAGATCATGGCGGAGCAGATAAGGCTGTCTCCAAAGGATCTGGAGATGATTCGGGGATTTCAAAGAAGTGAGATAACCGAGCACTATGTCTACAGTGAGCTGGCAAGACTTGCCACTGGCAAGAACCGAGATGTCCTGCTGAAGATAGCCAAGGACGAGCTCCTACACTACGAGATATGGAGGAAGTACTCCGGGCAGGATGTCCCTCCGGATAAGAAGAAGATCCTCTTCTATACCCTCCTGGCCCGGCTTTTGGGGCTGTCCTTTACCGCTAAGTTGATGGAGAGGGGAGAGAGCAAGGCGGAGGAGAAGTACAAGGCCCAGATAGCCAGGTTCGAGGAGGCGGAGCCTATCCTCCGGGACGAGATGGCCCACGAGGACCTGATCTTGGGAATGATAGAGGAGAAGAAGGTGGAGTACGTCGGGTCTATGGTGTTGGGCCTCAACGACGCCTTGGTGGAACTCAGCGGTACTCTGGCAGGTCTGACCTTTGCCTTGAGGAACACCCGTCTTATAGGTCTGGCGGGGATCATCACCGGAGTCGCTGCTGCACTCTCTATGGCCGCAGCGGAATATCTATCCCAGAAGTCGGAATCTGCGGAAGGCAAGAGCCCGCTGGTGGCGGCGTTCTTTACCGGGGTGGCCTACATAATAACGGTTATCCTGTTGGTATTTCCGTATCTTTTATTGGCCAATTACATAGGGGCGCTGGTGTGGTCCATATTGAACGGCGTCCTTGCGGTCTGGGTGTTCAGTTTCT
This sequence comes from Candidatus Omnitrophota bacterium, assembly GCA_015494465.1. Lineage (GTDB taxonomy): Bacteria > Omnitrophota > Gorgyraeia > S143-82 > S143-82 > S143-82. The sequence goes on along the minus strand of WGBD01000002.1, from coordinate 251,469 downwards.
TCGTCTCGGTGGTCAAGGATAAGGAGTTTCGCTCCATTGTTTTTGAGATGCTTTCGATTAATTTAACTGTTATAATAATCTCCTTCGGCGTGGGTCTATTGGCCCGTGCCCTCTTGGGAGTGGACATCTGATCCTTAGACATGGGCCGGTAGCTCAGTTGGGAGAGCACCACGTTCGCAACGTGGGGGTCGGGGGTTCGACTCCCCTCCGGTCCAGTTTTTGATTTCTTACTTCCTCGCCTTTACCTTACCTTAAATTGACCTTAAATTGGTATCCTCTCATTTCTTTGGCACGGTATTTGCATCTTTCCGGGGTGGAGGTGGCGTATGCTTAAGATCGCAGGTCTGTTGGCCCAGTCCGCGGTCTCTCAGATGCTGAGGCTTGACGACATATCCAACAATCTGGCCAACGCCAATACCGTTGGCTATAAACGAGATGAGACCGTGTTCTCCAGTTTCGGTTCGGTGTTGGCCCAAGCAGTGTCCGGGGGCGAAGTATTCGTGAAGAACATCCCTTACGGGGTCCGCATTGACGGCAATCATACCATAATCAAGCAAGCGGAACTGCGGCGCACCGACAACCCCTTGGATCTGGCCATATCAGGGAAGGGTTTTTTCGTGGTGCAGACGCCTTCCGGAGAGAAGTATACCCGTGCGGGGAACTTCGTGCTGGATAGGGAGGGTTATCTAACGACCCCGGAGGGGAATAGGGTCTTGGGACTGAACGGTCCGATACAGATAAAGGGGAGTAGCGTGGTGATTAATTACCTCGGCGAGGTCTTGGTGGACGGGGAGATGGTGGATAGATTGCGTATAGTGGACTTCCCCAAGCCGTACAGACTCCGCAAAGAGGGTGCGAATCTGTTCGTATCCGAGGAGTCGGGATTTGAGCCCAAGAATTACAGGATATATCAGGGCTACTTGGAGGACAGTTCGGTAAATCCCGTCCAGGAGATGGTCAACATGATAGTGGCCCACAGGGCCTACGAGGCCTCTGCCAACGGGATACGCCTGATCGACGAGTTGTTGGGCAGGGTCTTGGCGGAGGTGCCGAGGCTGTAAGTAAGCGGAGGTGCAGGAGATGATCAGTGCCTTATGGACCGCTGCCAGCGGGATGGCTGCTCAGCAGACGAATGTAGATGTGATTGCCAACAACCTGTCTAATGTGAATACCACCGGCTTTAAGAAGAGTCGGGCGGACTTCGAGGACCTACTATATACGGTGATGAAGTCCCCCGGTACGCCGGTGGCAGGTTCTCAGGTGGTGCCTACCGGGATACAGTTGGGACACGGCGTGCGGGTGGTGGCGATAGCCAAACAGTTCTCTCAAGGGGACTTCGTGGAGACGGGCAATCCCTTGGATATGCTCATCGAAGGCAAGGGTTTTTTCCAGGTAGTTATGCCCGACGGGACGATAGCCTACACCCGGGACGGGTCCTTCAAGATAGATCAGGATGGAAAGATAGTCAACTCTGAAGGGATGTATCTGGAGCCGGAGATTACCATCCCTGAGGACGCGACCGAGATTACCATAGGTATTGACGGAACGGTCTCGGTGGTCGTCCCGGGGGAGACCACCCCGCAGGTGGTTGGGAACATAGAGCTGGTGAAATTCGTCAATCCTGCAGGCCTTAAGGCGATTGGTATGAACCTGTTTCTCCCCACCGAGGCTTCGGGTGATCCGATAACCGGGACCCCGGGTCAGGACGACTTCGGTATGATAAGGCAGGGGTTCCTGGAGATGTCCAATGTGAAGGTGGTGGACGAGATGGTGAATATGATCGTGGCCCAAAGGGCCTACGAGATGAACTCCAAGGCAGTGCAGACTGCGGACGAGATGCTCCAGATCGCCAATACCCTCAAGAGGTGATCTATGAGTAATAAGAATGTAGGGCTGTACTGGGTAGAGGTAATAAGGTCCATAGCCATCTCGCTCCTTGCGATGGCGGTCTTCTGGCTGGTCCTCTTGTTCATCCTGCCTGGATGGGCGGAAGAGAGGCAATCGCTTCGGTTGAAGGATAAGGTCGTGTTGAATTCTCGATTCGTCAGACTCTCGGATGTGGTGGAGGATCTTTCAGGGATAGATGATGTGATACTTTCGCCCGCACCGGAGGAGGGAGATGTGTTCCGCTGGACTGGAGAGGATGTCTCCCGGATGCTCGCCTTGAGAGGAGTAGGGGTAAAGGTGGAGGGTAAGGTCGAGATCTATCGGAGAGAGGCGGTCTTGTCAGGAGGTGAGGTCCTGACTTGGTTGAAGGGACGCCTTTCGTCTATGGGCTATCGTTTGGAACAGCAGACATTGCCCAACATAGGCTGTGAGGACCTTTCGCAGATCGAAGTATCCTTGCCCGAAGATTGCGCTGGCCATTGTTATGTCCGGTTGATGTGCAGGGGCAGGGTGATACCGGTAAAGGTGGTGCCTATCGTGAGGGGGAAATTGTGGAGACTCACCAGAGATGTGCCGGCAGGTGAGGTGTTGAAGAGGGAAGATCTTGAGCCGGCGGAAGATGGTGATGGTGGACATGCAGGAGCCTTTCCGGGACGGGAATCACCGGTCGGCTGGACGGTGAGGTATCCGCTGAAGAGGGGCCACATACTGATGCGCAGGGATGTAACCAGAAGGTATGTGATAAAGAAGGGCCAGGAGGTGAAGGTCTGTTATCGCTCGGGTGGCGTGGTCGTATCCACAGTTGGCATTGCGCAGGAAAACGGTCTGCCTGCGGAGGATATAGTGGTGGCAAATGTTTCCACCGGTAAGCGATTTCTGGCAGAAGTCGTCGGTCCGGGAGAGGTGGTGGTGAGGAGATGAAGAGGATAGGGTTGTCTATGGTCTTCTTGGTCTTTACCTTGATTTTCGCAGGAGAAGGGATTGCAGGGTCCTTGTGGATGGAGAGAGAGCGTATGGGCAAGGGCTCCATGTTTATGGACAGGAGGGCAAGGCAGATAGGGGACATCCTCACTATCGTTATAACCGAGACCTCAACCGCAGAGACGGACGCGGACACCAAGACCAAGCGGGAGACCACCATAAAGGACGAGGTGAAGAGTTGGATTAAAGTAATATTGAATAGCTTGGGGATCCTCCCGGATGTAAAGGCCTATTCCCTTCCCAACGCGAATCTGCCCAAGATAGACACGAGCGCCTCTCACGAGTACAAGTCCAAGGGCAAGACCACCCGTTCCCAGAAGTTCGTGGCCAAGATGTCCGCAAAGATAATAGACATCCTGCCGAATGGGGTCTTCGTTATCGAAGGGCAGAAGGAGATAGAGATAAACGGGGAGAGGCAGTATGTAACCCTGACCGGAGAGGTTAGACCCGAAGACATTACTTCGGACAACACGGTGGAATCCTCCCGCATTGCCAATGCCAAGATCAGTTGTAAGGGCCTTGGCACGCTCGGTGATAAGCAGAATAACAAGGGGTTGCTGGAGTGGTTCTTCGATCTGGCGTGGTTGTTCTAAAGGGGTGACGATACGATGAAGAGGTGGTTGGTACTCTCGTTGGTGTTGCTCGGGACTTCCCTGTCCCAAGCAGGTGTCTACTCCGTGCGCTTGAAGGACATAGCCCGCGTAGAAGGGGTAAGGGAGAACCAGCTGATAGGCTACGGTGTGGTGGTAGGCCTCAACGGGACCGGGGATAAGTCCTCTGCAATATTTTCCTCCCGAGCCATTGCTAACATGATGAAGGAGATGGGGATAAACCTATCCCCCAAGGACATCAAGATGAAGAATGTCGCAGCGGTGGTCGTTACTGCAAGGATCCCTGCCTTCGTTACCCCGGGCACGAAAATAGACTGTCTGGTATCCTCTATCGGGGATGCGACGGATCTCTCCAACGGGGTCCTGTTGATGACCCCGTTGATGGGACCGGATGGGAAGGTATACGCGGTGGCCCAGGGCCCCCTTTCTCTGGGTGGCTACAGCGCCGGACAGGGCAGGAGCAAGACCCAGAAGAACCATCCCACGGTAGGTCGCATCCCAAACGGCGCGATCGTGGAAAGGGAGATACCAGTGGAGTTCGTGCATACGGATAGGGTGATAATCTCACTGAATCAGCCCGACTTTACTACTGCCTCCAGACTTGCAGAGGCGATAAACGAGCAGTGGGGGAAGATAGCCCATCCCATCTCTGCCTCGAGGGTTATGGTGCAGATGCCGAAGGAGTTTAGGGATTCCGCAGTGGACTTCATCTCCCTGCTGGAGCAGGTGAAGGTAGAGCCGGATGTGAATGCCCGGGTGGTGATAAACGAGCGCACCGGTACGGTCGTTGCGGGCAAGGATGTGAAGATAGATACGGTTGCGATATCCCACGGAAGCCTCTCTATAGAGGTGAAGTCCCAGTGGTTGGTATCCCAGCCGATGCCCTTGTCCGCGGGGTCTACCGAGGTGATGCCCCAGAACGGGGTAAAGGTGGTGGAGCAAGAGGGGAAGATGGTCGTGGTGAACTCTACGCCGACGGTCGGGACCCTTGCCTCTGCCTTGAATGCCTTGGGGGTAAGCCCCAGAGACATCATATCCATCTTCCAGGCGATAAAGTCCGCAGGGGCGCTTTCTGCAGAGTTGGTGATTATTTGAGGAGGGGATGTGAATAGCGTATTAGGCCTGGGTTTAAATCTATCTACTTTAGAGGTGCGGGGGAGTGAGTCTCAACGCTTGAGGGCTGCCTCTAAGGAGGTAGAATCGATGTTTGTGTATATGTTATTGAAGGAGATGGAAAAGGGATTAGGACCCGCTGACATCTTGTTTGGTGGGGAGGGGGAAGAGATCTACCGCGACATAAAAAACTTGGAGTTGTCACGCTATTTGTCTCAACGCTCGGTCTTGGGGTTGGGGGATCTGGTTTACAGGTCTATGGAGAAGTTTTTGGTAAAGGAGCGGTAGAAGAGAGACGATAAGGTGGTTAGGAGGTCGAGAGCGGGATGTGGAAGGAACTAAAGCGAATACTGACCCAGCAATTGAGCCTATACAAGGAGTTTGGGGAGACCCTCGGCAAGGTCAAAGAGGCCTTGGTTAAGAGGGATGTGGATAGTTTGGAGAAAACTGTCGGCATGCAGGCCAAGATACAGGAGAGGTTGCGGGAACTGGAGGCAGAGAGAGTGCAGATCTGTAGGCGATTGGGAAAAGGTGTTGGTCTGGCAGGATCGGATAGGTTGTCAGACCTGATACGGATGGCCCCTCCCGAGGAAAGGAATGGCCTTAGACACCTGCAGGATCGCTTAAAGGAGGTATTGGAAGACATCCGTCTCCAAAGCAGGCTGATGCGTTACACCGTGAGGACCGTGTTGTGTTATGTTGAAGAGCTGATAGGGATGTTTGCCTCGCTCGATTTCGTAGGCTACAGCTGTACGGGGAAGAAGGAGAGGACCTTTGGGAGGGTGTATAACCTGAGGGCGTGATATGGGAGGATTTTCCGGATTTACCGCAGGTATAAGGGCATTGCGGGCTGCCCAACTGGCCCTTGAGACCACTGGCCATAACATAGCCAATGCCAATACCCCTGGTTATTCCCGTCAGAGGGTGGAGTTAGTAGAGGCATTGCCCGATCTGACTCCCTGGGGAGTCAAGGGGACCGGCGTAGAAATTGCCCGTATAGCCAGGATAAGAGAGGGTTTTTTGGACATACAATTGCGCAACGAGACCAAGCTATTGGGGCAGTGGGAGGAGATAGAGAAGTTTTTGTCGCGCTTGGAACTCTACTTTAACGAGCCTTCAGACGAGGGTCTGAACAAGTTGTTGTCAGAGTTTTGGGGTAGATGGGAAGACCTCTCTCTTACGCCCGAAGAACAGACCTCGCGGAGCAATGTGCTGCACCAGTCGGAGATGTTAACCGCACACCTAAACATGTTGTACGAAAAGATACAAGGGCTCAGGTACGACGCGGACGAGGCCATAAAGGCCTACATCCAGGAAATAAACAGCCTAGCCAGCAACATCGCCTCCCTTAACGACAGGATCAGGTTCTACGAGGTAGGAGATTTCGTCGCTAACGATCTTCGCGATCAGAGGGACGAGATGTTGAGACGGCTATCAGAACTGATAGACTTCACCACCGAGGAACAGCCCGACGGAACGGTCTTGGTAAGCGTTGGTGGGGTGAATCTGGTAGATAGGGTCTCTGCGACGACGATTACCTACCGTTATAACGAAGAGGGACACGTAGTTCCCATATGGGAGATGAACAATGCTCCGGTCCAGGCCCGCGCTGGCAAGTTAAAGGGCGCTATGATAGCCAGAGATGTAAAAATACCTGCCTACCTAGATAGGGTTAATCAGATAGCCAGGACCCTCATAGTGGAGGTCAACCGACAGCACACCCAAGGATGGGGATTGGAGGGCTTCAGCTCCTTGACATCTAGCTATGCCCTGCAGGATGCAGACGCGAGTATCAGCAGCAGCGATAGCGGGTTGGACTTTTACGATGTGGTCTCGGATGGCTCGTTCGTGATCACGGTCAAGGACACCGCGGGGAATACCCTCTCCGCCAATACCATTAGCATTACCAGTGGTGCGGGTGGGACCAGTGCAAACGACATAATCACTGCTATAGGTTCGGATTTCTCCAGTGGTATATCCCATCTCAGGGCCTACCTAGATAGCGATGGCCACCTCCATGTTGAGGCAGAAGACGGATATAGGTTCTTCCTCAATCAGGATGGCAGTGGGGCCTTGACTGCCTTAGGATTGAATGTCTTCTTCAAAGGCAACTCTGCAGGTACTATTGCGGTTAGCGATCCGATCGCCAGCAATGTGAAGTACATCTCCGCCTCGGCCTCTGGGGAAATCGGTGACGGCAACAATGCCATAGCTATCGCAAGGCTTAAGGATGCAGATCTAATGGAGGGAGGATCTGCTACGATATACGACTATTATGCCTCTACCCTGGGCATGATGGGAGTGGATAAGAGAGAGGCAGACAACATGAAGGAGGCCCAGGAGACCCTTATTACGCACATCAAGAACAGCATAGAAGAGATCTCCGGGGTTTCACTTGACGAAGAGGCGATGAACCTCATGCGGTTCCAGCGGGCCTACGAGGCAGCGGCGAAGTACATCAACGCGGTTGACGAGCTCTTGGACATCCTGATAAACGAGGTGGCGGGATGAGGATATCCACTAACATGATATACGAGAAGGCCTACCGCAATCTCACCTTGGCCTTTGATCGGTTTATACGCCTGCAGGAGCAGATCGCTACGGGTAAGCGGATCAATCGTCCTTCAGACGCCCCTGCAGATGTGACCCAGGATCTCTTATATCGAAAAGAGCTCGACGACATAGCCCAGTATCAAAGCAACATTGGATACGCCCAGTCCTGGATGTCGGTTGCGGATACCGCCCTCTCTAATGTTACCCAGTTGTTGAACAACGCCAAGGCCATAGCCCTTGAGCAGGGGAGCGATTCCGCAGACGAACAGACCCGCAGGAGTGCAGCCCTGCAGGTCGACAGCATAATAGGCCAGATAGTGCAGTTGGCCAATACCAAGCATGGCAATAGGTACATATTCGGCGGATATCGTACTCGGACCCAGCCTTTTACTCGGGAAATCGTGGGGGGCAAGGAGGTCGTCAGGTACAACGGCGACGAAGGTGCGATGTATGTGGAGATCAGCAAGGGGATCCAGATGCAGTTGAATCAGATTGGGAGGAACATCTTTGCCGATCCCCAGACGATGATAAGGGGAGCCAATGTGAATGCAACCGTAACCCCTATCACCGAAACTACTCTGTTGTCTACCTTCAATTCAGGTAGCGGAGTCCACGCTGGGACGGTAATTATACACAATGGCAATCAAACCGCTACTATATCGGTAAATCCTACCGACACGGTAGGCGATGTCCTCAATGCAATAAACTCTGCGGGTATAAATGTGGTTGCGGAGATAAACGAGGCGGGTACGGGTATAAATCTTCGCTCCACCGTGAGTGGAACGACCTTGTCGGTAGAGAGTACCCAGACCGCCCAGGATCTGGGCATAGTGGGCTTAGATGAATCCGACGACATATTTGGGGTGTTGTTGAGGTTAAAAGAGGGGTTGGAGGGAAACGACGCAAATAAGATCCTTCAGGTGGCAGGAGAGATAGACTCCGTCATAGACAAGGCCTTGCAGGCCTGGGTTGAGGTGGGGACTCGTGCCCAAAGACTGGAGATGACGCGATCCAAATTGGACAGTGAGTTGGTGAACATAACTAATCTCCTTTCCGAAGTGGAAGATGCGGACATGGCAGATGTGACGGTGAAGCTGACGAAGGAGCAAAACATATACCAATCTCTCTTAAAGTCCTTAACTACCGTCATTCAACCATCCCTTTTAGATTTTCTGAAGTAAGGGTAGAATATTTGAGGAAAGGATTAGGCTATGAAGATCCACACCACGAGGTTTGGGGAGATAAGGATATCCAAGGATGAGATAATAGATTTCCCCCAGGGAATACTGGGTTTTCCCTCTGAGCGCAGGTATGTGATATTGCGAGAGGACAACGGCCCTTTTTATTGGATGCAGTCGGTAGAGAATCCCGCCTTGGCCTTCGTAATCACGAATCCCTTGGTGTTCGTTCCCGATTACAAGATCCGACTCCATAGGAGTCAGCTGGAGGACATCGGGCTTACCGAGCTGTCAAACGGAGAGATATGGGTGTTGGTCTCTATTAGGAAGAATCCCTTGCGGGTGACGCTTAACCTGCAAGGCCCTATACTGGTGAATAGGATTAACAAAAAGGCCAAGCAAGTAGTTCTCGATCCTGAAGAGTATCCTCTCCAGTTTGAGGTCCTTAGAGTAGAGACCCAGCGGGAAGAAGAGGCTGTAGGATAGATGCTGGTATTGACCAGGAAGAAACAGGAGAGCCTAATGATCGGGAGCGATGTGGAGGTCGTCGTTCTCGATGTAAGGGGAGAGGTGGTGAAGTTGGGCATAAAGGCTCCCGCCTCGATCCCGGTCTATAGAAAAGAGATATTCGAGCAGATAAGGAACGAGAACCTCGTATCTGCAGAGAGCGAGCTCTCCTTAGAGGAGATCAGTGAGCTCCTAAACAAGAGAGCCGGACCGGATGAATCTAGCCCTCTTTGACTTCGACGGTACTATTACCTATCGAGAGAGTATCTCTGAGTTCTTGCGCTATGCATTGGGGTGGGATTTCTATCCTCGCTTATTGGGTCAGTGGCCTTATCTCCTCGGATACTTCTTGGGGTTGGTTGATAATCAAAGCGTAAAGGAAAGGGTACTTACCGCTACCCTCTCTGGCAGGACCCTAAAGGAGGTGGCGGATTTGGGGCAGAGGTTCGCGAAGGAGCGGTTGCCTGCCTTGGTAAGACCAAAGGCGTTAGATAGAATAACCTGGCATCAGTCTAGAGGGGACGAGGTGGCGATCGTTTCTGCCTCTTTGGAGGTTTATCTCCGGCCCTGGGCCAAGGGGGTAGGGATACGAAGGGTGATCGGGGTGGAGTTAGAGGAAAGGGACGGGATAGTTACCGGGAAGATCTTGGGCAAGAATTGTTACGGGGCAGAGAAGACGAGGAGGATTCGGGAGGTCTTCGATCTATCCCAATACGACGAGATCTACGCCTACGGGGATTCCAGGGGTGACAGGGAGATGCTCGCCTTAGCTACGCATCCCTTTTTCCGCCCCTTTCGGGATTAGTGGGATCTTATTTCGCTCAGGAATTCTTTCAGCCCCTGAAGGTACCTTTCCTGGGATTCTAGGAAGGCATCGTTGTGCCCACCTGCGGGCAGGGAGAGGAACCTCTTAGGAGGCCGGGCTCGTTGGAATAGCCTCTGTCCCAGGGAGAAGGGGATCACCTCGTCCTGAAGAGAGTGGATTATCAGCTTTGGAATGGAGATTGCTTGGACCTTGGATAGATTGTCGAAGCGGTACTTTAATAAGAGCGATACCGGGACATAGGGATAGCGTATCTGGGCTATCTCTGCCAGAGAGGTAAAGGCGGAGTCCAGTATAAGGCCTGAGAGATCGGGGTGGCGGTAGGCGAGTTCACAGGCCACCGCCCCTCCCAAGGATCTTCCCATGACGATGGTCTCCTTGAGGGGGTATCCCTTTTCGGTCTTCAGGAACCTTAGCACCCGTTCCCCGTCTTCGTAGAGGTGTTTTTCCGAAGGACGCCCCCGACTCTCCCCGTATCCGCGGTAGTCAAAGATGGCTATAGGGATCCCAAGTTGATAGAGGACCCTTAGTATCTCTAACCGAGAACCGAGGTTGCCTGAATTCCCGTGGCAGAACAGGAGAACGGGGCTCTGTTCTTCCTTGCCGGGGATGAACCAGAGGTGGACGCTTTCTTTGTCGTTGATGGGTAGGATGTGGGATTCGTAATCTATACCGTAGTTCGCGGGGGTGATGATCGGGGTACCGGGTGTGGGGAGGAATATGAGTCGATCTTGGTTGAAGTAGAGGTACAAGAGGATAGCGAAGTAGGCAAGGAATCCGAAGAATAGGGAATAAGAGATGCTATTTTTCAGGATTAACCAGATCATGGATCAGCTCTTTCACTGACATTATCTTGTCGATTCTCCAGGCATTTTCTCCCACGGTAAAGAGCGGTTTCTCCCTGGTGTTAGCGTATATCGTCGCCCCCAGAAGTCCGTTGCATATGCAGAAGAAGTCTTTGTTGTCGTCCATGGCAGGACAATAGTTGTTGTACAGTACATAGCCCTGATCGCACTTTGGTGGGCGGGCCTGCCTTAAGGTTTCTTGGTACATGGGAGAATATTTGAGGAGTCGGAACAACATACCGCAAGGCGATCCCGGGCGTTCCGCAACGATTATGTCCTCTTTTGTGGCGGAGACCACCATTCGCTTAAATTCCTCGCTTGCACCGCTCTCGTAGGTGGCGAGGAACCGAGTGCCTATCTGTACTCCGCTGGCACCCATCTCGAGAAAGCGTACGATGTCCTCGTGGGAGTAGATACCACCCGCTACTATCACTGGAATCCTGCCGTACCTCTTCGCCACCTTGAGTACGGGGGGTAGGAGGTTCTCGAGGGAATTTTCTTCCTTTTGTATGTCCTGAACTTTCCTCCAGCCTAGGTGCCCACCTGCCTTGGGCCCTTCCAAGATCACCGCGTCAGGCAGGTATCCGAAGCGCTTCCAACGCTTACACACTATCTCCAAGGCCCTGTCCGAAGAGACGATAGGGATTAGGGCGGTGCGGAAGTCCTTGCGGTGTTTTCTGGCGATCTCTGGTAGTTGCAGGGGCAGGCCCGCCCCGGATATTATTGCGTCCACCTCTGCGTCCAGGGCCCCTTGCACCGAAGGGATGTAGTCCCGGAACAAGGCCACCATAATGTTGATCCCGATCACGCCCCCGTCTTCTTTGGCGTCTCGGATCTCCCGGATGACCGCCTCGTATATGTTCAGCTTCTTACCTACCCGAGCACTAGTAAGTTGGTCAAGGGCCACGCTGGAGATGACCCCCATACCCCCTTCCCGTGCCACCGCCTTGGCCAAGGGGGCCATGGAGATACCAGCCCCCATCCCTCCTTGGATGATGGGGATCTTCAAAGTAAAGTCCTTGATGCGTAGAGCAGGGAGTGCCATCGGGACCTCCTCGCGCGTTGAAGATAGTATATCGGGTATTCGCTGGGAACGCAACGGAAAGGATTCGCATCGGGCAGGATTGATACCCCTTGTTTCTCTCATGGTTATGTTAATGTTATGTTAAACATGTAAAAACACTTGAAAGTGGAGTGGTTTTGCTTTAGAATCATTTAAAGACCGCATGAGAATCAGGGTCTTTGGTACAAGTGATAGTGAAATTTTTCACAAGGAGGTAGGCCATGAAGAGGTTGGTGCTTTCCTCCGTGGGTGTGGCAGTCTGGTTGCTCAGTGGGGTGGTGCTAACAGGTTATGCCTCGATAGCCATCTTAACGCCCTCCAACCTTATCTATAACGGAAGACAGCTAAGCGTGGTCTACGACGACACCAACGAGGTGGTGTGGTTGCGGAATCTGGGCCTCTTTACCCAGAAGACGCTGTTTGACATCCAGTCTATCTTGGATGCCATAGTCCCTGCAAGTGAGATGGCGGTAAGCGGGTACGACTTTTCAGGGTACGGATCGTGGCGCCTAGCGAGGGAAGATGAGGTCGCTACCCTCGTCCCAGTGATAGACGAGGATTGGTCGGTATTCCCCTACACTAGGGACAAGCTCTCGGGTATGACCTATTACAGGTACTGGATAGGCAGGATCGCTGATGTGGCCTCAGGGACTGGGCCGAGTACTAGGCGGTACATATACAGGATCACCTCTTATTCTACCATGTCGGGGAATGTGTATACCTACGGAGGAAAGAAGGGCTATATTGCGGACGACGCGGTGAGCGACCCCTATACCTCCGCCTGGATCCTCGCCAAAAAGGGTGAAGGGGGCCTGCAAGGGATCGTCCCCGAACCCGCTTCGCTGTCCCTGTTGGGGCTCGCCCTTCCCGTCCTCTTCTCTTTCCGGCGCAGGAGAAGGTAGCTAGTACAGGCCAATTCCAGCCTTTTAAGTTGCCTCACTAGCCTTTGCGCTTTATTTTTACAATTCATAAAATGTATATCGTAAAAGAGAAAAAATTTTTGGTATTAGACAATTTTTCTGATACAATACAAAAAAGACATGAGGTATAATGTACATGTCATTATTCACATAGCAATTTGCCAAAGGCAAAGTTTATGTTGAATAACGAAAAAGATAACTTGCAAAACCAACCACCGGGATCTCCGGACGATGTGCTCATCCCTCCCAAGCTCTACAAGATCGGCGAGGTGATGTACTACACCGGGCTTTCTCGTCAGATCCTCCACAACTACACTCAGTTAGGGTTGATAAAAGAGCACTCTCGCACCCCCTCGGGGCACAGGCTTTACGGGGAGGATGTCTTCCCCCGCCTGAAGCGGATAAAGGAGTTGAAGGCACAAGGGTACAGTCTGTTGCAGATACGGGACATCTTGGAGCAGGAGTTCGACAGCGAGCGGAAAAAGGGTGAAGCGAGCGATGGGCAATGAAGTTAAGGGAACTGGCGGAGAAGTACAATCTGGACCTGACCGAACTCTCCTGCGCCATCAGCGTGGTAGTGGGACAGGAGTTGACCGGCGACGACGAGATAGAACTTACTCCCGAAGTAGTGGCTGGGATAAAGGACTTTTTGGGGGTTGAGATAGAGGCAGGGGGTCCGGAGTCTGCCCAGCCTGAGGAGGAAAGGGAGGAGGCGAAAGGGGATAAGGGAGAAGATAGGGTTGCGGGGCAGGGAGAGACGGTGGGAGAGGAACCCGCGCCAGAAGAGGAGGAAGGGCAAGAGGAGAAACGGGAGAACGAAGGGGAGCAGGAAGATAAAGGCCCTAAAGAGGTCTTAGAAGACGAGGGCCGGAGTGATAAGGAAAAGGAGACTTCAGAGGCAGAGGGGGAGGCCTCCGAGGGGGAGGCGGAGGCCAAACCAGAGTCCGGAGAGGGCAGAGAGGAAACGGAAGGCACCGAAGAGGCAAAGGAGGAAGGAGGTGATAAGAGCGAGGTCGAAGAGGTAGGGACCGCTGAGGATGTCGGAGAGGTGCAGGGTTCTCCGCACCAAGAGGCTGCTGTTGACAGTAGCACAAAGGGGGGTGAGGAAGAGACGGCGCAGGAGGAGATTCCAGGTGGCGAAGAGGTCCCTGAGGGCGTGGGGGACGAACGCGCCCTTCTGCTGGGAGAGGGCCCTGCGCCGTCGGCTTCCTCTGAAAAAGAGCAGTCCTCGGAAGAGAAGATAAGCATAGACGAAGTAGAGATAAAGGAAGAGGTCGTAGATACCAACAAGGACATAGAGGTCCCTCAGGATGTCCCCTCTACAGAGATAACCGATTCCGCAGTTCCGGTCGAGACCGTGCAGGATGTTTCCTCCCAAGAGTCATCTCCATCTGAGAGCAAGGCAGTGCCTGCGTTCCCTCCGCTCTTGGCCTATGGTATCTTTGCCTTATCCTTATTGTCCTTCTTGTTGATCGCTATCGGGGTGGTCAGGCTTTTGTCCGTTTCCAAGAAGGAACCCACGGCCACCGAGTCCCGCCAATTCGCTGGCTACAGCGATTCGGACCTGTTTGCCCTGATGTATAAGATGGTGGAGAAGGAGAACTACGCCACCGCGGAGGATCTATTTCAGGAACTCAAGACCCGCTTTCCAGATAGCAAGTTCCTGGACGATGCCAGTATAGTATTGGGCGATGCCTTTTTCGATAAGCGGGCAGATCTCCCGGAAGAAGAGAGGTACGCAAAGGCGATGGAGTATTATCGATTTGCCTACGAGCACTCTCCCAGGATGCTCAACAAGGAAAAGGCACTCTTGCGGATCGCCCACAGTGCTTATAGAATGGGGGACTATCCTACCGCGATCCAGCACTACAAGGAGTTCTTGGAGAGGTTCTCGTTCTCCAACATGATAGACGAGGCCAGGTATTATCTGGCCCTGTCCTACAAGCACAGCGGTGACGAGGAGTCCGCTGAAAAGGAGTTGTGGCGGTTGATTAAGGAGCAAGGCAGTAGCCCCTACCGGCCCTTGGCCCTCTACGAATTGGTTAGGTGGTATACCGAGGATAAGCGTTGGGATAGGATAATAGAGACCGCCCCGTTGTTCATTGAGGACTATAAGAATGATCCCCACCTTTCCGAGGTCCTGTTCCGCTATGCGGATGCCTTGATAAAGTCGGGGCAGATCGACAAGGCGATCTCGGTCTACAGCGCGGCTGAGCAGGATCTGCCCAAGGACCTCTTGCCAGAGCTGTTGTTGAGGAAGGGCCAGGCCTACGAACTGAAAGGAGACATCGATTCCGCAATCGATACCTACATCGAGTTGGCGACCAGGTTTAAGTACGACGAGTTGTCTGCGCAGGCCCTTTACGACGCTGCCAGGCTCCTTGCCTTTGAGAAGAGGGACTTCAAGCGAGCGGAGCGCCTATTGTACGATCTAAAGGAGAGGTTTTACAAGTGGGAGAAACTTCCCTCTGCCTTGTTCCTCTTGTCCCAGACCTTGGCCCATCAAGTCAGGTTCAAGGATGCCCAGAGGTGGTTGCGGACGCTGGTAGAGAAGTATCCCGACTACCCCGAGGTAAGGAAGGCCTATTGGTACCTTGCGAGAATGTACGAGTTGGGAGGGGACTACATCTCCGCGGTGAAGGTCTACGACAAGCTCTTGAGAAAGATCCCCAAAGACGAGAAGAGATTGAGGCTCAAGATATACCTCGCCAAGGCAGATGCCCTACTGCGGTCAGGCGAGTATCAGAAGGCGATTGGTGTCTTCGTTGGGGTGCTTACCGAATTCAAGAAGTACAAGGCCCTGGACAGGGGCAAGATCATGTACCGTCTCAGCATTGCTTATTTTTATAACCAAGATTATGCCAAGGCAATAGAGAGTTTCAAAGATGCTATCCGCAGTTCTCCCTTGAGTCCTTGGAGGTTCAAGTGCAGGTACATGCTGGGACGGACCTACGAAGAGGCAGGCCAGATCCAAGAGGCGATAGATCAGTACCAACGCATAGCCAGGAACCGCTTTCTGGGCGACAGGGCCCTAAAGGCCTTGGCCTGGGAGTCCTTGGGGAAGATCTACATGCGCTTGGAGAAGTACGAGGAGGCCTACGAGGCCTTCAAGAACGCCCGGGCCTTGACCACGGACTGGGAGCGCCTCACGGAGCTGTTGAGACTCGAGGCGGATGCCTTGGTGGGAAAGGGCGATTACGGTCCTGCGGTCAAGTTGTACGCCAAGTATCTGACCCGTCTGCTCCGCTATTACGACGCGGATCTGAAGGATGTAGGCGGCAGGATTTCTCTAAAAATAGGGGGTAAGGATCCCGAGGCCTTCGATGCTATAATGAATGCCTTGCTGAAGCTGGCAGACACCAATTACCGCATGGGGGCCTTTAAGAGCGCCTTGAAGATGTACAAGAAGATCAAGCAGGTGTACGAGGACAAAGGCAAGGATGTCCCGGATTGGGTCCTGTATCAGATAGGGATGTGCTACAAGATGCAGGGGAACATCGGCAAGGCGAATGTCTACTTCGACGCGGTTATAGAGAAGTACCCGGATAGCATATG
Source organism: Candidatus Omnitrophota bacterium (assembly GCA_015494465.1). Taxonomy (GTDB): domain Bacteria; phylum Omnitrophota; class Gorgyraeia; order S143-82; family S143-82; genus S143-82. Next base: position 235,433 of record WGBD01000002.1, on the reverse strand, counting down.
GGCGAAGGAGGCCCACTGGCAGAAGAACGAGGCCCAGATCCGGCAGAAACTGGATCAGGCAAAGGAGCTTTTGGAGGAGTTGAAGAAGTGAATAAAGAGGTGGTGGCCCTGATAGCAGGGCTGGAGGAGGAACTGGACCTGTACAGGCAGATGCTGGAGATCTCCAACCAGCAGGTGGAACGGGGCGGGGATGTGGATTTTTTGTTCTCTGCCCTGAAGAAAAAGCAAGAATTGGTATTGAAGATACAGTCGATAGACGACAGGCTCGCCGAACTGAAGATGTGGTGGAAGCAAAATCGGGGGGATCTCCCTAGAGAGGAAAAGGAGAGGATCGCGGCCCTTTTCGAGGAGATAGAGGCGGTGGTGAAGAGGCTGTTGGAGTTGGAAGGGGTGTTGGTGGAACAGGTCCAGAAAAGTAAGGATCGTCTGGAGGCGGACCTTTCCCAGGTGAACGCGGGCAAGAAGGCGGTGAAGGCGTACTATGGAAAGGGAACCGGTAAAGAGGCCAGATTCGTCGATCGCCGGCGGTGATCTGGCAAGAGAGACCCCACCTGAGGAGCTGATAAAGGCCTTTGACGCCTTTTCCAAGACCAGCGCGGAGTTGATAGAGTACTACGCGGTCCTGGAGCGCAGGATCGCAGAGCTTACCGAGCAGTTGGAGCGTTCCCGGCGTCTTGCAGCCATCGGGGAGATGGCGGCCACCCTTGCCCACGAGATAAGGAATCCGCTGGCAGGGATCTCCTTGTCGGTATCTATGTTGGAGAAGAAGGTTCGAGATCCGGGTGCGAGGGAGCTGATAGAGAACATCCGGGCGGGCGTTAATAGGATGGAGTCGATAATAGGGGACATCCTGAACTTCGCCCAGGACATATCCCTCAACAAGGTGCAGGTCTCCTGGCGGAACCTTTCCCGAAGGATGCAGAAGTTTCTGGTCCCTGCCTTGGAGGGCAAGGATATAACCCTTTCCGTCTCCGACGAGGAGGTGAGGTTCTCCGCGGATCCGGATTATCTGGAGAGGGCCCTGTTGAATGTATTGGACAACGCGGTGGATGCGGTTGGGGATAAAGGTCAGATCTGGTTGTCCTGCGAGGTGAGGGGAGGCAGGGTTGGGATATCCGTAAGGGATACCGGCCCGGGATTCCCCGAAGGGGTGATGGGAAGGTTGTGCGAGCCCTTCTTCACCACTAAGACCAAAGGGACCGGGTTGGGGCTGGCGATAACCAGCCGGATAGTGGAGGCCCACGGGGGAGAGGTGGAGTTCGGGAATTGGGAAAAAGGGGCGGAGGTCGTTATATGGCTTCCATATTAGTCGTGGACGACGACGATCTGGTCTTGGAGTCCTTGAGGATGGTCCTTAAGGAGGCGGGCCACAAGGTTAGGGCGGTGAATTCGCCGAAGAAGGGGCTTTCCCTTTTGGATAAGGGCGGTTGCGATCTGGTGATTACCGACATGCGTATGCCCGAGATGTCGGGGATAGAGTTCCTGGAGAAGGTGAAGGAGAAATTCCCCAACCTGCCGGTGATAATGATTACCGCCTACGGAACGGTGGACACCGCGGTGACCGCCATGAAGAAGGGCGCCAGCGATTACATCATGAAGCCCTTCTCCGCCGACGAACTTGAGGTGGTGGTGGAGAAGACCCTGGAGGCCCACAGGCTGAAAGAGGAAAATGTCCGGTTGAAGGAACTGGTTAGGTGCCAGTCGGAGGTGGGGGAGGAGTTCATAGGGGAGTCCGCTCCTATAAGGGCCCTCAAAAGGGAGTTGGAGAAGATTGCCTGCAGTGATGCGACGGTCCTCATAATGGGTGAGACCGGTACGGGGAAGGAATTAATCGCCCGCAGGATCCACGCCTTGAGCCAGCGGGCAGATGGGCCCTATGTGAGGGTGAACTGCGCGGCAATACCCGATACCCTCGTGGAAGCGGAGTTGTTTGGCCACGAGAAGGGGGCCTTTACCGGAGCGGTCTACACCCGCAAGGGAAAGTTTGAACTCGCCCACGGGGGAACGATACTTTTGGACGAGATAGGGGAGATGCCCCTCCACCTGCAGGCGAAGTTGTTGCGGGTCCTTCAGGAGGGAGAGGTGGATAGGATAGGGGGAAGTTCCCCTGTCGAGGTGGATGTGAGGGTGGTGGCTACCACCAATCGGGATCTGGCCCAGGAGGTGAAGGAAGGAAGGTTCCGGGAAGACCTGTTCTTTAGGTTGAATGTGGTGCCTATATATGTCCCGCCCTTGCGGGAAAGGAAAGAAGACATCCCCCTGTTGGCAGAGGCCTTTCTCCGTCGGTATAGCAAGAAGGTGGGCAAGGAGATAAAGGGCATCACTGACTCCGCTATGAGGGTCCTTTTGGACTACGATTGGCCGGGCAATGTGCGGGAACTGGAGAACTGCATCCACCGGGCGGTCGTGTTGTGCGAGGGAGATTACTTAGGGGATGATTTGGTGTCCTTCCCGTACTCCTTGGGTTTCAAGAGGACCCACTGACCCTTTTCCCTCCTTATGACCAGGGCTTTACAGCCTTTCCACTGCAGGTATTCTCCTTGTCTATCCCGAGAGACCTTTCCTACGGGATTGTCTACCAGATACCAGGGCAGTTGTATGTCCTGGCTGCAAATGACCTCTTGGGATCGGAGGTAAGGGCGTATCTTCTCGACGAAGAGATAACCGGGTCTCTGTTTAGTGGCTAGTATCTGGGAGATGAGGATGGATGCGATGAGAGAGTAGGCAGAGTACAGGCACAGGAGTATCGTCAGTATGTTGGGAAGCAGGCGGTTGCGGACCTTGGATACGAGTACCATTGCGATGAGGATGGCGAACGGTGCGTGGAGGGAGGCAAATCGTATGGTGTCTATGGGAAGCAACCTCACTACCATACCCCCTTGAGGATCAATATCAGGAATAAAACGGGATAGGTAACGACCAATACCAGATAGGTCCAGAGGAGTTTTACTACCCGTCCGTCCAGCCCTTGGGCCTGCTTGAGCCAGAATCCGAGGAGAAGGGCAAGGACTCCTATTGGGAGGGTTGGGGTGTTGAGCAGGAGGTCTTTTAATGTGTGTAGGTAGCCTATCACTGCCTCCCCCAGATCTGTCTTGCCAATCGGAGGCGAGAAGTTGTTCAGGGGCAATAGGTACATACTGGGGTAGGGCAGTTTCCAAAGCACCAGACACACTCCCTCGTAGGTGAGAAGCAAGACTGCACTGGTCAGTAATGCGGTCAAAAGGTCCCTTTTTCGCTTGCTCCAAATGGCGGTGATTATCAGGGCGGGCAGGAGGTAGTGGGGTCGGGTTAGACCCTCCAAGGCCAATAACAGGCCGGTGTGGAGGGGCCGGGCCCCGGAGAGGACTTGATGGACTATTAGCAGCAATAGGAGTAGGCCCAGGGTCTCCGTCCAAGGATACATTGCAATCAGGAGTATGGGCAGGGAGGTAAAGGCCAAGGCGGTTGCCATCAGGGCCTGTTCATGGGCGAGGAATCTGTGGGCTATCCGGTAAAAGACGAAGGCGCTTGCGAGCAAGAGCAGTGGGTTGATCATCCACGGCCCGTAGGTGCCAAGGAGCCTTATGCTTATCCCAGCCACCAATGGCCAGAGGGGTGCAGTGAAGGGCAGGGCAGGGAAGTAGGCCTCAGGGCTGGTTGCGTAGATGTCAAAACTGCAGTAGGGTTTGAGGGATAGGAGGTTCCTTCCGATGTCGTAGTATAGGTTTACATCTGCGGTGACCAGGTGTTTGGAGGAGAGGTAAAAGAATAACGCACCCAAGGGGATAAAAACTAAGGCGATCTCGGTTGCTCTTTTGGATGTCTTCATGAGGTGATTCTAATAGAGGGATGTCCCCGTGTCAATCCAGCATATTGGCACGCATTTTGCATCCTATTAGGTAGGAGGGATGTTATGGGTATGTTCGTAGGTAAGACAGAGTCCGCAGTGGTAGATCGTATGACGGTCCTTTCCCGGGAGATCAAGGTGTTGGCCAACAACATCGCCAATGTGAATGTCCCCGGATACACCGCTAAGCGGGTGGACTTTGCCAAGGTCTTGGAGAAGGAGCAGATGCGCTTGGAGCTGGAGCGGACCAACCCTCGCCACATCCCGGCACGAATCTCTTCGCCGGGCCTGGAAAAGATTCCGATAAAGGACACGGGCAGGCCGGTGGAGTTGGACGAAGAATTAGTGAAGATTACCGAGGATTCCATGGATTACCAGTCCATGGTCCAACTTTTGAGGTCGCGGTTTGACCTGTTCGAGAGTATAATAAGAGGTAGGCCGGAATAGAATAACTAGGCGGGACGAGGTGTGATAATGCAGGTTTCCAGCGTGTTTTCCGGGATGGAGATATCGGTGAGTGGTCTGCGTGCGGAGAAACGGCGCATAGAGACCTACGCCAACAACCTGGCCAACATCAACACCACCCGCACCCCGGAAGGAGGGCCTTATAAACGGCAGGAGGTGATCCTCCAGAGCGCCCCCGATGCCCAGGGGGTAAGGGTTATCGGGATACAGGAGCAGGATTCCTATCGTCTGGTGTACGATCCCGACCACCCCGATGCGGACCAGTACGGTTATGTCCACTATCCGAGGATAAATCTGGTAGAGGAGTGGACGAAGATGATAACCGCCTCCCGAGCCTACGAGGCGAACATCGCAGCCTTCAACCTGCAGAAGCAGAACTACATAAGGACGCTGGACATGTTGAGGTGATGAGGTATGGCGATAGATAAGATTGGAGTTGGTGGTATAGGGCCCTTGACCCCTAAGCCCTCGGGAAAGGTCTCCGGAGATGTTGACTTTGCCTCCATCCTGAAAGAGAGTATAGATAAGGTGAACCAGCTCCAGCTGAACGCAGAGAACGCCATGGAGAAACTCGCCAAGGGCCAGGTCAAGGACATCCACCAGGTCCTGGTCGCGGTGGAGGAGGCGAACCTGGCCTTTATGACCATGATGGAGATCCGCAACAAGTTGATAGACGCCTATCAGGAACTGATGCGCCTGCAGATGTAAACTTGCCTTTTTGCCTGCCTTCTGCTATCATTAAATTGGTGTTGGAAGCGGTCCCTACCATGCGCGTGAGGGGAAGGCAAGTAGCTGAACCAACACCTCGAAACTGGGAGCCGGAGTCCGGCTACCCCGTGGGGTAGTCGGCAGGTGCCCACCTAGTTTTGGGGTTCAGACTATGCCTGTCCCCACGGCAATGGTGGGGTTTTTAATTTATAGGGGGACGGTTCCATGAAGCGGATCCTTTGCTTGTTTTCTTTCCTTTTACTGGGGATCTCCTTGCCGTTGCGGGCCTTGGAGGTCGTCTCTATACCGCCACTCAAGGGATTGCTTGAGGATTTGGGACTTAAAGAGGTCGTAAGTATAATCCATCCGGGTACCGATCCCCACACGGTTGCTATCTCACCCAGCCACATACAGGTGCTGGCCAAGGCATCTCGGGTCTGGATGGTCAACGGGAGGCTGGAGGTAGAGAGGAGGCTATTGGCTGTGATAAGGGAGAACTTCCCTCAAATGGAGGTGGTATTCTTGGCGGAGGGCCTGGAGTTCCTGGAGTCGGATCCACACCAGTGGCTCTCTCTGCGCAACCTCCAAGCGATGGTCAGTCGGGCGGGGCAGATCCTAGGAAGGGATCCCAATCCTCTCTTGAAGGACCTCCGGGATCTGGACCGCAGGCTCAGCGCCTTCTTCCGGAGACAGGGGATAAAGTATCTTTTGTGCTTTCACCCTGCCTGGAGGTACTTCTGCCGGGATTATAATCTGAAGATGGTAAGCATAAGCGATCCCAGCGGAGAGGTGAGGTTCTCCCGCCTAAGGCAGGCGATCTCCGGATGCCGGCAGGGAAGGTACCGTTTCGTGTTGATGGAATCCCAGTTCGCCCGGGACAGACTGAAGGCCTTGGTGGGGGCCTGTCCGACCCTTCCCCTGATAGCGGTTGATCCCCTCTCGGAGGACATCGTTGGCCAGTTCCGGAACTTGACAGGGAGACTGGAGGCCCTGAATGAGTGAGCGGAAAATCGCCTTGGAGGTGGAGGACCTGTGGGTCTCCTATGGGGAGAGTGTGGTATTAGAGGCGGTCTCCTTCCGCGTAGAGAGGGGCAGATTCATCGGGATAATAGGGCCCAACGGGGCGGGTAAGACCACTCTGTTTAAGGCGATACTGGGGATAATTCCGGTAAAGAGGGGAAAGGTGCGGGTCTTCGGCGAGGATGTAGATAGGGTCAGGGACAGAATCGGCTATGTCCCCCAGATGGTAGAGACCAATCCGATGGTCCCTTTGACCTGCGGAGAGATGGTAGCGATGGGGCTGGTTGCCCGGCCCTGGGGTGTGAGGGTCCTTAGCGGAAGCACCGAAGATAAGGTGAGGCGGGCCATGGCCTTATTGGGGATAGAGGACCTGTTTACTGTTCCCTACAAGACCGCCTCGGTGGGGCAGAAACAGCGGGTCCTTATCGCCCGGGCCTTGGTAAAGGATCCTCAGATCCTCTTCTTGGACGAGCCTACTGCCAGTGTGGACGAGCCCACCGAGACGAATGTATTTTATCTCCTTAACCAACTCAAGGGGCAGGGGATGACGATAGTGATGATCTCCCACGACATAGGGGTACTGTCCCAGTTCGTGGACGAGATAGCCTGTCTGAATCGTACGCTGGTCTATCACGGCAAGGGGGGAGAGGAGCTGTCCTCGGCCATTACCTCTGCTTATAGTTGTCCGGTGGACCTCATCGCCCACGGTATGCCCCACAGGGTATTGAAGAGGCACGAAGATGATTGAGATACCCTTGGATTGGTCAGGACTTGGATTGGTCAAGAATGCCTTCCTTAGTTTGTTAGGCGGGGCCTTGGTCTCCGCACTAGTGGGGCCGTTTATGTTTATGCGCCGGCTGGGGTTCGTCTCTGCGGGTATATCCCACGCCCTGTTGGGGGTGATCGGTGTGGCCTTACTGTTCGGCCTGCCCCTTTCAGCGGTGTTGGTGCCTGCCACTGTGGTGTTGGGATTGTTTATGGGTATGCTCGAGAGGAGGAGCAGGTCAGGGGCGCCGGAGGTAGCGGTTGCCCTTACCTGGACGGTGGGTATGGCCATCGGTATAACCGCCCTGCGTCAGGTGAAGGGCTATGTCCCGGATGCGATGAGTTATCTCTTCGGTAATGCCTTTCTCCTGTCGGGATCGGATGTCCTTTTTGCCTGGGGTCTGTCTCTATCTGCCTCCCTTGCAGTGCTCCTCTTTTTCAGGGGGTTGCTCGCCTGTGCGGTAGACGAGGAGTTTGCGGTATCCCAGGGTCTGCCGGCAAGGGGCCTGTATTACCTGCTGTTGGTCATCATATCCTTGGCGGTCTTGTCTCTGGTGAAGTCCTTGGGGGTGATACTGATGATCGCCATGCTCCTCGTGCCTCCGGCGATAGGTGAGAGGAAAAGCAGGGGCATCTTGGGGATGTTCCTTTGGACCCTGGGGATAAACCTGTTCACCGTCTGCGTGGGGCTCTGGTTGGCCTTGAGGATGGACCTGCCGGTGAGCGTGGCGATAACCTTCGTCCTTGCGGGTCTCTACATACTCCTCTAATCAGGCCCGCAGTTGCCTTTCCGCGTCCACCTCGTCCCGATTTATCTTCTCTATGGCGGAGTGGATGGTCTCTTTCAGTCTCGGATCTATGAGTGGGACCTCGCAGATGTCCTTGAGCAACTGGATTACCATGCGGAAGTAACGCACTATCTCGCCCGGATCGGTGTCGGTGTAGCGGTTGAGTCGCTCGAAGCTCTCCCCTTCGGCCCAGCGCACTATCGCCAGGGCCAGGTGGAAGTGGAGGCGTTTGGTCACGGGCAGGAGCTGAAACTTCCTCTCCATGCGGATGATCCTGCGCAGGATCCGGTTGGATTGTTTCTGCAGGTACTTAATCCCTTTTGGCAGGGGTGGTTTGTGTTGACCCTTGCGGGGCTCGAAGACGATAGCAGAGGCCAAGGCCAGGAGCTCTTTGGGGTTGAGGTCCCGGAACAGGCCGGCAAAGTAGAGTTCGGTAGTGGGCAGTTCGTATCCGTAAACATGGGAGGCGAAGATTCCCTTTTCGGTCAACTGGTTCTTTCGGATGTACCCCAGTTCCTTGAGGAGGCGCACCTTTGCCCGGATGATGCGGATGTCCTCTCTGTGCTCCCGTTTGCTGGACTGGAAGTGGGCAAAGGAGAGCGGGTATATGTCTACCAACCGGTCCTGAAGGTCCTTGTAGAGGTGGAGGATGGAGGCGTAGGACATGTTGAACTGACTGATTACCTTCTCAGGCTGACCGAATATTATGCGCTTCAGGGTGTAGAAGTCTATGTGATGGGGATTTATCCGGCAGTACACATATCCCTTCTCGTCTATCCCCCGTCGCCCTGCCCTGCCCGCCATCTGGTAGAAGTCCCGGGTGCGCAGTTCGCCGAAGTGGGTGCCGTAGTACTTCCGCAATTCGTCGAACACCACCGTGCGGGCAGGCATGTTTATCCCCAGAGCAAAGGTCTCGGTGGTGAATATCACCTTTATCAGGCGGGAGGTGAACAACTGCTCTATCACCTCCTTCATCGTCGGAAGCATGCCCGCGTGATGGAAGGCAATTCCCCGCCTCACGAGGTCGTACATGTCTTCCGCGAACTTGTCTCCGATGAGCCCGAAGCGCTCCAGTAATTCGTAATAGCGGGTGGTTATCTCTTCCGCCTCGCTGGGCGAGAGGAAGTTCATCCTCCGCACCTCCCAGGCGAGGATCTCACACCGCCTTCGGCTGAAGGCGAAGTATATGCAGGGCAGGAGGTCTTCCTCCCTCAGGTGTTTTATCAGGGTAATCAGTTTGTTGGGCTTTGCCCCCACATCCCAGGCACGGGGGATGCGCTTGTTGGCCATCCAAGGGTAGCACTGGTCCTTTAGTGCGGATACCGAGGTGAATATCTCGTTGTGGCACTGGAAGCGGAACTCCAAAGGGACGGGGCGGTGTTCTTCCACGATTATCTTTAGGGGGAATGGGTGTATCTTGCGGATCCACTCCCCCAGTTCCTCTACATTCGGGATGGTTGCACTCAATCCCAAGAGGCGCATGTGCTTGGGCATCATTATAATCGACTCCTCCCACACCGTCCCCCGTTCCACATCGTCTATGTAGTGGATCTCGTCGAATATCACCCAGAACTTGGAGTCAAGCCGGTAAGGACAGTCCAAGATGGTGTTGCGGAATATCTCGGTGGTCATTATCAGGACCGGCGCCTCGGGATTGAGGGAGACATCTCCGGTGAGTATCCCTATCTTGTCCTCTCCGTACCTCTGGCGGAAGTCCCGAAACTTTTGGTTGCTCAGGGCCTTTATGGGTGCGCAGTATATTACCCCGAGCCCCTTCTCCAGACACCGATGAATCACATACTCCGCTATCACCGTCTTCCCCGCACCAGTGGGTGCAGAGACCAACAGGGAACAGCCCTCGTCCACGGCGGAGAGTGCTTGCTTCTGGAATTCGTCCAACTGAAACGAAAATATCTCTTCCATATGCAGTTAATTATACCTTTAAAGGGGAGTTTTGGTTATCATTATATTGGGCTGGCCGATCTTAAAGCGGAGGTGGCAGATAAGATGGGCGTATTCGTAATCGCGGAGGCGGGAGTAAACCACAATGGCTCCGTCGAGCGGGCACTGGAGATGGTAGAGGTGGCAAAGGAAGTGGGTGCCTCTGCAGTGAAGTTCCAGTTGTTCAGGGCAGAGACACTGGTATCGCCATCTGCGGGCAGGCCGGAGTATCAGAAGAGGACGGTAGGAGAGGGCTCGCAGTGGGAGATGTTAAAGGCATTGGAACTGTCCCGGGAGGATTTCGTTCGGATAAAAGAGAGATGCGATGCGGTGGGGATAGAGTTTATGGTTACCCCCTTCGACGAGGAATCCGCCCGCTTCCTGTACGAATTGGGTATGGAAAGGTTCAAGATAGGTTCGGGCAACCTCACCGACTATCCCCTTCTCAAGCAGGTCGCGCAATTCGGCCGTCCGGTCATCCTCTCCACCGGTATGGCCACTATGGAGGAGGTGAAGGGCGCCTTGGAGGTCCTGTTGTCGGGTCTGGATAGGGATCAGATTACGCTCCTCCACTGCCTTACTGAGTATCCCGCCCCTGTAGAAGAGGTCAACCTCAGGGCAATGGTTGCGATGCGGCATGCCTTTGGGGTGCGCGTGGGCTATTCGGACCATACCTTGGGCTGGGAGGTGCCCGTGGCTGCGGTGGCCTTGGGGGCGGAGGTGATAGAGAAGCACTTTACCTTGGACAGGGGTTTGCCCGGGCCGGACCACAAGGCCAGTCTGGAGCCAGAGGAATTCCGGGAGATGGTCTCCGCAATACGGAAGGTAGAAAGGGCCTTGGGAGATGGGATTAAAAGACCGGCCCCTTCGGAGTTGAAGAACCTTCCCTTTGCCCGCAAGTCCCTCTTTGCCCGCAGGCGGATAAAGAAAGGCGAGGTCCTTTCTATGGACAACCTGATCGCCCTTAGACCGGGGGATGGGATATCTCCCATGCTCCTTCCCAAGATACTGGGGAGGACCTCTCCCGAGGACTACGAGGCAGGCCAGATGCTGGGTCAGGAGGTCTTGGAGGATTGAGCAGGCTGCTGTTGGTTACCGGTGGTACCGGGTTCCTAGGCAGGTCTATAGTGGAGGACCTCGTGCGGAGTGGCAGGTGGCCCGCCAAGGATGTAAGGTTGCTGGTCCGCCCGACCTCTATCTGCGATTGGGCAAGGGAGATGGGGTGCGATCTGGTGGTAGGAGATGTGAGGGATCCGGCCTCTCTGGAGGGGTTCGTTGAGAGGGATGCGATACTCCTCCACTGCGCAGGATATGTGGGGACGAATCAGGAGTTGCTGTGGCGGGTAAACGTCTTGGGGACGCAGTACGTGGTAGACGTAGCGGTGCGCAGGGGTGTCTCTCGCTTCGTGCACATGAGTTCCATAGCGGTGATAAGCGGGAACACCGAACTGCCGTTGCGCGAGGACATGCCCCTCAAGGCCTCTATGCCCTACGGACAGTCCAAGTTGGAGGCGGAAGTGATAGTGAGGGGGGCAATCAAGCGGGGACTGAGCGGGGTGATTTTGCGCCCGGCGATGGTCTACGGTCCGGGTGAGCCCCACCTGCTGGGCAGGTTGTGCTCGTTCCTGCGCAGGTTTAAGGTCCTGTTGGGCAGGATGGACAATCCCTGGCACCTGTGTGGGATAAGCACCCTGAACGAGGTGATCTACTCCGCCCTCATCCGCGACGATGTGTTGGGGAGGACCTTCAATGTCGCGGACGAGGAGGTCCTCACTGCCAGAGAGATATTCCTTGCCATTGCGGGTACGATGGGAGTGGAGTTGAGGGAGGTTCCGGAGGGTCTGGTAAGGATCTTCTCTCTCCTGCCGTACCTGGGCAAGGTGGTTAGGTTCCTTAAGAAGGCCCGTGTTTACGACACATCCGGGATGAGGTCCATCGGGTTCCGCCAGAAGGTCCCGGTGCGGGAGGGCCTGAAGGAGGCGGTCCTTTCCCTGATGCAGACCCCCGCCAGGAGGTAGTATAATCTTTCTATGATACTGAACAAGAAGGTCGCCCAGATATTCTACGAGATAGCCCAACTCTTGGACCTCTTGGGGGACAATCCCTTTCGCGTAAGGGCCTACGAGCGGGCAGCGATGCGGATAGAGTCCCTGCCCGAGGACCTTGAAGAGTATGTCCTTCAGGACAGGCTGGAGGAATTGCCGGGGATAGGCAAGGACCTGGCGGAGAAGATAAAGGAGATCTATCGCACCGGGACCCTTGCCCAGTACGAGGAACTGAAGGCGAAACTGCCTCCGGGTCTGTTGGAGATGATGAACATCCCGGGCCTGGGCCCCAAGAAGGTGAAGGTGATATACGATAAGTTGGGGATATCCAGTATCGACGAGTTGGAGACCGCTGCCAGGGCGGGAAAGTTGCGGTCCCTGCCGGGGTTTGGTCCGAAAACGGAGGAGAACATCCTGAAAGGGATAGAGTTTCTGCGCAGGAGCAAGGGAAGGAGTCCGCTGGGCAAGGTCCTGCCTCTGGCCTACGAGGTGAGGGACTACATCGCGGGGTTTAAGGGGGTAAAGCGGGTGGATGTGGTGGGTTCCATCCGGAGGTTCAAGGAGACCGTCCACGATGTGGACATACTGGTGGTGGCGGATAATCCCGCCAAGGTGATGGACCACTTCGTAAGGTATCCCGAGGTGGAGGAGGTCCTGGCCCGGGGGGAGAAGAAGTCCAGCGTGATTATCTCCGGCCTGCAGATGGACTTGAGGGTGTTCGACGAGGATTCCTACGGCGCAGCGATGCTCTACTTCACCGGTTCCAAGGAACACAACATAAAACTCCGTCAGATCTGCATAGATAAGGGCCTGAAACTCAACGAATACGGCCTATTCAAGGGTGAGAAGATGGTAGCGGGCAGGTCGGAAGAGGAGGTCTACGACTGCCTGGGGATGGATTGGATCCCTCCGGAGATCCGGGAAGATCAGGGAGAGGTGGAACTCGCCCTCGCCCACGACCTGCCGGAGTTGATAGAGGTGGAAGATGTTTGCGGGGATCTGCACATGCACACCACCTACAGCGACGGAGTGGACGAGATAGAGGCGATGGTGAAGAAGGCCTTGGAAAAGGGGTATAAGTACATAGCGATAACCGATCACTCCCCTTCCCTGGCGGTGGCGAAGGGTATGACCCGGGAGAAGGTCAAGGCCCAGAGGGAGGAGATAAGGCGCTTGCAGAGGTTGTATCCTCGGGTGCGCATCCTCGCAGGGATGGAGGTGGACATCCTTGCCGACGGAAGTCTGGACTGCGACGAGGACATACTGAAGGAGTTGGATGTGGTGATAGTGGCGGTCCACTCCCGATTCAAGATGGACAGGGAGGAGATGACCGAGAGGATCGTCAGGGCGATATCCCATCCCGAGGTAAACATCCTCGCCCACCCCACCGGGAGGTTGTTGGGTGAGCGCGAGGCCTACGAGGTGGACATGGAGCGGATAATGGAGGCCGCCAAAAAAAAGGGCGTTGCCCTGGAGTTGAACTCCTCTCCGTTCCGTCTGGACCTGAATGCGGACCACTGCCGGATGGCAAAGGAGATGGGCGTGAAGGTCTGCATCAACACCGACGCCCATTCCCATCAGCAGTTGGACTACATCTTCTTCGGCGTGGGTACTGCCCGTCGGGGGTGGCTGAGCAGGGAGGATGTTATCAACGCCTGGGATCCGGATCGGTTGCTGGCCTTTCTTAGAAAGTCGTAACTGCCTATTTTTGTCAATTTGACTTGAAAATCTTGGAGGTTGTTTGTATCATAGTTTTGAACTATAGTTCAAAATCGGGATCGGAAGATGAGCAGGCCAAAGAAGGACAGGATAGTGGGAAGTCCACCGGTGGTCAGGGTCTTTAAGCCTCAGGGGATACCCGTCAGGGCCTTGGGGATGTTGAGGATGACCCTGGACGAGTGCGAGGCGATGAGGTTGGTGGACCTCTGTGGCCTGAGCCACGAGGAGGCAGCAGAGAGGATGGGGGTCTCCCGGCCCACGCTCACGAGATTGCTTGCCGGTGCCCACGAAAAGGTGGCCAAGGCCTTGGTCGAAGGGTGGGCCTTGGTGGTGGAGAAGGGACCGGTGAGCCTGCAGGCGGAGAGGTTTTTCTGCGAGGACTGTGAGTCCACCTGGACCGCAAAGGAGAGCGATGTCTGTCCGGAGTGCGGATCAACCCACCTCTCGGTGTGGGGAGGTGGATTTGGCCGAAGGCGCAGGAGAAGAGGAAGGTGTTAACGAGGAGGTGAGACTATGCCTTGGGGAGACGGAACCGGACCGATGGGCCTGGGCCCGAGGACCGGACGAGGACTCGGGTTCTGCTCTGGCGCAGGAGCCCCGGGCTTTACCTGGGGTAGAGGCCTTGGAGGCGGTTGGGGCAGAGGCCTCGGGCGAGGCTGGGGCAGAGGTATGGGCTGGCAGTGGTTTTGGAGGACCGCTTCCGCACCGCTGTCCGAGGAGGAGAGAAAGGACATCCTCCGGGCCCAACTTTCTGCCCTAGATGCCCAGAGGGAGTGGTTGAGGAAGCAACTCGAGGAGGGTCAGGAATGAGGATAGCGGTGCCGGTCTCTGCCCCGAGCAAGGAGGCCTTGATGGACGAGAAGTTCGGCCGGGCGCAGTGGTTCCTGATATACGATTCGCAGTCCGGCCGATACGAGGTTGTAGAAAATCCCGGTTTTGAGGCCTCCAGCGGAGCAGGGCCCGCAGCGGTCCAGACCCTCAGGAATCACTCTGTGGATGTGCTTCTGGCGGAAAACATAGGGCCCAAGGCCAAGGACCTCTTGGCCGTGGCAGGGATAAAGGCCTACGAGGACTACTCCGGCCGGGGCGAGGACGCGATTAGGGAATTCCTGACCTCACAGGGGAGCAGGTAGGTTTGGCAGTCAGGATCGCTCTGGCAGGAGGAAAAGGGGGCACGGGCAAGACCACCTTGGCGGTGGGGCTGGCCCGTGCCTTCGTCTCTGCGGGGGAGAGGGTATCCCTCTTGGATCTGGATGTCGAGGAGCCAAACGCCCACCTGTTTTTCAAGGACCTTCGGGAGGTAAGTCGCCGAGAGGTCCTTTCCTCTGTGCCGGTGGTGAGGCAGGAGGACTGTACTGCCTGCGGTAGGTGTCGGGACTTCTGCCGGTTCAACGCGATAGTGGTATTCGACAAAGCGATCGTTCTGGAGGAGTTCTGCCATCGCTGTGGGGGGTGCGTGTTGGTCTGTCCGGAAGGGGCAATTGAGGAAAGAGAGGTGGTTATAGGGGAGGTGGTAAAGGCGGTGGGTGGAGGTCTGGAGTTGGTTAGCGGGTGGCTTAAGGTGGGGCAGGCAAATCCCGGGCCGGTGATAAGGGAGGTGAAGGCGGAAGGAGTGGGTGGGCAGTGGTTGGTGTTGGATTGCCCTCCCGGTAGTGGCTGTGCCTTCGTGGAGTCGGTTGAGGGGGCGGACCTCCTTCTGGGCGTGGTTGAGGATACCCCCTTCGGGGCCCACGACTTCCGCAAGGCGGTGAGGGTGGCTAGGGAGATGGGTATAGATGTCCTGGTGGTGGTAAATCGCTACGGGATGGGCAATGGAGAGGTCCTGCGGGTGTGCGAGGAGGAAGGGATAGAGGTCTTGGCCAAGGTCCCTTTCAGGGAGGAGGTGCATCGTTCACTGGCCCGGGGTATTGATCCCTATTCCGCATCGGGGGAGTTGCGGGCAATCTTGGATTCCCTGAGGGATGCGCTGATGGCGAGGGTGAGGGGATGAGGCCGAAGGAGATAGTGGTCGCAAGTGGCAAGGGAGGAGCCGGCAAGACGCTGATTACCGCTCTCTTGGCCTCTACACCTGAGAGCAAGGTGATATGCGACTGCGATGTGGAGGCGTCCAACCTCCACCTCCTTCTCGGCCCGAAGATTGAATCTTCCCAGCGCCTCCATCTGGGCACGGTGGCTCGGGTGAAGAGGGATGTTTGCAGGGGTTGTGGCAGATGCTGGCAGGCCTGCAGGTTTTCGGCGATAGAGGATAGGGATGGCAAGGCCTATGTCGTGCCCGAACTGTGCGAGGGCTGTGGGGTGTGTGCCTTTGTGTGTCCTGCCTCGGCGATAGAGATGGTGGAGGAGGATACCGGGGATGTGTTTTTCGGACGGACCGATTGGGGAGAGCTGTTCTACGCAGAACTCCTCCCGGGCCGGGGGAGTTCCGGGCGTCTGGTAAGCGAGTTAAAGGGCAGGGCCAGAAAGAGGGCAATGGCCTTGGGATGCAGGTGGCTGTTGGTGGACGGACCGCCGGGGTTGGGATGCCCGGTGATATCTGCGATATCCGGGGCGGATGTGGTGGTGTTGGTCGTGGAGGCCTCGTTGTCCGGTCTGTCGGATGCGGAGAGGCTGCTGGCTTTGGTGCGCAGGTTCGATGTGGAGGTCGTTGCGGTGGCAAACAAGAGTGGCATTTCCGGGGAACTGGATGGGCGTCTGCAGGCCTGGCTCGAGGAGGAGTCCGTACCTCTGGCCCTCAGGATCCCCTTTAGTCCTGACATAGCCTGCCTCTACGCTAATGCGGTTCTGCCTAAGGCTCTTGTCGATATCTCTCCGCTAGTGGACTGCATCGCTTGAGATGGGGAGTTTTCGGATTCAGGTAGGATCTTTCAGGTAGGATCTGGTGAGTAAAGGTTGGTTGCTCGGGAGATGCCGGTTTTTCCATATTGGCGCCATTCTTTTAGACCTCAGATTCCTGGAAATTTCTTTAGGTTGCAATTGAATCTTCAATGCAAGTAAACCCGCATATGTTTTGGCCTAAGGATATGACTTTGGGTCGTTGTGGGAACGGTGGTATATTTTAGGGAGAATCGTTGATCTGTAGGGGAGGTCATGAAGCGGTACGCCGTTGCTGTCTTATTAGGACTGGTCTTGGTGGCCGTTGCCTTGGTCCGGATACAGGGGGCAGGCCTCGTCAGGGAATCCTTCGTCCTGATGGATACCTATGTGGACTTCGTCCTTCCTAAACAGGATAGGGGCAAACTCAGGGACTTGCTTGCCCTTGCCCGGGATCTCGAGGGGAAGTTGTCCTTCTATCGGGCTGATTCCTGCGTGGGGAGACTCAACAGGGGGGGATGGATACCGAGCGGTGATCCCTGTTATCCGGTGTTGAGGGATGTGATAGAGGTGAGCAAGGAGGTCTGCAAGGGGAGCGGTGGGGCCTTTGATCCGGGCTACAAAGGTAGGGCCTCGGCGATGGGGATAGAGGTCCTTGAGGAGGGGATCAGGGCCCCGGAGGGAGGAAGGTACGACTTCTCCGGGGTTGCTAAGGGCTACATAGTGGATCGCCTTATTGAGAGGGCAGAGGGTGAGGGGATGGAGTTTCTGATGGTGAACGCCGGCGGTGATGTGGGGTTGTTCGATAAGAGGCAGATGGGGGTCTGGGTGGAGGTGCGCAATCCCCTGGGTAGGAGGCCGTTGGATAGGGTGCGTCTGCGGGGAGGGGCGATTGCCACCTCGGGCAGTTACGAACGGGGCAGGCACATCTGGGACCCCCGCTCAGGAAGGAAGGTAGGGGATTTGGTCAGCGCCTCCTGTTATGCACCTAATTGTGCCCTTGCGGACGCCTGGGCGACTGCGGTGTATGTGTTGGGACTAAAGGGCCTTGAGGTAAGTGAGCGCAGCGGAATAGGGGCCTTGGTGGCCTTTTTGGGGGCGGGGGGAAGGGTAGAGGTGAGGGCCAATAGGAAGTGGCCGGGGAGGAGGCGATGGTGAGGTCCAACCTCCTCGGGGATAGGATATTTTACTTGGAGGAAGTAACCTCTACCCAGGACTGGTTGCGGGATCTCGTCCGGAGTTATCCCGTGGAGGGACTCGTCTGCGTGGCTGGTGCCCAGTCTGCCGGTCGGGGGCGCAGGGGAAGGAGGTGGGCCTCCCCAGCGGGTGGGCTGTATCTTTCCTTCTCTTTGGGTTGGGCGGGCCGGCCCGCGGTCCTGGGTATGTCCCTTGCCCTTGCGGTGCACCGGTGGTTGGGCTATCTTTTGGACGATGTGGTGATAAAGTGGCCCAACGATCTCTACTGCAGGTCGGCGAAACTGGGTGGGGTTCTTGTCGAGGGGCCGGTTGAAGCCCTCTACCTCTGCGGGATAGGTGTCAATGTACAAGGCCGGCCAGCAGTGGAGGACAAGAGGGTAATCTCTTTAGCGGATCTGGGAATGGAAGTCTCGCCCTGGGAGGCCTTGTTTGGGATAATGGATAGCGTGAACGAGACCTTGGCTTTGGGAGAAGAAGAGGTCTATCAGGGATATCTAAAGGGGTTGTGGGGAGTGGGAGAGCCTTGGCGTATATTGGTAGGTGATAGGGAAGAGCTGGTGCAGGTGAAGGGAGTGGATCGCAACGGCGTCCTTATTACCGACAAGGGAAAGTTTCCGTCTGCGGAGGTCCTTTCTATTGCCGGGGTGAGTTTATGATACGAATCCTGTTCAGCGAAGGGGACATCTTTGAGGGTGACGAGGTGTTGATCTGCGATTCGGAGACCCTACATCACCTCAAGGTGGCGAGGGCCGAGGCGGGGGAGCGGATTGATGTCATCATGCTGGGTGGCAAGGTATTGAAGGGGAACTTGATCTCCCTCGAGGATCGCCTTGCCAGGGTAAAGGTCTTTGAGGTGGCTGAGCTCCCAAAAGGACGGGTGAAGACCGCTATTGCCTGTGCCTTGGTCTCCGCCAATCGGTTTGACGAGCTTGTAGGCTTCTGCGCTGAGTTTGGGATAACTCGCCTCATCCCGATGGTGACCAAGCGTAGCGTGGTGCGCCTACCCGAGGGTACGGTAAAGGAGAGGTGGCTGAGGAAGGCCAGGCAGGTCTGCAGGACGACTGGTAATCCGTTTGTCCCCGAGATAAGCGGGGTTATGGATTTTCCCCGGGTACTGGAGGAGTTTTCTCGGGCTAGGACTCGCGTGTACATCCCCCACCTTAGCGCTGGGAGTAAGGATCTTCTCGAGGATTTGTTCCCTCTAAAGCGATCCTGCGATTGCGATTGGATAGTGGTCCTGATCGGTCCCGAGGGGGACTTTACCCCAGAAGAGGTGGAGTTGGCTCGGGAGAAAGGGGCTATAGAGGTAACGCTCGGGAGGTTCGTCTTGCGGGTGGAGACAGCGGTGGGTTATTGTGCGGGGCTGTTGAGCTGGGTGTCAGGATGAAGAGGATATTGTTGGCGACCAGGAATCCGAAGAAACTTGTCGAGTTGAAGGAGATACTGGGTCCGGATTGGATGGCCCTGTCCTTGAACGACCTCGGACGGGACCTCCCCGAGGTAGAGGAGGATGTGGGCACCTTCGTGGGGAACGCGGTGAAGAAGGCTGTCTGGACCGCCAAGGTGGCAGGTATGCTCACCTTGGCCGACGATTCCGGTCTGGAGGTGGAGGCCCTGGGTTTCAGGCCCGGGGTCTATTCTGCCCGGTTTGCAGGGCCGGAGAAGGACGATCTGGCGAACAATCGGTTGGTCTTGTCCCTTATGAGGGGCAAGGCCAACAGGCGGGCCCGGTTCGTCTGCTGCATCGCTGTAGCCGATCCTCAGGGGTTAATCGGCGTGGTCCGGGGAGAGGTGCGGGGCAGATTGTCCGAGCGGATGCTCGGCAGGGAGGGGTTCGGTTACGATCCCATCTTTATCCCCGATGGTTACGACAAGACCTTTGCCCAGTTGGGGGCAGGGGTGAAGCACAGGATCAGCCATCGCAAGATTGCCCTTGAAAAGGCCCGAGATTTGTTGAAAATATATACATCGCCCCTGTAGCTCAGGGGATAGAGCACAGGCCTCCGGAGCCTGGTGCGCAGGTTCGAGTCCTGCCAGGGGCAGGATTTGTAAGACATGGGCCGGTAGCTCAGTTGGGAGAGCGTCGGTTCGGCATACCGAAGGTCGGGGGTTCGACTCCCCTCCGGTCCATTTTTGTTTTTAAGGAGGCCGGGGATCGCTGGGATTAGGTGGAAGTCCGTTTTTCTCCTTTTTGCTTTTTCTCTGTCCATAGGTTGCCTTCTCTTCGCTTCGGATTCGGGTTCTCAAATTCTCAGGCCGTTCCTTTCCAGTGCGAATTATCTGGTTATAGAGATAGACGATAAGGTTATATCTCCGCCGTTGGTGTCCCTCGTTCAGAGGGAGATGGAACACGCCGAGGAGTATCAAGGCGTGATATTCTTGATCGATACCCCCGGGGGATTTTTGGAGTCCTGTCGAAAGATAGTCAAGGAGATCCTGGCCTCGCCGGTCCCTACCCTTGCCTTCGTCTATCCCAAAGGGGCCCGGGCGGGATCCGCAGGGGCACTCCTGGCCCTTGCTTGCGACTTCGTCGCTATGGCACCGAGCACCCACATAGGGGCAGCCCATCCGGTGATGTTGGGAAGTGAGGATGAAAAAGAAGATCTGCTTCAGGAGAAGGTAGTCAACGATACGATTGCCTTTTTCCTCTCCTATGTCCGCAATAAGCATCCCAGTGCTGACGAGGAGATTGCCAAGGAGTTGATTACCAGGAGTCGTGCCCTCACCGAGGAGGAGGCCCTAAAGTACGGTATAATTGATGCGATATGCACCGATGTGCGGGAGTTGATTGCGGTGGCCGAGGAGAAGGGGGTTCTTTCCCCCAGCAATAGAGTAAATCTTGTGTACAAACGCCTCGAGGGGATGGACCTCTTGATGTACTACCTTACCCATCCCTATGTCCTCTATGTCCTGTATTCGCTTTCCCTCCTGTTGATACTGTTTGAACTGACTCATCCTGGATTTGGCGTGCCTGGCGTAGTGGGACTGATCGGCTTGGGACTGTGTCTATACGGATACGGCCTGCTCCCGGTAAACTACTTTGGCCTGCTCCTCATACTCCTGGGGGTGGCATTCTTCTTTGGCGAGGTCTTGACTCCCGGTTTTGGTATCCTGGCCTTGGCAGGGACGATCTCCTTCGTATGGGGTGGCCTGATACTGTGGAATAAGGAGGGAGCCCTTTTCCCCCTCCCCAAGGCCTGGATAGTCATACCCGGGTTGATGTTGGGCGCTATTGCCACTGGGATCGTCTATCTGGCCCTGCGCGTAAGGAGGATGCGGGCCAGGGTGGGGGCGGAGTCCCTCGTGGGCCAGATAGGGGAGGTGGTAAAGGAGGTGTCTCCTTCCGGGGGCAAGGTGTTTGCAGATGGTACCTACTGGTCTGCCCGTAGCGAGGGGAAGGGCGTTATCCCCGTCGGCAGGAAGGTGGAGGTCGTGAGGGTAGAGGGGTTGACCTTGGTGGTAAGAGAAAGGGGGTGAGGTATGGGGTTTATGTTGTTCTTGTTAGTGGCAGTGGTTTGGTACCTCTTTCAGTGCGCCCGGATACTCAAGGAGTACGAACGGGCGGTGGTCTTTACCCTTGGACGGGTGTTGGGTGGCCCGCGCGGTCCGGGACTCATCCTGATATTCTGGCCGTTCGAGACGATGAAGGTGGTGAGCATGCGGTTGGTCACCTTGGATGTCCCTCCTCAGGACATCATTACCAAGGATAATGTGTCGGTGAAGGTGAATGCGGTGGTGTATTACCGGGTGATGGATCCGGTTAAGGCGGTTATAGAGGTGGAGAACTACGATTACGCCACCTCTCAGATATCCCAGACCGCGTTGAGGAGCATCGTTGGACAGGTGGAATTGGACGAATTGCTCTCGGACAGGGAGAAGATAAACACCCGCTTGCAGGAGATAATAGACCGCCAGACCGACCCTTGGGGCGTGAAGGTGACCACGGTAGAGATAAAGCATGTGGACCTGCCTCAGGAGATGCAGAGGGCCATGGCCAGACAGGCAGAGGCAGAGAGGGAGAGAAGGGCCAAGATCATCGCAGCAGAGGGCGAGTTACAGGCAGCGGAGAAACTCCGCCAGGCCTCGGAGATGTTAAAGGACCAGCCGATTGCCCTGCAGATGAGGTACCTGCAGACCCTGGTGGACATCTCTACCGAGAACACGACTACGGTGGTCTTCCCTCTGCCGTTGGAGATCTTCACTGCCTTTTTGGCCAAACAGGGACGGACCTGATCCGCGGATTCTACCTTGCCCTTTTGGGTTTTGTGATATAATTATCTATCCTAACTGCCGAAGTGGCGGAATTGGCAGACGCGTCGGTCTCAAAAACCGATGGGCCTCGCCGCCCGTGTGGGTTCGACTCCCACCTTCGGCACGAGAGGTTGAGGGATATGTATCACTCCGATTTCGTTCATCTCCACCTCCACAGTGAGTTTAGTCTCTTGGATGGGGCCTGCCATCTCGGGGACATCGTAAGCAAGGCGGCGGAGTTTCGTATGCCTGCGGTGGCGGTGACCGACCACGGGAATATGTTCGCTGCGATCCAGTTCTATTCCAAGGCGATGGAGGCAGGGGTGAAACCCATCTTGGGCAGTGAGGTCTATGTCGCCCCGAGGTCCCGATTTGATAAAGGCGAGACCAACGGATTACCGCCCGCCTTCCACCTGGTCCTGTTGTGCAAGGACGAACTGGGGTACAAAAACCTCATCCAGTTGACGACCAAGGCAGTCTTTGAGGGGTTTTACCGGTATCCCCGGATAGACAAGGACCTCCTGCGGGAGTATGGGGAGGGATTAATCGGCTTGAGCGCCTGTCTGAAGGGGGAGATCGCGTACTGGATCCTCAAGGATCGCAGGGATCTGGCGGAGAAGGCCCTGCGTGAGTATCTGGAGATATTCGGGAGGGAGAACTTCTACTTGGAGGTGCAGGAGAACGCTATACCGGAGCAGGAGAAGGCCAACAGGGGCCTGGTGGATCTGGCCAAGAAGTACGACTTGGGGTTGGTGGCCACCAACGATGTCCATTACATACTTCCCGAACACGCCCGGGCCCACGAGATCCTCCTCTGCATCCAGACCCAGACCAACATACACGATCCTAAGCGGATGCGGATGAGTTCCAACCTATTCTACTTTGCCTCTCCCGAGGAGATGAAGCGGAGGTTCAAAGATCTGCCCTCGGCAGTGTTGAACACCCGGGAGATAGCGGACAGGTGCAATGTGATATTGGAATTCGGCAAGAACCACATGCCGCTCTTTCACCCGCCCGAGGGCAAGACGAGCAGGGAATACCTGTGGGAATTGTGTATGCAGGGACTGGAGAGGCGGTATCACGATCCCGGCAGGCGGGCGGAGGTAATGGAGAGGCTCAAATTCGAGTTCTCCATCATAGAGAGGATGGGCTATGTGAACTACTTCCTTATCGTGTGGGACTTCGTGCGCTACGCCAAAGAGAATCGCATTCCAGTCGGACCGGGACGGGGATCAGCTGCGGGGAGTATGGTGAGTTATCTCTTGGGGATAACCAACATAGACCCGCTCAAGTACGGGCTACTGTTCGAGCGATTTTTAAATCCCGAGCGCGTCTCCATGCCGGACATAGACATAGACTTCTGTTACGAGAACCGCCAGAAGGTGATCGACTATGTGGTGGAGAAGTACGGGCGCAGTAGTGTCGCCCAGATAATCACCTTCGGCACGATGCAGGCCCGGGCGGTGGTCAGGGATGTGGCCCGGGCGATGGCCCTGCCCTACTCTCTGGCGGACAAGATAGCCAAGATGATTCCCCAATCCATGTCCCTGAAGGAGGCCTTGGAGGTGGAGCCCGATCTGCGCAGGGTCTACGACGAGTCCCCCCAGATAAAGGAATTGATAGATGTGGCTATGGCTCTGGAAGGCCTTACCCGCCACGCCTCCACCCACGCTGCCGGGGTGGTGATAGCGGACAAGCCCCTTACGGAGTATGTCCCGCTTTATAAGAATCGGGGGCAGATCTGCACCGCTTACGAGATGAAGTCCCTGGAGAAGATAGGTCTGTTGAAGATGGACTTCCTCGGCCTAAAGACCCTTACGGTGATAGAGAAGACCTTGAACTTTATAGAGGAGCGGACGGGCAGACGATTGGACATTGACGAGATCCCGTTGGACGACGAGAAGACCTTTCAACTCCTGCGGGAGGCCCGCACCAAGGGTATTTTTCAACTTGAATCCGCAGGGATGCGGGATCTCTTGGTGCGGATGCAACCGGACAAGTTTGAGGACATCATCGCCCTACTCGCCTTGTACCGCCCAGGTCCGATAGGTAGTGGGATGCTGGACGACTTTATTCGCAGGAAGAGAGGAGAGACCGAGATATCCTACCTGCACCCCAAACTGGAGCCGATACTGAGGGAGACCTACGGCGTTATCCTCTATCAGGAGCAGGTCATGCAGATAGCCAGTTCTTTGGCAGGATTCTCTCTCGCCCAGGCGGACATACTCAGGCGGGCGATGGGAAAGAAGATCCCGGAGGTGATGGAGGAGCAGAGGACAGCGTTTATCTCAGGATGCGTGAACAACGGGGTCTCAAGGGATGTGGCGGAGCGGATCTTCGATCTTATAGAGTTCTTCTCAGGATACGGATTCAATAAGTCTCACTCTGCCGCCTACGCCCTGGTCTCCTACAGGACCGCATATCTGAAGGCGAACTATCCCCTGGAGTTTATGGCCTCACTGTTGACCTCGGAATTCAACAACACCGACAAGATGGTGGAGTATCTGAAGGACGCCCGACAGATGGGTATAGAGATACTGCCCCCAGATGTGAACCACAGCGTGTACGAGTTTTCCGTGGAGGGGGACAAGATAAGGTTTGGTTTGGGAGCCATAAAGAACGTAGGGGCTGGGGCTATAGAGGACATAGTTAGTGAGAGAAAGAGGTCTGGGGCCTATAAGGACTTTTACGACTTTTGTTCTCGAGTGGCAGGCAAGCGAGTGAACAAGAAGGTGATAGAGTCCTTGATAAAGGCAGGGGCCCTGGACCTGTTGGGGATGTCTCGGAAACAGATGTTCGAGTCCTTGGACGATGCCTTGGCCCAGGCGAGTGCCAGGAAGAGAGACGAGTTATTAGGACAGCTGGTCTTGTTTGAGGCACAACCCCATTCTTCTGGACCTCAGGGGTTCGACCTCCCGGGTGAGGAGTGGTCTGAGCACGAGCTGTTGGCCCACGAGAGGGAGACTCTCGGTTTTTACCTCTCGGGCCATCCGCTGAGCAATTATGAGGGGTTGATATCCCGTCTGAAGGTAACCCCTATAGCTGAATTGGGAGAGAGGAAGGATTCCTCCCAAGTGACGATCGCTGGGGTGTTGAACAAGGTGCAGGTCAGGCTGGTAAAGGACAAGTCCGATAAGTTTGCGGTATTGAGCCTGGAGGATTTATCCGGAGAAGTGGAGGCGATGTGTTTCCCTTCGGTATTTCGGAAGTACCAGTCCCTTATAGAAGAGGGCAAGGTGTTAATTGCCTTGGGTCGGGCGGATGTTAGCGAAAACGGAGTGAAGTTCGTGGTGGATCAGCTGTGGGACATAGGCTCGATTGCAGAGGTGATAAAAGAGGTGAAGATAGATGTGTCGGGGATGGATAAACGAGATCTGGTGGTTCTGAGGGAAAGGTTGGGGCTTTACAGAGGCCAGGTCCCTCTCTTGGTGATGGTGAAGGGGAGAAGGGATTATGCCCTGGTGTACACGGATCAGGATCTATTCGTGAGCCCGACCCCTGCCTTTATAGAGGAGATAGAAGACATCGTTGGTAGGGAGAATGTCTATTTGGTACTTTAGGTTATGGACAGAGACGAGTTTTTTATGCGGGAGGCCCTTAAGGAGGCCCGAAAGGCCTTTGAAGAAGACGAGGTCCCGGTGGGGGCGGTGGTAGTAAAGGACGGACAACTGATCGCCCGGGCCCACAACCAGACCCGAAGGTTACACGATCCCACTGCTCATGCGGAGATCCTGGCCATTACCCAGGCCAGCAATGCCTTGAAGTCCCAGTTTTTGTACGGTTGCCACTTGTATGTAACCGTGGAACCTTGTATAATGTGTTGTGGAGCGATATTGATGTCGAGATTGGAGGGCGTAGTTTTTGGGACTTCCGAGCCGGAATTCGGTGCCCTTGGTTCAGTTTTGGATCTAAGTCAATGTTTGACCTCTTTGAAAACGATAAAAAGACATGTACTGGAAGAGGAGGCGAGGGCACTACTGCAGGATTTTTTTAAGAGAAGGCGCCTGATAGGGCGTATGGAGAGGTGGCTGAGTGGTTGAAAGCAGCTGCCTGCTAAGCAGTTGGCCTCCGTAAGGGGGCCCGCGGGTTCGAATCCCGCCCTCTCCGCTGTTTGTGAACTGGATCGCTAAGGGGGGTTTATGTGGGATACCACGAAATTGTTTTCATTCCTGCTATCGTTTTCCCATAAATATGTAATAGTTATTTCTTATTCAGACATCCGTAGAGAATTTCGATTTGGAGTATTCGAGACTAGAAAGCCTCATCAGATCAATCTTATTTTTGCTTGGGAAGAGAAAGTTCTTGCCGGGACCATTCCTTCCGCGGCTTTTCCTGGCCTAATAGAAAGGCTAAGCAGGAAAGCCAATATCCCTCTTAAAGACTGTAAGTTTCTATTTATAGTACCTGAACAATATACTGTACTGCGACGACTTTCCTTGCCGATAGTTAGCCCAAAAGAGTTGGCCTCTGCTGTTATACTAAACGTCAAGCGGAAGCTCCCGGCGAGATTAGAAGAGATTAGGTATAGTTTTTTTGTAACCGCAAAGGAAGCCAAAAAACAGGAAGTAGTCTTCTATGGGATATTGCGGTCTTATATACAGCAAGTAGTTCCGCCAGACTGGGTTGCTCGAGTTCTCTTTTGCCCTAGGGATCTAGCTATGTGGACATTGGTCAAGAATAGTGGCCGTTTCCCTGAGAAGACTATCTTTTCCCTCCTCTATCCTGCGGAGGATAAGTATGTTTTGACCCTGAGTGACAAAAACAGCAATCTATTGGTGAAAGAGATCTCTTCGTTAAAACAGTTGGATTCTGAGCTTACATTGATTGTGGAATATTATAAAAAGGCCCATCGGGACTTGGTTGAAGGCGATAAGATTCCATTGCTTTGTCTCCTGGACGAGTCGCTCAGTTTTCCGGTAGAGGCAAACTTGCCCTTGAATAAACTCTTACCGTTCGCGGATTCGATAGCTGGGATAAAGGATGTGGGTTTTCTCGCCTCCGCCTATGGTGCGGTCTTGGCAATGGTGGTTCAGAGGCTACCTATGATAGAGGTGAGAAGAGAAGAACGACAGACTGGTAAGGGCCCTTCCTTTAGGTTACCAGTTTTGGCCGCTGTTGAGGCGTGGTTTGCAGGTATCCCTGAGGAGATGTTTATCTATGTGGTATTGGGCGCTGTCTTGGTAGGAGGGGGGTACAGTTTTTATCATTATC
This sequence comes from Candidatus Omnitrophota bacterium, assembly GCA_015494465.1. Classification (GTDB taxonomy): domain Bacteria; phylum Omnitrophota; class Gorgyraeia; order S143-82; family S143-82; genus S143-82. Next base: position 208,686 of record WGBD01000002.1, on the reverse strand, counting down.
AGAGGTACAACGCTATAAGGAAGGAGTATAATGCCGTGATAGCAACCCTTCCGAAGGACGTTTTCCCCAGACCCGGCTCGGTTTCCCAGAGGGATATAGATAATAAACAGAGATATTTTGAAAGGGAGATAAAGATATTCTCTTCGTATCTGGATCACAAAAAGGGCGTGTATAGGGTGTTAGAGGTGATCAAGAGGAGATTTGGAGGGAGCTTTTGGCTTAAACTCCCCTTCCGGTTAAAATTGGACATCCGAACCGGGAAGATACAGCTTACCTTGACCGGAGGGGTTTATCTTGGGGATCCTGAAAAAGAGATCAAGGCCCTAGAAGAGCTTACCGAAAACCTTCGCAAAGATCTTGAGGGATATTTCAACGATATAGATTTGTTGTATTATAGACGGGAAAAAGACGGGAAGAGAGAGTATTTGGCCTTTTCCTTGAGGTGTGTATAAATGGAACCCCGCGAGAAGGCAATAGCATTGGCTACCGCTGTACTGGTCGTAGTGGTAGGGATACAGCAGGGGCAGAGGTTCCGCCATCAGCGGGAGCGTCTACAGCGAAAGTTGACGAGTATCGATGCCCTTCGAGAAAGGTTGGCAATGCTTTCGGGCACAAAGAAGAGGAGAGACGCACTCAAAGCCGAATTTTTGTTAGATAAGCCCAAGAGTCTTCAGCAGATTGGGTATTCGGTTGGCAAACACTGTGGAGTGCGGATAATAATGGCGATGCCTAGAAAGGAATCAGGCACGGCAGGGCTGATTAGGGAAACGGTATCTTTGACGATAGAAGCCACTTATGAGCAGTTGATGTGTTATGTGAAGGCTATAGAACAGATCAAGGGTGGATTGACTTATGTGGGGGCCATATCCGTGAACAAAGAGGTGAAGAGCAAAGGGCCTTCTGAGGCGATCTACCAGGTTCAGATCACGCTACACCGTCTTTCGTTATCTAAGGGAGGGGGAAAAAGATAGTGAGCTATATTAGAGGTACTATTTGCATGCTGATTATATTGGCAAGCTCCTTATCAGTGGCTTTTGCTAAGGATCCTTTCCTTCCGCCATGGGCGGAAGAAGCTGAAAGTAAAAATAAAAAAGAGAAGAGGGTAGAGGTAAAGCACCATCCCACAGCCCAACCTAAGTCAGAGAATCGGGTCTCTAATCTGGGTGTGGAAGAAAGACTCCCTTCCTATGAGGATAAGGAAGAAGAGGTGGAGGTCATCCAGCCCTCATTAGAGATAGATGGTATCGTTTGGTCCGATGCAGGGAAAGGTGTTTTTATAAGTGGTAGGCGCATCTATAAAGTGGGAGACAAAATTGGGGATGGATGTGTAGTGAAGCGGATAAATCCAAATAAGGTAATCGTAAGGTGCGGAAATAATTTGTGGAGTTATACGGTTGAGGGGGTGGAGGGCCATGAGATTTATTAGAGCGTTAGGGGTGTGCCTGTTTTTCCTATTATCCTGCGTGTCGTTGGGGAAAACGGATGTCGATCTCTCTGCGTTGAACGCTTTTGTGGTGGGTGGCGAGGGAAGCAATATATCTCTAGACCTAGATGAAGTCCCTATCGGTGTTGTCTTTAGGGCAGTCTCTGCCACAACAGGGGTTAATTTTTTGTTGGACAAAGATATAAGAGATTACAGGGTTACTCTGAGGGTGGAAGAGGTCCCAGTGGAGGATTTTCTAAGGAATTTTTTGGATCTCTATGACCTGAAATTGGAGAAGGTTTCCGATAAGCTTTTCGTTGTGAAAAAGCGAGAGGAAGAACAGCTGGTGACCAGGGTCTTTACCTTGAAACACGCGGTAGTCCCGGGGGCAAAGATCATAGACAAAGCTAGTCAAGATATAAAGTTGGGGAACTCCGACACTGAGGAGCCAGAGGGGGAAGGAGGCCTATCAGGAAAGGGCCTTTTTGACGCGCTTGAGACCGTCTTGTCCGAACGGGGTTCGGCAGTTTGCGATCCTAGGACGAACAGCATATTGGTGAAAGATGTCGCCTCCAACATGGATAACATTGCCAGAGTGATAGAGAGTTTGGATAAACCTGTGCCCCAGGTCTTGATCTCCGTTGATATGTTAGATGTCAGCAAAAACCTATTGGACCAAATCGGTATTGATTGGCCTACACCTATTATCTCTCTCTCCGAGTCTCGAAGGTATACCAAATTCCCATTTCTGGGCAGGTCATTAGACTTCTGGAAAACCACTAGAGAGGCTGGGGAGCTCGCTCAGGTGACCTTCCCTGCACTAGGATTACATCTTAGAAATGTAGACGGGGAGGTTAGGTACCTTGCCAGACCTCGGATATTTACCTTGAACGGAGAGCCCGCCAAGATAAGTATCTCTACCGATGAGGTCATTGGTCAGAAGATATCTTTTGATGATAATGGCAATCCGGTTACCGAGGAGCCAGAAAGGTACACTACTGGGGTATTGTTGGAGGTAACTCCCTTAGTCAATCCCTCTAAGAAAGAGATCACAATGGTGGTTACCCCTAAATTGGTGGAAACGAAACCATCCAAGTTAGGGGAAAATTATCGTGACCCGGAAGAGCGCGGTCTCAAGACAGTGGTAAGGGTCAAAGACGGTGATACGGTAGTTTTGGGCGGTCTTATAAAGCACTTGATGAACAAGTCTTATACGGGTTTGCCGGGGTTTAAGAGGTTCTTGCGCTATCTGTTTGGAAAGGATTACAAGGAGTCTCTGGATAGAGAGCTCTTGATTTTTATCACACCAAAGATATGGGAGGAAGAAGAGGTTACCCCTAAGCAAGAAGGGGGACCTGTGGATAGGCTTTCTGCTATGGAAAGAGAACTTGAGGCATTAGGGAAGTAATCGGGATGCAAGATGCGAATAGGTGATCTCCTTATACAAGAGGGTTTGTTGACCGAAGAACAGCTGAAAGAGGCACTAGAAATCCAAAAGCAAGATCCCCGTCCTCTGGGGATGATCCTGATAGAGTTGGGCTATGTGACAGAAGAAGCAGTAGCTATGGCCCTGGCCAAAAAGCTCTCCATCCCCTACTTTTCCTGGAATTCTGGTATGTTGAAGATGGCTCCTAATCAGGGTTTGGAGAAATTGATCCCCTACGAGGTTGCAACGCAGTATCTGGTTTTCCCTATCATCAAGCAAGGATCCGTGCTTACCTGTGCAATGGCGGATCCCTTGGACATATGGGCCTTGGATCACATATCAAAGATTACGGGATGTGAAATTCAAAGGGTAGTGGCCACCCCTACGGACATCAAGAAGGCAATAGACAAGTTCTACAAGGGGGCGGAGATATTTCAGTCCGCGATAGATACCGTAAAAGATCAGGTTGAGGGATTTGAGCCCGCGGAGTTGAGCGGGCGTACGATAGATTCTCTGGAGGTCTCGGGTGAGGATGCGCCGGTAATCCACTTAGTAGACCTCATGATAAAACAGGCGGTTAAACAGAACGCTAGTGACATACACATAGAACCTCAGCGGGATAGATTGGTCGTGCGATACAGGATAGACGGACTCCTCTACGAGATTCCCGCTCCACCCAAGAAGCTCCACATGCCCATAGTATCCCGCATCAAGATAATGTCCCGTCTGGACATAGCCGAAAAACGGTTGCCTCAGGACGGGGCTATGAGTGTAAAAGTTGACGATAGGATCATCGATCTTAGAGTCTCGACGGTGCCCACCATCTGGGGAGAAAAGGTGGTGTTGAGGATCTTGGACAAGACTAGAGTACCGTTAGACCTTTCTAAGCTGGGATTCAACCCTACGGATCTAGAGACCTTCAGGAAGGCCATCCATAGTCCCTACGGCCTCGTATTCCTGACCGGGCCCACTGGGAGTGGTAAGACGACCACTCTGTACGCCGCGCTTAGCGAGATCAACAGCGTACACAAGAACATAATGACCGTAGAGGATCCGGTGGAATATCAATTGGACGGCATAAACCAGGTAAGTATCAAACCTTCCATAGGGTTGACATTTGCTAATGTCCTGAGGGCCTTCTTGCGCCAGGACCCAGACATAATCATGGTGGGAGAGGTTAGGGACCTGGAGACTGCGGAGATCTGTATAAGGGCAGCGTTAACTGGGCACCTGGTTCTCAGCACCCTGCACACCAACGACGCCCCGTCTGCGGTTACCCGTCTTATAGACATGGGTGTAGAGCCGTTTCTTTTGATGCCCTCCCTCTTGATCGTGGTTGCTCAGCGGTTGGTAAAGGTCTTGTGTCCCAAGTGTAAGGAACCGTACGAACCCCAGACGGGTAAGGGACAGATGGACGAGCTGTTGATAGAAGAGGGGATAGATCTGGCCTATCGGCCAAAAGGCTGTGAAGATTGTAATTACAGTGGATACAAGGGTCGAGTGGCCATCCACGAGATATTAGTGGTTGACGACGAGATCAGGAGGTTGATAAGTAAGAGGGCGGACTCTCAGGAGATCAAGTCCGTAGCGGTGGGGCGGGGTATGACGACGCTCTGGAAGGCGGCACTTAACAAGGTAAAAGACGGTACTACCTCTATTGAAGAGGCGGTAGCGGCCACTCTATAGTTACACGACAATGGGGATATATACCTATGTAGCTACGACAGAAGCGGGTAAGAGGGTAACCGGCACCTTTAAGGCAGACTCGGAAGACGAGGTCCTTTCTTACATAAACGAAAAGGGATGGATTCCTCTCTCGATTCGCCCCTATGTTGCACCTTCTCTACGCGGAAAAAGGCGGAGTGCAAGGAGAAAACACAGCGGTATCAAGTTGGAGGATTACCTCTTTCTCGCTCGGCAGATGGCGGTGATGATCGGAGCAGGGGTCCCCTTGTTGAGGGTTTTGGGTGTGCTCAAGTCCTCTACCAATAGCCGGAAGATGGAGGCAGTTCTCCAGAGCGTACAGGAATCAGTCTCTGCAGGATGGTCCTTAGAGAAGGCGATGTCTAAGCACCCGGATGTCTTCGACAAGTTGTGGTTGAGCGTGATAAGGACTGGAGAGGCTACGGGTGAGCTGGCTAGAATACTAAGGCGCCTTGCCGACCACATCGAGAAACAGGCCTCTTTTGTAAAGAAGGTCACCAGTGCCTTGGTATATCCTGCGTTCCTCCTAGTCGCTTCTATCGGGGTGATCCTATTTCTGTCGATGTTTGTAGTGCCGAGGTTCAAAGAAATATTTCAGGGATTTGGACAGGATCTGCCAGAGATAACGAAGATGGTGATAGGCTTCAGCGAGATGTTAAGAAACAATGGGTTCGTGCTTATATTAGGGCTGATAGTGTTGGTAGTTTTGTTTAGACTGTTTCTCTCCTCTTCCGTGGGAAAGGCCTTGTGGGATAGATTCGTATTAGAGGTGCCGTTTATCAGCGACTTCGTACGCCTTGCTATCATGGAGAATGTCTCTGCCAACCTGGCCATATTAACTGAGAGCGGAGTTCCTATCCTCACCGCATTAGAGATAGTTGCCGAAAGCACGAACAATTATGTGGTTTCGGACTACCTCCTGCGAGCTAGGTCTATGATCAGGGAGGGGGCCCCCTTGGCCGTAGCCTTAGAGGAAACGGGTTTTTTCGATCCCATCGTTACCCAGATGATCTCCGTAGGGGAGGAGGTGGGGGAGGTAGCTGAGATGTTAGATCGCGTAGCCAAGTATTACGAAGAGGAGATGGACAACCGCTTAGTGCAGTTTACCAGTCTCCTTGAGCCCATTGTCCTGGTGCTGTTGGCCGGGATAGTGGGGGTATTGGTGGCCTCTATATTCATACCCATCTTCCGTATGGCGAGTCTGGGAATGGGGCAGTAAATACGCTGGCAGGGGTTTACGCTTTGTGTTATACTTCAATGGGATCGGTCTTAGGTAGATAGGTCAGTAACAAAAAGGAGGTGTCGGATGGACAGGAGGGGTTTCACATTGCTAGAATTGATCATGGTCCTGGTGATCATCGGGATCCTGATCTCCATCGCTGGTCCGATGTACTTCAAGACGGTAGAGCGCAGTAGGATAGCGGAGGCCAAGAGGATGTTGGGGATGATCCGTATGGCCCAGATGAGATATTATGCAGAGCACGCCATATTTACCCCGAATATAAACGAGCTGGACATAGATGTATCCAATGGAAAGTACTTCAACATGGAATTGACTGCCTCTGTGAATGGTATTACCCCAGGTACTGCTGTCAGCTCCAGCGGATACCTCGGAGCGGTCACCAGGAATAATGTACAGAATGTCTACGGCACCAACTACCAGATCAAGATAGGACCTAAAGGTGATCTGTGTCACGACGGCACCTGGCCTTCTCAATTGGGCGCCTTGATACCACAGTGTTCCTAAGGTAAGTGCCTAGCTATGAGAAGGGCGGAGGACGCCTTTAGTCTGATGGAATTGGTCACTGTCCTAGTGATCATCGGCATATTGGCAGCCATCGGCGGCCCGATGTTCATAAAGTCGATAGAAGAGGCGAAGAATCGGGAAGCGGTGGCTGCCTTGCGCCTTATCCGCACCGCAGAGAGGTTGTACTACTTGGACAGTGAAAACGGTAATTACATCACAGCTTCTAACACTAATGAGGTAAACGAGTACCTCGATCTAGACATCGAATCCAAGGATTGGCGGTTTTGGGTAAATGTGGATACGACCAGCAGTCCTCCCACCTTCACTGCCTATGCGGAGAGGACCTTGACCTCCAGGAAGAGGGTTATGTCGATCGGTCCGGATAGCCCGAATGTAACTTGTGACGATAGCGGAGGCTGTTGCTGTTATTCCTGGGGCAATTGATATGGAAAGCTTAAAGCGGGGGTTCTCTCTCTTCGAGGTCTTGACTGCGATGGCAGTGATAGCGGTGGTCTGGATCGGACTTACTAGTCTGATATACTCCGTACGCCTTCAGCAGAAGCGCTACGGTATAGAGGACATGGTCTATTATCTGAACATGCTAAACATCGCCATATCAGAGATGGGTAAACTCTCTTTAACCGGTCGTGCCCCAGCCTTGGGGACCTACCAGCAGATCGGTATTGGGATAAACGATCCTAGGTATAAGGTCCTCAGGAGCAGGGCAGATCTGGATGGGAACGGCGTAGATCCTAACGATCCGGTATTCCTCTATCTAGAACGGTTATGAGACAAAAGAGGGCGTTTAGTTTAATGGAGTTGGTGTTGACCTTGGGGGTTTCGGGATTGGTCTTGTCCGCGGTTGCCGCTATCTGGTACATGGTCACCACCAGGGTCGGAAGGGAGCAAAGGCTTCAAGAGGTGCGAAAAGAGATCGTCATGATTGTGGAGCAGTTCCAAAGGGAGGCTGGATATGGGGCCATTGGATCAAAGGTCCCTGGGCACGAGGGTTTGTGGACGGGCGAGGGAATCTCTAGCTTCCCTGTGGGTTGGCCCTCGGATGGGATTCTAGGTTATCGCAAGGATGTGAACGATACCCCAGCGGATTCTTCAGACGATACTACCGTCTTCTATGTCTTCGACGATCCGACCCATACCTTGTCGGTCGATGGGGGACCTGTGATTTCGAGAAGGGTAGTGGACATCTCCGCAAGGCCAGTGGGACGGGGGGGCCTGCAAGCGGGGGACTTTTTTGTAGTGAATGTCTCCCTTACTTGTAGGTACGATCCGGGCAGACCTGCTGAGCCCTCCACCAATCCCGAACTCAGCGTCGTTTTCCCAGTTATAGCTCACAAAGTATCGGCCAGGTGATCACAAATATCTGGTTTCTCCTTGGAATTGCCTTTTTCGTTTTTTCTTTCCTGATAAATGTCTCTTGCCTTGCGCTTTGGTTGGTCGCAATAACCGCGGTATTGCTCTTTTGGCTCTCTTTCTACCTCACTCGTCCCCTTTCCCGGTGGGGCTTTGTTCGCTGGGCGGTATTGTGGATGGTGTTTGAGTTCCTCAAGGACCGGATGTTAGGGGGACTCCCTTGGGGGGATCTATATTCCTGGGTGGTATGGTTTTTCCCTTGGAATCAGGTATTGCGGATCGTTCCGGTCTATGTGGTGTCGGTATCGGTGTTGTGGGTGTTGGTTTCTGGAGGGAGGTTGCTCTTGCGGTGGGAGGGGAGGAAGTTCGTCCAGCTCTTACTGGTAGTGGGGCTGTGGGGCTTATTAGGGGGGATCCTGTGTGTTTGGGATGGACCTAGGTATCCCCGGAGGTTGGGTATCGGAGAGGTCTGTCTGTTCCAGACGGGTATCCCGCACTTGGACAAGGTGAGGATGGATAAGGCGCCCGATATATGGGCAGAGTACGATCGCGTTCTAACTTCCTATAGACACTCCCAACAGGCTATCCCAAGGGGGGTTATATTTCCCGAGACCATGGCGATATACACCTGGCCTGACGATGATCTATTGAATCGTATCTACAATCTGAAGAAGCGTTTTGACTGGATCGTATTGGGTGCAAATCTTCACGACGGAGGTTGTTATTACAATGCGCAGGTCTATATCTCTGGGGAGGGGATAGAGGCCTATAAGAAGAGAAAGTTGGTGCCGTTTGGGGAGTATATTCCTTTTGCCCGGATCCCGGCAGTGCGCGGTCTTGTGGATACATTGGTTCCGGAAGGTGGTGGAGAATATTGCGGGGGTAAGGAGGATGTGGTCTTTGAGATACACGGCAAAAGATTCCTGCCCTTGATATGTTACGAAGATAGTTTTTATTACCTCGTCTCCCGAAGGATAAAAGAGGTCGGCAAGGTAAACGGGATTATCGTTGTCTCCAATGATGATTGGTTTGGAAGAGGTCTCGCTCAACTCTATCACCTATCTATGAGCCGGGTTATGGCTATCAAGTTTCGTTTATGGGTAATCAGGGTTAACAACGACGGTTTTTCCTGTATTATCGATCCGTTTGGTAGGATAATATATGGTAATCTGGAGTGGAATAGCTTAGGGCACAGGTGGATTGGTTGTGTTATAATCTAAGTAATTTAGAGGTGAAACTATAAGCCAGGGAGGGAGTTATGGAGCTTAGCATCGTCCACATCAGCGTCCCAGAAGGGGCCAATGTTGTAATCGGACAGGCGCACTTCATAAAGACGGTTGAGGACATCTACGAGGCTATCGTCACCACCAATCCTAACATACGCTTTGGTCTTGCCTTTAACGAGGCCTCAGGTAAGAGATTGGTTAGAGTGGAAGGTAACGACGACAACCTCAAGAAGGTCGCTGCGAATAACGCCATAAACATAGGGGCAGGGCATGTATTCGTTATAGTTCTCGAACAAGGCTATCCGATCAATGTGCTTAACGCCATAAAGATGGTACCAGAAGTCTGTAGGATCTTCTGCGCCACCGCTAATCCCTTGGAGGTGATCGTTGCCCATACCAAGCAGGGACGGGGCGTTATCGGGGTAGTGGATGGTTTTATGCCCGACGGGATAGAGGGCCAGGAGGATGTGATCGCCAGAAAAAAACTCTTGCGTGATCTCAGGTACAAGTTATGAGGGTTCTAGTGATCGCGGGTCCTACCGTGGTACCCGTAGACTCCGTAAGGGTCCTGACGAATGTCTCTTCGGGACGGCTGGGGGTAGAGCTGGTAAAGGCCCTTCGGGAATTAGATGCAGAAGTTGATGTATGGGTGGCAGAGGCTGTAGCCTGGAGGTACGATAAGGTAGATGCCAGCTTTTACACCTATTGGGATCTCTCCAGGCTTATAGAGGCCTGCGAAGGTGGTTACGACTGGATAGTCCAGGCCAGTGCGGTCTCGGACTTCCAACCAGAGGTGATAGGATCGAAGAAGTTAGATTCGGGAAGAGAGGTCTTGTTAAAGCTGGTACCCCTCCCTAAACTCTGGCCGAGGCTCTTGCCCAAGGGCAGGAGGATGGTCTTGTTTAAGTTGGAGGATAGCCTTGAAGAGGCAGTCCGATCCGCGTTTGACCTCTTGAGGGAGGGCGATTCTAAGGTGCAACTGGCGGTGGCAAACGCCCTTTCCGAGGGTTACCAGGCGCGCATAGTCCGCAGATCGGGTAGATTGAGTGAGGTCTTCAGGGGTAGGGCAGGGCTGGCCAAGGCCCTTGCCAAGGTTTTAATGGAGGAGAGGGATGGTTAAGACTAGATCCTGGTTGACGGCTATCTTAGTGGTTGTCCTATTATTCGCCGGAGGAGATGGGTTCGGGTTCTGGGTCTGGACCCCCAAGACGGGGCGATTTGAGAATGCCAAGGATGTAGGAAAGGACACCCCATCTGCCCAGGCAAAGTTTGCCAAAGAGCAAAAGGACGCGGAGCAGGCCCTCCAGCAGTGGAGGAGCCTGTTAAAGCGTTTCCCTGACAGCCCCCAGGCGGCCGAGGCCTTGTACAACATAGGCAGGATATACGAGGACCTGCACAGGTATTACGCTGCCCATAAGGCCTATAAAGAGCTTCTCACCAAGTATCCGTTTAGTCCGTATTTCGTTAAGGCCCTAGAGCGCGAATACAATTTGGGACTGAAGTTTTTGCAGGGTTATCGGCGCAAGTTCTGGGACATCACCAAGCCCATCGAGAACCCCGCACCGGAGATCTTCGACCTCATAATATCGGTCTCTCCCAACGGCAAGTATGCGCCTCCGGCCTTGTATTACAAGGGGCTTTATCTCAAGAAAAAAAAGAGGTTCGCCGAGGCCAAGTCTGCGTTTGAGAAACTATTGCGCAGTTATCCGGATAGTGATTTTGCGGATAAGGCAGAATATCAATTGGCCATGTGCTACTACGAGATGAGCTTGGACCCCCAGTACGATCAGGAATACACCACAAAGGCGATTGAGGCCCTGCGCAGATTTATAAAAAAGTACCCTGATAGCACCTTCCGCCCAAGAGCAGAGGAGCTTATAGCGGGGTTGGAGGAAAAGAAGGCCCAGCACCTGTTAGAGGTGGCCCGATTCTACCTTAAGCAGGGGAATAGTAGGTCTGCGAAGATATACTTAGAAGATGTGTTAGATCATTACCCCGGGACCAAGTCGGCTCGTGAGGCAAAGGAGATTCTCAGGCGCATTGACAAGCCTGGAGAAAGATAGATGCCTTTTGAGGAAAGATTGAGATCCGTTCGTCTCCCTTCTCGGAAGGCCCTTCTTGTCGGTTATCCTGCAAGCGTGTTTTACCTTTCGGGATCGGACTTCCGAGGAGACGCTTACCTACTCCTCCTTTCGGATAAGGCCTACATAATTAGCGATTCTCGGTATAAAGAGGAACTGCTCCAGGTCAACGGGAGGATCCCCTTTCTGCGGCCGGTGGAGATAGAGCTGGATCTGCCTTCCACAGTGGCTAGTCTGTTACCCAGACGGGTGGAAGAGTTGTTGGTAGACAGGGGGGTCGGGGTCTTTCTCCTAGACGACCTCGCGCGTATGGCGAAGGTAGAGGTCAGCTTCGCTAGGGAACAGGAGCGCCAGATAAGAAGCATGCGGATGCGCAAGTCGAAGGAAGAGATCAGGGTGATTCGTGAGAATCTCCGCCTCCACAAGGAGCTTATGACGCGTTGGAGTAAGACCGTCTTGGGACTTTCCGAGGCGGAGGCCAGAGGCAGGTGGATATGTATGCTCTACGAAGCGGGGTGCGAAGGCCCTGCCTTCGATCCTATAGTAGCGCTAGGTTCTCACACCAGCAGGCCCCATTATCAGGTAGGCAAGCGGGCCAAGATCACCGGTAAGAGATCGCTATTATTCGATGCTGGACTCAAAAGGCGAGGGTACTGCACCGACTTGACACGGATGTTCTTTGTGGATACAATTGATGGGCGTTTTAGGAAGCTTTTTGAATTAGTCTCATCTGTTCAGGAGAAGATCTTGGAGATGATTAGGCCCGGCGTGCCCGCCCGAGAGCTAGATAGGTCTGCTAGAGAGCTTTTCCGAGCAGAAGGTGTAGATAAGTATTTTCTCCACGCCCTTGGACACGGAGTTGGTATAGAGGTGCACGAGGGTCCAAGCATATCTTCGCGATCCCAGGACATCCTCGAGGAAGGAATGGTCTTTACGATCGAGCCAGGCCTCTATCTTCCCAGAAGGTTTGGGATACGATTGGAAGAGATGGTCTTGGTAACCGAGGCGGGGTGTGAGGTCTTGTCAAGGTGAGGGAGGTCGTATGCTAGGGATAAACGAGCTTTCCGTAGGTAGGACGGTAAAGATAAACAACGATGTCTATGTTATAGTGAATCTGGAGCATGTCAAACCCGGGAAGGGGTCTGCCTTCGTTAGGACCAAGTTGAGGAATCTGAAGACCGGGGCCTTGATGGATATCACCTTCAAGGATGGGGACAAGATAGAACCCGCCTATGTGGAGGAGAGGACCCTAACCTACCTTTACAACTCCTCGGGGATGTATTACTTCATGGATCAAGAGTCCTTTGAAGAGGTGGTTATCCCTGCGGATGTCTTGGGGGAGCAGGTCTTGAAGTTCCTTAAAGAGAATCTGGATGTGCGGGCCAGTTTCTACGAGGGACAGATCGTGTCGGTCTCGTTGCCCAACTTTGTGGTGTACGAGGTCGTAGAGACTGCCCCAGGGGTACGAGGTGATACGGTCAAGAATGCCCTCAAGCCCGCCACCCTGGAGAACGGCACGGTAATCCAGGTGCCTCTTTTCGTGGAGGTGGGCGATAAGATAAAAGTGGATACGCGGACGGGTAGGTACATAGAGCGGGTATAGTGTTAGGAGGCGGGGATGGAGCTGAACGACAAACTGGAGAAGATCATAGCCCTCTTGAAGGAGCACGATCTGGCGGAGATAGAGGTGCAGGTGGGTGAGGAGCTAATTCGGGTGCGGGCAAAGGAATCCACCGGAGTCGTGGTTTCCCATTCCTCTACGCTAGCCCCTCCGGAGGCGGTAAGCAGTAGTTCCGGAGGGCAATCTGCAGGAAATCTCGTTGAGGTCACGGCTCCCATGGTGGGGACCTTTTACCGAGCCCCTGCACCCGACGCAGAGCCGTTTGTGAAGGAAGGGGACAAGGTAGAGGTAGGACAGGTTCTCTGCATCATAGAGGCGATGAAGCTGATGAACGAGATCAAGTCCGAGGTCTCGGGTGTAGTGGAGAAGATCTTGGTAGAAAATGGCCAGCCCGTGGAGTATGGCCAGGTCCTGTTCCTGATCAGACCCGAGTGAGCGAGGCGCAGATGTTTTCCAGGATCCTGATAGCCAATCGAGGCGAGATAGCGGTGCGGATCATCCGCGCCTGTAGGGAGTTGGGCATATCTCCGGTGGCAGTCTATTCCAAGGCAGACGAAAACTGCGTGCATGTCTCCCTAGCGGACGATGCCATCTGCATAGGCCCAGGGCCTAGCAAGGACAGCTACCTCAACATCCCTGCGATTATAAGCGCTGCCGAGGTTGCAGATGTGGACGCAATCCATCCCGGTTACGGATTCCTCGCGGAAAACGCCCGCTTTGCAGAGGTCTGTCGCTCCTGCAACATCACATTTATCGGCCCTAGCCCGGAGAACATATCCATGATGGGGGACAAGGTCAGGGCCAGAGAGCTGATGAAGAAGGCGGGTTTACCGGTCATACCGGGTAGCGATGGTAAGGTTAACAGCCCCGAAGAGGCGGTAGAGATCGCTCGGCGTATCGGCTATCCGGTGATGATAAAGGCCTCTGCGGGTGGGGGGGGAAAGGGGATGAGGGTCTGCCACAACGACATGTCCCTCCGCAACGAGTTTATAACCGCCCAGAGGGAGGCAGAGGCGGCCTTTGGAGACGGTGGACTCTACATCGAGAAGTTCATAGCCAATCCCCGCCACATAGAGGTCCAGATATTGGCGGACAAGTACGGCAATGTTGTCCACCTTTGGGAAAGGGACTGCACTATACAGAGGAAACATCAAAAACTCGTAGAGGAAGCCCCTTCTCCCGTGCTCTCTCAGAAGCAGAGGGAGAGGCTGGGGGAATTGGCGGTAAAGGGCGCTAAGGCAGTAGGGTATACCAATGTGGGGACCATGGAGTTCCTGATGGACGAGGAGGGGAACTTCTACTTCATAGAGATGAATACCCGCATCCAGGTGGAACACCCGGTCACAGAGATGATAACCGGGATCGACCTGATAAAAGAGCAGATCCGCATGGCATCCGGTGAAAGGCTAAGATACAGGCAGAGGGACATCCGTATCAACGGACACGCAATAGAGTGTAGGATAAACGCAGAGGACTGGGAGAACAACTTTCGTCCTTCACCAGGCCGGATTGAATACCTTTACATCCCTGGCGGGAGGGGGATTAGGGTGGATACCCACATATACGGTGGCTACGAGGTGCCTCCCTTTTACGACTCCCTGTTGGCCAAGGTGATCTCTTACGGGAAGACCAGAGACGAGGCCATTACCATCATGGCTAGGGCCTTGGGGGAGTTCGTGATCTATCCTGTGAAGACATTGATCCCTCTGCACGAGATGATAATGGGCGATCCCGCCTTTGCTTTGGGGCGGTACTCGACCAACTACATAGACGAGAGACTGATGGAGTGCGTGTAAAATCAAAGGGGGTGGGGTATGCGGAACTTTGGTGCCCTGTTTGCGGTGTTCGTGTACAGTGCGTTGACTATATTCGTGGCCCTGTTGTTAATGATGGTAGGGGCGGAGGCGATTGGTCTGGGGGAATACATAGGGATACCCCAGGAAGTGGTGAGGAACGGTATAGACCTGCTGTATAGCAATCCTACCTACCTCTCGTATGTGTTTTGGACGGGAGTTGGGCTTTTGGGCCTGACCTTCCTGTTGTGGGGACTGAGTTTTGGAGGCCCCCATAGGGACAAGACGGTGAAGTTCAAGACCCCTTCGGGGGAGATAATGATCTCCCTCCATTCCCCGGTGGAGAACATCGTAAAGGAGGTGGGCAAGGAGATCAAAGAGATCTTGGAGATCCGTCAGGATTCGTATATGCTGGGCAAGGCCTTGGTGGTGGATGTGCGGGTGGTGATGAAACCAAATGTCCACCTGAAGGAGATAAGCGAGAGGATCCAGGATCTCGTATCTGAGAGGATAAGAGAGATCATAGGTATCTCCGCACCGGTGAAGGTCAGGGTGAAGGTGATAAAGGTCTCCGAACCAAAGAAACCGCGCGGTCAAGAGGTAAACGAGGAAGAGGTCCCCATTCCCTTTAGGAACATGGATGTGTAGGCATGGAAGATAAGATCAGATCTCTCTTAGAGGAGTCTATAGCGGTCAAACAGAGGTTTCTGGACTGCTGCCTTCCCGATCTCCAGAAGGCCTTTTCTCTGCTGTCTGAGGCCTTAAGATCGGGGAAAAAGGTCCTTATCTGCGGGAACGGTGGGAGTTGTTCCGATGCCCAGCACTTCTGTGGGGAGTTGGTGGTGAGGTTTCGTAAAAACCGCTCCGCCCTGCCCTGCATTGCCTTGGGAGTGAACCCGGCTGTCCTGACCGCCTGCGCCAACGACCTCGGCTACGAGACCGTCTTTGAGCGCGAGGTCGAGGCCTTGGGAGAGGACGGGGATGTCTTCGTCGGGATATCCACCTCTGGATCCTCTGCCAATGTGATTCGAGCGGGGCGACTCGCCAAGGAGAAAGGGTTGAAGGTGGTAAGCCTCATAGGAGGCAGGCCTTCGGAGTTGGAGGCCTTGAGCGATGCCTGTATAAAGGTGCCTTCGGAGAGCACGCCCCGGATACAGGAGGTCCACGAGGTCTGCCTTCACATACTGGCGGAGCTCCTGGAGGAGGAATTGACAGGAGGACAGACGAGGTGAGATCGGTAGGGGTTGGAGTGATTGGATTTGGCACCATCGGTGCGGGCGTGGTCAAGTTGTTGCTTAGCCGTAGGAGACTGCTGGCTTCGCGTACCGGGATGGACATCCGGTTGCTTAGCCTCTGCGACCGGGATTTCTCCCGGGACAGGGGGATCGGTAAGGTCCCCGGGGAGATAACCACCAAGGACTGGAAGAAGGTGGTGGGCGATCCCCGGGTAGACATAGTCGTGGAACTGGTCGGCGGGACGAAGGTGGCAAAGGATATAGTGCTCTCCGCCCTGAAAAATGGAAAGATAGTCGTCACCGCCAACAAGGCCCTCGTGTCGGAGTATGCGGAAGAGATATTCTCTATCGGAAGGCTGGGGGAGAACCTCTTCTTCGAGGCCTCGGTGTGCGGGGCGATACCGGTGATAAAGGGTATCCGCGAGGCCTTGGTGGTGAACCGCATACACGGGCTTTACGGGATAGTGAACGGCACCTGCAATTACATACTGACCTCCATGTTCGACTCCGCTATGGAGTTCGACGCGGTCCTAAGGCAGGCCCAGGAGTTGGGCTATGCAGAGAAGGATCCTAGTCTGGATGTGGAGGGGATAGATTCCGCCCACAAGGTATCCCTCCTCGCCCTGATATCCTTTGGCAAGTATGTGCATCCCGATAAGATACCCACGGAGGGCATTACCCGGGTGGAACTGTTGGACCTGCTTTACGCCGGGGAGATGGGCTATAGGATAAAGTTGTTGGCAGTGGCAGAACAGCGCAGGGAGGGTCTGGACATAAGAGTGCACCCTGCCCTGGTCCCGGAAGAGCACCTACTCGCCAGTGTGGACGGGGTCTTCAACGCCCTCTATGTGAAGAGCGACTCTGCAGGGGATATGATGTTCTACGGTCGGGGCGCGGGCAGGTTTCCTACCGCCAGCGCGGTGGTCAGCGACATAGTGGACGCAGGCCGGCGCAGGCTGTGGGGAGGTCCGCAGGTACGGTCTGCGGTGGACTTCTCGCCGAGGTTGGCTGGGGTGGAGTCGCGTTATTACCTGAGGCTTACGGTGGTGGACAAACCGGGAGTCTTGGCTAAGATCTCTGGGGTCTTAGGGGCACATTCGGTGAGTATCGCCTCGGTTCAGCAGACCGAACGGGCGAAGGGGCGCAACAACACGGTTCCGCTGATATTGATAACCCATGAGGTGGACGAAGGGAAGATGCGCAAGGCCCTTGAGGAGATATCCGCCTTGGATGTGGTGAAGAGGGAGCCGGTCCTGATAAGGATAGTGGACCTGTAAAAAGGGGTTGGAATATGGCCTGGAGAGGTGTGATAAAGGAGTACTGGGACTTTCTCCCGGTCAGCCGGAAGACGCCGATCGTCACCCTCCTGGAGGGTAATACCCCGCTTATCCCGGCCCCCAAGATCGCCGAGAGGATAAGCCCCTATGCCCAGGTGTATCTCAAGTTCGAGGGCATGAATCCTACCGGCTCGTTCAAGGACCGGGGTATGACCGTTGCGGTGTCCAAGGCGGTGGAGGCAGGTGCCAAGGCGGTGATCTGTGCCTCTACCGGGAATACCTCCGCTGCTGCCGCCGCCTACGCTGCAAGGGCAGGGATAAAGTCGGTGGTGGTGATCCCCGCCGGTAACATTGCCTACGGGAAGCTGTCTCAGGCCCTGATCCACGGTGCCCAAGTCCTCCCTATAGAGGGCAACTTCGACGACGCATTGAGGCTAGTGCGGGAGATCTCTCAGGAGTATCCCATAGAATTGGTGAATTCCATAAACCCCTATCGTATAGAGGGACAGAAGACCGGCGCGATAGAGATATGCCGTCAACTGGGAAGGGTGCCGGACTTCCACGCCATCCCGGTGGGCAATGCGGGGAACATCACCGCATATTGGAAGGGGTACAAGGAATATAAAGAGCGGGGATTCGTCTCCCGCCTTCCCAAGATGCTGGGCTTTCAGGCCAGCGGGGCGGCACCGATAGTCAAGGGCAGACCGATAAAACACCCCCGCACCATCGCTACCGCGATAAAGATAGGCAATCCCGCCAGTTGGCAGGGCGCGGTTAACGCGGTGAAGGAATCCAGAGGTCTCATAGATGTGGTGACGGATAGGGAGATAATCTCGGCCTATAAACTGATGGCCAGGGAAGTGGGGATCTTTGCTGAACCAGCCTCCGCGGCCTCAGTGGCGGGGATTCTCAAGAAGGCAAAAGAGGGCTACTTCGCAAAGATAAAAAGACCGTTCGTAATCGTGTGCATACTCACCGGACACGGCCTAAAGGACCCCGATCGGGCGGTGGCGGTCGTAAAGCCCAGCAAGAGGACCTATCCGGTGGACAAGTCCGCCTTGGTGAAGGCGATCTTTGGCAAACGGATATGAAGGGCGATCTGGTCAAGATATCAAGGGCCTTGGTGAGCGTCTGGGACAAGACGGGATTGGAGGAACTGGCCGATACCCTCCGCGCCTACGATGTAGAGGTGATCTCCACCGGGAACACCGCCCGGCGCCTGCGGGAGTTGGGGGTTAGGGTCTGCGATGTCAGTGAGGTCACCTCTTCTCCGGAGATCCTCTCCGGCAGGGTAAAGACCCTGCATCCGATTATCCATGCGGGGCTGTTGTCCCGCCGGGACAATACCGCTGACGCCGAGGACCTTCGGCGGGTGGGCGCCCATCCTATAGATCTGGTGGTGGTCAACCTCTATCCCTTCCGGGAGGCCTTCAAGTCGGGGGAGAAGGACCTCGTTGAGTTCATAGACATCGGAGGCCCCGCGATGCTGAGGGCAGGGGCAAAGAACTTTCGCTGGGTCACCGTCGTATCCGACATTTCCGATTACAGGCTCTTGAGACGGGAATTGGACAGACACGAGGGGGCAACCAGCCTTTCCTTCCGTCGGCGGATGGCGGGGAAGGTCTTTCACCTAACTGCTAGATACGACCTCTGGATAGCTCAGGCCATGTTTAAGGATA
This sequence comes from Candidatus Omnitrophota bacterium, assembly GCA_015494465.1. Classification (GTDB taxonomy): domain Bacteria; phylum Omnitrophota; class Gorgyraeia; order S143-82; family S143-82; genus S143-82. The sequence goes on along the minus strand of WGBD01000002.1, from coordinate 190,103 downwards.
GGCTTTCTCTGGAAGACGAACCTGCTCTGGGGCTGGAGGCGGTCCTTGACCTGAGGTACGGGGAGAATCCCCATCAGTCCGCTAAATTCTGTGTGCCGTTTGGTGAGAGGCCGGTGTTTGAGAAACTGCAGGGCAAGGAACTGTCCTACAACAACATTATGGATCTCTCTTCTGCGTGGGATATCGTCAGGTTTTTCTCACCCCGAATATGCGCCACGGTAGTAAAGCACGGCAACCCCTGCGGTCTGGCAATCGGCGACAGCCCGGCCCAGGCCTATCGTCGGGCCTACGCAGGCGATCCGTTGTCTTCCTTCGGCGGTATAATCGGGGTGAATGCGGTAATAGACGAGGCCTGTGCGAAGGAGATAGTCAGAAGCGGATTTCGGGAGTGCGTAGTTGCCCCCGGGTTTACCAAGGGGGCACTGGAGTGGTTTCGTCAAAAGAAGAACCTGCGGGTGGTGAGAGTGAAGCGGTTTACCTCGGGACCCCACATCAGGCCGGCCTTTAACGGATTCCTCCTCCAAGAGAGAGATGCCTTGAAGGAAGGTATTGAGGATTTGGAGGTGGTGGGCAGGAGGCGTCCCACCAAGGCCCAGATGGAGGATCTTCTCTTTGCCTTCTGGGCGGTAAGGTTCGTGCGGTCCAACGCGATAGTGGTCGCGAAGAGAGGGCAGGTCCTCGGGGTGGGGGCTGGGCAGATGAGCAGGGTGGACGCGGTGAGGATTGCCCTGGATAAGGCAGGGGAAAGGGCCAAGGGCGCGGTCCTTGCCAGCGATGCCTTCTTTCCCAAGACTGACAATGTGGAATTGTGCGCGGAGGCGGGGATAAGGGCCATCGTCCAGCCCGCAGGGTCCAAGGCAGACCCCGAGGTGATAGAGGCCTGCAACCGGTATGGGATTGCACTGGTGTTCACGAGGTCGAGACACTTTTTACATTGAGGAGGGCCGTGAGAAGGGATTTCCTTAAGACGATAAAGAAAGAGAAGTTAGCGGAGATAGAGGAGTTGAAGGTCAAGTACCCTCCCAGTCAGGTAAAGCACATGCTCCTGCAGAGGAGGAAGTTCTACAACTTCAAGCACGCCCTAAGGCACGGCAGCCGCATCTCGGTCATAGCGGAGGTGAAGTACGCATCTCCCTCCCGGGGTGCGATAGCGGATGCCCACAAGAGGGATCCGGTGGATGTGGCCTTGGAGTATCAGGGTGGAGGCGCGGATGCGATATCCGTACTCACCGATCACCGGCACTTCAAGGGGAGTTTTGAGTACTTGAGGCGCATACGGGACTTCGTGGAGGTGCCCCTGTTGTGTAAGGACTTCTTCGTCGATGCGTATCAGGTGCGATTGGCCCGGGCAATGGGTGCGGATGCGGTCCTGTTGATAGTGGCGATGTTGGAGGACGAGGAGGTCATTAGGATCGTAGAGACAGCAAGCGATCTGCACTGCGATGTCCTCTTTGAGGTGCACGATCAAAGGGACCTCGACAGGGCTATGGCCTTTGACGCGGAGATAATAGGGGTGAACTCCCGTGATCTGCACACCCTGACGGTGGACATAAACACCTTCAGCAGGTTGATCCCCCAGATCCCGGAGGAGAAGATCCGGGTCGCGGAGAGCGGGATCTCCGCTGAGGTCCTCCCTCTCTTAAAGCAGTTGAAGGTGGACGCGGTCCTGGTTGGCGAGTACTTTATGAGGCAGGGGAACATATATTATTCCCTGAAGCGGTTTATGGAACAGGCGATGCTGTAGGAGGTAGACATATGAAAGAGGTCTCTTCTCGGGCAAAGAACATATCCCCTTCCACTACTCTGGCGATTACCGCCAAGGTGAAGTCGTTGCGGGCAGAAGGCGAGGATGTGGTGAACTTCGCCGCAGGAGAGCCGGATCTTCCCACTCCGGACTTCGTCTGCGAGGCGGGGATAGAGGCGATAAGGAAGGGCCTTACTCGCTACACCCCCGCCTCGGGCATGGCGGAACTCAAAAAGGCGGTGGTGGAGAGGTTTGAGAGGGTGAATGGGGTGAAGTATTGCCCGGAGCAGGTCCTTATCTCCTGTGGGGCAAAGCACAGTATTTACAACATCCTTCAGGTATTGGTGGATCCGGGAGATGAGGTGGTGATACCGTCCCCTTATTGGGTGAGTTATCCCGAGATGGTCAAACTGGCAGGTGGGGTGCCCATCTTCGTGGAAACGAGAAGGGAGGACGACTTTTGCCTGGATCCCGGAGCCCTTGCAGATACCCTGAAGGGCCATCCTAGGGCAAAGGTCCTCATCCTGAACTATCCCAGCAACCCCACCGGTACCGTATACGATGCCCGGAGGTTGGAGGAGATAGGCAAGATCTGTGAGGAATACGACCTGTGGGTGATAAGCGACGAGATATACGATGTCCTTACCTTTGAAGGAGAGCACATCTCATTTGCTAGCCTAAGCGAGGACGCTTATTCCCGCACCATCACCGTCAACGGGGTCTCCAAGGCCTATTCTATGACCGGTTGGCGGATCGGTTTCTGTGCGGGAGACGAAAGGGTTATAAAACTGGCAGGGGCCCTGCAGTCCCATTCCACATCCAATCCCACCAGCATCAGCCAGTACGCCTCCATCGTCGCCCTAAGGGAAGGTGCGGATTGGGAGAGGAGAATGCGGGAGACCTATAAGAAACGGGCAGGATTGGTGAAGGAGTTGTTCGCGGGGATAGAGACTGCGGACCTCTTTCCGCCCAAGGGGACCTTTTACGCCTTCGTGAACATATCCAGGACCGGGTTGGACAGTATGACCTTTGCCCAGCGCCTGTTGGACGAGACCAAGGTGGGCGTGATCCCCGGGTCCGCATTCGGGGCGGAGGGATGGGTGAGGGTGAGTTTTGCCACCTCGGAGGAGGAGATAAAGAAGGGATTGGAGAGATGGAGGAATTGGGAAAAGAGCCTGAAGTAAGCCCTGTCACCTCAGACGAAGAGGTGGAGTTTGAGTACACCTGGTGGGAGCGGATACTGGACTTCTTTTACTTCTACGACTATTACCTGTTTGTGATAGGCTGTTCTCTGGCACTGATCTGGTGGGCGGTACAGTCTTAACGGGAGGGGAGTCATGAGAGACCTGAAGTCGTTTATAAGGGATGTACCCAACTTTCCTAAGGAAGGGATCATCTTCAAGGACATCACCCCGTTGTTAGGGCACAGGGAGGCCTTTTCCGAAACGATAGACCTCCTCGCGGATAAAATTGCAGGCGAGGCTCCGGATGTAATAGTGGCGGTGGAGTCGCGGGGATTTATATTCGGTGCCCCGCTTGCCTACAAACTGAAGACCGGATTCGTTCCGGTGAGGAAAAAGGGCAAACTCCCCTACAAGACGCACAAGGTGGAGTACGAGTTGGAGTACGGAGTAGACCTCTTGGAGATACACGAAGATGCCTTTGAACCCGGGGCAAAGGTGGTGATAGTGGACGACCTTCTCGCCACTGGGGGGACCTCCCTTGCGGTAATAGAGTTGGTGAAGAAGTTGGGGGGTCAGGTCAGTTCTCTTCTGTTTCTGGTGGAACTCTCTTTCCTCAACGGCAGGGATAGGCTGAAAGACTACACCGTGCACAGTCTGATAGTGTATTGATAAAGTTCCACTGGTGGAAATCGCTTTTTGTGATAAAATATATCTCCCGGATTGCCCCGTGGTGCAACTGGTAGCACGCTTGACTCTGGATCAAGTAGTCCTGGTTCGAATCCAGGCGGGGCAAGATTTCAAACGATGACCACGCTTACCCCCTGTTCCCGTCTGAAGATTTTCTGATTTTGAATCGTGCATTTTTTCGTCGATAAATCACCAGTTAGGTAGCCGTTTTAATAAAATTTCTTGATACCCTCTTCTATGTATGTTAGTCTAATAACGACAGGTGTTTTTGGTTTTTGGTCCTTAAAGAGGGGGGTGAGATATGGCGACGAAGAAGACCGCGAAGAAGACGACCAAAAAAGCCACTGCCAAGAAAACGACTGCGAAAAAGTCCACTGCCAAGAAGAGCACCGCAAAGAAGTGCGGGACCAGGAAGAGCACTGTAAAGAAGTCTGCCGCCAAGAAGTCCACGACAAAGAAGACCACCGCAAAGAAGAGTGCCTCTAAGAAGAGCAAGAAGTAACATCCGTCTCGTCAGGATGGGAATACTGCGGGCAAGGCTTTTGGCCTTGCCCGTTTTTCTTTTCTCCTTAATCCTTTTGCTCTTGCCCAAGTTCGTCCATTGTCAGGAGCCGAAAAAGGTCTCACCTCATCCTGCCAAGTATTGGCAGAAACTCCCCGAGGATTCTATGGTCCAGTGTCTGCTCTGCCCGAGAAAGTGCGTCCTGAGACCTGGTCAGCGGGGAATATGCGGGGTTAGGGAGAATCGCAATGGTGAACTGGTGACCTATGGCTACGGCAATCCGGTAGCGGTTCACATAGATCCTATCGAGAAGAAGCCCTTCTTCCATGTCTGGCCGGGCAGTCCCGCCTTTTCCATTGCGGTAGCAGGATGCAACATGCGTTGTCTTTTCTGCCAGAACTGGCAGATTTCTCAGGTGCGACCGGATGAGGTGTTTGGATTTATCTTGTCCCCGGAGGAAGTGGTTTCTCTGGCAAAGCAGTATCGTACGGATTGGGTGGTCTACACCTATACTGAGCCGACGATATTCTACGAGTACATGTTTGACATAGCCAAATTGGCCAAGGCAAAGGGCCTGTTCAACGCAATGCATACCTGTGGCTACATAAATCCCGAGCCCTTGCGGGCGCTTCTTCCCTACATAGATGCGGTAAATGTGGATCTGAAAGGTTTTACCGAGGAGTTCTACAACCGAATGGGTCTTATGGCCTCGTTGGCGCCGGTCCTTCGGACCCTTAAGATAATCAAGGAGTCCGGGACATGGCTGGAGATAACCAACCTCGTCATCCCCGGCTTCAACGATTCCCCCGAGCCTGTGGAGGAGATGTGCAGGTGGATAGTGGAGAACCTGGGTCCGGATGTGCCTTTGCACTTCTCTCGGTTTTATCCCCATCACGAGTTGACCCGAGTCCCTCCCACGCCTATATCCACCTTAGAGAGGTGCGTTGATATCGCCCACCGGTGCGGATTGAAGTTCGTCTACATAGGCAATGTACCCGGGCACAAGTGGGAGAGCACCTATTGCCCGAAGTGCGGGACCCTGTTGATAAAGAGGATAGGCTACACGATAGTCTTTAACAAGATCCGCAACGGGCGTTGTCCGGTGTGCGGAGAAAAGATTCCAGGGATATGGAAGGGGGCAGAGAGGAATCGTTAGAGATCTTGGTAAAGGGATCGCTTTTGTGATACCATATTAGGGCCTAATGGGTAGAGAGAAGGTGATATTGGATCCGTCGGGTTTTCGCCGGGCGCTCGAGTCCCGCCTGTGCCAGCCTCTATTGTCAGAAGGGTTCCCTCTCTCAGATGTCGTACTGATCGGGATATATACCCGGGGGGTCTACCTTGCCCATAGGATTCAAAGGTGGATAAAGCGCAGGACGGGGATGTCTCTTCCAGTAGGCGAGATAGACATCAACCTCTATCGCGACGACTTCGTGCGCAGGTTTGACCTGCCTCAGGTCAGGCGAACTAACCTTCCCAATGTGACCGATAAGGGGGTCCTGCTGGTGGACGATGTCTTGTTTACCGGCAGGACCGCGCGTGCTGCCCTCTCTGCGATAATAGATGTGGGCAGACCTGCCTTCGTGAAGATGATGGTCCTGGTGCAGAGACCGGGGCGGGAGATGCCGATCTGTGCGGACTTCGTGGGCGTAGAGGTGGATCCCAAGGATAGACGGGTTTATGTGGAGTTGAAAGAGGTGGACGGTAAGGATAGGGTGGTTGTTCGCTAATGGTCTGGAAGAGAAAGGACCTCGTAGGTCTGAAGGGTCTGAGCCGGGAGGAGATAGGTCTGATTTTGGAGACCGCGGCCTCTTTTAAGGAGGTCCTCTTCCGGGAGGTGAAGAAGGTACCTACCCTGCGGGGTTGGACCATTGCCAACCTATTCTTTGAGCCCTCCACCCGGACCCGGGTATCGTTTGAGTTGGCAGGAAAGCGCCTGAGTGCGGACATGGTAAATGTCTCCGCCTCCTCCAGCAGTGTGGTGAAGGGAGAGACCCTGCTGGACACCGCCAAGAACCTCCGGGCGCTCGTCTGCGACATAATAGTCCTCAGGCACTCCCTTGCCGGTGCCTGTCATCTTTTGGCGAGTCGCCTGCCCGATGTCGGGGTGATAAATGCCGGCGACGGCATGAACGAACACCCCACCCAGGCCCTTTTGGACATGTTTACCATAAGAGAGCGCCTCGGGACCTTGGAGGGCATAAAGGTGTTGATAGTGGGGGACATCCTCCACTCCCGAGTGGCGCGCAGCAACATCTGGGGATTGACCAAGATGGGTGCGGATGTCTCGGTCTGCGGGCCGGTGAGCCTGCTCCCGCGGGGGATAGAAAAGGTGGTCAAGGTGTACACCGATCTCGACGAGGCGATGAAGGGAAAGGATGTCTTGATGTTCCTGAGGATCCAGAGGGAGCGCCAGGAGGCGGGATTGTTTCCCTCTCTGCGGGAGTATCACCGGTTGTACGGGTTGACCGAGGAGAGGTTGAAGAGATTGGCTACCAAGGTGATACTTATGCATCCGGGACCGGTGAATCGGGGTGTAGAGATGGTGCCTGCGGGCGTGGACGGGGAGAACTCGGTGATACTGGAGCAGGTTACCAACGGCGTTGCGGTGAGGATGGCGGTGTTGTATCTGGTGAGCACGGTGTTGAGGAGATGAGGATCCTCCTAAAGGGTATACACATAGAGGGGAGGGAGAAGCGGGACCTCCTCGTGGAAGGTGGAAGGATCGCGCGCATTGCCTCCTCTATAAAGGAGAGCGCGGACGAGGTCTACGATCTGGATGGGTCGGTTATCCTGCCTTCCCTGGTGGACCTGCACGCCCACAGCCGTCAGCCGGGAGGTGACGAGAAGGAGACTCTTAGGACCTTCTCTCTGGCTGCGGTCCACGGTGGGGTCACTGCGGTCTGCACTATGCCCAATACCAACCCGGTAGTGGATAACCCCGCGGTGGTGAGGGGTCTGCGGGAAGAGGCCCAGAGGATCGGATTGATAGACCTGCTCCCAGTTGCCTCCATCACCGTAGGGCAGAAGGGGGAGACCCTCACCGAGATGGCGGGATTGAGACAGGCGGGTGCGGTGGCGGTCTCTGAGGACGGTCTGGCGGTAAGGGATAGCAGACTTATGCGTTATGCCTTGGAGTACGCCCGATCGGTGGGCCTGTTGGTTATGCTCCACTGCGAGGATGCCCGACTTTCCGATCGCGGCAGTATGAACGAAGGTCTAATATCTCTTAAACTGGGCCTGCGGGGCATCCCGGAGATAAGCGAGACCATAGGCCTGTTGAGGGACCTGGAGATAGCCACCTATGTCGGGGCCCGGGTGCACATATGCCATGTATCCTTGGCGCGCTCGGTAGAGATACTCTCACGATACAAGAGGTTTTATCCCGGCCTCGTCACTGCCGAGGTGACACCGCATCATCTGATCTTTAACGAGGAGGCGATAAGTGGGTATGACCCTAACTTCAAGATGAATCCGCCCTTGCGAAAGGAGTCCGACAGAAAGGCATTGATGAGGGCAATAAAGTCGGGTAAGATAGACTGCGTAGCGACCGATCACGCCCCCCACACCGCTTGGGAGAAAGAGGTGGAGTTTGAACTGGCTCCTTTCGGGGTAGTGGGCCTGGAGACCTGGCTTTCGTCCATGATAGACCGTTTTGTTCTGGAGGGGATCCTCACTTGGGAAGATGTTAAGAGGCTATGTTGTGATAATCCGAGAAGGATATTGGGGATGGATCCGGTGGATGTAGAGGAGGGCTCGGTTGCGGATCTGGTGGTCGTGGATCCCAATGCGAGTTGGCAGGTGAGGGAGGATACTCTCCTCTCTAAGGGTAAGAATTCGCCTTTTCTCGGTAAAAGCCTTAGGGGCAAGGTCCTGTTGACCATGAGGCGGGGTAAGGTTGTGTTTAAGGATGTGTAGTTAAAAAGGAGTTGAGAAGGGGGGAATATGCAGGAGAAGTCGCTTTCGTGTATAGCCATAGTAAAAGATGCCTTCGCTGCCGTCTCGCGAGGATTCGGTTGGCTGGTGAAGACCTTTTGGGTGGTGGTGTTGGTATATTGGGTGAGTTCGTTGATATTGCCGCCACTAAATGTGCCTGCACCGGGTTGGAGATTTATATCCTTGTTATTGGATTGGTTTGCTGCTCTTGCCTCACTTAAGATTGCGGAGGATTTGTTGGAGGAGACCTCAGATTCCATTGGCGGAATACTATCTTTTGCTTTTAGGAAGTACCTTTGGATGGTATTGTTCGTTATAGTACTATGGCTTGTAATGTTTGTTCTTACTCTGATAGTTGTATTCGCAGGAGGCATAGTTGGAGGTATTGCCAGATTGATTCCAGTTGCAGGACCGATTTTGGTAGCGCTTGTTTTTATTGGGGCGGTGTTGATAGAAATGTATGTGGTTTTTAGATTGTTTGGTCTTGCATTGTTTGCTTTTTTGCTTAATGAGAGAGGATTAGTGGAGTCGTTTAAAGAGAGTTGGAGGATAACCGGCGAGCATTTCTGGACATATTTGTGTATAGTCATATTGCTGCTGATACTGGGAATAGTGGGCGGAGTCTTGGTGGTGGGTGTTTCGTTTATATTCTATCCTCTGGGGCCACTCTATGGGGTGTTGCAGAAGTTAGTGTTTTCTCTCTTTGCAGGTGGCATTGGGTTGGTAGGAATGACGTCGGTGTATCTCTTCTATAGGCGTAGTTTAGGCGAGGAGGATGCTCCGGAGGAGAGGCCACAGGTAATAGAGGACACGGATGAATAGTAATCCCGATCTCGCTCAAGAGGTAATAGGTGCCCTAAAGGCCTTGGGGAAGAGGGCTCCGGATTCGCACAAGGGAGACTACGGAACGATCCTCGTGGTATCCGGGTCCCGCTCTGCCCGGGGTTGTGCCTGCTTGTGCACCTACTCTGCCATCCGCAGTGGGGTTGGCAAGGTGATCTTGGCCTCTTATCCGGAGGTAATTTCCGCCTGTTCGGTCTTGGTGCCGGAGGCGGTATTCGAGGAGGTGCCGAACCTAAAAGAGGTGCCGGATCGGATAGACTTCTCCCGCCTTACCTCTGTGGGGATCGGTCCGGGGATAGGGCTCTCTTGGGAGGTAAAGGAGGGGTTGGAGTACATCCTCTCCTCCGCCCAGTCGCGTAGGTTGAAGGTGGTCTTGGATGCGGATGCCCTGCGCCTGTTGAAGGGGCAAGAGTTTATGTTCTCTGGGACGATAATTACACCCCACATGGGGGAGTTTTCCAATCTCGTTAATGTGCCGATGGACGAGATAAAAAAGGACCGGCAGGGATATGCCTTGCAGTGCGCGAAGAAGTGGAACTGCACGGTGGTCTTGAAGGGTGCCAATACGGTGGTCGCGGATCCTCAGGGGCGGGTGTTCGTGAATTCCACGGGGAATCCGGGGATGGCCACCGCAGGGGCAGGGGATGTCCTGTTGGGGGTGGTATCTGCCTTCGTTTCCTTGATTCCGGATCCGTTCCTGGCAGCCTGCGCAGGGGTTTACCTGCACGGTATGGCGGGCGACATTGCCAGAGAGAGCAAGACGGTGGTTGGGCTGATTGCCCGGGACATAATCGAGGCCATACCCGAGGCCTTTCGCCGGTTGCTGGGTTAAACTCCTTTTGCAACCGCATTTCCTGTAGTTAAAATCCGCAGGTGGGTATATAATGTTATCCTTATTGCGTTGTTTTGAGGAGTGTGATTGAGATGGAGACCTATCGGGTTGAGCTGTACGATACGACCCTGCGGGACGGGTCGCAGAGCGAAGGGATATCCTTTTCCGTGGACGATAAACTGCGCATCGCCCAGAAGTTGGACGAGTTGGGCGTACACTTTATAGAAGGCGGATGGCCCGGTTCCAACCCTAAGGACATGGAGTTCTTCAGGAAGGCAAAGGGGCTGCCTCTCAAAAACGCAAAGATCGTTGCCTTCGGTTCCACCCGTCGGGCGGATAGTCGGCCGGAAGAAGACAAGAACCTGAATGCCCTGATAGAGTCAGGGGTGGAGATAGTTACCATCTTCGGTAAGACCTGGGACCTGCATGTGCGGGATGTCTTCGGGATAGATCTTGACGAGAACCTCAAGATGATAGAGGACTCTATTCGCTATCTGATCGAGAGGGGCCTGAGGGTATTTTACGATGCGGAGCACTTCTTTGACGGTTTCAAGGACAATCCGGAATATGCCCTGAAGACCCTTGAGGTGGCAAGGGATGCAGGGGCGGAGGTTCTGGTCTTATGCGATACCAACGGTGGGACATTGCCTTCGGAGGTAAAGGCGATAATGGAGGAGGTCAAGAAGAGGATATCCGCGCCTCTGGGGATGCACGCCCACAACGACTGCGGGGTTGCAGTGGCCAACTCTATCATTGCGGTGGAGTGTGGTGCAGTGCAGGTGCAGGGCACGATGAACGGCTACGGGGAGCGCTGTGGGAATGCGGATCTGACCACCATCATCGGTATATTGGGCAGCAAGATGAAGACCTCTACCATCAGCCCGGAGATGCTCAGGAAACTTACCGAGGTGGCCCACTTCGTGGCCGAGGTGTGCAACATGCAGTTGCCCAACAACCATCCCTTCGTGGGCAGGAGCGCCTTTGCCCACAAGGGCGGAGTCCACATCAACGCGGTGATGAAGAATCCCCGCACTTACGAGCACATAGACCCATCTCTGGTGGGCAACGAGAGGCGGATTCTCGTGTCAGAACTCGCAGGAAGGTCCTCTCTAGCCATGCGGGCCAAGGAGATGGAGATAAATCTGGATCGTAAGTCCCCTGAGGCCCAGAGGGTTATGTCTTTACTCCAGAAACTGGAGTACGAGGGATACCACTTTGAGGTGGCGGAGGCCTCGTTCAAGGTCCTCCTGTACAAGGAGGTAAAGCAGGAGAGAGGCTTTTTCGACTTGTTGGGCTTTCGGGTGATAGTTGAGAAGCGGGATACCGGAGAGGTCCTCACCGAGGCCACGGTGAAGATAAGGGTCGACGACCAGGTGGAGTATACGGTAGCGGAGGGTGATGGTCCGGTGAATGCCCTTGACTACGCCTTGAGGAAGGCCTTGGTGAAGTTCTATCCCGAACTGGACTCTATGCACCTCACCGACTTTAAGGTGAGGGTGTTGGACGGCAGCGAAGGAACTGCTGCCAAGGTGCGGGTCCTAATCCAATCCCAAGACGCAGAGGAATCTTGGACCACTATAGGCGTTTCTGAGAACATCATCGAGGCCTCTTGGCAAGCGCTGGTGGACAGCGTAGAATACAAGCTGATAAAGGATCGCCGACGAAGGGGTTGACCTTATGTCGGGGAGTTGGCAATTAGCTATATCCTGTGTGGGGGCGGGAATCTTGGCGAGTCTTACCCCTTGTGTTTATCCGGTTATGCCGCTGGTCATTGGTTACATCGGTACTAGTGCCCAGAACTGGCGGGAGACGATCTTTTATTCTTTTGGCTTCTACCTGGGACTAGTTGGGGTGTATACCTCGCTCGGCCTTTTGGCCGGCGTGGCCAGTAAGGCCCTCTGGCAGTGGGCAGGAAACCCCTATGTTTATTTGCTGTTAGGGATCGTCTGTTTCCTTGGGGCGTTGCACTATTGGAAGGTGATACAGATACCGTCGGTCTCCTTTTCTCAAAAAATAGAGGAGGAATTGACCTTTCTGGGTTCCCTAATTTTGGGTGCGGGTGCAGGAATAATGGCAACTGCTTGTACCTCACCTATGGTCTTCACGATACTTACCTACATAGCAGGACACGAGATAGGGCCCCTTCTCGGGGGACTTTATCTGTTCTTATTCGCCTCGGGCATGGGTTTGGTCTATCTCGTCGTCGGGATATTGGTGGGAATATTCAAGGTAAGGCCCAGACCAGGGCGGTGGATGTCCGCACTGTATGCTCTGTTTGCCTGGATGTTATTTGGATTGGGGGTGTACTTCGTGTTTAAAGCGGGGAGGATGCTGTGAGAAAGATCCTGAGATATGTCGGTTTGTTGTGTCTTGGAATGGCGCTGATGATACCGTTGGGCATGGGACGGGAGAAGGACCCAAGTCTAAAGGCCCCGCAGTTTAACCTCCAGTGCCTGACTAGCCAAGGGTCCGTGTGTACGATCGGGGGCAAGAGCGATAAGTTTACTGTACTACTGTTCTGGACCACCTGGTGCCCACATTGCCGGACCGCGATGCGGGAGATGGAGGCCTACTCCAAGGAATATTCTGATAAGGTGCGGTTCTGCGCAGTCGCTTTGGGTGATCCTCCCTCCGCAGTGAAGGCCTATATTAAGGCATTGGGTATAACCTTCCCGGTTGGGGTGGATCCGAAGGGCACGATTGGCAGTGTGTATGGGGTAATGGGTGTGCCTACGATATTCGTAATAGATCCCGACGGTTATGTGGTCGATTACGGATATTCCCTTCCCAGGATTATGTACAAACTTAAGCGGATGTTGGGATCCTAAAAGGGAGGGCCTATTATGCGTACTCCCTCACTAGATGTACTGTCTTTGAGAAAGGTCTATCCTGGTGGTTTGGTCGCACTAGACGGCGTCTCTTTTTCAGTCTACAGAGGGGAGATCCTGGGTCTATTGGGGCCTAATGGGGCGGGCAAGACCACGACCATCCGGATAATAACCGGCTATCTTTCTCCAGATCAGGGGGATGTGGAGGTCGAGGGGATAAGCGTTACCAAGGATCCTGCGCGGGCAAAGGCGAGGATAGGCTACATGCCAGAGGTCTTGCCATTCTACCCGGAGCTGACGGTGAGGGAATACCTCGCCTTTAGAGCGGGTATCAAGGGAGTTCCTTCCCGAGAGGTGAAGAAGGAGATAGATAGGGTAGTTTCCCTCGCCTTTATAGAGGATGTAGCGGAGAGGTTGATAGCAGGGCTGTCCAAGGGGTACCGCCAGAGGTTAGGTTTTGCTGACGCCCTGTTGGGCAATCCCCCAGTGTTGTTATTGGACGAGCCTACCATCGGTCTGGATCCAAACCAAACGGTCAGGTTCAGGCAGGTCCTGAGGGAACTGAGAGAGGAGCACACGATCCTGTTTTCTTCCCACATACTCACGGAAGTGGAAGCGGTCTGCGATAGGGTGGTAATAATAGATAGGGGTAGGATAGTGGCTCAGGGAGGTAAAGAGGACCTGCTTGGTGAGGGACGAAAGGTGGAGGTCGAGATAAAGGGAGAGGAAGGCGCCATTAGGGAGTGCCTGGGATCGGTCAGTCTAGACTTCAGTCTAGAGGTCTTGAAGGACGGCTGGTACAGGGCCCTGGTCTCTGGAGAGGGTGACATCCGTAACCAGATAGTGAGGGCCTGTTGTTCGCAGGGTTTAGATCTGCGGAAAGTAGACTGGGAACGCACCTCTCTAGAACGGGTATTCCTCTCGCTTACCCAGGAGGAAGGGAGATGAGACGGGTATGGGCGGTTGCGGTTAAAGACCTTTTGGTGTACTTCTCCAGCCCCTTGGTCTACGCGTTGTGGGCGATGTTCTTCTTCTTTAATTCTTGGGCCTTCGTCCAGATCCTAATGGTCTTGAACACCCCCGTGGGAGGGGTTGAGATAGAGCCAGTGGAGATATTCTTTGGGGGCACGATCTACTTTTGGCTATTGGTGATGATCCTGCTTCCCCTCATTACCATGCGCAGTGTCAGCGAGGAAAGACGCTTGGGGATGTTTGAGCCTCTGTTTACCACGCCCCTCTCGAAGTTGGACTTCCTGTTGGGGAAGTTCCTTTCGGTGAACATAATTTTGCTCCTCTTCTGGCTCTCTACGGTGGTGTATCTGTTGCTGTTGGGGGGTAAACTCCCCCTCCATTGGCCTGCGGTGGGTGTGGCCTTTTTGGGGGTCGTGTTGCTAAACTTCCTCTTTTCTGCGGTGGGGCTGTTCGCCTCTTCCGTCTCTGCCAATCAGGTGGTGAGTGCCTTTCTGTCTTTCGTAATCACCATAGTGATCTTTACCGTAGGGGTCTTCTCCCAGCTGATCGTGGGCAGGGCCCGACCGGTGTTGGAGTATTTAAGCGTGTTAGAGCAGTTCCAGAGGAACTTCTCTGCTGGGGTGATAGATACCAGTGCGGTGGTGTACTTTTTATCATTGACCATCTTGTTTCTGATGCTCGCTTGGCTGGTATTAGAGCGCAAGGACCGATTCACCAACTTGATCACCTTCTTGTTGGTGGTGGGTATCTTGTCGGGACTAAATGTGATCTCCTTTAGGCATCACAAGAAGTGGGACTTCTCTGGTCAGGGCTTCTACAGGCTATCGGAGAGGTCCAAGGTCTTGCTATCCGACTTGGACAAAGATGTGGATATCTACATGGTCTTGACGCCTACCAGTCGAGTCTACGATTGGACCAAGAACCTGCTAGAGGATTACGCCAGCGCGAATCCTCACATAAAGGTCCACATCGTGGATCCCGAACGAGACCTGTTATTGGTCAAGGAGTTGTTCGATAAGTTTAAGTTCAATCCCGTCGATTCCATTATCGTGATAAGCGGGCCCAAGCACAAGGTAATATCCTCTCGAGACCTGATAGAGATGGATTATTCCCCGGTGATGCGGGGTGAGCCTCCGAGGCCAGCAGGGTTTAAGGCGGAATCCCTGATTACCTCTGCTGTTCTGGAACTGTGGAAGAGCGGGAAACCCCTTTTGGTCTTCTCCTCTGGACACGGCGAGAAAAAGGTCTCTTCCGCTACACCTGGACGAGGCTTGGCAGAGGTCGTTCAGATACTCAAGAGCCAGGGATACGAGGTAGAACAGAGACCGATCGTTTCCCTCAAGGGGCAGACGGGTTCGCTGTTGATACTCGACTCCCCTAAGACTGACCTCTTGGAGGAGGAAAAAGAGGTAATAGAGGAGAAGGTCTTGAAGGCCGGGAAACCCTTGTTGGTCCTTCTGGACCCGGGGGTTCCGCAAGGGATCGTGGATTGGATGAGGGAGAGGTTTGGTATAGAGGTAGACCCGGATCTGGTGGTGGATCCCGGGATGAGCGTAGTGTCCCCAGCCAACCTCTTCGTGACCTTTTTCGGGGTCCATCCGATTACCAAACCGATTATTGGATCCGCTGTGCTCTTCTCTGGGGCCTGCGGGCTTGAAGTCTCAGAAGGGAAAGATGAGAAGGCGGGCACCTCAACGGAGTGGGACAAGCTTGCCTTGTCCTCTCCTGCCTCCTGGATCGAAAGGGATTGGAGACAGCATAGGTTTAAGTACGACGAAGGCAAGGATAAGAAGGGGCCGGTTGTTTTGGCGGTGGCTGGTACGCTAGGAGATTCCAGGGTGGTGGTATTGGCGGATTCCGACTTCGCCACTACGGTCAACATAAGGAATCTGGACAACGAGGCCTTTCTCCTTTCTATTGTGGACTGGTTGTTGAGGGAAGAGGAGAGGATCTCCTTGCCTCCCAAAGAGATTAAGCTGGTCAAGTTGACCCTCCCCGCTAAGACGATGCAGGCCTTAGCCGGAATAAGTCTGGTCGTTCTTCCCCTAATTCCCTTGCTCGTCGGGGCAGTGGTGGTTTGGATACGCAGGAGAAAGAGATGAGGAACGCTACCTTGTTCTTCCTCTTGATAGTCGTCTTTGCCCTGGTGTGGTTCGACGCCCACTATCAGTGGTTGGCCAAGGATAGCCTGATCCGCTGTGGATTGGGACGCTTGTGGGCGAGGAAGGGATCGCTTGCCCTCCTGAAGCGAGTCGATAGGATAGAGATAAACTGGAAGGGCAAGTCCCTCTATTTGGAGAAAAGGAATTCGCATTGGTGTATCTTGGAGGGAAATAGTTGTAAACCGGCGAATGAAGAGATGGTGACCGGTTTTCTTCTGGATGTCCTTGGGGCAAGGTTTTCTCGTACATTGCCGTTCCGCGAAGAATACAAGATAGGGCGGGGAGATTGGATAAAGCTGGAGTTCTCCAACGGTAAAACCTTGCGCATTGACTTCGGGGAGGATGTACCCTATAACCGGGCCAGGTATGCCAAGGTGGGAGATACGGTTGGTATCATCGACTACATCTATCTTTTTAGATTGGATAGACTCGACCAGTGGCAAAAGAGGGAGGAGAAGGATGCTGGAGGAGAAGCTAAGGGAGGTCCTAGCCCTGGAGAAGGAGCAACAGCTCCGCCTCAATCGGGCCCAACTGGAGGCAGAGGAGATAAAGAAACAGGCCCAATTGGAGGCGAAGAGGTATCTGGAGCAAGGTAAGGCCGAGTTTCTGAAGCAGATAGATAGCCAACGGGCCCAGTTGTTAGAGGAATTGGAGAGGTTCGAGAAGGAGTTTTTCACAAAGCATCGCGGAGATGTCGAGAGGCTGAAGCAGATTTACGACTCTGCCAAAGATAGATTGGCCCAAGAGCTGGCCAACTGGCTTGCGGAGAGGATCTGATGCCCCAGTACGGTGTTCTCTACGGGAAGTTAAACGCCCTGCGGAGCGATTTTTTTCTGCCTTCGGACCTGAAGAAACTAGAGGAGATATCCGAATACGAGCAGATGGTGGCCTACCTTTCCTCTAGGGGGATGCTGCCCGCGGAGGCGGAAAGCCTACCCCGAATGGTGGAGCGGGGATTGAAAGAGAGGCTCTTGGCCAAGGTAAGGAATTTCCGGTTCTATCTACCGGGGAAAGAGTCAGAGCTCTTTGAGTACTTCCTCTACAAGTACGACATATACAATCTCAAGATCCTACTTGCCCTTCACTTCTCCAAACACGATCGAGATGTGGCACAGTTCGTCTTTCCCGAGACCCCCTTGTTTGACAAGTACGCATTTTTAGTGGACCGGGAGAGCTTCGTCGACAAGGACATGCTATTGGCCTTTAGTGGGACGAAGATCTTCCCCTTTCTCATGCACACCTATCGGAATTACAAGGAAAAAGGGGATCTGTTCTTTTTGGATACCGTCTTAGAGGACGAGTATTATCAATCCCTGTTGAAGTTAGTGGAGGAGGTGCGAGATCGAGATCTGCTCCGTATGGTAGAGTATGTCTTGTTCGTGCACGATGTGATTTGGGGTATGCGCATGCACTTCGTGTATAAGATGAGCAAGGAGGAGATCTTCTATTATCTTGTCCTGCCCCTTCCGAGTATCTCTGCCGATAAGATTATCGGATTGTTTGCGGTAGAACGGGTAGAAGAGTTCGTTGGGAGATTGAAAGAGGTACTGTCCAAGTCCCTCTCTCTGCAGGTTAGAGAGGACACCGGAGATCTAGAGGAGATCAAGCAGGCCTTACGAGCGGGATTAATGGAATTCCTGTGGAAGAATTCTCTACGGCTAAAGCCTGGTTCTCTGTCAGGGATCGTTGCCTGGATATTTTATCAGGAGATGGCTATAGAGAGGTGTGCTTCTCTGTTGTACGATAGCTTTATGAGGACAGGGGAGGTTGAGTTAGGTGAAAAATCCGTTCTTGGCAGATAAGGTGGCACTGGGTAGGATCCTGATCTTGGAGGATAAGATCCCAGATTTCATGGATGCGGTGCTCTCCGCAGGTGCAGTACACATAGAAGATAAGTTTGACATCCTTCCTCTGGATCTGCCCTACAAGTTCGAGTTTAGAGAGGAGCTGTCCCGACTCGAGCTCCTCGAATCAAGGATAGAGGCCATTTGCAGGATACTGGATCTTTCCCCTGCTCGGCTTAGGGAGGGAGGCCTTTATCGATTTGTAGGAGAAATCTCGGTGGTTCCTTCAGAGATATCCAAGCGGATCTCATCAGATCTAGATAAGATAGAGGCCAACATCACCGAGGTGGTGATGCTTATCGAGAGGAGAAAGCAATTCATCTTCGAGACGATGCAGATAAGCTGGTTTTTGTCGATTCTGCTTCACTCGGGACTGGATTACCTGGCAGAGCTCAATCCAGAATTGGTTTCCTGGTGGGTAGGGAGCCTGCCTAGGACTAACCTCCCTCTCCTTTTCGATTCGATGGAAGACATCCCTGCGGTTATAGAGTGGACCCACATCTCTAGAGAGAGGGTAGGGATCTTTCTCCTATCGTCGCCAGAATACGCGAAGAAGATATCTGCCTCTCTGAAGGCTGGGAATTTTTTAGAGGTAGATCTTTCCAACATAAGCAGGACGGAACACATCAGTGAATTAATAGACGACCTTGAGTTTGCTCTTTGGGAGGCTAGGGAAGAGATCAGTGAACTCAACGGCCTTTTGAGGGAGAAAAAGAAGACATTCCAGGGGTTGCTCTCTAATTTGGCAAAGCTGTTGGCCTTGGAGAAAAAATTGGTCACCGCCTTGGCCAAGAGCAGGTCGGCTAGTAGTCTGGTGGTTTTCAATTTCTGGGTGAGGCAGGAGGACAAACCTCAGGTTGAGGAGCTGTTGCGTCGAGAGGCGGAAGAGCTGTTTTGCTTGGAGTGGATAGACGATAACGAGGTCCCTTTGGAGAAGAAGGACATCCCGGCAAGCTATAGTTTGCCTAAGGAATTATCGCCGTTCTTTGAAGTGGTAAAGATGTACGGATATCCAGGATTCGATGAGGTCAATCCGGTGTTGATAGTGTCGATAGGCTTCGTTTTTATGTACGGAATGATGTTTGCAGATGTGGGGCACGGGTTGGTCTTGGCCATTTTGGGATGGTTGATGAGACGGAAGGTCTTCGGGCCGATAATGATGTATTCGGGCTTAAGCGCCATGGCCTGGGGATGGTTGTTCGGGAGTATCTTTGGAAGGGAAGACATTATTCGTCCTCTTTGGGTATCCCCTATAGAGGATCCGATTCCGGTGATGATCGTTTCCGTATTGGTGGGTATAGCGTATCTGTTTTTGGGAATGGGGCTTTCGGTGTTTAGGAAGGTGAGGCTTGGCGAGATAAAGGAGGCGATGTTCGGTGAGTGGGGAATCGTCTCCATGTTGATCTATGCCGGCATGATACTTTCGTTAATGCCAGGGTTGCCTGTTTGGGTGCGCGTCTTGGCACTCGTTGGGCCGTTGGGGCTATTCGTTATCGGAACGCGGTTATTGAATCACGGGATTGAGGGGCTCATTGCTGGATTGATGGAGACGGTAATCGGATTATTCTCCAATACGGTCTCTTTCGTTCGGTTGGCTGCCTTTGCTATAAACCACGCAGCCCTTATGATTGCGGTGTTCGTCTTGGCGGATCTACTCAAGTGGGGCCATCTCGACGGCCTAGTACTGCTGTTTGGAAACATTGGAGTTATAGTGTTGGAAGCGGTTTTGGTGGCCATCCAGACCCTGAGGTTGCACTTTTACGAGTTCTTTTCCAAGTTCTACGACGGACACGGGAGAGAATTTAATCCTTTACGATGGGAGATTGCGTAGGGTATAATTAGAGCAAGTTAGTAAAGGGGCGCTAAAAGGGGGTTGCATGCCTGAACTTCGCAAGGATCCTGTCGTAGGTCGGTGGGTCATAATAAGCACCGAGAGGTCTAAACGCCCGAGGGATGTCTTTGTCCTTTCTCAGAATGATAAATCCACCGAAGGAGAGTGCGAATTCTGTGCCCACAAAGAGGATTATCCAGAGATCTTTTCCCTTCGCGATTCTTCCAATCCCGAACGGTGGCATGTCTTGGTGACTCCGAGGAAGAATCGTTTATTGCAAATAGAGGGAGAGATCGATCGTCGGGCCCACGGTATATACGATGTAATGAACGGGATAGGTGCCCACGAATTGGTATTGGAGACACCCGAGCATGTCTTGAACATCGCTGATCTGCCTTTAGAGACGATAGATAAGGTCTTATCCGTTTACGCATTGCGCATTCGAGACCTAGAGCAGGACGAGCGACTAAGGTATGCGCTGATATACAAGAACTACGAAGGTGAGCGCCAGAGAGGGAACATATTCCACAGCCGGTCCAACATAATAGCCTTGCCCGTAAATCCCAAGCGGGTAAAGGAAAAGCTTACCGGGGCCCGTAGGTATTACAACTATCACGAGCGATGCATCTTTTGTGACATCATCCGTCAAGAGAAGGAGCAAAAGGTAAGAATAGTGGCTGAGAACGAGGCGTTTATTGCCATTTCTGCCTTTGCCAGTAGGTTTCCTTTTGAGACTTGGATATTACCTAAAAGGCATCTCTGTGACTTCTACAAACTCGATCCAGGGGAATTTCGTCCTCTTTCGGAGATGCTAAAACGGGTGCTGTTGAAGATAAAAATAGGTCTCAACGACCCGCCGTATAGTTGGGTCTTCTTTACCGCGCCATTTAGAAAGAAACACAGGCCTGGATACTGGATAACGCTGGAGGAGGACTTCCACTGGCACATAGAGATAATCCCTCAATTGACCAGGATAGCAGGATTCGAATGGGGTACGGGATTTTACATTAATCCGATGCTTCCCGAGGATTCGGCCGAGTTTTTGAGATCCATAGAGGTTGAGGTATGACGGAATTTAGACGAGATCCAATAGTTGGTAGGTGGGTGATAGTTACCAGTGAAGAGCCCTTGGATGTAGATCAGTTCCATCAGCTCTATCCTCCAGTAGAGAAAAGGCATCCCGAAAAGTGCTTTTTCTGTCCAGGAAAGGAATCAGCCACCCCACCGGAGGTATACGCCTATAGGCCAAACGGTGGTGAGGCCAACGGTCCGGGTTGGCAGGTTAGGGTGGTTCCCAACAAGTTCCCCGCCTTGGTGATAGAAGGGGACCTAGAGAGCAGGCCGATAGGGCTTTACGACATAGCAAACGGTATAGGTGCCCACGAGGTGGTGATTGAGACGCCTGATCATTTCAAGACCCTAGCGGATCTTTCTTTTGAAGAGGTGTTCGAGGTGATAAAGGCCTATAGGTCCAGGATGAACGACTTGAGTCAGGATCCGAGGTTCGAGTACATCTTGATCTTCAAGAACTTTGGTGCCATCGCTGGGGCCTCTATCGAACACGATCACTCTCAGTTGATAGCCATGCCCTTGATACCCAAGAATGTGAAAGAGGAGCTGGAAGGGTCGAAGGCCTATTACGAGTATCGGGAGCGGTGTATATTCTGCGACATGTGGCGACAAGAGAAGGAGGAAAGGGAACGGGTAGTCTACGAGAACCCCTTCTTTATCACCTTTTGTCCTTTTAGTTCCAGATTCCCCTTCGAGATGTGGATTATGCCAAAGTATCACTGTTGCGATTTCAGAGAGATGAGTGACGACCAGGCCATGGAGTTGGCTAAGGCCCTGAAGGACGCCCTAATTCGGCTTAAGCTATTATTGCACAATCCCCCGTACAACTTCGTGATCCATGTGGCTCCACTCAAGGGGATGTACGATTATTACCACTGGCACGTAGAGATAATGCCTCGGATATCCAGGGTGGCCGGTTTCGAGTGGGGGTCTGGTTTCTATGTGGTTCCTACCACCCCGGAGCTTGGGGCCAAGCGCCTGAGAGATGTCATCTGGTAAATTTGTACCCTTTGTGGTATCATACCTCCGATATCCAAGTTTATGACCTGGGGCCTCGCGTTGGACAAAGGAGGTTGTTATGGCCAAGAAGACTATAAAAGATGTCGACCTCAAGGATAAGGTGGTCTTGATTCGGGTTGACTTCAATGTCCCTCTGGACGAGAACAGGAACATCACCGACGACAGACGGATAAGGTCAGCCTTGCCGACGATAAAGTATGCGTTGGAGAATGGCGCCAAGAAGGTGGTCCTAATGAGCCACCTGGGCAGGCCCAAGGGCCAGGTCAAGGAGGAACTGCGTCTGGATCCAGTAGCTCGCAGGCTGGAGGAGCTCTTGGGGGAGAAGGTCCTTAAGCTCAACGATTGCGTTGGGGATGAGGTCAAGCAGGCGATAGAAAATGCCTCCGAAAGGGTTATCCTACTCGAGAACCTTCGCTTCCATCCCGAAGAAGAAAAGAATGATCCCGAGTTCGCTAAGAGCTTGGCGGAGCTAGGGGACATCTATGTCAGCGATGCCTTCGGTACCGTCCACAGGGCCCACGCCTCCACCGTAGGAGTGGCCAAGTACCTGCCCGCAGTGGCAGGGTTCCTTTTGGAGAAGGAGATAAAGTATCTCGGTGGAGCCCTGGAGAATCCGGAAAGACCATTCGTGGCCATACTAGGAGGGGCAAAGGTCTCGGATAAGATAATGGTGATAGAGAACCTCCTCACCAAGGTAGACGCCTTGATAATAGGTGGAGGGATGGCCTACACCTTCCTTAAGGCCCAAGGCAAAGCGATAGGCTCTTCCAAGCTAGAGGCGGACAAGGTGGACGTCGCCAAGGAGATACTGGCAAAGGCAGAGGAGAAAGGTGTGAAGATATACTTGCCCGTGGATCATGTGGTGGCCAAGGAGCTAAAAGAGGGTGTAGAGACCAAGGTGGTCGAAGAGATAGAAGAGGGATGGATGGGTCTGGACATCGGTCCCAAGAGCGTGGAGATCTTCTGCGATGTGGTCAAGTCCGCCAAGACGGTGGTCTGGAACGGGCCCTTGGGCGTCTTTGAGGTGCCTCCGTTTGACGAGGGGAGCAGAAAGGTAGCCGAGTGTCTTGCCCAGACCTCCGCGGTAAAAATCATCGGTGGAGGCGACACCGCAGCGATGATCGCCAAGTTTGGTTTGGAGGACAAGATGACCCACATCTCCACTGGTGGCGGTGCCTCTCTGGAGTTCTTGGAGGGTAAGGAGTTGCCCGGAATAGCGGTGCTGGAGGATAAGTAGTGCCCAAGATGAAGGGTGCCCAGATCCTGGTGGAGGCCCTCCAGAGGGAGGGTGTGGAGTACATCTTTGGCTATCCGGGCGGGGCGGTCTTGCCCACATTTGATGTCCTTTACGATGCCCCGCTAAAGTTCATATTGACCCGGCACGAGCAGGGAGCAGCCCACGCTGCGGACGGCTATGCCCGGGCCACCGGCAAGGTCGGGGTGTGCATAGCCACATCCGGGCCGGGAGCGACGAATCTGGTTACGGGTATAGCGACTGCGTACATGGATTCTATACCCCTGGTGGCCATCACCGGACAGGTAAAGACCAGTCTTATAGGGAACGACGCCTTTCAGGAGGCAGATGTCACGGGGATAACCCGACCGATTACCAAGCACAATTACCTGGTGAAGAGTGCAAAGGAGCTTCCTAGGGTGATCAAGGAGGCCTTTTACATCGCCTCTACCGGACGACCGGGTCCGGTCTTGATAGACCTGCCCGTAGATGTCCAGCTACAGGAAGCGGAGTTCGAGTGGCCTGAAAGCGTGGATCTGCCCGGTTATAAGGTCGTTACCCATCCCCATCCCGCCCATATAAAACAGGCTGCCCTGATGATAGCCCAGGCAAAAAGGCCGGTATTGTATGTAGGTGGGGGAGTGGTAACCGCATCTGCTGCCGAAGAGGTGCGGGAACTTGCCCACAGGTGCCAGATACCGGTTACCACCACCTTGATGGCGTTAGGGGTGTTCCCGACGGACGATCCACTGTCTCTGGGGATGTTGGGTATGCACGGCACGGGTTATGCGAATCACGCGGTGATGGAGGCAGATCTCATAATAGCGGTTGGTGCAAGGTTTGACGACCGGGTAACCGGAAGATTGGACACCTTTGCTCCCTACGCAAAGGTCATACACATAGACATAGATCCTTCTTCAATAAGCAAGAACATCCCCGTGGATCTGGAGATAGTTGGAGATGCCAAGATCGTCCTCCAAGAGCTATTGAAGGTAGTGGAGAAGCCGGATACCTCTGCCTGGCTGGAACAAATAGAGGAGTGGAAGAGAAAGTTCCCGTTGAGGTATAAAGACGATCCCAATGTGATAAAACCCCAATATGTGGTGGAGAAGCTTTCGGAGCTGACGAATGGTGAGGCCATAATCACCACTGAAGTGGGACAGAACCAGATGTGGGCAGCCCAGTACTATCGCTACAAGTATCCTAGGCAGTTTATCTCTAGCGGAGGGTTGGGGACCATGGGCTTCGGTTTGCCTGCTGCCATAGGGGCCAAGGTAGGCCGTCCTGATAGGGTGGTCATAGACATCGCAGGTGACGGTTCCATACAGATGAACATACAGGAGCTCATGACCGCGGTGGAGAACGGCATAGATGTGAAGGTGGCCATCCTGAACAACAGTTATCTGGGGATGGTCCGCCAGTGGCAGGAACTTTTTTATAGAAGGCGCTATTCCGCCACTCCCATACGCAGTCCCGACTTCGTGAAACTGGCGGAGGCTTACGGGGCAAAGGGATTGCGAGTTACCCGAAAGGAGGATGTCGTCCCGGCTATAAAGGAGGCATTGGAGACACCGGGGGTGGTCTTGATGGATTTCGTGGTGGAACCGGAGGAGAATGTCTTTCCTATGGTTCCGGCAGGGGAGACGATAAACAAGATGATAATGGGGATGGCCTGAGATGAGGCATGTGATATCGGTGCTGGTGGAGAACAAGTTTGGGGTGCTGGCGAGGATTGCCGGGCTTTTTAGCGCCAGGGGATATAACATCGACTCTCTGGCAGTGGGAGAGACGGACGATCCGAGGTTTTCTCGTATGACCGTGGTGGTCCACGGGGACGATCGCATTATAAATCAGGTCAAGAGGCAACTAGGAAAGCTCATAGATGTTATAGAGGTGAAGGATCTTGCCCCAGGCAGATATGTGGAACGGGACCTAGTGCTGGTCAAGGTGAGATACGGGGAAGACAATCGGGAGAAGGTGGATTCCATCATTGATAAATTCCACCTAGAGATTACTGACATAGTAGGGGATTCTGTTATACTTCAAGTGGTTGGAGAGGAAGAGTTCGTGGAGTCTGCCCTAGAAGAGCTAAAGGCCGTCGGGATAGAGGACATGGCGCGCACCGGCACTATAGCCCTGGACAAAGGTGCGGGATGAGCAGACGAAGGTCCAGAAAGAAGCCGGTAGATCTCACCGCGCTTGAGCTTTCTATAGAGGGGCAAAGCCTGCAAAGGAAGATAATAACCATCTATTTTGCTATCTCCTTCGTCCCTTTCGTGGTGATCTATTGGATCTTCTATCGATATGTCCCGGATAAACTCTATTCCCCTCAGGTGGCCCTTCTCTACCTAATGCTTCTGGCCCTATCGCTTACAGGCTACTTTTTGCTCAAGCGTTGGGTCCGCAACATATTGTACATAGTCTCGGGGATGAGGAGGATACTCTCCGGGGACCTCCACTACAGACTCAATGTGGATTCTAGGGACGAGATAGGGGAGATGGCCAAAGGGCTTAACGACCTGGTGGACGAGTTGGAGAAGAGTATGGAGAAGCTAAAGGCCTCTAAGAAGCTGTTGGAAGAGGTGCTTATGAAGATAGGCGAAGGATTGGCTGGGTCTTCGACTATAGATGGGTTCTTGGAGCTGATGGTCAACACGATAGCCCAGGCACTGGACGCGCGGGTTGCTAGGCTTTGGTTAGTGGACGAGGAGAAACAGGAATTGTATGTAAAGTTCATATCAGGTGGACGCAAGAGTGAGATAGGGGCGCGCAGAGTACCAATAGGCAAGGGGATAGAGGGGTGGGTTGCCCTGGAGAAGAAGGCGATGTGTCTTCCCAGACGCCCAGCTAGCAGAGGCCATGTGTTTTCTGCAGACGAAGAGGATCCAACGATCGTATGCGTCCCGTTGCTCTTCAAGGATCGGTTGTTGGGCGTCCTTTCGGTTGAGGATAAGTACTCGGGTGAGAACTTCACCGACGACGATCTCTTGATACTAAACAACATCGGCACCCAGACTGCGGTAGCCCTGGAAAACCTCAGACTTAACGAGGATGTGGAGAAGACCTACATGGAGACCCTTTCCGCTTTAGCCATAGCAGTTGAGGCCAAGGATCCGTACAGTCGTGGTCACAGCAAAAGGGTCTCGGAGTATGCGGAGAAGATAGCCAGGAAGATGAATCTGTCCGAAGAGCAGATATCGATCGTTAGGGATGCTGCGGACATGCACGACATAGGTAAAATAGGGATAAGCGACGAGATACTCCACAAACCTGGTCCTCTGACCGCTGAGGAAAGGGAGATAATGAATAAGCATCCAGTAATAGGAGAAGGTATCTTAAGACCCGTGCGGTCCTTAAGAAGACTCTGCGATGCGGTGAGGCATCACCACGAGTGGTTGGATGGTTCGGGTTATCCCGACGGATTGAAGGGAAACGAGATCTCTATAGAGGCTAGGATATTGTGCGTAGCAGATGTGTTTGACGCCCTCACCAGCGATCGGCCTTACCGTAAGGCCATGTCCATAAAGGAGGCCTTGGAGGAGATAGGTCGGTGGGTTGATAAGAGGTACGATCCGAAAGTTTTCTCTGCGCTTTGCGAAGTCCTAAAGGAGGAAGGGAAGATTGAATAGGAAAGGATTTACCTGGTTTGTGTTGTTGATGTTCACCCTCATCTTTCTGACGATAATGGCGACTTACATGTACACCCTCCAAGAGGCGTTTCAGATCCAGAGGATGGCTACGGTTATGAAGGAGGACCTTCTCCTTTCCGCTTTGCACCTGGCCCACTACGACATCAGCAAAGGCAGATATAAGGGAGGAGCAGGTTATTCTTCCTTGTATTATGCTCAGGGGTGGCAAGAGGTAACACCTGGTAAGCGATATACCTGTGTCTATAATATTCCAGTGAAGATATCGTCCACTGTCACTGGGGGAGGATGTGCAGGGTTGAAGCTGGACGGTGATAACTGTTTTGTGCTATCTTCATCCGCTGTGGAGGAGTTTGAACAAGTAAAAGTGGAGTACAAAGAGAGCGGTGGGAATTGGATTATAGAGATCCAGATATGAATAGGTGGGTGTTGTTTTTGGGGGTAGGGGCCTTTATCTGTATTCTCTTCTCGGCTTTGCCTATTAGGGCACAAACGAGCGGTGTTGAGCTTAAAAAACTGGTCCAGGAATGGGAAGAAGAACTCTCCAAGGCCCTAGAGGGACCCAAGAAGGGCTTTGCCCGGGAGTATCTCAAAGAGGCGGAGCGCTATTGTGAGCTAGGGGACTTCGAGTCTGCCATCGGTGCGGTCAATAAGGGGCTCATCCTAAGTCCGAACGATTCCGAATTGTTGTGGGTATTGGCCAGGGCCTATTTCGGTCTGGGACGATACGATACCGCAGAGTCTATCCTCGAGAAGGTAATTAGATCAAATCCGAAAAGGCGCCTTCCTGCCTTGGATCTTCTTTATCAGATACATCTTAAGAGAGGGGACATCCGGGGGCAACTGGATACCCTCCGTCAACTCTACGAGGAATCCCATGGCGAGGACAAGGAGAGATGCTTCAGCCTACTTATTGATCTCTTAGGGGAAAGATGGCAGAGTTGGGAGGTAGAAGATCGGATCAAGGAGTCTTTAAAGTGTCAGCGGATAGAACTGTTGAATGCGGTAGCGGAATATGTAAAGAGGCCTACTAATGGTAATTTTCACAAAATTGCGAGTAAGATCCAAGAAATAGAAAGATCTATCCAGCAAATTGGTTATAAAGGAGGTTATGCCCCTCTAGATTCTTTGATGAGCCAACTGCGCAGGCCATTGTATTTTATCTCCATAGGGTACAAACAAATCGGCAGGGAACAGTTAAAGGAGTTGCTTACCCAACAGGCCTCCCGTGAAGAGTAAGGTTTTACTCCTGGATGTCTCCTCTCTCGCATATCGGGCCTACTATGCGCTTCCCTTTATGTCTGGGCCGAACGGGCAACCGACGAATGCGGTCTACGGATTCGTGAACATGTTCTGGAGATTGATAGGAGATCTCGATCCGGATTATGGAGTTGCCTGTCTGGATTCAAAGGAGCCCACCTTCAGGGAGGAGGTATATACTGAGTACAAGGCCAATAGGGTAACTATGCCCGACGAGTTCTATTCCCAGTTGCCCTTGATAGAGGAGTTTTTGTCCGCCTGCGATGTTGGTACGCTCAGGCTTGCAGGATACGAGGCGGACGACCTTATAGGTTCGATCGTTTCCTCGCTTCGACGGGAAAAGAATTCCCTTGACTTCTACATAGTCAGTTCGGATAAGGATCTCCTGCAATTGGTAGGGGAGGGGGTCTATTTCTGCGACTATAAGAACGGGAAATTGGAGGTCCTGGACGAGGTCAAGGTGCTGGAGAAGGTCGGGGTGAGGCCGGCACAGATCCCGGACTACCTTGCTATGTTGGGTGACACTTCTGACAACATTCCGGGCGTACCAGGTATCGGCAAAAAGACCGCGGTGAAGCTATTGAGAGAGTACGGGACCATAGACGGAATATACGCTAATCTCGGTTCCCTTCCGGAGCGGTTGCGAAAGGCCTTGGAGGAGAGCCGGGATCTGGTCTACAGGAATCTTGAGTTGGTAAAGGTAAAGACGGATCTGTCGATTTCGGTAGGACTCGTGCCCTTAAAGAAGACCCCCGATGATAGTCTGTATATTTTCTACCAGAGATTAGGTTTTAGGTCCTTTCTTAAGCGCCAGTTTCCAGAGAGGATCGATGGAGAGAGCGGAATTTTTTGAGTTCGAAGGTAAAAAGATCCCCCTAGACCTCCTTTATTTCGTCTCGGGAAGAGACCTCTCCTCCTGGCAGGATCCAGAAAAGGTTTTTGCTTCTTTATCTCCAGGTCAGCGTATGGCCCTGTTGGATATCGACTTACCTCTTTTAGATGTGCTAAAGGATATGGAGTCCGCAGGGCTCAAGGTAGATAGGGAGCGATTGGAGGACTTGCAGGAGGAGGTGCAGGATGCAGTGGATGACCTGGAGAGGAAGATAGAAGACCTTCTCCCGGTCAGAGTAAACCTGAATTCTCCTCGCCAAATCGCCTTTGTCCTATACGAGAAACTGGGATTGCCGGTGATAAAGCGGGCCAAGACCCATCCCTCCACCAGTGAGAAGACCCTGCGGAAGTTGGTAGGTCTGCATCCGGTAGTGGAACATCTCTTGGATTATCGGGAGTTGACGAAGGTCTTGAATTCCTACATCATTCCCCTGTTGTCAGCGGTGCGAGAAGATGGTAAAATCTATACGAAGTTTTCCTTGGTAAGTACCCAGACTGGGCGAATAACTGCGGTAGAGCCAAATCTCCAGACAATCCCGATTCGAAGTTTGTGGGGCCGGCAGATCAGATCTGCCTTTATCTCTCGGTTTCCCGGAGGGTACATATTAAGCGCTGATTATTCTCAGATAGAGTTGAGGGTCCTTGCCCATCTCTCGCAGGACCCCGGGTTGATATCTGCATTTGAGCGAGGCGAAGACATCCATACTTCAACAGCGGGTCTGCTCTTTGGCATCTCAAGAGAGGATGTGGGGCCCAAGGAGAGGGACATCGCCAAGCGGGTGAACTTCGGCATAGTTTACGGGATCACGCCTCAAGGCTTGGCAGAGGATGTGGACTTAACCCACGGGGTGGCCAAGGATTTTATCGACAGATACTTTCAGATGTACCCTGGGGTAAAGAGGTTCATCTCCGATACCCTTGCCGATGCCCGCAAAAGGGGATGGGTAGAGACGATGTTTGGGCACCGGCGGTATGTGCCGGAGTTGAGGAGCAAGAATAGGGTTAGGCGATCCTTTGGAGAACGAGCAGCGGTGAACACCGTAATACAGGGCAGCGCAGCGGAGATAATGAAGATTGCGATGTTGAATCTCCATCGGCGGATGAAGGGCTATCGTAGCCGAATGATCTTGCAGATACACGACGAGTTATTGTTCGATGTCCACCCGGAGGAGTTGGAAGAATTGAGAGCCTTGATCGTTAGTGCGATGACGGAAGCGGTAAGGCTCAGCGTGCCCCTCGAGGTGGATGTTAGGATAGGAAGGGATTGGTTGGAAGCAAGCAAGTAAGATGAGGATTGGTCTCACCGGAAGGATCGCCTCAGGTAAGAGCACCGTTGCCAGGATATTGGAAAGGCTTGGGGCGAATGTGATAGTCAGTGATGCGGTGGTGCACGAGCTGTTATCCGACCCGGAGGTCCAGAGAAGGGTAGCGGAGATATTGGGAGAGGATAGACTTCCTGATAAGGCGAAGATAGCGGATAGGCTGTTTTCCGATCCTCAATTGCGCAGGCGATACTGTGATTACCTTTATCCTCGCGTATTGGAGGTAATGCGCTCCAGAGAGGAGCCAGATAAACCCAATGTGTGGGAGGTTCCCCTTCTTTACGAGGCGGGATGGGATAAGGAGATGGATGCGGTGATAGTGGTTACCGCACCGGAAGAGGTAAGGCTTGGCCGGGCCCTCCGGAGGGGAATGAACGAAGAGGATTTTCGTCGCAGGGACGCCCTGTTTAGTGGAGATGCGGAGAAGAGGGCGGATTTCGTATTGGACAACAGTGGTGATCTTGTCAGGCTGGAGAGACAGGTAAGAGAGGTTTGGGAACGATTATTGAAGGGAGGTAAAAGCGGTTATGGTAGAAAAGATGGATGTTGAAACCCTGAAAAATAAAAAGGTGCAGGACCTGGTAAAGATAGCCAAGGAGATGGGCATATCCGGCGTCAGTGGCCTGCGGAAGCAGGAATTGATATTTAAGATACTGGAACATCAGGCCCAAAAGAACGGGCTGATGTTCGGGGAAGGGGTCTTGGAAGTGCTTCCCGACGGGTTTGGTTTCCTGCGTTCACCGAAGTACAATTACCTGCCCTCCCCGGACGACATATATGTATCTCCATCTCAGATACGCAGGTTTGATCTGCGCACCGGCGATACGGTGAGCGGACAGATCCGTCCGCCCAAGGAGGGGGAGAAGTACTTTGCCCTCCTGAAGGTGGAGGCGGTAAACTTCGAGAATCCCGAGAAGATAAAGGATCGCACCCTCTTTGACAACCTCACCCCCTTATACCCCCACGAGAGGTTTATACTGGAGACCGGCCCCGATGAGATAGAGACCCGAGTGATAGATCTGCTTACCCCTATCGGTAAGGGGCAGAGGGCCCTCATCGTGGCGCCTCCCTACAGTGGAAAGACGGTGATCCTGCAGAAGATAGCCAACAGCATAATGAGGAACCAGCCTGAGGTGTACATGATCGTCCTGTTGATAGACGAGCGTCCGGAAGAGGTGACCGAGATGCAGAGGATGGTGCGGGGTGAGGTGATAAGCTCCACCTTCGACGAGCCTGCAGAGCGCCATGTGCAGGTCGCGGAGATGGTGCTGGAGAAGGCCAAGAGGCTGGTAGAGCACAAAAAGGATGTGGTGATCCTCCTCGACAGCATCACCCGTCTGGCAAGGGCCTACAACACGGTCGTGCCCCACAGCGGGAAGATACTCTCGGGTGGTGTGGATGCCAACGCCCTGCACAAGCCAAAGCGGTTCTTCGGGGCTGCGAGGGCGGTAGAGGAAGGCGGGAGTCTGACGATAATAGCCACCGCCCTGATAGATACCGGTAGTAAGATGGACGAGGTCATCTTTGAGGAGTTTAAGGGTACGGGCAACATGGAATTGCAGTTGGACAGGAATCTCTTTCAGAGGAGGATATACCCGGCCATAGACATCCGCAGGTCCAACACCCGCCGGGAGGAGCTGTTGGTGCCTCAGGACCAGCTCCAGAAGATATGGATACTGAGGAAGGTCCTGAACGACCTGCCACCGGCAGAGGCGATGGAACTTCTTATAGACCGGCTTCGCAAGACGCGCAGCAACAAGGAGTTTCTGGATAACCTGGCCAAGATGAAGTACTGATGGGAACTGATCTGCGGGTAGGACTGGGATTTGACCTCCATCGCTTCGGTGGGGACAGGGATCTGGTCTTGGGAGGTGTGCCTATACCCGAGGGACCAAAGGTGGTTGCCCACTCCGACGGGGATGTCGTCTATCACGCCCTGATAGATGCGATCCTCGGTGCCCTTGGCAAGGGCGACATAGGTGAGTTGTTTCCGCCCGGAGAGAAGAGATATGAAGGGGCAAGGGGAGTAGATCTCTACAGGGAGATGACAACCCGGGTCGGCGAATTTGAGATAGTCAATCTGGACATCACCGTCGTCTTGGATAGCCCCAAATTGTCCCTTTACAAGTCTAAGATCCGTACAAACCTATCCCGGGATCTCGGCGTAGAGGAATCAAGGATCTCGCTGAAGGCCAAGACGAGCGAAGGGCTCTTCGTCTCCGGGGTGATGGCCCAGGTGGTGGTCCTTTTGCGATTGCCATAGAGATATCCCTGTGAATATAATATTCCCCGGAGAGGTGGCGGAGCGGATGAACGCACCGGTCTTGAAAACCGGCAGCCTGCGACGAGCGGGCTCGTGGGTTCGAATCCCACCCTCTCCGCCAGCAAGCGATCGCCGAGAGGATGTTAACCAGTGAACACATCTATAGATTATCGCAAGGAGCTGAATCCCGAGCAGTATCGGGTGGTAAGCGAAGGAGACGGGTATTGTCTGGTACTTGCCGGGGCAGGGAGCGGTAAGACCCGCACCCTCGTCTATCGAGTGGCCTACCTCCTCGACCAAGGCGTCCGTGCCGACGAGATACTGTTGGTGACCTTCACCATCAAGGCCTCGCGGGAGATGCTTTCCCGCGTGGAGCGCCTATTGGGAAGGCCCCTAGATGGCATCTGGGGTGGAACCTTTCACCACATCTGCAATCGCATCCTGCGCAAGTTCTCACCCCGTTTGGGCGTGCCCCAGAATTACCTTATCGTCGACGAGGAAGACGCCCGGGCCCTGTTCTCTCAAGTGATAAGGGATGTCGTGTCTCAGGAGTTGAGGAAGTCCTTTCCTTCGCCCGGCTTCTTCTCTTACCTTCGTGGTTTGGCTCTTAATACCATGCGTCCATGGGAGGACCTGTTAAGGGAGCGGTTTTCCGAATACGCAGACCACTTCTTTTTGATAGGGCATGTGTTCGACGAATACAACAAGAGAAAGCGGGAGGCAGATGTCCTGGACTTCGACGACCTCTTGGTGATGGCCTATCGCCTCCTAAACGAGCATTCCGATGTGCGGGAGTACTACTCCCAAAAGTTCCGCTATGTTCTCGTCGACGAATATCAGGACACCAGCAGATTGCAGGCGAGGTTGGTGGAGATCCTAGCCTCCAAGCATAAAAACCTGTTGGTGGTAGGTGACGATGCCCAAAGCATATATTCGTTTCGCGGGGCGAGCGTAGAGAACATACTGGAGTTTACCGACAGGCACCCGTCTGCAAGGGTCTTCTTTCTCAATACTAACTATCGTTCCACGCCGGAGGTCCTTTATCTGGCCAACTCCAGCATAGAGAATAACTTTCGTGGTTATCAAAAGAGGTTAAAGGCAGTGCAGGGTGGCGGTGAACTCCCCATAGTGGCCAGGTTCTCCTCGGTGGAGGAGGAATCCGCCTTCATAGCCCAGCAGATAGAATTTTTCTTGGACGAGGGGGTTCCTCCGTCGCAGATAGCAGTCCTGTTCCGCACTACTTATCACTCCGCAAAGCTGGAACTAGCTCTGGCCCATAGAGGTATAGACTATGTAATGCGCGGGGGAATGAGGTTCTTCGAACAGGCCCACATAAAGGATGTCCTTGCCTACCTGCGGGTCTTGTACAATCCCAAGGATCACATGGCTTGGCAGAGGATCCTGTGTATGTACCCGGGGATAGGCCCCCAGACCGCCAAACGGTTGTACCTCATCCTCAGGGATGTAGATCTCTCCAACCTAGGTGAACTGGAGGGGCGCTGGGGCACGAAGGTGAAAAGCGCTTGGGAAAGGATAGGTTACATCTTTTCTGCGATACAGGGCCTCTCCGCCTACGAGGCCTGTAAGTTGATACTAGACAGCGGATACTGGGACTACCTGCGAGAGAACTTTGAAGATTACACCTCCCGGCAGGAAGACCTCATCTATCTCTTAGAATTCTTGAAGGGCTACAGGGACCTGGAGTCGCTGTTTTCGGACATAGGTCTAAGTGAGAGCTTCAAAAGGCCTCAGAAGGAGTCTTCGGATGCGGTAGTCCTTTCGACGGTGCATCAGGCGAAGGGATTGGAATGGGAGGTGGTGTTCGTGATGGGGGTGGTGGATGGGCAGTTCCCCCATTCCAAGAGTTTCCGGGAGGAAAACGGTATAGAAGAGGAGAGACGGCTCTTTTATGTTGCCCTTACCCGGGCCAAGAGGCACCTCTTAATTACCGCACCTACAATGAGTTTTGATTATCGCTTCGGAGGCTACTTTGCCCGGCGCAGTTCCTTCATAGAGGAGCTACCTCGCGACGGATATCGCGAATTAAATCCGCTACCCATTGACGGTTAGATAGTTTGTGTGTTATAAGAAGAATGTAATGGCGAACAAGAGGGTGGCGGATATACTCGCCAGGACCTACTTTTCAACCGGAGAGGGCAAAGAGGTGAAACACTCAGGGGTTTCCGTAGGGGGGATGCGTACTATAAATCTCAATCTGCCTCTCTTAGTAGCAAATGCCTTTCTGCTGGTGATATTGCTGGTAGGCTGGAGGTCGGGGGCACTCTTCCGTGGTCCTGTTACCCCTGGATTGGAGGCCCACAGCGAGCTTATGATAAACAGCGGGTCCGGTCCAATCTCCATTGGATTCGACTTTTCCGATCCTAAGGCAGGATCGGTGTTGACCTATTATGTGAATATAAAAGGCGCCGATGTGTCCGATTACGAGGCCTTGGCCTTTAGGGCACGGTTCTCCAAGGGCGAGAACCACAGTATAAGGATAGAATTCGTAAATCAGTTCAGAGAGGTCGGAGAGGTGGGTGTCCCCTCTTTGGGCACGCGGTGGAAAGATGTGGTAATACCTCTGAAAGAGGTCTCGGGCATAACTAGCTGGAGTGATGTAAAGCAGATAGGCTTCGTGGTCGACAAGTGGAATGCGTCGACGCCGAAAGGCGTGTTATATGTCGATAACATACGCTTCGTAAAGGGCACTTGATTAGGGGGGCTTCTTCAACAAAGACAGGGGGGCAGAGATGTATGTGATAGCTGTTGCCAATCAAAAAGGCGGTTGCGGTAAGACCACCACCACAGTGAATCTATCCGCGTCCTTGGCTTACCTAGGGAAGAAAGTGCTAGTGATAGACTTCGATCCCCAGGCCCACGCTACCAGTGGCTTGGGATTTGATCCTGATAAGATAGAGTTCTCTATTTACGATGTCCTTTCCTCGTTGAGTCAGCAGAAAAAGGACCTCGACTCCGTCGTTCAGCAGGTATCGGAGAACCTATTCCTGGTCCCTTCTTCCATACTCTTGAGTACCCTGGAGCAGGAGCTTTCTGACGAGATAGGCAGGGAAACCAGGCTTTGGTCTGCCTTGAGCCAGATGAAGGGACAATACGATTATGTTTTGATAGACTGCCCTCCGAATCTAGGATTCCTCACTATAAATGCCCTGCGCTCTGCTAACGAGGTTCTCATACCTCTGGAGATGAGCTTCTTCTCCTTCAACGGTGTGAATCAGCTCCTGGACATCATAAATCTGGTGAGAGAGAGACTCAACCACAATGTGGACTACCGTATACTTATGACGATGTTTGATTCCCGACTCCAGTACTCTTATTATGTACAGGATGCCATAAAGGAAAGATTTGGTGACAAGGTCTGCAAGACGATAATCCACATCAATGTCAAACTCCGCGAATCTGCCAGTCACGGTAAGCCTGCCCTGTATTACGACAAGTACTGCCGGGGAGCAAAGGATTACCTCAGCCTTGCCCGGGAGCTTCTATCTTATCTGGAGGCCCCGGAACCCTTGGACAAGGGCTGGAAACCCCAGTCCCCTTCTGCGCCTTCCAAGGAGATGGGGCGGGACATGCCGTTGAGGATGGTGGAGTTCATATTCCCCGATCCTAATGTGAAGGAGGTGTACATCGCTGGTGATTTCAACGGTTGGAGGATAGGGGAGGATTCCAAGCTCGAGAAGAGGAATGGGGTTTGGGTAAAGAGCATGGCCTTACCGCCTGGACGGTACCGGTACAGGTTCGTGGTGGACGGCAAGTGGATGGACGATCCCAACAACCCGATGAAGGAGAAGAACCCTTACGGGGAGCTGGATTCCCTGTTGAATGTGGGATAAAGCCTTAAAGGAGGTCTTGAGTATGGAAAACTTGGTGAGTCTGGAATCAAAGGCCTGGGCAATGTTGGCCTACCTGGGGCCGTTGAGTCTGTGGTCGGTGTTTAAGGCCAAGGACGACGAGTTCATCCGCTTCCACGCGAAACAAGGGCTGGTCTTATTCGTGCTGGAGGTTCTGGTCTGGGCCTTGTCGGTCCTCCCGGTGTTGGGCCTATTCTTGCTAGTCCTGGGTAGGCTCGTGTTTGGTCTGGCGGTGGTCTTTGGCCTGATCAACGCCATGACCGGGGAGTACAAGTCCTTACCGGTGATAGGTTACATGGCAGAGAAGTTCGTCTTGTAGCCTTGGCATCCAGAGATGTCCATTTTGATCCTCTATGCCTCCGCTGGAAATGGGCACCGCCGTGCGGGGCAGGCTTTGTACGAGTCCTTTATCAACGCGGGCCGATCGGATGTAGCCCTCTTGGACATCCTCGACTTCACCCCATCCTGGTTCAGGACCCTCTATAGAGACGGATATCAATGGGTGGTAAACCGGGCGAAGTGGCTCTGGCGACTTGCATTTGATTTATCAAACCATCCCAAGGGGATATTGATCAGTTCCTGGCATTCCCTTCTCAACGCCTTGGTAACCGCTCGCCTGGAGGAGTATCTCACTGCCACCCAGCCGGAGCTCATAGTGAGCACCCACTTCATGGCCAACGATGTACTTTCTCGATACAAGACCAAGACCGGGTGCAGGTGTAGATTGGTCTGCGTAGTAACTGACTATGTGGTTCACAGGTTTTGGGTGTCGAGCGGGGTGGATAAGTACTTCGTTGGGTGTGAGAGTGCATTGGGGGAACTGGTAGAAATGGGGGTGGAAAAGGAGAAGGTCAGCGTGAGCGGGATACCCGTTCCTTCTGCCTTTCTACGGACCTTGCCCCGGGAGTCGGTCTTGGCCCAATTAGGGTTGAAAGACGAGTTTACCATCCTGATCCTAGCCAATGCAATACGGCCCAACATGGTGATAGATGCGGTAAAGATATTGATGCGGGAGGTGCAGATTATCGTTGGTTGTGGGAAAAATGTAAGGTTGCGGAAGGAACTCGAACCTCTTCAGGATATAGCTGAGGGGCTGAAGGTCTACGGGATGATCGACGAGATGGACTTGGTTATGAGCGCTGCGGATCTCCTGATCACCAAACCAGGGGGATTGGTTGTCTCGGAGGCCATCGTCAAGCGGGTCCCCATGATACTGGTCGATCCTATTCCAGGTCAAGAGGAGGGAAACAGAGACTTCTTGATTTCTTCCAATGTGGCCTTGTCCGCTGGTGATAGCCTGGATCTGGCCAGAAAGGTCTTAGAGCTGAAGAGGGATCCGGACCGTCTAGCCCAGCTGAAAGAGGGGTTTCGATCCCTGCCTTCTGGGGATGTGGCCGGGAGGATAGTCCAAGAGCTCTTGCGTGATGTATAGGTGGCCGGTTATCGAGCGCATAATAATCAGGCTTTATTCTCGCCCTGAGCTCTTCTTATTGTTGACCTTCTTGTTGTTGATCAGCGGGGGGACTCTTCTCCTTTCGTTACCAGGTATGGCCCACACCAGGCTGGGGTTCGTGAATGCCCTTTTCACCGCTACCTCTGCCGTCTGCGTCACCGGACTGGTCGTCCTGGATACCGGTAAGGACTTTACCTTAATGGGCCAGCTCGTCATCCTCACCTTGATCCAACTGGGTGCCCTAGGGATAATGACCTTCTCTGCCTCTCTCTTGGTGAGTATGGGTAGACAGGTAAGGTCCCATCAGATGGTAGCATTGGGGCAGCTCATGGACCAGGAGAGCATAAGGGAGCTTAAGTCCTCTATTGGGTTCATCTTTAAGGCGACCTTTGCCTTAGAGGCCATCGGGGTGTTCTTGCTCTCTGCCTACTGGGCGATGCGTCAGGGATTTGGGATTAGATCGCTTTATTACGGTCTATTTCACTCCGTCTCCGCATTTTGTAACGCCGGTTTTTCCCTCTTTTCCGACAGCTTTACGCGCTGGAGGGGGGATGCCTTCGTTAATGTGGTTATGACCGTGTTGATAGTCTGTGGGGGATTGGGTTTCGTGGTTTTGCAAGACCTCTTTGCGGTTTTTAGCAGGCAAAGTAGGAGACTTAGATTGCAGTCGAAGGTAGTCCTGGTGACTTATCTGCTCTTGTTCCTAGTAGGAGCGTTCGGATTGATGATGACCGAAAGGACCATGCTTTCCGCCCTTCCTCTTAAAGAGAGGATCCTATCCGCCATGTTCCAGTCTGTCAACGCGAGGACTGCGGGGTTTAACAGTCTGGAGATAGGGAACATCAGCCTTGCTGGGAAGTGGCTTTTGATGTTTCTTATGTTCGTGGGGGCGTCGTCCGGTTCTACGGGAGGGGGGATAAAGGTGACCACCTTTTCCGTTCTGGTTCTATCCGCGGTGAGGTACCTCAGAGGCCATCAAGACGTGGTGGTCTTTGGCAGGACGCTGGTTGCGGATGTGGTGCACAAGGCCTGGACCATCTTCCTGTTCGGCTTGACGATGCTGTTTTTAGGCACATTTTTTCTCTCTCTTAGCGATCCAAGATTTGGTTTGGATCGTCTCTTTTTCGAGGCTGTCTCTGCATTCGGGACGGTGGGACTGAGCACCGGCATCACCCCGAGCCTGAGCCGAGCAGGCAAGCTTGTCCTAAGCCTACTGATGTTGATAGGTAGGTTGGGGCCACTCACGATAGCCTTGGCCTTTGTGCGCAAGGACAAGAAGGCCAAACTGCGATTCGCCTCGGGTCGGATGATGGTGGGGTAATAGATGTGGTATAATGGTCTGTTCTGTTAACGGGAGCCTTTAACCGAGGAGAAGACGATGGCAGATCTAAAGGAATTGACGGAGATAATAAACAAACAGTCTACTGCCCTTAGGGCCTTGGAGAGAGAGATATCCCGGGTTATAGTCGGACAGAAGGAGTTGATTACGAAGGTCTTGATCGCCCTTATATCCAACGGCCATGTGTTGATAGAGGGCGTGCCTGGATTGGCCAAGACCCTATTGGTGAAGACGCTTGCGGAAGTCCTGGATTGCAGTTTCCAGAGGATTCAGTTTACCCCCGACCTCTTGCCCGCGGACATCGTAGGGACCCTGATTTACAATCCGGAGAAGGGGGAGTTCGTTACCAAGAAGGGGCCGGTCTTTGCCAATGTGGTCCTGGCGGACGAGGTAAACCGGGCCCCGGCAAAGGTGCAGAGCGCCCTCTTGGAGGCCATGCAAGAGCGTCAGGTGACGATTGGAGAGGAGACTTACAGCCTGCCCGAGCCCTTTATAGTCTTGGCCACCCAGAACCCTATAGAGCAGGAAGGCACTTACCCCTTGCCTGAGGCCCAGGTAGACAGGTTCATGTTCAAGTTGAATGTGAGTTATCCCTCCAAAGAAGAGGAGCTTCTCATCCTAGAGAGGATGAGCGCATGGGAGATACCCAGGCCAGAAAAGGTCCTCACCCCCGCAGAGGTTATCGTGATTCAGAAGGTTGTCCGACAGGTCTACATAGACGAGAAGGTAAAGAGATACATCGTGGATCTGGTGGACGCCACCAGACACCCGGAGCTCTATCGTATGGATTCCCTCAAGGGAATGATCACCTACGGGGCCTCTCCTCGGGCAAGCATATACTTGACGATAGGGGCAAAGGCAGTTGCCTTCGTTCACGGGCGGGGATTTGTCGTCCCGGAGGATGTAAAATTGATAGCCCCAGATGTCCTTCGCCACAGGATAATCCTGGGTTACGAGGCGGAGGCAGAGGGGTTGACCCCAGAGGCGATCATATCCAGGATACTTGACGAGGTGCCGGTGCCGTGAGACAGATAGCGGTTATTGGTCTGGGAAGGTTCGGTTCCACCATCGCCCGTACCTTGAGCGACAAGGGCGTGGAAGTGATAGCCCTGGATGTGGATAGGGATAAGGTTGAGGACATAAAGGACTATGTCTCAGTTGCGGTGGTAGTGGACTCCACTGACGAGAAGGCCCTTAAGTCCTTGGGTGTAGACAATGTTGACGCTGCCATAGTCTGTATAGGCGACAATGTGGAGGCGAATCTCCTGACCATCAGCGTCCTCAAGAAACTGGGTGTTTCCAACATATTGGCCCGGGCGATGGACGACCTGCAGGCCCAGATACTCAAGTACATGGAGGTGAGCAGGATAATAAACTTGGAAGAGGAGATGGGGGTCATGGTCGCCAACAGTATGGTGAGTTCGCACATAGAGAAGCACATACCCCTTGCCTCAGGCCACAGCCTCGCGGAGGTAAAGGTCCCGGAGAAGTTCGTCGGCAAGACGATAAAGGAACTCCAACTGCGCAACAAGTATCACATAAACATCATCGCTATCAAGAAGCGCCTTCCGGAGATAACCGAGTCTGGGGAACGGACCTATCGGGAGATCATAAACGACATGCCCAAGGCCGACGATGTTCTGGAAGAAGGAGATGTGTTGATAGTAGTGGGAACAGACGAGAGCATACGGAACTTTTCCCAGTAAGAGGGAAGGACATCCTATGAACCCCGTCCTGCTCCTATTCGCGGTTGCGTTGGTTGCAAGCCTCCTGTCGGGTGTACTTGGCTGGTTTTGTGGGCTTTACTGGTTGATCCCCTTGGCAATCGTATTGGTAGCGCTAGAGTCGTATTTCCTGATCAGGTTGCTGAGGTTCTATTCCAAGTTGAAGGAGCTGGTGAAGGACCTTCGGGAGGGGGACTTTGGGGTGTCCGTTCCCCAAGTAGAAAAGGGACCATTGGGCGCGTTGTTGGCCCAACTGGCGGGGGCCATAAAGCGCACCGGTGAATTTGAGAAGCTGAGGCAGTCAAGGGTTCTGCTCTATTATCGGGCCCTGAACCTGCTCCTCAGGGAGGTAAAGGAGCCGGTGATATGGATAGACACCGAGAGGGACTTCTTCCGGTTGAACCCCGAGGCCCAGCGCCTGTTTGAGGTGGATCAAGACGAGTACAAACTATCCGGTATCCTCAACCTCCCGGACAACGAGGTCTTCAGCACCTGGTTCAAGCGCCTCATCTATTCCTCGGATGTGGTTCCCGAGGAGATCGCCTGCGATGTGGCCCTACCGGTGAGCAAGCACAGTCGGATGTTGTATGTGAAGGCCCTGGTAGTTAGGACTGGGGAAGAGGTCCACTCTTTGATATTCCTCTTCTTGAAACCAGTATAGGCAGATGAAGGTGGTATTGACCGGTCTCAATTACATCAATCACGCCCGAGAGCTCGGGATGGATCTCCCGGAGTATCCCATCATCTTTTTAAAACCCTCCACGGCTGTGATCGGCCCTGGAGACCCCATCGTCTTACCCGAGGAGGTAGGACGGGTTGATTACGAAGGGGAGATAGCAGTGGTGATAGGTAAGCGGTGCAAGGCGATCTCGGAGGAGGAGGTTCCAAAGGTAATACGGGGCATCACCGCCCTAAACGATGTGACCGCAAGGGATGTCCAGAGACGAGATGGACAGTGGACCCGAGCCAAGTCCTACGATACCTTCTGCCCAATATCTGACGAGTTAATAGAGGACTTCGACCTCAGCCAGCCTATAGAGGTGGAGACCAGGGTGAACGGACGATTGAGACAGAGAGATTCCAGTGCGAACATGATCTTCTCAATCCCCTATCTGGTGAGCTTTATCTCTCGGGTGATGACCTTAGAGGAGGGGGATGTAATAGCCACCGGCACCCCTCCAGGGATAGGTCCGTTAAATAGTGGCGACGAGGTAGAGGTATCCGTTATTCACAAAGGTCGTCGTGTGGAGGTGGTCAATCCTGTGGTATAATCTTCTAGTAACTTGGGGCGCGCTATGAAAGTGGCCAACTTCTCTCGCTATCACTTAAATACAAAGCGATTTGCCTCCTACGGCAAGGATGTGAGTATCTTGCTCTTGCTTTCTCTCTGCGTAATGGCCTTTCTCTACGCCACGGTGATAGCCCCTGCCAGGGATGTTGCAAGGCGGGAGAGGATCTGCAGGATTTTGGCATCCAGGGAATCATTTCTGGAATCCCTCTCCGTCAGTCTAGAGGAGAAGTGGGATTACTGGATGCGATATTACTCCTTTTTGCGAAAGGCCCGCTACGGCAAGATGTGGAGGCATCTCTGGCCCTTTTTGGAAGAGCACTTACCAGAGACCTTTTGGATAAGCGCGGTTAGGTGGAATAAGACGAAGAGCGGCACTTACACCCTGTGGGTGATAGGAAAGGGATTGATGAGGGGGGATAAAAACCTTCTCAATCAGACCCTTCTTTCCATGAAGAAAGATCTGACGAAGAGCGAATTGGGGAAGTACATAAACACCATCCGCTTGGAGGGGTTGGAAGTCAATCCCAGAGAGGGGATCGTCTCCTATGTTTTTGTCTTTGTCCCGGTTGATCTACATATGGGATGACCTGGTCACTGGCTTGGATCCGGTCTGGGCAAAGAGGCTATTCAAGGCCCTTAAGATTAGCGCCTGGATAGTCCTTGGCCTCTTTGCGATCTGGGCTGTGGTCCCAGGGATAGGGACTCTGGTGAAGGCCTCAAAGGTCTACGAAACCCAGAAGAGGCTTTGGATAGAGACCAACTCCCTGGCCAGGAGCATACGCCAGAGGATGAAAGAGTACCTTAAGATAAGAGGCCTGGTCAACAGCTACCTCACCCTGAAGACTCCCTATGTGAACGGTAAGGTATTCGACACCTTAGTGTCCTTGTTTCACGAGATAGGGGTCTACGATGTCTTTCTGAAGATAGGCCACCCCTACGAGCAGGAGGTCAACCGGGTGAAGTTTCTCATGGTACCGGTTCAGATAAAGGCCTACTTGGACTACGACAAGCTGGACGACTTCTTTGCAGTGCTTGGAGATACGGTGGTCTACAGGCTGAGACGGCTGGAGGTCCATTGGTCTGAGCAGGCGGGGAAGGAGAGGGTAATGCTGGACATGGAGGTAATCTTCCGCTACAAGCCTTATTCAGAGGGGTTAGGGAGATGAAGAAGCGGTTTCTTCCCCTACCATCACTGGTCTTTCTGTTCGCTCTGATCTGGGGAATAACCGCTCTCGCCAGGGACATCTTCAGGCCCCTGGTGAGAGAAAAGGATCGTTATAGCCTGAAGGTAAGGGTGGTGATGAGGAAAGGATCCCGCCCAACGGTGGATGTGAAGGAGCTGGAGGAACGGGACTCCGATCTGGCTAGAGTCAGGGTCATATCCGCTGAGGCGAATAGGGTCAGGTTCGTCGTAGACGATGTCCTGTGCGAGGTGGTGATGGAGAAATGACTCTCTACGGTTGGATTTTTATGGGCATCTCCTGGGCACTGATAATCGGATTGATGGTATTTTGCTATGCAAGGGTCTTCAAGAAAGGCGTGTAGGCCCTTCCGTTTGCCCATTGGGGTTTTTCTGGTAGTTGTTCTCCTTGCGGGTTGTTCCCGCCTCCCCAAGACCGCAGTGGTCAGATATGTAGTAGACGGAGATACTATCGTGCTGGACAGTGGGGAGAAGGTCAGGTACCTCGGAATAGATACCCCCGAGATCTATCCCACCCCTCAACCTTGGGCCCGGGAGGCCCACAGGTATAACGAGCAACTGGTTGGGGGCAAGAAAATCAAATTGGAGTACGACGAGGTAGTCAGGGACAAGTACGGCCGGCTCCTTGCCTATGTCTGGGTGGGGAAAGAGATGGTGAATACCGCGCTCTTGAAGGAAGGTCTGGCTTATGTGTTCGTGATCCCGCCAAATGAGAAATATGTTGGGTTGTTGGCCAAGGCCCAGAGGCAGGCTATGGAGTCAAAAAGGGGCCTGTGGAGATATCCTGGGATAATCCCTCCTGAAGAGGCGAGGAAGTGGCGAGATAGTGCCCGTGCTGTGGAGGGAAGCGTATGCAGGGTTATGGGGACAGGGAGGGCCTTGTACCTCATCTTAAGGTGTGATCCTAACGATTACTTCCGGGTGACCTTGCCCTATACCCACTTGGCGTATTATGGCCTAGATCGATATCGCAGGACCGAAGGAAAAAGGCTCTTGAGCGTTGCCAAGATCCGGTGCAGGCGGGATTACTGCGAACAGGTAGTAAGGCATCCGGTTCAATTGACGATAGAACCCAGGACGGAGGACTGATTTTATGGATTGACATCCGAAGGGATATCTGGCAGAATATTACTGCACTCGTAAAGGTGGCGCTCTTTATGTGTCTGTTGGCTTGCAGTTCTTAACAACACCCCAGATAATCTAAATCACGGCCTGGAAAGGAGGTGAGGAAAAAGAACAAGAAGGCTTGGGGATTATCTGGAGGGGTGTAGGGATATAAAGTCTTAGGTGGAGAGCCTAAGATTTTGAACATAGAGGAGGTAAGATATG
Source organism: Candidatus Omnitrophota bacterium (assembly GCA_015494465.1). Taxonomy (GTDB): domain Bacteria; phylum Omnitrophota; class Gorgyraeia; order S143-82; family S143-82; genus S143-82. Next base: position 145,824 of record WGBD01000002.1, on the reverse strand, counting down.
CGCAAGTACAGCATATTAATGCTCTCTGCACTCGTCGCGCTCTGGGCCGCAGGTGCCTATGCCGAGGTGCAGAATGTAAAGGTTTCCGGTAAGTTAGAGGTAAAGGGCGTCTATCGTAACGCCTATGTCGTGCAGGGACAGGCGCCCAGCAGTGCTGGTTACGACGAGGATGCTGCCGACGAGGCAGGTGACATCTTCATGACCACCACCGAGTTAAAGGTCCAGGCGGACCTGACCGACAATGTCTCCACCACCGTCCTCCTCAGGGACGAGAGGGAGTTCGGTGGCAACGCTGTGGACAATGTCTACGCAGCTGCTGCTTATGCGGAGTTGAAGGAGTTCCTTTACGCTCCGGTGTCCCTGAAGGCAGGGTTCTGGAAGTACGAGCTCGGATCCCAGCTGATCCTCGGCGACGGGACCCCTGACAGCGCTTCCAACCTGACCTTCAAGGACCTGAACAAGAAGGCCGCCTTCGACGGGATCGTGGTGGATTACGCCTTGGACAACGGCAATGTAGAGGTCGGTTACCTGCGTCCCAGGGGGCTGACCGACAGCCGTGAAGGCGACATCTATGTCGTGGACACCAACTTCGACCTCAAGGGCGCTGCAATCGAGCTCTACTATGTCTACGATGGGACTGATGTTGAGGCCAACAACGACGATGCCCGTCAGTACATCGGCGGTCGGGTGACCGGCGAGATCATGGAAGGGCTCACCGGTGCCTTGGAGGTGGCTTACCTCTTCGGTGACTACGGTGAGAACGATTACGATGCCATGGCGATAGACGCCAGCCTCAACTATGTGGTGGATGCGGAGAAGAACGCCAGCGTCGGTCTGGCAGTCCTCTACAGGAGCGGTGATAAGGATCCTTCCGCTGGGGATTACGAGGCCTGGTATGCCCCTTACAACGATCAGGACATCGGTGAGATAGTGGACTTCGACAGCAACATCCTTGCCCTGAAGCTCAGCGGTGCGGTGGATGTGATGGAGGATGTCACCCTGTCCGCTGACTTCTATCACTTCTGGGCCGACGAGGATGTTGCTTACGGTTCCGTGGACAAGGACGACGACCTCGGAAACGAGCTGGATGTGTATCTCACTTGGGATTACACCTCCGATGTCCAGTTCGGTCTGACGGTCGCTGCGTTCTGGCCGGGTGACTGCTACGAGAAGGACGATACCGCCCTTGAAGTCCTCGGCAGCATGACCGTCAACTTCTAAGGTCGGCTGTGTTGGGGAGGTGTGTTTGCGCACGCCTCCCCTTCTTTTCTTTGAGGGGGGGAGAGTTGACAGGCAGGATTGATAGACTATACTTTGAATCGGGTGAGATTGACTGCTCTTTGGCTGGATTGGAGTCTGAATTTTGGACCGATAAAGGCAAACCCGCAGGAATGCGGGGGCGCAAAGCTATAGGGTCCCAAGGCCTCGGCCCTGAAGGGGGGAGAGAGGTCCGGACAGCCAGCTGCCGGTCGATGGGGTAAACCTGTCTGGCGTAGCTGGACAGGTTTTTTTGTTGCCCGGAAAGGAGGTGAAAGGACTCCGGAGGTCGGCAGAGGGCTTGGGTTAAGAACCACTCTTGGGCTTTATCCTTAAAAAGAGGAGGGGAGAGATGGACAGAAGAGGTTTCACGCTGATCGAGATGATGATCGTGGTTGCGATCATCGCAATCCTCATCGCTGTGGCCATACCCAACATGGTGGGTAGTAGGAAGGCAGCCAACGAGAAGTCCGCGCTGGGAGAGCTCCGCACCATAGCCACCGCCTTGGAGACCTACTTCATAAGGGAGGACGAGTATCCGAACACCAATCCGTTAAGCACCTTGGCCAATCACGACCTATTGCCCAGCAGGTATTCTAACGCAGGTAGCAGTATCGAGTTGAGATCTCAGCACTACACCATCAATGTGGTCTCCATCAGCACCGACAGTTACAACATACTGGCCACGCCCAAGAACGAGCGCTTTGGGAGCAAGTGCTACAAGGCCCTTACTGGAGGTGATCTCTGGCAGACCGCTTACAACGGTACCTGTGATAACGGTGGTTGGGAGAGAATATAGTCTCTTAGCCTGATTTGGCCTTCTTTGGGTGCAGTACGACGCGAGGGCGGTGGGGAACCGCCCTCGCGCTTCTTTGGAGGGGAGATGGACAGGACTGGGCTGAGCCTAGTGGAGTTGAGCGTTGCGGTCTTCGTGCTGGGGATAGCGGTCGTAGGCCTGTTAGGTTTGATCACCTATCAGGTCCTAGATGTCTCCTACCAGGCGAAGAAGAATCAGGCCGTCCACTTGGCGGAAACGATCTTGGAGGAGATGGCGGACTCGCCCTTGGAGGATATAAGGACCAGGGACTGGGGCAACTGGGTCGTGAGCAACGGGTACGGGCGGGGGTTGGATAACCTCCAAGTGCAGGTGGACTTCCCTTTGGTCTACGACGAAGAGAAGAACGGTTACGCCAATCAGTGGTCCTACACCTACGCCGACGGTTATGTGTGGTCAGGATTCGCCCATCCCCACCTCACCAAGGCGGTGATGGAGGTAGAGCTTACCCTGACCTGGACGGTGAGGGGTAGGCCTATGAGTTATCGACTGGCAACGATATTCTCCCAGATAGGGAGGTAGCGGTACTATGCGGATCGGGGCCCGGGACGGTTTCATGTTGATCACCTCCTATGCGTTGATGGTATTCTTCATGGGGATGCTAGCGGTTATGTCGGTGAGGGTGATCGGCTCCAACATCACCAGCACCTATCAGCGACTCCACACCAAGGCCTTGTACTGCGCCCAGGCAGGGATAGAGCGGGTGAAGACCGAGCTCTACAACGGTTTCATGGAACACTTTTACGGTGCCTCCGGGGCCTGGACGGATTCCAGTTTTACTTGGTTTGACGATGTTGCCAATGGGACGGGACAATACGCATTCCCGGTATCAGGTACCGTGGGAGAGGGCTCTTACGAGGTTACTCTGGAGCGGGTAGAGCCCTTGGACGAGGATGTGGGTAGGCTGGTGGTCCTGAGGTCGGTGGGAAGGGTGGAGAACATGACGGTGACCTTGGAGGTGGGTATCCGCTACGGTCTAGCCCGCTCCGAGGTCTTCGACTACGCCTACTTTATAAACAACTACGGTTGGTTCTGGGGGTATTCTATCACTGCAAATGGGGATGTCCGCTCTAACGGGGACTTCTCTCTGAAGTACGATCCAAAGGTCAACGGCGATGTCTACGCGGGGGTGGACCCTGAGCTGGGGAGCAACGGGGACATAAGCGGGACGAACCGCTGGGACGACCTCTCGACCTACTATTCCACTGCCCCTGCCCGGGCCAGACCTGGGAACCCCTCCGCCCCCAGTGAGGATACGAACGGAAACGGGGTGCTAGATCCCGGTGAGGACCTCAACGGGAACGGGGTGCTGGACACCTACACCTATCTCTCGGGCTACGACGGGGATTCTCAACACTATGCCCACCAGACCCCGGTAAACATGCCTTATCTAGGAGACCTGGGGTTCTACAAGACGGTGGCCACCACCAAAGGTGGGACCCTAAAGATAGGAGGAAGCACCGTTATAAACGGCGTTTACGACGGTAACCTGATATTGGTGGGCACGGACGCCAATCCGATAGAGATAAACGGACCGGTTGTGGTAACGGGCGACGTCTTGATAAAGGGGAAGGTGAAGGGGCAGGGGGTCATCTACGCGGGGAGGAATGTGCACATCCTGGGGAATGTGGAGTATGTGGATCCCCCCTCCTGGCCAAAACCCGACTACTCCCCGGCAGACACAGATACCGCCAACGCGAGTAAGGACTTCTTAGGTCTGGCTGCCAAGGGGAATGTGATAATCGGAGACTATACCGATTCCTCTTGGGATTACCCCAAGTATTATCTGAGTCCTTATTTCACCTCCCCCTATAAGGTGGATAGCACGGACGCCAGCAATGGTTATGTTAGTTATTTCGATGCGGATGGCAACCCTTGGTTCGACGGTGACTACACCGACTACGATGGAGGCAAGAAGGAGGACGGGTCCAACCGTAGGTACTACGAGTCCAGTTTTAAGGACTCTACCGTCCGTCAGATTGCGGACAGCTACAGTCAGATCACCCAGATTGACGCCTTCATCTACACCAACCACGCCATAGCGGGCAGGGTGGGGGCGATAACCTTTAACGGAGGGATAGTGGCTAGGGACGAGGCGATTATCTTTTCCGGACACATAATCATGAATTACGATGTCCGGGTTAAGGACGAGAGGTTTAGGGACAAGTTTTACCTCCCCAGGGACCTGGATTTGCCAAGGATATGGTCGTGGAAAGAGCTCTAGTCCTGGCCTCTTGTTTGGTATCGGCAGTACTCTGCCTGGGATTCGTGCCCCAGGACAAGGCGGTGAAGGAGCGCAGTCTCTTGAAGCCAAAGACTAAGGTAGAAGGGCCTTCGGAGAAGAGGCGGGTAGTGCGTATAGGTAGGCACTCTTACAAGCTAACCCCCTCCCCTCGACGGGAGAATCTCCGGGAAAGGAAGGAAACCTCTCAACGGGCAAATGCGCAGGATACTACTGCCTCTCCTTCGCAGGTGTCTTTGAGACTTCGTTTGATGTTGGGCGTCCTTTTCCTCCTGGGCGTGGGTCTGTTGATGGCCTTGGGTTATCTGAAGGGGTTAAAGAACCTAAGCAAGGGATTCACCGTCGTCGAATTGCTAATAGCTATATCGATATTTACGGTAGTGGTCCTTATGACCGGAAGCCTTATGAGAGTGATCTCTCCGATATACCGTGCGGTTGAGGACAGGCTCTCCCGTCTGGAACGCAGTAAGCGGGTCAACCTCGCGATCTATCGTTATCTGCTGGATGCCTGCGAGGACGACAGTCACGCCATAGAGATCTCCAGCGACGGTAGCCTGGTAAGGTTTTACACCTGTGATTCGGTTTCTGGGGACAGGGAATTTTCCAATTCCCCCTGGGAGATATACCTCAATGGCGAGACGATCTTCGTCAAGAGGCCTGCTGGGACTGCTAGGTCTTTGGTGTCTGGGATTTCCTCTTTGAATTTTTATCGGGATGATGATAAAATACGAGTTAGATACGAGCTGGATTCTTCGCAGTATGTTTTTCAGGTGGCAATCAGAACGAAATAGGGGGGCGCGAATTTGCCGTTTTTCTCGAGGGACAAGCGTATCATATCTATAGACCCCAGCGGCAAGAGCATTAAGGTGGCCCAGGTCAAGAATCGCGGGGCAAAGCGAGCACCGATCATTGAGGCCTTCTTTTACGAGAAGCTCTCCGGGCAGGATCAGCTGAAGGAGTTTCTCGCCAAGGTCCAACCTAAGTTGGATACCAAGCGTTCCCAGATCGTGCTGGTGATCCACGGGATACAGTCCATCTACAGGTTACTCGATTTGCCTAGGATGGACGAGGTGGAGTTGGAGAAGGCCATCCGCTACGAGGAAGAGGTGTATGTGCCCTTCCCTCCGGAGGAAAGGGTGGTGGACTTCAAGGTCTTGGAAGAGAGAGATACCGAGACCTTAGTGGCCTTGGCTGGGGTGAGGAGATCTGCTATCGAGGAGTTGGTAGCCCCTTTCCTCGATGCGGGATTTGGACTGACCTCTGCAGAGTTAGCCGGGCTTTGTTTGGTTAACCTCTTTAACTTTATGAGACTAGACGATCCTTCTAAGACGGTGGTGCTCCTGGATGTGGGTGCCAGTTTCACGGAATTCGTCGTGGTCTCTCAAGGGATCCCGTTCGTTATCCGGGAGATAAACATAGGTGGGGATCTGTTCACCGAACACTTGGAGGATGTTCTCCACCTCAACGGCGAAGAGGCGGAACTAATAAAGTGCAATCCTGGGGAGCGGGAGGCAGAGGTCAAGAGCGCCCTGGAGCCGATCTTCTATCGCTTTGCGGAGGAGATAAAGGTCTCTATGGAGTACACCGGGCATCAGTCCTTAGGTAAGGTCTCAAAGATATTCATCAGCGGTGGGGGTAGCAGGACCCCAGGCCTGCGGGAGTACCTGGAGAAGTCCGTCGGTGTACCGGTGCTGGGTTGGTCTGCGTTGGAGAGGTTTGAGATAGGTAAGGGCATAGATAAGAATTCCCTGGAGTTTAGGCAGGACATGATCCACGCTTGTTTGGGAGCGACGATAGTATGAGAGTTATAAAACTCAACCTCTTACCTGAAGAACTGCGCGCGGTCAAGACGGTGCGCCTGCCGGTTTGGCTTACCTTCAACTTCTTCAGTTTACCCCTCTTGTTCCTCGTATTGAGTTTGGCCCTGGACCTGGTATTGTTGATCATGGTGATGTGGCGGGATGCAGACATCAAGATGATAACCAACAAGGAGAAGACCCTCTACCCCCAGAGGGAACAGCAGAGGAAGTTGGAGGATCGGCTCAGGAAGTACCAGAAGCTGGTAAAGAGGAAGGTATCCTGGGGTGAGGTGATGAATGTGATAAGCGACTGCCTGCCCCAGACCGGCTGGTTTACCAAGTTCGACATGGATAAGGCGGAGGGTACCCTCGTGATACAGGGCTCCTTTTACAGCAAGGAAGGGGGAAGGGGTCTTACGGGTAGGTTTATCTCCTGCCTGAACCAGCACGAGGTGATATCGAAGTCCTTCAAGTCGGTGACTAGCAAGCGCATCACCCAGAGGAAGATAGGGTCGACTGAGGTGCAGGACTTTTATCTTGTCTTTACACTGGCGGAGAAGAAATGAGTATGAAGGCGATCGATCCCGATACTGCAAAGGTCCTGGGCCTGTCCTTGGCCCTGGGGGCGGTCATTGCGGTGGCTAATTACTTCCTCGTGGTCCAACCTTTGTGGACCAGTTACTCCGAAAAGAGCGAGAAGTTCCACAGGATATACAACCGGTTGAAACAGAGCCGGGCCAAGGTCAAGGACGAGGAGCTCTTGGTCTACATAAAGAGACTCAAAGACAAGATATCCGCCATAGAAGAGCGGATCGTGCCGGAGTTTGACCTGCCGTTCCTCATGGAGGACATCGCCAACATGGCCAAGGACAGCGGGCTGGAGCTGAAGCAGATAGTTCCAAAGGAGTCCGTGCCAGTCAAAGACAGAAAGCTCCGCAACCTGAGCTTCTCCCAGATACTCTTCATAGGTACAGGAGGGTATCACGACTTGGGTCGCTTTATCTCCGCCCTTGAAAACAGCAAGTATGTGTGTAAAATAGAATCCATCACGATCATCCCGGACAGCTGGGATTATCGCAACAGCACGGTGAAGGTCCTTATCTCGGTCTTGACCAGGAAGGAGTGATGGATTATTCCTACCCAGAGATCTATTATCTCTAGATCCAGATTTCTCTCTTTGGCCCGCAGGCATAATTTCGTTCCGGTCTGGCAGGATGTATCCTCGGACATCTTCACCCCGGTAGAGGTCTTTCTCTCACTGGCCAGGAGAGGCAACAGGCCTTCTTATCTATTTGAGTCGGTGGAGCAGGGGGAGGGTATCGCCCGGTATTCTTTTCTGGGAACCGATCCCATGTTGGAGGTGGTGATCTCTGGAGAGGATCCCCGCCCTGCCCTCAGGCGGGCCCTGGCATCGGTGCAACCTGCGCCCATGGACGGTGCCTATCCTCTGGAATTGGGCCTCGTGGGGTATGTCGCCTACGATGTGGTGCGCTTCTTTGAGCCGGTGAAGTTAAAGGCCCAGAGCCAGTTCCCGGAGGTCTACTTCTTCCTCCCTCGGGTGCAGACCGCGTTCGATCACCGAGAGCAGAGGGTGAGGTTTGTGGTCTGGGTGCCGACCGCGGGGTTAGACAAAAGGCGCCTGGAAGAGAGCTACGACTCTGCCCGGCGGAAGTTGGAGGCCTTGGTTGCCGGGGTGGGGAGGACCGCCAGAACCCTTTCGCCTATAGACTGGGAGGAGCTAAGGCGGATCCGCAAGAAGGTGCGGGGTGAGTTCAAGGGGGTGAGGTCCAGTTTCTCCCGCAGGAGGTTTATGGATGCGGTGGAGAAGGCAAAGGCCTACATAAGGGACGGGGAGATCATACAGGTGGTCCTCTCCCAGAGGTTTGAACTCACGACCAGCGCCTCACCGTTTGATGTGTATCGGGTCCTGAGGATACTCAATCCCTCGCCTTACATGTTTTACCTCTCCCTGCCGAAGTACAGACTGCACCTCGTGGGTTCTTCTCCCGAGATGTTGGTTCGGGTCAGCGGTGGCCGAGTGGAGACCCATCCTATAGCAGGAACCAGGCGTAGGGGACGGGATGCGGAGGAGGACGCCCGTCTGGCGGAGGAACTCCTTGGGGACGAGAAGGAACGGGCCGAGCATGTTATGCTGGTTGATCTGGGGAGAAACGATCTGGGACGGGTGTGCGTCCCGGGGACGGTGAAGGTAAAGGACTTTATGCAGGTGGAGAACTACTCCCATGTGATGCACATCGTCTCCCGGGTCTACGGTCAGTTGCGGGCTGGTAAGGACGCAATAGATGTCCTCTCTGCCACCTTCCCTGCGGGGACGGTCTCCGGCGCCCCGAAGATAAGGGCGATGGAGATAATAGAGGAATTGGAACCCATCCCTCGGGGGATATACGCGGGTGCGGTGGGCTATATGGACTTCAAAGGGGACATGGATCTTTGTATTGCAATCAGGACGATTGTGTTTTATAATGGCAAGTCTTACATACAGGCGGGTGCGGGCTTAGTAGCGGACTCCGTGCCCGAATTGGAGTACCTGGAGACCCAGAATAAGGCACGGGCCCAGATCTTGGCGGTGAGGTTTGCGGAATCCATAGGGAGGTAGGAGGCAGGATGGTTAGGATAAGGTTGAGGAAACCTGGCAAGCCGGTAAAGCATCGTTATCACTTCCTGATAGTGGCCTGCGATGCCCGCGAGGGTAGAGAAGGCAGGGTCCTTGAGGTGCTGGGCTATTACGATCCTTCTAAGAAACCGGTCTTTTTTGACCTGAAGTTGGACCGGATAGAGGACTGGATCAAGAAGGGTGCCCAGCCCACGGATACGGTCAAGAGCCTGATAAAGAAGGCCCGAAAGCTCAAGAAGGCAGAGGTTGCCTCCAAGGGTGAGGGTAGTTCCCAATAGTTTGAGCCCTCGAAGACTGTTCATTGACATATTTACCCTGTTTCCGGTCGTATTTGAGGGATTTCTATCCGTCTCTATGCTGGAGAAGGCCCAGCGGGTAGGGGCGGTGCGGATCAATGTGTGGGACATACGGGACTTCTCCCGGAGCAAGCAGTACAAGGTAGACGCCCCCCCTTTTGGGGGAGGCCCGGGAATGGTGATAAGGCCCGAGCCCCTTTTTTCCGCGATAGAGCAGGTGAAGAGCCCCTCTTCGTGGGTGATAAACCTTTCTCCGGGGGGCAGGCGATTCGATCAGGAAAAGGCAAGGGAACTGGCCGGTAAAGAGCACCTCGTGCTCGTCTGCGGGCACTACGAGGGGATAGACGAACGGGTCGTCTCTGCCTTGGTTGACGAGGAGATTTCCATAGGTGATTATGTATTGACTGGAGGCGAGGTCCCTGCGATGGCGGTATTGGATGCAGTGGTGAGGCTTCTGCCAGGGGTCTTGGGCGATGAAAGGAGTCTGGAGGAGGAAAGCTTTTCAGAGGGTTTGCTGGAGTACCCTCATTACACCCGGCCTGAGCGGTTTCGGGGATTGAGCGTGCCTCCTGCGCTGTTGAGCGGTAATCACGCCTTGGTTGCGCAGTGGCGCAGGAAGATGGCAGAAGAGAGGACCAGACGGGTCAGACCTGATCTGTGGGAAAGGAGGATAAGAGATGGTAACCGTTGATTACATAAGGACTCTGGAGCAGGAGCAGGTCAAGAAGGACCTGCCTGAGTTCCGTCCGGGTGATACCATAGTGGTTGGTTACAGGATAACCGAAGGAGACAAGACCCGGATACAGAACATAGAGGGATTGGTTATCGCCCGACAGGGTGGATCGGTGCGGGAAACGGTCACGATCCGTCGCACCACTCACGGAGAAGGCGTAGAGATTACCTTCCCCATCCACTCTCCTAATGTGGAGTACATAAAGGTCAAGAGAAAAGGAAAGGTCCGTCGGGCAAAGTTGTATTACATAAGAGATAAAGTCGGTAAGGCTGCGAAGATAAAGGAACGACAAGATTAGTTCGTGGTCTTGAGGTTGGCCTCCCTGTTTCTGATAATAGGTTCGTTTGTCTCCGGCCCTGCGTTTGCAGGGCCCTTTTTTTATCCGTTTCCCGCATCCTTTCCCCTTGGTAAGGGTGTGGTCTATTCTCCGGTGACCTTGTGGGAGCAGGGTGAGGTCGTCTCCGTAGTGGAGGCCCTCTGTCTGCCCACCGTCTTTGGAGAAAAGGTCTTCAGGCCCGAGGGGTTGTGCCTGTATCGTCTGGGAAGAGGGGAATTCGCCGTTGCTAAGGCCTTTTACCTGCTTCGTCCCATCCGGATCCAGTTATCCCCGTCCGCGGAACTCCTTATAGATAGCGTCCGAATAGATGTGTTTAACGGAAGTCTGGATCTGGAGGTCCCAGTCGTTAAGGCGAGGTTGATACTAGGACTGGATGTAAGCACTACCTCACGAGAAGAGGCGGTTGACCTCGACGGGCAGGTTCCCCTGTTTTCTTTCGGGCAGGTGAGTGTAAGCGTTCGCCTTGGAGGAAGGAAAGAGCGCTCTCGGGGACCGATTTCCTGGCGTTTCCTCAAGACCCGTCTGCGGATAGGGAGGACCGTCTCTATGGATCCAGTCGATGGGGAGTTGGGGATAAGACTGGCAGGGAAGGAGGTGATCCTCCGGCTGGAGAACCTCGTCCCGGGGAAGCGGGGGGTCTACCTGTTTGCGGAAAAGAAGGAGATACCGCTTCCTGAGGGCAGGATGAGGATAGAGGAGGTGGAGTTGGGGTTTAAGGGCCTGAAGGTGGATTCCTTTAAGGCCAAGGTGGTCTTGTTCTTCGAGGGTATAGGTGGTGTCCTTCGGGGTAATCTTTGCCTTGAGGATGGGGACTTGGTAGTAGACATCGATTCGGGGTACATAAGGGACCTGGGCCTGTCCGTAGAGGAGGGGAGCCTTAACATTAGCGGAGAGACCGTGGAGGGGACTTTGGAAGGAGATGCAGAGGTGAGAGTAGGGGGGGAAAGGGTAAGGCTCAGCAGGTCGGTGCAGGTTCGGGTGAGGGACGGGCGCATATTCTCGGATCCCTTCGAGGTGAATAGGCGAGTGCGCTGGCAGGGATTGGACCTGAAGATGAGGCAGGCCAAGTTTGACGGCGAGGTGGTGGATCTCCTTTGGGAGGGAAGGTTGCGGGGCTTGAGGCAGTTAGGCGTCAGGGGGAAGTTTACTTACCGGGCGGGAGAGGTTCGGGCCGTGGGTGTGGAGGTACACGGAGAACTTGTCCCTTATGCCCAGATGGAGGGTAAGTCCTTGCGGGTGGGAGGGGAGGCGTTATCCGGGGATTGGTCTGTGGGAAAAGGCCGATTGGTCTTCGTCGGTAAGGATGGGGAGGGCGAGGCGTTCTGTCTGGGGAGAGAGGAGAGGATCGGGGTCAGGTTGGACGGTCTGCGTCTAATCGCTGGTGGTGGAAGGCTGGCCTTGGAAGGGCGGATGATGGTGATGTGTAGGGGAACAAACCTGAAGATCCCTTGCGGGGTGAGGGGTGTATTTACCGAGAAGGGATTGACCCTACAGTTGAGGGGGAGGGATCTCGGAGGAAGTCTGGAGTGCAGGGAGGGTCTCTGCAAGGGCCTGGGCAGGGTGGCCCTTCCCGGGGATTGGCTGGAGAGGATCTTCGGGACATCTGCCCTACCCGAGGATCCGCTTGGGTACTGGCAGTTGGAGAGGGGGCTGGTTCGGGTTGCTGGAAGAGAAGTGGACATGACCTTTCAGGTGGAGATAGGGGATTCGCTGCGGGGGAGGTTGTCCTTCCTCCGTAAGAGGGAAAGACGGCACAAACTCCGGCTCTGGGGAAGGGAGGTAGAGTTTACCTCTCACCAGCAATATAGGGTATGGATTGAGGTGGAGGATGGAAAGCGGTCGGTAAGGAAGGCGGGCATCACCCGTATGGCCTTTGGTGACCTGATGCTGATTGAGACCGATACCGGCAGGAGAGCGGTCGTGGATGTGGGCCTCTTTCGCCTGACCGCTATGGGGGAAGAGGTGGTGGGCACTGCTGGATTTCTGTTGTGCCAACCGCAGGGCTCGTCTGTCAGGCTGTTGTGGCCGTTGCCCAGGGGGAAGATCCCGGATTCACCGCTGGAGGTCAGGGTCTATCGGCAGGACAGTTCCGGGCTGTGGCAGTTGATAGGTGCCTTTCGCTTTCAGCCCAAACCGGCGAAGGTTGCGGGGATGAGTTTGCTTCCGGGCAGAGATCTGTCTCCCTGGGAGGAGTTGTACCTGTACCTGCAGCTCCTCAAGGCAGATCCCTCCTTAGCAAGGGACTTGGGTCTGGAGTACATAGATGTCCCTCCCGACCTCAGGAGGAATTACCGCTACAAGGTGGTCCTCAAGGGAGATGGAGTTGCGGAGGTGGACTACGAGTCCCCGAACTTCGTCTCCGCCCGGGATCTTCCGGATAGTAAAGTCTGGTTTCGGCGCACGCGCTTGAACGGGGAGGATGGGATAGTCTGGGAAAAGGGCAACCGAGACATATTTGGCTTTGCGGATGGAGATAGGTTTGGACTCTGGGCGGGAAGACCACCTTTCAGGTGGTTTTGTCTCACCCCACAGTGTAGGGAACTGCGCAAAGCCCGGTTCCTGAGCAGGGAGACCGCAGAGTTGGAGGGATTCGTGAAGGATTAGATGTCAGTTAGGTGGATGGAAATACTTGGTTTTGAAATACTGCAACCTTTGATGGTATAATTCAGAAACAATTTTGCGCGTCATTAACCAGGGAGGTTGCGATGGGTGAGTGGATTGGTATAGGTCGGCGGGCGAGAAGGTGTTATGGGTTCGACGAGGTGGCGTTGGTCCCGGGTGAGGTCACGATAAACCCCGAGGATGTAGATGTCTCCTTTGAATTGGGGGGCATCAAGTTCAAGATCCCCTTCATAGCCTCGGCTATGGACGGGGTGGTGAATGTGCGGTTTGCGGTGGAGATGAGCAGGCTGGGGGGACTGGCGGTCCTCAACCTGGACGGAGTCCAGACCCGCTATCACGATCCCGACGAGATATTGGACAAGATAGCCGAGGCCACCCCCGAGGAGGCCACCGAGTTGATCCAGCAGATGTATCGGGAGCCGATAAAGGAGAACCTCATCGCCCAGCGCATAAAGGAGATAAAGGAAAAGGGTGCCATAGCAGCGGTCAGTTGTATTCCCCAGCACGCGGAAAGGTTTGGCCCCATAGCGGAGGAGGCAGGTGCGGACATATTCGTGGTCCAAGGCACGGTTACCTCGGTGAAGCACATCTCCTCTACCTATAAACCGGTGGATCTTGAGAGGTTCTGCAAGATGATGAAGATACCGGTGATAATAGGCAACTGCGTGACCTACAAGACCGCACTCGCCCTAATGGAAGTCGGCGCCAGCGCGATACTGGTGGGGATAGGTCCGGGTGCTGCCTGCACCACCCGGGGGGTGCTAGGTATAGGCGTGCCCCAGGTTACCGCTACCATAGATACCGCTGCTGCGAGGGACTATTACTATCGCCGTACCGGAAGGTATGTCCCCATCATCACCGACGGTGGGATGCGCACTGGTGGGGATGTCTGTAAGGCCTTTGCATCCGGGGCGGATGCGGTGATGATAGGATCCCCATTTGCCCGGGCAAAGGAGGCCCCAGGGAGGGGATATCACTGGGGAATGGCCACCTCTCACGAGAACCTGCCTAGGGGGACGAGGATATATGTAGGCATAAGCGGAAGCCTTGAGGAGATACTCTTCGGTCCTGCCCGGGTGGACGACGGTTCCCAGAACCTGGTGGGTGCCTTGAAGACCTCTATGGGGAGTCTGGGGGCACGGAACATAAGGGAGATGCAGTTGACCGAGATAATAATTGCCCCCTCTATTCAGACGGAAGGCAAGCTCTTCCAGATGTCCCAAAGGATCGGGATGGGCAAGTAATAATGCTTGATATAGAAGGCGGTTTTGAGTAAAATTAGAGTTCACCGGGCCCATAGCTCAATCGGCAGAGCAGCTGACTCATAATCAGTTGGTTCGAGGTTCGAGTCCTCGTGGGCCCACCAGGGATTTTGATGACGGGATAACCCTTGGGCGATTAGCTCAGTTGGTCAGAGCGTCCGCCTCACATGCGGAAGGTCAGAGGTTCGAATCCTCTATCGCCCACTTTGGTGGCCTAACATGCTGAAAGAGATCCAACAACTCCTGCCCCTGCAAGAGTTAGATCGCCAGATCTATCAGCTGAAGTCTCGTCTGGAGGAGTTTCCCCGTCTTTATCAGGAGATAGAGGCCAAGCGCAAAGGTATAGACTCGGAACTGGAACAGGCCCGCAAGGATCTGGAACGAAAGAAGGTGGCCCACAAGGAGTTGGAGGTAGAATTAGGCAAGAAGGAGTCCGACCTAAGGCGCCTGCAGGGACAGTTGTTTCAGGTGAAGAGCAACAAGGAGTACACCGCCCTCCAGGACGAGATCGCGGTCCTAAAGGAAGAGATATCTCGCCTTGAGGATCAGATCCTTACCATGTTGGACGAGATAGAGGGAGAGGAGGCGCAGTTTAGAGGGATTAAGCAGGAGAAGGACGAGGAGAAGAAGGCACTGGAGGGAGAGCTGTCTGCCCTGAGGCAGGAAGAGGCGAAGTTGAAGGCGGAACTGGAAGGTCTCCTTCAAAGGCGTAATGACCTGGCGAAGGATGTGGATAAGGCCCTTTTGGAGAGGTACGAGAGGATATTGGAGCATCGAGGGGGCATTGCCCTGGCCCGGGTTGGGAAGGACGGTGTCTGTGGGGCCTGTTATAGGGCCCTGCCCCCTCAGGTGGTCAACGAACTGATGCTGGAGAAGGGTATCATCCAGTGCGAGACCTGCGGGTGCATTCTCTATTATGCAGAGTGATTCGGAACTCGTCAGAGTCTGGATAGACGGTGCCTCTTCGGGGAATCCCGGTCCTGCGGGTTGTGGGGTGGTTATAGAGGCAGACGGAAGAGAAAAGAGGATACAGGCCTACATCGGCAGGGCCACCAACAATGTCGCAGAATACACCGCCCTTCTCATTGCCCTCGAGGAATTGAGGCCTTACGAAGGCAGAGATGTTATAATATTAAGTGACAGTGAGCTCTTGGTCAGGCAGATCAACGGTGAGTACCAGACCAAGAATCCGGTAATAAAGAAACTGAAGGCCTTGGCGGAGAACCGATTGAAGGGGTTCCGATCGGTTTCCGTTCAGCACATCGGGAGAGGGGACAATTCGGTTGCGGATTCCCTTGCCAAGCGCGCAATAAGGATTGCCCTGCTGATAGAGTAAGGCGGTCGCCTGTCCTCAAGGACGGGAGGAAAGTCCGAGCTGCAGAGGGCAGGGTAGTGGGTAACACCCACCGTCCGCGTGGGATCTTCCCCGCGGGCAGGATAAGAGCCCGTGGTGGGTTCTATCCCCCCACAGGGTAATCTCTACCCGCAGCAAGGCCAAGTAGGAGGGTTGCCTGGCCCGGGCATTGCCCTCGGGTTGGCCGCTAGAGCGGGGGAGCGATCCCCCGCGCAGATGGATGACCGCCCAGACAGAACTCGGCTTATTACTCTATCAGCAGGGCAATTTGTGTGTTAAAATAGTAAAAGGGGAAACAAGGGGGGTATCACAAAGGTGGTGCAGGCACGCCGGTTTTTCGTAGGGCAGGTATGTTGTACCGAGATACATGTATTAGAGTGCGACTGCGAGACTGGAGACCTTAGGATAGTCCGCTCCTTTTCACTGCCCTTGGATGATGTGTACCTGTGGAAGCCTCGCTACCCCCTTTATCTGGTTGTACCGTCAAATCTCTTTTTCCTCAAACAAGTTAGACTCCTCTGCCCTTCCGGCGTAGAGTGCGATCTGGCGGTAAGGTTCGAATACGACAAGAATGTTCCTTTCCCAGTGCATGCGGTGTACTGGGGATACGATCTCTTAGACCCCCTTAGCGAGGAGATAGAGAAGTCCGCCTTGATCGTCGGTTGCAGGGTAGATGTGATGGACAAGTGGCTCGAGAAGCTCGGGCCTCCTATCTCGAATGCAGTTGGTCTAACCCCTTATGTGGTTCCCTTTTACAATCTCTTCCGCCAGTTGGAGTTGGTGCGGTCTATCCGAGAGCCGGGCAAGGTGACGATAGGTCTGTTTTGTGATACCACTTCCACGGACATGGTGATCATAGGTGATACCCCTCAGGCAGACTGGTTGCGCAGTTTCGCCAGGGCCTATGGCAATGTCAGCCTAATATGGGATGTGAAGGAGACCCTGGAATCCTATTTTGCCCGTACCGGTCCGGTAGTGGGTAATGTCCCGCTTAGCAAAGAGATTGCAGATGTGTTCATGATCCGTTCAGGTCAGCTGGAATTGGAGAAAGAGTGGGAGAACCTCTTTGCAGAGCAGGTGGGAGTTCGGATTAAGGAGTTTCCCGTAAGTGAAGTGGTGGGTGACTACCTGCCAGCAGAGAAGGCGATGAGATTTATCCTACCGTTCGGCCTTGCCATGGCCTTGGCAGGCGAAAAGTTCCCAGTGGTAAGGGCGATGTGCCTGCGGGATGTGGAGATCGCTCCTAAGATATCCGCTCGGGAACTGGCCTTTCAGTCGGTGTTGATCCTGTCTTTGTTGGGGATCGGTGGTTTTTTGGGCACGAGGGCCCTTCTACCTTTGCAGTTGGAGTATAAGAAAACGGAGACCTTGTTAGAGGAGTACAAAAAGGCGAAGAAGGTGGTTAGTCGTCTGGAAAAGAAAAAGGAACGATTGAAGAAAGAATTCGAGGAGGCGGTAAACTTCCTCTCCGTCCAGTACCGTTGGCCTGGGACCATGGTAGCCCTCTCGCGGGCGATTGACGATCTGGACGATGTAAAGATCGAGGCCCTCTCGGGTAAGTTCGTGCAATATCCGGAGATCGGTCTTTCGTTTACCCTGAAGGTGACCGGGAAGAACTATTCGGTTTTGAACGAATTCCTTACCAACCTGCGCCAGGAGAGGTTTAGAAAGGTCTCACCCGTATCTTCCCGGTACGATCAGGGTAAGGGACAGGTGGAGATGATACTGGTGTTGGAGGAATAAGCTGGTGGTGAATACTCGGGTTTTCTGGCCATTGCACGCAGTCTTGGCCTCGTTGATCTTGTTGGTTGGTCTGGAGTGGTTTTTTTATACCCAGAAACGGGAAGCTTTCTCCAGGCTCCTTACTGAGGTATACCAGATAAAGGAAGAGCTTCGGGGCTGTGCGCCCCAGGACATTACCTCTAGGATGCGTGCGGATCTCCGCCAGCTAGGCTCTGCCATAGAGCAGTGTAAGCGCAGGGTAGGTGTCCTTCAGAGATTAAAAAAGGAGATTGAGGGGTATCAGTCTCCTGCCCTAACCCTTATGGAGAAGGTAAAGGACTTGGAGAAGGGCGTAAAAGGAAGGTATCCCGGTCAACCTATTCCCGAAAACCTGGGATTCCCAGATCAACTGCCGGAAAATCAAGACATAGTTTACCTCTTTTACCACTTAAAACTCATGGAAAGGATCTTACCAGCTTTGTACGCAGGAGGTGGCTACCTTTCCAATGTGCGGATGGGCCTGTCGAGTGAGGATCGCTATCCCTTGGAATTGGATATGGTTTTGCCGATGGCGGCCCTGATGGATGTCTACAAAGAGCTTCTTAAGGATCCTGTCTTCCCAATCGATTCCGAAGATATTACTTCCCAAGACGAGGAGGCCCGGTTGCTGTTGGTAAAGATGCGGTTTTTACCTTATTACGATCTTGGTGGGGGACAAGGGGGAGAAAGAGGAAATGCAGTCCCGGACATTGATCAATAGTTTATTCTTGGTAGAGTTCTTGATCGTTTTGGGATTGGGGATCTTGGTGTGGCACTCTGCTCGTCTGCCCCTACCCCAGGTGGAGTTCAACTGCGCCTATGAACCCGGCGAGTATTCCCTGCCCCGTCTAGACGAGGCGTTGTTCCGGCTTCCCAAAAGGGAACCGTTTTTCCCACCAGCTCTGGAGGTAAATGTCTCAATGGCCGTAGACGAGGAGGTGAAGCAGGTGCACAAACAGGCATCCCTGCCGTTCTCTTATAAAGGGATGATGATTTGGGGTGAGGAAAAGATAGCCATCATATACTCCAGTGAAGATAAAAAGGATCACTTTCTGAAATTAGGGGAATTTATCGGGGGATATAAGCTCCTTGACATCACGGAAGATGCGGTTGTATTATCTAAAAAAGGGGGACTGTCTTTAATTACATTAAAAAAAGCGGGGGGTTTAGGTGAAGATTAGGTCCTTAATTCCTCTCCTCTTGTTTTCGGCCCTTTTCGTCTCTTTTCCCTACCGATTACAGGCCACCGAGACCCGGTTGTCATCTCAGGAGCAGGAGTATCTATCTAAAGCCAAGGACTACTTTAACCGAGGGGACTTGGTACGGGCAAAGGCCTTATTCGAACTCGCCTTGAAAGAGAATCCCAACAATAACGAGGCCAAGCGCTATCTGTCGGAAATAGAGGTTGCTATGGCCAAGTCCTCATTGGCCTCTTCCACTCCCCAGATAGAGGATTTGTACACCAAGGCAAAGTCTGCGTTTCTGAGAGGGGATTACGAAGAGGCAGTCCGGCTCTTCGAAGAGGTGTTGAAGTATGTGCCCAATCATCAATACGCTCGTAGGTACCTAGAACGGGCCCGGGCAAAGTTGGAACGGCCTGTTGAGGTTCCCGTCGTTGAAGAGGGGAAAAGCAGTGAGGAGCTTGGCATAACGGATCCGCAGTTGCTGACTACCAAGTTGAAAGGTGCCCTCTTGGCCCTGCAGAATCAGCTCTTGGATTACTTCCAGACCCTTTCCAACATAAAGGCCCGTGAGGATGCCCTGCTCAAGAAGTACTTGGAGGAGAAAGAGCGTCGCGTCCGGGAGTTAGAGGAGAGGATAAAGGACCAAAGTGCCCTGGTGGATAAGCTCTCTGCGGAGAGGTTGCGACTTCAGTCCGAGCTGGCCCGAATAAACGAGGAGATCTTCTTACTGGAGAGAAGGTTGGCGGTCTCCTTTTCTACTCGCACAGGGGAGGAGATCTCCTGGGATAAGGTGCTGGATCTGAATACCCGCGAGGAGGAATTGACGGAAGAGGAGAGGCGTCTGAGGCAGAAGTTACTCCAGGAGCTGAAACTGCGGGAATCTTTAGAAGAAGAGCTCAAGCAGATAGAAGAGAGACTTAAGAGTGAGACCCTATCTCAGAGTGGTTTGGCCAAAGAGGTCCAGAGGGTGGTGGAGTCCAATAAACCTTCCGTTCCAGCGGTAGAGGAAGGAAGCCCTGTGGGACCTGCCTCGGAGGGAGAACCAAGGCATGTAAGCAAAACCCTCGAGCCCTCTAAGAGGGTGGATTATCGCAAGATAAAGAGGCTGTTGGCCAAGGGCAAGAAGGAGCTCAGGCGCGGGAATTACCGATCCGCGATTTCGTATCTTTCTCAGGTGATAGATCTGGATAAGTTGGGGGGAAAGTACGCCCGACAGGCGGAGGTCTTGCTTGCGGAGGCCAGGCAAAGGCTTAAGGAGGAAGAGGCCAGGCTAAGGTTGGAGGAGGAGAAGAAAAGGAAGAGGTTGGATCTATTCTTTAAGGCCCAGGATGCCTACTTTTCTGGGGACTACGATCAGGCGATCTCCCTCTGCGAGAAGGTCCTGGCCTTGGATCCTGGTTTTAAGCCTGCCAAGGAGCTCAAGAAACTGGCCTTGGTGGACAGGGATCTGAAGGCGAAAGAGGAAGAGACGGTCTCCCAGGAAGGGGGCTCTCCAGGATCTGAGTCCAAGATCTCACCGGTCGAGAAGGAGACCCTCCCTCCCCTACCGGATTATTCTCAGAGGGTCAAAGAGTCTATGGCCAGATTAGAGCAGGAAGCCAAGAGGCGTCAGCGGGAGTACATAGAGGGCAAGCTCGCAGAGGTAAAGAAGTTGATAGACGAGGGCAACCTGGAGAAGGCCGAGGAGTCGTTGGTGCGTCTTATCCGTCTCTATCCCGAGGATAGAGAGATAGCGGATTACCTCTCCCGGGTGCGGAAGGCCAAGAGAGAGAAGGCCTTCGCTGAGGCTGTGGAGAAGGTCAATGGGTACATCGAGAACAAGGAGTACCTCCTAGCGAAGGAAGAACTGGACCGGCTTATTCGCTCTTACCCGGAAAAAAAGCAGGACCTCTTGAGCTTGCGGAGAGAGATATCCTTTTTGTTGGCCAAGCCCTACCTGGATAGGATCCAGAAGCTTTGGAAGAAGGGAGACGCAGATTCCCTGCGGGAGGCCCTTAGGATAGCTACCAAGGCTAGGCAGGACTTTCCTAACGAATCCAGGTTTAGGGATTGGGTGGACAAGATTCGCACCAGACTAAAGGATGTTGAGAAGGAAGAGAGGCGGTTGTCCCAGATACATCGATGGACCTTGTCCCAGCTAGAAAAGGAGGTGCGCAAGAGGGCAGAAGGCCTTCGAGTGGATCCTAGGTTGGATCGAGCCATAGATTCGGCCCAGGAGGCGTACCGCAAGGATTATTACGAGACTGCGCTTAAGATGGTATCTCGCTACCTGGACGAGGCGGATCTAGTCTCCGCTCGCAATCTTTTGGAGGCCTTGAAGAACGCTCCTAAAGAGTATCAATCCCGGGTCAAGAGGCTGTTTAAGGAGTTGGTGAGGAAGGAGAAAGAGCGGGATTTCTACAAACACCTGGAACTGGCCCGGAGCGCCCTCAAGGTCTACGATTTCGAGACCGCTAGGAAGGAATTGGAGTTAGCCAAGGCCATAGCTCCTGGTAGAAAGAAAGAGGTCCGAAAGGTAATGGAAGAACTGGACCGGCGATTGAAGTTTTTCAAGGTCCGGCAGGCCCTCAAGACCGCGAGGATATACTTGGAAAGCGGTGACTTCTTGAGCGCGAAGATAGTGGTGAAAGACATCCTTAAGAACATAGATCCCAAGAACGAGCAGGCTAAGGAGTTCTTGAGGCAGATCGAGAAGGCGGAGGCCCTTTATTATGCGGACCTGAAGCTGGAAAGGGGAATAAAGGCCCTTGAGGCGGGGGACTACGAGAGCGCAGTGAAGTTGGCCAAGGAGGGCCTCAAACTCGACTCCAAGAATCGACAGCTGTGGGAGCTTTATCGTAGGGCAAAGGCCAGGTGGCAGAGCGAGATACTCAGGCGCAAGAGCCTCCTTCGTCAGATAGAAGAAGAGGCCGCCAAGAGGCGTAAGGCCTACTCTGCCCTGCAGGAAGTAAGACACCAGCGCTTGGGATATACTCAAAGCGCTCGCTTGATCAAGGCAGACATAAACAGCATGCTGTTGCAGGCCCGCAGGCTTATGGACGAGCAGAGGTTCGACAGGGCCATTGCCCTTTGTCAGAAGGTCCTAGAGTACGATCCTACGAATCAGCCCGCAAGGGACCTCTTGGACCTCATCCTCCTGATGCAGGAAGAGATAGAGAAGAGACAGGAGAAAACCAAAGGAGTCCCTGCCCAGGAGGGATCTTTGTCTAAAGAGGTGGAGAAGAGGGGGCCCACCGAAAAGGTGGCCAAAAGGCCGGAACCCAAGGAGGCGGAGGTCCAACCTCCCAAAGAGGAGAGGCGCGCGGTTAAGGCTAGGAGTGAAAAGACCCCTTCTGCGACCAAGGTGGCCCGTTCAACGAAGACTGCCTCTCAGCGAAAGGAGAAGAGGGAGTTGATTCGCGAGAAGCGTCGCCGAGAGCGAGAATTGAGGCGCTTGGCCAGACTCCACGATTGGACCTTAAAGGCCCAGAAAAGGGCGGTCAGGGAGAAGGCCGAGACCCTGCGTAGGCAGTCGGAACTGCTAGAGAGGAAACTGGAGCAGTGGCTGGAGAGAAAGGCGGAAGAAGAGAAGAAGGCGATGATATCGGGATTGATTGCCTCGATAAGAGGTGCGGTTGACGGAGGGGATTACGAGAGGGCCTTGGGATTGGTGAAAGAGGTGTTTAAGTTGGATCCCGATAATCGCCCGGCGCGCAAGTGGAAGAGGATAGCCATAAGGAAACGGGCCCAGGAGTTGGAGCGCCTGGCAAGGGAGAAAGCGGAAAGGGAGAGGAGGATAGCCCGGGCCAGAGAGAGGACCCTTAAGGGGTTAGAAGAGGAGGTCTTTGCTCGCTCTGCGTTGATGAGTAAGGGGTTGAGCCAATTGGAAAAGGCCTTGGATCGGGAGCTTTGGTTGTTGGCAAAGGCCCAACAAGAAGAGGAAGAGGAAAAGAAGCTAGATTCCTTGGAGCACTTATTAGGACTTGCAGAGAAGGACTGGTCTAAGTTCTCCGTCCTGGAGGAGGAATTGGCGAAACTTTCCTCTTCCCCGCTTTCTCGTAAAGCGAAGAAGAGATTGTCCAGCTTGGAGAAGAGGGCGGAGCGCCTGGCCAGGCGGATCGAGAAAGAGAAGGCCAAGCGAAGGGAGTGGATCGACAAGAAGTTGAGTTCCTTAAGGCTGGCCAGCAACGATAAGGTGGCAAAGGATGCCCGGGAGAAGAAGAAGCTCATCTCGGGTATGTTGGAGGAGGCCAAGAAGGCCCTTTACGAGGGAGATTACTCACGGGTGTTAGAGCTGGCCCAGAAGGTGGTAGACATAGATCCTGACAATAAAGAGGCAGTAAGGCTCGTGGAAAAGGCCAAGGGCATATTGGAAAGGGAGAAGAAATTACTAGATGCCAGAGTATCTGCTCAGGAAAGCACTGAGGATGTGCGGAAGCTGTACGAGTCTGCCAAGCAGGCCTACGACGAAGGAGACTACTTCAAGGCAAGGGAGCTCTTCCAGAAGGTGTGTGCAAAGGAAAAGGAGTTGAAGGTCTCTTACTATACGCCCTATGCCCGGGAATACTTGGATCTCATCAAGGAAAGGGAGAAGGAGATCCAGGAACTAAACCGCCAGAAGGAGACCGAAGAATTAAAGAACAAGATTGTAGAGAAACTGTACGA
Organism: Candidatus Omnitrophota bacterium; assembly: GCA_015494465.1. Classification (GTDB taxonomy): domain Bacteria; phylum Omnitrophota; class Gorgyraeia; order S143-82; family S143-82; genus S143-82. Next base: position 122,863 of record WGBD01000002.1, on the reverse strand, counting down.
CGATGCAGAGACCTTTGAGAAGGCGGGTAAGTACAAGTCCGCGATAGCGGTCTACGAAAACATACTCTTCCTCTTCCCCAACGACGAGAAGGCGAAGACACGGCTGTTTGCCTTGAAAGAGAAATTGTATGCCCAAGAGAAGCGCGAGCTCCAAGAAAAATTAGAAGAGCAGGACAAGAAGATGGTGAAGGAGGTAATGAAGAATGGCCTCGTGCCAGTTGAAATCAAAAAGAGGAAGAAGACTCAGCGACGCCGTTTGATAAATCTTCCGCCTATCAAGAAGAAACTCCAACAGAAGATCACTGCTAAATTCGAAGATGTTTCCTTGATCGATGTCTTGAGGTTCTTTGCCAAGCAGACCGGTGTAAACATCATCCCATCCGCATCCGTGCTATCTCAGGATTACAAGGTGACGATAGACATTGCCGACATGCCATTGGAGTCGGCCCTTAAGTACCTCTTGCGCTCTTACAATCTTACCTATCAGATAGACGACGATGCGGTTTGGATTACTACGCCTGATCAACTGGAGAAGGAGCCGATGGAGACGAAGATATATCGGCTCAGCAAGGGGATAGGACTCTACAGCAAGTTTAGTGACACCACCGCAGGCAGTGTAGAGTTGGGCAGTGGCGCCCAGGTCAGCGAGGTGAAGAGCCTTAAGGATGTAATACAGGAGGCAGTAGATTGGCCTTCGGGGAGCAAACTCGTCCTGGACGAGCGCAGTGGTACCCTCATAGTGACCAATACCCCAGCAAACATAAAGAAAATAGACGAGATACTCTGGAATTTGGACATCACGCCGGTACAGGTCCTTATCGAGGCTAAGTTCCTGGAGGTAGATGTTAACGACCTAAAGGAACTGGGTGTTCACTGGAAGATCGCCAACGAGGACTGGGCGGTAGATGCCCGAGGAAGCAACTTCAAGCACGGTGTAGCCAAGGATAGTGGATTTTCCTATCCAGAATTTAGTAACGCCTCTTCGGGATTGAATCTGACCTATAAAGGCGTATTGACCAAGCCCCAGTTTGAGGCGGTATTGCACGCCTTAAGCCAGAGCCAAAAGACGCGCACGCTTTCCTCTCCTCGGGTGACCACACTTAACAACCAGACCGCTACGATAAAAGTCGTTGACGAGTGGATTTATCCCACGCGCTACGAATTCCAGATAGTGCAGTTTGATCTCAACGGTGATGGGGATTACGACGACGCCGGAGAGACCCGGTACGAGAATGTCCCCACCGATTTCGTGAAGCGGGATGTGGGGATAATCTTGAGGGTTACTCCGAGTGTGGGAGAAGACATGAAGACGATCTCCTTGAGCTTGCTTCCCGAGGTCAGTGATGCGGTGGCGGACTACTTCCAATATACCGGAGGAGTTAAGTTACCGAAATTTACTTCCAGGAATCTTAGTACCAATGTGGTAGTGGAGAATACGGATACCGTCGTGTTGGGTGGCCTGATAAAGGAGACCCGGAATAAGACCCTTACCAAGGTCCCGCTCTTGGGAGACCTGCCGATCTTGGGTAATCTCTTCCGCAAGCAGTCGGATGTGGTGAACAGAAGGAACTTGCTCATCTTCGTCACCGCATCTATAATAGACCCCGAGGGAGATGCGTTGTTGACGGATTAGATTATCGAACCTGGTTGCCCACCATGAAAGGATCCGTAAACATATTCGATGTCGCAAAGTATGCCGGGGTCTCTCCCGCTACGGTTTCCCGAGTCATAAACAATCATCCTAATGTCCGACCTGAGACCAGGAAAAAGGTAGAGCAGGCGATAAAGGATCTTAAGTACTATCCCAACATAAGCGCTCAGCGACTTGCAGGTGGTAAGACCAGGACGATAGCAGTGGTGATTCCCCATTACGAGGGATTATTCTATTCCTTCTACGCGGTGGAGATATTGCGGGGAGTGGGTATGGCCTGCGATGCCCTTGGTCTTGACCTGTTGTTGTATGTGGCCACGCGGGAGAGGACCGACCTGCCAATCGCTGCGGGTGGAGTCATCTTTGCAGATGTCCTTTACCAGTACGAGTGTTTAAAACACACCGTAGAGAGGCGCATCCCGACGGTGGTAATAAACAATGTCGTGGAAGACATTCCCGTCGACTGCTTTGCAATAGATAACCGAGGCGGAGCCAGGGAAGCGGTGGAATACCTGATCTCCCTTGGACACCGTAAGATCGCCCACATCACTGGAGATCTACGCACGCAGGCGGCAAGCGATAGGTTAACAGGATACAAAGAGACCCTGTTGAAGGCAGGGATAGAGGTGCGTCCAGAGTACATACAAGAAGGGGACTTCTCCAGGTTATCTGCAAGGTTGGCTACCGAGAAACTCTTGAGGTTAAAGGATAGGCCGACCGCCATATTCGTGGCCAGCGACGAGATGGCCTTGGAAGTCGTCTACACCTTGCGGGAGCACGGAATAAATGTCCCCAGGGATGTCTCTATAGTGGGGTTCGATGACAGCCCTTCCGCTGTCCAGAGTCCTGTTCCCCTTACCACCGTAAAACAGCCCTTACTGGAGATGGCCCGGGAGGCGGTGGAGGAACTCCATCGGATCATAGAGAATAAGAAGGGTAGACACCTTTACATGTCCCATGTTACTCCCCACAAGGTTTATCTTCACACCGAGTTGGTGATAAGAAACTCTTGTCAGCCCCCTGTTGCCTAAGGGCTATGGATTTGAAAGCGAGGCTTTCCCGGAGGTGGGAAGAAGTCAGGGGTCGCATCTTGCGAGCCCTTGAGAGGGCAGGTCGCACGGATTTCCCGAAGGTGGTGGTTGCTTCGAAGTATATGGATACCGCCTTTATGCGCACCCTTTACGAGATAGGCCTGCGCTGTTTTGGCGAGAATCACATCCAGTCTGCAGAAAAGAAGATAAGCGAGTTGGCCGATCTGGATATAGAGTGGCACTTTATAGGCCACCTCCAACGCAATAAGATAAATAAATTCCTCTCCCTTCCCTTTCAATTGATACATTCCGTTGATTCGTTGCGATTGGTGTCTGCGTTAGAGAGGCGGGCGGAGGCGCATGGTCTGAAGGTGAGGTGCCTCCTAGAGGTAAATGTCAGCGGAGAGGCCAGCAAGTGGGGTTTTCGCACCAGAGGCGAACTTGCAGAGGCCATAGACTTCATTCGCAGGGATTGTCCCCATCTGGAGTGCGTGGGTTTGATGACGATGGCCCCTTATAGCTCTGATGAGAATCTATTGCGCAGGGTCTTCTCTCAATTACGCTCCTTGGCAGAGGAGTTTTCCCTTCCCGAGTTGTCTATGGGCACCAGCAACGACTTCGAGATAGCGGTGGAGGAGGGGGCAACCATCGTTCGAATTGGCTCGGTATTTCTGGAATAGCTGTGGTAGAATATTGAACATGGACGAGAAGATCAACAACATATTGCTATTGGTAAAGGGTTCGGAGGAATCCTTTCGGGCAGGGGATGTCGCCATAGAGCTCGCAGGGGCCTTGTCTGCCCGCATAATAGCCTTGAATATCGTCCCGCCGGATGTCATCAAGGCCATGGTGAAGTTGTTAGGAAAGAGCGAGAGTGAGGCCTATGTGGAACTGAGCGAAGACGGATGGAAGTACCTCTATGCCATAGAGGAGCGGGCAAAGGATAGAGGGGTGAAGATCGTTCTGGAACAAGAAGAGGGCAATCTAGAGAAGGTGGTCCTGGACTTTGCCCGTAGGTATCAGATAGACATGGTGGTCATAGGGCGGGAGACCAAGAAGCGCACCGCCCTCCAACCGCCTCATAAACTCTTGAGCGTGGTCTTGGACTACCTTACCATCCCGGTATTGATAGTGTGAGATAAATGTTTCTGGAAGAATCTGTTTTATTTCCCCTCCCCGGGTGAGCAGTGAAGAAGGTTTTTGCTTGATGTCTATGCTTATGAGTACTAAAATATTATGCACATATGTGCATAATTGTTTGAAGGAGGAGTAGTTGAGGCCCAAGAAGCCCCGTTGGATAAGGTGCAGTCCCAAGGAGAGGTGTTTTCGACCGCGGTGTAGGCGCGTTGACGAATTGGAGGGCGTCGTCTTGTCCTTGGACGAGTTTGAGGTGCTTCGGTTGGTGCATCTGGAGGGATTGAGCCAAGAGGAGGCAGGGAAGAGGATGGGTATCCATCGCTCTACCGTCTCCCGCACCCTAAAGTCCGCCCACAGGAAGGTAACCGACGCCTTGGTGAACGCCAAGGCGATAAGGATTGAGGGTGGGGCATGTGAGGTTCAAAAAGTGGATTGAAGAACGGACCATGCATAATCACGATAATGATATCAAAGACGCAGGCAAGAAATTAATCTGGTCTGTAGTATTGAATTTATCTGTTACGGCCATTCAGCTGGCGGGAGGATTCCTCTCCGGCAGTCTGTCCATTATAACCGATGCCCTGCACAATTTTACGGATACGGTCTCTCTGATAATAAGCCTTGTTGCCTTTAATCTCGAGAAGGAAGGAAGGAGTGATAAAAGGACGTTTGGGCATAAACGGGCTGGGGTAATGGCTGCGTTTCTGAACTCTATCTTGTTGATGATTGTATCTCTGTTTTTAATCAAGGAAGCGGTGTTCAGGTTACTGCATCCCGTTGCTATAAAGAGTGTTTTCGTGGTGGTCATTGCTCTGATTGGGATGATGGTGAATTTTTTGTGTGCGTTTTGGCTTAGGGGCCATTCCCATAACGATATGAATATCCGTTCTGCCTTTCTCCACCTGTTTGCGGATGCGTTGGTATCTGTTTCGGTCTTTATCGGAGGAATATCTATGTATTTCTTTCATACATTTTGGGTGGATGCAGTGTTGGCAATAATTATAGGGGGTTACATTATAAAGCTTGCGGTTTCTGTGTTTCTTGATGCCCTGGATGTTCTTATGCTTTATTCTCCCAAAGGTGTTTCTCTAGAGGCGGTGCGCAGAGATATTCAACAGATACCCGGGGTCAAAGATGTTCACCACATCCACATGTGGAGCCTTACCCCAAAAGATATTCACTTTGAGGCCCACATTAATCTGGATGAGGATCTAAAAGTAAGCCAGACGAAAGAAACAAAAGAGGCCCTGGATAGATTGCTTAAGGGAAAGTATGGGATAAATCACAGTACCTTCCAGTTTGAATACGAAGGGTGTGGTTAGCTTTGTTATTAACAAAGGGAGGTATGAGATGGTAGATGCAAAGGATTTTCTGGACTTGGCCCTAAGGTTCCACGGGCACAAGTGCCCCGCTATGCCAATGGGCCTGCGGGCCGGCGCTGCAGCGATGAATGTATTGGGTTCGGAGCGGGCCCAGGATAAGGAGCTCATCGTGATATCGGAGACGGGCAAGGGGCACGCAGCAGGGTGCTTTTTGGATGGGATTATGGTAGTAACCGGTGCTACTTACGGTAAGTCCAATGTGCAGAAGTTGTATTACAACAAGATGGCCTTCACCCTTATAGATACTCGGCAAGGAAAATCTGTTCGGGTGTCCTTGAAGCCGGATTTCTTCGCCAAGGCGATTAACTCTCCGTTCGTGCAGAGGCGTAAGCAGGGCATACCTCCGCAGGAGATCCCGCCGGAGATAGTAGATCCCTTGGTCGATAAGATAATGAGCCTGCCGGAGGAGGCCTTCTTAGACATCGGAGAAGTAAAAGAGGTAGAGGTGAAAAAGGGCGAGGGGATGTTTGAGATTAGGCCCTGCGCTAAGTGCGGAGAGATGGTGTTCGTGGATAAGTTGAGGGTTACGAGAGAGGGCGACCTCGTCTGCATCCCTTGTTCGGGATATGAGGGTTGAATAGGGGAGTAAAGATTATGCAACTGATAGTGGTCCCGGGCTTGTTTTTCGTCATAGCTTTTGTGTTCTCAATGCTTGGTATGGGTGGTTCTCAGTTGTACATCCCCATACTCTTCTGGATGGGACTCGATTTTAAGACCCAGGCGATTCCTTTGGGTATGCTCCTTAATGTAGTAAACTCCGCCTCCGCTTCTGTGACCTACGCCCGTAAGGGCCTTATAGAGTGGAGGGTTGCCCTGCCGTTTGGGATCACGATGGTGTTGTTCGCCCCGCTCGGGACCCTGGCAAATCTCCATCTGCCCACCAAGGTCGTTATATTGATATTCGCCCTCTTCACCGCCACCGCTGCGGTGCTTATGTTGTCGGGTTGGAGGCCGTCTAAGGGCGTATCCTCACCGCGGGCCAGGTTAGTGCTGGGAGTGGTGGGTGGCAGTGTGCTGGGATTCTTTGCCGGGCTTATCGGCAGAGGCGGAGGCAGTTTCGTGGTGCCTCTGCTCTTTATCGCTGGATTGGATCCCAAGACCGCGGCTGCCACCTCTGCTTTCGTGGTGACCCTCTCCGGTCTGTCGAGCTTTGTCTCCCACATAGCGATCTCTGCTAAACCCGACTGGTTGTTGTGGTCAGCGTGCGTGCTGTCGGTGTTGTTGGGGAGCCAATTGGGATCTCGGTTTATGGCGAATCGATTAAGGCCCAGAGGGGTGAGGTTGGTGTTCGGTATAGTCTTGCTCTTTGTCTCCTTTCTTTTGATCGTCAAGGATGTGTTGTAATGGGCAAAGAGAATAAGTGGGATATCTTCTAAACCATATTGATTTTTGGTTTCAAAAGTGGTATTATTCATTCCTACGGATCGCGGGGTGGAGCAGCCTGGTAGCTCGTTGGGCTCATAACCCAAAGGTCGTGGGTTCAAATCCCACCCCCGCAACCATTTTAAAAGGAGGTCTCAGATGCCGGCAGTGGTAAACGAGGAAAAGTGCGTTGGCTGTGGTGCCTGCGTTGCTGCTTGTCCGGTTGGCGCCATCACGATGCAGGACAACGGCAAGGCAAAAGTTGATCCCTCTACCTGCGTGGACTGCGGGGCCTGCGTGAGCGCCTGTCCGGTAGAGGCCATAACCCTGGAATAGATGCGCCTGTAGCTCAGTAGGATAGAGCGGTGCCCTCCTAAGGCACGTCTTGCGGCGGTTCGAATCCGTCCAGGCGCATTTGAGGTTCCCTTCCGATTGATTTTTCCCCGGTTTTTCCGTTAATTAATTGGCTCTTGTCGTCTATCTTTGATCTAAATTTTGTGTTAAAATTCCCTTAACATGAGCATAGAGAAGGTTATAGAGGACATAAAGGCGGGCAAACTGGTCATCGTCGTAGACGACGAGGATCGGGAAAACGAAGGCGATCTGGTGGTTGCTGGGATCTACGCCACCCCGGATAAGATAAACTTTATGGCCAAGGAGGGCCGTGGGCTGATATGCGTCCCGATGACCGAGGAATACCTCAGGCGCTTGGACATCCCGCTTCTCAATCCTCCTGATTACTCCCGGGACCAGTTTGCTACCGCTTGGGCGATGTCGGTTGATGCAGCCAGGGGTATTACTACCGGCATCTCCGCCTACGACAGGGCCCGAACCATCGAGGTGCTATGCAACCCCAACTCCCGTCCCGAGGATCTGGTGCGCCCCGGTCATGTCTTCCCTCTCCGGGCGGTCCCGGGAGGGGTGCTGGTCAGGGCCGGGCACACCGAGGCGGCAGTTGACCTTATGAAACTGGCGGGACTGCCTCCGGTGGCGGTCATATGCGAGATAATGAACGAGGATGGATCCATGGCAAGGCTCCCTCAGTTGAGAGAGTTTGCCAAACGGCACGGCCTGTCTATGTGTTCGGTAGCGGAGATCATTGAATACCGCAGGAAGCGGGAGAAGTTGATAGAAAAGGTCGCCCAGGCCAAGATGCCTACCGACTTTGGCGAATTCAATGTGGCCATATACCGCAGTCTTATAGACGGTAAGGAGCACATGGCCCTCTGGATGGGGCAGTGGCAGGAGGACGAGCCGGTATTGGTGAGGGTGCACTCCCAGTGTATGACTGGGGACATATTTCATTCCCGCAGGTGCGACTGCGGGGATCAGTTGCACTCCGCCATGGAGAAGGTGGCAGAGGATGGCAGGGGAATTATCGTGTACATGTCCCAGGAGGGCCGGGGAATAGGCTTGGGCAACAAGATAAGGGCCTATCACCTGCAGGATCAGGGAATGGATACGGTGGATGCCAATGTGGCCTTGGGATTTCCTCCGGATCTGAGGGAGTACGGGATCGGTGCCCAGATACTGAAGGACCTTGGAGTGAGGAAGATACGGCTTATGACCAACAACCCCCGCAAGATAGTGGGTCTGCAGGGATACGATCTGGAGGTAGTGGAGAGGGTGCCTTTGGTGGTCGGGATAAAGAAGGAAAACCGGTTTTATCTGGAGACGAAGAAGAAGAAACTGGGGCACCTGATAGATGAGCAGGGTGATCTTGGGGCTGGGGAGTAACCTCGGTCCGCGGGAAGAGAACATCCGTCAGGCCCTACTTCGCATATCCCGATTGGATTTTACCTCGGTAGGTAAGGTCTCTTCGTTCTACTACAATCCCGCCCGCTATAACGCTGGTCCGGACTTCGTAAACGCGGTGGCGGAGGTCTACACCTTGCTGGATCCGCTTGCCTTGTTACGCCGACTGGAGGGGATCGAGCGGGCTATGGGCCGTAAGGAGAAGGGAAACAACGCCCCCCGCACCATAGACATAGACATACTTTTTTACGACGACCTGAAGTTGAGCCTGCCAGAGCTGATAATACCTCATCCGAGGATAGAAGAGAGGGACTTCGTTTTGATTCCCCTGAAAGAGCTCCTTACCTCTTGACCCACTGGAACTTCCTGCGGGCCCCGCGCTGACCGTACTTTTTGCGCTCTTTGACCCGGGCGTCGCGGGTAAGGAAGCCTGCATCCCTTAAGGCGGGCCTGAGGGTCTCGTCGTACTGTACCAAGGCTCGGGATATCCCCAATCTCAGGGCCTCTGCCTGCCCCTTTATGCCTCCGCCTTGGATGTTCGCCTTTATGTCGAAGGCAGATTCCTTACCGACCAGCTTCAAGGGTGCGGTTATAAGTATCTGTAAGGTCTCGACAGGAAAGTACTCCTTAAAATCCTTGCCGTTTACCTTTATTCGGCCTTTACCTTCCTGTAGAAAGACCCTTGCTATTGCGGTCTTTCTCTTACCGACTGCGTGGTATACGGACCTCTTCTCGGTGGCAATGCTCATCTTACACCTCTAATGGTTCAGGTTTCTGGGCAATGTGGTCGTGTTCCGGGCCGGCAAATACCTTGAGTTTCTTGAAGATCCTCCGTCCCAACCTGCCTTTGGGGAGCATACCCCATACCGCGTGTCGTATTACATAGTTGGGATTTCTCTTTATCATGTCCTTGAACTTGGTCTCTTTCAGTCCGTCGGGGTAGCCGGAGTACCTCTGGTAGATCTTCTGTTCCGCCTTCTTTCCGGTGACCACCACATCCTTTGCGTTTATCACGATTACGTAGTCACCGCAGTCCACATGGGGCGTCCACTCGGGTTTGTGTTTACCCCTCAAGATGGTGGCTATCTTGGACGCCAATCGGCCCAAGGTCTTCCCCTTGGCGTCGACTATGTACCACTTCCGATTCACGTCTTCTTTTCTGAGCATAAATGTCTTTTTCATAGCGACTCCCTGCATTCAATCACTTGAATTGAACATATTAAGACATTGTCCTTGGAGTGTCAAGCAAAATTTGGCCTTTACATGTACCTGTCTATCTTTCCGGTGACCTTGGTGAAGGTCGCCTCGTAGTCGGGTGTCTTCCTACCGAAACATACCCCCTGCTGTTCGTGGAATGCGACCTGATCCAGATCCACATGCCTCTGTTTTATGGCCTCGCTGGTGGGGATGTAGCGGATCTCCTTTCCGTAGACGCCCACCACGGTTACACCGGTTATCCCTTGCTTTAGCAAGAGCACCGCAGCGCCTCCCACCTCTTTACCGAAGTTTACGTCGTAGGCGGAGGACCGCCCGCTCCTTACCAAGTGCCCCGGACGGACATCGCGCACCTCGGGGATCTCGTATATTCCCGGCACATAGAGCCGGGCCTTCTTCATGAGTTCGGGGATCTCAGGATCCGCCTTGAATCGCTTGGTCAGCTCCTGGCACACATACTTACCTGCGCCCGCCAGTTTCTTGTGCCCGAAGGCATCGGTTCCGGCGGATTCGTCCACCAGTTCCCGCCCGGAGGCGTCCTTTATCCCTTCGGCAACTATTATCAGGTATGTTCCTGCCTTCACGTCGGAGTTGAATATGCGGTCGAAGTACCTGCTCTTGCAGTGCTGGTACAGTACATCGAAGTCGGTGGGTATCTCGGGTATCAGTATTGCGTCTGCGTCCGCTGCGATCCCGCCCCTGAATGCGGTATGCCCCGCATACCTCCCAAATACTTCTACGACCATTATCCGGTTGTGGGTGCGTCCGGTGGTCTTTAGGTCCTGGGCGAAGGTGGAGATGCGATTGATTGCGGAGTCTCCTCCCACCGAGTAGGTCTGCAGGTCCAGGTCCATGGTCTTGGGGGCGTGGACGCAGTTAATCCCGTGCTCGGTGAGGTCAACCATTACGCTGCCGGTGTCGTCGCCACCGCTTATCACTAGCCCCTCTATCTGGAACTTCTTAAGCCCTGCCTTTATCCTCTCGTACTTGTTGGGATCTTCTATCTTCTTTATCTTCACCCGGGAGTGCCCTGCCTCTGAACCCGCAAGGCTGGCGTCTATGAAGTCCGCCCTTTCCGGTTTCAGGGCTACCAGTTCGTCTGCGGAGAAGTCTAGCAGATTGTAGAGACCTGCGTATCCGTTGGGTATGACGTAGGCGGTTATGCCGAGTTTGTGGGCCATCAGGGCTGCGCCTTTCACCACCGCGTTGAGTCCCCCGCAGTCGCCTCCGCTGGTGATTATGCCTATCCTTTTCATATGAATCCTCCTCTTTCTTTTTGGGTTTGAATAAATAAAATACACAGAATTGTCCTGCCATTCAAGTGAAAAGGGGCAGGGAATCAGACGGGTTAAAGGTTTGACAGGTGTTTACCTGTCCCGATATAATCAAGTCTATGGACGCCCTGAAGCACTACATGAAAGAGGTCCAGTCCTTTTCCAAGGTCCTCTCCGAGAAGGAGGAAAAGGAACTCGCCCGCAAGGTGGCGCAGGGGGATCCCAAGGCCCGGGATAAGATGATCCAGGCCAATCTGCGTTTGGTGGTGAGCATGGCCAAGCACTACATGGGACTGGGGCTCTCCTTCTCCGACCTTATTGCGGAGGGGAATGTCGGCCTCTTAAGGGCGGTTGATAAGTTCAACCCGGACATGGGGTTTCGTTTCTCCACTTACGCAGCCTGGTGGATAAGGCAGTCCATCATTCGGGCCCTGATGCGGGCCTCCAGCACCCTGCACATACCGGTCCATGTGAACAATCTCCTCCTAAAACTAAAGTCCGTGGAGGCGGAGTTGAGCAACAAGTTGGGCCGGGAACCCACGGACAAGGAGCTCGCCAAGGAGATGGGGATAAGCCTCTCTCGGCTGAAACAGCTTAAGACCTGGCGCGAGTCGACGACCTCTTTGAATGTCTTGGTCGGGGAGAGCAGGGACACCGAGCTGGGGGATCTGGTGGACTCCATGCGGGAGGAGGATGTAAAGGAGGAGATCGAGAGGCGCATCGACTTCGACGCGGTGATGAGCGCAATGGACAACATCTCGGAGAAGGAGAGGAAGGTCCTTAACATGCGCTTTGGGCTCGAAGACGGCAAACCGCGTACCCTTCAGGAGATCGCCGACGAGCTGGGCGTGACCCGGGAGGGGGCACGGATCATAGAAAAGAGGGCGATAGAGAAACTCAGGCAGTTCTTGGACAGGGAGACACCCGAGCTCTCCGAATCCCTGCAGAAAGATGACATCGGCTCCTCGTAAAAGGGCCCTGTATCCCATCGACAGGCATCAGGGCAAGTGGATCTGGATAGACGGTCGACAGATCCTCAATCTGGCCTCCAACGATTATCTTTCCCTGTCTTGGGCCCCGGAGTACAGGGATACCCTGAGGGATTGGGACGGTCCGGTTGGCAGCGGTGCCTCCCGCCTGCTCTCGGGCAACGACGCCCTTATCCGTCGAGTGGAGCGGGCCTGGGCGAGTTGGAGGGGGTTCGGGGAGGCCTTGTTCTTTCCTTCGGGCTATCAATTAAATTCCACCCTGATACCCGTCCTCGTCTCCGAGGGAGATCTGGTGGTAATGGACAGGTTGGTGCACGCAAGTATAGTCGACGGGGTAACGAGGTCGGGGGCGAGGTTTCGCAGGTATCCTCATAACGACCTTGAGGCACTGCGCCGTACCTTAGAAAGGGAGAGGGCAAAGGCCAAGGCCTGTTGGATAATCACTGAGACGGTCTTCAGTATGGAGGGGGACTTCGCTCCCATGTCTAAGATAGTGGATCTGGCTCGGGAGTTTGACTGTCGCCTGTATGTGGACGAGGCCCACTCGGTCGGGGTCTGGGAGATCCCCTCTGTGAAAGATGCGGATGTGCTCGTCGGGACCTTCGGCAAGGCGATAGGACTGTGGGGCAGTTATGTGTGTGTGGGAAGGGAGGTAATGGATGCGATAGTCAACCGCTGTCGGGGTTTTATATTCTCTACCGGTATTTCTCCCCTCTTGGCGGGTTTGGTGGAAACATTCTTGGGTCGGATACTCAGGCGACTGGATCTACGAGGATTTCAGGCAAGGATAGCCCGGTTTCGGAGAGAATTGAGGAGTGTAGAAGGGGCACGAGTGTTGGGAGAGAGCCAGATCGTCCCCCTGATCTTGGGGGAGGACGAGACCGCGGTAGAGTTCTATGCCTATGCCCTGGAAAGGGGCCTGTTCTGTCCTCCCATAAGACCACCTACGGTCCCGGAAGGGACCTCCCGGGTGAGGTTGTCCCTTTCCGCCGGTATGACCGACGGGGACCTTGAGCAGGTCCTTTCCGTTGTCAGGGATTGGTATGGGGTACTTCGTCGCTGACCTGCACATCCATTCCCCCTTCTCCCTGGCCACCAGCAAGGAGATGGATCTGGAATCCCTCTCCCGCTGGGCCCACCTAAAAGGGATAGACCTCCTGGCAACCGCGGACATCACCCATCCTGACTGGTTGGACCTCTTGAGGCGAAAACTCCGGCCTGCCAGCAAGAGGGGGCTGTGGTATTACGGTGGGGTGGAATTCGTCTTGGGTGGAGAGGTGAGCAATGTCTTTTCCCGGGAGGGCAGGACCTACCGCGTCCACACCCTTCTCTATTGCCCTGACTTCGACTGCGTTGAGAGGCTGAGGCAGTCCTTGGCACCTTTTGGGACTCTCCGGGCGGACGGGAGGCCCACGCTCCGTCTGGATGTGGACGAGATGGCCTGGATGTTGCATCGAGTCGTCCCGGAGTGTTTCCTGATCCTGGCCCACGCCTGGACGCCGTGGTATGCGGTCTTTGGGAGTCGTTCGGGTTTCGATTCCCTGTCCCAGGCCTTCCCCAATGGACTCCCGCCGAATGTAGTGGCGATAGAGACGGGGCTTTCCTCGGATCCACCGATGAACTGGTGTCTATCCGATCTGGATCGCCTTGCCTTGGTCTCCAACTCCGACGCCCACTCTCCCCTTGCCTTGGGCAGGGAGGCGAGTGTCTTCCAGGATGCCCTCGACTTCTTTGCCCTGCGGGAGGTATTGGAAAAGGGGGATGCCCAAAGGTTTGCCTTTACCGTGGAGTTCTTTCCCGAAGAGGGCAAATACCATTACGACGGGCACCGGTCCTGCGGGGTGGTTTTGCCCCCTGAGGAGGCTGAGCGGTTGGGGAATCTCTGTCCGGTTTGCGGTAAGAAACTGACCCTTGGGGTGTTACATAGGGTCAGGAAGCTTGCGGATCGTAAGGGACCTGAAGAGGGGCGCAGAGAGATCGGATACCAGAGGACGATCCCTCTGATAGAGGTCATCTCCCAGGTGAGGGGGAGGGGTCGGCAGAGCAAGGCGGTTAGGGAGGAGTACATCCGCTTGGTGTCTCGACGGGACGAACTGTCTCTCTTGGTATTCCTCCCCGAAAGGGAACTGGAGCGGTTCGTGGATAGGGACCTGCAAAAGGCAATCGTTTCGATGAGACAAGGCAAGGTGAAGGTCCGGCCCGGATATGATGGTGTCTATGGGCGGATTGAGGTGGTATAATATTAGGCTATTTTACCTTAGGAGCCGGTTATGGAGATATCTTTGTTGAATACCCTTGGAGGGAAGAAGGAGGTATTCCTCCCTAAGACCCCGCACCGGGTGGGTATGTACGCCTGCGGGGTGACGGTGTACGATCACTGCCACATCGGGCACGGGAGGAGCCTCTTCGTCTTTTCTCTTCTGAAGCGTTTTCTGGAAGGAGAGGGCTACGAGGTGAGGTTCGTCAGGAACATAACCGATGTGGACGACAAGATTATAGCTCGGATAAGGGAACGGATCGGTGGACGGGAGGTCACCATCGAGGCTCTGAACGACTTCGTTGAGGAGTACATAGATTCCTACCGGCAGGACCTCGCAGGCCTCGGCCTTCCTCTGGCGGATGTCGAGCCCCGGGCCACGGAGTACATAGAGGAGATGATAGGGTTCGTCGAGAGATTAATCTCTCTGGGGTATGCCTACGCGACGGATCAGGGCAATGTCTACTACTCGGTGCAGAGGTTTAGGGGTTACGGAAAGTTGTCGGGCAGGAGGCTAGAGGAGTTGGCCCAAGGCGTGAGGAAGGAGATAGAGGAGGACAAGCGCGATCCCCTGGACTTTGCCCTCTGGAAGGCGAAAAAGGAGGGTGAGCCGGCTTGGCCCAGTCCTTGGGGATTGGGTCGGCCGGGCTGGCATCTGGAGTGCGCAGTGATGAGCACGAATCTCTTGGGCCCGGGGTTTGACATACATGGCGGGGGGCTGGACCTGATATTCCCCCACCACGAGAACGAGATTGCAGAGGCGGAACCGGTTATAGGCGGTGAGTTCGCCCGATACTGGATACATCACGGAATGGTGACGGTAGAGGGCGAGAAGATGTCCAAGTCCCTGGGGAACTTCCTCACCTTAAAAGATGCACTCTCCCGGTATCCTGCCCGGTATTGGAGGCTGTGGTATCTTACCTCCCACTACCGCAGTCCGATAGACTTCTCCGAAGAGAAGATGAAGGAGGTCGCCCGGATGCAGGAGAGGATAGACCTCTGGTACGCCCTCTTACTGCGTCAGGGCTCTCGTTCCCAGGAGCTGGACAGTCTGGCTAGGGAACTGCGCTGGGAGGTGAGGAAGGCCCTGGCGGACGACCTTAACACCCCAAAGGCCCTTGGCGTGCTCTTCAGGGTCATCGGTGAGAGTATGGAGGCATTAAAAGAGGGGCGGTCCTCAAAGGAGTTACTATTCTCTGCCTCCGAGGTCTTCCAGACCTTGTTTATTGAACCCGAGATAAAGAGCGGAATCGGTGGTCTTGACGAGGCCCTCTTGCAGGCCTTGGTCTCTGCTCGCCAAAAGTTAAGGGAGCATAAGGAGTTCGCTCTGGCGGACGAGATACGGGAGCTCCTGTCCCAGCGGGGAATAGGGCTGGAGGATACCAAGCAAGGGAGTAGGTGGTTCTATAAATGATTATCTCAGTGGAAGGCGCTGACGGGACCGGGAAGAGTTCCGTCGCGGGATACATAAAGGACAGGCTCCAAGAGATGGGTAGAGAGGTCCTCTTGGTGAGGGAGCCAGGCTCCACGGGGCTGGGTGAGAGGATCCGTCTGTTGTTGTTGCGCGACGAGTCCATCAACATCTGTCCCAAGGCGGAGTTGTTCCTATACCTGTCCGCGAGGGCCCAGTTGGTGGAGGAGTTGATTTTGCCTGCCCTGAAGGCAGGCAAGATAGTGGTGATGGACCGCTATGTGGATTCTACCCTCGTGTATCAAGGGGCGGTAATGGGGTTGGGGGTGGATAAGGTCTTGAGGGTCTTAGTAGAGTTCTTTGGATCGGTGTTCCCGACCTTTACCGTGGTCTTGGATTCGGATGTCGAGGACATCCTCGCCAGATTGGAGGCTAGGGAGAAGGACAAGGTAGAGTCCCGAGGGGTCCACTTTCTAGAGAAGGTCATTCAGGCCTATAGAGACTTGGTAGAGGTCTTCCCGGAGAGGATGCTGTTGGTGGACTCTCGGAGGCCGTTAGAGGAGGTGTGTGAAGAGGTATGGCAGGAAGTGAAAAAGAGGTTATAGGCCACGAGGTCCAGTGGAGGTTCCTTGCCACCTTGCGGGATAAGGGAACTATCCCCCGGGGACTTCTGTTCGTTGGTCCCGAAGGGGTGGGGAAACGGCTCCTGGCCAAGATCTGGATCAAGACCTTTTATCCTGCGGATCAACATCGCTTGATAGAGATGGGCGCCCACCCGGATGTCCTCTTCCTGGAAAAGAACGGGGACGAGATCCTCGTAGGGGACCTTTCCGCGATCAGGGAGTTTGCCTACAAACGCCCTGCCTACGGAGAGCGGAAGTTCGCGTTGATAGACGACGCCCACAGGATGAATGCGGTCTGCGCCAACGCCTTTCTCAAACTCCTGGAGGAGCCTCCCGGGGAGCTGGTCTTTATCTTAATAACCAGCAGGCCTTCCCGGGTCCCGGCGACCATCCGTTCGCGGTGTCTGTCCTTGCGTTTTGGGGTGCCTAAGGTGAATTGTGAGAGGGCGGATTGGCGCTACAGCGAAGGGAGATTTAGACCCTTGTTGGACGAAGATCTGGACTCGGCTAAAGAAAAGTTTCGTAAAGCGATGGGCACGATACGGGGGCGCCCTCAGTTGATAAAGGATAGGGCGAGGGTGGACTTAGGGATGCGCTATTACGCGATGGCCCTGCACGATGCCTTGGCGAATCGGGTTGTAAAAGAGGTGGCCTATGGGCTGTTCGACAAATCTTGCAGGGACATAGGCGCCTGGATAGGGGCAGGTGAGTTGGTCTTTGAGGCCTACGCCAATGCGGAGATGGCCAACCTCGCTCTGCTCGAGGCCAGGCTTTCAGCGGGAATGGAGTGTGCGAGATGAGTGAGGAGATACTCTATCAGGTCAGGATAAGGAGACACGGGCCGGTAGTTTACGCCCGAAAGGCCTGTGAAGAAGACATATCTGCAGACGATCTGGTGATACTGAAGGACGACAAGGGCACGGATTGGGGTGAGGTGGTCTCTTCTCTTTTCTTAGAAGAGCCGGTCAGTCCAGTACATCAGATCGTCAGGAAGGCCAGTGAAGAGGATAAGGAGAAGATCGAGTCTTTGCAGGCCTCTATACCCGAGGTCCTGCGGATAATCAAGGACAAGATCAACTATCACAACCTGGACATGAACCTCATATCTGCGGAGTATACCTTCGATAAGGGAAAGCTCATCGTCTACTTCGTATCCGAGGAGAGGGTGGACTTTCGCCAGTTAGTGCGGGACCTTGCCCGGACCTTTAGAACCCGGATAGAGATGCGCCAGATAGGGGTGCGCGACGGGGCAAAGATGCTAGGAGGCCTGGGAATCTGTGGACGGGAGGTGTGTTGTTCCCTGTTCCTGCGGGAGTTCAGGTCCATGTCCATAAAGATGGCAAAGGATCAGAACCTCTCCTTGAATCCTAATAAGATATCCGGGATATGCGGTAGGTTGATGTGCTGTCTGGGATACGAATGGGACCTGTATAGAGAGGCCTTGAAGGATATGCCTAAGCTTGGGCAAGTAGTGAGGCTTGAGGGGGAGAAGGGGAAAGTAGTGGAGGTCAATGTCCTGAAGCAGATGGTGAAGTTGGAAGTGGGCGACGACGATAACAAGCAGTATGTCTGGGTAAACTGGGGGGGAACAGGCACATGCAGATGCGAATAGCAATGTGGAAAGACGCTAATCTTCTCTCGTTGTTTCAAAAGGTGGCCTTTGCCTGTTTGGTGGCTTTGTCCTTTATAGCCTTGATCCTGTTGTATTCTAATGCCACGATAGACGGGGACATCTACTTCCACACTGCCTACGGGAAGGAGATCCTGAGACACAAGAGCTTGAGAGTAGACGAGAACGACTTCACCTGGGTCCACTACTCGGATGTGGGACTGTACCCCGCTTGGATTCCCCAGGTGAGCTTTTATCTCTTGTACAAACTGGGAGGAGAGGAGCTCACCTACATATATTCCTTGAGGATCTTGTTGTTGTTCTTCATGGGTATCCTTCTCTTCGTCTTGGCCTACGAAGCCAGGTCCAGTATTCGGATCACCTTTCTCTATCTACTCCTGTTGATGTTGATGCTGAGCAGAAACGGGATGATGCTGAAGGCGGACATGTTTTCCGCACCTCTGTTTTCCGCCCTCGTCTTCGTCTATTACTTCGCTAAGCTCACGGGACGACTAAAGCTCCTGTGGTCTATTCCCCTCATCACCTTGATCTGGGCCAATTCCCACATCGCAGTGGTCATCGGTTGGGGGACGATCCTTCTCATGGCCTTCGTGGAGTTCTTCCTGAACGGTAATCGCAGACTGGGAAAGCACTTGTTCCTGATGTGGGTACTTTCTTCTGTCGCCTTGTTCATTACTCCCAAGCCCCTGTTCTATGCCAGGTTTATCGCCTCCAAGTTCGTGGGCAAGGCCCTGCTGAAAATAATCGGCCTTGGGCCCAACGAGCCTTTGGCAGAGAGTGCGAAGCACATAATGGCCTTTTCCCCCTTGAAGCCGAACCTGAACAGCATGTACTTCTTGGGATTTCTCTTTGGCCTGATCTCCATAGTCGTCGTCTTCGGGGCGTTGGCCTATCCAGGATTGAGGCGGTATTGGGAATCTCGAGATAAGGATTCCCTTTTCGAGGCCTTAAGGTCATGTCCCTGGGACCTACTGGTGCTGGGATTGGTATTTGCGAAGCTGTCCTTGTCGTTCGGTAGGTTCACCTACACCTTTGGGGTTTTCTCTGCCTTCTCTTTGACCTATTGGCTCAGAGGGCTGAAGTGGAAGACTCTTTGGTGGTACCTGATGGAACTCGTCTCGGTGATTTTTATCTACTTCCTGTTGGTGGGGTGCGTAGAACGGATCCCCAGTTACACCTATGTGGGCGACGGGCCTTGGGTGCCGGTGCGGGAGCTGGAGTTCTTGAAGAAGAACCTCCCGGGTGGCCCTTACAAGATGATCAACAGCTACGGAGTGGGTTCCTATGTTATGTTGAAGGGCTATCCCAAGTTCAAGGTCTTCATCGATACCCGTATGGGCAAGCACTTTATGGATTATTACAACATGAGCACCGGCCGGTACGAGAAGATGGGCATCCCCATCCAGGAGGTGCTAAAGGAGGCGGATGTCGCCCTTATCTCCTATACCCACTGGGGATTGTTGTGGATGCTCCTGGATCAGCCTGACTGGAGACCCGTCTACTGGGACACCGGGGGTGTGGCCTTGGTCAGAAAGGGCGTTGCTCCAGAGCTGGGTTGGCACGATCCCGATTGGGATAAGTTTAAACGGGAGTTCGTGTTGTTCCGCTACACCCAGGATGTGATGTTGAGGTTCCTCCTTTACACCGGGCACATAGAAGAGTGCAAGAAGGTCCTGGAGATCGCCAAGGAGGTACACAAGGCCTGGTACGACAGCGTAAGCGAGCACATGAATACCATACTCTTGGCGGAAAGCGATTACCACTACGGTTATCGCACCTACATCGGTTCCCTCAGCGCCCTGGAGCGAATGCCCTCGGTCTACCTCTCCACCGTTCTGTTCCTTGCTCGGAGGCATGCGGAGGACCTCTACGAAGAGGGAAAGTACCGATTGGCCCTCAACTGGGAACGGTTGATCTTCCGCTTTGCCCACCGTCTGGACATAAACCTTTTCAATCAAGGGGTTGCCCTATACCATCTGGGCCAGAAAGTAGATGCCAAGGCCTATCTGGTAGGAAGCGTCAACTCCAAGGCTGAGGGGGCAAATATCCCCTATCCGGAATTCGTCAATTGCGTGTTGACCGATGCGGTAAACTGCGAGAACTATCCTCACGGGTTTTGGAATGATATAATCGCTAGGACCATAGGAGGTAACGAGGATGGCAAAAAGCGTGAGAAAGAAGAATAAGAAGGTCGTCTTGGCCTATTCGGGGGGCCTGGATACCTCCTGTTGTGTGCGCTGGTTGAAGGATCGGGGCTGGGATGTGGTCTGCTTTATGGCGGATCTGGGACAGGCCTTGGATGTCGAGATCGCCCGGAAGCGGGCAAAGGCTGCCGGGGCCACCAAGTTGTATGTGAAGAACCTGCGCAAGGAGTTCATAGAAGACTTCATCTGGCCCACCTTAAAGGCAGGGGCGGTCTACGAGGGGAAGTATTACCTCGCCACCGCCCTGGGCAGGCCACTCATAGGTAAGTACCTGGTAGAGGTGGCCCACAAGGAAGGGGCAGTTGCAGTCGCCCACGGATGTACGGGGAAGGGCAACGATCAGGTGCGTATAGAGCTGGCGGTCAGGATGCTGGATCCCAAGTTGAAGATAATAGCCCCGGTCAGGGAGTGGGAGTTTCGCTCCCGAGAAGAGGAGGTGGATTACTGCCGACTCCACGGTATCCCCATAGATGTCAGCAAGAAGAAGGTCTACAGCATAGACGAGAATCTGTGGGGGGTGAGCATAGAGTGCGGTATCTTGGAGGATCCCTATGCGGAGCCACCCAAGGATGCCTTCCAGATCACCAAGGACCCCGCAGAGGTGAGGAAGAGCCCGACCTATGTGGAGATAGAATTTCGCAAGGGGATACCCGTTGCCCTCAATGGCAAAAGGCTTTCCGGCGAATCGCTTATCAAGGAACTGAACAAGCTAGGCGGAGAGTACGGCGTGGGCAGGATAGACATGGTGGAGGATAGGTTGGTAGGGATAAAGTCCCGTGAGGTCTACGAGGCACCGGCAGGTCACATATTGTACCTTGCCCACAGGGAATTGGAGATGTTGGTCCTGGATAGGGATACCCTGTTCTTCAAGGACAACATGGCCAATCGATTTGCCCAGCTGGTCTATTACGGCCTGTGGTATTCACCCCTGCGCCGGGCGATGAGCGCGTTCGTGGACGTCACTCAGGAGAGGGTCAGCGGTGTGGTAAGGCTTAAGATAGGTCCGGGTTGGGTCCAGGTGGTAGGGAGGAAGTCCCCTTACACCCGCTACAAGAAGAGCCTTGCCTCTTACGACGAATCCGACACCTTCGATCACTCCGCAGCGGAAGGCTTCATAAAACTGTGGGGGCTACCTTTTGAAGGCTGATTTGGGCAACTCACCCAAGATCTCGGTGGTCCTCGCCTCTTACAACGAGAGGGAGAACATCGGGCCTCTCTTGAGCAAGATCGCCTACACCTTGGAGCCCTACGATTACGAGATAGTGGTCGTAGACGACAACTCCCCTGATCGCACCTACGAGGTAGTGAAGGCGATGAGCGCTACCTATCCCATAAAGCTGATCCGCAGGCCCAAGAAGATGGGACTTGCCTCTGCGGTCCTAACGGGCTTTCTCTCCTCGGAAGGTGATTACCTGGTGTGTCTGGATGCGGACGGCCAGCACGACCCCGAGGTGATCCCTAGGATGATAGAGGAACTGGAAAAGGGGGCAGATGTAGTGGTGGGCAGTCGCTTCGTGGGTGGAGACATAGATCCCAAGTGGAGCCACAACCGAAACCTGATGTCCCATGTAGCCACCCTTTTGGCCTCCCCATTTACGCCGGTCAAGGATCCGATGAGCGGGTTCTTTGCGGTGAAGCGCTGGGTCTTGGAGTCGATCTCGGACTGGTATCTGATCGGATACAAGGTACTGCTGGAGATACTGGTAAAGGCCAGGTCCGCGAAGGTGGTGGAGGTCCCGATTCACTTTGGCGTGCGCCATTACGGCCAAAGCAAGTTGGATTGGAAGGAGGTCGTTCTCTATCTGATCCTCATCAGCAAGCTCCTATGGTGGCGGATGAGATCTAAAACCACTGCCCAAGATGACTTGGTTCAACCTGCCCCAGTCCGCCGGGAGTAAGCCCGTCCAACGCCTACTCGCTCCTGTGGTATAATCGTAATATGAAGTGGCACATCGTCTTCTCCGGCACGGTACAGGGCGTAGGGTTCCGGTACACCTCCAAGATGCTGGCCCACAGGTGGGGCGTATCGGGTTGGGTGAGGAACCTGCGCACTGGTGAGGTGGAGATGTTCGTAGAAGGCGAGCCCGAGCAACTGCAGAGCTTCCTCAGCGATCTGGAGAGGCACTTCCTGGGATACATTCGGGATAAACGGTTTTTGGACGATGCAGAGGAGATCCCTTCTCAGAGCGGATTCCACATATTACCGACGATATAGGCGAGGTGGTGTCCTATGACCAAGGAAGAGGCCAGGCGCAGAATAGAGTTCCTCAGGAGGGAGATCAACCGGCACAACTACCTTTACTATGTGTTGGCCCGTCCGGAGATAAGCGATTACGAGTACGACCAACTCCTTAGGGAGTTGAAGCGCCTCGAAGAAGAGTTCCCCGAGTTCGCCAGTCCCGATTCTCCTACCCAGCGAGTGGGGGCCTTGCCAGAGAAACCGACCTTTGCGGTGGTGGAACACGATCCCCGGATGTATTCCCTAGACAATGTGTACTCTTACGAGGAGTTCAAGGAGTGGTGTGGACGGCTGGAGAAGGCATTGGGCAAACTGCCTCAGTTGGTGTGCGAGTTGAAGATAGACGGGGTTGGGGTATCGGTGATATACGAGGACGGTCGGTTGGTAAGGGGTATCACCCGGGGGGACGGGTATAGAGGCGAGGACATCACCCCGAACATAAAGACGATAAAGGAACTGCCCCTTTCCCTTCCCAAGGACAAGGCCCCTGCCTATCTGGACATAAGGGGAGAGGTCTACATGCGCAAGTCGGACTTCCAGAAGATGAATCAGGAGAGGTTAGAGCAGGGCCTGGAGACCTTTGCCAACCCCCGCAACGCGACCGCTGGATCTCTTAAGTTGTTGGATCCAAAGGAGGTTGCCCGCAGGAACCTCCACTTCTTCTGCCATTCCTACGGTAGGGTTGAACCGCCAAAGTACAAGAGCCAGTGGGAATTCCTCTCTGCAATGGCAGAGATGTTCATACCCGTTGAGCCGAATCGGAGGCTCTGCAATTCCGTAGAGGAGGTCAAGGCCTTTTACGACGAGGTGTTGGAGGTTAGGGAAAAGTTCTTGTACGAGATAGACGGTATAGTGGTAAAGGTGAACGACTTTGCCCTTCAGGAGAAGTTGGGCTACACCGCAAAGGCCCCTCGCTGGGCGATCGCCTTCAAGTTCCCTGCAAGGCAGGCAATAACCCGCATCGTCTCGGTAGACTATCAGGTGGGAAGGACGGGCGTCATAACCCCCGTTGCCAATCTGGAGCCGGTGGAATGTGGAGGTGTGGTGATAAGTCGATCGACGCTTCACAACTTCGACGAGATCCAGCGGTTGGGGGTGAAGATAGGGGATTGGGTGGTGGTGGAGAGGGCGGGAGATGTGATTCCCCACATCGTCAAGGTCCTGCCCGAGAAGAGGACCGGCCAAGAAAAGGAGATCCTCCCTCCCAAGACCTGTCCGGTCTGTGGAGGTAAGGTGGTGAAACTGCCCGACGAGGTGGCCTATCGCTGTGTCAACCGCTCCTGTCCTGCCCAATTGAAGGCCTCCATACTGCACTGGGGGAGCAAACTGGCGATGGACATAGAAGGGTTAGGTGAGGCAGTGGTCGACGGCCTGCTGAAACGGGGACTGGTCAAGAGCGTAGCGGACCTCTACAGATTGACCCTGTCCGACTTGTTGAAACTCCCTCTATTTAAGGAAAAGAAGGCCACGAACTTGCTGAGGGCGATCGAGGCCAGCAAGGACAGGGACCTGTATCGGGTGATATACGGTCTGGGTATACGCTATGTAGGGGAGAAGTTGTCTCAGGTCTTGGCGGAGCGCTTTGAGTCCCTAGACGAGCTCGCCCAGGCCGATTATTCCCAATTGGTTACTATCCCTGAGGTAGGAGATAAGGTGGCCACCAGCATCGTCAACTTCTTCAACGACGAGCACAATCGCAGGTTGATAGAGGATCTAAAGGCGGTTGGGGTAAATACTGTCCGCAAGAGAAGGGAAAACCTGCCCTTGGCAGGCAAGACCTTCGTCTTCACCGGGGAACTGGAGAGGTTTACCCGCTCCCAGGCCAAGGCCAAGGTGCAGGAACTGGGGGGCAAGACCACCGACAGCGTCAGCAGGAATGTGGACTATGTGGTGGTGGGTAAGAACCCGGGTAGCAAGTACGACAAGGCCAAAAAACTCGGCCTCACCATCATCGACGAGAAGGAATTTTTAGCCCTTATAGGAGAAAAGTAATTCCTTAAACCTCTGGGCGTCGTGGGCCCCGGCTGCGTCGTAGTCGTTGTTGAAGAATGCGAATAGGGTCCGCACCTCCTCGTGTTTTCTTATCTCCTTTATCCACCTTAAGAGGTCTTCGTCGGGATAGCTCCCTTTGTAGAGGTCGGTCTTTCCGTGGAACCTCAGGTATATGAGCGATCCGGTGGTGACGGTTGGGGTCTTGGGCCAGCGGTCTTTAGGGGCGTCGTACCAGCACAGGCCCGTGGCGTGGTCCTCGAGTATGCGGTACACCTGATCGTTGAACCAGGTCTCGTTTCGGAACTCTATGGCGTGGAGCAATCGGGCCCCTTTGGGGTGATTTTTCACCAAGGCGAGAAAGTCCTTTAGGAGCGAGACATCCCTCTTTAGGGAGGGAGGCAGTTGCCACAGGATGCAGATCAATTTTTCCTGAAGGTGCTCCAGAGGGGAAAAGAACTTGTCTAACGACTCGGTTGTGGTTTTTAGGCGCTGAATGTGGGTGATGTAGCGCGGGCCCTTGCAGACGAATCGGAACTCCCCCGGCGTCTTTTTGTACCAGCCCTTGACCACATTGGGGAAGGGCGAGCGGTAGAAGGTCATGTTTATCTCCACGGAGTTGAAGATCTGGGCATAGTAAGACAAAAACCCCGAGGGCGCCAGGTCCTCGGGGTAGAACTTACCTCTCCAGTCGGAGTAGGTATAACCGCTGGTCCCTATGTAGACCGTCTTCATCAATCTTCCCTTCGGCCCATCAGCTGTAACAGATATAGGAACAGGTTGACGAAGTCCAAATAGAGCACGAGTGCCCCCAGTATGGTCATCCTTTGCAGGGTGTTCTCGTCCATCTGGTAGGCCTCGTAACCGATTTGTTTTATCTTCTGGCTATCGTAGGCAGTGAGGGCGGTAAACAGGATCACGCCTATTACGGAGATGATGAGCTGGAGTGTGGAAGAGCGGAAGAAGAGGTTTATCAACGAAGCGAGGATGATCCCTATCAGGGCCATCATCCCTATCTGGCCCACTCGGGTCAGGTCCGTCTTGGTGGTGTGACCGTATATCGCCATTATCCCGAACATCCCCGCGGTGGTGAAGAAGGCCTGGGCGATACTGGTCTTGGTGTATACGAGGAATATGCCCGACAGGGTCACCCCCATCATCCCGGAGTAGAGGATGAAGATTATGGTGGCGGTCATCCCGGACATCCGGGCGATGGACAGGCTGAAGACCATGGCGATCTGGGCGATGATCAAGAGCCACATTATCCAGGGGTGGGTGGCCAGGAAGATCACCGCGTTGGGGTTGTTGGCGATGGACATCGCTACCACCGCGGTCAGGGCCAGTCCCCCTGCCATCCATCCGTAGACCCCGGAGACGAACTCCCGTATCCTCAGTTCTGCCTGGTCCAGACTGGTTATACCGTACTGCATAGTTTACCTCCTCGGTTAAACGGGTTATAATCCGATTGCTATGGCCGAGATGGAACGGGAACTTAAGGAATTGTTGCACAAACCTCTTTTAGAGATTATATGCCTTGCCAACGAACTGCGCAACAGGTTTTGCGGGAATAGATTGTACCTCTGCTCGATAGTGAACGCCCGTTCCGGGCTTTGTTCGGGGGATTGTAAGTACTGTGCCCAGTCCCGGGTGAGTCGGGCGAACATAGCGGTGTATCCTTTAAAGGATAAGGACGAAATACTGGAATCCGCCCGGGCCAAGAAGGCCCTTGGCGCCCAGCGCTTCAGTATAGTAACCAGCGGAGAGAGTATCAGCGACGAGGAACTGGATAGGATATGCGAGGTAATCCCTGAGATCAGATCGATTGGGCTGGAGGTCTGCGCCTCTCTGGGGATGCTCTCCCGGGATCAACTGCGGGCCCTGAAGTCCGCGGGGCTGGTGCGCTATCACCACAACATAGAGGCATCCCCTTCCTTCTATCCTAAGATCGTCTCCACCCACCGCTTTGAGGACAGGATGAGGACCATCCGTCTGGCCAAAGAGGAGGGACTTGAGGTCTGCTCCGGTGGTATAATAGGTATGGGGGAGGATTGGGAAGACCGTATAGAGATGGCCCTGGTCCTGCGGGATCTGGATGTGGATTCCATCCCGATAAACTTCCTGATTCCCATCCCGGGCACACCCCTGGAGGGCCTCGAGACGCTGGATCCGATATCCGCCCTTAAGGCCATTGCCCTCTTCAGGGTTGCCCTGCCCGATAAAGAGATACGCATCATCGCCGGTAGGGAGCGGGTCTTCGGCCCTATGCAGTTGTTGGCCTTCCTGAGCGGGGCCAACGGGCTTATGGTAGGCGGATATCTCACCGTGCCCGGGGCGGAGGCCCAAGAGGACGCGAGATTGATCCGCCTGATAGAGGAAGAATTCCAAAAAATCTGTTGACAATATTCCCGCCCGGATTACAATATATAGTGGCTTGAGCAATAGTGAACCACAATATATTGTGTAAGTTGGGCAAAACCTGTGGATTTCGTGTGAAGACCTGTGGAAAGGGGGACGAGTAATGAAGATCACCACCTTGGGCTTTCCCAGAATAGGCAGGAATCGGGAGTTGAAGTTCCTCTTGGAGTCCTTCTGGAGGAAGGAGATAGGCCGGGAGGAGTTCCTGAAGAAGGTGGATGCCTTGAAAAAGGAACACCTCCTACTGCAGGCCGATCTCGGCGTGGAGGTGATACCGGTAGGGGACTTCTCCCTTTACGATGGGGTCCTGGACACCGCCTGGATGTACGGGTGCGCGGGGAAGCGGTTTAGGTTTTCCCCTTCTGCGGATTGGCTGGATAAGTACTTCGTCTACGCCCGGGGGGATGCCCGCAATCCCGCTCTAGAGATGACCAAGTGGTTTGATACCAATTATCACTACATAGTGCCCGAGGTGGATGGGGAGTTCCACCTGCAGTACAACTGGATGTTGGACGAGTTCAACAAGGCCAAACGGTGGCTGAAGGGCCGGAAGGTGGAGCTCAAGCCGGTTCTCATCGGTCCGTATACCTTCCTGAAGTTGGCCAAGGTGGAGTCCGAGACCACGCTGGTGGAGTGGATGTCTGCCCTCTGGCCGGTGTTCGAGGAAGTTGTAAACTCCTTGGTCTCCGCGGGGGCAAGGTACATCCAAATAGACGAGCCCGCCTTGGTCTACGGCAGGGATAAGAAGGCGGTGAAGAGGCTCGGGGGCTATTATAGAGATCTCAACGCCCGCTACGGGAAGAAGACGAGGTTTGTCCTCCAGACCTATTTCGAGTCCGTAGAGGAGCACCTACCTGAGGCAGTAAAGTGGGGGTTCGCCTATATTGGGCTGGACATGGTACGGGGCAGGGAGGCAAACCTTAAGGCCCTCTCTCGCACCAGGCTCCCTGAGGGCCTCAGACTCGTCCTGGGGGTAGTGGACGGCAGGAATGTCTGGCGTACCGACTACTCCCAGGTCATCACCCTCTTGAAGGGGTTGGCCAAGAAGATCGACCTGAGTAATTCTATGCTCTCGCCGTCGTCTTCCCTGCAATTCGTCCCTTACACGGTTGAGGGAGAGGATCTGGGCGAGATTCAGCCTTACCTTGCGTTTGCGATAGAGAAAATTAAGGAGTTGGTGGACATAAGGAAGGTATGGAGAGGGAACACATCCCTCTTGAGGGCAAACAGGGCCCTGTTCAAGAGACTGGAGAGAGAGGCCTTCCGCAACGATCCCGAGGTCAGGCGCAGGATGAAGGCCCTGAGTCCTTCGGACTTCGACAGGGGCGTGCCCTTTGCCAAGAGGTTTGCCCTGCAGAAGAAGCTCCTGAATCTGCCGTTGTTCCCCACCACCACTATCGGCAGTTTCCCCCAGACCCAAGAGGTCAGGCGGATGCGCAGGTTGTACCGGAGCGGGCAGATAAGCGAGTTGGCCTATCAGGTCTTCATTGCCGAGAAGATAAGGGAGGTAATAAGGTTTCAGGAGGAATTAGGGCTGGATGTCTTGGTGCACGGGGAGTTTGAGCGCACGGACATGGTGGAGTTCTTCGGTATGAAGATGAAGGGCTTTGCCTTTACCAAGAACGGGTGGGTCCAGTCCTACGGTTCCCGGTGCGTGCGTCCTCCCATCATATACGGAGATGTCTCTCGCCCCGCCCCTATGACCGTCAACGAGATAAGGTACGCGCAGGAGCAGACCGAAAGGCCGGTGAAGGGCATGCTTACCGGTCCGGTTACGATATTGAACTGGTCCTTCGTGCGCACGGACATACCCCGCAAGGAGGTGGCCTATCAGATTGCCTTGGCCCTGCGGGAGGAGGTGTTGGATTTAGAGAAGGTCGGTATAAAGGCAATACAGGTAGACGAGCCTGCCTTGAGGGAGGGCCTGCCCTTGAAGGCCCGCAAGCGCAGGGCCTATCTGGACTGGGCGGTGAAGTCGTTTAGGTTGACCACATCCGGGGTGAGGCCGGAGACCCAGATCCACACCCACATGTGCTACTCCGACTTCAACGACATCATCAGCGCCATCTCGGAGATGGATGCGGATGTGATAAGCATAGAGAACGCCAGGTCCCGGGGAGAACTCTTGGATGTATTCCGGGAGTACCGCTACGACAAGTGCATCGGCCCCGGGGTCTACGACATACACAGCAAGCGGGTGCCTCCGGTGGAGGAGATCTTGGAACTCCTTGAGGAGTGTCTGCGCCGGGGGATAAAGAAGGAGTTGTTGTGGGTCAATCCCGACTGCGGACTGAAGACCCGCGACTGGCCTGAGGTGAAGCGTTCTCTCTCCAACATGGTAGAGGCGGCGCGGATCCTGAGGAAGAAGTACGGCAAGTAGATTTCCTTCAACAGGTTTTGTTAGTATAAGGGGGGCGACATGATCAAGTACATCCGCAAACGCGACGGCCGGTTGGAGAAGTTCAATCCCGAGAAGATCGAGAACGCCATCTTCAAGGCTGCCCAAGCGGTAGGGGGCAAGGACAGGGAGCCCGCCAAGAAGATAGCCAACCAGGTGGTCTCCATCCTTGAGATCCTCTACAAAGACGACCGCATACCGACGGTGGAAGAGGTGCAGGATCTCGTGGAGAAGATGCTGATAGAGAACGGGCACGCCAAGACCGCCAAGGCCTACATACTTTATCGGGAACAGCACGCCAAGATAAGGGAGGTCCACCAGCTCCTGCGGGATGCGGTGGACATGATAGACGACTACATCAACCAGAGGGACTGGAAGGTCAAGGAAAACGCCAACATGGGCTATTCCCTCCAGGGGTTGAACAACTACATCTCCACCACCGTTGCCAGCGGATACTGGCTCACCAAGGTGTACCCCAAGGAGGTGGCAGACGCCCACCGCAACGGGGACTTCCACATCCACGACCTCGGTTCTATCAGCGTCTACTGCTGTGGATGGGACCTCAAGGACCTGCTCCTGCGGGGCTTTGGTGGTGCCTACGGTAAGGTGGAATCCCGACCGCCCAAGCACTTCCGCACCGCCTTGGGACAGATCGTCAACTTCTTCTATACCCTGCAGGGAGAGGCAGCGGGCGCCCAGGCCTTCTCCAACTTCGACACCCTCTTGGCACCGTTCGTCTACTACGACGGCCTGACCTACGAACAGGTCAAGCAGTACATGCAGGAGTTCATATTCAACATAAATGTGCCCACGCGGGTCGGGTTCCAGACCCCGTTTACCAACATCACTATGGACCTCACCATCCCCGACATGCTTAAAGAGGAGTATGTCATCGTCGGGGGTGAGTTCAAGGACAAGAAGTACAAGGAGTTCCAGAAGGAGGCGGACTGGATAAACCGGGCCTTCTGCGAGGTGATGATAGAGGGGGATGCCAAGCACAGGATATTCTCCTTCCCGATCCCCACCTACAACATCACCAAGGACTTCGACTGGGACAATCCACTCTTGGAGCCGTTGTGGGAGATGACCGCCAAGTACGGTATCCCTTACTTCTCCAACTTCATAAACAGCGACATGGATCCCTCGGATGCCCGGAGCATGTGCTGTCGTCTGAGGTTGGACAATCGGGAACTGCGGAAGCGGGGAGGAGGTCTCTTCGGATCCAATCCGATGACCGGCTCCATCGGGGTGGTCACCCTGAACATGCCCCGCATCGGCTACCTCTCGGACAGCGAGGAGGAGTTCTTCGCCCGTCTAGACCACCTCTTGGATTTGGCCAAGACCTCTCTGGAGATAAAGCGGGAGGTCCTGGAGAGGTTCACCGAGAAGGGACTCTATCCTTACTCCCGACACTACCTCTCGGACATCAAGTCCAGATTTGGCAGTTACTGGGCCAACCACTTCTCCACCATAGGGGTGGTGGGGATGAACGAGATGTGTCTGAACTTCCTCGGGGTCAGCATCGCCCATCCCGAGGGCAAGGCCTTTGCCATAAAGGTGCTCAAGTACATTCGGGAAAAGATGCGGGAATTCCAGGAAGAGACGGGGCACCTCTACAACTTGGAGGCAACACCTGCGGAGAGCACCGCCTACAAACTGGCGAAGATGGACAAGGAGCGGTTTGCGGACATAAAGACCCAGGGCAAGGAGGAGCCCTATTACACGAATTCCTCCCAGTTGCCGGTCAATTACACCGACGATCTCTTCTGGGCCCTGGATCATCAGGACGACCTCCAGACGCTTTACACCGGCGGTACGGTCTTCCACATCTTCTTGGGAGAGAGCCTGGACAGCGGGGAGACGGTGAAGAAGTTGGTACGGGTGATAGCCCAGAACTATCGTCTGCCTTACTTTACGATAACGCCGACCTTTACGATATGTCCGAATCACGGGCTTATACCGGGTGCGCACTTCAAGTGCCCTTACGAAGACCTGGCCAGTGTCGAGGGATAGGTGGAAACAGGAAAAAAGAAAGGAGGGGGCTATGGGAAGGTGCAAAGTTGAGGTATTCTCTCGGGTAACCGGATTCTTCCGTCCGGTGCAGGAGTGGAACAAGGGCAAGCAGGAGGAATTCAAGGACAGGAAGACCTTCAAGGTCAAGGAGGAAGGTCTGCATGCTCCCGGTTGCCGGACTACAGAGACTGTCGCTCGTTGATTATCCCAATCACCTGTGCGCGATAGTCTTTTTGCAGGGGTGCAATCTGCGCTGTCCTTATTGCCACAATGTGGCCCTCCTCCCCTGCGAATACGAGCCTGAAGAGGTCTATAAGGAGCGGTGGGAGGAGGTCCTGGACTACCTCTCTCACCGCAAGACCTTTCTCGAGGGCGTCTGTATCACCGGCGGGGAGCCCACGCTCCACGCGGATCTTCCCAACGCCATACACCAGATAAAGTCCTTGGGATACAAGGTCAAGCTGGATACCAATGGGACCAACCCCGGTGTGCTGGAGTTGCTCCTGAGGGAGGGGCAGTTGGACTACCTGGCGATGGATGTAAAGACCCGTCTGGAGAGGTATCCCGAACTGGGCCTGTCTGCTCCCGACGGTGTGGAGCGAATCCGCAAGAGCATCTCCCTGATCATCTCCCTTGCCCCGGATTACGAGTTTCGCACCACGGTCGTGCCGGGGTTCGTGGAGGAAGAGGACATCAAGGCCATCGCAGAGGAGATCGCCTCTGCCCGACGCTATGTCTTGCAGGCCTATCGGCCGGAGTATGTCTTGGATCCGGAACACTGCCCGGATTGGGTTCACCCTCCCGAGAAGATACGCAGGTTCGTGGAGTTGTCCCGGGATGCGGTGGGAGAGGTGTTGGTAAGGGGTTATGGCGATAGTGCGGTGTTGGGTGTGAAGTGTTGTTGATGTGGAAGGTATCGTCGTAGGTATAGATCCCGGGATAAGGCAGACCGGATACGCGGTACTTAGAGTCCACTCCCGCAGGTGTTATCTCGAGGACAAAGGGGTCTTCAAGATACCCAGTGGTAAGTCCCTTTCCTGGAGGCTCAACTTCCTCTACGAAAGCGCCTGTGAGTTGTTCTCCTCTTACCGGCCTGCGGTGGTGGTGTTTGAGTCGATATATTCTCACCGTCAGCACCCCTACACCTCGGTGATCATGGGACACGCCCGGGGGATTCTGCTTCTCTCGGCCCAGAGGAGCGGGGCAAGGGTCTCCGAGATATCTCCTGCCCGGATAAAGCGGGCCATCACCGGCAGGGGGAATGCCTCAAAGGAGCAGGTGAGGGGGGTTATAGCCCAGATGTATTCGCTGGGAGAGGGGATAAAGGATCACCCCTTGGATGTGAGCGATGCCATCGCAGTAGCCACCGGTTATGTGTTTATGAAGGCGCGCCATGGCCTCGTTGAAGGATAGATTTCCCGCCCAGTTTTTAGAGAGGTTGGAAGAGTTCTTCCCCCAGCACTTCGCTGAGATATTGCGCGGTCTCACCGGGAAGAGGTTGACGACATTTCGGATAAATCCCCTCAAGATAGATCGGCGGGCCTTCCTGGAGGAGGCCAGAGCCCTTGGCCTGCGTCTGAGGGAGGTCCCCTGGTTTGACTGGGCCTTCGTGCTCCTGTCCCCGACTCAAAGGGAGCTCCAAGAGACACACCTCTATCGCGAGGGCAAGATATACCTCCAAAACCTCTCCAGCATGCTCCCCCCTTTGTACATGGAATTGGAGTCCGCCCGCAGTGTATTGGACATGTGCGCTGCCCCCGGGAGCAAGACCACCCAGATCTGTGCAATGTTGCCTCCCGGTGCCTATCTTCTGGCGGTGGAGAAGGTGAAACCGAGGTTCTATCGTCTGAAGGCGAATCTGGAATTGCAGGGCTGTAGGGAGGCAGACCTTCTCTTGGGAGACGCTGGGGTCCTCTTCCGCAGGTACGCGGGACGGTTCGATAGGGTCCTCTTGGATGCCCCCTGCAGTGCGGAGGGGCGGTTTGATCCCCACGATCCCCGGAGTTATGCCTATTGGTCCCTGCGCAAGGTCAAGGAGATGACGAGGAAACAGCGCAGGCTCCTTATCTCTGCCTATCGCTGTATGCAGGAGGGGGCAAGACTGGTCTACTCCACCTGCACCTTCTCCCCCGAGGAGAACGAGTGGTTGATGGAGTGGATACTTAACAAGTTCCCGGATCTGCGACCCGTGGACTTTGCCCTGCCCTTTAAGAATGTCTTTCCGGGTATAAACGGACTTGGCTGGCATGTGATCCCCACCGAGACCATGGAGGGCTTTTACATCTGTATTTTGGAGAAGACCTGATGTATAATCCCTTCTATGGCGCGGATATCGGTTATCGGTACGGGATATGTCGGACTGGTCTCGGGAATAGGCTTCGCCTATCTGGGACATGATGTGTTGGGACTAGACAAGGACCCCTTCAAGGTTGCCCGCCTGAAGGCAGGTGAGTTGCCTATATACGAGCCCGAGTTGGATGAGATGTTCTCTTTCGTGCGCTCCGAAGGCAGGATAAATTTCACCGAGGATTACGCAGAGGCGGTTGGATTTGCAGACTTTATCTTTACATCCGTGGGTACCCCTCCAAGGCCGGACGGTTCGGCGGACCTGTCCTTCGTGGAGTCCGCACTTCAGGGCATAGCAGAGCACCTGCAGGAAGGGGACTACAAGATCATCGTCAACAAGTCCACCGTTCCGGTGGGAACTGGCCGATGGGCAAGGGCATTCCTCTTGGGGGAATTGACCCGCAGGGGTATAAGGCATCCCGAGGCCTGCTTTGATGTGGTCTCCAATCCCGAGTTCTTGCGGGAGGGTAAGGCGGTCTACGACTTTATGAACCCGGATAGGGTGGTGATAGGGAGTGACAACCGGGAGGCTGCCTGGAAGGTGGCGTCTTTGTACGAGAAGGTAAATCCCACCCTCTTAGTCTGCGACATAGCCACTGCGGAGATGATAAAGTACGCCTCAAACGCCTTCCTGGCCACCAAGATATCGTTTATCAACGAGATAGCCAACATGTGCGAGCGGTTAGGGGCGGATGTGGATACGGTGTCCCGGGGATTGGGTCTGGACCACCGGATATCCCCCTACTTTCTAAAGGCAGGGCTTGGATTTGGGGGAAGTTGTTTCCCCAAGGATGTCTCGGCCCTGATATCCACCGCCCGCTCGGTTGGGGTGGAAGTGGAGCTCCTGTCTGCAGTGATGAAGGTGAACGCCCGGCAGAGGATGAAACCTGTGGAGGCCTTGCGGGGGGAATTCGCCTCTTTAAAAGGAAGAAGTGTTGGCCTTCTCGGCCTTGCCTTCAAGCCCGGTACCGACGACGTGCGCCAATCCCCGGCCATAGATATTGCCCGAGCCCTGCTTGAGGAGGGTGCGAGGTTGACGGTCCACGATCCGGTGGCGGTGGATAACTTCCTCTCTGCTTTGGGTGATCTGGCAGACTCGGTTCGGGTAGCGGATGATCCTCAGCATCTGATAAAGGACTGCGAGGCGGTAGTGGTGGTGACCGACTGGCCGGAGTATAAGGACATCAACCCGACTCTGTTCAAAGGCAAGGTCGTTTACGACGGCAGGAACATCTACAACCCCGAACTGATCCGCAGGTACGCTCGTAAGTACATACGCGTGGGATGAGTCTGTTAAAGGTATCCGCTCTGGGGATATCCTATAGGACCCCTGAGGGGCTGAAACAGGTCGTCAAGGGGTTTGATCTGGAGATCAAAGAAGGGGAAATCGTCGCCCTGCTCGGGCCTTCCGGCTCGGGTAAGAGCACCGTAGCCTTGGCCCTGTTGGGACTCTTGCCCGAAAACGCGGTCTGGGAAGGACAGATACGCTTTAAGGGTGCTCTTCTTGAGGATGAGGAGGACTTCCGCCGGATACGGGGACAGGGGATCGGTATAGTATTCCAACAGCCCCACGCCTATCTCAATCCAATAATGCGGGTGGATAATATCTTAAGGGAGGTCCTCCTGCTCAAGGGGATAACCAAGGGAGTGCAGGAGAGTATAGATGGGGTGCTGAAGAAGGTGGGCCTGCCACTGGAGGTAAAGAGGAAGTACCCGTTTCAGTTGAGCGGGGGGATGGCCCAGAGGGTGGCCATAGCCCAGACCCTCCTCTTGGAGCCCGCCCTCCTCATAGGCGACGAGATCACCTCGTCCTTGGACGCAGACCTGCGTCGGGGGATATTGGACCTCATCCTCAACCTCCAGAGGGAAGGATCGTTTGCGGTCCTGTTCATCACCCACGACGAGTCTGCGGTGGAGTACCTCTCGGCCCGGAGGATAGAGATTGGATAGGTCGGTTGAAAGAGAGCCCATACTTCTCGTACGGGATTTGAGAAAGGTTTATGTCCGCAAGGAACTCTTGCTGTCCCTGCCCCAGGTGGTGATAGACGGGTTGGATCTGGAGGTCTACCCCGGGGAGTTGGTGGGAATAGTGGGCCCTTCGGGATGTGGGAAGAGTACCATCGGCAGGATCGTCGCCGGGCTTGAGGATTACGAGGGCTCGGTCAAGGTCTTGGGACGGGAGGTATCCGAATGGCGCAGGATGGACCGCAAGGGCTTGGCCAAGGCGGTGCAGATCGTCTTTCAGGACCCCTATACCGCGATAGATCCCTTCTGGAAGGTGGGGAGTTACCTGAAGGAGGCAATGGATGTGCACTTCCCCCATCTCAATCGCAGGGCGGTTAGGGAGAGGATAGTAAGGGCCTTGGCGGATGTCGATCTGGACGAATCGGTCCTGGATCGTTATCCCTCTCAGTTGAGCGGGGGGCAAAGACAGAGGGTCTGCATAGCGAGGGCCTTGTTGCTGGAGCCCAAGTTCCTCGTATTGGACGAGATCACCTCTGCCCTGGACAAGCGGACGGAATCCAGGTTGGTAGATCTGGTGCGAAACCTGTTTAAAGAAAAACAGGTTTCAGGCCTGTTCATATCCCACGACCTCGATCTGGTGGAGCGGGTCTGCGACAGGGTACTGCGTATGAAGTGAATTTTTGTTGACAATGGCCTGGTTTGGGTTAAAATCAATACTTCCGGGCAAGGGTGTCCGCGAGATCTGGGCAAAGGAGTCCAGCCTCACTGTCCCGCGTTGTTTTCTCTGTCTCCGTGTGTGGTTTGCATTCTCTTGGAGTTGAAGTGGTTTTGGGTTTAACCGTTTAAACAGGAGGTCTTGGTATGAGTTCTCTGGTCATAAAGACCGAGGGTTATCCTCACAGGAGTCCGGAGGAGATCAAGAAGATCATATTGGAGAACAACATCAAGGTAATCGATCTCAGGTTTAACGACCTGCCCGGACTCTGGCAGCACTTCTCCATGCCCGCAGAGGACCTGTTGGCCGATCTCGAGAAGGGTGGGGGTATCCTGGAGGAAGGTATTGGTTTTGACGGTTCCTCCATCCGCGGTTTCCAGAAGATACAGGAAAGCGACATGATACTGAAGTTGGATCTGGATACCGCGTTCATAGATCCTCTGGCAAAGACCCCTACCTTGGTGATCATCTGCGACATCTACGACCCGATTACTCACGAGCCCTACAGCCGTGATCCCCGCTACATCGCCAAGAAGGCGGAGAAGTTCCTCAAGGAGAGCGGAATAGCGGACATCAGCTATTGGGGCCCGGAGGCAGAGTTCTTCGTCTTCGACGATGTCAGGTTTGATCAGGGCGAGAACTTCGGTTTCTACTTCGTGGATTCCATAGAGGGTGAGTGGAATACCGGAAGGGAGGAGAATCCCAACCTCGGATACAAGCCGAGGTACAAGGAGGGTTACTTCCCGGTGCCTCCTCACGACACCCTTCAGGAGTTCCGCAACGAGGTCATGTTGATCCTCCGCTCCATAGGCGTCCCGGTGGAGGTCCATCACCACGAGGTCGCCAGCGGTGGGCAGTGCGAGATAGACATCCGCTACGGGACCCTCACCCGCACTGCGGACAGCCTCCTGATCTACAAGTATGTCATAAAGAACCTTGCTCGGAGGTACAACAAGACCGTTACCTTTATGCCCAAGCCGATATTCAAGGACAACGGTTCGGGTATGCACACCCACCAGAGCCTCTGGAAGGGCAACGAGAATCTCTTCTATTCCAAGGACGGTTACGCCCACCTCAGCCAGCTGGCCCTGTGGTACATCGGCGGCCTGTTGAAGCACGCACCTGCGGTCCTCGCCTTCGCCGCCCCGACTACCAACTCCTATAAGAGGTTGGTCCCGGGCTACGAGGCTCCGGTGAACCTGGTCTACTCCGCCAGGAACCGCTCCGCAGCGGTCCGTATACCGGTCTACAGCGCCAACCCCAAGGCCAAGAGGATAGAGTTCAGGCCTCCGGATCCCTCTGCCAATCCTTATCTGGCCTTTGCAGCGATGCTGATGGCGGGTATAGACGGAATAATCAACAAGATAGATCCGGGTAAGGCCATAGACAAGAACATCTACGAGCTCTCTCCGAGGGAGAAGGCGAGGATAAAGAGCGTCCCGGGCAGTCTGGAGGAGGCCCTCAACGCGCTGGAGAAGGACCACGAGTTCTTGCTCCGGGGCGATGTCTTCACCAAGGATGTAATAGAGACCTGGATAGAGTACAAGCGGACGGTGGAGATAGACGGCGTCAACCTGAGACCGCATCCTTACGAGTTCTACCTCTACTTCGACATCTAATCTTCTTCAGCCGTGGAGCGTTAGGGGGAGGCCCTGGAGGCCTCCCTTTTTTTCTCGATGTTGTGGACTGACCAGTCCGTCCGTGATAAGCTATATTTTGCTGGGCATCAGGGGGATAGGACGATAAAAAAGCTGGATGGTGCTATCTTGGAAAGGTTTTGGAGGGTGATATAGAGGTGAAGGTCGGAGATAAGCGCAAACGGATACTGGAGGTCGCCGGCAGGTTGTTTGCCCGTTATGGCTTTGCGGATACCCGGATGGACGATGTGGCGGAGGAGGCAGGCCTTGGCAAGGGGACGGTGTACAGGTATTTCGGGAGTAAAGAGGGGCTGTTCGTAGAGGTAATAAGGCACGGCTTGGAGGAGTTGCGGAGGACCATCCACGCGCGGGTGGATCCTATAGAAGATCCGGTATTGCGGATAAGGGAGGCGCTATTTACCTACTTTAACTTCTTTGAGGAGCATCCCCATCTGGTGAAACTTTTGGTGCACGATCAGAGCCAGTTTCGGGGGCAGTCTATAAAGATATACTTGGAGAATTACTATCAGGAACTGGACCGTATAAAGACCACCTTCGCAAGGGCACGGGAGATGGGAAGACTGAGGGATTTGGGC
The DNA here is from genome assembly GCA_015494465.1 of Candidatus Omnitrophota bacterium. Lineage (GTDB taxonomy): Bacteria > Omnitrophota > Gorgyraeia > S143-82 > S143-82 > S143-82. The sequence goes on along the minus strand of WGBD01000002.1, from coordinate 84,629 downwards.
GGTTCCATAGAGGAGATTCTGGATGTCCTCCTGGCCATGATAACCGGGGTGGTCTTGCTGTCTCCGCATCAGGGTTGGAGGTATTCTTTCCGGAAAAAGGCGAATCTGGTCTGGAATGTCCTGCGGGGAGGGTTGATAAAGGATGAGTAGGGCCTCTTCTATAATAAGGCTCCTTTTCTTATTTTTCTTTCTCGTCAGCGGAGTTGCCCCGCAGCTGGTGGCGGGTGAGAGGGGGGCTTTGACCTTGAGGGAAGCGGATCTGTTAAAGCTGATACGGCGAAACAGCGACAGGCTTGCGCAGTCAAGGAGTCAGGAAGATCTGGCTCGAGCGAGTCTGGATCTGGAAATGGCGCAGTTTCTCCCCCGGATTTCGCTGGATGCCTATTACAACCGGTATAAAGATCACCCCTTCATAGACTTTGAGTCCAATCGCGGGGTGGCATTGAGGCTGTCCCAACTCCTCTTTTCCGGTGGCGAGGTGGAGAACGCTATACGACAGGCGAAGGCAGTGCTGAAGGCAAGCCGTTGGTCGAGGCAGGAGGTGGAGGCATTTCTACTCTATCAGGCGCGCTTCTTTTTCTATCAGTGCCTGTTTGCCGAGGAACTTGTGCGCATACGCAAGGAACTCCTAGATCTCGCGGAGGAGACCTTACGGGTGACGGAGGAGCGGTTCTCCCAAGGACTGGCCCCTGAATACGACCTCCTGCGGAGCAAGGTGGCGGTGTCCGAGGCCCGAAGTGACCTGCGCCAGGCAAGGGCCGTTTTGGAGGACAGTTATACCCGTCTTAAGTTGGCCTTGGGGCTGTCTCCGGAGGTGGAGGTCCGTTTGAGGGGGGATCTCCCGGAGGAGCCGAAGGGTCTTTCCCCGGAGACTTTGTTTAGGGATTACGCCCTCGCCCACCGGCCTGCTATTCTCTCCGCAAGGGAACGGTGGCGGGCCGGGGAGTACGGGGTGAAGAGCGCCTTCGGGAGGTCTATGCCCAAGGTGTATCTGGAGTTTGAGGACCACATAGACGACAGACAGGCCTTTGCCCGCGGTAGACCTGAATACGACGACTATATGTTGACCTGGCTGAAGGTCAGTCTCTCGTTGGACTTCTTCCTGAATCGGGCAAGGTATAATCTGGCCAAGGCATCTCTTAAGAAGGCCCGGGCAGGATTTTCCAGGGTGAAGAAGGAGGTCCTTGCGGGGGTGCACGAGGCACTGGTTGACCTTTACTCCGCCTTGGACCGGGTGAAGATGCACAGGGATGCGGTCTGCGAGGCAGAGCGGGCCTATAGGATAGCCTTGGACAGGTATGCCGCCGGGGAGAGCAGTCATCTGGATGTCCTCTCCAGCAGGACTTCTCTGGGTAATGCCCGGGTGGCTTTAGCTGAAGCGAGGTGTGAGATGGCCCAGGCGATGGCCCGACTAGAATACGAGATAGGCGGAAGCATAGACGAGGTAAAGGGGGAGATGAATGGAGATGCAAAATAAGGTGATAAGGCTTTCCACTGGGGCAGTGCTGGCGTCTTTTCTCTTGACTTCACCGCTTCTCGCTCGGGAGGAGGCAAGGCCGGTGCGGGTGGAGAGGGTAGTGTATGAGACGGTCAGTTCCCACTGGCAGGGGGTGGGCAGTGTGGAGGGGGGAAATCAGGTGAGAATATACCCCCGGGTGGGGGGTAAGTTCATCCGGTATGTCGTTGAGGAGGGCGCTCGGGTGGAAAAGGGAGATGTAGTGGCCCTGGTGGATCGGGATGTGGTGGGATACAAGTTCAACCCTGCGAAGGTGGTGGCCCCTGCCGGTGGCGTGGTGATGGACCTGACTAGGGATCAGGGGGAGGTGGTGAGCCCTGCCACTCCGGTGGGCGTGGTTGTGGAGTTGGATAGGGTGAAGGTGGTAGTCGATGTGCCGGAGTATACCCTGCCAAAGGTGAAGGTGGGGGGGAAAGCGGAGGTCCGGGTCCCTGCCTATCCCCGGAAGGTGTTTAAGGGGGTTGTGAGCAAGAAGGTGGAGGTGTTGGATCCCTTATCTCGCACCGGACGGGTTGAGGTCTTGGTGGAAAATCCCCAAGGGGAACTACTGCCGGGGATGTTCGCCCGGGTGGAGGTGGTGTTGGATCGCCACAGGGCCTTGGTTATTCCTCTGGATGCCCTGATGAGGTTCCCGGGAAGCGGATCCTACTATTGTCTCGTCGTGAAGGATGGGAAGGTGGAGAAGCGTTATCTGAAGATCGGTCAGATAGGGGACTGGGGTGTAGAGGTGTTGGAGGGGCTCTCCGAAGGGGATCTGGTGGTCGTCTCCGCTCAGGGGGGCGTCAAAGAGGGGGAAAAGATAAGGGCCGTGCTTTCGGGTGGTAAGTGATATGAACCTACCTCACCTTTCGGTCCATAGGCCGTATCTGATCTGGATGTCCCTCCTCGGTATGTTGCTACTCTCCGTCGTGGCAATAACGAAGTTGCCGGTGGAGTTGCTTCCGGAGATAGAACCCCCGGTGGTCTCGGTGCTCGTCCCCTATCCCGGAGCGAGCGCGGAGGATGTGGAGTCGGATGTGATAAAGTATCTGGAGGACCAGTTATCCACCGTTGAGGGTCTGGACAAGCTCTTCTCCGTCGCCAAGGACAATCTCGCCTTGGTCACCTGCCAGTTCAAGTGGGGCACGGATCTGGATTCAGCGGTAAACGATGTTCGGGACAAACTGGATCTGGCCAGATGGGACATCGCCCAGCACGCACCTTCCGCAGAGGAGCCCATTATATTCCGTTTCTCCTCCGCAACCGCACCGGTTATGGTCGTATCCCTTTCCTCGGATTCGAGCTGGCGAGACCTGTATCGGATGGTGGATGCGAATGTGTTGGACGATCTGAGGCGGGTGGAGGGAGTGGGTGCGGTGGTGGTTTATGGGGGTTTGAGGCGGGAGATAAAGGTCCGCCTGGATGCGGATAGGCTCAATGCCTACGGGATAGATCCCAGATTGGTTGCCCTGCGTCTGAAACAGGAGAATTTGGACCTGCCTCTGGGAAGGATAAAGAAGGGTAGGCGCAATTACTTTATCCGCCTTAAGGCCAGATTTACCTCTCCAAAGGAGATAGGTGATGTTCTCCTGACCGTCCGCAACGGCAGGCCCGTGTACCTGCGGGATGTCGCCGAGGTCAAGGACGCGTTCGAAGAGGAGCAGATGCTCGGCTTCGCCAATGGTAAACCTGCGGTGGTCTTGGTGGTCAAGAAGAGGTCCGGGGCCAACACGGTGAAGGTGTGCGAAAGGCTAAGGGAACGCTTGAGTGAACTAAGGGACCTGCTTCCTTCGGATACCGAGGTAAATGTCCTAATGGATGCCTCGGAGTTCATATTTATGGCGATAAGGGACCTGTTGACCACCGTGGCTACCGCAGGCGTACTGGTTGTGTTCATTACCTTCTTGTTCTTGCGGAGGGTGCGGTCTTCTCTGGTGATTGCCCTGTCTATTCCCTTTTCTCTGCTGGGTTCTTTCGTCTTCCTTTATCTCTTCCGTTACAGCATAAACATAATGTCCCTGATGAGTCTGGCCATCGCCATAGGTATGGTGGTGGACAACTCCATCGTGGTCCTGGAGAGCGTGACCAGAAAGGTCTCCGAGGGTATCCCGCCGAAAAGGGCCAGTGAGATAGGCGCAGGTGAGGTGGGAGGGGCGATATTTGCCTCTACACTGACCACGGTCTGCGTCTTTATCCCCCTTATATTCGTCAAGGGACTGACCGGGATAATGTTCAAACAGTTGGGGTTTACCGTAAGCGCCACTATAACCTTCTCTTGGTTGATAGCCCTTACCCTGGTGCCATCACTCACTTCCCGGATCCTCAAAGCCGGGGAGCGCAGGGGCGGTGAGATCGCCTTCGCAAGGGTAGAAGAAGTCTACACCGTTTGGCTGGAGCGGGCCCTGGATTCTCCCAAGAAGGTCTTGGGGATCGGGGGTGTATTGTTTGTTTCCAGTCTCTTTTTGGCAAAGGTGGTTGGGACCTCATTCTTCCCCAAGGTGGATACCGGTGACATCACTATCACCTATTTTTTGAGCGAGTCCTCCCGAATAGAGGAGACCGCTAAGATCACTAAAAAGATCGGGCAGATAGTCCACGAGGTGGTTAGCCCTAAGGAGTTAAAGGGCTGGTATGCCTTCGTAGGGCAGTCCAAGAAAGGCATCGGCAGTGCTATGGGATTTCCCGAGGGAGAGAATGTCGGGGAGATAGGCGTGAAACTGGTCCCCAGAAAGGAGCGATCCCGTAGGAGTGAAGAGATTGCTTATCTCATCAGGCGCAGGTTGAAGGAGATCCCTGATCTGGAGAAATATCAGTGTATATCCATAACCCCGGTCAAGAGGATGCTCCTGTGGGGCAGGAGTGAGATAGAGGTGGAACTGTTGGGACGCGATCTGAATGAGTTGAGGCGGTATGCCAAGGCGTTAGAGGAGGCCATGAAGAAGATACCCGGTGCGGTGAATGTGAAGACATCCCTGAGGAATACCCGGTTGGAGTTGCGCATTAGTGTAGATAGGGAGAAGTTGGCCACTCTGGGGCTGTCGGTGAAGGATGTAGCGGAGACCCTCAGGTTGTACCTACATCCCGACGATGTCGTGAAGTTCCGGGATGCAGGCGAGGACTTCGATGTGACCGTGTCCCTTCCCGAGGATCAGCGTTATAGCCTCGATTATCTCTATCACCTGCCTTTGGTCCTGCCCAGTGGCAAGGTGATCCCCCTTAAGGAAGTGGCGGAAGTGGAGTTGTCTTCCGGTGAGGTGGAGGTCAGGAGAAAGGACAGACAGCGGGTGGTGACTGTCGGATGCGACACCTATCACCGGGCGTTGAGCGAGGTCAAGAGGGATGTGGACAGGATAATAAGGTCCCTGTCCCTGCCCCCGGGCATAAGGGTGGAGTTTGGCGGGCAGATAGACGAGCAGAAGAAGGCCTTTTCCGAATTAAAGGGTATGCTCCTGTTAGGTATGGCCCTGGTGTACATGGTATTGACCGCGCAGTTCGAGTCGTTGAAGGCCCCATTGGTGATATTCTTCTCCGTGCCCTTTGCGGTGGTGGGGGTGATCGTAGGACTATTCTTGGTAGGTATGCCCTTTTCCATGATGGCCTTTATGGCCCTGATAATGCTCACCGGCGTAGTGGTGAACAATGCCATCGTGATGGTGGACTACATAAAGGTATTGAGGGCGCAGGGGATGGATGTGCGCACCGCAATCGTAAACTCCGCCCGGCGCAGGTTGAGACCGATCTTGATGACCTGGTTCACCACCGTCCTTGGGATGCTTCCCTTGGCCTTGGGTATGGGTGAGGGGGCGGAGATATGGCAGGAATTTGGAGTTGCTGCCATAGGCGGACTGATGTTTTCGGGTAGCCTTACCTTGTTTCTCGTACCCGTGATGTACGCCCTCCTATTCCGTCAATCCCCGAAGTGAGACGAAATCTTTCTGGAAAAAATGTCTCATAACTCCATTTTCCCAGTCGAGGATTAGAAATGAGACGGGATCTTTCTGGAAGAATCTGTCTCATTTGGTGGTGGGTGCGGGTTTTTGCGGGTGGTGATATACTAGCTAACTATGGGAAAGAGGATAAGGATTGGTTCGTTCGTGGCCAAGGCCTTGGGCCTGTCCCGGAGGCGGGCAGGGGACCTGCTCAAGAAGTGTCCCCGCAAGTTCCGTATAAACGGAAGGACCTTCGACGGGGATCTGTCCTTTAAGGTGGATCCCGAAGGGGACATCGTGGAGTTTGAGGGCAGGCGTCTGCGCCTTCCTGGGCATCGCTATGTGATCTTCTTCAAGCCCGCAGGGGTGGTGACTAGCGTTCGGGACAGGTTCAATCGCACGGTGATGGACCTGCTCCCCGGGGAGTTATCCCGCCTTAAACCGGTGGGAAGGCTGGACAAGGACAGCCGGGGGCTCCTGCTCCTTACCGACGACGGTGAGATAGTGCATCCTCTCCTGCACCCGCGCTACGGAGTGGTCAAGGAGTACCTGGTGAAGGTCAAGGGCAAGGTCAGCGAGGAGGAGTTAGAGGAGGTGCGCAGGGGGATGGATCTGGGAGACTTCAGGTCTATGCCCTGCTATGCTGAGGCGGTGGAGGTGGGATTGGAGTATTCCCGGATCCGCCTGCGGATGCGGGAGGGGAAGAAGCGCCAGATAAGGAGGATGTTTGCCCGCCTTGGCCATCCGGTGGTGGATCTTCTCAGGACCGGTTTTGGACCTTTGAGATTGGGCGGGCTGAAGGAAGGCAAGTGGAGGTATTTGTCTCCAGAGGAGGTCTCTGCCCTTAAGAAGGCCGTGAACAAGAGATGACCTTCGAGCACTTCAAGCTCTACCGTAGGCAAAAGGTCTCTCCTGAAGAGGTGGTGAACCGCCTCATCAAGTCGGGTTATGTCCGCAATCCCCTATTGGAGAGGGAGGGGGAGTTCGCATTGCGGGGCGAGACCTTGGAGGTCTTTCCCTTTACCTTTGAGTTCCCGGTGAGGATTACCTGGGATTTCGACGAGATAGAGAGGATCTTTGCCTTCAATCCCGCCGACGGCAGGCCCTTGTGGGATTACGAGTTGGTCGTGGTGTTGCCCCGGAGGGAGGCCAGGAAAAGGAAGACCGTGGACAAGGTGGATGCCCGCCGGATAGAGGAACTGCCCACCTACAACTTCATTGACTTTCAGGAAGGCGACTATGTGGTCCACACCGATCACGGGATCGGGCGTTATCTGGGGATGCGCAGGATCCGCTTCAGGGATGGGGAGAGGCAGGCCTTGGTGATAGAGTACGCGGACAAGGACCTCCTCTATGTCCCGGTGGAAGAGGCCCATCTGGTCCAGAGGTACATCAGTTTTGACAAGCGGGTGAAGGTAAAGTTGTCCCGGCTGGGTGGGGCGGACTGGCGCCGGCTCAAGGAGAAGGTGCGCAAGGGGATATACAACATGGCCTTGGAGATGCTCAAGATACAGGCCCTGCGCAGTACCCTCCCGGGCTTTGCCTTCCCTGAGGACGACGAGATGCAGAGGGAGTTTGAGGCGACTTTCCCCTACGAGGAGACCCCGGACCAGAGGAAGGCCATAGAAGAGGTCAAGAAGGACATGATGGCCCCCCGTCCGATGGACCGTCTGGTATGCGGGGAGGTGGGATACGGTAAGACGGAGGTGGCAATGCGGGCTGCCTTCAAGGCGGCCCTGGCGGGAAAACAGGTCGCGATACTGGTGCCGACCACCTTGCTGGCGGAACAGCACTACACCAACTTCCTCTCCCGGATGGAGAGGTTCCCGGTGCGGGTGGAGATGCTCTCCCGTTTCCGTTCCCCAAAGGAGCAGAAGAGGATACTCGAGGAGGTGAGGGAAGGGAAGGTGGACATCCTCATCGGGACCCATCGCCTGCTCTCCGGGGATGTGAGGTTCAAGGATCTGGGTCTGCTCATCATCGACGAGGAGCAGAGGTTTGGGGTGAAGCACAAGGAGAAGATGAAGCGGATGCGGGCCTTGGTGGATGTCTTGACCATGACCGCAACCCCGATACCCCGTACGCTTTACATGGCCCTTATGGGACTGAAGGACATCTCGGTGATAACCACCCCGCCGGTGAACCGGCTGGCGGTGGAGACGCGTCTGGTGAGGTTTGATCCGGACATAATAAAGCAGGCGGTAGAGAGGGAGGTGGCCCGCGGAGGGCAGGTCTTTTTCGTGCACAACCGGGTGGAGTCCATAGAGAGGCGGGCAAAGTGGCTGTCGAAACTCGTCCCCGCCAGGATTGCGGTTGCCCACGGCAAGATGTCGTCGGACAGGCTCGAGGAGATAATGTTGAGGTTTATCCGGGGGGAGATAGATGTCCTCGTCTGCACCACTATCATAGAGTCAGGGATAGACATACCAAACGCCAATACCCTGATTGTGGAGCGGGCGGACATGTTTGGCCTTGCGGAACTACACCAGTTGCGGGGCAGGGTGGGGCGCTACGACCGTCAGGCATACGCCTATTTTTGCCTTCCCCCGGAGGAGGTCCTCACCGACGACGCCCGCAGGCGGTTGAGCGCAATAGAGAGGTACAGCGATCTGGGGGCGGGCTTCCACCTGGCAATGGAGGACCTGGAGATACGGGGGGCGGGCAATGTCCTGGGGACGGAACAGCACGGGTACATAACTGCGGTGGGTTTTGACCTTTACTGTCGGATGCTCCGCTCGGTGGTGGAGGAACTGCGCAGTAAGTTGAGCGATCCGGGACAGGTCCTGTTGGGGGCGGATTCCCCTTAATGGGTCGGGGGAAGTTGTGTTAGAATTGTCTTGGCCATGCGACTGTTGATGATAGACAACTACGATTCGTTTACCTACAACATCGTCCAGTACATAGGGGAGCTGGGTTATGATATTGCTGTGTTCCGCTCCCGGGATGTTGGCCTGGAGGATGTGAAGAGGTTTTCCCCGGATAAGATTATCATCTCCCCGGGACCGGGCTGGCCCAAGGATGCAGGGATATCTCTGGAGGTCATAAGGGAGTTTGCCGGGGAGGTCCCCATCCTCGGGGTCTGTCTGGGACACCAGTGTATCGGCGTGGCCTTCGGGGGAAGGATAATCCACGCCCGCAGGCTGATGCACGGCAAGGTCTCCAGGATATATCACGACGACGATGTCCTCTTCAGGGGTATTCCTCAGGGCTTCGTGGCTACGAGGTATCACTCCCTCGTGGTAGATCCCAAACGCCTCCCAGGGGAGCTCAAGGCCATCGCCCACAGCGAGGACGGGGAGATAATGGCCCTGAGGCACAAGGACCTGCCTATCTGGGGAGTCCAGTTTCACCCTGAATCCATACTCACCGAATACGGCAAGGAACTGCTCTCCAACTTCATATCCGCGTGATGGATCCGGTGCAAGAGTTCAACGCCTCTGCCCACTCTTACGATGCCTTCTCGGACATCCAAAAAGAGGTGGGCCTGCGCCTGTTGGGATATATCGATGGCCTGCCGTTGGAGGTTGATGCTCTCGTCGACCTCGGTTGTGGTACCGGGTGGTTTACGCTGGAGGTCCTGCAGAGGCTGAGGGGTGTCCAGGAGGTATTCGGGATAGACCCTGCCCCCAACATGCTCTCCCTCTGGAAGGAGAGACTTCCCCAGGGCAAGGCGATCCTTGGGAAAGCGGAGGACCCTAAGGTCTGGGAGGGCCTGTCAGGGATAGATCTGGTGGTGGCGAATTCCTCTCTGCACTGGGTAGGTGATTGGCAGGCCCTGGTGGATCTGGTCTACGAGGCGCTCAGGGATGGGGGCTGTTGGGCCTTCAATGTATTTGCCAAGGGGAGCTTTGGGGAGATAGCAAGGGCATTGGGAATCCGGTTTCCTGCGGAGGGGTTTCTCTCTTTGGAAGAGGTGAAAGGGTTGGTGGGTGAACGGTTTGCGTTGCTAAATTTTGAGGTAATGCAATTGGAAAGACAGTATAATAGTCTTTTAGACTTCTTGCGGTTTATGAAGGGGACGGGTGCCCGGACGGGCAGGAGGTTCCTGTCCCGGGAAAGGCTCCGCAGGGCCGAAGAGGACTTGAGGAAGGCCCGGGGTGGTCTGCGAGCTAGGGCAGAGGTTGGATTTTTCTTGCTCAAAAAGGGGTGAGATATGGCCAGAGCGCAGTTCTGGGGAGGACGGTTTGAGAAGGGGCCCGCAGAGGAGATGTGGGAGTTTTCCCGAGGGGGGAAGGCGGATAGATTCTTGTATCCTTACGAGATAGAGGCCACGCGGGCCCATGTGAAGGCCCTCGCGAAGGCGGGTCTGTTGAGCGGTGAGGAGGCACAAAAGATTCTAGCAGGTCTTGAGAAGATATCCAAGTTGTATTCCTCCCCGGATTACGAGGAAGAGGATGTGCATTCTTTCGTCCAGGAGGCCCTGCGGGAGGTGGTGGGATCTCTGGCGGATAAGGTTCACACCGCCCGCAGTCGCAACGACCTGGTCGCTGGGGACAGCATACTGATGTTGAGGGACTGGTACGGGGGCGTCTACGACGCCCTATCCCGTCTGCAGGATGCCCTGGTAGAGAAGGCCAAGGACCTCAAGGGCAAGATAATCCCCTCTTACACCCACCTGCAGGGTGCACAGGTGGTCTACTTCAGTCATTATCTTCTTTCCTACGCCTTTGCTATAGAGAGGATAAAGGAACTGTGCACCTTCTTCCGTTCGGGTCTTTCCTCTCCATTTACCGCCTGTGCAGGGGCGGGGACATCCCTTCCGGTCTCTGCCGAGGACATAGCAGGGGAGCTGGGACTGAGCCGGATCTACGAGAACAGTATGGATGCGATTGCCAACCGGGATTACTTTCTGGATGCCCTGTATGTGATGGGGAGGGTAGGTTTGATACTCTCCCGTATGGCGGAGGACTGGATTATGTATTCGTCGAACGAGTTCGGTTTTCTGAGGATACCCGAGGAGTTCTCCACCGGATCCAGTATAATGCCCCACAAACGCAATCCCGACTCCATGGAACTGATGCGGGCAAGGAGCGTGGAGTTGATGCTGGGCCTGACGAGGTTGCTGACGATACTGAAGGCCCTGCCTATGACCTACAATCGGGACATGCAGGAGGACAAGGAGGTATTCTTCTCCCTGAGCGCGCTCCTCTTCCAGATGCTGGGCGTTTGCACCTCGGTGATAAAGGGGCTGGAGTTGGTGGAAGAGAGGCTGTCTGCACTTTTGGAGAACGATTACCTCTACGCCACGGATATTATGGAGGTCCTCATAAAGATGGGACTGGACAGCAGGAGGGCCCACATGGCGGTGGGGCGTCTGGTGAGGCGGGCGGAAAAGGAAGGTATCCGCCTCAGGGACCTGCCGATGGATCTGGTCAGGAAGGAGTTGCTGGTGGACATAGAGGAGGGGGTCTATCGCTCCCTGTTCGATCCGGTCAGGTCCGTGGAGTCCAAGACCTCTTACAACGGTACCGCTTGGGGTAATGTGGAGCGACAGATAAGGCTGTTGGAGGGGAGGAGATAAGCCATGGACTGGTTTAGATACGAAAACGGAGAGTTGTTCTGTGAGGCCGTTCCGGTGAGGAAGATAGTCTCCCGCTACGGTAGTCCGGTATACGTCTACAGCCGATCTTCCTTAAGGGACAGGTACCAGCAACTCGAGCGGGCCTTTCGGGAGGTTCGGCCGTTGATATGCTATTCGGTTAAGGCCAACTCCAATCTGGCGGTGTTGGACACCCTTAAGGGGCTGGGTTCGGGGTTTGATGTGGTGTCTGCCGGTGAGATATATCGGGTGCAGAGGATCGGGGCCGACCCCAGAAAGGTGGTCTACGCCAGCGTGGGCAAGAGGGAAGAGGACATGGAGATGGCCCTCAACTGGGGCATACTTATGTTCAATGTCGAGTCGTCGGCGGAACTGGAGCTGTTGAGCAGGGTCGCCAGCAGGTTGAGGAAAAGGGCGCGGGTGGCCATACGGGTGAATCCCGATGTCGATGCCCGCACCCACGATTACATCACCACCGCAAAGAAGGAGAACAAGTTTGGTGTGGACCTTTACACCGCAGAGCAGATATTCTCCAACCCCAAGCGCTATCCATGGGTGGAGATCGTGGGGATCCATGTCCACATCGGCTCCCAGATAGTGGACACCAGCCCCTACGCGACCGCCTTGGATAAGGTGGAGAAGTTCATCAAGGGACTTGGCCCAAAGGCGAGGTCCCTTAAGTACCTCAACATCGGTGGGGGATTGGGGATAAGGTACAAGGACGAGGATCCCGACAGTGCGGAGGTCTTTGCGAGTCGGATAATTCCCTATGTAAAGCGTTTGGGCCTGAAGATGGTGATGGAACCGGGCAGGTTTATCGCCGGCAATTCGGGGATATTCGTCTGCAGGGTTATCTATGTCAAGCGCACGCCCGCCAAGAACTTCGTGGTGGTGGACGGGGCGATGAACGATCTCATAAGGCCGTCTCTCTACAAGGCCTATCACCGCATATGGCCGGTGGTAGAGAGGACCTCGGAGACGATGACCTGCGATGTGGTAGGGCCGGTCTGCGAGAGCGGGGACTTCTTTGCCAAGGACAGACAGATCCCTCAGGTGGATTCGAGGGATCTGTTGGCGGTCTTTAGTGCCGGTGCCTACGGCTTCGTGATGGCCAGCAACTACAACTCCCGCCCTCGGCCTGCGGAGGTGATGGTGGAGGGCGATAGGTTTTCCTTGGTCAGGAGGAGGGAGACCTTTAAGGACCTGATAAGGGGAGAGAGGTTGTTCCGGTGAGGAGAGCGGTGGTGCTGAGCAAGAGAGAGAGGAGAGGGATCCTAAGGGAGATAAAGGAACTTGCCTTGCGCGCGGGGGCCTATATGCTCTCCCGCTTGGGTAGGACCAGGAGCAGGAAGAAGGGGAAAAAGGACCTGGTGACCGAGGTGGACCTGTATGTAGAAGAGTTCTACAAGAACGAACTTTCCCGAAGGTGGAAGGAGTTCGGTTTTCTGGCAGAGGAAAGGAATGCCGAGGTCCCGGATGCGGAACTCTTCTGGGCAATAGACCCCCTAGACGGGACGAACAACTTTGCCCACGGTTATCCCGTGTTTTGCACTTCCATTGCCCTGATGCAGGGGAAAGAGGTCCTTTTGGGAGTGGTCTACGACCCCACTCGGGAAGAACTCTTTTATTCCGACGGGGAGGGGGCCTTTCTGAACCGAAAAAGGATAAGGGTCTCCGAGATATCCCGCTTGGAAGACGCCCTCGTCTGCACCGGCTTTGCCTACCGGTTCAGTTCCGATTCCGACAACAATGTGGGGCACTTTATTGCCTTCCTCCACCGGGCCCAAGGGGTGAGGAGGGACGGTTCGGCAGCGCTGGACCTGTGTTATGTAGCCTGCGGGAGGTTCGACGGATTCTGGGAGCCCAACCTGAAGCCTTGGGATACCCCTGCAGGTGCCTTGATGGTGAAGTGCGCGGGCGGGAGGGTGAGCAATTTCTCCGGAGGCGAGTTTGACCCCTTTCGTCCCGAGGTGGTGGCAAGCAACGGGCGCCTGCACCGCCAGATGATAAAGGTGCTAAAGGAGAGATGAGAAAGGTAATATTCCTGGACAGGGACGGGGTGATAAACCAGTTCCCCGGATACGGGAAGTATGTAACCTCTTGGCAGGAGTTTAGGTTTATAGAGCGTTCGCTGAAGGCCCTTGAGAGGTTGGCATCTGCAGGTTATGAAATCTTCGTCGTCTCCAATCAGGCAGGGGTGGGAAGGGGGATATACAGCAAAGAGGCACTGGAGGAGATTACCCGGAACATGCTGGACGCCCTAGAGGAGAGGGGAATAACCTTAAAGCGGGTTTTCTACTGCACCCACCGGCCGGATGAGGGCTGTGCCTGTCGTAAACCGGGGACCCTGTTTTTCGAGCAGGTGCTGAAGGATTATCCGGATGTGCCAAAGGACGAGATATTTATGGTCGGCGATAGCGACAAGGACATCGTCGCAGGGAAGCGGATAGGGATAAGGACCGCCTTGGTTATGTCGGGGCAGGTTCGTGTGTACGATCCTAAGGAATGGCCGGAAAACTATCGGCCGGATTTGGTCTGTGCAGACCTTCTGGACTTCGTGGAGTACAGATTGGGAGGGGCTTAGGCCCCTACCAGTGCGGAGAGTTTCCGGCTGAGCCGGGACTTCTTCCGGCTGGCGGTGTTCTTCTTTATGACCCCGTACTTGGCTGCCTTATCCAAGACTGAAAAAACGGTCGGCAACATCTCCCGGGCCGTCTCTACATCCTTGTTGGCGACGGCCTTAAGATAGGCCTTGACCGTCTTCTTCACATGGCGCTTTACCCGCAGGTTCCTTACCCTGCGCTTTTCGCTTGCCCTGAGGGCCTTGAGTTTGCAGTGTCTGTTCGGCACGACCCACTTACCTCCTTAATGCGCGTCCACTTTCGTGAATGAAATATTTTATGTGTAAAACTGGGTTTGTCAATAGTAAAGATTCCTTAATTAAGGAGAGGACTTTGGGCTTGATAACCTAAGCCTTTTCTAATAGAATTTATCTTCACGGTGGCGTGCCCAAGTAGCTAAGGGGGCGGTCTGCAAAACCGCTATTCGTGGGTGCAAATCCCACCGCCACCTCCAGATTTGGGGTTGATTCGCGACCCTTCCCTCTTGGCCGGGATGGCGGAATTGGCAGACGCAAGGGACTTAAAATCCCTCGCCCCTTTGTGGGCGTGCCGGTTCAAGTCCGGCTCCCGGCACGGGAAAATCAAGGAGGTTGGTCCATGAATTTCGGTAATCTCAAGGATATGGCTGCACTGGCCAAGGCTGCGCAGGAGGCAAAGAAGATACAGGCCAAGCACGATAAACTTCTTCAGGAGAACAACGAGCTCTTAAAGAGGATCGCCCGGACCTTGGACGAGATACTTAAAGAGCTCCGTAAGCGGTGATTTCCTTTAAGCGGTCCCTTATTCGCGGCCTTTTAAGACATCTCTTGGTGTATCTCCCCATATTTCTATTGGTTTTGCTAAGGGCTGTTCCCTTGCTATTGAGCAAAGATACAAAACGGGTTATCATTAGTTGTAAGGTCTGCCGTCTTTTGGAGGTGAGGGGGATCGGGGACAACAGGGCAATTAAAAGGTTGTTGCTTGGGTATAGGTACTAGAGCAAGGAGTTGGCCTTTGCCAGGGATTTGGGGCTTGTCTGCGGTTTTCTTCTTAGGGGCGCTTTTTAGGGGGTGGTGGGTTCCAGGCCTAGCCCTGCCTCTGTTCTTGGCCCTTACCCTTCTCCTCTTCCGATCCTTTGGTATCAAAAGGTTCCCTTTGAAGGCCATAGTTATCCTGTTGGTGTGGTCGTGTATAGGGGCCTCTTTCTACGGGCGCATTGAAACGGATTACAGGGATCTCCTCCCCCGAGATGGACTAGAGCTCACCTTGAGAGGCGTTGCCAGAACGGTGGATCTGGCCCGACCTAATCGTCTTCTTCTCCAGGGGCGAGATATCTTGTTGGCGGGTAAGAGATTGCGCTTTCCTTATAGGGTATGGGTTGTCTCTCGGCGGATGGCGAGGAGGAGAGAGAGTAAGCCCCTAGACGATCTCGTGGGCAAGCTGGTCGTTATGCCGGTCAAGTACCACAAAGGCGGATTCCTTTACTACGGGGGTGGGATTTCCTCCAGGAATCTGTGGTACGGTTGGCTCTATAAGGGGCCCTATCTGGTGCGCAAGGGGATGTACTATCTCTTCAGGGGCTTGCCTGCAAAGACGAAGACTCTGGTGAGTGCGGTCTTTCTGGGGGTGAAGACCCAGGGTTTCTCCCGCATGAGGGAGGCCTTCGCTAAGGTCGGTGTGGCCCACATATTAGCGATAAGTGGCCTGCACCTCGCTATCCTAGCCATGATCGTATACCTGATCTCTCGGCTATTCGGTCTACCCGGTTGGTTAGCGGATGTCATCGTTATCGGTTTCGTCTCCTTTTACGCTATGATGATACCCGAGAGCGCTTCCTTATTGAGGGCCTCGGTGATGCTGGTGCTGTTTTTGATCTCTCGTCTGCTAAGGCGCTCGTGGTCTATCTACGATGTGCTCGGTTTGACCGTCTTTCTGGTGTTCTTGATCGATCCGCTTCAGGTCTTCAGTCTCGGATTCTTGATGTCGGTTACAGCTGTACTAGCGATATTGATAGGGCTTTCATTGTTGTCTCGGCACAGCATCCTGGATCTCTGGTATGTGAGCTTCAGTGCTAGCGTTGGGCTCGCACCCATCGTGTTGGCAAAGTTTGGGTGTTTCCCTTTGGTTGGCTGGGTAGTTACGCCCGTCTTGGTAGGCTTATTGACCTTCCTGCTTTTTATGGTGTTGATCTATGTGCTTAGCCTGGGCTTCATAGGTGGGGTGGTGGTTAAGGGGCTGGCCCTGGCCATGATCTATGTGGTAGACCTGCTACAGGACAGGAGCCTGCCCTTGTGTCTTGCTGGCGTAGATGAGCATTGGATGGTGCTTTACTACGGTGTGGTGTTGGCTTTGGTGCTGTTGGCAGGGATCGTTAAGTTGATGAAGGAGAGGGATAAGAAGTGGACATAGTGGTGGTCGGCTCCATTGCCCAGGACAGGATACACCTCCCGGGGAGGCAACCGGAGGTGGTGTTTGGGGGATCTGCAGTGTACTCTGCCCTTTCCGCGGGTAGGTTTGAAGTGGAGGTGGGTATGGTAGGGGTAGTGGGCGACGACGAGGAGGGCAGGCGGATCCTCGAGGCTATGTCCGAGTTCCCAAGGCTGGATCTCAAAGGTATCAGCGTCTCTTCGGGGAGGACCTTCTTTTGGGAAGGACGGTACTTCGAGGACATAAACCAGAGAGAGACGATATCTTTGGATCTGGGGGTATTCGCTGACTTTTCACCGGTCATACCCAAGGAGTATCAAAAGGCCAAGGCCCTATTTTTGGCCAACATAGCCCCCGCACTGCAGAGGGAGGTCCTGTCTCAGATAAGTGCGGATCTGGTTATGATGGACACGATGGACCACTGGATACTCAATCATCGAGACGAGATATTGGAGCTGGTGAGACAGGTGGATGTCTTGGTCTTAAACGATCAGGAGGCACGCCTGCTGGCCCGGGAAACCAATCTGTTCCGGGCGGGTAGCTTCTTATTAGAGGCCTTGGAAGGGGGGATGGTCCTGATAAAGAGGGGCGATTGCGGGGCACTGATATTCGAGACTAGTGATCTGTTTTTCGTCCCTGCCTATCCCCTTGAGAATGCGGTAGACCCTACTGGGGCAGGTGATAGTTTTGCTGGGGCCTTCTTAGGGGCCTGGTTGGAGTTCGGTGACGATGCCAACCCTTGCCAGTCCGCTTACTACGCAACATCGGTTGCCTCGTTTTGCGTGGAGGATGTCGGCCCCAAGCGATTGATAGAGGTGAGCCGGAAGGAGATAGACAAGCGGGTTGCGGTGTTGAATTCTATAATGTGCCGAAGGTGGGATTCGAACCCACACGTCCGGAAGGACACATGGTCCTGAACCATGCGCGTCTGCCAGTTCCGCCACTTCGGCAAGGATCTTTAAATATACCACAGAGCGCAGAGATTGTGAAGGAGGCAGTGAGGGATGAAGACCGCGGTAGATAAGGCCAAGGTCTTGTTGGAGGCCTTACCTTACATACAGGCCTTTCACGGGAAGGTCTTCGTGATAAAGTACGGTGGGAGCTCCTTGGAGGATGCCTCGATCCGCAGGTCCGTGCTTCAGGACATCGTGTTTATGCACTATGTGGGCATTAGGCCGGTCTTGGTCCATGGTGGAGGACCGAGCATAAATAAGGCCTTGAGGGCAAAAGGGATCGTCCCGGAGTTCGTAAACGGGCTCCGGAAGACGAATTCCAGGGTCTTAAAGGTGGTAGTGCGGGAGCTGAAGAAGATAAATGCCCAGATCGTAAGGGAACTTAGGGAGTTGAGGTGCCCTGCCCTCGGTCTCATAGATAAGGATGCGGTAATAAAGGCCAGGCAGAGGTCGGAGGAATTGGGATACGTCGGGGAGATAATCGGGATAAATGCCAATCCGATATTCTCCCTCCTGTCCAAAGGGATCATCCCAGTAATAGCCCCTTTTGGGGTAGATCGCAAGGGGAAGCTCTACAATGTGAATGCGGATCTGTCTGCTGCGGAGATATCGGTGGCCTTGGGAGTTGAGAAATTGGTGTTTTTGACCAATGTGGACGGTATAATGTATAAAGACAGGTTGTTGTCTTCGGTTGACGCCAATAGGATAAGGCGTTTCGTCTCCACCGGCGTGATTAGCGGGGGGATGCTACCTAAGGTGGAGGCAGGTCTATCCGCACTCGAGAGGGGGGTAAAGAAGGTCCACGTGGTGAACGCAAAGCACAAACACGCGCTATTGTTAGAGATATTCACCAAAAAGGGCGTCGGGACGGAGATAAAGGTGGACTGATGTTCTACAAGCGAATCGTCCACAAGCCACTAGGCAAGATCCTTATCGAGAAGGGAGTCGTTTCTCCAGAGCAACTTCGCGAGGTGCTCGAGCTCAGGGAGAAAGAGGGCGGGCTGACAGGGGAATTGCTCATCCGCAAGGGTTACGCAACCGAGCGGGACATAATGTTCGCCTTGATGTCCCAGTACGAGATCCCTTATCTTCCCTTAGATGATTACGAACTAGATTTCGAATTGTTCATGCGCTTTCCAGTGTTTGAGATGGAAAGCCGGGAGTTCGTCCCTGTCTACCTAATAGGATCGGTAGTGACCATTTCCGCTGCTAATCCTTTGGACGATTCCATAGCCGGCTACATAAAGGAAGAGGCGGGTTTGGATGTGGTGAGTTTCATCGCCACACCAAGCGAGATAAAGGAAGTCCTGAACAGGTATAAGGAGAGCTATGGCCTGGCTTAAGGAGGAACTGGTTAACATCCTCATAAAAGAGGAGATTATCTCCCGTGCAGACATCCCGAAGATAGTCGGGTACGCTAGGGAGAAGAACATAGACTTTTTTGATGCGATAATCCAGCTGAACATCGTCGAAAAAGAGATGCTCACCATGGTCTTGGCGAAGGGACTTGGGGTGCCCTTCTTCAAGCTCTCTAGGCTCAAGCTCTCCAGCGAGATATTGGAACTTATACCTATAGATGTGATCAAACGCTACCGCGTGGTCCCAATATCCTTGGTGAAGGATGTCCTTACCCTAGCCATGGTGGATCCTTGGAATTACATAGCAGTGGACGATGTGCGACTGCGCACTGGTAAGCAGGTGGCGGTGTGTCTTACCTCTGAAGAAGAGGTTAAAGAATTGATTGGGAAACTGGGAGAGGAAGAGGACGAGAACAGCGCCGAGGCACTCCAGGGACTGTTGGAGGACTTCGGTGAGGAGGATATAGAGCTGGTTCCAGAGAAAAAAGAGGAAGAGGAAGGCGTTGAGAATGTAGAACTGCAGATGGCGCCCGCGGTGCGGGCGGTGAACAAGATCGTGGAGACCGGAGTGAAGCTGAAGGCCAGTGACATATTCATAGAGCCGTTCGAGAAGCACATGCGGGTAAGGTATAGGGTCGACGGGATCCTTCAGGAGGTGGAATCTCCCCCTAGGTACTTGCACGAGGCGATAATATCTCGTATCAAGGTCTTGGGAAGGATGGACATATCCGAACACCGCCTTCCTCAAGATGGCAAGTTCCGCATGAAGATCGGTGGCAGGATCGTGGACTTCAGGATCTCTATAGTACCGTCGGCCTTTGGGGAAAAGGCCTGTTTGCGCATATTGGACAAGGGTGCGGTGATGCTGGATCTGGACAACCTTGGGTTCTATCCCGATACCCTGGAAAAGATAAAGCGGGCGGTGAGAAGACCTCACGGGATGTTTATAGTAACCGGTCCCACGGGAAGTGGTAAGTCGACTACACTCTACTCAGTACTGCGCTACATCGATGCTCCAGAGAAGAACATAATCACCGTCGAGGATCCGGTAGAGTATCAATTGAGAGGCATCAACCAGGTACAAGTAAACCACGAGGTGGGATTGACATTTGCATCCGCCTTGAGGTCCATACTAAGGCAGGATCCGGACATAATCCTGATAGGTGAGATCCGCGATCACGAGACGATGGACATAGCCATAAAGGCTGCCTTGACCGGGCACCTCGTATTGACCACTCTACATACTAACACCGCTCCCGGTGCCGTAGTGAGGATGGTGAACATGGGGGTTGAGCCTTTCTTGATAACCGCCTCGGTGATAGGGATTATGGGACAGAGGTTGTTGAGGAAGCTCTGTGAGAACTGTAAGGAGCCTTATACTCTCACCGAAGAGATGGCTGAGAGGCTGAGGATTAACAAAGAGTATGTGGGAACGACATTTTATCGACCAAAGGGATGTAACAAGTGCCTCCAGATAGGTTACAAGGGTAGAACCAACGTTGCGGAGATCATGATCCTCACCCCGAAGATAAGAGAGTTGATCGCCAAGGGCGCAGAGGAACCGGAGATCCGTGAGGCTGCTGTTGCGGAAGGTATGAGGACGATGCGGGAGGATGCGATAAAGAAGGCAGCCGAAGGTATAACCAGTCTGGAAGAGGTCTTCAGGGTAACCGCTAAGTGATGTTATGGCTAGGCAAAAGTTTATAGATAGACGGGTATTGGAGATACTGGAGAGGCGGTTTGGCTCGAATCTGGTCAACGAGATACGGAGTTTCGAATCGGATAAGGATCTGTTTACGGTTATCGTAGAGAAGACACCACTCCAGAAGATCACTCTCATGGAGACGATATCCGACGAGCTCCAGATTCCTTGGATAGACATCACTAAGTTGAAGGTGGAGAACATTCGTTCAGATCTCATTCCTTTTAACCTTATGTGGGAGAAAAAAGTTATTCCTCTAGGGTCCCTAGGGGATACGATGTCTTTGGTGATGATGGATGTGCTAGATGTCTTGGTAAAAGATGAGATCTCGGCGATAACTGGTTACGAGATCGTGCCGGTCTTGGCCTTTCCACCAGACATCGAGGAGTTTCTATCCAGTCTGAGGACCGCTTCTAGAGATGAGGACTTCTTAGACGAGGATATAGAAGCCCTGATGGACAATGTCGACGAGCTTATGGCCTCTTCAACGGTGGTGGACGAGAGCGAGCAGGCCCCGATAGTGAGGATGGTCAACTTGGTCATAAAGGAGGGATTAAACCAACGCGCTAGCGACATCCACATAGAGCCCATGGAGGACTGTATACGCCTGCGTTATAGGATAGACGGTGCCCTACACGAGTTCTTCACCCTCCCTAAGAACCGCCAACCCGCTATCTTGACCAGGCTTAAGATAATGTCGGGTATGGACATCACTGAGTGGCGCGTGCCTCAAGACGGCAGATTTAGGATGCGCCACAAAGATAAGTTGATAGACTTCCGCGTCTCGTCCCTCCCAACGGTCTTTGGGGAGAAGTTCGTCTTGAGGGTCTTGGACAAGAGCAACCTCCAAGTAGGATTGGATAAGTTAGGGTTTTTACCCCAGCCTCTAGAGGAGTTTAAGCGGGCGATAAAGCATCCTTACGGACTCATATTGGTTACCGGACCTACTGGTAGCGGTAAGTCTACTACGCTGTATTCGGTGTTGCAGGAGCTAAACCGACCGGAGGTGCACATAATCACCGTAGAGGATCCGGTTGAGTATCAGGTGGAGGGGTTGACCCAGATTCAGGTCAATCACGACATAGGTCTAACCTTTGCCTCGGCGTTGAGGGCGATACTGAGACAAAGCCCTGACATCGTCTTGGTGGGAGAGATACGAGACTCCGAAACCGCGGACATAGCGGTCAAGGCTTCCTTGACTGGGCACTTGGTCTTGAGCACCCTCCACACCAACGACGCAGCAGGGGCGATTACCAGGCTCGTGGACATGGGGGTGGAACCGTTCTTGGTCGCCTCTTCTTTGGTATTGACTTCTGCCCAGCGTCTCTGCCGAAGGATATGCCCTCATTGTAAGGAGCCGGTGGACATACCTAGAGAGGTATTTGAGAAAGAGGGTTTTGAATATCCCGAAGGGGTGATATTCTATAGGGGAAAGGGCTGTGAGAAGTGCAGGAAGACCGGATATCTTGGGAGGATAGCCACCATAGAGACGCTGACTATGAACGATGAGATCAGACAGATGGTCTTGGACGGTGCCACATCGGATCAGATAAAGGAGTTTGCAGTCAAACACTGTGGGATGCGCACATTGAGGCAAAATACCTTTGAACTCTTTCTCCAGGGGATTACCACTTTTGAGGAGGTCTTAAGAGTAACCGCAGAGGAATGACGATGTTAAGGCAAATTGCTCTCGTCGTTTTGGCAGGGCTCTTGTTGGCGGGCTGTGGCTCCCTGGCCAAGAAGTTCGTGAGGGAGCCCAAGAAGGAAAAGACCACGGTGCGAGCCCCATCTGAGGAATACAGCGTCGACCCCAAGGTGGTTTACGAGCGCCACTTCGTGTTTGCGAAGGTGTGGATGGACGAGTTCAAGTCTGCGATGGACTCGGACAGTCGAAAGCGTCTCAAAAAGAGCATGGAGCAGGCGGTGTATAACCTAGAGATCCTTGCGGATTATCTGCCTTCAGACTACGAAGAAGAGAAGAAAGAGATCGAGCGGTACGCTAACCAGTTAAGGGCCATATACAAGGAGGTCTTGAAGTTAAAGGAGGCCAACCTCCCGATTACCAGGGCCAAAAAGAAGGTGGACGAGATAAGGCGTAGGTTCCACAATCGATTTTTGCCTAGCAAACAGCCTCCAGAGCTGTGGGAGAGGTTAGTGGTGGAATAACTGTAGATATGATTAAGGTAGAGACACTGATAAACGGCCCGCTGGAGACCAACTCTTACCTGGTCATCTCGGGAGAGGAATGCCTAGTGATAGATCCCGCCAGCAGGGATGTGCTGGATCTGGTGGAGGAGCTTGGACTGTCGGTAGTGGCAGTCCTGAACACGCATGGTCACTTCGATCACATCTCGGGAAACCGGCTTTTCTCCGCTCCGATTTACATCCACCCCTACGATGCGGACATGTTGCTCGATCCGGAGCTCAACCTCTCTACTATGTTTGGTATGGAGGTAACGTCTCCTCCCATGAGTTTTCCGTTGAAAGAGGGCAGGGTAAGTATTGGGCCTATAGAGGTTACCGTCCTGCACACGCCAGGTCATACTAAGGGTAGCGTTTGTCTCGCGGTAGAGGGAATCCTCTTCTCTGGCGACACACTTTTTAGAGGAAGTGTAGGGCGCACGGATCTGCCGGGGAGCGATTACGAATCTCTTCAAACTTCCCTGGTGAGGTTGTTAGAACTGCCGGATGAGATACGGGTATGTCCAGGGCACGGTGAGAGCACCACCATAGGTGAAGAGAGGAGAACGAATCCTTTCCTATGCGAGATCTGATAGATGCCTTTCTTGACTACTTGAGCGTGGAGCGGGGCCTATCGGTGAACAGCCTGATCGCCTATCAACGGGATCTGCAATTGTTCGCTGATTTTTTGCAGTCTACCCGACGAGATTATACCGATGTCGACGGCGATGTCTTGGGTGAATTCCTGGAATATTTGAGAAGGGTGCGCAGATCCCCGAGGTCGGTAAACAGGTGTCTCTCTGCGATAAGGGGTTTCTTCCGTTTTTTGTACCGGGAGGGTGTCCTCAAAAGAAATCCGATCTCTTCTTTTCCGGGGTTGAAACTGCCGGTGGACCTGCCTTCTACCCTGTCCGCAGAGGATGTGGATAGGATGATAGGTGCCTGCGTGGATGGTAAATCTCCGGTACGCTGGCGCGATGCCAGTTGTATAGAGCTCTTATTCTCGACGGGATTGCGGGCCTCGGAGCTGTGTTCCCTGACCCTGCCTGAGGTCAACTTCTATTCCCGGTTCCTGCGGGTGGTAGGCAAGGGAGGCAAGGAGCGGGTGGTCCCCTTTGGCAGGAGGGCGGAGAGGTTGTTGCGTGCCTATCTGGAGCAGGAACGGCCGGCCTTGTTGAAGGGGAGGGAGAGCGGGGTCGTCTTCCTTTCGTTGAGAGGCAAAAGGCTGTGCCGGCAGTCCCTCTGGGGTATAGTGAAGAAGGCCATGGCGAAGGCGGGGATACGATCGGAGGGAAAGGGCCCCCACGCCCTGCGTCACACCTTCGCCACCGAACTGCTGTCCGGAGGTGCGGATCTCAGGGTGGTACAGGAACTCCTCGGCCACAGTTCTATTGCCACCACCCAGATATACACCCATCTACAGGAGAGGCGAATCGTGGAGACTTACAAGAGGTTTCATCCTCGGGCCTAATAGGGTGTTGAAATTCCCGTAGGGCGTGATACTATGCAGAGTTGTGGTTTTGACCTGTGAGGAGAAGAGAAGATGGTTATAGAGGGTAATGTGATAAACGGCCGGCTGATTGCCGAGGAGATTGCCCAGTCCTTGGAGCGGGCCTTCGAGGAGCTCCGCAAGGACCTCGGGCGGGCCCCGGTGCTATTAGGTATAGAGTCGGGGATAAATCCCCAGTCCCAGGCCTACATCCGGGCCCAGCAAAGGCTCTGTCAGCGATTGGGTATAGAGTACAAACACCGACAGGTTCGGCCCTATCAGGAGGACCTCAACTCCGCGGTAAAGATGGCCTGTCGGGACGAGACTATAGATGGGATAATCCTGCATACCCCCTTTCCCGAAGGGGTGGATGTCTACGATGCCTTGAGGTTCCTTTCACCAGATAAGGATGTGGAAGGCATGAGCCCCTATCACATATACGGTATGTTTTTCCGGCAGGAGGATACGATATACCCCCCAACGCCACGGGCGGTGATGCGTATATTGGACCGCTGTGATGTCTCTCTAAGGGGCAAGGAGTGCGTGGTGATAGGTGAAGGGGCGGTGGTAGGTCGGCCCTTGGCCCTGATGCTCTTGCAGAGGGGGGCAACGGTAACGGTGTGCCACCTTGCCACATCCGAAAGGGGACTCTTGGCGGAACACATATCCCGGGCGGAGATAGTGATCTCTGCGGTGGGCAAGGCGAGGTTGATAAAGGGGGATTGGATTAGGGAGTCCGCAGTGGTTATAGACGTAGGGATAAATGTGGTGGGGTCTAAGATAGTTGGGGATGTTGAGTTCGAGACCGCCAGGGCAAGGGCAGGGCTGATAACCCCGGTTCCGGGAGGGGTTGGCCCGGTTACCACGGTCATGCTTATGGAGAACCTGTACCTGCTCTTGAAGAGGAGACTGGAGGGCAGATGATAGGAGCCCGGGTGAAGTCCATTGAGGAGCTCTCCAAAGAAAGGCCGTTTCTCGTCACGCTGGAGGTGAACCCCCCCGGTTCCTCGGATGTATCGGCGTTTCTGGATGAGGTGAAGGCGGTCGCAGGTTGGGCAGATGCGGTCAACATCACCGACATGCCCGGGGCGAACCTCAAGATGAGCCCTTGGGGGGCGGGGTTATGGGCACTGCGGTCAGGGGCCAACCCCATAGTCCAATACACCTGCAGGGACAGGAACCGCTTGGCCTTAAAGGGTGATGTTTACGCCTTGGAGAGCTTTGGGATAAGGAATGTTTTGGTGCTGGGAGGCGATCCGCCCGACATGGGAACCGAACCTGAGGCCAAGGCGGTGTACGATCTGGATACCGTCTCGTTTATAGGTTGGATAAGCAAGAATACCAGTCTGTGCGTAGGCGCTGCAACGAATCCCGGCGCCGAGGACCTGGAGGTGGAGAGACAGAAGTGCCTTGCCAAGGTCTCTGCCGGGGCGAGGTTCTTCCAGACCCAGGCGGTCTATACGAAAGAGGTGTTTTTGAGATTTTTGGACAAAGTTGGAGATCTGGGTCTGCCCATACTGGTAGGGATTATCCCGTTGCGCTCGGAGAGGATGGCCAGATTTATGAACGCCAACATCCCGGGCATAGAGGTGCCGGGATGGATGATAGACGAGATAGAGAGGTTGGACAACCCACAGGATAAGATAAAATACGGCATAGATCAGGCCCTGAGGCTTATAGAGGATCTAAGGCCTTTTTGTGCAGGTGTTCACCTTATGCCGATAAAGGGTGTTAGGCTGGTGCTTCCTATTTTGGAGGCCTTGAGGGGGGAGGCAGTATGAGGCGAGGCGGTTTTACCCTTATAGAGCTATTGGTGGTAATCGCGATTATCGGGATACTGGCGGGATTTATAATGACCGCCAATCAGACCGCGCGCAGGCGGGCGAGCATATCCCGGGCAAAGGCGGAGATCGCTGCCTTGGAGTCCGCGCTGGAGCAGTACCAGCAGGACATGGGCAGCTATCCCAAGGGGGACATAAAGGCAGTCGTCTCCGCCCTCACCGATTCCGACGATCCCAACTGGTACGGGCCCTATCTGGAGCTCAAGGAAGACCAGTTAGACCAGGAGGGGCGGTTTCTGGATCCGTGGGGCAATCCCTATCAGTACCGCTATCCGGGTGTGCATCGCAAGTATAAGTTTGACCTGTATTCCTTTGGTCCCAATGGAAAAGACGACGGTGGCGTGGCTGACGACATCACCAACTGGTAAGAGGGCCTTCACCCTTATAGAGGTCCTGGTCGTTCTGGTGATAATCTCGCTTATGTTGGGAGTGGCGGTCCCTTTTTTTAGAGGGGCCAGCCAGCGGGCGAGGTTGAAGTCTGCCTTGCGGGGGGTTATAGAGGTCCTCGGCCGGGCCCGATCCCTGGCCCAGTTGGATCGCACCCAGTCCAGGGTGTGGTTAGAAGGGGATTGTCTAAGGATAGCGATTCGACAGAATGGCAAGTGGAATCCCGTCGGCGAGGAGTTTTGCCTGCCCAGCGGTGTCTCGGCCCGCTTAGACCAGCCAGTGGAGTTCCTCCACACCGGAGAGGCCAAGGAACGGACCTGCGTGCACCTGTGGAACGACTTGGGGAAGCAAAAGGATGTCTGTGCCTCTTCTTTGTCGGGAAAGATCAGCGTTGTCTCCCCTCATTCGCGCTGAGGGGGTGTCAACTTTTTTGACAGGTGTCAAGATTTTTTACAGCAGGACGGCCCCAATGGAAAATGATCAAAGTCCTAACCTATTGCCAATTAATGAGCTTTAGATAATTTGCAAGTTGGCACACCTGTGGCATAATAATTTGGTGCCAAGGAACGAAAATTGGAGGCATCTATAAGTCAAGGAGGTAGGAAGGATGAGACTCGGAAGGCTGTACGCGCTGTTGGTGATGATGCTCCTGTTCGGCCTGAGGGCCAGTGCTACTCCGGTGACCATCAACATGGACTGGCTTTATGACTGGGGTAGGGGGTACGACTGCAGTGGAAGCAGTTGCACTGCGTTGAATACCAACCCCTTCTATCACTTCAATCCCCAAGATAATGTCTTTGGTGTATACGACGACGGTGTCTGGGATGGTTTTGCTGACGGGAAGGAGGATGCCTACTCCATCCTGAGGATCACCAGTATCACCGGGTTTTACGATGCAGCGACTGCCGATTACGAGCTCACTGCCTTCTTCTACGGTCTGGATCACATAGCGGTCCAGGAGGTAGGCGGTATCCAGTTCCACTACGGTTGGGGCGGTGTCGTAGACGTCTACATGCATCCGCCTACGGGCTACGGTCAGTATCCCTCCTCTGCACCAGCGGTTACTGATAGGACTGGGAATCGCACCTTCCCCCCCATCACTAACGGGACCTTAGTCCTCCGTCTGATAGGTGCACCTATGGGAACTATAGCCGGTTCCCCCTACACTTATTATGGGTTTGCTACTCAAACTGCGGTGTATTCGGAGATGCTGTTCGATGTGATAGGTGGTGCCTGGGCCCCGTACTTCGACACCAATACCCAGCACAACGGTGCGGACATATCCTTCTCCTTCAACAGCACCAGTCGTCCGGACTTCAGCGACGGCGATCCTGACGACGCCTCTACCTGGAACTGGACCATCAAGGACGGTGGTGCCACCGGTTCCGGGGACATGGTGCCTGAGCCCTCTTCCTTGGTTTTGCTTGGTATCGGGCTGGTCGGTCTGGGTGTGGTCCGCAGGCGCAAGAGGGCCTGAGGCGTTTGAGGTTGCGAGATCCCGGCCGGCAGGCGTTTGCCTGTCGGCTTTTTTGTTGGATTTAGACGGGTTTTGTGCTATATAAATTTCTAAAGATGGCGGTGTAGCTCAGGTGGTTAGAGCACGCGGCTCATACCCGCGGAGTCACTGGTTCGAGTCCAGTCACCGCCACTTAGAGATTTCCTTCCCGCGTTTGTGGGATCAATCCTTTTATGCTGGAAAAGGTCATAGAGGTCCTTTCCGAGCTGGGTCTAAAGGGTAGGGGGATCCTAGCCGTCTCCGGAGGACCTGATTCGGTGGCGATGCTGGATGCGATTTCCTGCCTTGCGGAGGAGTTCTCCCTTGATCCGATCGTGGCCCACTACAACCACAAACAGAGGCCAGAGTCCGATGAGGACGAGGCCTTCGTCCGCGACCTGGCCGAGAGGTACGGCCTTGAGTTCTATTCCGCCAGCTTTGATGGGACCTTTCCCTCGGGTCTGGGAAAGGAGGCGGTATTGAGAAAGGCACGCTACGAATTCTTGTTCGGTTTGGCAAAGTCCTTAAATGCGGGCTGGCTGGCGGTTGCCCACAATCTGGACGATCAGGCGGAGACCGTCCTCCTGAACATCATCCGGGGATGTGGCCTTCAGGGATTGAGGGCCATGCGCGTCCTCAGGGAAGAAAGGGGGGTAAGGGTGATAAGGCCCCTTTTGCGGGTAACCCGCAGGGAGATAGAGGAATACCTGAAAGGCAGGGGGATACCTTGGCGGGAGGATCCTACCAACAGGTCCCTTGACTTTACCCGAAACAAGGTCAGGCACATCCTTATGCCCTTGATAGAAAAGGAGTTTAACCCCAAGGTAAAACAGCGCTTGGCGGACCTGGCGGAGGTGGTGCAGGAGGACTTTGCGTTTATCTCCGAGGTGGTACGGCGGATATGTTCGGGCGGTATCGTCTTCTCCTCGGATACCGAAATCGTGTTCAGTCGGACCCTTGTGGAAAGTCTCCATGAGGCCCTGCGCAGGGGGGTCTTCAGGGAACTCATTCGGAGGCTAAGAGGGGACTTGAGGCAAATAGATTTCCGCCATTATAAGGAATTTGTTAAAATGATGAGGAGTTGGCCCGATGGATCGGTCCTCGACCTGCCATTGGGAGTCTCTGTAGAAAAGAAGGCGAGACTGTACAGGTTTTTCTTACGAGAGGGGTGATCACATGAGAAATCCTACGCCGGGACAAAGAAGACCCAGACTGCCCGGGCCCTTGGCCCTGTTCGTGATACTGATGACGATATGGCTGCTGGTCAACCTCTTTATGGAGTTAGGGACAGAGGGTATTCCCAAGGAACTCTCTTATTCCGAATTCTACTCCATCCTGAAGTCCGGAGAGCCGAGGATAGTCTCGGTGGTGAAGAAGGAGGGGTTTATCACCGGCAAGTTTGCCGACGGCAGGCGGTTTTACCTGTATGTGGATCCCGAGGACAGGGAGATACTGAAACTCCTGCGAGACTCCGGGGCAGAGGTGGAGATAAGGCCTGCCCAGACATTCCTGTCTTCGGTCTTTTATTACTTCGGTCCGGTGCTGGTCCTAGTCCTGTTCTACTGGTTCTTTGCCTTCCGGAGCGCGCAAGGCGGGGGCAAGATATGGTCGTTCGGCCGGGCCAGGACCAGGCCACCTAATCCTACCGAGCGGGTGACCTTCGACGATGTGGCAGGGGTCGACGAGGCCAAGGAAGAATTGAAGGAGGTGATAGACTTTCTCAAGGATCCTCAGAAGTACCAGCGTCTCGGGGGCAAGATACCCAAGGGGGTCCTTTTGGTGGGGCCTCCCGGTACCGGTAAGACCCTGTTGGCCAAGGCAGTCGCGGGAGAGGCGGATGTCCCGTTCTTCAGCATAAGCGGATCGGACTTCGTGGAGATGTTCGTGGGCGTGGGCGCTGCCCGGGTGAGGGACCTCTTCGAACAGGCAAAAAAGGCTGCCCAGGCCACTAACAAGGGGTGCATCATCTACATAGACGAGATAGATGCGGTCGGAGGGAAACGGGCTGGTGTGGTCTACGGTGCCCACGAGGAGCGTCAGCAGACCCTTAACCAGTTGCTGGTAGAGATGGACGGGTTTGACAGTTCACGGGGCATCATCGTGATGGCATCCACAAATCGTCCGGATGTTCTGGATCCTGCCCTGCTCAGGCCCGGGAGGTTTGATAGGCGTATAGTGGTGGACCTGCCGGACATGAACGGTAGGGAGGCGATATTGAAGGTCCACGCCCGGAATGTGAAACTCGCCCCGGATGTGGACCTGCGCAGGATAGCCCAGCAGACGCCGGGGTTCTCGGGTGCAGATCTGGCCAACCTAATAAACGAGGCTGCGCTGTTGGCGGCGAGACGAAACAAGGATGCGGTGGGTATGGAGGAACTCGAGGAGTCCATAGAGAGGGTTATGGCCGGTCCCCAGAGGAGGTCCCGGGCGATAAGCCCCAAGGAGAAGAAGGTGGTGGCCTATCACGAATCCGGTCACGCCCTCTTGTCTCTCTACCTGAAGGATGTGGTGGATCCCCTGCACAAGGTCTCCATAGTGCCGAGGGGTGTGGCCGCCCTCGGGTATACCCTGCAGAGGCCCACCGAGGACCGCTACCTCATAAAGAAGAACGAGTTACTGGGGAGGATAAAGGTCCTCCTCGGGGGCAGGATCGCCGAGAAACTGGTCTTCAACGAGGTCACCACCGGGGCCCACAACGATCTGGAGGTGGCCACGGCGATAGCCAGGAGGATGGTCTGTCAGTACGGTATGAGCGAACGCCTTGGGAATGTGGTCTGGGAGCATCCTGGAGGCTTGCCCATGTGGGATGTGGACGGGTATGTGGAGAGGTTGTACAGCACCGAGACCGGCAGGGAGATAGACGAGGAGGTAAAAAAGATAATAGACGAGGCCTATAACGAAGCAAAGGCGATACTGGAGGGGCACATTGACGAGTTGCACCGTCTGGCAAACTACCTTCTGGAGAAAGAGACCCTCTCCGTGGAAGAGGTAAAGCAGTTGCTGGGGATGGAGGACTCAGTCCCAGCGGGAGAAGAGGAGTCCGAAGATAAGGCAGGCTGAAGATGGTGGATAAGAAGGCCGGTTGCACTACATTTACCCGCCGGGTGAAGATTACACCTATCCAGCCCGATAGGGAGGTAATCTATTACATCCTCACCAATCAGGTCAAGGCAGACCCCGTCGGGGTGAACCGGATGCTCCCCAAGGCGGGGTTGAGGGTCTTGTTTATAGAGGGGCTCACCAGTTACGAGGCCAACATACTCAAGCAGGAGGCCCTCTCGGTCGGTGGAGATCTGGGGATAAGCAGAGGTGCAATACTGAAGAACCGCAGGTGTGAGAAGGCCCTCCTTTTGGTGACGGAGAAGCAATTGGGCAGACTGGTCAAGAAACTGGAGGAGCAAGGTTTTGCGGGATTGAAGGCGTTGGTGGAGTTCTGCCGGCAGGATGAAAGGAAGATCTGGCGCTGTCGGGACAAGGAATTGGCCTTGGGTGAGCCGGTGATTATGGGGATAGTGAACCTTACCCCAGATTCCTTCAGCGGGGATGGGGTTCTGGATCCAGATTCGGCGGTGGAGAAGGCTATGCGGATGGTAGAGGCTGGTGCTAGGGTATTGGATCTGGGAGCAGAGTCCTCCCGGCCCGGTGCCCGACCGGTATCTGCGAAAGAGGAGATGGCACGGCTCCTGCCGGTGCTAAAGAGACTGCGCAAGGAGGCAAAGGATGTAATCCTCTCCGTGGACACCTATAAAGTGGATGTCGCAAAGGCAGCGGTAGAGGAAGGGGCGGATGTGATAAACGACATCACCGGTGTGGGCTCTCCACGGATGAGGGCCCTGATAAAGCGCCACCGACTGGGCGCGGTGATCATGCACATGAAGGGCAGGCCTACCACTATGCAGAGAAATCCCTTGAAGGGCGATGTGGTGGGTCGGGTCTACGAATTCCTGCGCAAACGGGTGGAAGAGGCCTTGAGGGAGGGTATATCCGAGGATCAGCTGGTGGTGGATCCGGGGATAGGGTTCGGCAAACGCTGGGAGGATAATTATAGACTCCTCAGGTTCGTGGGCCTCTTTTCCACAGTTCGCCCGGTACTGGTGGGGATCTCCCGCAAGTCCTTTATCGGCTATCTTACCGGAAGCGAGGTCCCTTATCGCCTGCCGGGCACGATTGCCGGTAATCTCTTTGCCTATTCCCGGGGGGCGTCTATCTTCAGGGTCCACGATGTGGCAGAGCACCAGCAGGCCTTCAAGGTCTGGCTGGAACTATCCCGTTGAGGTATAATAAAAATTTCTGCGGAGTCGTTGTGCTTTTTCTAACGGGTCGTCCGGATTGAAAGGTGGTGGATTATGGTAGTACTGAAGGTTCTGGTGGAGAATAAGGTGTTTCGTTCCGGCCTTAAGGCAGAGCACGGCCTGAGCCTATTCGTGAAGACCGACCGCAGGAACTTCCTGTTCGACCTCGGCCAGACCGAGGATGTCTTTTTCTCCAACGCCTCTCAGATGGGTGTAGATCTGGAGTCCATATCCTTCATCGTCCTCTCCCACGGGCATTACGATCACACCGGTGCCCTGCTTACGGTTTCCGAGGTGGTGAAGAAGGATACGGTGATCTACGCCCACCCCATGGTCCGGGTCGGCAAGTACCGCAAACAGGGTAGTCTTATGCAGTACATAGGTGTGGGCAAGGCCCCGTGGGACGAGGTGGCGGAGAGGTTTATGGTGGACTTTGCCTACAGGTTAAGGCAGGTGGACGAGGGGATATACGTATCCGGGGAGATACCTGATTACGGCTATCCCATGTCCCTGTCGGAGCAGTATGTCCTGGAGAACGGGGACGAAGACGAGTTCAAGGACGAGGTGGCGGTATTTCTGGTGGTCAACGGGGAGGTGGTGGTGATAACCGGATGTTCCCACCGGGGCGTGTTGAACATCGTTGAACACGCGCGACGCTCTCTCAACCTTCCGGTGCGGGCGGTTATAGGCGGATTTCACCTCCACCAGAAGGGTGTGGATCTGGTGGACGAGATAGGGGAAGGGTTTAACGCGATGGGAGTAAAGGAGCTCTACCCGATGCACTGCAGTGGGATGGATGAGATATGCAGGCTCAGGGAGAGGTTTTCCGGGGTCTGTGAGATAAGGAGTTGTGGGGATGAGATTATTTTCTCCTGAACTTGCCTGTGAATACTTCAGGGACAAGATAGAACTCTACCTGCGCTGGGGATACGATGTTATGGGCGAGCGCAGGGCGTTTTTGAGGTTCCTGGAGGTGATACCCGAGCCGGTGCTGGAGATAGGGACCGGGAGGGGGTACTTCACCCTTGCCTTGGCGGAAATGGGCTTGGATGTGATATCCCTCGATCCCGATCCCGATGCGATAGAGTTCGCGTCCTCTCTCTTGGAGGGTATGCTGGGTCAGGCCAATGTGAAGTTCGTGCGTAGTTCCGGTGAACGGATACCCTTGCCGGATAATTCGGTGGGATCGGTGCTACTCTTCAATCTCTGGCATCATGTAAAGGAGCCATCTCTGATGCTCCACGAGATAAAGAGGGTGATTCGTCCCGGTGGGTTAATCGGGATAGTAGATTTTTCTCCGGAAGGATTTGAGCTGGTGGATGCGGTGCACAGGGATCTCTACGGTGAACCTCATCCGGTGGAGAACGATGATGTAGATAAGGCCATTGACTTCTTTCCCGGCAGTCAGGTCTACCGTTATCAGAGTCGGTTTGAAAAGGGCATCTGTATAAGGTTATGAAAGACTTTATCGTCTATCTGACCGCGGGCTATCCCTCGCTGGAGGATGGTTTTCGTATAATGGAGGCTATCGCCGATCTGGTAAGCGGGATAGAGATAGGTATCCCGTTCACCGATCCCATCGCCGACGGTCCGGTTATACAGCGCGCCTCCTCCTATGCCCTTTCCCGGGGATTGCGGGTGAGAGAGGTTTTTGATCGTACCCGGCAGTTGAGCAAGAGGGTCTCGGTCCCTCTCTATTACATGACCTACTACAACCTCCTATACCATCGGGGAGTAGGGAAGTTTGCCGAGGATGCCAAGGAGGCGGGGATAAGCGGATTGATCGTCCCGGATGTGCCGTTGGAGGAGTCTGGGGAACTCCTCTCCGCAACCCGCAAGGCGAGTATCCATTCCATTATGTTCATCACCCCGACCACGCCCGACGAGCGGGCAGTCGAGGTAGCTCGGCGGGGAAGCGGTTTCCTTTATTATGTCTCAGTTACCGGGGTGACCGGTGAACGCAGGGAGGTGAATCGCTTTGCCCTGAGACACATAGGCCGACTCAAGCGGGATTTGGGGGTATCCCTGCCGATAATGCTGGGGTTTGGGATATCCAGCCCGGACCATGTCCGTTCCGCCACGAAGGTCGCCGACGGAGTGATTGTGGGGAGCGCCCTAATAAAGGAGATAGATCCCTCGCTGCCGGTCGAGGAGAACATAGAGAGGGTGAGGAGGAAGATAGAGTGGATGAGAGAAGGGTTGTCTTAGAGAGGCTCAACAACGGATTGCGTATCGTACTCTATCCCATGTCCGAGATGGAATCCGTCTCCGTCGGGATATGGGTGAAGATGGGGGGGAGGTTTGAGAGCGTAAGATACAAAGGCATCTCCCACTTTCTGGAGCACATGGTATTCAAGGGATCGCGCAGGTATTCCTGCCGGAGGATAAAGGAGGAGTTAGAGGGGGTTGGGGGATCCCTCAACGCCTTCACCTCTGAGGAGAACACCTGTTATCTGGTGAAGATACCCGCACGGCACATGCGCAGGGCGATAAGGGTGTTGTCGGATATGGTCTTGTTCCCGCTCCTTCCTGAAGACGAACTGGAGAGGGAGCGTCTGGTGATATTTGAGGAGATAAGGATGTACATGGACCTGCCTCAGGCCTATGTGGTGGAACTGGCCCAGGAACTCCTCTGGGAGGGCCATCCCCTCGGCCAGCCGTTGGCGGGGACGATTGAGACCGTGAGCCGGATCACCTGCGAAGTGATGACCAAGTTTCAAGAGAGGTATTATCGTCCCAACAATATAGTGGTTGCCCTTGCGGGGAAGATAGAGGGTCCGGTGATAGATTGGATACGAGAGGAATTCGAATCCGTGCCCAAGGGCGCGCGGGTGGTGGACAACCCCTTCTCTGGGAAGCAGGCTCGTCCCAAGTTGAAACTCCTTGCCAAGCCCACCGAGCAGAGCCACCTGTGTCTGTGTATGCCAGCCTATTCCTACAGCGACGAGCGCCGGTACGCACAGGAGGTCCTCAACATAATACTGGGCGGTAATATGTCCAGTAGGCTATTCAACGAGGTCAGAGAAAAACGCGGTCTTGCCTACCACATCTCTTCCTCCTTGAGCAAGATGAAGGAGACGGGAGGCCTGTTTATAAAGGCGGGCACAGAACATAAGAGACTGCCGGATACCCTTAAGGTCATACTGCGGGAGTTGGAGAAGATGGCAGGGGGCAAAATTTCCGCGGGTGAGTTCAGGCGGGGGAAGGAGTATCTCCTCGGGCAGGTGGTACTCCATCTGGAAGACACGATGGAGAACATGCTCCTTTTGGGGGGCAAACTCCTCAATCAGGGGATAGCCGAGGATCCCCGCGAGGTGATGAAGCGAATCAGCGAGGTCTCTTTGGAGGATGTGCGCGCGGTTGCTCGGGACCTGTTCAATCCCAATAGGTACAACCTCGCCGTTATAGGTCCCGCGCAAGACTACGAGGACGAGATCCGGAAGGTATATGTGGGATAAGTTTAGGGATTGGCACGCCCAGTACAAGGAACTGGAGAAGAGGATCTCCGATCCCCGGGTGATAGGGGACAGGCAGGCCTATCAGCGGGTGGTCAAGGAGATGGCCAACCTCAAAGAGAAGGCCCAGATATACGAGCGCTACGCCTACCTCACCAAGACCCTCTCTGACCTCCAGGAGATGGAGGGAGATCCTGAGGTCAAGGGGCTGGTGGAGGAGGAAAAGAAGAATCTACAGCGGGAACTGGAGGAACTGGAGAAGAAGGCCGAGGATCTCCTCCTTTCCGACATCCCCGATGCCAACAAGGATGTAATAGTGGAGATAAGGGCAGGGACCGGGGGACTGGAGGCAACCCTGTTTGCCGCTGACCTCTTTCGTATGTACACCAAGTACGCGGAGAAGAAGGGCTGGAAGGTGGAGGTCTTGGACAGCCACCCCAGTGAGATAGGAGGGTATAAGGAGATAGTCTTCTCCATCTCCGGCGACAGGGTCTACTACTTCCTGAGATACGAGAGCGGGGTCCACAGGGTCCAGCGCGTGCCGGTCACCGAGACCGGCGGACGGATCCACACCTCCGCAGCCTCGGTGGTAGTCATGACCGAACCCGAGGAGATAGAGATACAGATAGACCCCAAAGACCTCAGGATAGATGTCTTCCGCTCCAGCGGCCCCGGGGGCCAATCCGTAAATACCTCCGATTCAGCGGTGAGGATTACCCACATCCCTACGGGCATAGTCGTCACCTGTCAGGACGAGCGATCCCAGTTGAAGAACAAGGAAAAGGCCCTGCGGGTGTTAAAGGCCCGCCTGTTGGACATGAAGAAACGGGAGCAGGAGCAGAAACTATCGTCCCAGCGCAAAAAGAGCATCGGCAGTGGGGACAGGAGCGAGAAGATACGGACCTACAACTTCCCAGATCACCGGGTCACCGATCATCGTATAGGCTTTACCACCTATCGCCTGGAGGAGGTCCTTCAGGGCGATTTGGACGAGATAATAGAGGCCCTTTTGAAGGCGGAAAAGGAACTGGCCCGCAGTAAGACATGAAACTCGCCCAGATAATAAAGGGATCCCGACTGCCTGCCCACGAGGTCGAGTTCATCTTCGAGGAGTTGTTGGGCCTGCCCCGAAGCGAACTTTACCAGACGAACATACGCCCTGCTATTTACTCCTCGTTTTTGGCCTTGGAACAGAGAAGGTTGTCCGGCTATCCCCTGCAGTACCTGTTGGGGGTCGCCTGGTTTATGGGTATGAAGTTGAAGGTGGTGCCGGGGGTGTTCGTCCCCCGGCCCGAGACCGAGGTGCTGGTGGATACGGTTTTGTCCACGATAAAGAGGAAAACTGGTCTTCGGGTGCTGGATGTGGGCACGGGATGCGGGGCCATCGCCCTTGCCTTGGCCAGAGAGAGGAGGTGGGAGATAGACGGTCTGGACATATCCTCTCTGGCCATAAGTGTGGCTACGGAGAACCGCAACGACCTGCACGAGAAGGGGGAGTTGCTGGGGAGGGTGAGGTTCGTGTTGGGGGATTTCTTGGAGATAGAATCCGCACCTCTCTCTCAGGAACACTACGATGTATTGGTGAGCAATCCGCCTTACATAGACTTTTCCCAATTTCCCACCTTGCCCGAGGATGTCAAGAAGGAGCCTCCGGTGGCCCTGTTTGCCGGAGAGGGAGGGAACTTCTTCTACCGGGTGCTGTTTGAAAAAGGGGTGGTCCTGCTGTCGCCCGGGGGGTGGCTCTTTATGGAACTGCCGGGGACGGAAGAAAGGGCAGAGCAGGTCAGGGCCCTTGGGGAGGAGGGGGGTTTTGAGGTCGTTAAGGTGGTCCCCGATCTCAACGAAAGACCCCGAGTATTAGTGGCGAGGAGGAGGTAGGATGTGCTCAAGGCCTTTGGGTTGCTGTTCCTGTTGGCCGTGGTGTTCGCCCTTTCCTATTACCTGTCGGGGAAAGGGATAGGTTGCAGTGGGAACTGTCGTTCCTGCGGGAGGCATGAGGATAAGGACCTTTAGGGCCTATCTTAGGGAGAGGTTCCCATTCCCGGTAAAGAAGCTCCCCATCCACACCTTTCTCGGCTGTCCCCACCGGGAGGGTAGGACAGGGAAGGGCGGGTGCTTCTACTGCAACAACGCCTCCTTTGCCTTGCTAGATGAGGTACGCTCGCTAGATGTCAGGGAACAGGTCCGATTGGGAATAGAAAGGGCAAGGCAGAGGGGCTTTAGGGGAAAATTCATCCTCTACTTCCAGACCTACACCAACACCTTTGCCCCGATTGAGGAGTTGAAGAGGCAGTTTGATGTGGCCTACGAGTTTGCCGGGGATGTGGTGGGCCTTTCCGTATCCACCCGTCCGGATTGTCTGGGAGAGGAGATCTTGGCCCTGCTTTCCCGCTACGCAAAGGACATGATGCTCTGGCTGGAGATAGGCCTGCAGAGCGCCAACGATCGGACCTTGAGGTTGATTAACCGCGGACACGATTTTGCCACCTTCCGGGACGCGGTAGAGAGGGCCAAAGGCTTCGATGGGATTCTCACCTGTGCCCATGTGATACTTGGCCTGCCGGGTGAGACGAGGGAGGATATGTTGAATACCATAGAGTGGGTGAACCGATTGGGACTGGACGGGATCAAGATACACCACCTTCAGGTGGTAAAGGGTACCGTTTTTGAGCGATGGTACCGTGAAGGAAAACTGCCGGTAATGGACTGGCGGGAATACATGGACCTCCTTCTCTATCTCCTGCCCCATCTGGATCCCCGGATAGTCGTCCATAGGCTGGTCAGCGATTGTCCTCCCTCTTTGTTAGTGGCCCCTCGCTGGGAGATTGACAAGTCTGAGTTCCTTTCCCTGCTTTATAGGCGTTTGAGGTAATCGTTCGTGGCTCTCTTTCGTTAAGACATAACCCCTTGCCTCCCAGTATGTTTTGCTTTAAATCCGGATGATAGATCTTATGTGACTTCTCGTATTGCTGGGTGATAAAGGGTGCCTGTGCCCATTTCCCCTCGCCGATCCTAAAAAACTAAAGTTTTTCCCTACAGCGACGATAAATATAGTAGAGTTCTTTGAAGAAGGGGGGTGATAGTCGGTAAAAAGGGGCGCACCAAAGAGGCAAGCGGTCTGGAGGCTGGACCGCTATACAAATATTCAGCCTTGGCTTTAGCAGGGACGCTAAAGTGGGGTTAAACTGCAAGGAGGCAGAAGATGGGAGTAAGGATTAACCACAACATCGCAGCGCTCAACGCGTGGTGGAACCTCACCAAGACGGACAGCGCAATACGCAAGTCTCTGGAGAAACTCTCCTCTGGTTATCGTATCAATCGCGCCGGGGACGATCCGGCAGGTCTGGTCATTTCCGAGAAACTGCGTGCCAACATCGTCGGTCTGGACCAGGCGATCCGCAACGCTGAGGACGCGATCTCCATGGTGCAGACTGCGGAAGGTGCCTTGACCGAGATGAACACCCTGTTGAACTCCATCCGGGCATTGGCACTTCACGCAGCCAACGAAGGTGCTAACGATGCCGAGGCCATTGCTGCCGACCAGGCACAGGTGGATTCGGCGGTGGACTCCATCGACAGGATCGCCAACACCACCAAGTACGCCGGTAAGT
The DNA here is from genome assembly GCA_015494465.1 of Candidatus Omnitrophota bacterium. GTDB lineage: Bacteria > Omnitrophota > Gorgyraeia > S143-82 > S143-82 > S143-82. Next base: position 45,875 of record WGBD01000002.1, on the reverse strand, counting down.
ACCTCCTCAACGGTGCAGCCGGTAACTCGGTGGAGATAAAGAACAGCAATAGGGTTGTGGCTGCGAGCATCGGTAACTATGCGAGCACCGGATTTGTGTCCTATCAGATCACTCAAAAGGCATCTCAGGCGTTGGTATCGTTGGGTACGGGAGCAACCAGTGCTTGGGGATACGGTGATCTGGTCATAAACGGTGTTACGGTCGACATTGCCAGTTCTTATAGTGCTGGACAGATCGTCTCAGCGATAAATGCCACTGTTAGTGGGGTGATCGCATGGACTTCCGCTGGTGGATCCGGTACGGATTACATCTTTATAAAGACGGTAGCCTACGGTACCGAGGCCTCTTTGGTGGTCACCGGGTCTGCGGTAAGCGGGGGTGTAGCTGCTGATGTCGGTCAGGACATAGCGGGTACCATCCACGGGGGATCTGCTACCGGTAGCGGTCTGACCCTCATAGCTGCGACTGGGACCTTCAAGAACATGACCATAACCATCAACGAGGGCTACAATACCACCGGTACGCATCCTCAGTACGACATCTATGTGACCGCTGGTCTGCTCCGGTTCGTGCTCGGTGCCAATGCGGACAGCAACGAGATAGCCACCATCTCCATCAACTCCATGAGGGCCAATCAGCTGGGCACCAGCACCGCTGGTTCTCAGGGTCTGTTGGCCATCAAGTCCGGTGGCACCTACGACCTGACCAACAACGCAGCGATGGCAGTGCAGATAATCGACGAGGCGATAAACGACGTCTCCACTCAGAGGGCAACCCTTGGTGCCTTCCAGAAGAACACCTTGGAGAGCACCATATCCAACTTGGGTGTCACCCGTGAGAACATCCAGTCCTCTGAGAGCCGTATCCGGGATGTGGATATGGCAAAGGAGATGGTGGAGTTCACCAGGCTCCAGATACTGATGCAGGCAGGTACTGCGATGCTTGCCCACGCAAACGTCGCACCTCAGGCTATCTTGCAGTTGTTGGGATAAGTACGACATAAAGGGGCGGCAGGGAAGGTTCCCTGCTAGCCCCTCTCCTAAAACCGAAAGGTTTTAAAAACGGATAATAAAGGGGTGAGCGGAGATGGAGACCAACGGGATAAACAATTTTAATCCTGACATGCCCGGTGTGGAGCGCTACTTCGAACACCTCAAAGAGACATTTACAAAGGGATTCTCGGTTGCGGAATCAGGGCTATCCGAACGGGAGAAGGAGCTCTTATCTGCCTTCAAGAAGGATGCAATGAGCGCTATGGAGGACATCATCAAACAGCTCAACGAGATAATGAAGAGCCTCCAGAAGGATCTTAGGTTTCACCTCTTCGTAGGTGGCACGGATCTTGCATATGTTGAGGTGATAAACCCTAGGACCAACGAGACGATAACCACGGTTCCACCGGAGCAGTTGATAGAGGCCCTATTGAGGATACACAACGCCTTGGGGTTGATACTAGATAGGTACCTATAAATCTAAAGAGGGGCGCTATGCCGGGCACTAGCAGTATTTCGGGGATAGTTTCGGGTCTGGACACCCAGAACATAGTCGATCAGCTTATAGAGTTAGAGAGTTATCCGCTCAAACTGCTTCAGGCCAAACGGGAACTGGAACTCAAGAAGAAAGAGGCCTGGCGCACTATACAGACGAAGTTGCTCACATTTAAGCTCCAGGCTTACGCGTTGGCCCGCCCGACCCTCTACAGGGTAAAGGATGTCTCCTCCAGCAACGAATCGGTCCTGACCGCCACCGCCAACGCAAATGCCCAGGTCGGAAACTATCAGCTGGTCGTGAAACAACTCGCCAGCACCCATCAGTTGATGAGTTCGGGATTTGCAGACAGTTCCTCTACGGTAGGTTCCGGCACCCTTACTATAAAATTGGGTGGATATGTAGATAAGGAGACCCCCTTGGCCTTCCTGAACGGTCAATCAGGGTTTAGCAGGGGGAGTATAAAGATTACCGATAAGGCGGGGCACTCCGCCACGATAGATTTGTCAAGGGCCATAACCGTAGAGGATGTGGTGGAGGCGATAAACAGGAATAACACCGTGCAGGTGACCGCCAGTGTGGACGGGGACAGGCTCGTCCTGACGGATACCTCGGGTGGTTCCGGTCTGTTGGTAGTAGAGGAGGTCTCGGGTGGGAATACTGCGCAGTCCTTGGGGATACTGGGGAGCACCTCCGGGACGCAGATCGTCGGAAGCGATGTAAACGACATAGTAGAGACCACCGCACTGGAGCTGTTGAACGAGAATACCGGTGTGCGCAGGTACTCCTCGGGGGCAGACTTGCGGATTACTGCCCGGGATGGATCGGTGATAGAGGTGGACATAGGCAATGCGGAGACGGTGGGAGATGTGATCTCCGCGATAAACAATGCCTCGGGCAATGCGGGCAAGGTGGTGGTCCAGATCTCCTCTGACGGGAATCGTCTGGAGCTTACGGATAACACCGGGGGAAGCGGTAATCTTACTATAGAGAGTCTGAACTCCAGTTATACCGCCGAGGATCTCGGTCTTTCTGGCACCTATGCCACATCTTCAGTCGTTGGCAGGGCTCTTATAGCCGGGCTAAACGATGTCCTCCTCTCCCGTTTCAACGGTGGTCGAGGCGTGGATCTGGGTAGGTTCGTGATACAGGATCGTTCGGGAGCGGTTGCTACCATAGACATAAGTTCTGCGGAGACCCTTTCGGATGTCCTCTCGGCGATAAACTCTGCCTCGGGGATATCCGTTCAGGCAGAGATTAACAGTGCACGCACCGGCATAAGGATAACCGATACCTCCGGAGGAACTGGCCCGCTGGTGGTCAGCGAGGCGGGTGGTACGACTGCCAGCGATCTGGGGATCCTGGGAAGCAGTTCCTCAGGGGTTATAGAGGGAAGCGATGTGCACCTTCAGTTCATCTCCGAATACACTCGCTTGGATTCCTTAAACGGCGGGACGGGGGTACAAAAGGGGCGCATCAAGATAACCGACAGGGCAGGCAATAGCGTGAGCATAGACCTGACCTCCAGCGACATAAAGACGATTGGCGATGTCATATCCGCTATCAACTCCGCGAGCGGTGTCTCCGTATTGGCCCGGGTGAACGACACCGGAGACGGTATAGTGGTCGTGGACCTCACCGGTGAGGAGACCAGCCCGTTGAGAATAGAGGATCTGGCAGGCGGTAGGATGGCCAAAGACCTGAACATATACGGTGCCACCTCTGAGGAACAGCAGAAACACGGGGACGATCTTGCCTACGTCACCACCGCCACATTGCTCTCTCGTCTAAACGACGGCCTTGGCGTGGCGGGTGGGCACATAAGGATAACCGATAGGGCGGGCAATTCCGCGACGATAGATCTGACCAGCGCCACGACGATTCAGGATGTCTTGTCCGCAATCAACAGCAATACGAATATATCGGTTACCGCCACCATAGATGTCACGGGAAACGCAATAGACCTCGTGGACACATCCGGTGGGGGAGGTGCCTTTAAGGTGGAGGATCTGGATTCCACGACCGCTGAGGATCTCGGTATCCTCAATGCCTCGGGGATAAATTCCTCCACCATATCTGGCAAGCCCATCTTGAGCGATGTGGACGACAGGATGCTGGATTCCCTGAACGGATTTTCAGGGGTCTCGGGGTCGTGGTTCGTTATCACCAACTCCGCGGGTTATTCTGCCACCATAGACATATCCGGCGCCCGGACGATACAGGATGTGCTGGAGACGATAAACGGCAACACCGCCCTGCAGGTTCAGGCGGAGTTTGATTCCGATGGCTTGCGGTTGAAACTGACGGATAACGCCGGTGGCACGGGCACATTGACCGTTAACGAAGGGGACGGTGCGGCAAACTCCTTGGGGTTGAATGTATCTGCTTCGGGGACGGTCCTTACCGGGGACCAGATACTGTATGTTAGTTCTACTACTGCGGTAAGTGTAGTGGCGGACGGTAAGGGCTTAGGCACCGTTGCCGGGCTGGACGACCTGAGGATTACTGCCAGAGACGGTTCGCTGATAGATGTGAATCTGGACGGCGTCTCTACTATCGGAGATGTGATATCGGCGATAAACAACGATGCGGACAACGGGGGCAAAGTCTCCGCCTCCCTTTCCTCCGACGGCATGTACATCGTTATCACCGACAATACCGGAGGGACCGGGAGTCTGTCTGTTGAGAGTATAAACGGATCGAGTGCTGCTGAGGACCTGGGCCTTGCGAAGAGCGTCTCCTCTGCCACCTTGAACGGTGGGGATTTGATTGGCAGGCTTGGTGATAGGATCCTCTTGAGTCTCAACGACTTTTCGGGAATCACCACCGGATCATTCACCGTCACTGACAGGTCAGGAAGTACTGCTACGATAAGCGTAACCACCGTGGACCGTTCTTTGGCGGACATAGTGGACAAGATTAATTCCGCAGGGATTGGCCTGTCCGCAAGGGTCGCAGAGGACGGTCGGGGCTTGGTAATAAAGGACACCACCGGTCAGGAAGGCAGGATATATGTAGACGACAACGCTGTCTCTCAGTCCTTGGGCATAGAGGAGACCGAGGGTATCGCTAACACCGGTTACGACGGTGCCTTCTCCTGGACCATCACCATAGGGGAGAACGACACCCTGTCCGATGTGGCCAATGCCATCAACTCCGCGGATGTAAGCGACAGGTTCAACGCCTTCGTATTGAACGACGGCTCGGGAGTGAACCCCTATAAGCTCGTATTGTCCAGCAAGTTCAGCGGGACCCGGGGGCAGTTGGTGGCCTATTCTACCCTTAACGACCTCTCCTTTTCTACTGCGATAGATCCAGTGGATGCGTTGGTTCTGGTTGGGGGTGAAAACGGCGTGTCCATCGTGAGCAGTTCCAACGATGTGGAGAATGCGATACAGGGCCTTACCCTGCACCTGATATCCACCAGCGACACCCCGGTGACGGTGAAGGTGGAGCAGAACACCGAGGATGTAGTCAGTGCGGTGAACCAGTTCATAGATACCTATAACGACATCGTGGACTACATCGCCGAGCAGATGGCGTATAACCCGGAGACCAAAGAGGCCGGGGTACTGTTGGGAAATGTCGCCCTGATGAACCTCCAGAACGAGTTGTACTCCATGGTTACCAGTGCAGTGGAGGGCCTGCCTTCGGACATGAACCACATATCTGCGGTTGGTATATCCTTTGATTCCGAGGGGCACCTTAGTCTGGACGAGTCCAAGTTGGTGAGCAAACTCAAGGAGGATCCAGAGGCGGTTGCAAGGCTATTCAATTACGAGGTCAACATGGCCTTGGGGGATAACGGAGGAGTCGCCTCCGCCTCTTCTACTGCCTCGGGATATTCTCCCTCCAGGGCCATCAACGGGAACACCTCAGAGGATGAGTTTGGCCCTGATTCCAACGGTTGGATGAATGGGATAAACGGCGAGACCGGGGCCTGGTTTGAGGTGGACTTCGCCCGGAGGGTTTCCCTGTACAAGATTAGGGTGCACACCCTCTCGGAGACGGGCAAACGGCTCACCGGATACAGGCTTCAGTACTGGTATAACGACAAGTGGAACGACTATCGGGTGGTGAGCGGTAATACCAAGTCGGAGATCCTGCACTTCTTCACCCTTCCTTATTATACGGATAAGATTCGGCTCTACGGTCTGGAGGGTGAAGACGGCTATGCCCGGATCGTGGAACTGGAGGCCACTGAGGCCCGAGGGGTGGGGCTGAGAGTAAACAATCGCCTGGCCTATCTCACCGATCCGGAAGTGGGCTTGATCGCCGGGGAGATAAACAACATAGAGGAAAATGTCGATGTCTACGATTATCAGATAAAGAACCTGCAGGCCCGGTTGGACAAACGGCGAGAGTTCTTGTATAGACAGTTTACCCGCATGGAGGAATTGCTGGGACAGATGAATGCCCTGAGTTCGTGGTTGGCATCGCAGGCGCAGGGGATAACTGCTACTAAATAAAGGGGGGAGCCTATGAATCCATGGAAGGCCTACAAGAAGGTGAAGATGGAGACCGCAACGCCCCAGGAGGCGGTGATTCTGGCTTATAGGGGAATCGTAAGATACTTGGAAGGGGCGAAAGAAGATATGAAGCGTGGGGATTATCCCTCCTGTGGGGAGAAGATATTCCGGGCAAGGAGATTGCTGTCGGAGTTGACCTTGGGCTTGAACGATGAGGCGGGTGAACTGGCAGATAACTTCAGGGCCTTATACAACTTCTGTTATCGTCGGACGATCGAAGCGAATCTGAGAAGGGATCCTGCCATCTTAGAAGAAGTGATTTCTCTCCTCGAGCCCTTGGTCTCTGCCTGGGAAGAGGGCCTCAAGGCCTTGAAGCAGGAATCCGAACCCGCGGTTCAGGGGTCTCTGGAAGAGCAGATTGCATGAACTGGATATCCTTCTGGGACTCTCCGCCTATTTTGCAAGGGAGGTCTATTGCCAACGAGTGGTTTTTTCGGGCATTGGGTAGGTATTCCAAGAAACTGGGGCGGAGGTCCCTGTTAATCCCCTACCCTGGTTCTGTAGCGGACTGGATGAAAAGGGGTAGGTTTGAAATCCTGCCTCGGGAGTCGCTTCCAGGGTTGCCTTTTGGAGATGCGGTAGTCTATCAGCCCGATCTGGACTGGGCTGGAGTCTTGCGTTTGAGGGATCGTCTGGCATTGCGATTTCCTGTGTGTGCCTTTACCCATTCTTTAAGTTATCCCCACCTCATTCGTTCGTTCGTCTCCGCCCTGCCTTATGTCCAGCGAGGAGATGTGGTGGTCTGCTCTTCGGATAGTGCCTTTAGGGTTATGTCGGCCGTCTTGGAGAGAGTAGGGATTAGGGGACCGGAGTTGGTGAAGATACCCCTTGGTCCCCCGTGGCTCTCCAATGCCCACATCGGTGAATACAAGAGAAGACGCCAGGCCTTGCGGAGGGAACTGGGATTGGCGAATAAGACGGTCTTTCTCTCTTTCGGCAGGATATCCGAGTTTTCCAAGGCGGATCTCATGGGCCTGTTTAAGGTGGTTTATCGGATTTACCGCAGGCGCAGGGACTTTTTGGTACTGATTGCGGGAGCAACTGGAGAGAGTGATTATCATCGGTTTCTTCAGGATCTCGCCAAGGCTTGGGGTGTCTCAGATGTAGTTAGGATCGTGCCGGATCCTGCTGAGGGGGATAAGTATGCCCTGTTTGCGGTAAGCGATGCCTTTCTGGGGCTAAGCGACAACTTTCAGGAGACCTTTGGGATAGCGGTGCTGGAGGCCTTGGCCTGGGGCCTGTTCGTGATAGTGAGCGATTGGGGAGGCTTCAGGGATGTGGTGGCAGGGCACGAAGGTGTCCGTCTCATCCCAACCTTTACCGTCGAGGGGATAGAGGATGAGATGGCGGTCTACGAATCCATTTCCTACGAGCCCAAACTCCACCTATTCTGGGCCAGTACCATCGCGCTTGATCTGGCAGAGTTGGAGCAGGCTATGGAGGATTGTTTGGAAGGCAGGTGTAGGTATGGAATCCAGCGGGAGATACCGAGTTGGAATGAGATAGTAGGTGCGTGGGAGGGCCTTTGGGAAGAGCAATTGCGCAGGTATCGGCCAGAAATGTCGGTGGACAGGGATTGCGTGGAATGGAAAGGGTCTTTGGGGGAGATCTTTTATCGCATTTATCCTTCGCGCAGGATTGACGCAAGGGTAAAATATAGACTGCGAGTTAGGGATTTGGACCTGCTCCCCAAGGGATTGGGACTCCATCCCTGGTTGCGCGATGTGATGGATGGGGATAAGATTAAGAGGGTGTTGGCTTGCGGTTTTGAGGGATCTATTAGCGAACTGGTTGAGCGGTTTGGCCTTACCAAAGGGGAGATGATGTGGGCGCTGAAACAGGGCTGGTTGGGATTGATATCCAATTAGGAGAGGAATTATATCGCAATAACCTAGCCCTACTGCGGTCCCTTAGGAAGTATTGGGACCTTGCCAAAAGGTTGGAGGAGACCTCCTTTACCGGTAAGTATCAGGTCCTCTCCGCCAAAAGCGGTGATCCGGTCATATGTATCAAGAGAGGGGAGGACCTTATAAGGTTGGACAGCCTCTATAATCCCAGGGAGTCTGCCAAGAAGTGGGTGGATTCGCTGGATCTAAAAGATCGCTTGGATGCGTACGTAATAGGGATAGGCTCAGGATACCACATAGACGAATTAAAGGAGAGGTTAGCGGGCAATGTCTTTGCGGTAGAGTTGGATTTGGAACTATTCAAGGTCCTGCTGTATTTGAGGGATATAAAGCCGTGGATTGAAAACGGTGTAGAGTTGTTGGTGGGCCTGTCCCATGTGGAGTTTTTGAATCGGCTAAACGATAAGTTTTTCGTGGATAAGGTATTGTCCCGCCCGCTTATCGTGGTTTATCCTCCTATTGCCGCGCAGTTTGGGGAGGAGGTAGAGCGATACCGTGCGTTGGTGAGGGATAGCTTCATAAATGCTCGAGTATGCGTAGTCACGAATGTCTCTATCATTGGCCAGCAAATAGAGAATTCGTTGTACAACTTCCCCTTTCTCCTGGATTCTCCGGGCATGGAGGTGTGGTACGACCAGTTTAGAGGATTGCCTGTGTTCTGTATAGCTCCAGGGCCTTCTCTTAAAGATAACCTCGAGTTTTTGAGGGAGCATCAGGATAAGGCGATCCTTGTCGCAGTTGATACCGCTGTCCCTGTTATCCAAAAAGCCGGTATATGCCCGGATGTAGTAGTGGGTTTGGACTTCTCTGAAGCAAATAAACGACACTATGAATCGATGGATATGAATAGATTAAAAGAGACCGTACTCGTTGCAGCGGTCGATGTGCATAAGGATATTCTCCCTATGTGGAAAGGTCCGTTGACTGTTTTTGCTTATAGCCACTTGTTTGAAGACCTCTTTTTCCTCAAGTATAAGTTGTTCAAAGGCATAACCACTGCCCATACTGCATTTTTGTTCTCGGTATTCGCAGGGGGTAATCCGATTGTGTTTTTGGGGTTGGATCTTTCCTATCCTGATCTCGAAAATTCACATGTAGAAGGCACCTCTAATTACCAAAAGTTGCAGCTGGTGAAAGATTCTACAGGGCAATTGATCCTCGTTAAGAGGAGGGGGGATACTTTTTCTTATTTTTGGGCTAGAAAGGTTCCGGCAGTAGATGGGGGAGAAGTCGTAACGGAGGATATATTCGTTTCTTATCTCAGAGACTTCGAGCGGATGATAGATGTGATGCCCATGCGGATAATAGATTTCAAGACCAAGGGCGCAAAAATAAATGGTGCCGAATATGTGTCTAAGGAGGCATTGCTAAATATTCTTGGGGAAAAGAGAGAAGAGATAAGACGCGTTAAGAAGGATTTGCATAGAATTGCCAGAGCAAGAAATGTAAGGTTTAGAAAAAGTGAATTTCGTAGGCGTTGGTCGGAACTGCAAGATCAGGTACTAAAACTGACGGAACTCTGTAGAGAATCGTTTGCCGTGTTGGATTCTTTGCACAAAAGGAAAGGAAAGGATTCCGTCCTTTCCCGGGAGGAGATGTTAGAAATAAATACCTGGATAGATAAGATATTTGACGACTCCCTTTCCCTGGCGATGCGGTTGATGCAGAATTTTTCTGGCGCAGTGATGGTTATGGTGAAGAAATTTTTCATGCTTAAGCCAAATGTAGGGGATATGGAGAGACTGGAGACCATATTAGCGGTATTGGAGGCCTTGATAAAGGCAGGGGAAGATGTGAAAGATCTGTTGGATAGGCTTACTACTTACTACGAGAAGGAGGGCCTGCTTTGAAGATATTGTTCTTTCCTCCCCCAAATTTAGAAGTATACATGCTTTATCTGGACTGGTTGAACGCTTTAAAGGAGGTTGAATATACCCAAGTCGTGGGTTTCTCGGAAGGATTTGGTGATCTGCAAGGCAAGACTCAACGAATCAGAGAAATAATCCTAGACCAAAAACCAGACGCAATACTCGGGTTTGATCTCTACTTTATGGGATTTACTATAGAACACAAGATCCTCCATAAGCCGATAATGGAAGAATTGAAGGTGCCGTATTTTTCAATCTTTACCGGAGATTATTTCCACATCATACACGCCCTTATTTCTCCTATTCGCTTTTTCCCTAATTTTAAGGGTGCGATGATTTGTGAGGAAGGATATGTGGATTTGATGAGAGTTTTTATGCACAAGCCGTGTATTGATGTCGGATATACCTTTCCAGAATTAGCCATAAGACCTGAGAAATTAAAGGTGCGTTCCAGCGTTTTGGTTAAGAATATCGATCGGTACAAAAAAGACTTGGATTACGATTATTGCTTTATCTCCCAAGAGATAGAAGAGTTCAAAAAAAACTTGATATCCTTCCAGGGGTCTTTTGTGGAAGCATTGAATCTCCTTCCAGAGTATTTGAGACGGAACTTGTTATCTCTTATAGTAATGGAGGAGATACATGCCCAAAGACAAATTGAATGGTACGAAGATGCAGTAAGACATTTGGAGAAGGTTGGATTGGAAGTGGTCTCGCGATTCGCTATTAGTTCGTTTGTTGATTTCTTGAATCTGGCTAAAGAATTTGTTTTGGTTGTGGGAGACCAGAACTCGTTTTTAGGGGGCGTATTGGATAGATTCTCGTGGTTGGGTCTCAGATTAGGCAGTATTCCTCTGTTGCCTTCCTGGGGTGGCTGGGACAATTCTATCAGTGGCACCCTGTCTAACTGGGATGACTTGCGCGATTTCATTTCGGAGTTTAAGGATCCTTATAAAAGGGTGGAGATCCAAAGATCCATGTATCAGCACTTCGCTGAAACTTCTAAATGGCGAGAAAAGATACGCCAAGCAAGGGAGTGGATGGAAGCAGTCCTAAATGAAAAAGTGCCGGGACCCAGAGTCGAACTGGGGACGCCAGGCTTTTCAGGCCTGCGCTCTACCACCTGAGCTATCCCGGCCGAAGAGTTTATACAATTCTATCTTATCGCTGGAGGATGTCAAGGGATATGCAGAAAGAAGTGTAAGAGCAAAACCCGTCTGATCAGGAGGTAATGGCAGGATTATGAAAAAGGTCCTTGCGGTTACTGGGATACGCTCTGAATACTACATACTCCGTCCCGTGCTCCAGGAATTGAGGGATGCCGGCTTTGAGGTTGGTGTTGTGTGCAGTGGGGCCCACCTTTCAACTTGGCACGGGTTTACATTGAAATCAGTTATAGAAGACGGGTTCCCTATCTGGGATAAGGTGGATTCCCTGTTGATGACGGATAGATCTACGCAGAGGGTGAAAGGCGTTGGCCTGTTGTTGTTAGGATTATCCCAAACTGTAGAAAGAATGTCGCCGGATTTTCTCCTGGTGGTAGGTGATAGAGAGGAGTCCATTGCTACTGCCTTGGTAGGTAATTATATGAAGGTAATAGTAGCCCACATCGCAGGTGGAGATACCTCTGTTTTGACTGATGACGATCCGATAAGGTTTGCGGTGTCGAAATTGGCGCATCTCCACTTTGCTACTTCTCAACCATCGGCCGAGAATCTGTTGAAGGTGGGAGAGGAGCCTTTTCGGGTCTTCAATGTTGGAAACCCCGCCTTGGATGGTATTCGTAAGGTTCCCGATATGCCGTGGGAGGAGGTAAGAAAGGCCTTAAAGTGGGATATAGAACCTCAGGGGTACATCGTGTTTATAAAACATCCCTTTTCGTTGTCTTACGAACAAGCCGGAGAGGAGATGCGAATGGCTTTGGAAGGGGTTAAGGAGTTTGCTCGGAAGACGGGGTTCAAGGTATTGGGAATATTTCCCAACACAGATCCTGGAGCCTCGTACATGATTGAGGTAATAAAAGAATTTGACGATGGCAGGTTGATCCACTTTTATCCGAATCTTTCTCAAAATATTTTCGTAAATGTTTTAAGAAACGCGCGGGCGTTAGTGGGCAACTCTAGCATGGGGATTTTGGAATCTCCGTTCTATAAATTGCCTGTGGTAAATATAGGTGAGAGGCAGACTGGCAGATTTCATGCGGGAAATGTGGAGTTCGTGGGGCATCAAGCGGAGGCAATAGCGAAGGCCTTGCAGAGGGCCTGTTTTGACGAGTCCTATAGAGAGCGGGTGCGAAATCTGCCCAATCCTTTCGGTGATGGGTATGCGGGTAAGCGCATAGTCGGGATCCTATCTGAGATAGATCCAAAGGATAGGAAGTGGCTGGCTAAGGAGAAGCTAGCCTAAATGGGTTGAGGAAGTGTTTCTTGGAGGAGTGACTGTGGAGGGTAATAGAGAGGTCTTTGATTTGCGGGTTGGGGAGTACGAGGAGTGGTTTGAGCGGAACCGTTGGGCCTACCTCAGCGAGCTGGAGCTCCTGCGCAGGCTCTTGCCGAAGGGGGGTAGAGGCCTTGAGGTTGGCGTGGGTACGGGCAGGTTCGCCGGTCCTCTGGGGATTAAGACCGGGGTGGACATCTCCGAGGGCATGCTTGCCCTGGCTAAGGAGCGGGGGGTGGAGGCGATCGTTGCGGATGCCCACGACCTGCCCTTTGGAGACGGCAGTTTTGATTATGCCCTTTTGATGGTCACTATATGCTTCGTGGAGGATCCGGAGAGGGTTCTCAGGCAGATACACCGGGTCCTTGCGCCCGGAGGGATCTTGGTGGTGGGGATCGTGGATAAGGCAAGCCCTTTGGGCCAGGTGTACTTGGAGAAGAAGGCAAGGAGCCCATTTTACCGCTATGCCCGGTTCTTTTCTGCAAACGAGGTGATGGATCTCCTCCGGAAAACAGGATTTGAGGTGAAAGAGACCCTCCAGACCTTATTTACTACCGATCTCTCCTCTATGTCCCACCTGGACGACATCAGGCCCGGCCATGGGGAAGGGGGGTTTGTGGGAATAAAGGCCTTGAAGGTCTAATAGTTTTTGGTTATAATACCAATTCGATTTAGGAGCGTCAGCTGGTGAAGGCACGCTCTATTTTTTATTTTGAGGAGGTTTAAGATGGGTTACAGGATCCTTGCCCTGGTGGTTGGCATATTTCTGGGGATCGTTTCTTCCTCGTTGGCAGAGGACATCCTTATCACCGGTAATAGCCACAGTCGTATCTACTTGATAAACAACGGGAAAAAGCTCTGTTTGCCTTGTGCCCGCGCCCAGGTTATAGATTACCTGCGCAAGGGGGGCAAAGGCCTTCTGTTAGTAGAGTACGGTTACATCCAGGCAGGGAGCAAAGGTGATGTCCTCAAGGCCACCAAGACCCAACAACAAGAGAGGACGCGCATCTATCGGCGAATCGTTAGGGAAACTTTGGGCTACGATGTGGTATGGGACATCAGCGATTCCAGTAAGAGCTTCAAACCCAAGAAGATAGAGAAGGGGGGCCTCAAGATCGGATTCGTGTTTATAGATAAGGACATGAGCGCAGATCCTAGGAGGTATGGAGAGGCCCTAAAGCAGATTGGCGAGGTGGATGTCTTGATCTGTGCCCTGGGACCAGATCTACCTATGGAGGCTGGCCCCAAACTCATGGAGGTGCACAAGGAGATAGACCTCTTATTGGTGCCTTCTAAGGCCTACCTCCTCCCGGGTGCCCAGGGCTGGTATTCTCCCCTTTCCGATGGCAGGTTGATCGTGTGTCCACCCTTGGACGGCATAGGCGGGATCAAGGTCTCGGTGGAGAAGGGAGAAGACGGGGTCTCTTTTGGGACGGTGGAGGTGATATCGTTTCTGGATCCGTCCGCTCCCTTGCTGAAGGGCCTTCCTGACTGCACTTGCGATGCAGATTGTCTGGATGGTAAGTGTATAAACGGTAGCTGTCAGCAGAAAAATGACGAAAAAAAGGTCACCTTGACCGTTATAAGACCGCGGGCTTGCATATCTTGCAATGAAGAGGAGATATACGATTGGATCAAGGGGTTCGTGCCGAGTCTGGAGCTTAAGGTCGTCTACGCTGATGATCCGAAGGGACAGGAATGGTTGAAAAAGTTGGGGGCGGACATGCTTCCGGTTTTCGTCCTCTCGGAAGGGATAAAAAAGAGCCCCGGTTTTGATAACATAGAGGACATGCTGGTGAAGACGGATCTGGGCTATGTGATAAAGCCCCAGGTGAGTGGGGTGTCGGTCTACATCTCCCGCCCGGTGATCCCCAGGAAGGTGGATGTTTTCATAGCGGGGATCCTAGACGAGAAGACCTATCAGATATTGGCTCAGCTGAAGAAACTCAAGGACTCCCCTGAGATGGCGGATTGGAAGATTCGGTTTCACTACCTGATCTCTTTGGTCAATGGGGTATGGAGCTCGCCCTTTGGCCCCAACGACCTAGCGGAGGTGTTGAGGCAATTGTGCGTGCGGAAGTACCATCCGGATAAGTACCTGGATTACCTCCTGTGTAGGTACGAGAATCGCTACGCCCAGGACGACTTCTGCGAGGTGAGGTTGGGGATCGATACCGAGAAGGTGAACTCCTGTGTCACCAACAACGGGGAGTTGGGATACCTGTTGGTGAGCTCCTCCAACCTTACTCAAGAGCTCAACATCACCACACCAGGATTGATCTTGTTCGAGAACAACCAGGTCTTCGTACCTTCTCCTGATGTGTTAACCCCTGAGAACTTCAAAAAATGGTCGCAGGGAAAGGAGTGATGTAGATGAACAACGCAGAGATATTCATGATCATAAACCAGATATGCATGGACAAGGGGATAGACAAGCAGACCCTCTACTCCGCGCTGGAGTCTGCCCTTATCAGCGCTACTAAGAAGGCCTTTCAGCTCAAGAGCGCCGAGGGGATAGAGGCCCGGGTGGACGAGGAGAACAAGGACATAATAGTGACGATAAACGGAGAAAGGATCCCCGCTGCGGAGTTGGGCAGGATCGCTGCCCAGACCGCCCGCCAGGTGATAATCCAGAAGATAAGGGAGGCGGAGAAGGATGTCGTCTTTAGGGAGTTCCAGAATCTGGTGGGCAAACTCGTAAGTGGCACGGTATACAAGGTGGACAGGAGGCAGATAATCGTGGATGTCGGCAAGGCGGAGGGGATCCTGCCGCGCAGGGAGCAGTCCTTTAGGGACAACTATCGTCAGGGTGACAGGATAAAGGCGATACTCCTTTCGGTGACCAGAGAACCAAAGGGTCCGGTCCTTCTGCTTTCGCGCAGGCATCCCGATCTGGTGAAGCAGTTGTTTGAGTTGGAGGTGCCGGAGATAAAGGATGGGATAGTGATAATAAAGGGCATCGTCAGGGAGGCAGGTGAGCACACCAAGATAGCAGTTGCCTCCAGCAACGACAAGATAGATCCTATGGGGGCCTGCGTGGGTATGCGGGGCACCCGGATAAAGAACATCGTCAACGAACTTCAGGGAGAGAGGATAGATGTAGTGCGCTGGTCCGAAGATCCAATAGAGTTTATAAAGGAGGCCCTTAAACCGGCTAAGGTGGAGGAGGTAAAGATACTGGATGCGGAGAAGAAGCACGCGGAGGTCTTGGTTGACGAATCCCAACTCTCTTTGGCGATAGGCAGACGGGGACAGAATGTGCGCCTGGCCTCCAAGCTGACCGGCTGGGAGCTGGACATCCGCACCGCAGAGGGCTCGCAGATGACCAGCGAGGAGGCGGACAAGTCCCTGGAAAAGATACTGTTAGAGGTGCAGGATGTAGATCAGGATGTGGTAAACAACCTGAAAGAGGCGGGATTCAACGACCTGAATTCCTTGGCGATGGCGTCGGTGGACGACCTTATAGAGGTTGAGGGCATAGACAAAGAGATTGCGGAGAATCTTATCAACAAGGCCAGAGAGTATCTGGCGAAGGGAGATGAGGAATAAGGATGCGGGTTTACGAACTGGCAAAACAACTCGGGGTGAGCAGTAAGTCCCTGGTGAACTTCATCAGGGAAAAGGTGGGTATAGAGGTCAAGAGCCACATGAGCTCGCTGACCGAGGAACAGGTAAAGCAGATAGAGGAGAAGTTGCCTTCTAAAGAGAAGAAGGAGACTCCTCCGCCTCAAGAGGTCGCCAAGAAGAAGAAAAAGAAGGAAAAGGCCAAGGAGAGGGTGGAGGGAGAAACCAAGGAAGAGAGAGGTCAGGAAGAGGAGAGAACCGAGGAAAAGGAAGAGGCAAAGGTAGAAGAGGAGTTCTCCGAGATAAAAGAGGTAGAGATCAGCCTACCGACATCCTTGAGAGAATTCGCCGAGGCCATAGGGGTCAAACCTGCGGACATATTGATGAAGGCCTTGGCGAAGAAGATGGTCTTAAACATCAACAGTTCCATAGATAAAGAGTTGGGCGAAGAGATAGGTAGTTGGTATGGGGTGATATTGAAGGAGCCAGTCCCTGAGGACGAGCGCATTCGCTTGGAACACGAGGAGCTCGCCAGACAGAATCCCAGGCCAAGGCATCCAGTGGTGACCCTTATGGGGCATGTTGACCACGGTAAGACCTCTCTGTTGGATTACATCCGCAAGAGCAACATCACTGACAAAGAATACGGTGGTATCACCCAGCACATAGGGGCCTATGTGGTTCAGACCCCATACGGTAAACTCACCTTCCTGGACACCCCCGGGCACGAGGCCTTTACTGCGATGCGGGCCAGAGGAGCGAATGTGACCGACATAGTGATATTGGTGGTGGCGGCTGACGACGGCGTAATGCCCCAGACCGTTGAGGCGATAAATCACGCCAAGGCAGCAGGTGTGCCCATCGTGGTGGCGATAAACAAGGTGGATAAACCCGGCGTGGATGTGGACAGGGTGAAACGCCAGTTGATGGAGCACGGCCTTATGCCCGAGGAGTGGGGCGGGAAGACCATCATGGTGCCGGTGTCCGCAAGGACCGGGCAGGGTGTGGACGACCTGCTGGAGATGGTGGTCTTGGAAGGTGAGATGCTGGAGTTGAAGACGAATTACGACAAGCCCGCACACGGTGTCGTGTTGGAGGCCCAGCTCCATCCCTTCAAGGGCGTGGTTGCCACCTTGTTGGTGCAGAGCGGAAGATTGCGGGTTGGGGATGCGATCATAGTGGGGGATACCTACGGCAAGATAAAGTCCATAACCAACGACAGGGGTGAAAGGATAAAGGAACTCCTTCCCTCAGAGGCAGGTGAGGTGTTGGGTATAGAGGAGGTACCTCAGGCAGGCGATATGTTCTTCGTGGTGCCTTCGGAGAAGGAGGCTAGACGGATATCCGAGGAGCGCAAGGAGAGGAAAAAGGCCCAGACCACCGCCCGTCCGATAAGTCTTGAGAATATATTCGAACAGATGCAGAAGGAGGAGGAAAAGGTCCTGCGCATCATATTAAAGGCCGATGTGCAGGGGACGCTGGAGGCGATAAGGGCCTCTCTGGAGAAGCTCTCCAACGACGAGGTCCGGGTGGAGGTGATACACGCAGGCGTTGGGGAGGTGAGCCACTCCGATGTCCTGCTAGCGGAGGCCTCAAAGGCGATCGTCGTCGGATTTAATGTGGGCATAAATAACCGGGCCAAGAAGTACATAGAGGAAAAGCGCCTCGATGTCAGGATATACAAGATAATCTACGAGTTGATAGATCAGATCAAGTCTGCCATTGAGGGCATGCTCGAGCCGGTAATAAGGGATGTGTGGATAGGGACCGCAGAGGTCCGTCAGGTCTTTAAACTCTCCAAGGCGGGGACTGTTGCCGGTTGCTATGTAAAGAAAGGCAAGGTGGTCCGCTCTGCCAAGGCCAAGTTGCTCCGCAACGGGCAGGAGGTCTGGAGCGGGAAGATAGCCTCGCTCAAGCGATTCAAGGACGATGTCCGGGAGGTAGCAGAGGGTTACGAGTGCGGTATTGCCTTGGACGGCTTTTCCCAGATAATGGTGGGCGACATAATAGAGTGCTATCAGGAAGAGAAGATACTGCGCAAACTCAAGGTGTGAGATCTATGGCCGGCACCAAGGAGATGAGTTCGCGTTATCGTCCCGGGGAGGTGGAGTCCCGCTGGTATAAGGTCTGGGAGGAGCGGGGCTACTTCAACGCGGACAGGGATCCCTCCCGTAAGCCCTATACCATCGTGATACCTCCGCCGAATGTGACCGGCATCCTTCACATGGGCCACGCCCTGAATAACACCTATCAGGACATCCTGATTCGCTATCACCGGATGCTCGGTTACAACGCCCTTTGGATGCCCGGCACCGACCACGCAGGTATAGCCACCCAGAATGTGGTAGAGCGCAAACTGGCAAAACAGGGCCTGAGGCGGCAGGACCTCGGGAGGGAGAAGTTTTTGGAAGAGGTCTGGAAGTGGAAGGAGGAGTACGGCTCCACCATAATCCGCCAGCTAAAGAGGTTGGGGGCATCCTGCGACTGGAGACGCACCCGCTTTACGATGGACGAGGATTACTCTTACGCGGTCAGGTATGTCTTCGTGCACCTTTACAAGAAGGGCCTTATCTATCAGGGCAACTACATAATCAATTGGTGTCCCCGCTGTCATACCGCACTTGCAGACGAAGAGGCCCCCAAGAAAGAGACCGCCGGAAAACTTTACTATGTGCGCTATCCGATAGCAGGGGAAGAGGGCAGGTTCATCACCGTCGCCACCACCCGACCCGAGACCATACTCGGTGACACCGCGGTGGCGGTAAACCCAAACGACGAGCGGTACAAGGACCTCGTAGGCAAGAAGGCGATCTTGCCCGTATTGAAGCGGGAGATACCCATAATCGCTGACGACTATGTAGATCCCGAATTCGGCACCGGAGCGGTGAAGATCACGCCTGCCCACGATCCCGACGACTTCTGGGTGGGCAAACGCCACCATCTTGAGGCCCCGGTAGTGATAGACTCCCACGGAAGGATGACCGAACTGGCAGGCCCGTATGCGGGTATGGATCGGTTCGAGTGCCGGAAGAAGATAGTGGAGGACCTGAAAAAAGAGGGCCTCTTGGAAAAGGTGGAGGATTATGTCCACAATGTCGGCCATTGTTATCGCTGTGATACCGTGATAGAGCCCTATCTTTCAAGGCAGTGGTTCGTAAAGATGAAACCGCTCGCTGAGCCTGCGATTAAAGTGGTCAAGGAAGGGAAGATAAGATTCATCCCTTCCCGCTGGACGAAGGTCTACCTCAACTGGATGGAGAACATACAGGACTGGTGCATATCCCGTCAGATATGGTGGGGGCACAGGATACCCGTCTGGTACTGCGTAAAGGACGGAGAGCGCACCGATTGTCCCCCGATCGTGGAGATGAAGGATCCCAAGGCCTGCCCCAATTGCGGAAACACCAACCTGGTTCAGGATGAGGATGTCTTGGACACCTGGTTCTCCTCGTGGCTGTGGCCGTTTGCTACATTCTATTGGCCGAAGGACGATCCCGAGGTGAAGGCGGACCTCGATTACTTCTACCCAACCAACACCCTCGTCACCGCGCCGGAGATACTCTTCTTCTGGGTGGCACGGATGATAATGGCGGGATTGGAGTTCATGGGAGAGATCCCGTTCTCAGATGTCTACCTGCACGGGACCGTTCGAGACGACACCGGCCGAAAGATGTCCAAGTCCTTGGGGAACATCATAGATCCCTTGGAGATAATAGAGGAGATGGGCGCAGATGCCCTCCGCTTCAGTCTGATCTCCATCACTGCGGTAGGGCAGGATGTGTACCTGTCCCGGAGCAAGTTTGAACTGGGACGGAACTTCACCAACAAGATATGGAATGCCAGCAGGTACATATTGAGCCGACTGGACGAGGCGGTAAAGGACCTGAATTGGATAGAAGACCTCTTGCTCTTGGAAGACAGGTGGATACTCTCCCGCCTGCACAGGTTGGTGGAGGGGGTAAACCGCTCTCTGGCTAATTATCGATTTAACGAGGCCGCCAACAACATATACGACTTCTTCTGGCACCAGTTCTGCGACTGGTATCTGGAGGTGACCAAGATAAGCGAGGGAAAACCCGAAGAGGTCCAGCGCAATCAGGAGAGGATCTTGGCCTATGTATTGGAGGTCTTTCTGCGGTTATTACATCCGTTTATGCCCTTCATCACCGAGGAGATATATCAACTCCTGAAGGAGAGGTTTGCCTTGCCTTACGAGACGGTAATGAGGGCAGACTATCCCCGGAAGGCGGGCAGGTTGGACGAAGAGGCGGAGGAGGAATTTGAGCAGGTGAAGTCCTTGATTGCCCTCCTTCGCAACCAGCGGGCAGAGGTAGGGCTCAAACCCGCAGATAGACCGGATCTCGTCGTGGTGACGGAGAGGTGGGCGGTTCTGTTCGAGCAACAAAAAGAGACGGTAAGGTTCTTGGCGAGATTGGGAAAGATAGAGATAGAGACCTTCCTGAAGGAGAGACCCCGCCAGGCGTTGGCAGGAGTACTGCCCGGGGTTGAGACCTACCTGATACTGGAAGGGTTGATAGATGTGGATCAGGAACTCAGGCGGATAGAAGAGCAGATCCGCCAGAGCCGGGATGCGATAGAGAAGAAGGAGCGCCTTTTGTCTAACGAGAACTTCCTTAAACGCGCCCCCGCCCAGGTGGTAGAGGGAGAGAAGAGGAAGTTGGAAGATCTCAAAGATACCTTGAAGAGATTGGAGGCCTTGCGCAATGGTCTCAAGGGTTAAGGAATCCTACCTCAGGCTCATATCCCTTGCCATAGAAGAGGACATCGGTTCCGGTGACATCACTTCGCTCGCGGTGCTTCCTGAAAAGTCTCGCGTGGTTGCCAAGGTGATAGCCAGAGAAAGGTTCGTCTTGTGCGGGATAGATGCGATAAAACTGACCTATTCCCTTATAGCCCCGTCGGTGAAGGTGCAGTTGTTGGCTCGCGACGGTGAGGTTGTGGTTAAGGGGCAGGAGATTGCGAGGGTCTCAGGCCCTGCTCGCTCCGTCCTGTCTGGGGAGAGGATAGTTCTCAACTTCATCTCCCGTCTGTCCGGGATAGCCGCCCTGACCGCAGAATTCGTTCAGGCCTGCGGGGGCAAGACCCGTATAGCCGATACCCGCAAGACTGCCCCCGGCTGGCGCGCCCTGGAGCGATATGCGGTCAGGTGTGGAGGAGGGATTAATCACCGCATGGGGCTTTACGATCAGATTCTGATAAAGGACAACCACATACGGGCCATAATGAAGGAGATGGGAGTGACCCGGAGGAAGGCCACCACCATCGCGATCCAGAGGGCCAAGGCCTTCGTGAAGGAGAAGCGGTTAAAGGTGAAGGTAGAGGTGGAAGTAGAGGACCTGGTCTCGTTAAAGGGTGCCCTGGAGGCCCGCCCGGACATAATAATGCTGGACAACATGGGACCGGGCCAGATGGAGAAGGCGATAGGTATGATCCGCGAAAGCCTGCCTTCTGCGAAGATAGAGATATCCGGAAAGATGACGCTTGCCAAGGTCCGTCAGCTCGCCCGCCTACGGCCCGATTACATCTCCGTAGGTGCGATCACTCACTCTGCCCCGTCAGTGGATGTCTCGATGGAGGTGGAGTAATTAGGGCAGAGCTTTTCGCTGTGAGAAGATCAGACTAGGGCGCTTCGTCGATTAGTTTCTGGATAACTATTCGGAAGTCGTTTGCGTGTTTCTTTCTGCACCGGACCGTTTGCTGCATCCTTCCTTTGTAGTGAAGAATTCGCCTCTGTTTGTCTCTACCTTTCGAATCAATCCTTGCCCTTGCAGTTCTTCCAAAAGTTGTTCTACGGTCTCTGGATCCACGAGAAAGACCCGGGATATCTGATCCAGGGTAGAAGGCCTTCGGCGGATGAGGGATAGGATCTTGCCCCGGAGGGAGGGGGAGACTGTGGTTTTGAGCCGGTGTTGTTTGGGTTGAGATACGACGATGTGCACCGGTATCCCGGTCTGACTTTCCAACGCCACCTTGATGTCCCGTAGTGCCTCTATGGGTTCGGGTTTTAGATCTGGTTCGGTGCCCGGACGATCGAGGCTGTTCAGTTGGACCGTATCTGGTTTTATGTATCTTATTCTCTCTCCCAATTTCTTTACGGACTCCCAGGAGTCGTTGATCCCGGGCAGGACGAAGACCTCCAAGGGCATGTTTCCCCTGAATGCTTGACGGAAGGTGCGTATTCCCTCCACCAATTGGGATAGAGATAGTCCAGGATGTGGCCGATTGATCCGTCTAAAGGTCTCCTCGTCTCCCGCATCCAAGGAGGGGATTACTATGTCCGCAGGTAAAAGATCCTTTTGTACATCACTTCGATACAGCAAGGTCCCGTTGGTCAGTACGCACACCGGATACGGAGTGTGTCCCTTTATCCAGTGTATTATCTCTCCGATACCCGAGTGGAGTGTAGGCTCACCCGATCCCGAGAAGGTTATCACCTCTATGGGCAGGTCGTTTTGTTTTAGGAACTCCTCCAGTTCCCGCAGCACCTCTCTCGTCGGTACATATTCCTTCCTCTCCAGGGTGAGGTTCGTAGTTGGTCCGCATTCACAATATAGGCAGTTGAGGGAACAGGTCTTGTAAGGCAGCAGATCTATTCCCAGTGATCTGCCCAACCTGCGCGAGAGGACCGGACCAAATATGTATTCGTACCTATCCTTCATCTTCCGGTTAGGCGCCTTTGGGCTATGACCAACCCGATTATTATCAGGAGCAGCGATACCGCAGTCAGCAGATTGGGGAGGATGCGGATCAGCCAGTGTTGTTTGTCCAACTTCCTGCTCTTCCTTTGTCCCATCCGCTGTCTGCGCATGAGGTCCTTTTCCCCAGCAGGGATCGGATAGACCCTTGCCCCTAAGAACGGAAGCACCTTCCGTTGGAAGTCTTCCCAGTAGGTCCTACAGGTGTCGCATTGCCTCAGGTGTTCTTTGAGCTTCTCGGCCTTATCAGGGGCAAGTCTCCCTTGGGCGTAGTCTGGTATGAGCGCCTTCACTTCCGAACAGTCCATAGCTTATTTTACCTTGTGAGAGAAAATCTTCCAGAAGGAATCTGTCCCCCGACGCATTTGGGCTATACTTTGGGAGCGGGGTCGGGTAAAATTATGGGGCGGTCTGGGTTCGCCAAGTTAGCAAATTCGACTTAAAACCTCTTGATATGTTTAGGGTTATAGCCAAAGACGAGACATCTCGAGCGAGGGTAGGGGTGTTGAAGATTCGGGGTCTGGAGATCCCCACCCCGGTCTTTATGCCTGTAGGCACGCAGGCGACCGTCAAGACCGTTGCCCCTTGGGAGCTGGAGGAGATGGGGTATCGCCTCATCCTTTCCAACACCTATCACCTCATGCTCAGGCCGGGCAGGGAATTCTTTGCCGAACAACCAGACCTGCACGAGTTTATGCGCTGGCCTTACGCCCTCCTTACCGATAGCGGAGGCTATCAGGTATTCTCTCTGGCCAAACTGAGGAGGGTCTCGGAAGAGGGGGTGGAATTCTCTTCCCACATAGACGGATCGCCGATATTCCTCTCGCCCGAGGCGGTGCTGGACTTCCAGTTGGAAGGAATCCGTTCGGACATCATCATGCCGTTGGACGAGTGCCTTACCTATCCGGTAGGCAAAAAGCAGGCACGGGATTCCTTGGCCCTGACGAATCTCTGGTTAGCAAGGACGGTGAGGAGGTGGAGAGAAAGGCGTGGTGAGGATAGAGGGCAGATGCTCTTTGGCATAGTCCAGGGGGCCCACTATCCCGATCTCAGGAAGGAGGCGGTGGAAAGGGCCATACAATGGGATCTGCCGGGGTACGCAATAGGGGGGCTCAGCGTAGGGGAGCCGGAGGATGTGCGCTGGGAGATGACTCAGGTGTGTACCGAGCTCCTTCCCGAGGACAGGCCAAGGTACCTTATGGGGGTGGGGACTCCCCAGGACATAGTGAATGCGGTCAGACTGGGCGTGGACATGTTTGATTGCGTGATACCCACCCGCTACGGGAGGACGGGCGTGGTGTTTACCAGTCAGGGCAAGCTCAACATCCGCCACAGCAGGCACAGGACCGACGAAGCAGTACTGGATCCTGCCTGCAATTGCCCTGCCTGTAAAGGGGGATTCAGCAGGGCCTATCTGCGCCATCTCTTCACTGCAGGCGAGGTCCTAGGTATAAGGTTGTTGACGCTTCACAACTTATATTTTTACTCCAATCTGATGAGGCGCATTCGCGAGGCTATTATGGATTCCAGTCTGGATAAATTTGTGATATAATGCAAACTTCAAATGTTTCGGTTACGGATTGGGTAGGCGAGGTATTACGAGATAGGTCTAAACCACAGGAGGTAAGGAGTTGGCGAGTGAAATAATAAAGAAAATGCTGGCAGCGGGCGTCCACTTCGGGCACCAGACCAAGAAGTGGAATCCCAAGATGAAGCGCTTTATCTTTGGTCGGAGGAAGAACATATACATAATAGATCTTGAGAAGACGGTTGCCCAGTTGGAGGAGGCAAAGAACTTCCTTTCCTCTATGGTCGCCAAGCGGGCCACGATATTATTGGTAGGGACCAAGAAACACGCCCGGGACATAGTGGGTGAGTTGGCAAACAAGCACGGCGTATTCTATGTGAATCACCGCTGGCTTGGTGGGACTCTCACCAACTTTGCCACGGTGCGCAGGAGTATAGAGAAGATGAAGGAGCTAGAAGAACGCCTGTTTGGAGAGGGCTCGGAGCGGTTGAGGAAAAAGGAGAGGTCTCGTCTGACCCGGATGTACAACAAAAAGATAAAGAACTTTGCCGGTATCAAGGAGATGGCAAAACTCCCGGATGTGGTTATTATCGTCGACACTGAGCACGAAAAGAACGCCGTTCGTGAGACCAAGAGGCTGGGGATACCGACGATAGGTATCGTGGATACGAATTGTAATCCCGAGGATGTGGACTATCCTATCCCGGGCAACGACGATGCCTTCAGGTCGATACGCTTCCTTTTGGAGGAACTCCTTTCGGTGGTAGAACCGGCCAAGGTGACCCTCACCACTGCGGAGGTACAGTCGGAGGAGGGGTCTGAATCGGCCTCTTCAGAGCAGCAAGAGGAAGAGATGCGGAAACTGAAGGAAGAGGCGGAGAAGATAGCGGAGGAGACAAAAGGGGTTGAGGAATTAGAAGAGGAACCTGTGGTTGAGAAGACGAAGGAAAGAGGAGAGGGGTGATTATGGCACAGATCAGCGCTGACAAGATAAAGGAACTTCGCGAGATGACCTCTGCCGGTGTGATCGAGTGTAAAAAGGCCTTGGAAGAGGCAGAGGGGGACATGAAGAAGGCGATAGAGATCTTGAAGAAAAGGGGGATCGCTATTGCGGAGAAGAAGGCCTCTCGGGCCACCGGCCAGGGGCGAATAGAGGCCTACATACACATGGGCGGCAAGATCGGGGTATTGGTGGAATTGGACTGCGAGACCGACTTCGTGGCCAACAACGACCTGTTTAAGCAGGCCTGTAAAGACATCGCGATGCACATCGCAGCGATGGCCCCAGAGTACCTTTCTGAGGAGGATGTCCCCGCAGATCTATTGGCAGAAGCAGAGGACAAGGATGAGTTCTTGAAGGAGAAGGTTCTCCTGTCCCAGCCGTTTATAAAGGACGAGAGCAAGACTATAAAGGATTACATTACCGAACTCGTTGCCAAGACCGGAGAGAACATAGTACTGAAACGATTCGTCCGATTCGAGGTCGGGGCCTAGTCCTAAGAAGCCCCGTAGGCTCTATGCCGGTTAAGTACAACCGAATAGTCATAAAGATGAGCGGAGAGGCCCTTCAAGGGGAGGAGCCCTCCGGTATATCTTTGGATACCCTCTCCTATGTCTGCTCGGAGATAAAGTCCGTCTGGGAAATCGGCTGTCAGGTTGCGGTGGTCGTAGGTGGGGGGAACATCTTTCGGGGTGGGGAGAAGTTCGCGGTCTTTGGCCTGGACAGGGCAGTGGCCGACTACATGGGGATGCTTGCCACCGTCATAAACGGTCTAGCTATCCAGAACGCCCTGGAAAAACTCGGCGTGCCCACCCGGGTGATGAGTGCCCTTGAGATCAAGCAGGTAGCAGAGCCCTACATCAGGCGCAGGGCAATACGGCACCTTGAAAAGGGCAGGATCGTCATATTCGTGGCGGGTACGGGGAACCCCTACTTTACCACTGATACCGCTGCCTCCCTGAGGGCTGCGGAGATCCACGCGGAGTTGGTGGTGAAGGCGACGAAGGTCGACGGGGTCTATTCCGCGGATCCCCGGAAGGATCCCACCGCCGTCCGCTACAAGAAGCTCTCCTACCTAGATGTGATCAAACAGAGATTGCAAGTCATGGACATAACTGCTATAACAATGTGTATGGAGAACCACATCCCAATCGTGGTATTGGACCTCCACAAGAGAGGGAACATAAAGCGCGTGGTCCAGGGAGAAGAGGTCGGAACCTTCATTCACGAATAAGATCCATCAAGGAGGGGAGGTATGGCTCACGATTTCGGTTCGGTGAAGGACATAATGAAGTGGGCGAGGGAGCACATGGAGAAGGCCATAGAGATATACCAGAAGGAATTGGCAGAGATAAGGACTGGAAAGGCCTCTGCCTCGCTGGTGGAAGAGATCAGGGTCCACTGTTACGGACAGGTCCTGCCCTTGAAACAGATTGCCTCGGTGAGCATCCCCGATGCCCACCTTATAGTCATCCAGCCGTGGGATCCGAACACCATACACGACATAGAGAAGGCCTTAGCCAATTCCAAGTTGGGAGTCACACCTACTGACGACGGAAAGGTCATCCGCGTGGTCTTACCCCCGCTCTCCGAGGAGCGAAGAAAGGAGCTGGACAAGATAGTCAAGCAAGAAGCGGAGCACGCCCGGATATCCATACGGACCATACGCAGGGAGGCAAAAGAGGCCATAGAGAAGCTGGAGAAAAACAAGGCAATCAGCGAGGACGAGGCCTTCGACGCCAAGGAGAAGTTACAGAAGCTGGTCGACGAATTCGTGGAGAAGGTAGAGGAGATACTGAAAGAGAAGGAAAAGGAGTTAAAGGTAGTTTAACCGTCCATCCCGTTTAAGAAGGGGGGTAAGGACATGTCTCTGCTGTTTCCGTTCCTGGGTGCAAAAAAGCGTAGAAACATCTTGGTGGACAAGGAGTTTCAGCTCAAGTATGTCGCAAAGGTGTTCTGGTTCACAGTGGGTATGATCGTTTTAGGTGGAGTCTTCGCCTTCTTGTTCACCACCCTGATATTCATAAAGCGGGGTCTCACCACCTACATAGACGAATTTCGCTTGCTTGCCTTGGCGATTTTCCTTACAATGGTGGTCCAGATCATTACCGCAGCGGTGTTTATCTACTGGGAGGGTCTTTACATGACCCACAAGATAGTGGGGCCCTGGGTCAGAATCCGCAGGATGCTGGAAGAGATAGGCAACGGCAACTTCTCTTTGAGGATCAACCTGCGCAAGGCTGACGAATTCCACGATGTCGCTGCGTGGATAAACCACATGTGTGATAAACTAGAGAGGCTGCGGGCGGAGGGCAAACTCTGTCCGGACTCCGAGAAAAAGGGTGAAGAAGCCTAACGAGCCGCTAGCTCAGCAGGTAGAGCACCGGCCTTTTAAGCCGGGTGTCCTGGGTTCGAGTCCCAGGCGGCTCAGGTTTATACAGCATACCGCAGATCTTGGTTTTATCGTCTGGGGAGATACCCCGGAAGAGGTGGTCTCCCAGGCAATCTACGCCTTGTTCCTGGCAATACTTGGCGAAAAGTACCCAAATGCCTTCCTGCAGGCAGGTCCTGAGGAACGGTTCACGAGGCGGGTAAAGATTTCTGGGCCAGATCTGAGTCTATCCCTGCACGACCTCCTCGAGGAACTGCTGTATTTATTCGAAGAGGAATTAATCGTCCCGATTGGGGTCAAGCAGTTGACGGTAAGGGATGATTCCATAACTGCAGAATTGGAATTCGTGAGGTTGGAGCAGGAAAAACTTGAGGATGTGCGGGAGGTGAAGGCCATTACCTATCACCGCTTGCGATTCGAGAGAAGGGAGGAGGCGTGGGAAGCAGAGGTGGTACTGGACCTATAAGGCCCTCGATTGCGGTCTTTTGCTCCGGGAACGGTTCCAACTTTGAGGCCTTGGTAAGGGCCAATCGCAGGGGCAGGTTCCCGGGGAGGATAACGGTTATGGTCACCGATAATCCGAATGCCTTTGCCATAGAGCGGGCCAAACGCCTGGGGGTGCCGGTGTTGTTCGTGGATCCCTCCGCCTTTGCCTCCAAGGAGGAGTACGAAAGGGCCCTATTAAAGGAACTGCGCCTGTGGAAGGTGGATTGGATACTACTGGCGGGTTTTATGCGCATACTCTCGCCCGTATTCGTGCGTCGCTATAGGCACAGGATACTCAACATCCACCCCTCTTTATTGCCCGCGTTTAAGGGGCGTTCGGGTATAAAGGACGCCTTCGAATACGGGGTGAAGGTCACGGGCGTGACGATACACTTCGTAGACGAGGAAGTGGACCACGGCCCTATCGTCCTGCAGGGCTGTGTGAAGATACGGGAGGGCGAGGACCTCGCCTCACTGGAGGAGAGGATCCACCGACTGGAACACAGACTCTATCCCGAGGCAGTCAACCTGGTCCTTACCCGCAAGTGGAGGATAGAGAAGGGCAGGAGATGGGTCTTGTTGTCTTAGACGATTTGGCCCTTCCGCCTCATCTGTGCCTGCAGTTGGACGAGGATCTGTTGGAGTTGGGCCATAGGTTCCCCGTGTTGCGGTTCTGGGAGAGTAGGGAATACTTCGTCGTTTTGGGCAGGGGCAGACCGATGAGTGATGTGTCTGAGGAGACCGCACGAAGGCTAGGGATCCCGATATTGCGTCGGCGTTCGGGCGGGGGGACGGTCCTGCAGGGGCCGGGATGCCTTAATTATACCTATGTGGACTGGGCAGGGCCCGGGAAGAGGGGGATTGAGGAGACATTTGCCTGGGTATTGGAAAGGATATCCTCGGCGATAGAAAAGGTAACGGGGATAGAGGTTGCGCGCAGGGGCGTGTCCGATCTGTGTCTCGGGGACAGGAAGTTCTCCGGAAATGCCCAGCGCAGGCTTAGAGATCGCTTTTATGTCCACGGGACGATGTTGTACGGCTTTGACATATCCCTGATAGAAAGCCTGCTCCCCATACCGGATCGTGTTCCTGAGTATAGAAAAGGGCGTTCGCACGATGAGTTCCTGACCAATCTGCCCCTGCCAGAGGGGGGACGGTTGCGCCTCATATCCGCCATAAAGGAGGAATTGTTAAGTGGATAGCCTGAACGGAAGAAGGGCCCGGGCTCGGGAGGTTCTCAGGAGGATAAAGGCGGTCTACGGCGATCCGGGGATAGAACTGGTCTACGCGAATCCCTACCAACTCCTAGTTGCGGTTATACTCTCTGCCCAATCCACCGATAAGAAGGTTAATGAGATCACGCCAAATCTCTTTTCCCGTTTTCCGAGTATCGAGGCAATGGCTGGCGCACGGGAGGAGGACCTGATACCCTACATCCGAGAGATAGGTCTCTACCGGGCCAAGGCGAGGAACATAATTGCCTGCTGTAGGGGGATAGTAGAGCGTTTTGGAGGACGGATCCCCGATAATATGGACGACCTTGTGACCCTGCCGGGCATAGGCAGAAAGAGCGCAAATGTCCTCTTGGCCAATCTCTACGGGCAGGATACGATTACCGTGGATACCCATGTGAGGAGGTTGAGCCGCAGGCTCGGGTTTACAGAGCATACTGATCCTACTAAGATAGAGTACGATCTGATGGAAGTCTGGCCGAAAGACAGTTGGACGACGATGTCCAACGGCCTAATCCTCCACGGGAGGAGGAGGTGCAAGGCCAGAAGGCCGGACTGTGAAGGATGTGAGTTCAGGGATGTGTGCCCTAAGATAGGCGTGGAGGGAAGTGATGGGGGGTAAAAAGAGGCCTGAGTTAATCGTCGCCTTGGATGTGGATAGGGAGCGGGTCGATAAGGTCTTGGAGCGTTTGGGGGAGGGACAGGTCTGGTATAAGGTGGGCTATCGTCTCTTCCTACAGGCCGGCCCTGAGGTGGTGCACTATCTAAAGTCGCGGGGAAAGAAGGTCTTCCTGGACCTCAAGTTCCACGACATACCGAATACGATGTACCATGCGGTGTTGAGTTCGGTCCGATTGGGGGCAGATATGGTGAATGTGCACATCTCTGCCGGAGAGGAGTCCTTAAGAGCGGTGAGACGGGCGTTGGACGAGGCGAGACCTAGGCCCATCTGCGTGGGGGTTACCCGGCTGACCAGTCAGGAATCAGATGTCTCGCAGGTGGTTGCGATGGCGGAGGTCGCTAGGTCGGTCGGCCTGGACGGGGTGGTGTGTTCGGTTTGGGAGGTGGAGGCGGTGAAAGGCGCCTGTGGCAGCGATTTCATAACCGTCTGCCCGGGGATAAGACTGGCGGGCGATGAGACCGGTGATCAACGCAGGGTGGCCACCCCCCAGGACGCCCAGAGGGCAGGGGCGGACTACATAGTAATGGGCCGGTCTGTCTTGGGGCGGATTTTTTAGTCTTATTTTGAGATGGCGTTTATGGTATACTATTCTCCAACCGGAGGAGGGGATGCGCACTTCGGGGCGAAGTGGCTTTACTCTTATAGAACTTCTGGTAGTAATCGGGATAATCCTGCTCTTGGCGGCGATGCTCTTTCCTGCCCTTCGGGGGGCGAGGGAGCAGGGCAGGCGGGCCAAGTGCGTCAACAACCTCAAACAGATAAGCGCTGCCCTGCACATGTACGCCGCCGACCACAACGAGCACTTCCCTCCCAACCTTCAGGCACTGGTGGACGAGGGCTACATAGACGACATAAATGTCTTCATCTGTCCCAGTTCGGGAAAGACCTCTATAACCAACGCAGATCAGGGGGATTACCTGTATAATTCAGGGCTTACGGAATCGGCGCCTTCTACTACCCCGATAGTCTGCGATAGGCCGGAGAATCACGGGGGTAGGGGAGGCAATGTCCTTTATGTAGGTGGCACTGTCAGGTGGCAACCGGGAAAGGGTGGCAAGTGGTCTCCACCGTTTTAGGTTGAGGGCCTAAACGCCAAAAATTGGAGGGGGGAGATGGCAAAGGGGCGTCTATCGGTAAAGATATTTCTCCGGATCCTTGCGGTCCTGATACTTGGCCAGATAGTCTACGGGGTCGTTTACTTTCGGGATGTCTATAAGGAAAAACTCCGTGAGTTACAGGCCGACAAGGAGATTGCCCAGCGCTCCGTAGAAAATAAATTCGATTCGCTCAAACGAGTAGGGGCTCTTGCTCTGTATTCCATAGTGTCGAATGCCGAGATACAGGAGGCCTTTTATCTTCGCCAGCGGGAACGATTAGCATTTTTATCTGCTGGGCTGTGGGAATACCTCAAAAAAGAGGGGGTAGCCCAGTTCCAGTTCCACACACCACCGGCCAGGTCTTTTTTGCGCCTTCACAAACTACGCAAGTACGGTGACGACCTCTCCAAGTTCCGCAAGACCGTCTTGACCTGTAATACGACTCGCAAACCGGTGATGGGTTTTGAGATTGGACGGGCGGGTCTGGGATATCGTATCGTCTTCCCAGTGTTCTACATAGGTAGGCACGCGGGTTCGGTGGAGCTGGGACTTAAGGTGGGCGATGAGATGCTTAGGGACTTTAAGGATAGTTTAGGTGGCGATTGGGCCCTGTTGTCGTTTGTGCGATTAGAAAAGGACGGCAGCTTGACCCTACTGGACAGCCCAAAAGTCCTCGCAGAGACCTCACAGGCCGCTGTTGACCTGGTAAAAGCCAATCTTTCCGATGATGTGTTGAAGGGCCTGAAGTCCGGGAAGGTCTCGTCCAGGTTTGATGAGACCGGGACGAAGATGATTACCTTTATACCCATGAAGGACTTCTCCGGTAAGGTCAGGTTTGCCTTCGTTCAGGTCAAGCCCTCGGCCCTGAAACAGACGATGAGGATGGTGATATTGAAGACCGTGGCGATATCCCTTGTCTTGTTGATAATAATGTCCGTCGTCTCCCTCTGGTACATCAACCACTCGCTTTACCCTGTGGTCAAGATTACCAAGATGATTGAGGAAGTGGCCAGTGGAGAAGGTGATCTCACCAAAAAAATAGATGTCCAGTCCGACGACGAGATAGGTCAACTCGCCAAGGGCTTCAATCAATTCATAGACAAGCAGCATGCGATGATAAGCCAGATTAAGCAGAGCGTAGAGTCGCTTCTCGCTCGTATGGGTGAGTTGGTCTCCCAGATGGCCGAAGTGGACCGCAGTTCCAGTGAGCAGAACGACCACATAAACCGGGTTGCCACTGCGGTTGAGGAGATGAACTCCACGGTTGCCGAGATCGCCAACAACGCGGAATCTGCGGTGCAGTACTCCAGTGAGGCATCAGAAAAAGCGGTGGCGGGGGCGGAAGTGGTGAACAAGACCGTGGACGGGATGAACCGCATCGCCGAGGTGGTTGACAAGGCGGCAGATGCCATCAATAGTCTGGGAGAAAAGAGTGCCCAGATAAGCGAGATAATCGGGGTGATAAACGACATTGCGGATCAGACCAACCTCCTCGCCCTGAACGCCGCTATAGAGGCGGCCCGGGCAGGGGAGCAGGGGCGGGGATTTGCAGTGGTCGCGGATGAGGTAAGGAAACTCGCGGAGAGGACCTCTCAGGCCACCAAAGAGGTGGCGGATACCATAAAGACGATTCAGGAGGAGACCCACTTTGCGGTGGAGTCTATGGAGCAGAGCAAGCAGGAGGTAGAGCGGGGCAGGGAGCTGGCAAGTGCATCCGGACAGGCACTTGAGGAGATAAAGACCTCTGCCGAGACGGTTAGCGCGATGATAGGCCAGATTGCCAATGCCACCCGGGAACAGAGCCGGGCCACCGAGGAGATAACCCAGAGCATAGAGGGCATAACCCTCCTTTCCAGTAAGGTGTCGGAGATAACTTCTCAGTCCAGGAAGGTGGTGGAGGATCTGGCAGATGTTGTGAACGAGATCAAGGCACAGGTGGATAGATTTAAACTCTGATGGGAGGGCAGGTATGAGGTGTAAGTATTGGGGTCTAATTTTCGTTCTCGTGGGGTTTATCCTATCTGTAGCGGGATTTGGAGCCTCTGCCGATAGTGGTAATAAGGATAGCGTCAAGGTTGGTATATCCTGCCCGTTGACCGGCCCTTTGTCCAAAATAGGTAAGGGATACCTTGAGGGATGGGAATTGTACTTCAAGAAGGCAAATAGTGAGGGGGGAATAAACGGGAAGAGGATAGAGTGGAAGGTCTTGGACGACGGAGGGGAAGAGGCCAAGGCCGAATCCAACACCAAGTCGTTAATTGATTGGGGGGCAGATGTCCTTGCCGGTTATGTGGGTGGGCCGGCCGTTCGGGCAGCGGTGGATTACATAGAAAGAGAAGGGGAAGAGGTAGCCTTCTTCTTCCCGCTCACCTCTGAGAGATTTATAAAAGAGGACATAAAAGATAAGCTTTATTCTATAGATCCTTTCTATTTCGATGAAATAGAATTAATGCTCACTTATTTTATGCGTGAAAAGGGGATATACAATATGGGGATAGTATATGACGATACTTGTACATCTAAGTTCCTGGCCGATGAGGTCAAATACTACATTTCTAAGTTTGGGGTAAAACCTATAATGGTGAATGTCAACGATACGATGGCCCGCACCCAACTTATAGAGTTCCATCCGGATCTTATAGTATTGGCGGCAAGCACAGACGAATCTATGGTTTTTTTTGAGGAGATGATAAAAAAGATAGATGCAAAGAGGTTTCCCTATGTAGTGGCATTTTCCTCGGTGTTCCCCTGGAGTTATATAAAGAAGATAGCCGATAAGATCGTCGGGTGTAAATTCTATTTTACGCAGGTGGTTCCCCATCCCAAGGATCTGCGATACGAGGTGGTCAGAGAGTATCTGGAGGCAATTCATCGGTTTTCACCCGACATAAAGCCCTGCTTCATCTCCCTGCACGGATACATCGCTGCAAAACTTATGGTGGAGATACTGCGCAAGGCAAAGGGGACCTCGGTGTTCAAGATATTCACTTTGGCGGAAGCCACGCCTATAGATGTGGGATTGGATAAACCTGTGCGCTTTTCACCGGTATTGCACAGAATCCCGTTGGGTGTAGGACTCTTCTGCGTAAAGGACAAGGGCCCCAGAATACAGCGGGTCCTGTGGAACGACTTCTATTACAAGGGCGACGACGATACGGTAGATAGGATAGTGAAGAAGACAGGCTCTAAAGAAGAATCAGAGACTAAACAGGCGAAGGTGTCGGTAAAGATTAAAAGCGTATCGGTGGAGGATAAAGCAGGGGAGGTGGAATGATGGGTAAGAGGATTTTGCTTATGTTGGGGATGGCGATGATGTTGGGAATAGTCTATTCCGGGAGAGGCCTCGCCCTTACCGCGGATGAGATAGTGGACAAGGCAATCCATGTCGCCTTCTATCAGGGTGACGACATGAAGGTCAATGTAATTATGAAGATAGTAGATTCCCAAGGCAGGGTTAGAAAGCGAAACATCGTTATGTTGCGAAAAGATATAGAGGAGGATAAGGAACAGAAATACTATGTGTATTTCTTAGAACCCCCCGATGTTGAGGGTATGGTTTACATGGTCTGGAAGCACCTCGGCAGGGACGACGACAGGTGGCTGTACCTGCCGGCATTGGATCTGGTGAGGCGGATCGCGGCCACGGATAAGAGGTCCAGTTTCGTGGGGTCGGACTTCGTTTATGAGGACATCTCGGGAAGAACAAGGGATCAGGATACCCACGAGCTCGTTGAGGAAAAAGACGATGTCTATGTGATAAAGTGTGTTCCCAAGCGACCGGAGACGGTTGAGTTCGCCTATTACATAGTGCAGATAAGAAAGGACAACTTCGTCCCGGTGAAGTTTGAGTATTACGACGGTACTGGAAAACTCTTCCGCACGATAGAGGTACTGGAGATAAAGGACATACAGGGCTATCCAACGGTAACCAAGGCCCGGGCAACGAACCTTGAGACGGGTGGGCATACCGATCTGGACTACAAGTCCGTGGAGTACAATCTGGGCATCCCTGAGAACATATTCACCGAGCGGTATCTGCGCCGTCCGCCGAAGAAGTGGATAAAACTGTAATCTTTGCCTCGATATCCTTAGAGAAAAAAGGAGGTAGACTTTGGGTAGAGGTTTGTTTATCGCGGGATTGGTCTCTTTATTAATCCTGGGCATTGGTCTCGATGGGTGGTCTGCCTTCAGGCTGTTCGGCTCCGGGCCGTGGATAAGGGGCTTTGTAGAAGGCAGTTATGGGCTAAAACTCCACGAGGACGACACCAAGCACGACGAATACAATCTGGCGGAGATACACTTCCAGTTAAAGACCCGTATGGATCTGGACGCCAACGATCTCCTTGCGGATTGGGGCGCCCAGTTGAATGTGAAACTGGAAGGCGTATTGGACGAGTACTTCGACACCACGATGAATTACAAGGTGAGGGAATTGAATGTCTCGTTTAGTCCGTTTGACTGGATGGATGTCAAGGCGGGAAGGCAGATACTCACCTGGGGTACGGGGGATTACCTGTTCATAAACGACCTGTTCCCCAAGGACTATGTCTCCTTTTACATCGGCCGGGACGACGAGTATCTAAAGAAGCCATCGGATGCGATAAGGGTGTCTATGTTCTGGGACAGGGCCTCATTGGACATAGTCTGGATACCGGAGTTCATCCCCGATACCGTTCCGATAGGAGAGAGGGTCTCCTTCTGGGATCCCTACCTCCAGAGGGTTGCGGGAAGGGATTCGGTGATGACCATAGTGGACAGGTCCCGGAAGATAAGCAACAGCGAGTACGCAGCGCGGCTGTACGGGAGTGTCGGCAGTTACGAGTGGGCCCTATACTACTTTGACGGCTTTTACAAGAATCCCACCGGATTTGCCGACCAGTCCAACTACGAGGTGTATTATCCCAATCTGGAGGTATACGGTGCGAGTTTCAGGGGTCCTGTCTTTAGGGGTATCGGAAATGTGGAATTCGGTTATTATTACAGCAAGGAAGACGAAGACGGGGAGATACGGGAGATACCCAACTCCAAGGTGAAGCTCTTGCTGGGATACGAGAAGGACATGGGCCACGACTTCCGGATAGGGATGCAGTGGCAGTACGAATACATGCTGGACTACGACGAGTACCTGCACTCCCTTATGCCCGGGGACATCCCTTCGGATGTGGATAAGCACACCCTCACCCTGCGCCTCACCAAGCAACTGTGGCAGCAGACCCTTACCCTGAGTTTGTTCGTGTTCTGGTCACCGGATGAGGAGGACACCTACTGGAGGCCCTCGGTTTCCTACGATGTCAACGACAACTGGACGGTCACGGTGGGGGCGAACTTTATGTGGGGTAAGGACAACTGGACCGACTTCGGACAGGTGGACCGGAACAGCAACGTCTATGTGAGGGTGCGGTACAGCTTTTAATCCGCACTTGACCGACGCCTTTCTCTTGGGATAAAATCCCTTGCGTCCTGCTTGGTGTAGGTGGAGCCTAATCTACGGGAGGGATTATGGGTAAGACTATCGCTGAGAAGATACTGTCTGCGCACAGTGGTCAGGATGTCAAGGCTGGGGACTTCGTGATATGCGATGTGGATTACTGTTTCGGTCAGGACGGCACCAGTATGATAATCATAGACCGGATAAGGGAGTGGGGGATAAAGGACCTCGCCTTGAAGGACAGGTTCTCTATGGTGATAGACCACAGCGCGCCCTCACCCAATCTGGGCGTCTCCCGGGTGCACGACAAGATGCGCAGGTTTGCCAAGGAGTACGGGGTGAAACTGTTTGAGATAGGCGACGGGGTCTGCCACGCGGTGGTACCGGAGTCGGGTGCGGTCCTGCCCGGGGATCTGGTCTTGGGGGCGGATTCCCACACTTGTACCTATGGGGCATTGGGGGCGTTTGCCTCGGGTGTGGGTTCCACGGATCTGGCAGTCACCTTGGCCAGCGGTAAGAACTGGTTCAAGGTGCCGGAGACGATAAAGATAACCGTAAAGGGGAAACTCCCTAAAGGCGTCACTGCCAAGGATGTTATCCTGCACATAATAAGGAAACTCACGGTGAACGGTGCCACCTACAAGGTGGTGGAGTTTTACGGTGAGGTAATAGATGCGCTGGACATGGAGGGGAGGTTTACTATAGCGAATATGGGCGTTGAGATGGGAGCAAAGGCCGCTATCCTCCCGCCCAACGAGGTGGTGGACGAGTTTCTGTCCGGCAGGGCGAGACGGCCTTACGAGAAGGTATATGCCGATCCGGATGCGGAGTACTGCGCTGAGTACGAGTTTGATATAAGCAGTCTCGTGCCCCAGATAGCCTGTCCGCACGCGGTGGACAATGTGGTGGACATCTCCGAGGTAGAGGGCACACCAATAGACGAGGTCTACATCGGCACCTGCACCAACGGGCGATACTCGGACCTCAAGATGGCTGCGGAGCTCCTCAAGGGCAGGCGCGTCTCTCCGAATGTGAGGTTCATCGTTGCACCTGCCTCCCGGGAGGTCCTTATCAGGGCGATAGACGATGGTATAATCAGGACCTTCGTGGAGGCAGGCGCTGCAGTGGTGACTCCCGGTTGCGGGCCGTGCGTGGGCACGCACAACGGTGTACCTGCCGACGGGGAGCGGGTCCTCTCAACCGCCAACCGCAACTTCAAAGGGCGTATGGGCAATCCCAATGCCTTTATCTACCTCGGTTCACCTCTGGTTGCAGCTGCGACCGCCTTGGAAGGCCGAATAGCAGATCCGCGGAAGTACCTCAATTAAGGTCATAACCCTCTGTATCCGGTAGGGTTGTAATAATGGTTTGTGTTTGGGGTGGTTGTGAAGTAAAATAGGTCTCTGATGTTTCAAGGAGGTCGTTTATGGCGAGGTCTTACGATATAGCGGTCATACCCGGCGATGGGACCGGGCCGGAGGTGATCAGAGAGGGCAAGAAGGTCCTTTCCGCCCTTGCGGATAAGTTCGGGTTCAAACTCAACTTCATAGATTACGATCTGGGAGGAGAGAGGTACCTGCGCACCGGCGAGACCCTGCCGGATTCGGTGCTGGAGGAGTTGAAGAAGGTCTCGGCGATATACCTGGGTGCGATAGGTCATCCCGATGTAAAGCCCGGCATACTGGAGCGGGGAATACTCCTGCGCCTGCGGTTTGAGTTGGATCAGTACATCAACCTGAGGCCGGTGAAGTTGTATCCCGGGGTGTGGACGCCTCTGAAGGACAAGGGACCGGAGGACATAGACTTCGTAGTAGTGCGGGAAAACACCGAGGGCCTCTACTGTGGAGCGGGTGGATTCCTGAGGAAGGGCACCAAGGACGAGGTGGCCATACAGGAGAGCATAAACACCCGCAAGGGGGTGGAGAGGTGCATCCGTTATGCCTTTGATTACACCCGTAAGCGCAACAAAAAGAAGAAGTTGACCCTCTGCGGTAAAACGAATGTCCTGACCTATGCATTTGACCTCTGGGAGAGGGTGTTCCACGAGGTGGGACGGGAGTATCCCGATGTGCAGAGGGACTACGCCCACGTGGATGCGACCTGTATGTGGATGGTGAAGAATCCCGAGTGGTTTGATGTGATAGTGACCGACAACATGTTCGGGGACATCATCACCGATCTGGGTGCAATCATACAAGGGGGGATGGGTATTGCGGCAGGAGGAAACATCAATCCCGAAGGGGTCTCCATGTTTGAGCCCATCGGGGGATCTGCGCCCAAGTACACCGGCAAGAATGTGATCAATCCCCTCGCTGCGATATGCGCAGGGGGGATGATGCTGGAGTGGTTGGGCGAGGAAGAGGCCAGCCAATGCCTTGAGAAGGCGGTGATGAAGGTCACTGCGGAGAAGTTGAAGAGCCTATCCGCAGGGAAGATGGGATACTCCACCAGCGAGGTGGGGGATCTGGTGGTGGAGTACATCAGGGAGCTCTGCTGAAGACATCCGGTATGTCCTTTAAAGAATGGCTTATAAGGGAGATAAAGGAGTGGACCGAGGCGATAGTAATCGCTGCGGTCCTTGCGATACTGATCCGCACCTTTATCTTTCAAGTCTACAAGATACCGTCGGGGTCTATGATTCCCACCCTCAAGATAGGCGACAGGGTCATCGCCTGGAAACTCCCGTACGGACCTCGCATACCCTTCACCCACATAAAACTGCCCAAGTGGAAGGATCCTCAAAGGGGGGATGTAATAGTGTTCCTTTATCCTCTGGATCCCAAGAAGCACTTCGTAAAGCGCCTGATAGCCAAGGGCGGAGAGACGGTAGAGATAAAGAGCGGGACGGTATTCGTGGACGGCAAGCCCCTGCTGGAGGGGCCATTCAGGGACATAACCTATTACAACATGGGCCCCTACGGGGGAGAGGGGATGAAGATAAAGGTACCTCCCCATCACTACTATGTCCTCGGCGACAACAGCCTGTATTCAAAGGACAGCAGGTATTGGGGGTTCGTGCCGGAAGAGAACCTGGTTGGGAAGGTCGTATTTCGTTTCTGGCCTCCT
Organism: Candidatus Omnitrophota bacterium; assembly: GCA_015494465.1. Classification (GTDB taxonomy): domain Bacteria; phylum Omnitrophota; class Gorgyraeia; order S143-82; family S143-82; genus S143-82. The sequence continues at coordinate 6,456 of WGBD01000002.1, read as the reverse complement.
AACCGCATTGGGAAGATCAGGTAAGTATAGGAGGTAAGTATGGAGGGATATTGCGTCAAGTGCAAGGCAAAGAAAGAGATGGTGGATGCCCAAGAGGTAACGATGAAGAACGGGAGGAAGGCGGTAAAAGGTAAGTGCCCGGATTGCGGCACCGCGATGTTCAAGATACTTGGCAAGAAATAACTGGCTGAATGGCAAGGTACAGGAACCTTCCCGCAGAGGAAAAGGTAGGGATAATAAAGTCGCTCCTTGAGGAGAAGAAGGCACAGGACATCACCGTACTGGATGTTCGGGGTCTGTGCAACTTCACCGACTTTTTCGTGATATGCACCGGTGAGAGTCTGCGTCAGATAAAGACGATAAGCGAGCACCTCGAGGAGAATCTAAAACGCCGTGGGATCAGGATATTCAAGAATACCCGCACCGGCGGAGACGACAACTGGGTCGTCTTGGACTGTCTGGATGTGGTGATACACATATTTGATCCGGAGGCTCGTGCATTTTACAATCTGGAGAGACTCTGGAGGAATCCCGAGAGGATAGAGTCGGGAGTGGGGGATGAAGGATAGGTTGAAGAAGGCCATAGCCGAGGCCCTTGAGGAGATGGGGCAACCCTCGCCTCAGGTGGAGGTCTTCCCTACTAAGACCCGCGAGCACGGTGACCTTTACACCCCGGTTGCGATGAAGTACGCAAAGGCCCTAGGCAGGCCTGCGGTGGAGATAGGGGAGGAGTTGCGCAGGCGTCTGTTGAGTTCGGAGTTAAAGGATCTTATCGCCCGTATAGAGGTAAAGCCACCGGGGTTTGTCAACATATTCCTGTCTTCTTCTTTCGTCCTGGATTACCTGTGCGACCTCTTGAGGCTGAAAAAGGTCCCGGTGGCAGGTTTCCTGCCCGAGGTGGAGAGGAAGAAGGTCCTTCTGGAATTCGTAAGCGCCAATCCCACCGGGCCCCTTTCGGTGGCCCACGCCCGACAGGCTGCGGTGGGCGATGCCTTGGCTCGGATAATGCGGTATGCGGGTCATTCGGTGACCACGGAGTACTACCTGAACGATGTGGGCGTGCAGATCCGTCTGTTGGGAGAGTCCCTCAAGGAGCGGTGCAAGGAGATGCTGGGTCAGGGCTGTACGATACCCGAGGGCGGCTATAGAGGCGAATACCTAAAGGACATCGCAAGCAAGTTCCTGAGCGTTTGGAGGGACAGGATAGAGGACCTTGATTCCGTGCCTCTGGAGGAGTTTTCCCGGTTTGCAGTGGGGGAGATACTGGGGATAATAAAGCAGGAACTGGAGAGGTTTGGCGTGCAGTTCGACAACTGGTATTCTCAGGAGCTGATGGAGAAGCAGGGCAAGGTAGAATCCGCTTTGGAAGAACTCCGGGAGAAGGGCCTGCTCTACGAGAAGGACGGTGCGATCTGGTTTGCATCCTCCCGCTTCGGAGACGACAAGGACAGGGTGGTGATAAAGAGCGACGGCAATCCCACCTACTTTACCGCCGACATCGGTTACCACCGGGATAAGTTCGAGAGGGGATACGAGCTCCTCATAGACATGTGGGGACCAGATCACCACGGCTACATCCCGCGGGTGAAGGCGGTCCTGTCCGCCTTGGGGTACGATCCCTCCGCCTTGAAGGTGATAATAGTGCAGTTGGTCACCCTGTACAAGAACGGCCAACCCGTGCCAATGTCCACCCGACAGGGGCAGTACATCACGATCGACGAACTGATGGACGAGGTGGGCGTGGATGCCTCCCGTTTCTTCTTGTTGATGCGCAGGACCGACAGCCACTTGGACTTTGATATGGATCTGGCCAAGAGGCAGGCGCCCGAAAATCCCGTTTATTATGTGCAGTACGCCCACGCCCGGGCCTGCCGTATCCTCGAAATGGCGGAGTCCGCCAATCTTCAGGCCTCCGCGGACGAGTTCCGAGAGGTCTTTGCGGTGAGCAAGAGCGAGGCAGAGCAGGAGCTGATCAACTCCTTACTTCGCTTCCGCGATACCTTGGAGGCCTGTCTGTTCGACCTCGATCCCTATCCCATGGTGGAATACCTTAGAACCCTGGCAGGGCAGTTCCATCGCTTTTACGAGAGGTGTCGCGTCTTGGGAGAGGAGATCAATCTCTCCCTCTTTAGGCTGGGACTGGTAAGGGCGGTGCGTATCACCCTTAAAGAGGGACTGAATCTTTTAGGTGTTTCTGCCCCCGAACGGATGTGATAGAATAATTGCATGGGGCAGGGGGGTAGAAAGATCAGGCCACTTCTGATATTGGCGGTAGCCTTCTCCGTTACCGCCTTGTTCGCCTCTTTTCTCCCTCGCATCCAGGTCCAGAAGACCATCGACATATTCTACGATAAGACCAGTAAGACTTATCGCGACTTCGAGGTCTGGAAAGGGCAGTTTGGTAGCGACGATCGCATAATCGTTGCCTGGAAGGTAGATCCTTCGGTCTTCTCACCCGAGGGGATTAGGCAGGTCCAGGAGGTTAGCCAGGCCCTGGAGGCGCTAGACTTCGTAGACGAGGTCAAGGGCCTGTCCACGGTGAGCGACATATGGGGAGAGGGGGAGGACTTCTACGCCCAACCGCCTTTCAGCGAGGATGTGGATCCATCCACCTTGGAGGAGATAAAGAAACGGGTCTTGGCCAATCCAATCCTGGTCCGAAACTTCGTTTCCCCCGACGGGAAGACCACATCCTGTATAGTCTTTCTTTCTACCTCCGCTCAAGAGGACAAGCTTAAGGTTATACCAAAGGTCTACGCGGTACTGGACAGAGTCTTAGGACGGGGCAACTACTACCTCAGCGGTTCCGCAGTGGTGGACTACTTTTACACCCGATACATGGAGGAGGACCTCAAGGTCTTTTTGCCCCTCATACTCTTGCTCATCCTGGTCATACTATTTCTTACCTTCGGCAATGTTGGTGGGATCCTGTTCCCGTTCTTGACCATCGTGATGTCGTTGATATGGTCTCTGGCCCTGCTTTATTTGTTTAAATTCCCCATGAACAACGTGACCACTATAATCCCCCCCGTGATAGTGGCCATAAGCATTGCAGATAGCATTCACTTCGTGGCGGAACTCCTGCAACGCCACCGGCGGGAAGGCCTGCCCGTGGACAGGGCGCTGATCTCCCGTACGGTGCGCCACATATTTAAGCCCTGTCTTCTGACCAGCGTGACCACCGCGATAGGGTTTGCTTCCCTTTCGGTGAGCAGGATCGTGCCGGTGAAGCAGATGGGCATCGTGTCGGCCATAGGGGTCTTGTTTGCCTTAGTGATCACCTTTACGGTCCTTCCTGCGTTGCTGGAGTTGTTCCCCGCACTGCTCGACAAACAGGTGATCAGGATTAGTGGGCCAGGGAAGGGCTTTGATCGGTTGCTGGAGGCAATAGCCAGGCTGGATTGGGACTACCGGAGGTGGATATTGGCCTTGGCAGGCCTGTTGGTGATCCTGTCGGTATGGGGTGCCTTCCGGATACGCACCGAGACGATAATGATAAACTACTTCAAGAAGGATACCGAGGTCTACAGGTCCACCGTGTTCATCCAAGACAATCTGGGTGGGATACACTTCGTCAATGTTTCCCTGCGGGCAAAGAGGTCCTCTGCCTTCAAGGATCCCGATGTGCTCAAGAGGCTCGAGAGGCTCGAGACCTTTGCTCGGGGTCTGCCAAAGGTGGATAAGGTCATCACCGTAAACGAGTACCTGAAACTGATGAACAGGGCCCTGCACGGGGACGACCCTGCGTATTATCGCCTACCGGAGAAGAGATCCACGATAGAGCAGTACCTCCTCCTCTACGACATCGAGGACATGCAGGACTTCGTAAACGAGGACTGGGACTGGGTGAATGTGCAGATCCGCACTTCAGAAAACAGCTCCCTGGGATTGATGAGGTTGATAGACCAGATCCGGCAGAAGGCCCAAGAGGAGTTTTCCGGGAGCGATGTGGATGTCTCGGTGGTGGGCAGGTCGGTTCTGGAGGCAGAGACCAATCAACTGGTGACCCAGGGCCAGATACAGAGCCTTGGCCTGGCCTTCCTTTTGATATTCCTGCTGATGTTCGTGGTCTTTAGGTCGTGGAAGATAGGGCTCCTGAGCATGTTCCCTAATGTGCTTCCTTTGATATTCAACTTCGGGATAATGGGTTGGCTGGGGATAAGGCTGGACAGCGCAACCTCCATGATCTCCGCAGTGGGAATAGGTATTATCGTAGACGACACCATCCACTTTCTCCACAGCCTTATCGAGCACAGGCGTGTCTTAGGCTTGAGGTCTGCGGTTAGGTCGGTCTTGCTGGAGAAGGGCAGGCCCATCATCTTTACTTCGGTGATACTCTTCTGTGGATTCGTTATACTGGTCACCTCGCGTTTCTCTCCCACCTCTGCCTTTGGTATGCTCACCTCCGTGCTCATGATCAGTGCCTTGGTAGCGGACATAGTGATATTCCCGGCGTTCCTTTACCTGTTGGCCGAGATAAGAGGAGGGACTAGGTCATGAAGCGATTGTTTGCTTTTCTTGTAGTCCTCGTCTGTCTGCCTTGGCTGAACGGCTGGGCGATGGATGCAGACGAATTGGCCCGGAAGGTCTACGAGAGGTACGACGGTGACGACGCCTACTATCGGGTGGAGATGACCCTGATAGATCGAAAGGGCAGGGAGAAGAGGCGGGAGATGGAGATGTATGTGAAGGACTTTGGGGGATTGAACAAGACCTACATAGTGTTCTTGTCCCCAAAGGACATTCGGGGTACCGCGTTTCTTTCCATAGAGAATCCCGGTGATAAAGACGATACCCAGTACCTCTACCTCCCAGATCTGGGCAGGGCCCGCAGGATTGTCTCCAGCCAGAGGAAGAATAGGTTTGTCAACACCGACTACACTTATGAGGACATGCAGAGGAGAAAGCCAGAGTGGGACGAGCATAGGATACTGGGCGAGAAGCGCTACCTAGACAGGGATTGCTACATCCTCGAGGCAGTGCCCAAGCGCAGGTCCCAGTACGGTCGACTGGAGTCGTTGGTGGATAAGGAGAGTTTCTTGGTGTTGTGGACTGACTTCTACGACAAGAAGGGACGCAAGGTAAAGGAGTTCCGGGCCAAGGAGGTAAAGGAGATAGACGGGATATGGACGATCATGGACAGCCTCATGCACGACCTCAAGCGCAAGCACCGGACGGTTATGAAGGTGAGCGAGGTCCGATACAATCAGGGACTTCCGGATGAGTTGTTCACCGTCCGTCAACTGGAGAAGGGACTGAGATGAAGAGGATGGTCTTGGTCTCGTTGGTCTTGGGCCTGTTGGCAGCGCCGAGCTTTGCATCCCAAGACGGGACTCCTCCCGTGGTCTTGGAGGAGATGGCCAAAGAGCTCGAGAGATTTGAGGCGTCCTCCCCTCAAAAGGAGAGGTCTGGGCTTGATCGCTGGAAAGAAGATCTGGCCTTTGGGCTGAAGAACCGTCTGGATCTGCGGACTATGCCCGATCTGAGAGGGGACAACCCCTGTGACGACAATGTGCAGTACGAGCTCCGTTGGGAACCAGAGGTCGATGTGAAGGGAGATAATTGGCGCGTGGAACTTGCCCCTAAGATCAGGGTCTTCTATTATTCGGGGGTAGACGACAGCGGTGAGCTGGAGTTCTTCCCTCGGGATGCCTACCTGGAGTACAGTCTCGAACAGTTGGACATCTCCTTCGGTTGGCGCAGGTACACCTGGGGGAAGATGGACAAGATAGCCCTTTTGGATGTGGTCAACCCCTACGACATGAGGCAGTTCTTCATCGACGACAAGGAGGAAAGGAAGTTCTCCACCATTTCTGCCTATGTGGGGCTCTTCTGGGATGCATTCTCTCTGGAGGGGGTCCTCGTCCCGGCCTTCGAGCCTTATCCCTACCTCTTCTTTAACTCCGACTGGGCGGTCTTTGGGCGGACGAAGGAGGTCTTCTCGGCCTATCCGGAGGTCCAGGAGATACAGGTGGAGAGGGACGAGAGGTATAAGGATCTGAGCCTAGAGAACTCCGAGGCCTACTTGCGCCTGCGTTCCAGGTTGGGGGATGTTGACCTGGGCCTCTATTACTACTACGCCTACAACCACATCCCTGCGGTAGATGGTAACCCCATCGTCAAACAGTTCTTGTATCAGCCTACTCCTGATCACCTCACCCAGATGATAACCTCTACCAGCCCCTCGGACAGGCACCTCAAAGAATATTACCGCCGGAGCCACACCCTGGGCCTGGACTTCGAGACGACCTTTGGGGACTTTGGGGTTAGAGGGGAGTTCCTCTGGGAGAAGGACATGCCCTTCTTGGCCAGTGACTTTGCCTTGGTGAAGCGGGACCTGTTGACCACCGCCTTGGGTGTGGATTACACCTCCCCCGACGACTGGTATGTGAACTTCCAGTGGGTGGCCCAAGGGGTGTTGGATTATCCCGGGCTGTTCGGATTGGAGAAGTGGAC
>WGBD01000001.1 GCA_015494465.1 Candidatus Omnitrophota bacterium | reverse complement strand
TGCTTTTCTTCGCTATATATTATTATGTGATGTTAAACGATGATAAACTTTGGCAAGCACAAAAGGAGTTAAACCTATGATGGAAGGTTTTGGAGAAATAATGACCCTTGAGGAAACCGCAAAATATTTAAAAATAGGAAACTCTACTCTTTATAAAATGGCAAGGGAAGGCAAAATCCCTGCTGTGAAAATTGCTAATCAATGGAGATTTAGAAAAGAAGATATTGATAAGTGGCTTCAGGAAATGATAAATAGGGAGATTTTAATTAGTCAAACGAAAAAACAAAAGAAGTAATAAATGAGAAAAAAGAAGCAAAGTACTAAAAATCTTATAGAGGAAATTAACTGGTTGGCAGAACAAATAAATTCTATTCTTGGTGAAAAAGAAAAAGAGAGGTATTTTGAGGGTATAGTATTAACTTATACATTTATTGAAAAATTATTAATTTGGTTAGTTTTTATTCAGATTATTTGGAATAAAATAGACAAGGAAAAACAACTATCTGAAAATGAGATAAAAACTATAAAAGAATACTGCAATAAGTTATCTATGGACAAATTGCTCAAGCTCGCATTATGTGTGGATTTGATTGACTATAAGTTTTTTTTAAAATTAGATCAAATAAGAAAAGAACGGAATTTATTGTTGCATGAATATTGGTTATACAAACATCGTGGCAATAAATTGATTTTAAGGAAAAAATTAGAAAAACTGGCCAATACAGCTAATGCACTCGTTGGTTGTTTTAATCGTTTAGTTGAAGAAACAGGAATGGATGAGTCTTACGGTCTTTTTGAGATAGGTACAGGCAAAAAATTTCTCATTTAATGTAATAAAAAATTTCTAAAGAAATCTTCAAATCAAAAGCCGAAAGTTTGAGGGCTGGGAACTTTTTGGTATTTGTGAAGATGCGGGCTTCTCCGCCGTATAATTTTAGGATTCGTTTAATATCAAACGTATTGGAGGGCGATGAGAATACTTCTGATTATATTCTTTTATAGACTCAAGCACCTCATCATTGGTTCCCTTACAGATTACAACCAATTCAACTTCTCTAAAATTATTATTTGAGAGTTTAGCTACTATTCCTTTGTATTGAGTATATATTGTTTTCATCTCTTCCACGGAAAGAATATCTCTCTCAACAACAAAAATATATCCAATGGTCCCGTTTATTTTCTTTTTAAGTATAAGATATTTCTTTGTTTCATTCGTTTCAAAAACTTCTATTTGGAAATCTTCTTCTTTTAAAATACCATGAGCATATGGGTTTTTCTTTAAAGTTAACAATGGATTTTTGTCTTTAATTGTTTTCTCAACACACATCTTTAAACTCTCCCCATTTACCACCGTTTATTGGTTTATACTGAATTAATTGAATTCCATTATTTATTTTAGCCAAATTTTTTATAGAATCTGGTAAAGTATTAACAAATCTTTTTCCCACGAGGATAACTTTTATTCTATCTTTTTCCACGTCAATCCATGGACGTTGTGATAGAAGATCCCTATAATAAAGAGCTTGTTTTAGAGTAGTTTCATCAACTCTATCGGTTTTAACTTCAACTAGAATATGACTATTTTTATAGGTAATGTATATGTCTATTGACTTTCTTGTAGTTTGTGCAATAAAAAATTCATTTACAAAATCTATTTTATCAGGATCAACCTCTAACCCTGAGAATATCTTGCTCACTAAGGAAGGATTGTGAGCTAATTCGTACATTAAAACAGCTTTTATTGCATTCTCAATTCGACCAACTTTATAGATACAGTCCTTTAAAGAACGGACATTACTAGAAGGATTATGGGGATTAAATGGTAATTTTTGGTTTGTTTTTCTATATTTAAAATCTCTATGTAATAGAGATATTAAAATCTTTGCATCCTCAATGAGGATTTTTCTTACTCCTCTTGCCTCTATATTTTGTTCATTTTCTAAAGTGACAAGAGATTTTATCTCTCCTCGATCTATAAACTCATAGAGAGAGTGTACTTCTATATTTGCGTCATACTCGGCCAGGTATTTGTAATCTGGATGAGGTTCAAATAAAAATCTATAAGGAAACAGTTCTAAAGGGTTATCCCAAATTTTACATTTATCATCATAATAAGCAGATTTTCTTACTTTATATACTCCATGAATTGTTTGTTTGCCTCTTATATGAAAAAACACAGCATCACCTTCTTGCATGGAAATTAAATCTCTTATTATAGACAACTGTTGCACATCGCCTAATTTTCGAGAAGTTCCCTCTTTATAAAATCTATTTCCATAAACTCCCAATTCTCTCGTTTTTCCCCAATCTTCTTCTGAAAGAGTACAAATAAAGGCTCCTTTCATTTTATCTCCTCTGATTGAGTTATAACTGATTTAGAATTATCAAAAAGTGTACTTTGTAAAATCTTCCCTTCTTGGATCAGTCTATTCTTTGCTATTTCACAGTAATTTTTATCAATTTCAACTCCAATGCCGTTTCTATTTAATAAGGCACAAGCAATTAAGGTGCTTCCACTTCCCAAGAAAGGCTCTAAGACAGTATCTCCTACAAAAGTAAATAATTTTATACACCGTTTAGGCAGTTCTACAGGAAAAGGGGCAGGATGTTTGACACGCTTTTTACTTTCTCCAGAAAAAGTCCATAGCCCATTGGTCCACTCAATAAATTCATCTTTGGTAATATCCGACTTTTTCCCCTTGCTGAGTTTTTTCCATCTTTTTTTATACATGATAACTATCATTTCTACAGGTGCTATTACATAAGGAGCAGAAGCAGAAAGCCATGACCCCCATGCTGTTCTTCGTGAAATATTTCCTTCATTCCACACCACCGTTGAGTGATATTTCCATCCTATTTTTTTAGCAATTGTGACTATGTCTGCATATACACTTTGCTGTCCTCCTTTGTTTTTATCTAAAGGAATATTTAAACATAACCGTCCATCTTCCTTTGAAAGCTTATAAGCTTTTTCTAACCACAATTCTGTAAATTCTAGATATTTTTTATAGTGAATCTTATCGTCAAATGAGTTATAATGAATATCTACATTATATGGTGGTGAAGTTACTATGAGATCAACTGAGTTTTCCTCCACACATTGCGTTGTAAGAAAATCGTCATTGTAAATGATGATGTTCTTCTCTTTGTAATATATTTTGTTTTTATTCATAATTTACTTTACTCCCGAGGTTAAAAATCTTACCATTCACCGCATGGTATCTCATAGTTATCTCTTATATCTTGCTCTACCTCTACTCTTGAGGGCTTTTTCCCATATTCTATATAATAGGCTGCATATTTTATGATTCCGTTACAATTTCTTTTCCAACAGTCTTTTCTATCATGGTTTTCTACTCTTGTTCTAACTTCTGAGGATTCTCCAACATCAATTAAATACAGTTTACTATTTTGCTCGCATAATATAGCATATACTCCTGATCTATCTTTTAAGGAACTTGTATAAGAATAAGGGCCTTCGAAATTATATTTATTTCCACTTTTTCCTGTAATTGTTACTCCCATTTTTTTAACCTCCTTTTTGTTGTCCTTAAATATTTTGCGGTTTCCTCAAGGGTCATTATTTCTCCAAAACCTTCCATCATAGGTTTAACTCCTTTTGTGCTTGCCAAAGTTTATCATCGTTTAACATCACATAATAATATATAGCGAAGAAAAGCAAAAAGTCAAGTTTTCAAAAAAATTTTTCCTCTTTGGGGGCAGGTGTGGGTGGGTTCACTATCAATCCAGAATAGGAAATAGAGAGAGTTTTATTTTTCCTGCTTTCTTCCTTGTGCGGACGAGTCGGAAAGACACCTTAAAAGAGTTTGAAACAGCAATTAAAATGGCTCCCCGGCGAGGGCTCGAACCTCGAACCTAGTGGTTAACAGCCACCCGCTCTACCAATTGAGCTACCGGGGAATTTATCTTTACTATTATACGGATGCGAGGGTGGATATCAAGGCTTTTCATCGGTGATTATGCCTGTTGGTTGTGGCTTGCGCTGAAGATTCGTGAGTGTTTTTTGAGGTGCCGTATGGATATGTAGAATACCGCTCCCAAGATGAAGAGGGTCGTCCAGATGGGGTCAAGGACTAATCGTCGCTTGGCAAAGTAATCTGCTACTATCTCAGCAAAGAAGAATATGGCGATTACTTCGAATATGGTGTGGAATTCTCTCTTTATCGCTAGCCTCCAGCTAAAGGGGGAGATGGAGGGACTATAACGGAAAGGATTCGGTATTATCAATGGTGTCTTCCGAGCCCACTCCCTGAATTGAGCGCCAAACTTTCGTTCCAAGAACTGTTCTTCTCTGTATATGATGCGTTCGTAGTATATTACGAAGAGCAGGGAAAAGATTACGGGTAGGGTGATTCTCCTGGGGAGCAGAGATGCCCCGAGCATTATCAGATAGTTCCCCAGATAGAGGGGATGTCGTACTATGGAATACATTCCAGTGGTGTTAAGGGTAGAGGCAATTTGGTGAGATGTGTTTCTTCCGGATGTCCCTACAGGGGCAGTCCCGCTTACTGCTATCCTGATACCCAATCCCAAGAGAGAAATGCCAAAGCAGGTCAGTTCCCAGATTAAATCCCGAAGGTGTGAGTCCCCGGGATACCTGTATCCCGTGAATCCTGCGATTAGTATAGGAATAAGTAGTAAGGGGATGTAGCTCCTGTACCTAAAGAACAGGTCTCCGCTGTGCAGGAAGTGTTGGGATATCTTCATTTCCTTGCCTTCTCCTTTGTAGTCTGGGATGATTATATCACGGGGAAGGGAGAGGACAAAGGCGGTGGTTATGCCTCAAAATAAGAAAGGCGTATCTATTAAGGGCAGGATAGAGAGGCTCTTGAAGGGCCTTGAGGATAGGCGGTCTGTTCTGGACAGGCTGGACCGGCAGGACTGGAGTTTGCCTCCTGCGTGGTTCCCTCCGGAGGATGGGGTGAGGGTGATAGAGGTGGTGGGGTCCAAGTGGAAGACGACGGTTGCGATGGCCTTGGGGGCCTGCATTTCCTCTATGACCGGAGATGGGGTGGGGGTCTTTACTTCTCCCCATCTGGTGCGGGTGAACGAGCGGATAGGGATGTGGCGGGGGGACACCTTTAAGGAGATCCCGGATCGGGATCTGTTGAGAGGGCTTGAGGCGGTCCTCTCCCGTGCCCGGCGGGAAGAGGTAGTTTTGTCTTACTTTGAGGCCTTGTTTCTGGTGGCGATGTGGTGGTTTGATCTTCGGGGATGCAGATGGATCGTTTTGGAGGCGGGATTGGGGGGCCGGCTGGATGCCACCAACTCGATCAGGAACGACTTCGTGGTCCTGACCCGATTGGAACGGGAGCACTGGCAGATCCTCGGTGGGGACCTGCAATCTATTGCCCGGGAGAAGTTGGCGGTGGTGAAGGACGGGACGAGGCGGGTGTACGTTTTTAGGCAGTTCGACGAGGGTTTTTATCTCAGGGCCCTGCCCAGAAGAGACGTCGAGGCGCGCTTTTTGGAGGTGGAGGGGCCTATCGGACTGGCCCGGGAGGTGGTTCGGGATATAATGGGAGAGGATCCTCCCCAGGTTGATGTCTTTGTGCCGGGAAGGCTGGAGAGGATAGACCTTGGGAGGGTGCAGGTGCTCTTGGATGTGGCTCACACCCCGGATTCGGTTGGGTTCGTGCTCTCGAGGCTGAAGGGCGAGAGATGGTCGTTGCTGTGCGCCTTCGCCAGAGATAAGGATCTGGAAGGGATAGGCAAGGCGATATTGGGGTTCGTTTATAGATTGGACAGGCTGGTCCTGGTGGAGATGGGGGATGGCAGGTTTGCGGATTGGAGGGAGATGATGGGTCGGATCGCGGGATCCTTCCCCGTGCCGGTGTGGTTGGTGCGGAGGGGGGATCTCCCGTCGGTGTTAGAGGGGGCCTTCGGAAATAGGGTGGCGGTGTTGGGCTCGCACGCCTTGGTCGGAGAGGTGAAGCGGTGGCTTTCCTCTTAGGAATCCTGGTATACCTGTTGGAGATAGTCCTGTTCCGGGAACTCTTCGTCCTCTTGCGGGGGAACGAGTTGGTTATCGGGTGGATGTATCTGGTCTGGTTCGTCTTCTCCGGATTGGGCTCGGTCCTGTTCGTGGAGTGGGCAAGAAAAAGGGCGAGATTGAAGGCGGAGTTCTGGCTGGTCTCCGTCCCTTACGTGGTGCTGTTGGGTCTGGGGTTGCTTATTGCCTTGAGGTTCTCTCCCCGGTTGGCGGTTGGCGGGGAGATACCGTTCTGGATGGCCTTCTCCCTTCTGGTGGGGGTGTTGTCCCTTCCGGCGATGTTTTCGGGTCTTGGCTTTTCTCTCTTCAGGCACTGGTTGGGTTCTGCAGAAGGGGTCTTTGCCGAGGAATCGCTGGGGTTCGGTTTTATGGCAGTGGTAGTATTCGTGGCCCTGTCGCTGGGACTGGACCTGTGGTATCTCCTGACGCTGCCGGTCGTTTTGGTGTTCGTTGCCTTGGCGGGGAGGTACCGCTGGTGGGTGCGCGTCGCGGTCCTGCTCCCGGCGATGGTGGGGTTGATCGTGTTTTGGGATGCACAGTGGCAACTGCCTTCTTCGGCGGGGCGGTTGGTCTTTAGGAGGGATTCTCCTTTGGGACGGGTGGAGATAAGGAGTCGATCTGGAGAGATGGCCCTTTTTTACAACGGCGAGTTCGTCTCGGACTTCAAGTCGTTTGTCTTCTCGGAGATGGCGGTGCACCCGGCGGGTATGCAGTTGGAGAGGAGGCGCTCTGCACTCGTCGTAGGGGACATGATGAGGGGGCTGGCGAGGGAGGTGCGCAAGTATCACTTCAGCGAGGTGGTGGTCTTGGAGATGGATCCGGTGATAGCGGAGTTGGAAAGGGCATTTTATCCTTGGGGAGACGTGAAGGTAAGACCCTTGGCGGATCTTTATCGACTGGAAGGTCCTTTTGATCTGATAGTCTTGGGCCTGTCCGATCCCGAAACGCTTGCCCGGGCCAGTTTCCTCTCCAGAGAGTTCCTCAGCGCGTTGAAGGCTCTGCTGGCAGAGGATGGGGTCTTGTCTATACCGATTGCCGGAGACGAGGACTTCCTCTCCCCGGAGTTGCGAGGGTACAGTGCGGAGGTGGTCCGCACTGCGGAGGCGGTGTTCAAGACCGTTAGGTACCTGCCCGGCGATCCTGCAATTGTGCTGGCTGGCGATAGGGATATCTCTTTGGATAAGGACTTCTTTGCCCGCAGGTACGAGGCCTTGGGCCTTAGGAATCGTTTCTTTTCCCCGTATTATTGGGACGTCCTCTTGTCCCCGTGGCGAGTGGATGTGCAGGAGGCGTCGGTAAGGGCCCTTGCGAAGCGACAGAAGGTCTCCACCCGTCTGCATCCGCGGGTATACGAGTGGTTTTTGCGCTACTCTCTCCTGCGATTTGATAGGGTCCTGTACCGCACCTACCCTCACCTGAAGAGGGTGGTCCTGCTCTTGGGAGCGCTGGTCTTGTTTGGTTTGCCCCTGTTCTCGGTCCTGCGGCGGGAGGGGTACTCAGCGGTGGTATTCTCCTCGTTCGTGCACATGGGCGCCTACCTTCTGATAATCTTTTCCCTCCAGATAGTCTGGGCCAGTTTTTATCAGGACGTTACCCTGTTGTCAGGGGCCTACATGCTGGGCTTTGGTTGGGGGGCAAAACGCTCCTGGCCGGAGAGGTTGTATTGGTTAGTCCTGCCGGTTTTGATACTTATGGGGATTGCTCTGGTGTATTGGCCTGTGCATCGGTTTTTGGTATTTCTGTATGTGTTCGCGCAGGCCTTCGTGCAGGGGAGGTACCTCTCCGGGATGATAAAGGTGCTTTTTCCGGAGCGGGTTTATCTCTGGGATCTGGTAGGGGCGGGTTTGGGGGCGATTGTCGTGGGCCCTATGCTCGTGGGATCGTTGGGGCTGGGTAGCGCCCTGTGGGTTATCTTTTCGTCTTGTCTCCTTTGGGCGATCCCTCTTTCCCGAAGAGGTCTTCGGGCGTGAGGATTATCTCCCGGGAGGGTGTCTGCAGGGAGACGTATTGTATCCTCTTGAAATCGTAAGTCTGGAATACCTCTTTTATCGTCCTTTTTACCTCGCTTATCGTCTCTGGATCCTCGCTGTTTAGCAGGAATGTGCAGATGTAGTTACCGGTGGAGGTCTTTTTGTCCGCCCAATTGAGGTATAGATCCGGATGGTCCTGTTGGAGCCTGTACACCACCAATTGGCAGAGGAACTTCACCATGGAGATGTCAAAGTAGTGGAAGTTCTCTCCGGTCTCGTCTCCGATGATTGAGGGGTAGACGGTTCGGTCTATTATCCTACGCTGGGAGAACCTGTCTATGGAGATCTTGCCCAGGTATAGGTCCCGAAGGTCCTGAGTATAACCCACCACATAGAGAACCAGTCCCAGGGATGTGTTGGCGAAGACCGCTCCGTAGAATTTTATGTCTTCGCTGTGGGAATTCCAGAGGACCCGGCCGATGGTGAAGAGGACATCGTTCACGATCTCTACGATTTGTTTGTTGTGTCTGCGGGGTCCCCGCTGGTCTTTGGCTGGAGATATGAGTTTAGTTATCGGACAGTACACCCAGAGCGTGTGTCCGTGTATCCGCACGGTGGCAGGGATGTGGTAAGAGGACAGGATCTCCTTTATGTGTTTTGGTATCTCTTCCTTGGGCCACTTTTTAAAGAAGTCACCACATCCGATGATGCTAGCCGATAGAGCCAAAGCGAGGATTAGTCTTGCCGTACTCAGCAAATATCCTTTCAATCTCATCGTACTCCAGTTCTTCCTTGGCTATTAGCTCTTGGGCGAATCTGTCGAGTATGTGTCTCTCCTGTTGGAGGAGCTCCTCCACCTCTTTCTGGGCCGAGGAGAGGATGTTCTGGACGTCCTGATTCAGTTTGGATCTCAACTCCTCAGAGAGCTGTTCAGGTGGAATTGCAGTTAGGTCACCGACCAGGCCCAAGGAGTTCATTCCCAGCTTCCACACCATCGTGTGGGCTATCTGGGTGGCGTTCTGGAAGTCGGCGAGAACACCGTCGGAGGTGTTGCCGAAGCGAATCTTCTCTGCAGTGTAGCCCCCAAAGGAGACCTTTATGTTTGCCAGCAACCTTTCTTTGTCCGAGGTGTAGATCTCTTCTCTGGGCTGGTGATAAACGACGCCCAAGGTGCTCCTGCGGGAGATGATGGATGCCTTGAAGACGTCGTCGGTCGGATGCAGGAGGTACATCACCACCAGGTGCCCTGCCTCGTGATAGGCAACGCGCTCCTTCTCCTTCGGGGACAGGTGCCTGCGGTGCTTTATCCCAAGGTCCACCCTCTCCATGGCCTCAGAGAGCTCTTTCCAGCCCACGCTCTCCTTGCCGTTTCTCAGGGCTATAATAGTTGCCTCCCTTACGATGTTGGCTATCTCTGCCGGGCTTTTGTAGACCGCCCGGCGGGCAAGTCTTCCGATGTCTATGTCTGGGTCGTGTTTTACCTTGGAGAGGTAATATTCGAAGAGTTTTTCCCGGTCTTTCAACGAAGGGCGATCCACGTATATCTTCCGGTCGAACCTCCCCGGGCGCAGGAGGGCAGGATCCAGCGTATCTTCACTGGCGTTGGTGGCGCCGATGACCACGATGTTGTGGTTGTCATCGGCCTTGAGACCGTCCATCTCTGCCAGCAACTGGTTCTGGGTGCTGTTGGTCTCCTCGGTCCCGCCGAAGACGCTGAAGACCCTTCGTCGGGCAACGGAGTCTATCTCGTCGATAAAAACGATGCAGCCACCGTATTCTTCCGCTAGGCTCCTGGCCTCCTTGAAGAGTTTTCTCATCCGAGCGGCCCCTACGCCTACGAATATTTCTACGAATTCGCTCCCGGATATAGAGAGGAATGGCAGACCGGATTCGGTTGCTATCGCCTTGGCCAGATAGGTCTTCCCACAACCGGGAGGGCCTATGAGGAGTAATCCCCTCAGCACCTTTCCCCCGATTCGTTTTATTTTGGTCCGGTCTTTTATTAAGTTGACTACCTCCATTGCCTCCTGTTTTGCCTCGTCCATACCGATGACATCGTCCCAGTGGACATTTACTTTAGAGGATTTGACCCCTTTGGCGGTCAATTTAGCAAAACTACTCCCGCCGTAATGGAGCCAGTACAGGAATATTACGAAGAGGATGGTGTTGATGGCCCCTATAGGGAGCCATATTAGGGAAGAGGCCAGGATGGTCCTTCTCTGGTATGGGTCTACTCCCATTAACAAGATTATCCCAAAGATGGTAGGGATGGAAATTAACAGTATCACGCCGATGATAAAGCCGTGGTGACTTAGAAATCTTTTAATCTTTTTCCAGAACTTTGGTTTGGGTTTCATAGGCCATACCTCTTATTACTACAGGTCGTATTCTGCAATTATAGTTGGTCCGGGGCCGGAGGGGCCTTCCTCATCTGGTTCATCTGGGATATCCGGCAGGGCCAGGAGGAGCTCGTCTTTGCTTTCTGCGTACTTCAGTGCGGTGCGTTTGGATATGAGCCCTGCGCGGACCAGGTTGGCAAGGCTCTGCTTCATAGAGCACATCCCGTAGATGCTCCCGTCCTCTATGTATCGGGGGATGTCGTAGAGCTCGTTTTCCCGGATAATACTGGCTATGGTTGGGGTATTTATCATTATCTCGTAGGCCGGCACCAACCGGCTCCCGTCCTTGGTCTTTATGAGCTTCAGGGATATCACCCCTCGCAGGCTAAGCGCAAGGCGCCTTCTTATGTCGTCTCCCTGATGCGGGGGGAAGAAGCTCACCATCCTCTCTATGCTCTGCACTGCGTTGTTGGTGTGCAAGGTCCCAAAGACCAATACTCCGGTCTCGGCCGCGGTGAGGACTGCCTCCATAGTTTCCCTGTCCCGCACATTTGCCACGTAGATTATGTCCGGGCTCTGGAGTATGGCCTGCCGGAGGGCGACGCCGTAATTCGCCACGTCCAGGCCGATCTGTCTTTGGTTGAATATGCTCTTGTCGTCTTTGAATATCGCCTCTATGGGGTCTTCCAGAGTGAGTATGTGCTTGTGGAACGTCCTGTTTATGTATTGCAACATCGCTGCGATTGTAGTGGACTTCCCGCTTCCCGTGGTCCCGGTGAGCATTATTATTCCGTTTTGTTCCTCGCAGAGTTTTTTGAGAGGTTCTGCGGGAAGGTTTAGTTCCTCAAAGGACTCCGGCACGGCCTTTATGTGCCTTAGCACTATTGCAGGATTGTTCCGCTGATAGAACAGGCTTACCCTGAATCGGCCGGAGTGCGGGCGAAAGGTGGTAAAGTCGATGTCCTTCCTCTCGGAGAACATCTCAGATATATTGGAGGGTGTGAGGCTTTTTATAAAGCCCAAGACCTCTTCCACCGACAGCGTACCGTGTTCAGGAACGGGGTAGATCTCCCGCAGGACACGGATGTAGACAGGGCCTCCGGGACGCAGAAATATGTCCGAAGCCCCTCTCCTCACACAATCCGAGAGTATCGCATCTAGTCGATCCATAGTCTAACATTATAAAATTTTGCTTTGGGGCTAGCAAGTTGAATCTGGTATAATCAACAGATTTACAAGCAATTATGTTGGCGAGGTACGAATCGGAACTCAAGAGGTGTATCTCGGAGATCGTCATATCCGAGGTCGGAGACCCGGAGATAGGATGGATTACCGTCCAGTCAGTGAAGCTCTCTCCGGATTACCGCAAGGCAGTGGTCTTGATCAGCGTCCTTGGGGAGGCAGAGGTGTCTCTTAGGGCCCTGCGCAGGGCCAGCGGGTTTATCCGGTCTTCTTTGGCACGCAAACTGCCTTGGAGGTCGGTTCCGAAACTGGAGTTTCAACTGGAACTTGAGGGGATGATAGATGAACAAGGTCTTGATCTCCAGTGATGAACTTTACAGGTTGGTAGATTTCTTGGATAGGTACGACAATTATGTGGTCTCCTGCCACATCAATCCCGAGTGCGATGCCCTGGGGAGCCAGCTGGCCTTGGCGAGTTTTCTCCGGCGCAGGGGCAAGAAGGTGCACATGATAAATCAGGATCCCGTTCCAAAGGAATTCGCATTTCTGCCCGGGAGCAAGGAGATCCTTCCACCTTCGGCGATTGAAAAGGTCCACTACGATGCGGTGATTACCGTCGATTGTTCGGGAGAGGACAGGCTGGGGGATCTTTTCAACAAGTTCAAGCACGGGGTTTACGTGAACATAGATCATCACATCAGCAACACCCTTTTTGGGGAGATTAACTGGGTTGAGCCCAAGGCCTCTTCGGTATGCGAGATGATATACATGCTCTTCAAGTCCGCCAAGGTGCCCTTCAAGAAGAGGGAGGCCACTAACATATACGCGGGGATAGTCAACGACACGGGCTGTTTCCGCTATCCTAACACCACCGCAAATACCCACATTGCGGCCGGGGAGTTGCTTTCCACGGGCATAGACGGCTACAAAATATACCAGAGTATTTACGAGCACAAGGGATTTCATCAGATAAAGGTAATAGCCAACACATTGGCAACGATCTCTTCCACCTTGAGGGGCAAGATCGTGTGGATGGTGTATTCCCCGTTAGGGGTAAAGGGCGGAAAGGCGGTGTACGACATATCCGACGAGGTGTTGAACATCGCCCGGCAGGTCAAAAGCGCGGAGGTCTTCTTGCTGTTTAAGCCTGCAGGGGAGGGTCAGATTCGGGTGAACTTCCGCTCCCGGGGTAAGGTGGACGTTAACCGGGTTGCCCAGATGTTCGGAGGAGGAGGCCATTCCACCGCCAGCGGGTGCAGTATTGAGGGGACGATGGAAGAGGTTGTAAAGATGGTAATAGATGCGGTCAAGCAGGAGATAAAGTATGTCCTCCCGACACTTCGGCATGATTCTGGTGAATAAGCCCAAGGGAATGACCTCTCACGACGTGGTGGATGAGGCCCGTCAGCGTCTGGGTATACGCAAGATAGGTCACGCGGGCACACTGGATCCGATGGCAACGGGCCTGCTCATCCTCCTGGTGGGCAGGGCGACGAAGCTGGCCTCCAGATTCGTGGACCTGGACAAGGAGTACGAGGCGACGATGCTCCTTGGCAAGAAGACGGATACCTGCGATGCGGAGGGAAAGGTGATAGAGGAGAGGCCGGTGAATGTTACTGAGGAGGACATCAGAAGGGTCTTTTCTCAATTTGTGGGGGAGATCTCACAGGTCCCGCCGATGGTCTCGGCCATCCGTTATAAGGGTAAGAGACTGTACGAGTTGGCGAGAAAGGGCATCGTGGTGGAGAGGCCTCCCCGGAAGGTGAAGATCCACAAGTTGGAGATAAAGCGGATTGCCATCCCGGAGGTGGACTTCGTGGTTGCCTGTTCCAAAGGGACTTACATACGCAAACTGTGTGAGGACATAGGTGATGCCTTGGGTTGTGGGGCCTATCAATCCAGACTCCACAGGATCAGGATTGGGCCATTCCACATCGACGAGGCGGTCTCCGTGGATCAGATAAATGAGTCGGTTATCCGCCCCATCTACCTCTAAACGAGTGGGTTGCATAGGCGTCTTTGACGGCCTCCACCGGGGACATCGGAGGTTGTTCGTCAAGGCCAAACGGATGTCCGCCAGTCCCCTGGCCTTTACCTTTTATCCTCACCCTTGCGATGTCCTGACCGGTAGGCACCTGCCTCTGATATTGCCGTTTGATATGCGGGTGAAGTGGATGAGGCGGTTGGGGTTGGAAGTGGTAGTGATAAAGTTTACTCGGGATCTTTCCCGGATGACGGCCCGCAAGTTTCTGGATCTCCTCAAGCAGGAATATGGGATCCGGCGGCTCGTAGTGGGAGAAGACTTTCGTTTGGGATCGGATCAGGTCCCTGCTAAGGATCTGCCTGAGTGGTTCGAGGTCGTTCCCCGTCTGTGTTGGAGGGGAGAGGAGATCTCCGCCTCCCGTATCCGGGATGCCCTTGCCCAAGGGGACATAGACTCTGCCCGGTCCATGTTGGGCTACATACCGAGGTTGTGGGGAAGGGTCGTAAGGGGTGAAGGTGTGGGGCGTAGGATAGGCTTTCCCACTGCGAATCTCCGCTTGGCATCCGATCTGCTGTTAAAGGAAGGGGTTTACATCGTAAGGGTCTCTGTGGGTAAAGGCCACATCTGGGGACTGATGAGCATAGGCAGAAAACCCACTCTCGGAGAACGGGATAGGGTCTTCGTGGAGATACATCTGGTTGGTTTTGATGGGGATCTGTATAATAGGGAGTTGGAGGTGAAGGTCTACCGATTCCTCCGTCCCCAGATCCGTTTCGATAATATGGAAGGTCTAAAGGCACAATTGAAAAGAGATGTGGTCCAACTTAAGGCGCATATTAGAAGACAACCTGTTTGAATTTGCCCTGTTCGTCTCTACCTTGGTGCATCTCCTGTTGTTGGTAGAGGTCTCTTGGTGGCGGTTGGAGGCCCCTCCTGCCCCTAAGTTGGTGTACCTGCCTATAAGGGAGAGCAGGCCCGCACCTCCCCAATACCTGCCAACTTCGGAAGGAGATAAAGAGGAGAAGAAGATGGACCTGCGCAAGGAGAGGCTCAAGGAGGAGGACATCGGGAGAAAGGCCTTCCCCCGCCCAAAGAGTTCTCTGAAGGTCTCCGCCTTGGTGGTGGAGAAGATGAAGAAGGTGGATCTGCTTTCCCCCGAGCAGATTGACGACGAACTCTTCAAGAAGATGATAGAGGTGCAGGAGGTCCCGGCGGATCCCAAGGTGAAGGCCTATTATCTGGATTATTACGACAAGATACGACGGAAGATCCGCCACAATGCCTACAGGCTCTATCGCAAGGGCATGCCGTCGGGGGATGTCTTCGTTTCCTTCCTTTTAGGCAGAGACGGCAGGCTCTTAGAGGCCCACGTGGTGCCGGAGAGATCCAGTGGCGGGCGGGTTTTGTGTGAGATTGCCTTGGAGGCCCTTTCCAGGTCCACCCCATTTGGGGCCTTCCCGCCGGAGTTGGTGCAGGCGAAGTTGCGGTTTAATGTGATTATCTCTTTCCGCAAGCGATAGGATGGATAGGTTCCAGTTGGTTGCCCCCTACAAGCCCGCAGGAGATCAGCCCAAGGCGATAAGGCAGATCGTGGAGAACCTGCGCGCGGGAGTGAAGTTTCAGACCCTTTTGGGGATTACTGGGTCAGGGAAGACCTTTACCATGGCTAACGTAATAGCCCAGATAAACAAGCCCACGCTGGTCATATCCCCGAACAAGACCCTGGCAGCCCAGTTGTACGCGGAGTTCAAGGAATTCTTCCCCCACAACGCGGTGGAGTACTTCATCAGTTATTACGACTATTATCAGCCCGAGGCCTACATACCACAGACGGATACCTACATTGAAAAGGATGCCTCGATAAACGAGCAACTGGACAGACTGCGCCTGTCCACCACCGTTTCGCTTATGACCCGCAGGGATGTCTTGGTGGTTGCGAGCGTCTCGTGCATATACAACCTGGGTTCGCCTCAGGAATATCGGGAAACGATGTTCTTCCTCGAACGGGGCCATAAAGTGGACGTGGAAGAGATAATGTTCCAGTTGGTGAACATGCAATACGAGAGGAACGACTACGAGTTAAAGAGGGGGACCTTTCGCCATAGAGGGGATGTATTGGAGGTATATCCCGCCTATAAAGACGAGATAATCCGGGTAGAGTTCTGGGGAGAGGAGATCGATCGTATACAGATACTGCATCCCGTATCCCGAGAGGTCATTTCCGAATTGGAAAAGGTGGGGATCTACCCGGCCAAGCACTTCATACTGGATCAGGACACCCGTGAAGAGGCTATAAAGAGGATAGAAGAGGAACTCCGCCTTCAGGTGGATCACCTGAAGGCAGAGGGCAAACTCCTCGAGGCCCAGCGCCTCCTACAAAGGACTCGCTTTGACATAGAGATGTTAAAGGAGATAGGCTATTGCCACGGGATAGAGAACTACTCCCGACACCTTTCCGGCAGGCCTCCGGGGAGCAGGCCTTATACCCTCATCGATTACTTCCCCGAGGACTTCTTCCTGATAATAGACGAGTCCCACATAGCAATCCCCCAATTGAGGGCCATGTACGAAGGGGACAGGTCGCGCAAGTTGACCTTGGTGAAGTATGGTTTCCGTCTGCCGTCTTGTCTGGACAATCGTCCGTTGAAGTTTGAGGAATTTGAACAGATGATGCCCCAGACCCTGTTCGTCTCCGCCACGCCTGGCCCGTACGAGTTGGAGAAGAGCAAGGGGTATGTGATCGAGCAGATTGTAAGACCCACCGGCCTGTTGGATCCCGAGGTAGAGGTGCGTCCCACCAAGGGACAGATAGAGGACATCTGCAGGGAGGTGCAAAGGCGAGTAGAGAAGGGACAGAGGGTGTTGATAACGACTCTTACCAAGCGGATGGCAGAGGACCTTTGTTTTTACCTCCAAGATCGCGGGTTCAAGGTGAGGTATCTGCATTCGGAGATAGATCCCTTGGAGAGGGTAAAGATATTGAGGTCGTTGAGGTTGAGGGAGTTTGACGTGCTGGTGGGGATAAATCTCCTGCGCGAGGGATTGGACCTGCCGGAGGTGGCACTGGTGATAATACTGGATGCGGATAAAGAGGGGTTCTTGCGCTCAATTCGCTCACTTATGCAGATAGCAGGTAGAGCAGCGAGGAATGTGGAGGGCAAGGTCATCCTCTATGCGGACCGCATCACCGATTCCATAAAGGAGCTCTTGGAAGAGACCGAGCGCAGGCGCAGGATACAGATGGAATACAACCGCAGGCACGGAATAACCCCTCGCACCGTCAAGAAGGCGATAAGTCAGGTCCTCAAGCGGGAAGAGGAGTTGAAGCGGGAACGAGATGAGATAGCGGGAGAGGACGTCATTGCTGAACTGACCCGACAGATGTTGGAATACGCCCGCAATCTCCAGTTTGAGCAGGCAGCGAAGATCCGCGACCGGATAAAGGAACTAAAGGCTCAGATGGGCTCAGAACTTAAAACCGATCTGTAGGCCTAATATGTTCGTGTCTTGCCAGTGACGGGTCTTTTTATCCGACTGCCAGATGTAAAAGACCTTACAGGACCACTTCTTATTGATACGGATCTTGCTACCTATGGTGAGTCGATTTCGATTTATGCTCTCCTGTTCGCTGTCAATGAAGATCTCGTCGGATACATAGGGGCGAAGGGATGCTCCGATCTTGGGCAAGGATAAGGTCAGTTTTTTCCTAAAGCGATAGAAGTCGTTATGCTCCTGATCCCGGAACTCGACTTGGACCTTGCTGGTGAGGTTCAGGCCTGCCAGTTTCCACTTGTAGGAGAGGTTTGCGTAGGGGCGGTATTCTTCTAAATATTCTCCTCGCTTCTTCTCGGATATGTAGCGGAAGTGGAATGAGGCCTTCAGTCTCTTGGATATCTTCTTTATCAGGCCCAAATCCAAGTGATGGCGGTAAAACCGATGAGCGCAGTCGCCGTACCTCTGCTCTTCGCTCACCTTCAATGCCCAGGTCTCGTTTAGGGTCTTGGTAGCGGATTCCCCAATCCATATCTGCCAGTCTCCGTCGTCAAAGGCGTAGGTGTGGATCCCCGCTAACAAAAACAGAGCGAGTGCAGTTGTAAAGATTGCGTGTTTCTTCATCCCCCCTCCCGTGTTTGGCAGGC
Organism: Candidatus Omnitrophota bacterium; assembly: GCA_015494465.1. Taxonomy (GTDB): domain Bacteria; phylum Omnitrophota; class Gorgyraeia; order S143-82; family S143-82; genus S143-82. Next base: position 319,405 of record WGBD01000001.1, on the reverse strand, counting down.
ACCACGACCTTGTCTATCCAAGCCTATAGTACGGTGGAAAGAATGTTATTGTCAAGTGGGTTAGCGCAGGGACGATTCTGGGCCTGAAGGGAATGTCACTTGAGTATACTTTATGGATGTAGGTATAATACTATCAGAGACTCCGGAAATTCGATTTGCTTCTTCTTTTTGACATCGCTTGCCGTTGAATGCGCTCGTCTTTCGGACCTGTCCGGGAGCAAGGGCTGGAGGTGCCTATGGAGGAATTAAAGGAGACACAGGGTGTTCAGAGTCCGCCGAGGGTGATTAAGGAGGCGGTGTTTCTTGGCTCTCAGGCGATAGAGAAGGCCCCGGAGATTAAGGGCATACCCACCGGGGTGGAGGGATTGGACGAGCTCTTCTTCGTGGTGCGGGAGGAGAAAGGGAGGTTGGTGAAGAAACCCTTGGGAGGGATCCCCGCCTATTCGGTCTTCAACATCACCGGGATATCGGATACGGGCAAGTCCCTTCTGGTTGAGCAGTTTGCCCTCAAGCAGGCCAGTTTGGGGCAGAAGGTGGCCTTCGTTAGCGTGGAGACTCCGGCCAATTTCGTGGCTATGTCCCTGAAGTTGAGGGCAACCGCTATGGGATTGGATTTCGGGGAATTAGAGGACCGCTTGATAATAATAGACGCCGCGAGCAATTCGGTTATAAGGGAAAACCTCCCGGACTTCCTCGAGACCCTCGCTTACGTGATAAAGACCTACAAGGTGAAGTTTACCATCATAGATTCGGTTACTGGTCTGTTCGAGCACAAGGAGGTGCAGGCAAGGGCGGTGGTAAGGCGTCTGTTTAACTTTATGAAGAAGTGGTATCAGACCGCCCTTTTCGTCTCTCAGAAACGCAGTGGACACGAGAACCTGACTGCGGAGGCAGCGGGGGGATATGCGGTAGGGCACATCGTCGACGGGACGATGGTCCTTGCCAAGGAGGTCATAGACAGTCAGTTCAAGGCCAAGATGTACTCTCAGGCTGTGGGGGATCTGGTGAGGCTCTTCCGTATTGACGGGTGTCGTCTTGCGGGGCACGACAGCCGTACCCACTACCTCGAGATTACGGAGACCGGGTTGCTTAAAATAGGAAAACCGGTCGGCGGAGAAGGGAGGTGATCCGGGATGATTCTCTACGGGATCGAGAAAGAGATAAGCGAAAAGGATCTGGAGTATCTGGTGGGGCGCGTCTTTTTCAAGGCGATAGACCTGCTGGGGGGACTTAACCGCTTGGCCCAGTACCGGACCCTGACCTGGCTTCCTTCTCTGGCGCGGGCCTGCTTTGCGGTGGTCCTTAGAGAGGAGTACCTGAAAGGGGAACTGGAGATAGCGGAGAGGGTTGGTCTTACCCGCAACACGGTTAGGAACATCCTCCGGGCGGATCCCAACGCAGCGTTGTATAAGATTCAGCACATGGACGAGGTGGTCGAGGAGGAAAGATCCTCGCTGAAGGTCCACACCGCAGGGGGTATAGCCAAACTCGCCTATAAGTTGGTGAAGGAGGGACAGGAGGCCCAGACGCTCCTTGAGTTCTGCCGGGAACTGGCGGAGACCACCGTCTCAGTGGTAGGGGAGGTGCCGTGGGCCTATACGGTCCTGAGGAAGACGAAGGGCATAAGTTATCCTATTAGCGATCCTGGGGCGCTAAAGGAGAGGTTGAGCGGTACCACTATAGTGGGTGTGGACGGGGCAGAGGTCTGCGATTCGCTGACCTATCCGATCAAGAATCCCGCCCAACTCCTCAAGGAGATAAAGGAGGCCTTGCGCTCTAGGAGGTCTCCCCTCCAAGGATGAGGGGTATGGCCTGACTGGCGGGCAGGGGGATGAATACATCGGTGATGCTGTGGGTGTAAGTGGATGGTTCGGGGTTTACCTCCACTATGCTTGCCCCGGACTCTTTGGCTATAAATGGGATCTGGGCAGCGGGTTGTATCAGTCCGGTCGTTCCTACGATTAGCATGGTATCGCAGGTGCGAGCCTCTTCTAAGGATCGGGATAGGGCGCTCTGGGGTATGGGCTCACCGAAGAAGACGAAGTCGGGTTTGAGCAATCCCCCGCATTCGGAACAGAGGGGCGGGATGTCCTTCAGTAGTTCGGGAGTGAACTCCTGATACCTCCCGCAGGATAGACACGCCGCCCGCCGGCAGTTGCCGTGGAACTCTATCACCTCCTTGCTCCCTGCGCGCTGGTGGAGGGAGTCTATGTTCTGGGTGATTATTGCCTTGAGGAGGCCGGCCTGCTCTGCCTTGGCAAGGCCGTAGTGGGCGGGGTTGGGCTGGGCGGATGAGAATGTCTCGTAGAGTTCCTTGACGAGCTCGTAGGTCTTTTCGGGGTGGGAGAGAAAGAAGTCAAGGTCAAAGACTATGGGATCTATCCGGGACCAGAGTCCGTTGGGCCCGCGAAAAGGAGGGATCCCGCTCTCCACCGATATCCCTGCCCCGGTGAAGGCGATCAGGTATCGGGAGGAAGAGAGAATCTCCTTGGCCTTTTTTATCTCCTCCTGCGGTGAGTTCATCGCTTACCTCCTTCTAAACAGGCGTTCGAGTTGGGCGTCGGTAAGCCTTATCATCGTCGGCCTCCCGTGGGGACAGGCAAGTGGGTTGTCGCAGGCAAGGAGGTCTGCTTTCAGTCTCTTCAGTTCTTCTATACCCATCTTATCCCCCGCCATCAGAGACATCCTGCAGGCCTTTCGGGCCATTATCTCTCTCATCTGCTCGGTCTTTAAGAGGGGCACATCGCCGAAGAGTATCTCCTTTATCGCTGCGACGGGATCCTTTATCAGTGCGGGATGGGCGTGTATTGCTATGGCCCCGTCTTTCCACGGCCTTATCTCGAATCCGAATTCTTCCAATGCAGGCAGGAGGTCCTGTAGGGCAAGTTCCTCCTCCTTGCTCAGGGACACGATTATCGGAGAGAGGAGTTGTTGGGTCTGCGAGGGGCCTGCCTTAAGAAGCCTCTCGTAGTTTATCCTCTCTTGGGCAGCGTGCATGTCTATGAGTATCAGTGACTCCTCTCCTTCCAGTATCCCGTACTTGTTCAGGGTAACTCCCACCGGCCTTGCCCGGGCCAGTTCCTCCCGCAGATTTGCGGTCTTGGTCTCACCGCTCTGATAATCTGGGGATCTATCGCGGACGACTGGCGAGGGGAGATCTGGCCTTGAAAAGTGGTATTCTGCTTTCGGTTGGTAGGTCTTTTGAGGGGGTGCCTGTCTTTGGGAATCCACCCGTCGCTCGTGGGTGGTCAGGACGGCTATAGCTCCCCGGCCGAGGAAGGAGGTGAGTTTGTGTTGGAGGAAGGATGCTATCTTGGAGACGACGAGGTTCTCTTTCTGGAAGCGTATCTCCCGCTTGGTGGGGTGGATGTTCACGTCCACCAGATGAGGATCTATCTCTATCCACAGGAAGAAGGCAGGGTAGGAATTTGGGGGCATTATCGTTTTATATATCTGGTTTATGGCCGAGGAGAGGCCCGCATGGTAAACGGGCCTGCGGTTTACGAATGTGAATTGGGCGTTTCGCCTTGGAAGACGGACCTGATTGCTTCCCAGAAGATAGATAAGGCTGATGTGCGGATCCTTGAGCTCTGCGGAACCGAAGAGGAGTTGATCCTTGGGGATGCCGAAGAGCCTTTCTGCTCTCTCCGGGATGTCCCCAGGGGGGAGTCTGTCTATCAGCGTGTTGCGGTTGTGGGAGAGGGTTATCTCTACGTCGGGATGGGTTAGGAGGTAGGGGGTGACCGTCCTGACGATGTTGCGCAGTTCGGTGGATTCGGACTTCAGGAACTTCCTCCTCGCTGGGGTGTTGAAGAACAATTGCCTAACGATTACTTCAGTGCCAGGGTTCATCGCAGTGGGGCGCTTGGAGAGGATCTCTCCTCCCTTTACTTCCACCTCCCAGCCTTCGAATCCCCTGCGCAGACTGCGGAGCCTCAAGTGGCTCACCGCTGATATGCTGTAGAGGGCCTCTCCCCGGAAGCCAAGGGTGAGGATGTGGGTGAGGTCATCGGAGTCCTTTATCTTGCTGGTCGCGTGGCGCAGGAAGACCTTTTCTATGTCCTCGGGGTGGATCCCTGTACCGTCGTCGCGCACCCGTATGAGATCCTTGCCGGCCCTTTCTATCTCTATCTGGATCCGCCTTGCCCCTGCGTCCAGGCTGTTTTCCAGGAGTTCCTTCACTATGGAGGCGGGACGGTCCACCACCTCACCTGCGGCTATCTTCTGGCTTACCTCCGGCGGAAGGATGTTTATTCTGTCATCTCTTTCCATTTGCTTATCAGGTTCAGCGCGTCTATCGGTCTGAGGGTGTTGAGGTCGAGTTGCCGCAACTCCTCTATTATTTTATCTCCGGTTGGTCTGAATAGGGGTATCTGGTATTCTCGGTTGTGGGGGATCGGGGGGGGTATAGTGCCGTTTTCCAGTTCCGCGAGTATCTTGCGTGAGCGCTGTATCACGGACTCAGGGATCCCCGCTATCTTGGCCACGTGTATGCCGTAGCTCTGATCCGCCCCTCCGGGCAGGATCTTGTAGAGGAATATCACCTCGTCGTTCCATTCCTTCACCGCGACGTTGTAGTTCTTGACCGTGGGAAACTCCTCTTCGAGGGCGGTCAGTTCGTGAAAGTGGGTGGCGAAGAGGGTGCGGACTTTCTTCTCTGCTAGGAATTCGCACACTGCCCAGGCGATGGCCAGTCCGTCGTAGGTGCTCGTGCCCCTTCCTATCTCGTCGAGCACGATTAAACTCTTGGGCGAGAGGTTGTTCAGTATCCCTGCGGTCTGGCTCATCTCCACCATAAAGGTGCTCTGCCCCTTGAATATCTCGTCCTGTGCCCCTATCCGGGCGAATATCCTGTCCGCTATGCCTATTCGGGCCTCCTCCGCGGGAACCGGAGAGCCTGCCTGGGCCAGTATCACAATCAGGGCCACCTGACGGATGTAGGTGGACTTGCCCGCCATGTTTGGCCCGGTGATTATAAGTAGGCTGGAGGATCTGCAGTCCATCTGGGTGTCGTTGGGGATGAACTCGGGGATGTGCCGTTCCACGATGGGGTGGCGGCCCGCCTTTATCTCTATGGTGCAGTCGTTGGTTATCTCGGGTATCGTCCAGTTGCCCCGTTCCAAGAGGCGGGCAAGGCACATAAGTGCGTCTAATGTGCCTATCTCTTTTGCCAAGGCATAGAGCTTGCGGGCGGCAGAGACGACCTCGGAGAGGAGGCCCTGTATTATTTTCTGTTCGGCCTCTATCAGTTTCTCTTCGGCAGAAAGTATCTGCTCTTCAAACTGCTTCAGTTCCTCGGTGATGAAACGCTCTGCGTTGGTAAGGGTCTGCTTGCGGATGTAATCCTCGGGGACGAGGTGGAGATTCGCCTTGGTTACCTCTATGTAATAACCGAAGACCTTGTTGTATCCCACCCGCAGGGACTGGATACCGGTGCGCTTTATCTCCTTCTCTTGTAGCCTCTTTAGGAAGGCCTCCGCCCGGTTTTGCAGGGCCCGGAAGTGGTCTATCTCTTGGGAAAAGCCGGTCCTTATTAGGTTGCCTTCCACCCGTTGGGGCAGGTCCTCGACCAGAGCAGATTCCAGCAATCCGGTTATCTCCTCGGGGATCCTTACCTCAAGGAGAGGTTGGGACAGGATCTCTCCGTGGGCCTTTATCAGGTCTCGCACCCTTACCAGTGAGTTGCGCAGACCAATCAGGTCCCTTGCCTTGTGATAACCGCAGGCAATCCGGGAGGTGTAGCGCTCGATGTCCCCTATCTTCTTCAGCCCTTCCCATATCCTCCGGAACCCCTCCCAATGTTCGTGTATGTGCAGGACTGCCCTCTGGCGTTGGCGGATTAGGTCGATATCGGTTAGGGGGTGCAATATCCATTCGTTGAGCGTGCGCCGCCCCATAGGGGTGGCGCAGGAGTCTATGACCTTTACTAGCTCGGGGATGCCCAGCCCGGGAATAGCGGGAGGGTGTATGTAGGCGGTGTGGCTGGGCTGGAGCAGGGATATCCGGGATAGGTGGTCGAGGTCCTTGTTCAGCATCTCTTGGGCGTAGGAGAGGATACCTGCGACGGGCCCCGCAGCCCGCTCCGAAAGCCCGAGGTGAGCGAGATAGGCAGGGGTTATCTGCCTAAGTGCAGGTGCGGTGCTGAGATCTGGGGAGAACTTCCACCTCGGCCAAGGGCTTATGCTCGGGCAATGGAGTTTTAGCAGGGGACTATCTAACAATTTCTGGCATTCCTCGTTGTCCTCGGGATAGATGATCTCGGATGTCTGCATGGTCAATACGCTCTCCAGGAATTCGTCTCTTCTAATGCTCCCTATCTGGACCTCTGCCTGAGTGAGGTCTAATAGGGCCAGGTGTACGGTATCTCCTTCGCAGTCAACCGCTGTAAGGATCGGGCGGGAGGAGGCATCTTCCCCCACGAAGGTGCCGGGGGTGATTACCTTTACGACCTCCCGTTTTACCAGCCCCTTTGCCTTGCGTGGATCCTCAACCTGTTCGCAGATGGCGACTTTCAACCCTTTTTTGAGGAGTTTGGCGATGTAGGTGTCCGCGGAGTGGTAGGGGATCCCGCACATAGGGATCCTGCCCATGCGCCCTGAGGTCCTGCTGGTCAGGACCACATCCAGTATCTGGGAGGCCTTCTGGGCGTCCTCAAAGAACATCTCGTAGAAGTCCCCCAGACGGAAGAATAGGATGCAGTCCTGATATTGGGACTTTATCTCCTTATACTGCTGGAGCATGGGCGTGAGGTTGTCCATAGTGAGGTTATAGCAGATTTTTATCTATTTGCCAAACGACCTGTGGGTGTGGTATAACTATCCCCTTATGGAGCACCTTATTGATACCATTGTAAGTAAGATCTCGTTCCTCCACCTGAATGTCCTCTTGGTGCTTGGACTTGCCCTCTTCGGGGGTACGATCGGGGGCAGGCTCTTCCAGAAGATACGCGTCCCGCAGGTAGTGGGTTATCTGGTAATTGGTATCCTGTTGGGACAGTCGGGACTGAATCTGGTCAACAGGGCGGTGATCACCTCATTGGCGCCAGTGAATTACTTTGCCTTGGGATTGATTGCCTTTATGGTGGGAGGGGAGTTGAGGTACGAAACCCTCTCCCGTTATGGAAAACAGTTCGTGGCAATCCTGTTAGGTGAGGGGTTGGGGGCCTTCTTTGTGGTGGCTACCCTTTCTGCCTTGGCCTATTACCTCTACTCCCACGATCTGCGCTATTCCATTGCTTTGGGGATCCTGTTGGGCGCTATCGCCTCGGCAACCGATGCGGCATCCACTATTAATGTCCTGTGGGAATACAAGGCGAAGGGTATATTGACCACCACGACGCTGGGCATAGTTGCCTTGGACGACGGTCTCTCTTTTCTCTTGTTCTCCATCGCCAGCAGTGTAGCAGGAGTACTGGTGGGCAAGGGCGAGTTGTCTCTGGCGCATTCCATTTTGCATCCCCTGTGGGAGATATTTGGATCGATATTCATCGGCTTGCTGTCGGGTTGGATCTTGGTGTTCTTTCTGGAGAAGTACACTGAGGAGGACAAGACCCTCACCTTCCTGTTGGGTGGAGTCTTAATCACCCTCGGACTGTCCATCTCTCTGGGGATGGACATGCTATTGGCAGCGATGTCCTTGGGCGTGGTCCTCACCAATGCCCTGCCCCGGCGCAGTCAGGAGGTCTTTTCCTTGGTGGAGAAGGTGGCTCCGCCGATATACGTGCTGTTCTTCGTGTTGGTGGGGGCGAAGTTGAAGTTGAGTTTCTTCTCCCCCCTGGTGGGGGTATTGGTTGTGCTTTACATAGTGGGTAGGACGCTGGGGAAGATGTTTGGGGCCTATCTGGGTATCGAGATATCCAGGGGATCGGAGAAACTGAAGCGGTACCTCTGGAAGGCCCTGTTCTGTCAGGCCAGCGCGGCGATAGGGTTGTCCATTCTCGCAGCCCAGGTCTTTCCCGGGGATATGGGGGGACGGATCGTTGCGGTGATCACCTTGACCACCTTCGTCTTGCAGTTGATAGGTCCCTCCTTCGTGAAGCAGGCGATAGAGCAGGCCGGAGAGGCGGGCTTGAACATCAGTGAAGACGATCTAAAGGCCCAGTTGCGGGTGGAGGACGTGATGGATACCAGCGTCCCGTTCATCCGGGAGAATATGGGACTTTCCGAGGTGGTGGAGGTACTGCAGAGGACGGATCATGTATTCTATCCGGTGGTGGACAAAGAGGGCCGGTTGAAGGGTGTGGTGGCCATGGAGAACGTCAAGAATGCCCTGATGATGGCCGATCTGGGAGACGTGCTCGTTGCCCACGATCTTATGGATCCTCCTTACGAGGTGGTCTACACCACGGATAGGTTGGTGGATGTCTACGATAAATTGATGCGCTTTGAGTTCCTGCCGGTCCTCTCCCCGGATGGCAAGGTGGTGGGGATACTGGACTACCGACAGGTCCAGAAGGTCCTTTCCGCGCGCTTGGTTAAGTTGTCTGAGAGGGCATATGATTGATGCACCGCAAGAGGGTTTTTAAGAATGCGGGCATTATAAGTCTGGCCATCCTCTTCTCTCGTCTCCTTGGCTTCGTTAGAGATGTGATAATCGCTGCCCTCCTCGGGACCGGGAGCTTGGCCCAGGCCTTCGTGGTGGCCTTTCGCCTGCCAAACCTCCTGCGGGATGTGGTGGCAGAAGGCGCTGCCAACTCTGCGATTATCCCCGTACTTGCGGAGTACAAGGCAAGGGTTTCGCGGGAAGAGTACTACAGGGTCCTCGCCTCTTTGCAGACGACGATGTTGTACTTGCTATTGGGCCTTACCCTTGTGGGTGTGGTTTTTGCCCCCTTTATCGTAGGGCTGATTGCTCCCGGCTTTCTGGGAGATCCCGATCTATACCGGCGTACCGTGCATTTGGCGAGGTGGATCTTTCCCTTCCTATTCTTCGTCGGATTGTTCGGCCTCAACATGAGTATCCTCCACACCGAGGAGCGCTTTCTGTCCACCAGTCTGGGACAGCCGATGTTCAACCTCCTGATGATACTTTCTCTATTGGGGGTGGGTCTCTATGCAGGTCGACCGGTGTTGGCCTTGGTGTTGGGAGTGTGGTTGGGAGGAGTGGGGTTGGTTGCCTTTCAGTTGATGGAACTGCGCAGTATAGGGTACTTCCCGATCCGCTTGAGTCGGGAATTCCACCCTGCCATACGCAGGATATTCCAGTTGATGGTACCGCGTCTGGTAGGCACGGTCATCTACCACCTGAACATCCTCGCGGACACGGTGTTGGCATCTCTGTCTGCAATAGTGGGTGCAGGGGCGATAGCGGGGATATACTACGCCAACAGGATAATCCAGTTCCCGTTGGCTATGTTTTCGGTCTCGGTGGCGCAGGCGGTCCTGCCCCGCCTTTCTCACCTGAAACACAGCGACGATACCCACTTGGCAGAGACCTTTCGCTCCGCTGTGGAACTGGTCTTTTTCCTGATAGTACCCTCTGCGGTATTTCTTTTTCTCTCTGCAGAACCAGTGGTGAGGGTATTGTTGGGACGGGGGGCATTTGGGGACTATTCCGTGGCAATGACCTCCGGACTGGTCAGGTTTTACGCCTTGGGCTTGGTGTTTTTTGCCGGGATAAAGATGTTGGTGTCTGCCTTCCATTCCCTACAGGATACCCGCACGCCGGTGAAGACCGCAGGGATATCCTTGGTGGTAAATGTGGTTCTGAATGTGGTTTTGATGTTTCCCCTTGGGGCCAGGGGGCTTGCTCTGGCATCTTCCCTGGCGGGGCTGGTGAACTTTACTCTGTTGGCGTATTTGCTCAATCGGCGAATAAACGTTGTCTCCCGGGATCTGGTATTGGAACTGGTGAAGTTGGCCTGTACCGCTGGGATTATGGTCGTGTTTTTGAGGATCTTCTGGACTGGCGTTCAAGAGGTGAATCTCCTCGTGCTTATAAGGGCAATGGTGGTCTCTGCCGGGGCGTTTTTGATCGGGTGCGGGGTCTTCAAGATAAGGATATGGCGTGCTCTGGTGATGGGTGGGGGTAGGTGGTTGTATAGGAGGATGAGTGGAGGCGAACGATGACTTTGGACCGGTTGTCTGAATTGAAGGAGAGGGTAAAGGGATTTCCCCAGGCGCCCGGGATATACAAGATGTGGGACAAGGAAGGCCGTCTGATTTATGTGGGCAAGGCGGGATCTCTGCGCAAGAGGGTGATGAGTTACTTCTCTTCCTCATACAAGGGGGCCAAGACGGAGAGGTTGTTGAAGGAGGTATGGGACATTACCTATGAGTTGGCAGAGGACGAGCGCTCCGCCTTACTTATGGAGGAGAGACTGATAAAGGAGCACAGGCCGAAGTACAACATCGCCCTGCGGGACGACAAGACCTATCCCCTCCTGCGCATAGGGGTAGAAGACGAGGGCCTGCCTCGGGTGCAGGTGGTGCGCAGACCGGAGAAGGATAAGAAGGCGAGGTTTTTTGGGCCGTTTGCCAATGTGAAGTTGCTGAGGATGGCCCTGAAGGGGTTGAGGTTCCTCTATCCGTTTAGGACCTGCAGGACCTACCGCAAGTCCTGTGTCTATGCGGATATCGGTCTATGCCTTGCCCCCTGTAAGAGGAAGGTCTCGCCTGAGGAGTATGCCCGGGTGAGGGATGGCTTGGTTTCGGTCTTCTCGGGCGATTTTGCGGAGGCGGTTGGGGAATTGTTTCGACGGATGAACGACTCTGCCCGACGGGAGGACTTTGAGTCTGCCTCTTTCTTCCGCGATTCCGCTCTGGCTTTGAGTTCTCTCTTGGGGGCAAGTGCGGTGGAACAGGGCGGATTGCTCGCGGTCTACGATCTGAAAGAGCGCTTGGAACTCCCGGTCCTGCCCCGGCGGATAGAGGGATTTGATGTCTCTAATATTATGGGTGAATATGCGGTTGCGAGTATGGTCTCCTTCTGGGATGGTCGTCCGGATAAGAAGAACTATCGCAGGTATCGGATAAAGACGGTGGAGGGGGTGAACGATGTGGCGATGATCTACGAGGTGGTGAAACGCAGGTGTGTGCGTATAGCCCGAGGGGAGTTCACGCCACCGGATCTGTTCCTGATAGACGGTGGACCTGCCCAGTTGAAGTCGGCACTGAAGGCCTTGATGGAGACCAATCTGGACATCTATGTGGTCGCATTGGCGAAGGAGAGGGAGGAGGTGTACCTGCCCGGCAGGAGAGGGGCGATTGTCCTGCCGAGGGAATCGGCTGGGTTGCGTCTCCTCCAGGCGGTGCGCGACGAGGCCCACAGATTTGCGATAACCTATCACCGCAAGTTGAGGCACAAGGGCCTGATACCGAAGAGACGATGAACGAGGGAAGGATTAAAGACATAGTCTCCATCCATCGGGGGATTCGTCGGCACCTAAGGGATCGTTTGGAGGAGTTCCGCTCAATATGGGAGGGAAAGGATCATTATCGGGCCTTTAAGGAGTTGGTCTTTTGTCTCCTCACCCCTCAATCCAAGGCGAAGGCGGGATGGTCTGCGGTAGAAGAACTGGAGAGGTGCGGTTTGTTGTTGGGGGGTAAGGAGGAGGAAATAGCCCGGCACCTTTCCGGGGTGCGGTTCCACAACAACAAGGCCAGGTATGTGGCATTGGCCCAGAGGAGGTTCGTAAGAGGGAATAAGCCCGAGCTTAGCGAAGTCTTTTCTCGGGGAGAGGATGTAAAGGCCCTGAGGGACTTCCTGGTAAAGGAGATAAAGGGCTACGGCTACAAGGAGGCCAGCCACTTCTTGAGGAACATAGGTCTGGGCAGGGACATAGGTATACTGGACAGGCACATCTTGCGGTCGTTGATGGACTTGGGGGTAATTGACTCCATTCCCAAGGCATTGGGTAGGAAAGCATACCTGGAGATAGAGGCCAGGATGCGGGACTTCTCCGCCCAGATTCGTATCCCGATGGACGAATTGGACTTTGTCTTCTGGTACAGGGCGACAGGAGAAGTGTTTAAGTAATCTCCTGTCTGTGTTAAAATAGCCTAACTAGGCAGGGGGACGAAATAGGTGGAACTCAAGTCCTTTCTCCAGATATTGTCGTCCGTAGAGAAGCGTTATGGCCGTAGTATAGTGGACATCCGGCGCCAGTTGGGGATATGGGAGGAGATGATATCCAATCAGGAGGTGTCTCTTCCCGAACAGGCCCTGCACGTTGAGGTCTCGGAACTGCCGGTTTCCCACATTGCCTTTCCTACGCCGGGGGATTTCGTCTCGGTCTACGACCTGATGAAGTCCATCGTGCGGTTTAAGCGGTGGAAGTTGCATCCGGGGGTGGATCTGTCTTCGGTGGCCTTCTCTCGGGCGGAGTGGAGGTCGTTCCTGATGCTCCTCAAGGCCACTATCTTGGATTGGAACCGTATAGGTTTGTCGGTGGCCATGAATTCCTCCTCCACTCTGAAGTTGTTGCGAGTGGCGTCTCACTTCGAGGAACTGGATTTCCTCTGCCTGAATGTCTTCGTCTCTATGCAGGCTTTGTCCTCCTTGCGGGAAAGGGGACAGATAGAACTGGCGGGAGAGGACCTCACCAGCAGGACGGAGGTCTCTGCGGAGGAGATGGTGGGACTTATAAACGCGGTTCGGGCAAGAGGTGCCTTGGTGAGATTTGTACTGGAGGATGCGATTCGTACTGAGGAGGTGCCGGGCCTGGGGCACCGGCGGGTGGTCTCCGACGACGGATACCTCTTAAGCCCGGGAGAGGCAGTCCCCACGGTGATTATAAATCTCAACCGGTTCGTCAGGGCGAAAGGGCGTATTCGGGAGGTGGATTGGGAGAGGTTGGGAGATAGGGTCGTCCACGCGGTCCGTCTAGCGGATGATCTTATAGACCTGTGTAATTTCCCGATGAGGGAGGTCTACGAGGTTACCCGCAGGTTGAGGCGGGTTTCGGTGGCAGTTGCGGGCTGGTCGGAGTTGTTGTTCTCCTTGGGCCTGTCTTATGCCTCAGATTCGGCGGTGGAATTGGGTGCAAAGGTGGCCAGGTTCCTCAAAGAGAAGACCGACACTGCATCTTGGGAATTGGCTAAAGAAAGGGGTGTGTTCCCTGCCTATCGGTTTAGTTGGTTGGAGAAGGAGGGATTGAAGCGGAGGAATGTCTCGGTCCTGACTGGTGGGGCCCGGATTATGCCCCGACGGACCCTGACGGAAGAGGGAGGAGTTATCCCCTGTCTGGACGAGATTGCCCGCCAGAGGAACTTCTTCTCCGAGGAATTTAAGGAACTCCTCTTGAGAGAGGGCTCCTTGCAGTCCGCAGAGTTCGTGCCCGACGACGTGAAGACGGTATTCGTGGTGTATGGGGATGTGCCCGAGGATTGGAAACTGCGCCATCAGGCAAGGTTTCAGGAGTACTGGGACGGTATAGTGGAAGGGGTGCGGGTAGAAGGGAAGGATTTCGCTAATTCCCTGTGGAAGGCCTCCCTGTTTGGCGGGGCGGGCGTTTTGGCCCTCCCCATGGCCTCGGAGAAGGGACAGGGGCAGCTCGTCTCCGGGGTTGGAGAATCTTCTCCGCGGGAGGTCTCGTTGGCAGGCGATCGCTTGGACTGGACTGGTATGTCCAAGAGGCCGGAGGTCCTGTTGGGGCGGACGGTAAAGGTGCAGACCGCCTGCGGACCCCTTTTGGTCACAATAAATCAGGATGGTGACGGGAAGGTCAGAGAGGTCCTCCTGCGTCTGGAGAAGGCAGGGGGGTGTGTGGCCTCCCATCTGGAGGCCTTGGGGAAGACCTTGTCCCTGCTCTTCTCTGCAGGGGCGCCCCGGAAGGTGGTTATAGAGGCCCTACAGCAGATAAACTGCTCTTCAGTGGGGTGGCACAAGGGCAGGAGGGTCTATTCCTGTGCAGATGCGATATCTCAACTCCTGTTGGAAGAGGAGAAGTTGGCCTTGGATAAGGACGTGGAACTGGAGTTGGAGATAAATTGAAGGGGCGAAGAAGATGGGGCCGGATCTGGCGGTAGAGGTCTTGCGCAAAGGATTGTGGGTGGGGTTTATGATTGCCGGGCCCCTTCTCTTGGGTAGTCTGGTGGTGGGACTCTTGGTGAGCATATTTCAGGCGGTTACCCAGATACACGAGATGACCCTTACCTTCGTGCCGAAGATACTGGCGGTGATGCTCTTGGTTGCCCTGTTGCTCCCGTGGTTCCTGAACATCATCGTCGGGTTTACGGTGAGTGTGTTCTCTCTTATACCGGAAGTGGTGAATGTTTGATATCCTCAATTACTCGCTCAAGCAGGCATTCTTTTTCTTGCTGGTCCTTCTGCGCATCACCGGGTTCGTGTTCAGTGCCCCGTTTTTGGGGGACAGGAATGTCCCGGTGCAGATAAGGTTTATGCTCGCCTTGGTGTTCAGCGTGGCGATATTCCCTTCGCTGAGGTTGGCAGGAGGCGTTCCCCAGACGGTTGCGGGTCTTATCTTCTGGGGTGGTTGTGAGTTGTTGGTAGGTTTGGCTATGGGTTTCCTTGCCTCTTTGGTGTTTTTTGCGGTCCAGTTGGCCGGGCAGATAGCGGGTTATCAGATGGGATTGGCGATTGCCAATGTGTTTGATCCGGTGAGTGCAAACCGCCAATCAGTGGTGAGCGGTATCCTCTTTTGGACCGCTATGGTAGTCTTCTTCCTCTCGGATATGCACCTTCTTCTTCTGAAGGGTCTAAGGGACAGTTTCGTCCATCTGCCGATCTCGTTGGGCTCTTTCTTGTCCCCGGAGAAGGTGGGGGATCTGTCTATACTGGTGGGGAATCTGTTTCTGGTCAGCGCCCAACTGGGGGCACCTATTATGTTTACCCTGTTGTTCGTGATGATATCCTTGGGGCTCATCACCCGATTGATCCCCCAGATGAACATCTTTATCGTGGGGATACCGGTTCAGATACTGGTGGGGATATTGGTCCTGTTTGCTATGACCCCTCTGTTCGCCGGGGTCTCAAGGGTCCTGTTGTTCAATCACTTTGGCTTGTGGTTTAGGTTCGTAACGGGATAGGGATATGCCTGAGGACGATCGCTCAGCCCGCACAGAACCCCCGACACCGCGCAGGCGCCAGCAGGCCCGGGAGCGGGGGCAGGTGGCCAGGAGCAACGACCTTAACGGTGTGCTCCTGATGATGGGGATATTGTTGTTCTTTAGGTTTTACGTCCCGATATTTGTGGGAGATTTGAAGTCCCTGTTCTATTTGGTCTGGTCGGATTTTCGTCTGGATCTTACCTTGGACCAGGTCTACGTCTATACAATGAAGTTATTTGCGTATATAATAAAAGGGTTGGGACCTATCTTTTTGCTGGCGATAGGGTTAGGTGTCGCTGTTAACGTGTTGCAGGTGGGGGTATTGGTCACGGGATATCCATTGATTCCCAGGCTGGACAGGTTGAATCCTGTGGAGGGGTTCAAGCGCCTGTTTTCTGCCCGGACCCTAGTTCAGACGCTGGTGAATCTGGCTAAGGTCGTGGTAGTGGGCTGGATAGTCTATTCGGCCCTGGCTAAGGAACTGCCGACCTTTGTGGAGATAGTGGACGTGCCTTTGTTCGCCTCACTGGCGTGGTGGGCCTTGTTAATCTTCAGGATATCTATGAAGATATTGTTGTTTTTGCTCGTCCTGGCAGTCCTGGATTACGGATACAACCGCTGGGAATACGAGCGGTCACTGATGATGACCAAAGAGGAGTTGAAAGAGGAATTGAAGCAGATGGAGGGTGATCCCCAGATACGGGCCCGCATCCGCAGGGTCCAGAGGGAGCTTGCCAGACAGAGGATGATGAAGGAGGTGGAGAAGGCGGATGTGGTGATCACCAACCCCACCCACATTGCGGTGGCATTGCGGTACGATCCGGAGAAGGACAGTGCACCGGTGTTAGTGGCCAAGGGGATGCGTTTGCTTGCGGAGAGGATAAAGGAGATAGCCATCGCTCACGGTGTGCCTATCGTGGAAAATCCCGTGCTTGCCCGGAGCATATACCGGATGGTGGAGGTGGGCGAACCTATCCCGGAGAAACTATACCGGGCAGTAGCGGAGGTGTTGGCCTACGTCTATCGTTTGAAGCGTAAGGTGGTGGTCTGATGCCCGATATGGAGCGGTTTTTGAAGAACAGCGACATCATCTTTGCCCTTGCGATAATAGGGATGATCGTGATAATGGTCATCCCCTTGCCCTTTTTCCTGTTGGACCTCTTGCTTACGCTGAACATCTCCTTGGCGGTAATAATACTCTTGGTCTCCATCTACATAAAGGAGCCGTTGGATTTCTCCTCCTTCCCTTCTCTGTTGTTGGTGGCCACCTTATTCCGTCTCTCGCTGAACGTGGCCTCCACCCGGCTCATACTTTTGCAGGGGAATGCCTTTGACGGGAAGGTGATTAAGGCCTTCGGGAACTTCGTGGTGGGGGGGAATTACGTCGTCGGCATCGTAGTGTTCTGCATATTGGTGGTCATCCAGTTCGTGGTGATAACCCGCGGTGCCCAGAGGATCGCTGAGGTGGCAGCGAGGTTCACCTTGGACGCCATGCCCGGTAAGCAGATGGCAATAGATGCGGACCTTAATGCGGGCCTGATAGACGAGAAGGAGGCTATGCGCAGGCGCCAGAGGATCGCCCAAGAGGCGGACTTCTACGGGGCGATGGACGGTGCCAGCAAGTTCGTGCGGGGAGATGCGATCGCAGGTGTGATAATCACACTGATAAACATAATAGGTGGTTTCGTTATCGGTATATTCCAGAAGCATATGCCTGCGGTAGAGGCAGCGCGCACCTATACCCTGCTCACGGTGGGCGATGGGTTGGTTACCCAGATCCCGGCCCTGCTGATATCCACTGCAGCGGGTATCATCGTCAGCCGGGCGGCCTCGGAGAGGAATATGGGACTTGAGGTGGCCATGCAGCTGTTCTCCTCTCCCCGGGCCATATTCATTGCCTCGGGTTTGTTGCTCTTCTTCGCTATGATACCGGGCCTGCCTAAGGTCCCGTTTCTCCTGATGGCAGCGGGGATCGGATTTATAGGGGCCCTCTTGGTGAGGCAGGCAGAGGAAAGAGGCCTGGCGGTGGCAGGGGCCGGTGTAGTGGAAGGATCTGGTGTATCTCCGGAGAGAAGAGAAGAGGAAGGGCCTGAGCCTGAGGGCGGGCTGGAGACGAGTTACGAGGACGTTTTGGAGACCGATATGCTGGAGTTGGACATAGGCTATGGCCTGATCCCCCTTGCGGACGAGAGTAAGGGTGGGGATCTCCTTTCCCGGATAACCGCAGTTCGCAGGCAGGTGAGCCAGGAACTGGGGTTGGTGGTCCCTCCGGTGAGGGTCAGGGATAATGTACACCTGTCTCCCAACGAGTATGTTATAAAGTTGAAGGGGGTTGAGGTCGCCAGGGGCGAGGTGAAACCGGGGTACTTTCTGGCGATGAATCCGGGCGTTGCCACGGTCTCTATCTCTGGGGAGCCTACCACGGAGCCGACTTTTGGGTTGCCTGCTTATTGGATTACTGGGGATGAGGTGGCGAATGCGGAGAGGAACGGCTATACCGTCGTGGACGCCTCTACGGTTATCAGCACGCACCTTGCGGAGACCATAAAGACCTACGCCTACGAACTCCTCACCCGGCAGGCGGTAAAGGACCTCTTAGATGCGGTGAAGAAGAGGTATTCTGCGGTGGTCGATGAGGTCGTCCCCGGTGTGGTGAGCATATCCGAGTTGCAGAAGGTCCTGCAGAACCTCCTGAGGGAGAGGATCCCTATAAAGGACATGGTTACCATATTGGAGACGCTGGGCGATTACGGTGCGAAGATAAAAGACATTGATGTCCTGACCGAGTACGTGAGGTTTGCCTTGAGCAGGACGATATCCCATCTTTATCTCGAGGAAGATGGGAAGTTGCATTGTATAAGTCTGGCCCCGGAGTTGGAGGAAGTGTTTAAGTCGGGGATAAAGAGGGGGGAACTGGAGAGTTATCTCATACTGCCTCCGGATCAGGGGCAGAGGATACTGTCGGCGATAAAGGAGGCCTACGAGAGGGTGGTCAACCGGGGTATCAGTCCGGTGTTGTTGGTGAATCCCCAGATCAGACCGTACGTGCGCAGGTTTATAGAGAGGGAACTTCCGTATCTGCCGGTGATGTCCTATAACGAGGTTGTATCAGGGATCTCATTGGTAACCGAAGAGGTGGTGGGGTTCTGATATGGACATAAGGAAGTTCAGGGGAACCAGCATGCGGGAGGTGTTGAACCGCATTCGCAGGGAATTGGGTGAGGATGCGGTTATCCTGCATACCAGGACCTATTATCAGCGGGATGGCTGGCGGTTTTGGAGGAAACGGGAACTGGTGGAGATAACCGCCTCTGCAGATGTGCGAATATTGGATCGGAGCTCACTAACCAGACCTACCCCTAGGCATCTACGGGTTTATAGCCAAAACGCGGAGATGGATTTCTATACCGCCAATCCTACATTACAAGTCCCCAAACATCTCGAGGTTATCCGACGGGAATTAGAAGAGTTGCGGGACATGACCTCTAAACTCCTCCAAAGGAGCAGGTCGTTTGGAAGGTTTGAGGGTGTCCACGACAGGGTATATAACTTTTTACTGGACCAGGAAGTAGATCCAGAGCTCGCGGAGGAGGTTGTGTCCTCTCTCCAAGGGTTTGAGGATGACAGGGGGGTAGTTCGAGGACTAGCCCAGACGATAGAGAAGTTCCTTGGAGAGGGCTCCCCGGTCTTCAAGGCGGACTCGGCTTACAAGGTGGTGTTGGTAGGGCCGACCGGGGTGGGTAAGACCACTACCATTGCCAAGTTGGCAGCAAGGTATGCCCTCTTGCGGGGAAAGAAGGTGGGACTGTTGACGGTGGATACCTTTAGGATCGCTGCGGTGGATCAGTTGAGGACCTACGCCGAGATAATGAGACTGCCCATAGAGGTGGTGGTCTCACCTCAGGATGTGCCCGGTGCCTTAAGGAGACTGGCGGATAGGGATATCATATTCGTGGACACTGCTGGCCGCAGCCAACGCAATGAGATGCAGATGTCTGAGCTGAGGGCCTTCTTGAATGCCCTCAATGCGGACGAGGTGCACCTGGTGCTCAGCGCCACCAGTAGCCTACGCACGCTGAAGGAGGTAGTGGAGAAGTTTAGAGAGGTAAGGTTTGACAAGATAATATTTACCAAGATGGACGAGACCTTGACCCCGGGGATAATACTAAACGGCCCTTATTGGACCGAAAAACCCATATCTTATCTCACTATTGGGCAATCCGTTCCCGATGACATCGAAGAGTTAAACGGACGCGGTATGGCTATGCGATTGGAGGAGGCGCTTCTAGAATATGTCGGATCAGGCACAAAGATTGCGTGAGTTGGTCTCTGCCTTAGCACCAGCCCGCTCCATAAGCATTACCAGCGGAAAGGGGGGTGTGGGGAAGACGAACGTGGTAGTAAACCTCGCCATCGCCATGAAACGATTGGGTAAAGAGGTCGTGATAGTGGATGCAGACCTTGGATTGGCAAATGTGGATGTGCTTTTGAACATAAATCCCAAGTTCAATCTCTATCATGTTTTGGAAAAGTACAAACGGCTAGAGGATATCATCGTAGAGGGCCCAGGAGGAATCAAGATAGTCCCTGGGGCCTCGGGGATAACCAAGTTAGCGAATGTGGATTCCAAAGAGAGGCACTACATCCTGGAGGAATTGGCATCTCTTCAACAGATGGCGGACTATATACTCATAGATACCAGTGCTGGTATTAACAAGAATGTCTTGAATTTCGTGCTCTCTACCGACGTCTCCATCATAGTTACCACCCCGGAACCCACTGCGGTAACCGATGCCTACGCTATGATAAAGGTAATCTCCCAGAGGGCGCCCACCCAAGATGTGCGTTTGTTGGTGAACATGGCCACCAACAAACGGGAGGCGGACGAGATTTACGAGAGGATTGCAATGGTGAGCAGGCAGTTTCTCAACATGCACATAGGCTATGCGGGTTACATAGTTAAGGACGATGTGGTGGTGATGTCGGTGTTGAGACGCACACCGTTTATCCTTGAGTATCCGTTTTCTCCTGCGGGAAAGCTGGTAAAGAAGATAGCCCAGGATCTTATCGCGTCGTTTGAGGACAAACCGATGCCCCAGAGTTGGCTGGATAGATTTTTATCCTGGTTGGGGAAATGAGACTGTTAAAGAAACTGGCAGAACTGCTGAAAAAGATAGCTTCCGCGTTGGAGAATGTATCGGAGAGAGAGGAGAAAAGGCTTTCTCACAAGCGGGAGCAATTCGTCTTCAAGCCGGCTCAGCGCTACGAGATGTATGTGATTGGACGCCCCAGGACGGTTTACAAGGGCAGGATAGAGGATGTAAAGGAGGACGAGTTGGTCCTGAGTGCGCCGGTGGAAAGGAGCGTACCGGTCTTCTTGCCTAAGGGGACCAAGGTTATGCTGGCGATCGTTGGGTTGCCCTCGGGGAGGTATGAATTTCAGACCGAGGTGGTATCGGCGATAGAGGAACAGGGAGCCGTTCCAGCCCTGGTGCTCAGGAAGCCCACTGTGATATACAGGCGTCAACGCAGGACTAAGCCTAGGGCGAGGATATTTTTCAAAGTCCGGTATCAGATAGTTGAGCATACCTTGACGAAGCGCTTGAACTTTCCATTAAGAGGAAGGGTGGATGGCTGGGATCTGAGTAGTGTGGGGATGGCGGTTTTGTTCCCAGACGAGGTGCCTCTGCATACGAGGATCCGAGTGGACTTTGTGCTTCCGGACATGGGCATCCCTATAAGGGCGGTCACTGAGGTGGTGAACTCCCGCTGGGAAGAATACTCTCGCAAGTACATTACGGGTTTGTTGTTCGTAGATGTGTTGGAGGAGGATCGGGTTCACATAGATCAGTATGTGTCCATGTTGCTACCGAAGCATGTGGACGGGTTGATGATCTGAGACCATGTTTAAGGCTCTGCTGGCTTCCATAGGCCTATTGATCGTCGCGATCTTGGCGGTAAAGGGGGAGTTGAGCTTCTATGGACTGGTGTACAAGACCTGGTTTGTGGTCTTGTTCTCTTGGATCTTGGGGGGTATATTGGATACCGCCTTCCTTTCGTTTTACGCAGAGGCAATAAAGAAACTGAGTTCGAATGGAGCGAACTGACTTAGATGCTCTTTGGCATAGATTCAAGGCAAACGGTGATCGTTCCGCCAGGGAAGAGATCATCTGTTATTACATGCCCTTGGTGGAGAAGATCGTTTATCGAATAGTTCCCTGGCTCCCTAAGCATGTCGATGTGGAAGATTTGATGGCCCACGGTATAGTAGGGTTGATCTCGGCGGTGGATAGATACGATCCCAGCAGTGGTACCCGCTTTGAGACCTTTGCCTACATGAGGGTGAGGGGAGAGGTCTTGGATTTCCTGCGTAGGGAGGATGTCCTACCGAAGGCCCAGCGACGGAAGATAAAGCAGTTGTACGAGAAGTTCCAGGAATTAGATCTGCTTCCGGGTACTGCCGAGGCAGAAGAAAAGGTGGCCTACGCTTTGGGTATCTCCGCTGACGAGGTGCGCGAGCTTATGAGGTTGAGCCATCTGTCTGCTTACGTATATCTAAGTGATGCGGTGAAAGACGACATCACTATATCCGACACGCTGGCTTCCTATCAGGATATCGCTGAGGAGGTGGATCGCAGGCTGATAGTGGAAAGGATAACAGAGATGTTAAGCTCGTTTGATCGTAAGACCCAAAAGGCCCTGGAACTTTATTTTATCGAGGGATTGAGGATGAAGGAGGTTGGAGAGGTCCTTGACTTGAGCGAGTCACGGGTCTCTCAGATGATATCTTCCGCATTATTCCTTATAAGACAGCGCCTCAAGAAGGAAGGGGTGTCGTGATAAGGCCGATAGATTTTCAGGGCATGATCTTCAATGTTCAGAGGGTAGAGAAGGTTCAGGCTAACAAAGTGGAGCACAACTTCGTTATTCAGGAGCACATAGCTAAGGAGATAAGGGAGCAGAGAAGAGAACGAATGAGGCGAGTAGTGGAGACGGAACAGGGAGGCGAATTGCGAGTGGACGATAGATCCAGGAAGCGAGAGGAAAGAAGGGGCACTAAAAAGTGGAAGTTTTACGGGAAAGATCGGAAACTCCATTCTCAAGGAGAAGGGGAGTTATTGGATAAAGAGGCGTAATGGAAGGGCGACTGAAGGAGATTTACGAGGTATTTGATTTAATGTTGACCTCTCTAAGGCAAGAGGAAAAGAGGTTAGAGGCCTTGTTAAAGAGGGCTGAGGAGGCAATCACTCGCTTGGAATCGTTGTTGTCAAGAACGGGTGGGGTTTCGGATAGACAAGAGGAGGAAGATTTTCTGAGCACCTCTGAGGCGAAACAGGTGGTTGAGATGTATAGACAAGGGCTTTCACCAAAGGAGATATCCCTTAAATCGGGTATTCACATCGGGAAGGTGGAGCTTTTTATAAACCTTTACAGGGCAAAGAATGAGAGTAGTTCCTATAAGCAATCTTGAGGCGGTTCTTCAGGAGTACGGTGGACAGGCAGAACTTGCTCGGGATGTAGTCTATCTCAGCGCCCGGGGCATGCGCATTCGGTTCGCAGGGAAGGGGGTGAAGATAGGTCTGGGGCATGTGGATAGGCTCAATACCCTTGGATTGGATTTCGTATTTTTAAAGGAGCCTGGGTGCGATCTGGAATTCGATCTCTTATTAGACGAGGATTCCCGGATTGCCCTCAGAGCGGTGTTGGAGGATTTCTTGGCCAGGTGCAGTGTGGTATTGAGCATCTACCTCTCGGAGCAGGGAGAGAATAAAAAGCTGGACTATAGGTTCAGGGAATACTGGCAGAGGTACTCTAACATACCGTTCAATACATTGCACCGTTATAGGAAGGTGATACAAGATCTAGTTTATTTGGTGAGGGCAAACTATTCCTATCACCAAGTCAGCCCTATGCCGTTCGTTTATACCGATGCCAATTATAGAGTGAGCCACGCTATAAATGTGGCTATTATCTCCGGTATTATTGCCCTTCACTATGGAGAGCTGAATGCAGAGAGGATTGGGCACATCGTCACCGGTGCACTTATGAGCGATGCGGGATGGGTAGACGAGCTGTGGATGGGTTCAGATCCTAGTTTGCGCGAGCTTTTTTTTAAGCACTCGAGGATAGGATGTATGCTCATTAACGAAACCGACATATTCGGGCCTCAGGTAGGCATAGTTGCCCTGGAGCATCATCGCTATGTCAATAACAGCGGGTATCCGGACGACATACCCGAGAAGGACTTCTACGGTTATCCCCGTCAGATGCACCTGTATAGCAAGATAGTCTCGGTTGCGGAGAACTTCGAATCTTTGCGGGGGATGTACGGGCCCTATAAGGTCTTGGATGCTATGCGCTCGTTTTCTGGTAAGCTCTTCGACCCAAAGAGCTTGGAATTGTTGGAAAGGTATGTAGCGATGTATTATGTCGGGGAGTGGCTAAGGTTGAAGGATGGTTCCCAGGTGATAGTCGCCTCACCCACCAAGCAGGGAGGATACCGGTGCGTCAAGGTGAGGACCCCAGATGGAGGGAGGTGCGATCCGGTAAAGGAGGTCCTGATAGCGGATCCGGAGAAAGATGTGGAAGGTCCGGTTTGGCATATGGAAGGCGAGTTAGTGAATAAAATAAAGCAGTTGGTGTCGCCAGATCTCTTGACGAGGCTTGAAGGGGAGGAGCATGAAAAGGTGGAGTAGGTGTGTTCTGGTTGTAATCTTGTTGTTAGGTCCATCTTACTCGTTAGGCCTTGCCGAGAAAGGCAACGATGTCTGGGAAGAGTTGGTCGATCGGGCCAACAAGCTCTATCGTGAGGCTGAGGAGGAGAGGGAAAAAGGAGACCTTTTGACCGCCTTTCGTTTGCTTTCTTCAGCTGCGTTTATGTTCCCTGACGACCAGAGGATCAAGGTTAGGTTGGACAGCCTGATGATGGAGTTGGAACACCAGCTTGAACAGGCCCAATCCTGTAGCCAGGATACCCTAGTGGCGCAGTTAAAGGAGGCCCAGAAAGAGTTGGTAGAGATGAAAAAGCGCCTGGTAGAGGAGAAAGAGAGCTGGAGACAGTATTACGAGGAAAGGCTTCAGGAATTGGAAAGGGTGTACGAGGACAAGGTCAAGACTATAGAGGAAAAGGCCCAGTTTGATTTGGAAAAGAAGGATCAGATGTACAGGGAGCTGTTGGCCTCCAAACAAGAAGAGTATAGAGCTCGATTGGAAGAGATAAAGAAGCAATTGAGAGACAGCCTGATGGAATTGGAGAAAGAGCTCAAGGAGAAGGAACGGCAGATAGCAGAGAAGGATGCGAAGATCAAGCGCATCCTCAACAGTTATAGCCTACTAGAAAAGAAGTTAGAGGATAAATATCAAAATACAATCGCCTCCTTGCAAGATAAGTTCAAAGCGGCAGAATTAGAGCGGAGAAGATTGGCGGAAAGGCTCTCAGTATTAAGCAAGGAACTGGAAGAGAGGGGAAGGAGGATCAAGGAGCTCTTGAACAAGTACGACGCCATTTCCAAGGATTATCGCAAGTTGAAACAAGACATGACGGTAGAACTAAGCAACAAAGATAAGGCCTATCAAGATTGCCAGGCCCTGCTTAAGGATAGGGAGGCCAAGATGCGCACAATGGAGGCCAAGATCAAGGCGGCCAGCTTGGAGAAGGACAACATGAGGACTAAATTAGAGATCGCAGAGGGTAAGGCCCAAGAGCGAGAAAGGATGTTGGAGGACCTGAGGAAGCGCCTCGAGGAAAGGGACATTATCATACGAAACTTGAAAGACAAGATAGCCAACCTACAGCGAAAGGCGGTTGCCAGGATAAGCACTACCAGGCCTGTTGAGAAACAAGCGGGCGACAAAAAAGAGGCAGATAAGGCCATTGCCTCGCCTGAAATGAGCAAGACAACCCCTGCGCAAGGTCAAGGAGAGGGAGATCTATTCCAAGAGGCCATGAAGGCGATAGACAGGGAGGATTTTGCCCTTGCCAAACAGCTGTTGGAAAGGTTATTGCAAGAGGATCCGGATAATACGGTGGCTAAGTACATGTTGGAGAGCATAAAGGTTATCGTGGAGGACTAAGATGGCAGATATCCGAAGTAGACTCAGAGATGTTTCTCAGATCCCGCCCTTACCCGAGTCTGTGGAATATGTGCTCAAGGCAATGCGTGATCCTCAGGTGTCGGCGAAGGACATCACCGAGGTGATCTCTAAGGATGTGGCGATGAGCTCAAAGTTGCTAAAGGTGGTCAACTCTGCCTACTACGGGTACCGAGGAAACATAACTTCTGTAACCCACGCCATCGTTATGTTGGGATTCAGTACGGTGAAGAACCTCATCTTGGGTCTTGCAGTGTCCAGTTTGATGGGTAACGTTGAGTCCAGTTCAGAATTCGATCTCAAGGAGTTTTGGCTTCATTGCATAGGCGTGGGATCTACGGCCAAGGTGGTGGCCAGGAAGATGGGATTTCGAGAGGAGGAGGAGTTCTTCATCTACGGGCTCCTTCACGATGTGGGAAAGATACTTTTTTATCAGCTAGAAAGGGATAGCTTCCTGGAGTTACTAAGAGATGCTCGTGCGGAAGAAAGGCCTTTTTGGCAGATTGAATTGGAGCGAGGGCTCTTCCCTCACACTTCAATAGGTTATGAACTATTCACATTTTGGAAGATGCCAGAACGCTTGGTGAATGTCGTGGCTTATCACCACGACTGGGAGGTGGGGGAAAACGACAAAGAAGTCAAAGTAATATGGTTGGCGGATGTATTAACGCGCATGTTCTCTATAGGAGAAAACGGTGCGGGTAACTTTGTAGACGACAATGAGATGGTAAGGGTCCGAGAGCTCTTTCCCGATGCCTTGGAGGAAGATTCGGATTTCCGAAGGGAGATTGAAGAGGAGATGAATAAAGCAGAGGTCTTTTGGGAGATATTGAGGAGAGGGGGAGCATGATAGACAAAGAGACGCTATGGCGAGTGACAAGAGACGCAATAGCGGAAGGTCTGCTGATCTGCGATAACGGCCTGACGGTTTTGGATGTTAACCACAATTTGGAGATCATGTTGGATCTCTCGGATTGGCAAGGGAAAAATGTGCGGGATCTGTTTCCTTGGAAGGTAAATAGCGTTTTAAACGAGGTGTTAAAGGAGATAGAGTCTGTAGGGGTGAGCGTTTATCCTAGAAGGGTGAACTTCATCACCAGCAAGGGGGTTCTCCTGCCGTTGGTCGTCAGCGCGGAGGTAATAACCGCAGAGAATGGCGACAGGTTGGGCTATCTGTTTATCTTCAGGGATGCTATCGTCCAAGAAGAGCTTTCCTCCCTTTCCTGGATTAATGCGATAAAATCAGCCTACCTTGCAAGTTTAGGGAAGGCCTTTTACCTGCCCATACACAACCTCAGCAGAAACATCCAAGACATGATGGAGTTCTTCGCCCCTCAAGAAGGGGAGTTAAAGCGACTCGTCCAAGATGCCTTGAGAGAGGTGGACAAGTTGCGCGGTATTTACGACAGGTTCTTGGACTACTCTCGGATAGATGCGGTATGCGACAGGATCGTACTTCAGGAGGTCTTCGTCCCAGATGTGCTCAACCATGCCCTCCTGTTGGTGATCGCTGACAGGCTGGGGGAGAGAGTGACGGTGCACTCCAGCGGGGACTTACGCGTCATAACCGACGCCTTCAAGTTGGAGCAGTTGTTGTTGTTGATCTTGGATCGGCTGTTCTCCGTCATCCCAGAGGACGGTCGGCTGGAGATCCGCATGTTTGGGAACTACTCAGGGGTAGAGGTTGCCTTCTACTGTGAGGCTAGGTGCGATCTGGAGGGCTTGGGGTTAGAGGATGTGGATCCCAGGAATGCGTTGACCATTGTATGGAAAAAGGATGTGGACCTGGAAGGTAATCTTATCCGGTGGATATTGCACAAGTTGGGGATCTCCTTGAAATTAAAGCACTTGCCGGGTGGGAAAGAAAGCATTAGGCTGGTCTTACCTGCTGAGTTATAATGTACTGATAAGCCTAAAGTTGGAGGTTTGGAGTGAGTAGGTATACCCTAGGGGTCATCGCCTTGGCTTGGCTTGTGATTTATTTTTTCTTCGTTCCTCCCAAATTTTTAATATTGGATCATAAGATTAAAGAATTAATTTATAAATCGCACCTTTTTGAGGGGAAGGCTTCCGAGGAAGGGTCTCCGGACCTGGTGGTAATAGACATTGACCAAGAAAGCTTTAGAGACTACAACCAGACCCCTCCTCTCAACAGAAAGGCCCTGGCCTTACTGCTTGCCAGGCTCTCCAGGGCCAAGCTCGTGGTCTTGGGGTTCCCTATAAGTTCCGCTTCGGGCACCTCGGGTGACGATGCCCTGGTCAGGGTGCTGAGGGGGCACAAGGTCAATGTGCTAGCCCCGGTGAGATTCGGAGAGATCGCTACGCGGTTTGGAGCAATAGCAAGCGCCGAGACTATAGTCTGGCTCCCTTGGAGGAGGATCCTTCCCTATGTAATGTTGGGGGCAAGTGACTTTTACTTGGGGCCAAGTGGAGAGGTTGAAGGATTTTACCCCTTCTTTTCTTACCGGGGGCGGATCGTATCTCATCTGGTCTTGAAGGTCTGGGCCTATCAGATGGGCTTTGACGAGAATAAGTTTAGGTACTCCCAGCGCTGGAATAGGTTGTATTGGCAAGACCTCTCCCTCGGGCTCGACGATCGCCACGGGATATCCGTTTCCTCTGCCCTTTTTAAGGTAAGACTCCCCAAGCCCCTACCGATGAACAAGGTGCTCCCTAAGAGGATTTACCGTAGGTTCTTGCACAAAGGGGTCAATGTGCCTCCTTGGCGAGAGGTGGCGGGTAAGATATGCTTCGTGGGATATAATCTCCCGGATTACGGACCCCAGCTCCCTGCTGGGGGGCGAATCCTCCCTCTACACCACATCCTTGCGGTAAGTTTTTTGGGCTTGAAACAGGGAATGGTGACCTATGCTATCCCGGGTTGGTTACAGATGCTGTTGGTATTTTCCTTAGCGGTGGTTTTATCTCTCTTAGGCCTGAGCAGTCCCCGGTATGGGATTTGTGCAGGGTTGATCGCGATACTCGCGGGTAGTGTGCTGGGAGTCCTGCTCTTATCTAAGGGTCTTTTCCTATTCTACGGAGAATCCTTGGCTTCGCTGCTGGTTATGAGCGCTGTTGGGGTGGGGGTGGGATTGCGAAACAAGATCCTGGAGCGCCGTTCGCGGGAGCTCGAGAAGTTGGTGGTGAAGCAGATAAAGGAAAAGACCACTTATCTGCCAGCCCACAGGGATTGGCTGGATATCCGGATAAAAGAGGTCACCGGGCGGGAAGTCAGCGGGAGTATGTACGACTTCATAGACATCAACCAGGATAAGCTTGCCCTTGCGGTAGGTGATGTAATGGACAAAGGCACCTCCGCCTTGATGAAGATTTCCTATCTAAGGGGGCTGTTGCGTTCTCATTCCATAATCACCCACCAGCCTGGGGAGGTGGTTTACAGCATCAATAAGGCCCTCGTGAGGGCATCAGTGATAAATGTGAGCTGTAGGTTCTTGTATGTGCTTTTGGATGGGACCAAGAATAGGATCGTCTTTTCCGGGGCTGGGGGGAGTTCCTTCATACTGATAGATAGGTTCCGCAAACAGATAAGGTGTTACGAGGTGGAAGAGTTGATACCGCTAGGATTGTCTAGAGAGATATTCTACGAACCCAAAGAGGTGGACATGCACGCGGGGGATCTTTTGATCTTTTACCCTCCCAGCATATTTAATCTTAGAAACGGTGAAGGGCGCACTTACGATGTAGATAGGTTGGGCAAGCTCGTGCTTTCCTGTGTGAAGCTACCTTTGCCCGCTATCCTGGAAAGGATAGCCAGCGACATTCGGGGTTTTGCTGGATCCTCTTGGGAGGACTTTGCCCTCATCGGGATCGAATGGAAGAGGGAAAAGAGCTCCCCGGATGATAGTGACATATATGTTGGGATCTCCCCCAGTGAAAAGGAGCTATTGCTGTTTTATAAGCGGGTAAACGAGCGGAGAAAACAGTTGAAGGGAGAGGGTTAAAGGCCTAGCAGTTCTTGGGAGATCTTTTCCGCGATCAGTCTCAAAGGAGTCTCAGGTTTTTGAGTCATCCTCCGCTTGAGTTCCTTAACCCTCTCGATCCTCTCTTGCTCTATCTCCTTGGCCTTCTCTTCCAGGAACTTCTTGTAAAATTGTTGGGCCTCTGCGAGTTGTCTGGCCTCTTCGGAGATGGATATGCGGTCCTCTTCCTGTCGTTTTACCTCTTCGGCCTTCTCCTGTTGAGCCCTCTCCTGTTGACGGACCTTTTGATCCGCCAAGACCTGGCGGAGGTATTGAGAAGGCAGACCAGATTGTGGAACCTTATTTATCTCAGCCATCTTCGTCCCTGTTCTTCTATTATTACTATCGTCCTAAAGCGGTTCTTCTTTAGAAAAAACTGTCTCTGTTTTTGCGCATCCACATATAAGTTTATGGCTGGCAGGCGAGAAAATCAACTTAAATAAGGGAAAAATCCCTCGTTAGGTTTTGATTCCCCTAGTTTGGTTTTGCTGGGTATAATTGTAGATCTGGGTCAACCACTAACGCCAAGGAGGGATCAGGATGATAAGCAGGTATACCAGGGAGGCCATGGCCCGAATCTGGAGCCAGGGGCGAAAGTTCTCAATAATGTTGGAGATAGAGCTGTTGACTGCGGAGGCCCAGGCCAAGCTCCTGGGATGGGTCCCCTTGGAGGCGGTCGAGGAAATGAGGGCCCGGGCCAAGATATCCGTTGAGCGGATAGAGGAGTTGGAAAGGACCACTCACCACGATGTGGTTGCCTTCGTTCAGAACCTCTCCGAGAGCCTGGGTGAGTATGCAGTCTACCTCCACAAGGGATTGACCTCTAACGATTTGTTGGATACCGCGTTTGGGGTACAAGTGAAGGAGGCCACCGAGCTCTTACTTAGGGATCTGGATGAGGTGATGGCCTTGGCAAGGCAAAAGGCCTTGGAGTACAAGGAGTTGATAACGGTTGGTAGGACTCACGGTGTCCACGCAGAGCCGACCAGCTTTGGTCTGAAGTTTGCACTCTTATACGACGAGTTGGTTCGTGCCCGCAGGCGGATAGAATTGGCGGGAAAGGAGCTGGCGGTGGGCAAGCTGTCTGGTGCGGTGGGCAACTTCGCCCACAATCCCCCAGAGGTAGAGAGGTATGTGTGCGAACGATTGGGGATAGAGCCCGCCAGTATCACTACCCAGGTGGTTCCCCGGGATCGCCACGCGAATTATCTGGCCTCTTTGGCAGTGCTGGGGGCCTGCATTGAGCGCTTTGCAGTGGAGGTTAGACACCTCCAGCGCACGGAGGTCCTGGAGGTGGAGGAGGGCTTTGCCCCGGGACAGAAGGGGTCCTCTGCCATGCCCCACAAGAAGAATCCAATAATCTCGGAACGGCTTACCGGTCAGGCCCGCCTACTGCGTGGATACCTTGTTCCCGCCCTGGAGAATGTGGCCTTGTGGCACGAGAGGGACATCTCTCATTCCTCGGTAGAGCGGGTGGTATTCCCTGACGCCACTATATTATTGGATTACATGTTGGATAAGCTCGCCTGGCTTTTGGCCAACCTCCGGGTTCGTCGGGATCGGGTGGAAGAAAACCTTAACCTGACCCGAGGTCTGATATACTCCCAGGCGGTGCTTTCCGCTCTCATGTCCAAAGGGATAGAGCGAATGAGGGCCTACGAGTGGGTCCAACGCAACGCCTTGCGCTGTTGGGAAGAGGGTATCGAGTTTCTGGAGCTGTTGCGAAGGGATCCGGATGTCTCTTCGGTGATCTCTTGCGAGGAGCTGAAGGAGCTGTTCTCCCCCGATCGGTTCGTGAAGAATGTGGATGCCATCTACCAGCGCCTGGGGTTGTAGACGATGCCGTTTTATCTCCGGCCGGATACAGTGGCGGTGGCATTGGGCCTGCGGGAGTTGTGCGCAGGCCAGTCCCTGGATCTTCCGGGGATACCGCAGGATCTGTTTGCCAATTGGCTCTACGGCCTTAAGTGGTTGTTCTCGTGGTTTGGAGGGACCGGGGCCCCAGGGAGTCAGGAACCCGCCTTTCTCCTCCTGGTAGAGATTTGCCTTTTCTTGCTGGGTGCCTTCTTCTTCCTCGAGACGGCCCTCAGGAAGGGGATCAGATCGGTTACTCCGCTCTTCCTTTCCCTTCAGCTGGTGTTCAGCGCCCCTATCCTTCTCGTCCTCGTCTCCTCGGGTTTTGGGTGGACATTGGCTTGGTTCTTGCTGGGCTTGTATCTCCTCGGTGCACAGTTGATGTCCCGGGCCGGTGTGCTCGTAAATACCGCTTGGGGGGTGGGGATCTTGCTGTTGGCGACGATCCTCCATCCCCTGGTTGCCGGTGCGCTTCTCCCGGCTTTTTTCTTCCTCTGGGCTCACCGGGTGCGCTTGTCTGATAGGCGGAGGTCTCAGGTCTTGTACTTGTCGTTGCTTTGGTTGGGCCTGGCCTTTCTGGTCCTCAGAGCGCTGGGGCCTTTGGGTGGTGGTAGTGGGCCTCTGCCTCTGGAGACCGTCATCTTGGGCTTCCTTGGGTTGGGTGGATTGTGGTTGGGCGTCTTGGACAGAAAGGTCTGGGTGCCTTTGTTGGCAGTGGCAGGTATAGGGCTCTCGTTGGCCCTGTGCTTTGGGGTCGGTCTTGGCCTGCCACCCGTCTTGATGGTCATGGCAGGCCTACTCTTTAACTCGTTGATAGAGGTCCAGGTGCGGATCTGGGAAGGGATGCGGGGTTGGCTTCGAAGGTCCGTCGTCGTGGCCTTGTGGCTGGCGGTATTTCTTACGACCGCTCAGGTCAGTGCAGAGATGCTTTCTCAACAGACCTTGGGATACAACCGAATCTTCCTGGCCAAGTTGGGGACTATTCGCCCGAAGGTGATCTTAGCAATGGGGAGCGATCTGTGGCTGTTGAGATACCACTATTATTGGGATCCCCAGGTCCGGGTCCTCTCCTGGGATAAGGCAAGATTCTACGAGTTGAGGGCACTACAGCAAGAGGGAAAGGTCTTGCTCCTGCAAAAAGGGGATCACTGCGAAGACCCGTGCCAGCCAGAGGTGTTGTGGGGTTATGTGCTTGAATGGGATCCTGCCCGTGATATAATACCTTTTCCTTCAGAACGGGTGATGTGCGGTCTGGAACTAGGCAATGCGAATCCGTGTTCATGTGATTCATAGAGATCCTGGCTCCCCGGCCAGCCGGGAGATCGTTTCCTATTTGAAGGGATTCGGGGTCGAAGGGATAGATTCGGTAAGGCGAGTGAGGCTGGTCTTTTTGGAGGCAGGCCCTTCCCTCGAGGAGCTAGAGGCCTTTGCGGAGAAGGTCTTGCTCGATCCCGTCGTAGAGAGCGTCTTCATCTATCCGGACGATAGCCCTCCCGTTATCGAAGGGAGCTGGGTCGAGATCGGTTATCTCCCTGGGGTGATGGATCCCGAGGCGATCACCATCTCCCGGGCCTTTAGGGAGTTCTTTCGCCAGGATCCCGTGGCGGTCTTTACCGGCGTGCGCTACGAGTTTCCTCCCTTGGATAAGGGTGTCCTCAATGCGGTTCTTTCCCAGCTCTACAATCCGCTCATCCAGATAGGGGTCATAAACGATTTTCTCCATCCTTTTCACCAGAGGTCCCCAGGGTACGAGTTTAGCCTCAGGGAGGTGGAACTCCTAGAGAAAGGCGATGAGGAACTCCTCCAGATCAGCAAGGATTGGATGCTCTCTTTGAACCTGAGGGAGATGAAGGCAGTTCAGGAACATTATCGCAAGTTGGGGAGAAATCCTACCGATGTGGAGTTGGAGACCATAGCCCAGACCTGGTCTGAGCACTGCCAACACAAGACCTTTAAGAGTCCGATATTGTACAGGGAGGTCTCGGAGGAAGGAGATGTCGTAACGGAAGAGAGGATCTCTTCTCTGTTTAAGGACTACATAATGAAGGCAACCAAGGAACTCGACAAGCCTTGGTGCCTTTCGGTATTCAAGGACAACGCCGGGGTAGTAGAGTTCGATTCGGACTGGGCGGTGTGCTTTAAGGTAGAGACGCACAATCATCCCTCTGCCCTGGAGCCGTTCGGTGGCGCCAACACCGGACTGGGAGGGGTGATAAGGGATGTGCTCGGATGTGGCTTGGGGGCCAAGCCGATCGCTAATACCGATGTGTTTTGTTTCGCTCCCCCTGACACCAAGGAAGTACCAGAGGGGGTTATCCATCCCCGGAGGATGATGCGGGAGGTGGTGGCAGGGGTCAGAGATTATGGGAACAAGATGGGCATCCCCACGGTCAACGGTGCGATCTTCTTTGATCCGGACTTTTGTGCCAATCCCCTAGTTTACTGCGGGACCGTGGGGCTTATGCCGAAGGGTGCGGTAGAGAAGGAGATCCGCCCAGGGGATAAGATAGTCCTGATCGGGGGGAGGACTGGACGAGACGGTATCCACGGTGCCACATTCTCCTCCGCGGAGTTGACCGAGGAGTCCCAGTACAGCTGTGCCTCTGCGGTACAGATAGGCAATCCGATCGAAGAGAAGAAGTTCGCGGATGTCCTGCTGAAGATAAGGGATAAAGGATGGTACAGGGCCATCACCGACTGTGGAGCTGGAGGCCTGTCCTCTGCAGTTGGGGAGATGGCTAGGGATGTCGGAGCGGTGGTCTATCTGGAGAAGGTTCCACTGAAGTATTCAGGACTGAGCTATACCGAGATATGGATCTCCGAATCACAGGAGAGGATGGTCTTGGCTGTCAAGCCTGAATACCTGGAGGATGTCGTCTCCGCCTTTGCCGAAGAAGATGTCCTGGCGACTTGTATAGGGGAGTTTACCGGGGATCGTCGCTTGCGCCTTTACTACGATGGGGCCCTGGTGATGGAGATGGATGTGGACTTCCTCCACGGGGGATTACCTTTGGAAGAGAAGTTGGCAGTCTGGACTTGGGTGAAGAAAGAAGAGCCCGTCCCAGATGTAGAGGATCCGAGTAAGACATTCCGTCAAGTCCTTTCTTCCTACAACATCGCCTCTAAGGAGTGGGTGATAAGGCAGTACGACCACGAGGTGCAGGGTAGGTCGGCATTAAAGCCGTTGTGCGGACCGCGCCAGGTCGCCCCAAGCGATTCCGCAGTTATACGCGGACACCTACACAGCAAGAAAGGTATAGCCCTCGGCTGTGGGATCAACCCCTGGTACGGAAGGATAGATCCCTATTGGATGGCTGGGGCGTGTATAGACGAGGCAATAAGACAGATAGTAGCTGTGGGAGGGAACCCCGATAGGATCTCTATCCTGGATAACTTCTGCTGGGGCAACCCCGACAAACCAGACAGGTTGGGAGGACTCGTTCGGGCCAGCAAGGGCTGTTACGACTTTGCCCTGGGCTTCGGGGTACCGTTTATATCGGGCAAGGACAGCCTTTACAACGAGTTCCTAAAAGGAAACGAGAGCATCCCTATTCCAGGGACTCTCCTTATATCGGGAATGGGAATGATAGACGACATCTCCAAGGTGGTCTCTCCTTACTTAAAGCGGAGAGATACGCTCCTATATGTGGTAGGCCTCACGAGGGACGAATTGGGAGGAAGCGCATTTCTAAATCTGTTTGGAGTGCTTGGCAATTCGGTTCCTCGTACGGATGTGTCCTTGGCCAGGGAGTTGTACAAGAGATTGCACTTGGCGGTTAGGGAAGGGATCGTCTTGGCCTGCCACGACATCTCCGATGGGGGAATCGGGGTGGCCTTGGCGGAGATGTGCATAGGAGGGGGTATAGGAGCGGAGCTGTTTCTGAACAATGTCCCATTCGAGGGGGATCGTAGAAGCAATGAGGTGGTGTTCTACAGTGAGAGCCAGAGCAGGTTTTTGGTCGAGATAGATCGTAAGCACAAAGGCAGGTTCGAGAAACTGTTCGAGGGCCTCCCTTGTGAGCTGGTGGGTAGGACCAGCGAGGGCAAGAGCTTCGTCGTGTACGGCCTGGAGGGAGAGGAGTACATCGTTGAGGATGTGAAGAATCTAGAAAGGGTTTGGCGGAGCAGGTTTAGGTGGTAAGATGGGAATAAGGGCCTTAGTGTTGAGGACCGCTGGCACCAACTGTGACGAAGAGACGGTGTACGCCTTGCGTCTTGCCGATGCCAACCCAGATAGCTTACACATCAACCAGCTGAGGAGGGATCCGGCGGTCTTGTTGGATTATCGCATGCTGGTCATCCCGGGCGGGTTTTCCTACGGTGACGACATCAGTGCAGGCAAGGTCTTGGCCTTGGAGCTGGAGCTTTTCTTGAAGAATGTCCTGCTGGAGTTTTTGGATAGAGGGGGCTTGATCCTGGGTATATGCAACGGATTTCAGGTCTTGGTAAAGGCTGGGTTGTTACCAGCGATGTCCGGGTACTTTACCGTGGAGGCCTCCTTAGTAGAGAACGACAGTGGATTGTTCGTGGATCGCTGGGTGGAGCTGGAGGTCTGCCGAAGGGACCTGCCTTGGACCCATCTCTTGACTGCAGACCGTCTGCGAATGCCCGTCGCCCACGCAGAAGGGAAGTTCGTGGCAAGTGAGAATGCGATCCACCAGCTCTCTTTGAGCAATCAAGTGGTGTTTAGATACGCGGGAGGGACGAATCCTAACGGTTCCTACCAGGACATCGCCGGGATATGCGATCCTTCCGGCCAGATCTTGGGTCTGATGCCTCATCCTGAGCGGGCGGTGATCGGATCGCAGTACCCGGACTGGTTCGGTAGGGTCCCCTACAACAGGTTCATGCCTCCCCTGGATATATTCCGTTCGGGGGTGAAGTGGCTAGAGAAGTCCTGAGAGGTGAGAAATGGAGCTCAAAGAGGCCTGTGGTGTTTTTGGGATTTGGGGGCACAAGGATGCGGTTTACTTCACTTTCCTAGGGCTCTATGCCCTGCAACACAGGGGACAAGAGAGTGCAGGGATAGTCTCTTTTGAGAGGACCAGTAGGCAGGCCTTCGTCCACAAGGGAATGGGGCTGGTGGCGGATGTCTTCGACGAGCAGTCTTTGTCCCACCTCCCAGGGGATGTGGCAGTAGGCCATGTGCGTTATTCCACTACTGGTTCCAGCATACTAGAGAATGCCCAGCCGTTGTTGATCAATTACAAGGACGGATTCCTGGCAATCGGACACAACGGCAATCTCATAAACAGCAGGGAGCTGAGGAGAGAATTGGAAGGTCGGGGAGCGATCTTTCAGACTAGCACCGATAGTGAGGTGATAGTGCACCTCATCGCCCACGCCAAGCGAGGAGATTGGTTGGAACACATATTTTACGCCTTGAGGCGAGTTAGGGGGGCCTATTCCCTGGTTATGTTGAATCAACACGGGATGATGGGGGTAAGAGATCCCTACGGTTTTCGCCCTCTGGTCCTGGGTGAGGTGGACGGGGCCTACATATTGGCCTCGGAGAGCTGTGCCTTGGACCTCATAGGTGCTAGGTATGTGCGGGAGGTAGAACCGGGTGAATTGGTGCTGATAAACGACGAGGGCTTGAGGTCCTTCTTCCCGAACGGAAAGAGGCGCAAGGTAAGCCAGTGCGTATTTGAGCACATATACTTCGCCCGTCCGGATTCGGTGGTGTTTGGAAGGCTAGTACACGAAGTCCGCAAGGAATTGGGCAAGCAGTTGGCAAGGGAACATCCAGTAGAGGCGGACATGGTGATCCCGGTGCCGGATTCAGGGCTCAGCGCGGCGATAGGCTACTCCCAAGAGTCAGGGATACCCCTAGAGTGGGGCTTTATCCGGAACCACTATGTGGGTAGGACCTTTATCCAGCCCCACCAGCGCCATCGTGATCTCGGGGTTAGGATAAAGCTCAACATAATGCCCGAGGTGGTGCGGGGCAAGAGGGTGATCGTGGTGGACGATTCGATAGTTCGGGGGACGACTTCTCGGAGGCGAGTGAGGGCCATACGCAATGCAGGGGCCAAAGAGGTTCACTTGCGTATCTCCTGTCCTCCTCATCGCTGGCCCTGCTTCTACGGGATAGACTTCCCCTCGCGAGAGGAGTTGATTGCAAATAAGATGAATCACGAGGCAGTGGAGGAGTTCTTGAATGTGGACAGCTTAGGGTACCTATCTTTGGAGGGGATGCTGGAGGCCATAGGGAACGGAGGCAGGTTCTGCACCGCCTGTTTCTCGGGGAGGTACCCTATTCCCATAAAAGAGGGACTGGAAAAACTGGCCCTGGAACAGGGCCGGGTCCAGCCTAGTAGGCGAATAGGAGCCCCGCCAGGAAGAAGAACAAGAAGGCCATAAAGATCTTGATGATCCCTAGGTGTCTTTTTAAGAATCCAGAAATGGTCTGGGAACTCACACCTAATAAGGCGATCAGGAAGACCGCTATCAACGGCATTACGAACATAAGGTTGTAGAGGATCAGGAAAAAGAAGGCCTTCACCTTCTCTTGGGCCATCATGAGGGTGATGGTAGGGATGTATATCTGTCCCGTGCAGGCGCACTCCAGGATGCTGACCAGCAGACCTACGACGAAGGCGATGCAGACGAGCTTCCAGACTGCCTCCCTTTCCCGCTTCCTCAGCCAACCAAATACCTGGTTTATGCGTTTTTTGAGGGAGGTCGGCAGTTGCAGGATCTGCGCTTTGTAGTCTTGGGTCTCGCGGTAGGAGATGTAGTCTAGCAAGGCAAGGATTCCCAGGAGTAGGCAGAGGAAGGCAAGGCCCTTGTACAGCGCTCGGTTAAGCCAGTATATGGCCTTGAGGGAGTAGAGGGCCTTGAAGAACCCCAGCCCTATCAATAGGTAGGTCAAGAACACCGCAAAGATGTAACTACTGCCTATGGCGATTATCTGTCTTCGGGAATAGTTGTAGACGGTCAAGAAGGATATAAAGAAGACGATTACCGCAAAGGCACAGGGATTGATCCCGTCTATCAGTCCCGCTAGGGCGATTACCGGTACGGAAAGCTCATTGAAGAACTCCGCTAGAGTTTTTTTTTAGTCCCTGATCCTTGGTTGGAGGATGGGGACAGCCTGCCAGCGACGAAGTCCTTTATTATCGGGGTGACACTGGTCTCGATCTCCTCTACCCCCACGAAGACCTTGTTCAGGCTAGGGACCACCATGGTAGGGACGGTCCCTTCGGGGTTATAGGTTAGGAGTTGCTCTAGGTGTTCCTTTTTCTCGTTTATCTCCCTTTGATCGAGATCGATTGCATCGCCGTACTTTTTTAGGATCACGGGGATGTATTCGTTTTCCAGTTTTAGGCACGCCCCGCAGTGACTGGAATAGAACAGTATTAGGTGAAGTTTGGATTTGGATGCAGAGGATTGGGCTTGCTCTGCGGAGAAGGCAGGAAGACTCAGCAGGCAGAGTAAGATAATCGTCACCATCAACCGCCTCATGATCTACCTCCTGTTTGGTTTAGATTGGATCCGCAAAGTAATTATAGCAAAAATACTGGTATAATGGACTTGGGTTTTGATCACTTAAGGGTAGGCAGTATGCGACGATTCGGGGCCTTCGAAGGTGTCTTCGTTCCAACGCTCCTGAGTATCCTGGGGGTGATATTATTTCTACGCCTGGGTTGGGTGGTAGGTCAGGTGGGGATCTTCCGGGCCCTTGGAATCATCCTGATCAGTAACACCATCACATTTATCACCGCCCTTTCTCTGTGGTCCATAGTAAGCAATCGCAGGATAGGCGCGGGTGGGGCATATTCCATGATATCCCGCTCTCTGGGGATGGAGGCAGGAGGCACCATAGGTGTCTCCCTTTACCTCTCCCAGGCCATCTCGGTTGCCTTTTACATCCGAGGTTTTTCGGAGCTCTGGGTGAGCAGGCTCTTCCCTACCCATTCCCAGTTGTTGGTCTCTTTGGTGGTATGGATCTGTTTGTTTATGGTCTCCCAAAGGAGTGCCCGGCTGGCCTTTCGTCTGCAATACCTGATACTTGTCACTATAGCCTTGGCCCTCTTGTCCATGTACCTGAACTTTCCCGGTCTTGGGCCCGCCTTGAGGCTGGTCCCGGTGAATATGGTGGACTTCTGGAAGGCCTTTGCGGTGTTTTTCCCTGCGGTGACAGGGATCCTGGCGGGAGTGAACATGTCAGGGGAGCTAAAGGATCCGGAGAAGGCCATCCCGTTGGGCACGATCTCCGCCATCGTGCTGAGCTTTCTCATTTATTGCCTGACCGCGGTTTGGTTCGCTGGAGTGGCCCCTGCTGGCGAGTTGGTAGCAGACCCCTCGGTAGCAGTGAAGTACGCCAAGTGGCCCGCGCTGGTGATAGCGGGGATAATGGGGGCTACCCTGTCCTCCGCACTCAGCATGTTCGTGTCCTCTCCTCGTGTGCTCTTGGCCCTGTCCAAGCATCGTATAGTTCCCGGATCTCACTGGTTGGCTCGTACTTCTCGTTCGGGCGAGCCGGTGTTCGCAATAGGCGTTACCGCAGGGATATCCTTATTGGCCCTATTCCTCTCCTTGAACTACCTGGCGGGTCTGCTCACGATGATCTTTCTCATGACCTACGGGGCGATCAACCTGTCAGTCCTGATAGAGCAGGCAATAGGGGTGGTGAGTTTTAGGCCCACATTCCGCATGCCTTCAATCGTACCGGGGGCGGGGGTCTTTGCCTGTGCCCTGGCCATGTTCCTGATAGATCCCTTCTTTGCCTTCCTGGCAGTGGTGCTCTTGCTCTTCCTTTATGTCCAGCTACTAAAGAGGGGTTTTTCCGGATCGTGGCCAGATGTGAGAAAGGGGCTATTGATCTTCTTGGCGGAGAAGTGCTTGAGGATAGCGCGGGGGTTGCCTTACCACCCCAAAGGTTGGAAACCGAACGTCCTCTTCCCTGCCAGGGCCCAGTCGTTGACCCGGTGTGGGGATCTGCTGGAGGCAGTCCTATTCCCTAATGGGAGATTGGTTGCGGTCTGCTACCGAAAAGAGGACTGTCCTTCTGCGAGGGATTTCGTTTCCAGGTTGCAGGCGATGGGATTTTTTGCCACCGAGCTCTGCTTCTCAGGGGATCCGATATCGTCAGTGTCTCAGGCCCTCTACGTTTGCGAGCAGATGTTCCTCCCCGCCAACCTGCTCTTTTTGGACTTCCAAGAAGAGGCCCTGCTTCGGTCTTTGCCGGAGTTTTTGTCCCTCTCAGAGGATAAGAATCTTGGCCTCTTGGGGGCCTATTGCTCGAGTGCGAAGGACATTAAGACGGTCAATCTCTGGATAAGGGAAGGCTCTCCGAATAGGGACCTAGCGATCCTTATAGCCTTGCACCTACACAGGTCCCTTGAGGTCAAGCTCAATCTAATGCAGGTCGTTCGAGAGGGAGAAGAAGAGAAAGGATATCGCTATCTTGCTCGACTGAAAGAGGTGATGCGTCTGCCTGCAGACACCACGGTAACCGTGCTCTCGGGAGACTTTCGGTCTATCCTAGGGGATGCCCCCCGTGCGGATCTTAACATCTTTGGTGCTCCCACGGGGGAGGCTTTTTCTTCTGCTTGGGTTCGCTGGCTCGTTGAGACCTTGGGTGGGTCGCTTTTGATCTTACGCGATTCCCGTCAGGAGAGCGCCCGGGCCTGAGTTGGTTTTGGATATGGTCTGATATATACTTATCCTATGGTAAGGGAGATAGACTATGTTGTCCCGTGAAGATTATATTAGGTGTGGTATTGTCTGCGGGGAAGAGAACGCCTTTAGGTTCTGTCCCCGCTGTGGCGAGGGATTGTCTTTGTCTAAAGTAGAAGGCCGGTGGCGACCGATCTGTCCCGGCTGTAGTTGGGTGCATTATATTAATCCGCCTCCGGTGGTCTGCGCCGTGGCTTACAAGGAGGAGAAGATTTTACTCATAAAGCGGGCAGTTGAGCCCAAGGAAGGCAGTTGGGCCCTGCCAGGCGGATTTATGGAGGTAGGGGAGGCCCCTTTGGATGCCTGTTTGCGGGAATTGAAGGAGGAGACCGGGATTGCTTCCACAGGTGAGATCGGATTGATCGGAGTCGAATACCAACCCAGTCGCAGGTATGGTTCAGTGGTCGTGATCGGCTACGCGATAGAGGTGCTAGCCCCCGAAGAAGTAAGACCTGGCGACGACGCGAAAGAAGTCGGTTGGTTCAAGCGAGGGGATCGACCCAAGATGCCGTTCGAAAGTTTTGAGAGGATGTTGAGGCGATGGGAAGAAAGACGAGATGGCTTAACACCTTTTTAGCGATTTGTTTGTTTTTTACTTTTCCTTTACCCCAGGCCCGCCCTGAGGTCGTTGAGCTCTATCCCTACGATTCGGTTGCCTTCTGGTCGGGAGTTCTTAGCGGAGAGGCCTGGGTTAATCTCTCGCCGTTTGCGAAGAGGGAAGAGCTCTCCTCAGGGCAGATAGCCTTCCCTGAGATGACCGCTTTCCTCCTTTACTACGATTACCGCCTAAAAGAGATTGCCAAGGAACTGGTCTCGGGTTTCGGATCGGATGAGGATTCTGTATTCAGGCTGTGGTTGGTCCCGGAGGCGGTATTCCCTGAGGTGCGCTTTGAGGTGAAGGCAGAGGGCGCGGAAGGAATCCAAGAATTCGTTCCCGAGTTGGCAAGTATAGTCAACGAATCGCAAGAGTTTTACCCCTTGCGGAGGGCAGTCTATTGGTTCTATCGAGGTAGGGACTGGGCCGGAAAGATCGGGTTGTTGAGAAGGGGATACCCTGGCAGGGCCTACCCTGAGGGGACAGATTGGATCCTTTCCCTGTACCATCGGGACCTGTTCTCCGAGGAGGGAATAGTCGGGGGCATAGAGCTTCCCCCGTTAAACATAGGGGCGGATGCCTACCACGCGGTCGAGGTCGAGGACTTTGCCAGCAGGATTTCCCGGATTTACGGTCGCGTAGTGTCAGATCCAGACCTTACTCCTGGGGAAAAGATGTATGTCCTGCTCTCGGATCTGGGGATGGGCATGGACAAGATGGGGATAGAGGACGTGCGGGAGATGCTTGAGCGGATATGGAGGCGGGATGAGGTCTGGTTTGCGCAGGGGCTTATGGAACTAGCCCAGCGCCCGGACCTCTTAGAACCGTTGATCTTGAACTGGTTTTTTATCTCCCGCAACCCCACTGTAGTGCGGAATAGAAGGTACAATCCCACGGTAGATTTTTTCCGCTTGTTCTACTCTCAATTCCCCGTTCACTCCCGGGAGCTGTTGGACTCCGCGATAGATGTGTTTAGGAATAACCGGCACGAGGATATCTATCTATCGCTCCTTGCCCTAAGGATGTACCTGACCAAGCGATCGATAGACGAGGTTTTGGAGATCAGGTTGGGGAAGGAACATGTCGGGAAGATCGCTCGTTTGGGTATGGGAGAGGACATAGCCCTGTTCATCGCAGGTTTGACCGGTTCTCCCTTGGAGTTCGATTCTTTGTCCGACAGGGCAAAGGGCTTTTATCAATTGGGAAGACTCGTAGAGAGCGGGAGAGTTGATCTCGACGAAGAGCAATGGAACTCGTTTGTGGAGTTCCTAGGGGACGCAGACCTGTTTATAGACCATCCCTGGCTCCAGGATTACCTCAACGATATAGCCTCGATCTTGGGTTCTAGTTGTCCTCCGAATAGACTAGCTAGTTTTTTGGAAAGTCTTTCCTCCCAGAATCCGATACTCTTAGAGACGATGGCAAAGTCAGATGCCTTTCTGGATAGATTGGAAGGTATTCTCCCCTATCTGCAGGAGATCTCCCTAAAGACCTTGATCTACCTTTGGACCTCTGTTCCCGAGGGTAAATCAGGGAGGAAGCAAGTTCGGTATCTCCTGTGGAACGAGCTTGGGAATCTGGTCTCTGCCATTAATCGGATTTATTACTGGCAGGACGATCCGTTTTACGCTACCGCCTTGTTGGACTTCCTCGTACAGAGGTCCATACCGAATAAGTTACTGGAGAGTCTTTTCTCAGACGAGACCCTTCCCCGGGAGGTGAGGATGAGGGCTGGTCTTTACCTCGCTTTTAGAGATAACAGCTATCTCAGAGAAGTTTGGGATGAGTTCTTACACTGGGCCCAGGATAAGGACTTTGTGAAGGAGGTGCTCTCTTCCTGTGCGGATCCTCGCCTGCTGGAGCAGAAGATCAAGACCGTCTTGACCTTACTTACCCCTACGGTGGTCTCCCTCTCTGGACAAGAGGAGAAGGACGATCTTAAAAGGTGGATGCTGGAAAAGATATTGTTCGCAAGGACGGTGATCCGGGGAGGGGGGTTCTTCGGCGATGCGAGTTATGCCTTCCACCCTTTGAATATGGTCCTCTTTGCCCGATCGAATGTTTCCCTTTTGGTGGGCTCTATCTTGGCCCACGAGATAACCCACAACCTGGTGTACGGGCTCTTGGAAGAGAAGGTCCCCAGTCTAGAGCCAGGCGATCTCACCCGGGATGTCTTCTCCGCCTTGATTAGTGAGTTTCTGGCAGATGTCGGGGGCTTGGCGGTGGTGGAGAGGGTGTTGGGGAGCGATGGCCTCCAGGAGTGGAGCAGACTGTTGGGGAGGCTCTTTCCCCTTACCATACTGGGGGAAAACAGGCCTATCTTGGTCCACAGCTTGGAGCAGTACCTGTTGAACAGGTTGTTGGAGAAAGAAGTCTTTCAGGGAGGTATGACCTTTGGTCCTCTCTTCCAAAGGTCTCTTAAGAAATTAGAGGATACGAACATATTGGACGCACGAAATCTAGATGTGCTTGGCTTTTTTGAGTCGGTCTTGGGGGGGCTCTTTGATCCGGATCGGATCTCTGATGTCTTGGGGGAGCTCAAGCTATCTTTGATAAAAGGGAAGTTGTCCTTAGTCT
The DNA here is from genome assembly GCA_015494465.1 of Candidatus Omnitrophota bacterium. Taxonomy (GTDB): domain Bacteria; phylum Omnitrophota; class Gorgyraeia; order S143-82; family S143-82; genus S143-82. The sequence goes on along the minus strand of WGBD01000001.1, from coordinate 275,615 downwards.
ATCCCAGGTGGGATCCAAAGTCGTTGTGGAGTTTGGGAGAGGATGGTATGAGCAGGAGGGCCTTTTTGAGGCGTTTAGCGATTTACGGAGGACTCAGTGCCTTGGGGACGGGAGGATTGATGAAACTCTCCCGGATGATGAATCCCTTGGCAGAGCGGGAGGGCAAACAACCTCAAGATGAGGTCGTTATGCTTCAAGAGGAAGAACCTGCTCTGGGTGGAGAAGTGGTAAAGACGGAGAAAACCGTTGATCCGATTCAGTTGAAACGAGAGTTTCTCTCCGATGTGAGTCGGCTTGCGGAACTCCTGGCGAGTCAAGCGATCGATTCCGAAGAGGTGGAGGGGTTGAGAGGAAGGTTGTTCGAGGCCTTCATTCGTTTAATGGCCCTGCTTCCCGAGGAGGAATTGCGCGAGTTAGGAGGTTATGCAGGGTCGGTGGATTATAGGCTAGGTATGAACCTGTTGCGCCAGATGGTCTACAGACTCAACCGAGACTACCTGCCAGGGGATGTGAAAAAGGTGTTGGATACCGTAGATCGGGTGTGTGTTAATGCCTGGAGATACAGGCGCAAGGGAGATGTGAGCAAGCTCTTTGATAAAGAGATGCGCGTTTATCTGTTCCGGCAGTTCGGGATGAAGGAGTTAACTCAGCGATTTATTCGGTACATGTCTAATCCCTTCTGGGTCTTTCCGGTGGTCTCCGCTCAGGCCTACATGGCGGAAAGGGGGCTCAACTATCCGCTCCAGGAGATCTTCGCCTTTGCCATAAAGGAGGGCTACGACAAGTTTGGCAAGGCCTTAGAGGAAAGGAAGGGTCTTATCTGGACGAATAAGTGGCCAGTGGGATTGGACAGGTTTGGTGCTCCTCGGGTGAGGTTTGCGGTATATTCCAACGATTGGCTCCCCGAGGGATTCGAAGACAGGTTCGTGGAAAGGACGAACCAGAGGTTTCACAATCGTCGGGAGGTCTTCCCGGTAGTAAGATTCCGGGCCCTAGGGGGGCCGTTGGGACCAGAATACCCGGTCTTGTTGGCCATGGTTGCCTTGTTGAGACAAGACGAGGCCCTGATGATGAAGGCCCTCAGGAGTAAGGGAATAGCGAGGGGCGAATACGACATAGCCCGAGCCCATCCTAGCAAGAGGATGTTCCTGCGCTATCTCTTCTACAACTCCCCAACTCGGGAAGAGTATCGTATCCTGACCCTGGCCAAGGACCTGTTGGTCCCGTTGGACCGACGCCTGCCCACTTGGATGATCCGGTCAAGGATAAGGGATAGACGGCTGGCTTTGCAGGTAGACAAGGCGGTAAGGGCCACTGCGATCTCGGATGCGGTGTGGGTCTTTCTGCCTAGGGAGTTGAACGATGAGGTAGACAGGTCTCTCTCCCGCTTATTAGGTATCCTTTATGCGCCCCTCGGAGGGATAGTGAAGCGGAAGCTAAGGAAGACCTCCGGGGATGTAGATGAGCTTTTCGATGAGGTAAGAGAGCTTTTGGACGAGTATTCCGACGAGGAGGCAGTTAAAAAGGGCGGGTTTGTAAAGAAGTTCCGCAGAACCGGCTTTTATCGTCTTTGCGGAGAGTTTTCTAAGGCGGTGCGAGAGGGAGATAGACAAAGGGCGGATAAGATGTGGAGAGACAAACTCTTTCCTCTAATTATGCGCATAGCCCGATATGAGGGGAAGAGCGGGGCCCAAACCCCGCGGGCCATAGACAAAGAGAAGGACTCGATAATCTTAAGGGATGTCGGGGATTACTTCCTCTACCGACTCTCTGCTATACACGGACTCGTGTCCCTCCTCCCTAAGGGCGGTGTTTCTGAGGACGATGTCGAGTGGAGTGAGCGCATCAAGAGGTTTTTCGTGAAGTGGATACGCTTCCGGGATGTGGTTGGTCCAATTGGGGAGTTGGCTCGAGAGCACATCTTCGACCCAGCGATCTCTATGAAGAGCAAGGAATTGGGGATCTGGTTTGATCTCGCAGATAAGGAGGAGGACATAGAACGAGTCGTAGGTGAGGTGTCAGCGAATTGGAAGACGATTATGGAGGACTTTGCGAAGGGATCCACCGGCGAGCCGAGATCTGATGAAGAGTTGCGCGTAATCTCCGATTCGAAAGGAGAGGTCTTTGCCTTCCTTTTCGGCGAGAGGCTGATCCTTCCCCGTCCATTCGATCCCTATGTGCTGGATGTTGTGACTAAAGAGTTTGATTCGGTTAAGGATTCCGCAGTGATGAAGCGATATACAGAGGTCTTCTCGAGGGAAGTGTATACTTGGCAAGAAGGGCCAAGGTCACTTATGTGGAGGGGGAATGTGTATGAAATAGAAAATCCCCAATGGTTGGAGAAAGACGAGCTTTTGGAAGCAGTGCACTCCGCAGTTCTCCAGGGATATCGGGTGGTGAGCCTATTAAGACATCCTGAGAAGGGATACCTCCTTCTACTCCACAAGGTAGATGAGCCAATCTCCGAAGAGGAGTTGACCCAGCTGAGAGAGGAACTCCGGGATCTGGCGTCGAAGGTGACGGAGGAGGCCTTCTCCGAGCAAGAGCTGGACCTCCTCGGGGGTATGTTGGACCTGGACCTCCGCTTAGGGAGCTATCGAGACGAGGTTACCAGTATTTTGGAGAAGTTGGGCAGTAAAGATGTGCTGGAGAGGATGGAACAGTTGGTAAGCCAGATCAGGGCCAACTGGAACCAACCGGGTGGTATAATCTTGGAATAGCACCCGACGGGATGGAAGGTAAAGGGGGACGAATTGGACACGATACGGAAGATTAGACAGGAGGTCCGAGAGGCCCTTTCAGGTATAAGGCATGTCTTGTTGGTGTTAAGCGGAAAAGGAGGGGTGGGGAAGTCTACCGTAGCGGTTAACCTTGCCCGAGGCCTGGCCAAGAGGGGATACAAGGTGGGCCTTATGGATACGGATGTGCACGGTCCAGATGTGTTGGTCTTGCTTGGCCTGGAACCGCGAGGTCTTTCTGCCGACGGAGAAGGCAAGTTGCTGCCTCGGCAGGGGCCGGATGGGATAGCGGTGGTCTCCTTGGCGGAGAACCTTTCCCCGGACGAGGCGGTCATCTGGCGAGGGCCTCTTAAGATAGGTCTCATTCGGCAGTTTCTTTCAGGGGTTAGGTGGGGTGAAAGGGACTTTCTGGTGATAGATTCTCCTCCAGGAACGGGTGATGAGCCCCTTACGGTTATGCAGTTTTTGGCGGATGCGATCAGCGGGGCGATTATAGTGACCACTGCCAACGAGGTGGCCCTGGCAGATACCCGTAGAAGTGTCTCTTTCGCTAGAAAAATGGGGATAAAGGTATTGGGTTTGGTGGAGAACATGGGCGAGTTAATCTGTCCCAATTGTTCTGAGAGGATAAGGTTGTTTGGGGATAGAACCGCAGACGATGTGGCCAGAGAGTTAGGGGTGGATCTCTTGACGAGTATCCCCTTTTCTCCAGATCTAATAGATGCCTTGAAACGAGGTGAGAGCGTGTGGGATAGACAAACTGTGGTCCGATCCGCCTATGAAGAACTGATTGAGAAGGTCCTCCCTGCGGTTAAGGAGAAATGAGCCTTGGTTTCTGGCAAGGGAAGTGGTGGCGCTTGGGAGAGGGCCAGTTCGTTTCTTCTCAGGATAGGCTCTCCGATCTGTTCTCGATTCTCTCTCGCCATCGCGACGAGGACTTTTTGGTGTTTATCTCTTACGGGGGTTCGGAAACGGGTCTGCCTTACGCAGGTGCGTGGAAGCTGTTGGAACCTGTGGAAGTGAAAGAAGGGCCCTTCGATGTCTGGGATCTATCGCTTGGCTTGGGCTTTGAGGACTTTCGAGCGCGCATCTTCGAAGTGAAGGAATTCATAAAAGAGGGGTATACCTACCAGGTCAACCTCACCTTCCCTTTGAGATTCAGGTTCCGAGGGTCTGCAACCGGGCTGTTCCTCCGTCTCCTCTCAACCCAACCCACACCCCTTGCCTGGGCAGTAATAGAGGACGATTGGGCCTTGCTGTCCCTTTCCCCCGAGAGGTTCCTTCTGAGGGATAGAAGCTATGTTGAGATGGAGCCTATGAAAGGGACCTGGGCCCCAGGCGATCCGGGGATCTTGGACGAGAAGACGAAGGCAGAGAATGTCATGATCGTGGACATGATCCGCAACGAGTTGGGGCAGATATGCGAGCACGGGTCGATAGGTGCGGAGTTGTTCCGGACCAAACGCCTACCGACGATCTCTCAATTGGTCTCAAGGGTGTGGGGGCGCTTGCGGAACGGGATGCGTTGGCAGGAGATCTTTTCCGCTACCTTGCCCCCCGCCTCAGTGACTGGGGCCCCGAAGTCCAGCACCGTTAAGATAATTTCTCAGCTAGAGAATTGGGAGAGGGGGCCTTACACCGGAGTGGCAGGCTGGATACGGGGCGATCAAGGGGAGTTGGCGGTCCTCATCCGCACGGTGGAGTTGTACGACGGACTTTCTCGGGGGAGATTGGGGATCGGGAGTGGGATCGTATGGGATTCACGGGCACACCGGGAGTACGCAGAGGACCTGCTCAAGGCAGGGTTTTTCCTCAATTCTGCAATGGACTTCGAACTGATAGAAACGATGAGGGTCGAGGGAGGGAGGATCCCGTATTGGAGGTTTCACGCTAAGCGCTTGCTCGATGCCTCGGCCTTTTTTGGGTTCCGCTGTCCCTATTTGAAACTAAAGAGGGCGGTGGAGAGGACGATCGAGGGCCTTCCCGGCCTGTGGCGCTTGCGCTTGACCATGTCGGTTTGCGGTCACTTTCGTTGGGGCTTGGAACAGATCAACGGGGATAGGCCTGTTCGGTGGAGGGCGCTCGTGAAGAGGTTCGATCTAAGATATGCTGGGCCCCACCTCCGATTCAAGACCACGAGATTTCGTCATTTCTTCGATTCCGTTCTGAAGGAGGCCCGGAAAGGGGGATACGACGAGGTGATCCTCGTCGACGAAGACGGTTTCCTCTTGCAGGGATGTATCACCAATGTCTTCGTGGAATCGGCTGGAGAGATGCTAACTCCACCCAGCGATGGGAGGATACTGGAGGGCGTATTACGCCAGGTCCTTTTAGCGGAGGGAAGGGCCCGAGAGGAGAGAATCCACATTTCGGATTTAGTGGGGAAGAGGGTTTTCGTAGGGAACGCCCTACGAGGTCTGATCCCGGTAGAGTTGGAAGGGTGATCGTTTGCGTGGATTGTCAAGGCAGTTGTGTGGTATGATTATTTGGTCAGGGGATACCGCTTAAGAAAGGGGCCGGAAATGAGGAGATGGATCCGTTTTGGGTTGATCTTGACCGTATTGAGCCTTCTAGGGCTTTCTCCTTCTAATCCTTCTCTCCGCATATTTGTGGACTTCGACGACGGCAACTTACAGACTGCAAAGAACCTGTTAGAGGAGGAGGGCTGTGCCCTCCTTCGTGGGGAGGCCGACATCAGTGACGGGGTGCGGGGTTATGCCCCTGATTTTATAGACGAGGACGGGTTTTACGAGATGAAGGTCCTGGATCCCTGGATCTTTTCTCCCCAGGGCTTCAGCGTTGGATTTTGGTTCTATCATCGGGGTATAGAAAAAGATACGGTTTTACTTCACTCTGCACCTCTCGAGGTTAGGGGGGATCCGGTCTATCCTAATCGGATAGAGGTCGTCCTCAGGTTTAGAGATGGGGATAGGGAGGTGCTCCGTTTGCCCTTGGATCTCCCAGAGAGGGAGTGGATCCACTTGGCAGTGGTCGTTAACAATGGGATGCTCACGCTTTACCTAAATGGTAAACCTGAGGCAAGGGATACATTCTGGCATACGGTATTGGAACTGGCTCGAGACGAGGATCTGGTAAGGGAGGCAGTTTACCTGGCCTCGGATGGTGAACGAAACAGGTTTAACGGGAAGCTGGACGAGATTTCCTGGTTTTCCAAGGCGGTTGAGGAGTACGATGTGGCGGAACTGATATAGAGGAGGGGTATAGATGGGATACAAGGTAGCGGTCGTTGGGGCAACCGGTCTGGTAGGCCGGGAGATGCTGCGGGTTTTAGAGCAGAGGGACTTCCCGGTGGAGGAGTTGAGACCCTTGGCCTCCAGCCGATCCAAGGGGAAGAAGGTCCCGTTTAGAGGGGCCATGCTGGAGGTCGAGGAGCTTAGTGAAGAGAAGTTTGAAGGGCTGGACTTTGCCCTGTTCAGTGCAGGCGCCAGCATAAGCAGAGAATTCGCCCCCAAGGCAGCCCGACGGGGGGTAGTGGTGATAGACAACAGCAGTGCCTTTCGCATGGATCCGGAGGTGCCTTTGGTGGTCCCGGAGGTCAATCCTGAGGACGCCAAGGCCCACAAAGGTATCATTGCCAATCCCAACTGTTCCACGATCCAGATGGTGGTCGTCTTAAAGCCGTTGATGGACGCCTACGGATTGAAACGAGTGGTGGTGGCTACTTATCAGTCGGTCTCTGGATGGGGGAAAGAGGCAGTGGATCAGCTTTGGGAGGAACTGGAGCTGGTTATGAAGGAGTGCCCCCGTTGTTCTGCAGAGGAGATCAAGGCCCTGTTGCGCAACAAAGAAGGACTGAAGCGGGTGCTCGCCCATCCGATAGCCTTTAACGCCTTGCCCCACATAGATGTGTTTGGGGACGAGGCCTACACCAAAGAGGAATGGAAGATGATAAACGAGACTAGGAAGATATTGCACAGTCCTAATGTAAAGGTCTCGCCCACTTGCGTGCGGGTGCCCTCTTTAAGGGCCCACAGCGAGGCGGTTAATGTGGAGTTGGAGAGGTCTTTTCCCTCATTGGATGAAGTAAAAGAATTGTTGAGCAAGGCCCCGGGCATCCGGGTCCTCGATGATCCTGCCAGTTCTGTGTATCCTCTGGCCTTGGATGTGGCAGGAGAAGACGATGTCTTCGTGGGCAGGCTTCGTAGGGATCTTTCGGTGGAGGCGGGATTGAATATGTGGATAGTCGCTGACAACCTGCGCAAGGGAGCTGCGCTAAATGCGGTGCAGATAGCGGAGTTGTTGGTCGGTTAAGTCGTGGGCACTGCCATCTGGTGGGGGGAGATGGCTGATAAGCGCAAGAAGAAAGAAGAAGAGGTAGAGGAAGACGAGGGGCCGACCTGTCCTTTTTGGATGCTCACCTTTGGCGACGCGATGTCCCTTTTGCTCACCTTTTTCGTGATGCTCGTCTCTTTCACCTCATTTGACGAGTTAAAGGTAGGTGGATTTATCGGTTCTGTTTCCTTGCGCTTCGGAGGAGCGGGGTTCTCAGGTAGGGGCACTGGGCTTGAGAAGCTCGAGCGGATCGTCACCGTATTGGTGAGGAACCGTAGGGCCTTGACCTTCCGGGAGCAGTCTGCGGTAGTGAAGAAGTTGATGAACCTGAAGGGCTATGTAAAGAGTCAGGGGATCTACAAGTACATCGAGATCACTAAAGTACAGAGAGGATACTCCATCAGGATACACAACGAGATCCTCTTTGAGAAGGGTTCTACCCAGCTCAGCGAAGAGGCCAAGCGGGTGCTGAAGAAGATCTTGCCCTTACTGCTTTATGTCGACAACCCCATAGTGGTAGAGGGACACACGGATAACATCCCCGTGAAGTGGGGAGGACCCTATAAGGACAACTTTGACCTCTCACTTCACCGAGCCTTGGCGGTGGCTCACTTCCTCATCGACAACGGCATGCCGGTTGAGAGGATAGGGGTGGCAGGTCTGGGGGACCTGAAGCCGGTCGTGCCTAACGACACCCCGGAGCACAGGGCCAGAAACCGAAGGATAGAGATCGTGATCATCGGCAGGACCCCAGATTATTCCAGTATATGAGGAGGTGAAGGGATGGGAGACGAACCGTCCGCCCCTGGATACATGCTCCTTTACGGGCTCTTGATGACCCTATTGATGACCTTCTTTATCCTTTTGGTGAGCATGGGGACCCAGGAGCCAAACAAGAAGATGAACACGGTGATCACCTCCATAAAGAGCGCCTTTGGGGCCTTTGGGACCGGAGGTGCAGGGATCTTGGAGGGTGGAGGGGCCATCATTACCAAGCCGGATGTTGCCCAGACCAGGATAATGAGGATATTGAAGAGGTTGAAGCTGGAAGACCTTCAGGGGATAGAGTTTACCTCTGAGCCCCAAAAGCCTGGCCAGCCGGTGAATGTGAGCTACGACGCCCTCGGGAGGATACACATATGTTTTGACGAGTCCATGTTCTTCACATCCGATAAAGGCGATCTGTCAGCGAAGGCAAAGCTCTTCTTGCAGAGGATGTTGGCGTTGTATTTCGATACTCCCTATGGTATAACAATTGTGGGTTATGCAGGTGGTTTTGGCGGGGATAAGGACTGGGAAGTCGCTTATTGGCGGGCCTTTTCCGTGATGCAATATCTTCACAGGCAGGGCGTACCTTTCGTGCACCTTTATCCGGAGGGGCGCAGGGACGATTCTCTGAATAAGGCGGTTAAGATAGACATCGTGTTGAGGGCAAAAGAGGTACTCGGGAGGAGTTGATCATGCCGGATCCGGAGGTAAAAGAGGCTAATCAGGCCAAGAAAGGGCTGAACCCTATACTTTTGGTCGTCGTGGCAGCCGTGGTGTTGGCGTTAGCTGGGGGAGGGTTTTTCTTTTTGACCATGAACAAGAAAGCCGAAGAGGCACCTAAAGAAGAGGTCAAGCAGGAGAAGAAAGAGCCTGGTATATTTTACCAGTTCGAGGATCCCTTCATAGTGAACCTCGCTGAGGTAAACGCGGAGCGCTACCTGAAGGTCAATCCCGTCTTCGAGGTCGATAAGGAAGAGGTGTTGGAGGAGATAAACAAGAAACTGCCGGAGATAAAGGACATCCTAATCACCATCTTTTCCAGCAAGAGCTTAGACGATGTAATGCCCCTGGCGGGAAAGGACCGCCTGAAGCAGGAGATAATGGACAAGGTTAACGAGATCCTGAGTCAAGGCAAGGTAGTGGGGGTCTACTTCTCGGAGTTCGTCATCCAGTGATTACCAAAGAGGTCAAGACATACGACTTCAACAAACCAGAGAAGATATCAAAGGACCAGTTAAGAAACCTTCAGATACTCCACGAGAACTTCTCTAGAGTGGCTACAGTGGAATGGTCTGCGATGTTGAGGACCGTGGTGCAGGTGCGCCTAGAATCCGTATCCCAGACCCCGTTTGGAGAGGTAATGGCAGGCTGGAGCGTCCCCTCCTGTATAGGTATATGGGACATTCCTCCCCTGGAAGGTCAGATGGTGGTGTATGTCTCTCCGGAATTTATGTTTTCTCTGATAGACAGGTTGCTTGGCGGACAGGGAAGGGGTGCTCCCAAGATCCGGGACTTCACCGAGCTCGAACTCGTCCTTATCCGTCGTCTTTTCAGGGTGGTAAGTGGGGCCATAAAGGAGGTATGGCATTCCCTGGTCAACCTAGAACCCAATCTGGTGGAGATAGAGTCGAATCCCCAGTTCGTGCAGTCGTTTTCCCCGAACGAGCCGGTTTTATTTTGCGATTACTCCGCGGTTATCGGTGATGTGAGTGGGAAGATATCCTTGGTCGTTTCGTTCATATCTTTGGAGGAGCTGTTGCCCAAGTTGAGTGCCCAGCACATGCTCCGGGCCAGGGCTAAAGGCGAGGCCCGCTTGGGGGAGGAGAGGGTCAAGGATGTGGATGTCCCTCTGGTCGTGACCTTTCCGCCTATCCAGTTGGCGCTTTCCCAGGTCAAGAGGCTCAAGCCTGGGGATGTGATAGATGTCAGGACCCCGGTGTCGGATAAGGTTCACGTGCAGGTCAACGATAGGTTGCTGTTTAAGGGGGTCTTAGGCCGAGTGGAGAAGAAGCGGGCAGTAAAGCTCGTATCGGTGGTGACATACTAGGTCTAGGAGGTGTGGTGAGTCATGGCGGAAGAGAAGAATCCGGACATAAGGAACGCATCTCTCAACGAACTCCAGGGGGACATAGTAACCCCCGTCAAGAACATTGACCTGTTGATGGATGTCTCTTTGGATGTAGTTATCGAATTGGGGCGTACGGTGATGCCGCTTAAGGAGGTCTTAAATCTCGGTCCCGGATCGGTGATAGAATTGGATAAGCTGGCAGGAGATCCCGTGGACATATTGGTCAATAACAAGCTCGTGGCAAGGGGAGAGGTCGTCGTTATTGAGGAAAACTTCGGGGTTAGGATCACGGAGATAATAGACACTAAGTCGGTAGGAGAGACGGGGGAGAAGTAGGATGCAGACCTCGGTGAACGATGTAGCGAACATTATAACGGGAACCCCCAATTGGCTACTCGCAGAACCGGCTAAAACTGGTGCCGAGGTGGGCCTAGGCAACTACCTCCTCTCCGTGGCAGTGGTGTTGGCCTTGTTGATTGGGACCTTACTCCTCCTCCGGATGGTGTTTCTGCGCAGAAGGGGAGAGGCAGGTGGCGGGATAAAGGTCTTGGAGAGGTACTACTTCTCTCCTCGAGCCCAATTGTGTGTGGTGGAGGTGAGTGGAGAGAGGTATCTGATAGGCGTAACCGATAACTCCGTCAATCTGTTGACCCGCATGCCTGAAGGCACTCGCTTTATCGCAGATCTCAAACGATCTATGGAGGAACTTGAGCCTCGGAGTGGCTATGGGGACCAATTAAAGGACATAGAGGCCCAACTGGAGGAGCTGAAACGGGCGATCAGACGGAGGATAGATGAGGCTTAATACGAAGGCCTTGGTGGTGGCTTTTGGCCTGTTGTTAGGTGCTAACCTGGGGTACTCCGCTACACCCTCGTGGTGGGTGCCGAAGTTTACCTTCGTGCAACCTGCCCAGACCCAGGAAGAGGTCAGTTTTACCGTACAGTTGTTCTTGCTCTTCACCGTCTTGTCCTTGGCTCCGTCGATCGTGTTGATGATGACCTCCTTTACCAGGATAATCGTCGTCTTTGCCTTTTTGCGCCACGCCCTCGGTACCCAGCAGTTGCCACCCACCCAGATATTCGTGGGTCTGGCCCTGTTCATGACCGCTATGATAATGGCCCCAGTCTGGAGGGAGGCAATGTCCACGGCGGTAAAACCGTACATGAACGGCGAGATAACCATTTACGAGGCAGGCAGACGCATACAGCTCCCCTTCAAGAAATTTATGTTGAAACAGACCCGGAACAAGGATCTGGCCCTGTTCTTTCAGATATCACACACGCCTGTGCCGTCGAGGAGAATAGATGTCCCGATGTCTGTCTTGATCCCCGCGTTCGTGATAAGCGAACTGCGCACTGCGTTCACCATAGGCTTCTTGTTGTATGTCCCGTTTTTGGTAATAGATCTGGTCGTGGCCAGCGTATTGATGGCAATGGGTATGATGATGGTCCCGCCGATAATGATATCTCTTCCGTTTAAACTGCTGTTGTTCGTGCTGGCGGACGGCTGGAACCTGCTGGTGAAGTCTTTGGCGAGTAGCTTTTAAGGTTAACACTTTACAACGAACTTTCAGCAGGTTGGAGATGAGGAAGGCGTATTTAGCAACAGTGTTGTTAGTTGCTTGGGAGAGCCTTGCACACCCAAAGAGTTCGGTTTCCGTCTATTATCCCTCGCCCTACGGTGAGTACAAGGAACTGCGGGCTGAGGCGATGGCGGTGGGATCTGATGCCTTTAGTAGTACCTGCCAGTTCCATTCCAGTACCGGAGGATGGAATTGTGGGGGAGTGGTACCGGAAACCAGCCTTTCGCCTACCACCGCTTTGGCGGTGTTGGGATCCCTGGGGATAGGAGTGGCCCCTACAAATTCGAGATTGGATGTAGCAGGAGGGGTGATAATTGGAGAGAATTTCGCAGGATCAGCAACGCCGGTAGAGAATGGGTTGAGGGTGGAAGGAAGTCTGCTCGTGGGGGAGAGATAGGAGATACATTCTTTACCAATGATTCTGGATTGGCTTTGAACTCGGCTAAAGTCGTGGCGGTTAACAACGAAGTTGCGAGCAACGATTACTGGACTGCGATAGGATCGGATGGCGTCGACGATTGGGGAATAGGAATATTTGATGGTAATTCCGAGGGGCTGATAGGATGGTTTAGTTATAACTCTAGGTATGGGTGTATAACCATGCTTGGAGGGATGTTAGATGGCAGTGGGAGGCAGGTCGGGACACTGATTGCTGGAACCGGTCCTGTACATGACCTGCCTGTGCCACAGAACACATCGGTGGCGGTTCTATCTAAAGGGGGATCAATACATCTATGGGGGGAGAAGGGTGTAATGATTGCCAACGACAGACCGCTGGATTGTAACGATCCGAGGATTCCCTCTTCTCCTAAGCCAGGCATTGCTATCACCGCTGCAGGTGGGCCACTGTTTATGAGTGGCTCAGGGATCGATGTACGGAGTGCGGGGACGATAGACCTCTGGGGTTCCACCTTAACCGGTCACGGGATAGGTTCGGTAAACTTCTCCTCCGCCAATGCACGGTTCCGGACGGTATGCAGTACAGGAGGAGATTACGCGGAGTACTTGCCTGCAGAAGAGGCACTTGAGCCTGGGGATTTGGTGGAGCTGGATGTTGATACGGGCATGATTAGAAGGTACCGCGGGAATGGCCCGTACATAGGGGTGGTTTCAGAGCATCCAGTGGTGATAGGCAATAACGACCCAGCCTACGAAAACGATCCTGGGTATGTATTAGTGGCTTTAGCGGGACAGGTGAATGTAGATGAAGCAATGGTCTACGAAGAAGGGAGGGTGGTTTACACTAAGGACAAAAGGTATAGGGTGGGCTATAGATTAGAGAACGGCAAGGTGCTGTTGAAGTAAGATGTTCCAGAGGATAGATTGCCCTCGAAATAGCTAATTTTATCAGGATCTCGTGAATTATATTGTTCAGATCAATACATCAGTGCATTGCGCATCAAAAGGCCGATTATCCCCGACAGGATGAGGTATATTGCCACCAGGTAGTTGAGCAGTTGGGGGAATATCAAGATCAGCACGCCGATCACGATGGACAATAGCGGTGAGACAATCCCTAACAGGAACAGCATCTCAGGCCTCCTTTCGTTTTATCAGGGTCCACAACAGGTTTATCGTGTCCAGCCCTATCCCGGGTATGTCGTAGGCCTCGCCCAGTGTCTGGGGTCTCCTCTGTTTCAGTTTCTCCCGGGCCTCTCTGGGCAGTGAAGGGATGGCGTCGTAGTCCATCTCCGGAGGTATCTTTACCCTGTCCAGTTGGTGGATCCGCTCTGCCTGTCGCCTTGCCCGCTCTATGAATCCCGCGTACTTTGCCTCCACCTCTGCCACCCGCAGGGCCTCGGGGTCAAAGTTTAGCGTCTTCTCGGGTTCGGGGAAGAGGTCCTTTAGCCATACGCCGGGCTGGGAGAGGGCCTTCTCTACGGTGTTACCGTCGTTGAGGCGGTGGGTCTGAAAGAACACCCGAATCCTTGAAATCTCCTTCTCTTTCTCGCGCTTCTTTTGGATCCTCTCTTCACTTATCAGTCCTAACTGATAGCCTATCTCCATCAGGCGCAGGTCTGCATTGTCCTCCCTCAGGGCGAGTCTGTGTTCCACCCGGGAGGAGAGCATACGGTAGGGCTCGTCGGTGCCTTTGCGGGTGAGGTCGTCTATCAGGACGCCTATGTAGGCCTGGTCCCTGCGCAAGATGAGGGGCGGTTTGCCCCTGACCTTTAGGGTTGCATTTATCCCGGCGATGAGTCCCTGACAGGCAGCCTCCTCGTAGCCGGTGGTCCCGTTTATCTGGCCTGCGGTAAAGAGGTTCTCTACGAGGCGGGTCTCAAGGCTCGGATAGAGCTGGCGGGGGTCTATGTAGTCGTGCTCTATGCCGTAACCGGGTTTGAGTATCTTGGCCTCCTCCAGCCCGGGGATGGAGCGTATCATCTTCTCCTGAAACTCCAGTGGAAGAGAATTGGAGGTTCCGTTGGGATAGACCTCGGTGGTCTGTCGCCCTTCGGGCTCTACGAATATGTAGTGCCGTTCGTGATGGGGAAAGCGCACTATCTTGTCCTCTATGGAGGGGCAGTAGCGAACGCCTCTTGCCTTTATCACCCCGGTGTAGAGGGGAGAAAAGGGCAAGGCGGACTGGATTATCCGGTGCGTCTCTGGGGTGGTGTAGGTCAGGTAGCAGGGCACCTGCTCTATAGGGCCTTTTTCGCTGTAGAACGAGAAGTAGGGGACGGGCTCCTCCCCGTATTGGACTTGCATCCTCTCGTAGTTTATGCTCCGGGCATCCAAGCGGGGGCAGGTGCCGGTCTTGAACCTCTCTATCCTGAGGCCTAAGGTCTTCAGTTGCTCGGGGAGTTCCTGACTGGCGGGATCGGTGAGCCTGCCTCCGGGGATCTGGGTTGGTCCGATGTGTATGAGCCCGTGCATGAATGTGCCGGTGGCGAGTATCACCGCCTTAGCGGTAAACTTCCTCCCGTAGGAGTCCTCAACCCCCGTCACCCGATTGTCCTTGATGAGCAGGCGCGTGACCTCTGCCTGCCAGACGAACAGGTTTTCGGTATTGAGCAGGCGGTGTTTCATGTAATCGCGGTACCTGAACCGGTCCGCCTGCGCCCGCCGGGCCTGTACTGCGGGTCCTTTCCTCTTGTTCAGGATGCGAAACTGTATCCCGGTCTCGTCTATCGCCCGGGCCATCTCCCCGCCGAGGGCGTCTATCTCCCGCACGAGTTGTCCCTTGCCTATCCCCCCTATGGAGGGGTTACAGGACATCTCGCCTATCTTGTCCAAAGAGTGGGTTATAAGGAGGGTCTCCAATCCCATCCGGGCACAGGCGAGGCAGGCCTCTATCCCCGCGTGGCCTCCGCCTACCACGATTATGTCTACATCCGTGCCGGTTGCCATGGTATCCTAACAGTATACCATTACTTGGCGACGGTAGTTGTGATAAACTAATGTTAATAGGTAGCGATGTATGTTTAACGGGTGCCGGGACAAATTGGGTGTTACCTTGGTGGAGTTGCTCATCGCGGTGGCGGTCTTTTCCTTTATCGTGAGCAGTGCCTATTTGTTGTTCAGGAGTTTCAGCCGCGTCTATTCCCGGGGACTGGAGCGATCGGAGAAAAGGGAGAGGGCCCGATTGATTTCGGAGGTACTCTATAGAGATCTTACGGGGATGTGCGTCAGGTGCCAGGGATCGGCAGATAGACTGGTCTTCCTGAGCACCCGCAAGCGGGGAGATGACTTTCACATGGCGGAGATACACTATCGTTTCGAGGGGGACAAGTTCTACCGGGCAGTGGAGTGGGACACGGACTACGACTTCACCACGGTAGGGGAGGAAGAGGTCCTCACGGATAGCCTGGAGAGGGCACGGTTGGATTACTATTACGACGGTTGGAAGGTTACCTGTGGGCCGGACCTACCAAAGGCGGTGCGGTGCGTGTTGAGGTGGCAGGGGGATAGGAGCGATTCCGTCTTTTCCTACGAGGTGATGGCGAATGCAGTGGAGTAGGCTTGGGTTTAGCCTTATAGAGGTATTGATTGCGAGTTTGATCCTGGTGATAGGGATAATAGGGCTCATGCCTGCCTTCAACTCCGGGATGAAGGGCAATACCCGAGCAGAGATGTGGACTCAGGCAGGGCTACTAGCCCAGAGGAAGATAGAGGAATTGAAGCGGGGGGTGCTCTCTGCCTCGTCGGGGACGGAAGGCAAGTATCACTGGAAGGTTGCGGAATCGGATCTGGACTTGCCCTATCAGGACAGGTTGAAGGGCCTTAAGAGGTACGAATTACTTATCTGGTGGAAGGACGGTGAGCGCATCCGCAGGGAGCGCTTCGTGTATGTGAAGAAGGTGGATTGAGGGGATGAAGAAGTACATCTGTATTCACGGCCACTTTTATCAACCCCCTAGGGAGAACCCTTGGCTGGATGTGATAGAGCGCCAGGATTCCGCCTACCCCTACCACGACTGGAATCAAAGGGTGGATGCGGAGTGTTACACTCCGAATACCGCTGCGAGGATACTGGATGCGGAGCAGTACATCGTGGAGTTGTTGAACAACTACGAGTACATAAGTTTCAACTTCGGTCCCACCCTGATGCGCTGGCTGGAGAGGTATTCCCCTGCCACCTACAGGAAGATAATAGAGGCGGACACCGCCAGCGTCCACAGGAACAACGGCCACGGCAATGCCATCGCCCAGATATACAACCACATAATAATGCCCTTGGCCACCCGGAAGGACAAAGAGATACAGGTGAAGTGGGCGATAGAGGACTTTCGCTATCACTTCCACCGCGACCCCGAAGGGATGTGGCTGTCGGAGACAGCGGTGGACACAGAGACTCTGGAGGTCCTGGCGGACCACGGTATAAAGTTTACGATACTCTCGCCTTATCAGGCCAGACGCTTTAGGAAGTTGGGGAGCAAGCGCTGGATAGAGGTTCAGGGCGGAATAGACTGCCGGTTTCCCTATCTCTGCAGGTTGCCCGGGGGCAAGAGCATAGTCCTGTTCTTTTACGACGGGCCCATCGCTCAGGACATCGCCTTTGGGGGACTGTTGAACAGCGGAGAGGCATTTTTTCAGAGACTGTTGGGGGTGGCGGATGCGCCCCTGCCGTTTTCGGATGTGCCGGCGGTGCTAGTGAATGTGGCCACTGACGGGGAGACCTACGGGCACCACCACAAGTTTGGGGAGATGGGTCTTGCCTACGCGATAAAGCGAGCTCTTGAGCATCCGGAGGTGGAGATTACCAACTATTCTGTCTTCCTTGCGAAGTTCCCGCCGATGTTTGAGGTGGAGATATGGGAGAACACCTCCTGGAGCTGTGCCCACGGGGTGGAGCGCTGGCGCAGTGATTGCGGGTGCAAGATAGGTGGTAATGAGTGGAACCAGAAGTGGCGCACGCCCCTGCGCAGGGCGATGGACCGCTTGCGGGAGATAACCGACGGGGCCATCGGGGAGGTCTTAAGGGAGTACGGGGATCCGGATGCCCTCTTAAAGGATTACATTCAGGTGATGCTGAAACCGCACCTGCGCCGGGAGTGGCTGGAGGAGAGGATCGGAAAGAGCCTCTCCCGGGAGGAGCGGGTAAGGATATGGAAGGCACTGGAGGCGGGGAAGTTTTCCCTGTTCATATTCACCAGTTGTGCCTGGTTTTTTGACGAGATATCCGGCCTTGAGGCCACCCAGATTCTGACCTACGCGGTGCGGTGTATCGAACTGCTAGAGGACCTGGGCTTCGACGGCGTGGAGGAGGAGATAAAGTCCATACTGGCCGAGGCCAAGAGCAACATAAAGGAGTTCCACGACGGTGCGTGGATATACGAAAACTTCGCCAAGGTGCGGAGGCGGGGGATAGAGGAGATGTCTGCCCACTTTGCCATATACAACCTCTTCCTTCCTCTGGAGGACAATCCGGTGCGGATGTATGTCTATGCAGTGGACAGCGACGAGTTCTACCGCGACGCGTTCAACGACTACCAGATAAGCGTGGGTCGGCTGAAGATAGGCCATCTGCCTACCGAGGAGGAGAGGGCTTTTGAGTTCGTGGTCTTCTACAGTGGGGCACACGATGTCAGGTGTTCGCTCAAGGAGGGATTCGACGACGCGGGTTTTGGTGAGTTTATCAACGGGATATCCTCTGCCTTCAGGGATCACAACCTGACGGAGTTGATTCGCAGGATGGACCTCTACTTTGGCCACTCCTACTACGGTATGGATGTGGTGGTCATAGACGAGAGACAGAAGATACTGGATCGGGTGGTTAAGGAGACCCTGGTCCACTTTGAGGAGACATTTGAGTCTCTGTTTGACGCCTATCAGATATTCTTTGAAGGCTTGAGGGCCCTGAACTACTCCCTACCCTTCACCCTTACCTTGGTCATCCAGCAGGTCCTGAACCGCAGGCTGAAGTCGTTGCTGGCCTCGGGCAGTCTTGACGACGAGACCTATTCTCAGGTAATCGCGGTTATCGAGGAGATAGAGGGCTACGGTGGCTCGGTTGAGGTGGGGCAGGTGAAGGAGGCCTTGGAGAGGATACTGGAGGGCTTGGTCGTACGCCTTTCCGAGGAGGTGAATAGGGAAGTCCTTGCGGATCTGTTGAGGCTGTTGGAGTTGTCCGCGAGGTTGAGGATACAGGTGAACCTTTGGGAACTGCAGAATGTGTTTATCCATTACAATAAAGAAGCCCGGGATAAGATATTGCCGGACCTGAAGGTATTGTGGGAGGAGTTGGGAAGGCGAATAAGGGTGAGGGTGTGAAGTTATGGCAGACAAGATCCTATCCCAGGAGGAAATAGACGCGCTATTGTCGAAAAGCAAGAAGATCACTCCTGAGGAATTGCGCAAGCGCAAGGCCCGGATATACGACTTCCGCAACCCCGAACGCTTTCCTAAAGAGGGCCTGCGCCGATTAAGGGCCCTTCACGAGAGTTTTGCCAGGAACCTTGCCCTGGCGATAGCGGGCTATACCCGCTCGATGCTGGATGTCTCCATATCCTCCATCGACCAACTCACCTATCAGGAGTTCTTGATGTCCGTGCCTCTGGCCACCTGTTTTAATGTCGTGGAGTGCCCTCCGATACCGGGGAAGATTGTGGTGGAGATAAACCCCAGCATCCTCTTGGTGATAATAGACAGGCTGATGGGGGGCAGTGCCCGGCCCATATCCCAACCGAACCGGGAACTGACCGAGATAGAGTGGACGGTCGCCACCCGGGTGATAGATAAGATCCTCTCCGAGTTCCGGCAGATGTGGTCGGGCGTTGCGGAGATGAATCCCAAGGTGGTGGAGAAGGAGTCGAATCCCTACTTCGCTCAGGTGTTGGCCCCGAACGAGCTGGTCCTGTTGGTCTGTTTCGATGTGAGGATGGGGGATGCCCACGGTATACTGAGCCTTTGCTACCCGATAAACTTCCTGGAGCCCCTCATACCGGGGCTCTTGAAGCGCCAGACGGGCAAGGCCGGTCGTCCGGAATTGAAGCGGAGGTGGCGTTCCAACCTGTTGGTCGTGCCCTCGAATGTGCGGGGGATCCTGGATAGGATAAGGTTGGAGGTCAAGGATGTGGTCTCGTTAAAGGTGGGCGATGTCATAGTGTTGGACAAGAAGGCGGTGCCTGAGGTGGACATTTACCTGGAGAGCAAGCCGATTTCCAAGGCGAAGTGGCAGAACGAGAACGGCAGGAAGGTGCTCCGATTAGGTGAGTAATTGGTTATGTGGTATAATGTTATAAACGAAAATAAAACCGTTGTATCAGGGGGGTAA
The DNA here is from genome assembly GCA_015494465.1 of Candidatus Omnitrophota bacterium. Taxonomy (GTDB): domain Bacteria; phylum Omnitrophota; class Gorgyraeia; order S143-82; family S143-82; genus S143-82. The sequence continues at coordinate 256,451 of WGBD01000001.1, read as the reverse complement.
AGGCGGGATTTATGGGTGATTTTCTCAAGATACTCCGCCAGTTCTTGCTCGTCTTCAACAAGATGTCCTCTGCCCAGAAGTTGAGCGTGGGATTGGTGTTCTTCTCCTCTTTGATAGTAATAGTGGCGATGGTGGTCTGGTTGGCCCAGCCGGATTATGCGGTGCTCTACGCAAACCTTGATCCCCAAGATGCCGGGGCCATCCAACAGAAACTAGCGGAGATGAATGTGCCGGTGAAGGTGAAGGGCAGTGTGATTATGGTCCCGAGCAAGTATGTCTATCAGGCAAGGATCGCCCTTGCCTCGGAGGGTCTGCCTCAGGGCAAGGGCGTAGGATACGAGATATTCGACAAGAGTTCCCTTACCACCACCAATTACCTCCAGCAGATCAATTACAAGCGGGCCTTAGAAGGGGAACTGGCCCGCACGATATCCACGATAAAGGGGATCCGCAGTGCGAGGGTGCACCTTGCCCTGCCCAAGCGGGAGTTGTTCGAGGAGGAGCGCATACCCCCGAGCGCATCGGTGGTGGTGGATACGAGCACCGGGCTAAGCAAGTCCCAGTTGAGGGCGATAGTGCACCTGGTGGCCAGCTCGGTGGAGGGGCTGAAACCCGAGAACATCACCGTGGTAGATTCCTACGGGGACCTGCTTTACGGTGGTATGGACACCGCAGAGGGTCTGTCCTCTGCCCAGTTGGATGTCAAGCGCAGCGTGGAGCGGTATCTGGAACAGAAGGCCACATCTATGCTGGCAGGGGTGCTGGGGCCGGGTAAGGCCTTGGTGAGGGTGAATGCGGATCTGGATTTCACCAAGATAGAGAAGACCGAGGAGAAGTTCGATCCCGAGTCTTTGGTGCCCAGGAGTGAAGAGAGCTCCAAAGAGGTCCTGCCCTCTGCGGACGGTCAGGGGGTAAAGGAGCACGCGATTACCAACTACGAGGTGAGCAAGACGGTTGCCCGGATAGTGGAGTCTACCGGTAACATAAAGCGTTTGGCAGTGGCGGTGGTGGTGGACGGGAAGTACGAGGAGAAAGGAGGCAAAAAGGAATATGTGCCCCGCTCCGAGGAGGAGAAGAACAAACTCAAGGACCTCGTCGCCCAGGCAGTGGGGCTGGACCCCGCCCGGGGCGATACCATTACCATAAACGAGATACCGTTTGACAAGACCGCCTTGAAAGAGCAAGAGAAGAAGGCGAGTCAAGAACAGATGCTGGCCCTTGCCTTGGAAGTGGGTAAGTACGCGGGTGCGGGCATACTCTTATTGATAGCGATAATCTTCGTGCAGAACACGATAAAGTCCATCTCCCAGAGCCTGCCCAGGCCGGTGAGCGAGGTCAAGCCTCAGATCCCTCGGCGCCCCCGTACCCCGGACATCGGTGAAGTGATAGGGGACAACTACGATCTGGCTGCGGATGTGGTGAGGGAGTATCTGGAAGGAGAGGAGGGCGAGTCCTGATGCCTCAGGAAGAGGTGATAAAGGACCCATCTGCCCTAACCCCCCGTCAGAAGGCAGCGGTATTCCTGTTGGCCATAGGTCAGCAGAAGGCAGCCGAGATCTTTAAGCGCCTCGACGAACACGAGGTGGAACTCCTCACCAAGGAGATAGCCAATCTGGGGCCGGTCTCCAAGGAGGTGATAGATGCGGTTCTGCGGGAGTTTCGGGAGGGGTTTTTGGAGAAGCGACGGCTCATCAAGGGGGGCATGCTCACCGCGCAGAAGTTTTTGGAGGCAGCGCTGGGCCCGGAGAAGGCCCAGGAGTTGATTGCCAAGGTCGGAGGCAAGGCGGGGGAGTCGCCGTTTGAGTTCCTGAAGCGGACTGAGCCCTCGCAGTTGTTGAACTTCATACAGAACGAACACCCTCAGACCATTGCCCTGATACTCTCCTATCTCGAGCCCGAGTACGCAGCGAGCATTCTCTCTTCTCTTCCGGTGGAACTGCAGATAGAGGTAACCCGACGGATCACCACCATGGACAGGACCCCACCGGACATCGTTATGGACATAGGCAAGACCCTTGAGCACAAGTTGTCCTCCCTCTTTTCACAAGGACTCGCCACTGCCGGAGGGGTGAAGACCACCGCGGAGATACTGAACTATGTGGACCGGAGCACGGAGAAGATGATACTCGAGGCGATGGAGGAGACCGAGCCGGAGCTGGTAGACGAGGTGCGGAAGCTTATGTTCGTCTTTGAGGACATCATCCACATCAACGACCGCGGTATCCAGCAGGTCCTCAAGGAAGTGGACACCAAGGAACTGGCTGTTGCCCTTAAGGGTGCCAGTGATGCGGTGAAGGAGAAGATATTCAAGAACATGTCCAAGCGGGCTGCGGAGGCGATAAAGGAGGAGATGGAGTTTATGGGACCGGTGAGGCTGCGCACCGTGGAGGAGGCCCAGCAGAGGATAGTGGCCATAATCCGCAGGCTGGAGGAGGCAGGAGAGATAGTGATATCCGGTCGGGGTGGAAAAGAGGACGAGTTGGTGGTGTAAGGGATGGGGAAGAGGATCATCCATTCCGGTTCGGAAGAACTGGTCAGGCGATTTTCTCCCGAAGACCCGGCCCTGCCCAGGGAGGAAGAGAAGGATCCGAAAGAGAGTCTGGAAGAGGCAGTCCGGCGTGCCTACCAACAGGGTTTTGAGGCGGGCAAGAAGGAGGCCCTTGCCCAGATAGAGGAGCAGATCCGGTCCTTGAGCTCGGTCGTGGAGGAGTTGTTGGCCTACAAGGAGCAGATATATCGCGAGGCGGAGAAGGATCTGGTGGAACTGGCCTTCACCATAGCGGAGAAGATAGTCAACACTGCCTTGGATACAGACAGGTCCTTGGTCCTTAACATCGTCTCCTCTGCGATATCCCGTATGAAGGAGGTGGAGGAGATGACGATATTCATATCCCCTGAAGACGAGCCGATTCTCCTCGAGCGGAAAGACGACATCCTTCAGGGGATAACCGCAAAAGTCAACTTCGTTCCCCGGGAGGATGTCTCCCGGGGCGGGTGCGTAATACAGACCTCTATGGGCCGGATAGACGCCATGATAGGCAGTCAGTTGGAGGAGATAAAGGCCAAGGTTATCGGCAAGGGCGCCTCCAGTCGCTAAGAGGGGGGATATGTCTGTCCTTGACTCCTATCTTGAGAAGGTAAGAGATGTGGATCCGCTTCGCTTCTGCGGTTATGTGGACAGGATAACCGGTCTGGTGGTAGAGGCGGTTAGCCCACCCGCCCGGATAGGGGACTTCTGCACGATAATCACCAGCGAGGCAGACATCACTGCAGAGGTGGTGGGCTTTAGAGGGGACAGGCTCCTCTTGATGCCCTTGGGGGAGGTGAGGGGGATAAAGCCCGGGGACGAGGTGGTGTTGGGTAGGGAGGAACTGTATGTGGATGTGGGGATGGGTCTCCTCGGCAGGGTCCTGGATGGGTTGGGCAGGCCGATAGACGAGAAGGGACCACTGACCGGAACCACTAAGTATCCGGTGTTTAACCGCGCTCCCAATCCCCTCAAGCGCAAGCGGATAAAGGAGTGTTTCCCTACCGGGATAAAGGCGGTGGACGGGCTGATTACCTGCGGTAAGGGGCAGAGGATGGGGATATTCTCGGGGAGCGGGGTGGGGAAGAGCACCTTTTTGGGTATGATTGCCCGCCACGGTCTGGGAGAGGTGAATGTGATTGCCCTGATAGGTGAGAGGGGCAGGGAGGTAAAGGAGTTTATCGAGCGGGATCTGGGCAGGTCGGGGATGGAGCGCAGCGTATTGGTGGTGGCGACCAGCGACGAACCCGCACTGGTGCGGATAAACGCAGCCTTCGTGGCCTCAGCGATAGCGGAGTACTTTCGCTCCTTGGGCAAGGATGTGGTCCTGCTCCTTGATTCTATTACCCGTCTGGCCATGGCCCAGAGGGAGGTCGGTCTGGCGGTAGGGGAGCCCCCTACGACCCGCGGATATACCCCTTCGGTGTTTGCCCTCCTGCCAAAGCTGTTGGAACGGGCAGGGACGGACGAGGTGGGGAGCATCACCGCCTTCTACACCGTATTGGTGGAGTCCGACGACATGAACGACCCCATCGCGGATGCGGTGAGGTCTATATTGGACGGGCACATAGTCCTGTCCCGGGATCTGGCCTCGAGGGGTCACTATCCTGCAGTGGATGTCCTTTATAGCGTGAGCAGGCTTATGATGGAGGTGACCAGCCCCGAACACCAGCGTCTGGCCCAGCGCATGCGGGAGATACTGGCGGTTTACCGGTCTGCGGAAGATCTTATAAACATAGGGGCCTACAAGCGGGGCAGTTCTCCCAAGATAGATCAGGCGATAGACATGATAGACCGCATAAACGAGTTCCTCAGACAGGCGGTTGAGGAGCGGGTGGAGTTTTCCCAGACCCTTGCCCTTATGCAGGATTTGGTAGGTAATCTGTGAATCTGGAACGGATAAGGCGCATAAAGAGGTTGAGGGAGTTCGAACTGGAGCAGGCCCAGATGGTCTATGCGGGTCTGCTTAACGAACTCGGCCGACTTGAAGGGGAGATAGAGGCCTATCTCCGCGTTCGGGCTGAGGTGATAGGGAAGATACGCCAGATAAAACTCGCCCCGGAGTACGACGGGGATGATCTTCGGTTTGCCTACGGTTATCTGGTCTATGTGGAAGATGTCTTATCCCGTCTCCATCGGGAGAGGGAGGGTCTGTTGGAGCGGATAGAGTTGGCCAGAAAAGAGATGCTGGAGAGGAAGGTGGAGAAGGACATCAGCGAGAAGTTGGAGAGCAAGGCAAGATTGGAACTGCTTTCCCGGGAGGTGGCTCTGGAACGAAAGGAGTTGGAGGAAAATGCGTTACAGCGCTACCGGAAGTACTAAGGGCCAGACGATACTGGTGGTGATACTCCTTATCGTGGTATTGGGCCTGGTGGCGGTGATAGCCTACGGGATAAAGACGGGTAAGATAGTGATAAATCCCGAAGGTTCCTCCGCCCCTCAGGTGGTTCCCGAGGATATCCAGCGTATGCAGAAGGAATTAATGGCCAAGGAGAGGGAGTTGAAGGAACTGGAAGAGCGTCTGAAGATACAGCAGGAGAGTCTCAACAAGGAGAAGGAGGCCTTCCTCAGGCAGATGAACGAGGTCTTGGGTAAACTGGGACCCCAAGAGGGCAAGGAGGAGGAAAAGGGTAGTACCCCCGAACAGAGCGAAGAGGAGCGCCTGCGCTATCTTGCCAAGTTGTACGGTGGGATGAAGCCTGAGGCGGTGGCCCGCATATTCAAGGAGATGGATAGCGCTACGGTGGCCCAGATTATCTCCCGCATGGGCAATCGGCAGGCAAGCAAGGTAATGTCTGCCTTGCCGGCGGATAAGGCGATAGAGATAACCAGATTGCTCAAGGAGGGCAAGGTAAAATGAGGGGATTTGTCTTGGCGCTGGTGGTGTTTGGCATAGTTGTTGCAGTTAATGAGGTGGGGAACTCCGCAGAGAGGCGGAGCGGTGGATACATCTACACCGGTCCGGCAAAGGAACGGTTGGAACCGTACCTCGAGAAGTTGCACCTGTTGAAGATGGACATAGAGAAGAAGGAAAAGGAACTTAAGAAACTGGAGGAGACCATAAACAAGAGGCGGTTGGAGTTGGCGGTGTTGGAGACGAAGATAGCCACGATGGAGAAGATGAGGCACAGGCTCTACTTCCGCAGGGACTTTGACATCTATGTGGTGAAGGAGGGTGATTGTCTGTGGAAGATATCCGGCAAGGACGAGGTCTACGGAGATCCCAGCAAGTGGGAGACGATATACACCGCCAATCGGGATGTGATAGACGACCCCCACACGATATATCCGGGACAGATATTGATAATACCGAGGTTAAGGTAGTGATAGGGAACATATTGATACAGGTGTCGAGCGGTAGTGAAGCGGCAGGCCTGCCTCTGGGAAAGGTGGCGGGCAAGGGAGAAACTCAGGGCCCCGGGGACTTTATGGAACTTCTGCAGGCCTTGTCGGAGGACTTGAAGCCTGAGATGGTGCCTCAGGATGGATTGCCCTTGAGTGGACAGGTCGTTACCTCAGAGGGCAGACCTGCAAAGGAGGATCTTGATGGGAACGCGACAGAGGGTGGGGGCTTCTCCGCCAGTATTTTGGACCTCTTGGTTTGGTTAAGGGAGGTATTGCCTCGAGTGGAGGAAGGTGGGGATGGTCTTTTGACAGGGGAAGATGGATTATTGGATGAGGAAGGGATTTCCAATCTCCGTCGAGATGTTGCCATGCTCTCGCGCTCTATGGGCCTGCGCCCCGAAGAACTCCTGCAGGCCTTGGGGGATGTGGTAAGAGGATCTGGTGGTGAGGATGAGAAGGACTTGCTTCAGGGCCTCGTTAGCGCCGGGCTGTCCAAGGAGAAGGCAGAGGAGGTGATCCAGGAGCTGAGGGAGAAGGTGAGAGGTCTGGCAACGGATTCTGAGGGAAGAGCGAAGGGGATGGATGAGGCGAAGGTGAATATAAGGACAGAAAAGGGAAGCAATCTCCTAAACATTGGCAGGGGTGCCAAGAGGGAAGGGATTCCTCCTCTTGGAGGTGAGGATCGGCACCCGGTACGGATGAGCAGGATCCCCTATTCGGAAGAAATGGAAGGGAAGAGTCTCTCACACCATCGGGGAAAAGAGGGGTTCCAAGAGGGGGTCGGTGTATTGGTGAAGGAGGTTCCGGATAAAAAGGTCTCTGTCCACTCCGGGTCGAAAGGAGAAGATCAGGGATTGGATCGTTTCCCAATAGAGGAAGGGCATTCCCTCCGGGATCTAAACGAAACTAAGATCGTGATGGCACTGCGGTTGGAGAAGGGAAAGGAGCCCTCGGCGCCTAAACGGGGAAAGGGTTGGTTGGATGGGAATGTCTCTGCCCTGACCAAAGCAGAGGTCTCAACGGGTCCGGGTGGAGGTCTCCGAGCAGATATTCAAATCATCTCAGGGGTTGAGGATTCCACCCACAAGGTCGCCGGGGAGAGGGCCCGGCAGGCAGTGATAACCGCGGTAAATCAGTTGATCTCTATGCGCAGGATACCCGGAGGGGTGAGACTGCGGCTGTTTCCACCGGAGTTGGGCTCCTTGAGGATAGACCTCCAGATGAAGGGCGGGGACCTGTTGGTAAAGATCCTTCCCGAAGAAGTCTCTGCCCACCACCTATTGAAGGAACATGTGGAGGCTATCCACCAGCACCTCTCTCATCACCTCAGTTTTGGGGAGGTGAAGATAGAACTCCTTCCCCCTATGGAAGGATCGAGGAATGCTCAGGAGGATCTCTGGCAGGGAGGGGGCAATCCTCAACACAGGGAAGGTTTTCCCGGACGACACGGGAAGGATGGAGAAGATTTAAAGGACGGTCCTTCCTTTAGGGGGATATTTCAAGAGGCAATAGATGTGGTAGTGTAGGGAGGGATTATGGCAGGCGTTTCAGCAGTCAGTTCAGACGGGTCTCTCAATGCCAGCCAGATCATGAAGTCCTCGGGGCTGGATAGGACTGCCTTCCTCAGGCTCTTGGTTACTGAACTTACCTATCAGGATCCGATGGCGCCGTTGGAGAACAAGGAGTTCATAGCCCAATTGGCCCAGTTCTCTTCTTTGGAGGCGATGGAGAACATAGCCCACGGATTTGGCACCCTGGCCCGGGTCTCCAACTGGACCTATGCGGTTTCCCTTATCGGCAAGGAGATCGTGGGCGTTGGCCCCGACGGGGAGGATGTGGAGGGGCTGGTGGTGTCTGCAGGAATAGAGGACGGCAAGGTGACGGTCAATCTGGATCAGGGGGTATCGGTTGCGGTCTCCACTATAAAAGAGGTGCGGGGATAAGATGGGACCGATGTTTCCTATATACAACCCAAATAATCTGGAAGGAGTAAGCCGGGGGCAGGAGATAAAGAGGCACTCCTCGCTTAAACCTCCTACCCAAGATTTTAGGAATGTGCTGGAGGAGGTCCTCTCTCAGGAGAGGATAAAGTTTTCCCGCCATGCACTCAAGCGGGCATCCCAGAGAGGAATACACTTCGACAGGGTGGATCTAAACAAGATATCCGATGCGGTGGACAAGATGCAGAGAAAGGGTTCCAAAGAGGCCCTTCTGTTGTACAAGGAGGTGGGACTGCTGGTGAATGTGAAGGACAGGACGGTGATTACCTGTATAGATAAGGGTCGGTTAAAGGAGGATGTGTTTACCAATATAGACGGGGTGATGATAGTGGAGTGATCTGAGTAAAGGGCTGGCCCTCTCCGAGGAGGCCCTTTACTCGCAGTAATCTGCGAGGGGGGATGCGCTATGATGCGATCGATGTTTGCCGGTGTTTCGGGTATAAGGGCCCACCAGACGAGGATGGACGTCATAGGTAACAACCTCGCCAATGTAAACACCACCGGGTTCAAGTTCAGCCGGGTCACATTCAAGGACATGTTGAACCAGACGGTAAGGGGTGGTACCGCCCCAACTGCTACCGGTACCGGTGGTGTCAACCCGGCCCAGGTAGGCTTGGGTGTCTTGGTGGCGGGGATAGATACCATCCACAGTCAAGGAAACCTCCAGGCCACCGGTAAGCCCACGGACATGGCGATACAAGGAAATGGCTTCTTCGTCTTGAATAACGGTTCCACGATTGCCTTCTCCCGTGATGGGTCGTTTGACATCAACGCTAATGGTGTGTTGATAAACCCTTCCAATGGTTATAGGGTCCAAGGGTGGCAGGCAGTCAATGGAACCGTGGACACAAGCGGTCCGGTGGGAGACATAGTTATCCCCATAGGTAGTAGGATGGTGGCCCAGGCCACCTCAAATGTCTATCTAGTCGGCAACCTCAACGCGGATGCCGAGATCGGGACCCAAGGAAGCATCTCCCGCTCGGATTATTATCTGGCAGGATATGCGGATGCCACATCCCTCTTGAGCGGGTTGTTCGACGATCAGCCTACCGCCAATCCCTTGAATCTGGCCAGCGGTGATGTGATCCACCTGCACTGGAACGACGGTGTGGGTCACGATGCAAATTATACCGTGAGCGCAGACGCCACGCTTGGCGATCTCACTGGTTGGTTGAGTTCCCAGTTGGGCGCCTCGGTCACTGTAGATGTGACCTCTACCGGACAGGTCAGGATCACCAACAACAGCGCCACTACCATTAACAGCCTCAGTATCACGGTTTCAGGGAACACGGTGTTTAACAATGTCTTCGACGACATATCCTCTACTATTGCCTCGGGAGGTGGAAGTGACACCAGCGCCTCTATGGAACGGGCAGCCACCGCCAACGACAGTCTGTCTATCCTCACGACTGCCCAGGGGAATTCGTTGGGCTTGACCTCGGGAGATGTGGTCTACATCGGTGCCTTTAAGGGAGGCATAGCCCTTTCTACCTTGTCGGGGGTGGTCGGCGTTAACTTTAATACATTAGGGGAGTTGGCGGAGTACATAGAGGATGTCTTCGGTATCACCTCGGACGCACCGGGTGTGAGTATAGATAGCCTCGGGAGGATGGTGATTGCGGGAGACATCGGTTCGGGCAACGAGTTCTCCAACATAAGCATTACCGCTACCAATGCCTCCGGTACCGTTCAGCGCAGTTACTTCAATGCAGTGAATAATTACAGCACTATTCAACACGCGACCGGAGAGAGCGCAACATTGTCTATGACGGTCTACGATTCCTTGGGTGTGGAGCACCGGGTGACGATGATATTCACCCGGATTGCCCCCAACACCTGGAAGTGGAACGCGGATTGCGCGGACGACAGTTTAGGAGGAAGGAACATCTCCAACGGTATGCAGACGATCTCCTTCCTTACCAACGGTTCCTACAACACCTCTACTGGTGTCTTGTCTATAGACCTCGACAACGGTGCCAACAGCCCATTGATGATAAACCCCGACATGACGATGTTCACCCAGTTCTCGGGCGATTCCGCAATAAGCCTCAGACAGCAGGACGGTTATCCCATGGGGATACTGGAGAAGTTCTCCATAGGTGCATCCGGGGACATTACCGGTATATACTCCAACGGATTGACCGATCTTCTGGGTAAGATTGCCTTGGCCACCTTCAGCAACCCCGGTGGTCTGCTGAAGGAAGGCGAAAACCTTTACAAGCAGTCTATGACCTCGGGTGTTGCCCAGGTAGGCGAGCCGGGCACCGGTGGAAGGGGAACGATAAACAACGGCGTTCTGGAGATGTCCAATGTGGACCTAGCAAGGGAATTCACCGACATGATAATCACCCAGAGGGGCTTCCAGGCCAGTTCCAGGATCATCACCACTTCAGACGAGTTGCTTCAGGAACTGGTAAACCTGAAGAGATAGTGGTTGAATATTAGATGATAACCTTGACGCTGTTGAACGGTAAGAAGGTGGTGGTCAATGCGGACTACATAAAGATGGTCACCGCCTCTCCGGACACCATAATTACCTTCATCAACGGCGAGAAGTTGATGGTGAAGGAAAGCGTTGAAGAGGTGGTCGAGAAGGTGTTAACCTATAAACGCTTGACCACCGGATTCTATTGGCAGGGCTGAAGGGGGGATAGATGGACATAACTACGCCAGCGGGTTTGGCGTTGGGATTTATCCTGATACTGGCGGCGATGGGCTCGTCTATCCCCGCCTTTATAGATGTCCCTTCTATGCTCATCGTCGTGGGAGGAACCATCGCTGCCACCCTGATAAGCTATCCTCTGGACAGGGTCTTGGGTATCTCCAATGTCCTGATGAAGACGATGTTCTTCAACCTGCCCAAGAACACCGAGGTGATAAAGACCCTTATCGACTTCGCTACCCGGGCCAGGAGAGACGGGATACTGGCCTTGGAAGAGGCATCCCAGAGCATAGAAGACCCCTTCTTTAGGAAGGGCCTCCAATTGGCAATAGACGGGAATCCGCCTGAGGTGATAGAGGCGGTGCTTACCACCGAGATAGAGAAGATGGAAGAGCGCCACCAGATAGGCGCAGGAATCTTCTCCACTATGGCCAACTACGCACCTGCCTTTGGTATGATAGGGACCTTGATAGGTCTGGTCCAGATGCTCAGGAACCTGCAGGATCCTTCCAGTATAGGTGCGAGTATGGCGGTGGCCTTGATTACTACCTTTTACGGTGCAGTCTTAGCGAACCTCATCTTCCTCCCGATCTCTGCCAAGTTGAAGTATAGGGCCCAGGAGGAAAGACTCCAGATGGATATAATCATGACCGGAATACTGGCCATCCAATCCGGTGATAATCCCCGCGTGATTGAGGAAAAACTGAAGACCTTCCTTCCACCGAAGGAAAGGGCGGAGGTGTCTAACGAATAGGGCCTGCTTGCCTGAATTGACACGCCAATCGTACCTGTGGTAAAGTAGTTTCACTATATAGTTGGACATCGCAATCTCAAGCAAAGGAGAGGTCTATGAAGAGGGGTTTTGTACGCGGTGTGGTCTTGATGTGTCTCTTCCCTTTGTTGGCCTTCTTCGTTTCCGGATGTTCTAGAGTCTCTTCTTCCCAGACGGCTCCTCAAGACGAAGTGGTCACCATGTGGCACTGGCTCTCGGATAAGGAAGATCTTTTGGAGTCCCTAGCGGAGCAGTTCACTAAGGAGACAGGGATAAAGGTGAAGGTAGATGTATTCGGGCCCACCGAGACCTACAAACAGAAGGTAATCGCCTCGGCCCAAACGAATGTCCTTCCGGACATATTTGGGGTCTTGGGAGACAAAAAGGACTTTGCCAACTTCATCAAGGTGGGCTATGTGAAGGACCTAACACCTTACTTCGAGCAAAACGATGGTGAATGGCTACACAGGTTTTATCCGGATGCGATAAAGACGGTCTCTTTCTCCAAGGACAACGAGTACGGGATAAAGCCGGGGATATACGGCGTACCTTTGGACATGGTCACCATCCAGTTCGTCTATAACAAAGACATCCTCAAACAAGCTGGCTTGGATCCGGAGAAGCCTCCCCAGACCATGGAAGAGTTTCTAAAGGCGGTTAAGACTATCAAGGAAAAGGTTGGAGTAGATGGCCTGGTTACGGGTTTTGGGGAGTTGTGGCTCGTGGAGTGTATGGCGTCTAACTTCGCCTGGAATATCATGGGTGAGGAAAAGATGATCGCTACCTACCGGGGTGAGGTAAAGTACACCGATCCGGATTGGGTCAGGGTCTTCGAGGTCTTCGATAAGATGCGCAAGGCAGGTGTGTTTATACCTGGGATAGTCATCAAGTCCAACAAGGAAGCGGAAAGGGACTTTGCTAGAGGCAAGACCGCTTTTGCCTTCAACGGCTCTTGGTGCGTAAATGTCTACAAGCACATGAATAGCAATCTCCATTTCGGGACGATGTTGCCTCCCAAGATCTCAGACGCCAATCCTGTGGGCGTCTGGGGAGGAGCAGGAACCTTCTTCGTGGTTAACGGTAAGTCCCCCCGAGCGGAAAAGGCGATAGAGTTCCTGAAGTGGCTTACGGAGAAGGACCAGCAAGTAAGGTTCGTCAGAGACGCTAATTCCTTGCCGGCAGTAAAGGGCTGTGAGGAGTTCCTTGCACCTGAGGTGAGGGGATTTTTGAAGGCCATGAACTTTATGTATCACCCTAGGAACTTTCCCGTTCAAGAGGACCCCTTGGTCGTGGATACCTTCTGTCGGGGGATTCAGGGCATAATCGTTGGAGAAAAGACCCCTAAAGATGTTGCGGAGGAAGTGCAGAGGGTAAAGGACAAGCAACTGAAGAAACGCGCTAGAAGATAATGTGGATTCCCGGGATAGGCTTTAAGAAACAGGCCATACTCAAAGTTGGGAGGTTGGCTATCTTCCTCCCTTTACCTTTCGTCTATAGGGAAAAGGTCTCTATGTCATCTCTTTGGAACTTCCTGTTCATTCTGCCTGCGTTGTTGCTTTTTTTGGTCTTTGGGGTCTATCCCTTCTACAAGGTATTCCAACTTTCCCTGATGGAGTGGGAAGGCTTAAAGGGCCTGCCTATGACCTTCGTAGGGTTTCGCAATTTCTGGGAGATTTTCACCTCGGATAAGATGTGGTGGATCTCCATGCTTCACGCGGGATGGATCACCTTTCTAGCGCTTACCCTCCAAAACGGAGTGGCTCTTATTCTCGCCCTGATGTGCGCTAGGGACATAAGGGGTGGGCATGTGTACAGGGTAATCTTCTACATACCACCGGTCCTTTCTGGGATAGTGATAGGTCTGGTGTGGAGTCTGATCTACAGTTATCCCGATGGAGTGCTGAATACGATACTGGTAAAGTTGGGTTTGGAATCCTGGACGCGTCCGTGGTTGGGTGATCCCAAGACCGCTCTTAACGCGGTTGCCTTCGTTCACATGTGGAAGGGCTTCGGATGGGGGTTCGTTATCTTGCTGGCAGGCTTGCAGAACATTCCTCAGCAGATTTACGAGGCGGCGAAGGTGGACGGGGCAAATGCCTGGCAGAGGTTTATCTACATCACCGTACCCATGATGATACCGGTCTTTGTGTTGGTCGCCATATTGACCATTCTGGGGACGATGCAGATATACGACATTATCGCAGCCACTACCAACGGGGGGCCAACCGGACACACAGAGGTACCGGTAACCCAGATACTGTCGTGGATGGGCCGACGCAGGTTCGGTTATGCAGCGGCGGAAGGTGTAGTCTTTGGTATTATCCTGTTGTTGTCGGCGAGGGTTTTGTTTATGGTTTCTCGGAAGTTGAGGCAGGATTAAAAGGGCACAACTATGACCTGGACGAGCCTGTATTACAGGGCCCAGCGCTTTTTGGATTATACCTTCACCTATTTCGTGCTTACCTTCGTTGCCATACTCTGTCTTTATCCCTTGTGGTGGATGTTTATAACCGGCTTGAAGACGGACGAGACCGCGTTTATAGGTCTGGGTGCGATCCCTCCTCATCCCCACTGGGAGAATTTTTACATCGCTTGGACCAAAGGCCATTTTGGGATGTATTTCTTTAATAGTGTGTTCTATACCGTAGTAGTAGTGTTTTTCGTGGTCCTTTTTTCATCCCTTGCTGCCTATGCCTTTGCCAGGTTGGAGTTCCCCTACCGGAGGTTTTTCTACACCCTCCTGATAGCCAGCATGATGATACCGGTCCCTGGGGCCTTTATCGCCTTGTATGTCCTGATAGACAAGCTCGGGCTTATAAATACTCGGCTGGGATACATACTGCCTTTGATAAATGCAGGACTTCCCTTTGGCATATTCCTCTTAAAGACCTTTTTCGATAAGCTTCCGCGCGATCTGGAGGACGCTGCGAGGATAGACGGCTGTTCCCGTCTGGGGATATGGTGGCATGTGGCCCTGCCTCTGGCCAGACCGGCCTTAGCGGTGGTGATAATCTTTAACACCTTGAATGTGTGGAACGAATATCTGTTGGCTATGTTGATCCTCCAGGACAAGGCGAAGATGCCGTTGATGAGAGGCTTGATGGTGTTTAGGGGCCCCCACTCAGCGGATTATGCCCTCCTCATGGCAGCAACCACCATCACCGTAATCCCAGTTATTTTGGTTTACATTCTCATGCAAAGGCATATAATCAAAGGGGTAACCGAGGGTGCCTTAACCGGGATCTAAACATGCGCTATCTCGGGGTGTTCCTCATATTAGGGGTCGTTTTGCTCTCTGGATGCAGGGGGAAGGAAGACATGTTTGCCCGCATCGAGATTCCCCCTGCGGGTAAAGGGGCCCCGCAGTTCGATCCTAAAGAGTTGATCCATCAAGACGAGGTCAAGAGGGAGGCAAAGTACGAGATCGCTCAAGAGGCCCTCCAGAGCCTGCCTGCGGATAAGCTGGTCAACGAGGCCTGGTCCGCCCTGGGGGCTGGGGCCTTGGATACCGCTATAGAGATAAGCAATACCATCCTGACCAGGTTCTACGCCAAGGCCCAGGAGGAGCAGAGGTCTCTGGGGGGAAAGTTCCCTCAGACGGGGAAGGAAAAGGACTATCCCGAACTAAATGCCTGTGGGGCTGCTCTTTACATCGTCGCAGAGGCCTACGAGAAAAAGGGCGATTGCCAGAAGGCCATAGAGTACTACCGCAGGGCGATCAAGGAGTTCCCTCTGGCCCAGAACTGGGATCCTAGAGGTTGGTATTGGAAGGTCGCAGAAGAGGCCAAGGGCAAGATAGAAAAACTGGAGCAGAGCTGTGAGAAGTAAGGCCCTGTTGGTATTTTTGGGGTTCCTCTCTCTCTTCCTCCTCAATGGATGTGCGAAGAGGAAAGGATTCCTGCCTTATACCATGCCCCTGCCCACCCCTAAGTTCAGCCTTTACGATTACGGATCCGAGGACATCGTCGATTACGAAAAGTACGGTTACTTTGAGAATGTGGGGACGGATAAGTACAGGTATGTTATAGAGGATCAAGAGGGCCTTGCTAAGGCGGTCGGTGAGGGCATCTACCCGAACACGACCAGTTTCCGTTGGGATCCAAAGTACAAGGAATATCGGGAGAAAGGATTGTTGCGAGGCTCCCACTGGAACTTCCTTTACGGGCCGGATCCCCTGGCCAACTTCTTCAAGTGGTGCAGTGCACCTGAATCCCCAGGGGTGAGGCAGTTCTACATAGCCCAGATCCTGGAGCGGGCCGGTCTCCTGAAACACGCGGTCAAGGCCTATTACGCCATAGTGGTCCACTTTCCCGCTACCTACGGCTGGACCTATTGGCATACCCCTTGGTATGTGGGTCCCGCTTCATTGTATAGGATCAAGTTTCTACTCCGCAGGTATCCCGGCCTAAGGATGAAGCTGGAGGGGGCTAGCATAATCATAGAAAACGGCATGGACAACGACATCCTTAACGATAAGGCTATCGTAACTCCCGGTCGGATCGTTAGGGTAGAGGAGGAAGAGGAGGTCTTCCCCAAGCGGGTAGACCTGCGGGGCAAGAGGGTGGTGAAGAGAAAGGGAGGGAAGAACTGCGAGCTGGTCCAGTACGAGAACGGGCACTGGCAGTTGTTGGTAAACGGAAAGCCGTACATCATCAAGGGAATCACCTATGCGCCTACCAAGGTGGGACAGAGCCCGGACGAGGGGACGCTCAAGAATTGGATGTATTACGATTACGACAACAACGGGCTCATAGATGGACCTTACGATGCCTGGATAGACTGGAATGGCAACGACAAGAGGGACCCAGACGAGGGATCGGTAGGTGATTTCTCCATAATGAAGGCAATGGGAGTCAATACCATTAGGGTGTATCACCATCCTGGCAAGGTGAACAAGGTCTTGTTGAGGGATCTGTACAAGCGATTTGGCATCCGGGTGGTTATGGGAGACTTCCTTGGGATGTATACCATCGGTAGTGGGGCCAGCTGGGCGGAGGGGACGGACTATACCAATCCGAAACACCGCAAGAACATGATGGATAGCGTTAGGAGTATGGTGGAGGAGTTCAAGGACGAGGAGTTCGTGCTCTTTTGGTTGTTGGGCAACGAGAACAATTACGGCGTGGCCAACAACGCCAAGGAGAACCCAGAGGCCTATTATCGGTTCGTCAACGAGGTGGCCAAGATGATAAAGAAGCTGGATCCCTCCCGCCCGGTGGCCATCTGCAACGGTGACATGCTCTTCTTTGATAAGTTTGCAAAGTACTGTCCGGATGTGGACATATACGGGCTCAATAGCTATCGGGGCAATAGTGGATTTGGTGATGTGTGGGACACCGCGAGGTACTTTGCTCCGGACAAGGCCATCATGATTACCGAATACGGTTGTCCTGCCTACGCAAAGGGGATGCCTAGAGAGGAGATAGAGGAACAGCAGGCCCTGTACTACCTTGGTTGTTGGGAGGACATCCTATTCAATTCCGCGGGTTGGGATGGCGCGGGAAATGCCATCGGAGGGTTTGCCTTTGAGTACCTCGACGAGTGGTGGAAGGCCTACGAGCCGTTCGTGCACAATACCGAATCCCGATGGGCAGGACCCTTCATCGACGGATACATGTACGAAGAATGGTTGGGATTATTCGGTCAGGGAGACGGGAAGGACAGCCCGTTTAAGAGAGAGATCCGAAAGGTCTTCTTCTTCCTCCGACGGGCCTGGCAGGACTAGTTTTAAAAAAGTTTAAATCCATTTTTGACTTTCAGAGGAGATTGGGATAGAATGTTAAATTAGGAAGTCGGTAGAGTGACGGGAAGAAAGAGGAGGTGCTGATATGCGGAGATTGCTGGCGTTTGCGGTGCTGTGCCTTGGGTTGGGTGGTGTGGTTTACGCTGAGAAGCCCCAGGGGATAAAGATTCCTGAAGGCAAGGTCTTTAATGTCTATACGGATAAGGGTGATCCTAGCAACCATTATGTGCCGTCTGGTTACATGGGCGATTACGGAGACATCCGGATCAACGATGCCTACACCGAGGATGTCCATTCTGGGAAGACCTGCATCCAGGTAGTCTACACCGCTGACAAGTCCCAAGGGCAGGGATGGGCTGGCGTATATTGGCAGAACCCACCCAACAACTGGGGGACCAAGCTAGGAGGTTACGATCTCTCTTCGATGAACAAGTTGACCTTCTGGGCAAAAGGTGAATACGGGGACGAGATAGTAGCCAAGTTTATGGTAGGGGGGATCAAGGGGCTCTACCCGGATTCCACCGAGGTATCCATCGGTCCTATCCAGCTTAGCGACGAGTGGCAGAGGTACGAGATAAACCTGGCTGGCAAGGATCTGTCCTACATCAGCGGTGGATTTGCCTTCGTACTGCAGGCAGGTCAAAATCCCGACGGTGCGACCTTCTACCTTGACGACATCCGTTACGAATACGATCCCACTCTCAAGGCGGAGGTCAAAGGTCCGGAGCCTATGCCGTTTGCGGTCTACATCGACAAGAGATCCTTAAAGAATCACTTCGTACCTTCTGGGTTCATGGGGGATTATAGCGACATAAAGATGGACGATGCCTGTGAGGAGGATCCTCACAGTGGGGACACCTGTATAAAGTTCACCTACACTGCTCAGGGTTCCAGGGGTGCCCGTTGGGCTGGGGTGTATTGGCTCGAGCCGGCCAACAACTGGGGAAAGATAGACGCAGGTTACGACCTGAGCAAGGCCAAGAAACTCACCTTCTGGGCCAGAGGAGAAAAAGGCGGAGAGAGGATAGAGGCGTTCAAGGTTGGAGGTATCCAGGACAAGTATTCCGATTCCGACAGCGCTGAAATAGGTCCCATAGTCTTGACCAAGGAATGGAAGAAGTACACTATAGACCTCTCCGGAAAGGACATGTCCTACATCATAGGTGGTTTCTGCTGGGTGACCAACATGGATGTGAATCCCAACGGTTGCACCTTTTATCTAGACGACATAATCTATGAGGGTGAATAATAGGTTATCCGATAGTTCGCGTTTGAACGGAGCGAGGGCCCTGGTTAGGGCCCTCGTGTTATTTTTATTCCTATTTCCCCTTGGGCTAGTCGGTAATTCGGCTATCTCCGAGATAAAACATACCTCCAAAGGGTGCGTTTTGTATGTGTACGGTAAACCGTTTATCATCCGGGGGGTGGTCTATCAGCCTATACCGATTGGGAAGAACTGGCAGTTCGACATCTTTGCCCATCCCTCCATATTGGATGTTGATGGCCCTCTATTGAAGGAATTGGGAGCAAATGTGGTCCGATTCTACCAGCCTAGCAAGGACATAAAGGCCACCAAGAGGTTTATCCACAAGCTCTATAAAGAGTACGGGATCTACACCATAATGGGGCACTGGCTGGGGTTTTGGGACAACCCCAATTACGGGGACCCAAAGTTCCGCCGGAAGGTCCGCCGGGATGTCCTGCGGATGGTCAAGGCCTTGAAAAACGAGCCTGGCATCATCATGTGGGTGTTGGGCAACGAGAATAATTATTCTTTTGGCCCCGAGAATGTGAATCCCTGGATTACTAAGGAACTTTTGGAGATCAGGGACCCTGCTCGTCGGAGGGAACGGCAGGCGGAGATATATTACTCCTTCGTAGACTCCCTGGCCAAGGAGATAAAGCGGATAGATCCCGACAGGTTGGTGGCCATGGGTAACGGTGGTACGCGAGGATTGGAGGTGGCGGGTAGGATCTGCAAGCACATAGACATCTTGGGACTAAACCTGTTTACTGGCAAGAGCTTTGGGCATGTGTGGAGAGATGTGGCCAGGTATTGTCCCCGGAAGCCATTTTTCGTGATGGAGTTTGGAGCAGACGCGTTCGATGCCCTGCACATGCAAGAGAACGAGGACATCCAAGCGGAGTACATAGCCGCCTTGTGGAAAGAGATAGAGAGGAACCTTGCGGTGGGTACGGGCAGAGGAAATGTCGTGGGGGGGATAGTCTTTGAGTGGACGGACGAGTGGTGGAAGAGCAATGTGTTCGACCCAAAGAGCTGGTGGCGACACGACAAGAAGGGAGATTGGTCCTGCGGTGGATATTATCACGACATCGCCTGTGATCACAACCTGAACATGAACGAAGAGTGGTGGGGATTAATCGCAATCTCTAGGAAGAAGGATCCCCGGCACGGTTGGAACATACGCAAGCCGAGGAAGAGCTTTTATGTGTTGAAGACGCTGTGGACCTCGCCCACTATGGCAGAGAAAGAAAAGGAGCTGGGTAGTCTGGTCGATTGATCGTTCGCTGTAGATCTCTGGGGCTATAAAAGGGGGGTATTCGAGTTTTATGCGGGGGGCGATTGCTTTCCGTGTTCGTGTGTTCGCATTTATCTCTTTTCTGGTGTCTCTGTCCTCTCCTTTCGGCCTAATGGCCTCCGGACCCGATGCCTGCCAAATAGATGGTTTAAGACGGGCAATAGCAAATAAGGACTGGAAGAGGGCCCAGGTGGAGTTTTCACTTCTGGCTAAGCGAGGATGTTGGAACGAAGAGCTGGTCAGTTATGGAAACCTGTTGTCGGCCCAGGGACGACTTTGTCCTGACCAGCAAAGGGAGTTGGCAATGGCCCAGGCCCTTTTGGATCGGGAAGGGGATAAAGAAAATTTGGTTAAGGCGTGTCCCAAGGAAGGCAAGACGAAGGGCCCTTGGTTGGAGGTAAAGGGTAGGGTAAGAATGGCGGTGGCGATGGAATCGGATGGAGACCTGCTTTGGAAGTACGCCAATCCAGACAAGGAGTCGGTCCCTTACGAGAAGTCCTGGCGCTATCTTTGGGGTGATGAGAGGGAGAACACCTTCGATCCGAAGGTCTACGATCGACTGCAATTGGAACTGCATAGTACCGGGAAGGGCCCGGAATTCTACACCAAGTTCGTCTTGGATCCTTGGTCCTATGTGGGTGATGTAGATGTGCATGTGGAGGCCACTGCAGGGGGAGACGAAGCGGATGTGAGGCTTAAGTACATCTACGCAACGGGAAGGACGATGAACGAGATCTTCCGGACGAAGTACGGAAATGTCTTGAACTTCGACGAGATAAAGGTCAACCACGGTAGGCTATCCCCTTATACCCCGGAGGGCCTGTACGATTGGTACACCTACTTTGAGCCTATAGGTGGAGAAAAGGTACACACTCGCTGGAACCTGATAAGAGACCTTTGGGTGGCCTGGGCGAACGACTTCTATGAATTCAAGCTCTTCCCGATAAGCGATCAATCTCAGGCCTTGACTTCTGACGATCCTTTGAGGCTCTCCAACAACAAGAGGCCGTGGGAGGAGAGCCCATGGATAGATACCTACGATCCCAGCAGGGTGTTTGCACGCTCGGGGAATCCCCTTAAAGGTGGCAAGTGGGTCCGGAACATATCCGCCTATGTGAGGGATAGCGATTGGAATAGATTGACCTATCTGAGAGGGGCCAGGCTCGCCTTATACGGGGACTTTTGGGAGTCGGAGACGGTGCTCGCCTTCCCTATGACCCTGTGGGACGACTGGACCGATCTCAACAGCGGGGAGATGGCAAGCAGGTGGAAGCTGGATCTGGATTCCTTCCCGGGGGGATTCGTGGGCCTTACCTACACCGGGAAGCGTGGATTCGACGCAGACGAGCACCTAGAGGCAAAGAACGATACCATTGCGGTAGATCTGCTCCTCCCTTGCTACGAGGGGGTTAGTTTGAAGGGAGAGATAGGTTACAGTTGGACGAGGATAAGTGAGGCGAACGGCTTCCTGAATAGCTTCCACGGATACGCCTACGCAGGAGGATTTGAGTGGTGGCCGATACCTAAACGGCAGGTGGTCGGTGCCTACGGGGCCTACATGGACGACACCTTTAACCCCGGGCTCTCTAACTATCGCTATACCCGTAAAGAGGAAGAGCGCACCAAACATCTCTACTTCGATCCCCTCCCCGAAGAGATTACCGCCGACTATTACCTGGCCTATGGGGACGGTATGGAGCGGGGGCGTAGGGTCTTTGGGATCTATTCGAAAGGACTTTTCCCTCGTTGGGATTACGACTTCTACCTGCGCAAGGTCGATACGGATTCTGGGGATGAAGTTGAGACCCTCGTTCGGGCTGAGCTCGGTTGCAGACCGAAGGATTGGATAGCGGTGAGGGGATTGTTTTGGTATAAGTTCTTGCCAGATACCAAGGCGGGTAAGGATCCCCTTCTATTGGCGGATAATGTGTATGCGCTCAGCGATTACTACAGCGGACAGGTGGAATGTCTTCAGAATAACTCCATCTCCGAAGGAGAGGATCCTTCTATAGGTCACTTCTCGGGTGGTATACGAGTGGGAGATGAAAAGTTGAACCTAGAGGGGATCTGGGAGAGGACTAACGATCCCATGGACTTCCCTCGGCTTCTCTTCTACGACACCTATGTCACGGATGTGAGCAGGGATGGGATACTGTGGGATGCCATGGTGCCGTTTCTCTACGACCAAGATATCTTTGGCCTTCCCCCCTACGATTATTACGACATCTTCCGGGTAAAACTTTCCTGGAGGCCCGTAGAGTGGCTAGAGGTGAGGGGTAGTTTTACTAGGAACGAGAACAAGTTCGCCACTGGGATAGACGACAATGTGAATCACTTAGGCCTGGATCTCGTATACGACCTTACCCCCTCTCTCCAATTGTGGTTCAGCTATGTCTACAGTAGGATGTACGATCTCTACGAGTATAACCAGACTCGCCGACTGGATTACGACGATCACCACAACTTCTTCTTGGGCCTGTCCTGGGAGATAAGGGAGGATCAGCACCTGAGATTTATGTGGGGAGAATATGCCAATTATCTGGATCCTACTTATTGGCACCTCTCCGCAGTGGATACTCAGCACCTCTTTAGATTGGTCTACGAGAAAGATTTTTAATTTGGTCAAAAACTTTTTAACATATATTCGGTTTTGTTGTAAAATAAAGGTGCGTAAATGGGGGACGAGATAGGTTAATCAAGGAGCGGTGGTATGGATTCTCTAAAAGAGGTAACTCGCTTTAACGAACGCGCCAGGCGTAATGTGGCCATCTTGGAGACACTGCGCAAGGCCGGTCCACTCACCAAGGCCGAGATCTCCAACATGGTCGGTTTAAATGTGGTTACCGTGACCAACTACATCAACCACTTTCTAGAGAACGACTTCGTGGTGGAGAAGGAGCTGGACATCTCCCAGGGTGGTAGGCGCCCGGTGCTGTTGGACCTGAATCCCGATGCCAGCTATGTGATAGGGGTTGGGGTCAACATGAATAACCTCACTGCGGTCCTGACCAACATAGACGGTCAGATCCTCTCTCAGGCCAAACGCACTCCTGATAAGATGCAGATAAGGGACATCGTTGCCACCATAAAGGACCTGGTCAGGGAGGTATTGGAGAAGTTCGAGGGAGATAAGTCCAAGATAAAGGGGATTGGGATAGGGATAGGTGGGATAGTGGATAGGCAGAGCGGGGCTATAAAGTGGCCCGAGAGGATCTCCGAAGACGAGTACGAGTATGTCTCGATATACGTGCCTTTGAAGGAGTACATAGAGAGGGAGTTCAACCTGCCCACGCTGGTCGAGAACGACGCCACCGTAGCTGCCTTTGGTGAGTATTGGTTCTACATGGACTCCTCGGTAGAGAATCTGATATACCTGTTTTCCGGTGTGGGCTGTGGGATGATACTAGGAGGCGACCTATACAGGGGAAGCAGTGGATGCGCAGGAGAACTTACGCTTTACAACCCCGAACAAAGTGCAGTGGCCAAGGATTCCTGTTTTCTGGGGCGTCCTGATTCGGACATGGGTATAGTGAGGGAGTTGAAGAAAAGGCTCCAGATAAAGCGGGAGGACATTACCCCCCTGATGACTCTCTGCGAGGGGAACAAGGATAAGATTACCTTCGATCTCGTCGTGGAGGCCATGAAGCAAGGGGATCCCTTGGTGAGAGATGTGGTAAGAGAGAAGGCCAGGTGTCTAGGCCTGAAGTGCGCTTTGTTGGTGAACTTGCTCAATCCTCAGGTGGTAGTCGTCGGAGGGGGGATAGAGAGGCTAGGGAGTGAGCTAATAGATACCGTGCGAGAGGTGGTGGATTCCTGGGCCTTTCACGAGATGGCCTCAGTGGCTAGGATAATGCCTTCGCGGTTAGGGGAAAATGCGGTCGCCTTAGGGGCTGCTAGCCTCGTTATGAGAAATGTCTTTGCCCAACTGTGATCTTTAAGTTATAATAGAGGCGCAAACCGAGGTAAAGGGAGGGCAGTTTTAGGTTCCGCCGTTAAAAGGAGAGGGAAAAGGGGGGCGTAAATGGAAAGAGTCAAGTTAGTAATAGTTCTTTTCCTTTTGCTAGTCCTAGCGCTAGGTGGCATCAGCATCAAGTTCTACATGGATTATCGGAACGAGCATGCCCGACTCCTTTCCCAGCGTCGCCAATACGAGGCCAAGATATCCGAACTCGCCCGTCAGAAACAGGCAGTGGAACAAGAGAAGAAAAAGATCAGTGAGGAACTCCAGAAGGTAAAGAAGGACATCCAGAGCTACAAGAGGCAGATAATGTCCCTCAAGTTGGAGAAAAAGGACCTGGAGGAGAAGTACAATTCCCTGGCTAAAGAGAAGACCGCTCTCCAAGAGGATCTAGAGGACTTGCGAGAGAAGTACGAGAAGAAGGTCGAGGAGCTGGCGGATCTGAAAGAGGAGCTGGAGGATCTGAAGAGCAGGCCTAAGCGTAAGGTGTCTTCTGAGGTTAGCCCTTCGGGTCTAGAGGCTGACCCATTCTGGGCAGATGTGGTTCAGAAAAAGGCAGAGCTCGAGGCCAAGGTCGAGGAATTGGAGAATCAGCTTCGCAAGAAAGAGGTCGAGAGGAAAGAGGCCTTACAAAAGAAGTTAGAGCTAGAGATAAAGCTTGCCCAGACCGAGTTGAAAAACAAGGAGCTTGAGCGTCAGTTGAACTATGCCCGTAGGATGTTGGCCATCCTCTCCCGCGACTTCGTAAAAGAGAAAGAGAATCGTAGAGCCATGAAGGAGATATTGGACAAGATGGAGCAAGAGAACCGTCTGATAAAGGATAAGGTGATAAAGCTCACCAAGTCGGAGACTTACCTAGAGAAAAGGCTATCGAAGACAGAGGAGGAAAAGGAACTGCTAAAGCGGTATCTTGAGGACATGGATACCGCGGTGCGCGAGAGCATAGATCAGATCTTGACCTTGGCGGAGAAGATGAAGGACATGCAGGCTACTTCCTCCAAGTCGTTGGCTAAGAGCCAGGTCGTAGACCTGCCTCCGATAGTAGTGGGTTCAGCCAAGTCGGGATCGGCCGTGGCTGAGGAGAAGGTGGTGAATACGGGGTTGAAGCTGGAGGGCAAGATCCTGAGCGTTAACGAGGCGCACAACTTCGTGGTGATAGATCTGGGCAAGAAGGACGGGGTAGTAGAGGGTATGGAGTTCGATGTCTTGCGGGGGGATAAACAGATAGCGCGGGTAAGAGTACGAATGCTAAAGGACAACGTGTGTGCAGCAGACATCATCAAGCTGTACGGTAGTGAG
Organism: Candidatus Omnitrophota bacterium; assembly: GCA_015494465.1. Classification (GTDB taxonomy): domain Bacteria; phylum Omnitrophota; class Gorgyraeia; order S143-82; family S143-82; genus S143-82. Next base: position 231,605 of record WGBD01000001.1, on the reverse strand, counting down.
GAGATAAAGCCTGGAGATAGGGTGCGATAGTTCGCCCCTTAGACATGGATCTGCGATTCCTAAAGTTGCCCAGCAGGATACCCGCTGGGCAACTTATTTATTTTACCCGCCAGCTGGCGGTGATGTTGAGGGCAGGCATCCCACTGGTACGGGCCCTTCACACCCTTTCCTCTCAGCTGACGAATCGCGCCTTTGCCGGGATCGTGGCCTCTCTAGCGGTACAGGTCGAACAGGGTGACAAGCTCTCGGATGCCCTTGCTAGGTATCCTTCCATCTTTCCGGTCTACTATGTAAACATGGTAAAGGTGGCTGAGGCCAGTGGATCTCTGGACGAGATATTTTTGCGATTGGCCTCTTTTCTGGAGAACCAGCATCGCACCAAAAAGAAGATAATATCTGCCTTGGCCTATCCTGTATTCGTCCTATTGGTTGCCTTGGTCATCCTTTTGATAATAATGGGATTCGTCGTGCCTTCTTTCATGAAGATGTTTCGCGAATACGGAGAGGCCCTCCCTTTGCCAACGCGACTGTTATTAGGGGCCTCTCAATTCGTACGCGAGAGTTGGTGGATCGGTGCTCTGTTTATCGTAGGGGTCTTCGGGCTGATTTCCTTCTTGCGAAGGTTCCCTAGGGTGCGCTACAAGATGGATGAATTTATCTTGTTATTACCGGGTATAGGAGGGTTGTTTAAGAGGTTCTATGTGGGAAGGATTGCCCAGACCCTTAGTACGCTTCTGGCCAGCGGTGTTCCCATCGTAGAGGCGATCAGCGTAACCAGGGGGACCATAGAAAACGAGGTCTATAGGGCATTGCTACAGCGGTTGATATTTATCGTGGAAGAAGGGGATGAGATAAGTTCTTATCTTCGTACGCAGGTGAGATTTTTCCCGCCGTTGGTGGTGGAGATGATCAGTCTTGGGGAGGAAACCGGGAAGTTGGCTCCGATGCTCTCCCAGGTAGCGGAAATCTTCGAGGAGGAGATGGAATTGATGGTGTCTTCTCTTACCTCACTTCTGGAGCCGTTTCTCATAGTCTTTATGGGAGTGGTGGTGGGCTTTATCGTAATTGCGATGTTCCTCCCGCTTTTTAGCCTCACCCAGATAATGAGCAGGTGATGAGGCCCGTCATTTTGGGCGTTGTCTCTGCATGGGTGTGGTGCCGATGAAGTCCAGTATGAATTGACGGTAAAGTTCTGCCTGCTTGCGCTTCAGCAGTTCGCGTCTGAGCCTTTCTTTTTCCTCTTCTGGTATTTCCTTTGGTGCAGGGGTAAATCTTTCGATCTTTATGAGGTAGAGGGCCCGTTCCTTGGGTAGGATCGCAACTTTGTTCCCCTTTTTCAGGGCCTCTTTTACCACCTTTACGACCGTCTCTGTCTTGCCCAGTTCAGGTAAATACGGGACCTCCGCGGAGATCTCCTGTATGGACTGCCACTTCAACTCCTCTGCTCTTTGCAGGAGCTTTTTCGCCTCCTTTTTTGCCAGTTCCTTTGCCTTTGCGAGTTTTAGGGCCTCTACGATCTGGTCTTTGACCTCGTCCAGTCGGCCGATGTGCTTCTCTTCAACGCGATCCACCTGGAGGAGGCACCTGTTTCCGTTAGAAAGTGTGAACAAAGGACTCCGTTGTCCCTCGGGGAGGTTGAAGGCATAGGAGTAGAAGTCCTCCTCTAGGCCTATCTCCGGGACGATTTCTTCTTTGGAAATAGGACCAATCTTCTTTACTTCGGTTCCTATAGCTTTTGCTAAGGCATCCAGAGACTTGGGCAGAGGATGGGGTATGGCTTTATCTTTGGGTATTATCACGAAGGATAGCCATACCCTTTTGGGAATGACCAGCTCCTCTTTGTGTTTTGAATAGTAGTCTCGTATCTCTTCCTCGCTTATGGAGATCTGAGGCAAAAATTTCTCGTACTTAATCGGATAGTAACTTAACTTAAACTTTTCTTGGGAGCGAGTCCATGCGTCTTGTATTTCAGTTTCGCTTACCGTTGCCTTGACAGAGACCTTTTGTTTGAGTTTCTCTAGGAGGAGGTCCTCGCGTAAGGTCTCCTCGAATTCCTTTTCTGGGATGCCTATGGCGTTTAGAAACCGCCTGTAGGCCTGCAAAGAGAAGTTTCCGTCTTCGTCCTTAAAAAGGGGTAAGTTTTGTATGTATTTGGCCAGCTCCTCGTCGCTTACCTTTATCCTTTGCTTTTTGCTTGCGTAAAGTTGTATGAGCCGATTCCAGGCGAATTCCTCAAGGACTTGAGGCGGAAGCTCTCGAATACCCGTCTTCAGTAAGTAGTCTATCCGGGTGTGCATCAAGGCCCGTCGCCATAGTGGACGGGTAATACGCCACGATCCGATCTTGCCTACGAAGTAGTTGCGATTGCTTCTTATCACCGAACTGACCCCCCAGAGGATGAAGGGAGGGACGATAAGTATTGCGGTAATTATGAGCATTTGACGGATCTTGCGCTTTGATAGCTGGATTTTGGTTTTCGCTCGTGTCTTACGCCTTTTCATCGCCTACTCCTTCCCTTTTTGGATGTGGTCTGTTATTATATCACTGTGTTTTTACCTTAACAAAAGGTTAGCGGGAGGAGGAGATGCTAGTAATCACTGGTGGAGCAGGGTTCATAGGTAGTGCCCTTGTGTGGTACTTGAACCTCAAGGGGATAGACGAGATAGTCGTCGTTGACAGCTTTCACCGCAGGCCAGAGAAGTGGAAGAACCTCCGTGGCCTCGTTTTTAGGGATGTGATCCCGCCAGGAGAAGTCTTTGATTTCTTGAAGGAGGACGACAGGGTTGATTTGGTAATAAATTTGGGGGCCTGCAGTGATACCCGGGAGACGGATTTTGAGTACCTCTTGGAGAACAACTATCGCTTTGCCCGGGAGTTGTGTGAAGAGTGCTTAAGACGGGGAATAAGGTTCGTCCACGCCTCTTCCGCAGCCACCTATGGCTTGGGGGAGAGTGGGTTCATCGACGATCATGGGTTTCTCCCCCGGTTGCGCCCGCTTAACGGCTATGCCTTTTCCAAACACCTCTTCGACCTCTGGGCCTGGCGCACGGGGATGTTGGACAAGATAACCGTTTTAAAGTACTTCAATGTCTTTGGCCCGAATGAATATCACAAGGGTGACATGCGTTCGATGGTGGCCAAGGCCTACGATCAGATAAGGGCTACTGGAAAGGTGCGCCTATTTAAGTCGACCGATCCCCGCTACCCTGACGGTGGGCAGATGCGGGATTTTATATACGTTAAGGACGCGGTGGCCATGACCTGGTTCCTAGCGGAAGAAGGAGCCTCGGGGATATTTAATGTAGGCACAGGAAGACCGCACACCTGGTTAGAGCTCATAGAGGCGATCTTCTCCGCCCTAGGGAAGGAGCCGGTGATAGAATTCGTGGATATGCCGGAGGACCTAAAAGGTCAATATCAAAACTACACCTGTGCGGAGATGGGAAAACTCGCGAAAGCAGGATTTTCTTTAGAAAAGATTACTCCCTTAGGGGGGGCGGTGAAGGATTACTTACAGAATTACCTCATTCCAGGGCGGTACTTGGGAGACGATGTGATTGACAGGGAGAGGCGATCCTGGTAGACTAAAGTTGTGTTTAGGTTTAGGGGCGCTGGCGAATTTGACTTCTCAAGGGATGGCGTCTATACTTGAAATAAGCAGTTGAGAGGCTTAGGCTTGCTCTTTCTCTGCGCGGTTAAAATTTGGAAATTTGAAAATATTAATTAATCGATTCAAATTAGGGCCAAAACCCATTGGGCAATAGTAAGATGGGACCCAAAACGAGAGGAGGAGGGACATGAAAAGGAGCAGAAGGGGACAGAGTATAGTGGAGTACCTCTTGATCTTGGCGGGCATCATCGCAGCTATATTAATAGTGAAGGCCCAGTTGGAGACAAAAGTCAAAAGCAGTTACAACGGATTAACCGAAAACATGACGAAGGCTATAGGGAAGATACAGGTGAATTAAGGGAGTTTGAGAGTGTGGAGAGTTTAAGGAGGGGAGGCCATGAAGTTGAGTGATAAAAAGGGACAAAGCACTGCGGAATACGCAGTCTTGATACTCCTAGTGGTAGCTGCGGTGACTACTATGAATATCTTCATAAAGAGGGGCCAGCAAGGGGCTATTCGCTTTGTGGTATTAAATCACCTTGTGAACACAGGAAATGGGACCTTGGATGGAACGGTCCAGTTCGAGCCGTATTATACAGAGTCCCAACTTACTACTAAGAGCAATCAGAGTGGTTGGGTTAACATCGTCGGGGAAGGAAAGACCGCTTCACATACCCAGAGTGTTACGGAAATCACCAGTGGTTATGAAAACACCCTTGGGGTTGCAGGGAATACCGATATAAGCGATTGGGGATGGAACGAAACTTTGTAAGTTTAATAGGATAGGGGGAGGAAGCTATGGTTGGAAGGGCTTCAAAAAAAGCATTGAGAAGGAAGGGACAATCTGCCATAGAGATAGTGGTGCTTATTATGATTGTTGCTGCTGCTGTGCTTACCATGAACCGCTTTGTTAGAAGGGCTATAATGGCTCGATTAAAAGAAAGCGGAGATAGTGTGGGTGAGCAATTTAGCCCGGACCATGTGACAAAATTCAATGTGGTGCAGAATGTGAAGGCAGAATATAGCATCACTATGAGCAAGGGAGGTGTGGAGACAAAGACGTACGATTATTATGTAGAAAATCGAGTCGAGGATAAAGAGTTCGATGTATTGAACAAAGAGAAGTTGTTTCAATGAATATGTCTAAGGGGCAAAGCTTGTTAGAATACGCAATAATAATGAGTCTCTTCGTGGCAGCAGCGGTTGGGGCAATAACCTCGTTCTTTGTTAAGATGGATTCCTGCGTGCACGCGGACTTGACCAAAGGGAGCAAGTGCCCATGAGAGTGGGGAAGATAGGTCAAAGCATGGCAGAATATGTGGTCTTATTCCTCATAGTAGCCGCCGCCTTTACGGTGATGTATCAGTTCGCTATGCGGGCGGTGAATGGCAGGATGGCTTTATTCAGTAAAATGGTGGATACTAGTCCGCCTAGCAGTAATAACTAATTCTTAAAGAGGAGGTTGGCCATGGCTTTCATGAACTTGTCCAGTAAAAGAGGGCAGAGCGTAGCGGAATACGCTACCTTGTTTGCCATAATCATCGGTGCAGCGGTGGCTATGCAGTTATATGTGAAGAGGGCACTGCAGGCCAGGCAAAAAGATAGTATGGTACATATGATGCGAAATGCCTTGGGTATGGGGGCAGGCGATAAGTTTCAGTATGTGCCTTATTACGAAACGAAGAACATAAACCAACAGGTAGTGCAGAACTCCCAAGTAGTTTTGGATAAGAACATAAATGCCCTTAGCAACCAGTTTTCACATGTGGAATACGAATCGGGTAGTTATGAAGTCCAAGAAGGGGACGATGCCCTCGGGAATTATTGATCTGATCAGGATAACCTGAAAAGGGAGGTATGGCCATGAGAAAAGGGCAATCCACTATAGAGGTCGTGGTGCTATTCATGATAGTCGCAGTGGCAATCTTCCTCATGCAGGGGTATCTTAAGCGGGCTATTCAAGGAAAGTCTCGGGAATCTGCCGAGAAGATAGGCGGAGGTAAGTTGTGGGATTACTCTGATGCAAGTCAGAGTCAGGTTGTATATCACAAGGAATTTGATACTGAGTCTGTAACCACCCAGACGACCTACAGTGGGGGTGAGAAGCGTACAGACTATACTACTTTCGAGAGCAATCAGACGGAGTGGTACAATGGGGTCAAAGTTGACAACTTACAATCTATTACCGAAGGTGCGAATTGGTAAGAGATGGCGTAGGCGATCTCCTGGGCAAGCAGTAGTTGAGTATGCCCTCTTTGTTGGGGCGGTCTGCGCAGCCCTTATTTTGGTTTTATATTCTGCTCGGGGTAAGTTTTCAGCTGTGATTAGGGATATCTCCAAAACCGCCGATATTAGGGTAGGAGAATAGGATAAATGCGGGCAGGGGAAAAGTCGGGACAGAGCATAGCTGAGTACGCGGTCCTGGTATTGGCGATTGTGGGAGCGATATTTGCTATGCAGACCTATTATCGTCGCGGTGTACAAGCAAAGATAAGGGACCTGTTCGTGGCAGTTGGATTGAAAACTCAACGAGTTGAGTCGATAGACGAAGCAGAGATTGGGGTCACGATAAACGAGAATACCGTTTCCGGAGTGAAACAAACCACCGTAAGCAAGTTCCAGATATCTGAAGGGCACGCAAGATATGTTGAGACTACCTCTTCGACATCCAATACGATTAGAGAGTCTATGTGAAAGAGACAGCGGAGGACAGACGGCGGTAGAGATTACCGTGCTTATAATGGTGATAACCGCAGCAGTGATGTTGATGATGCCTTACCTGAAACGCTCTTCTGCAGGCAGGATATACAGCCTCATCTCCAGTTTGGGACATAAGCCCTTCGGAAAGGATGGAACTGTTCAATATAAGCGCACTATCTCCAGGAATGTCGTTACATACCATAATTTTGTTCCCGTTAACGAAGGAGCTGCTAGCTCTGACCTTCTCGAACATGTAAGTGCTAATGAAGAAGTGAAGGAGACGGTGAGTGAGACATATGAGGCATCGATATGATCCAGCCGTACGAGGAACAAAGCCGTGTGGGGGGCAGGCCTTAGTAGAGCTGTCTATCTGGGGCACTATAATACTGATGATCGCTTCGGTTTTCGTCTCGTATGTCCTTGTTTTGGTATATCGTCAGGATTTGATGATTAGGAATTTTGTGGAGACCGTTAAGTTTGCCGCTAGCGCGGGGACCACAGGGGCACCAGTAATGCAAATCGCTATAGAGCACAGAAGGGTCCCATCTCTGTTGAATATTTTCTTCCCCGCTTATCGTGAAATTAGAGATACCGCAAGTGCTATCTGGTCATGGAATATGTTCTGGAAGGAGCACGACGACGATCCCGATCAACCTGCCACATTAGTAAAGATAATCATGGATGGCAAAAATGTATCTCGGCAATTAGTAGGTTTACCTCCTCCCAATATAGCAGGACTGCTGCCGAGCGATCTCCGGGGAAGAGAAGGGCAGTTTTTGGTTTTAAGCGTGTCCCCGGACGAGGAGATAGCGAATCGCGAAGGGAAGATATTGGAAAGAATAGAGGATGACTTTGGGGCAGATAGTTATGTATATCAGAGGGTGAGGCACTGGCTAGAGCAGTGGGATGGAGTGCAAAGGAGCTTTGCAAATCTTTCGCCAGGGGAAAGGCAGCACCAACTCCAAAAGTTGAAGGATGTCCTCTATTCTGCCTATGGTTCTTATGTGCCAGGGGAGATTTCTTCTCTCATAAACTATCTTGAGCACGAGAGCTGGCGGGGTGATCTTGACTCTTTATCGGGTCTGTTTAGGAACAATTATGTGGAAAGAGATAAACGCTCTGCAGAGATTGTAGTGAACGGTGACCACGGGAGGCTGAGGATTACAGGGCCCTACACGATTCACAGGGATGTGGAGAGTAGGACTGGCACAAAAAGCTACGAGTGGAGTAGTGGAGATGAGAGTTTCTCGTGGTAACGAAGGACAGGTGTTATTGGATACCATAATAGCGGTTGCAGTATTGGCGCTTTTCGTAAGCGCTATGGTTTCTTTTATAAGTTGGGTGTCGTTTGATATGAACAAGCGCTTTCGGGCGTACAGGTTAATCTTTTATCGCCGGATTCCTGGGAGTAGCTTGCCGAGGATTTCTTTGCCTTATAAGGGCTCTTCCTTTTATGAGTTTAGGAAGGATCGGAGATGAGGATAAGTGACATAATGCCCTATGGCTTGAAGAAGAAGACTGGGCAGATAGCGGCTGTACTGCTGTTAGTTATGGCGGTTATGTTCTTTCTCGGTTCTGTAGGGATATTCTATGCCCAGAAAAAATACTTCCAGACCAAGGCCAAAATAGCCGCCGATGCAGGGGCGATGTATTTGGGATCAATAGTGGGCAGTTATGCCCATTACTTGGCTTGTAAGTATCTGAAGTGTAAGTGTAAGAAGAAAAAGAGGAGGTGGGGTGCTATTGTAGGCCTAGGGCTGTCTATATTAGGTGGCTTCTTAGGGGGGTTCGGCATAGTAGGTCTTAATTGGGCCTTAGCCATTTCAACAACAGGTTTGGCTACATTCGTAGCGGATGAGGTCGTTACGAATGCGGCTGTCAAAAGGCTCAGGGCTGCCTTTAAACGATTATCCAACGTGAGGGATGTTCTTCGTTGGAGTACTATCTCTTATGTGGCACAGCTCTTGGCTGATCCAGAAGTTATTCCCCAACTGAGCGAAGCCCTGGAGGCAGCTATAAATGGATCCGCAGGGAGTAATAATAATGGCGGATTAGACGGCGTTCTGGGATCAATGAGAAAAGAGATCATAAAGGCTTACTATTATTACTCCGGCTTGCCTGGGTATGCTGGTTCACCTGGTAAAGGAGGGTGGATAGAAGATCTCCTTGAGGCCTTAAGCTTGTGGGATAAGCTGGCAGGGACTAACATGGATCAGCCTGCTTATTATACGGAAGCAATAGAGCCGGACGAAGATGAAGTCAACCCCGTTCTTAGTCTCTCGAGCTTTGATTACCTTCGTGCGGTACTATATGGCGGGGCAGGAACCAATCCAGAGATGAGCCTAGCGGGGTTGATGTGGGCCCTAGCTAAAAAAGAGGTAGACCCAGTCCAGGCTCTGCAGGTTATTAAAGACTGGGATCCTGAGGAGCAGGACGAGGATGGTCAGTTCTCGCGGGATTTTGAGCGGATGAAGCGCTTCGTTAATATCGCTGTCGACACGATAAGAAATAGTGATCTAAAAGGTACATATAGTATTCAGCGAGTTCGTTCGTTTGGACCGGGGAGTGGTTGGAAGGAAATCCGCAGGTATGGGCGCGTAAAGGTGGTCTCTAATTCAACGGTAAGTCCTTTAATGGTAGGAAGCCACGCAGAGAAGTTCGTACATGGGAGTAATTATTTAGAGATGCTTAGAGATATATACGAGAGAACCAGCAAGGGAGAAGATGTATATATGACTGAGTGGCAGTATACCAAACTCAAGGAGCGTTTGATCGCTAGTCTGATGGCCTTTTCCAGCTCTATGGATAGGTTTATGGACAGGATAAACCAGATAGAAAATAAGTATAGGGACCTCCTTATGAAAGCATTTGGTGAGGGAAGTTATGCTGTCGGGGGTAATGATTTTAGATATTCTTGGAGGGATAAGTTAGGGAGGCGTCACTCTCTTGAGGTGAGAGTGAGTTTCAAGATGCCTAAGATAAAGGTCAAGAAGAAACTTACCAAGGTTAAGATAAAGGTGAAGCGTTGTAAGCAAGTGGTATGGGTAAGGGCTTGCAGGAATGGCTATTGCTTTACTACCCGGGCTCGATATTACGCAAAAAAGCACAGAGGTCCAACTACGAACAATTGGTGGATCCAAGGCAATTAAGGACGGCGTTTATGGTAAGGATGCAGAGTAGATCGTTGCACGATAACGACCGTAGAGGTTTTAGTTTTATAGAATACATGGTACTAAGTGTTGCGGTAATAATGGGTATCGTAGTCATGGCCAATTTGTTTAAATCTATATTATTGGGTCGCAATCGATCTGCGGTGGTCTCGGTCTTTGGCGAAGTTAGCGCGGATGATATTTCCGGAGGTGGAGGTCCTACCAAAGGAGTTCTTCGGATAAACAATAATTAACGCCGGGGGGAGGGGGGAGATGGATCCTTTTCTTATTGTTATCCTCATTTTGATAGCCGGGTCAGTGGCCTCACTTACTCTGCTGTTAGTTCCGGGGGTGGCGCATAGATACTCTAGGGTTCGGGAGGCCCAAATTCGTCAGACCGAGGCTCTTCTTGAGGGCATGCTCCTTCCCGTACAACGAAAGACCCTGAATATGCTATATGTGTTGTCGATGGTCGGAGGCGGGATAATAGTGTTTTTTCTCTTTGCAAATCCCTTGTTTGCTTTGCTAGGAGCAGCGGTTGGGGCCCTCCTGCCTGTGTTCGTGGTAAGGGCCCTTGAAGAGCGAAGGAGAAAACAGTTTGTTGATCAACTCGTGGATACCTTGGCCCTATTGTCGTCAGCTTTAAAGGCAGGACTAACTTTACGGCAGGCCTTTGAGGTCGTCGTAGAAGAGATGCCGTCCCCAACCCGGGAAGAGTTTGCCTTGATCCTCCAACAACTCAGGATGGGGATCCCTTTAGAAGAGGCGCTAAATCGGCTTAGGGCACGCATACGGAACGACGATGTAGACATCGTGGTTATCTCGGTCCTCGTAGCAAGGGATACGGGGGGAAATGTGACGGAGATCTTTTCCAATTTGGCCCAGATGATCAGAGAAAAGAAGATGCTTCAGAGAAAGGTAGAGGTCTTGACTGCTCAGGCGCGCTGGCAGGGGATGATTATAAGCGCTATGCCGATTTTCTTTGTGATGTTCGTCATCCACCAAGATCCACATCACTTCGACATATTCTTTAAAGATCCTACTGGGCAATTGCTTTTGGTATATGCGGTTGTATCTCAGATACTGGGATTGATTACGATGAGGGTCATGGGGAAGGTGGAGGTCTAACAATATGATAGTTTTAGTAGTTCTCTCTATTTTTTTATTCGTGACAGCGATGATGTACAGTTATCTCTATTCCAGAAAGGTAGATACTAAAATAAGACATCGTTTCGAAGAGTGGTCCGAAGAGGAGGCCATACGCTCACTGGCCAGCCTTAGGGGACACTGGAAGGCACTTTTATTACTACTGCGACCAATAGCCAATCTAAACGATCTTCTTCCTTTAGGCAACCTTAAGAGAAAAATAAACCGTAAACTTATTACCGCTAATGTTCCGCTTACCGTCAACGAGTTCATGGCGATCAAAGAGCTCTCTTTGTTATTGGTGCCCGTATTGTATTATCTCCTGATCGGCAACCTCCCTTCGCCAGATCTCGCTATCCTATTGGTGTTCATAGGGTTTATATTACCGGACATTTGGCTTAACAATAGGATTGCCAAGAGAAGAAAAGAGATATCCAGAGAGCTTCCCAATGTGATAGATCTGCTAAAACTGTGCGTGGAAGCGGGTATGGACTTTATGTTGGCGGTGAAACGGGTGGTTAGGGACTACAAACCCTGTGCGGTTACTGAGGAGCTCTCACATGTCTGGCGCCAGATCCAGATGGGAAGATCCCGTGCCGAGGCACTTAGGCACATGGCCTGGCGGGTGGATATGCCTGAGGTGTCGTCATTCGTTCGGGCCCTGATCCAGGGAGATAAGATGGGGACCCCTATAGGGGAGATCCTGCGCATACAGGCAAACGAGATGCGCGTGTATAGGATAATGAAGGCGGAGGAGGCGGCGATGACCGCCCCTATCAAGATGCTTTTCCCTTTGCTTTTCTTTATCCTTCCTGTTATACTTATAGTGGTAGCAGGACCGGTTATTTTAAAGTTTATGAAAGGAGATGTGTTCGGCGGATTCCGTTGATTAGCAATAGGTTATGATCGTGGATGTGTAAGGGGTGTTGCCTATGAAGGGCAGAAAAATTTTTGCCCAATTTTTGGCGATTTTTACAAGCATTTTATTCATATTTGAAAATATCTCTTGGGCATACGGTTACGATCCTAATTTCCTCGCCCGCCACATCCGGTTAGGGACCTTGGCCTCACAGGTGCAGAGTACCGCCTTGCAGGTCTTGGGAGAAAAGCTGCCCCCTTCCCTTGCCTACGATCTTGCGGTAAGGTGGGGATATGCAAAGGACGATAAGTGGCTGAGGAAGGCCTTGTTGGCCTGGGGCGTAAGCAAACACCCGCACAAGGTCTGGGATTACCTCGCCAACTGTGGTGAGGAGGTCCTTTACCAATTCCTGTTGGACAACGGTGTCTCGCCTAAAAAGGGCTTTGGCCTCTATTCTAGGATGGTGGATCTCATTGAGGCCGGTGGGACTGGGAACTTCAAACAGGTCTCCGTCTACGCCTTGGCTCTGCTTTCTGCGTATCACCACCTTCCGCTGGTGCCTATAAGGGTGAAGGATTTGTTGGCCCTCACAGGCCTGCGCTTTATCGCCCTCCTGGATAGCTTTGGCGGGCACTATGTTGAGGTCCTGTCGGTTGGGAAGGTAATGGCATATGTGAGCAATGGCGAGATGTTTATCTCGCCCTTGAAAGACTTCTCGGAGCACTTCTCTGGTGTGGTGCTGGTTCCAAGGAGGGATCTTAATAGAGTGCGTGGTGGCTATCAAGTACTGCGGTTGGAAGAGGCACTCGCTTTGCGGGGTGGGTTCAGAAGGGAAGGGCCCGAAGATGCAGTGGACATCGATGATATGCTTCCGGGGATGAGCCTTGGCGATGTGGCCCTGAGTGTGGGCATGTCTTTGGTAAGTGCGGGGGTTAGTTCCGCTCTCACGGGGACGAGCTTTACCACCGCTTTGACGGCAGCCAATGTAGGAAACATCGCTTCCAACATTACCACTGGGGTTCTTAAGGCTCCGGTGTGGGTGGGTCAGTTGAGCGGTTTTGTAGCCCAGCAGGCCACCCTGGGAGGGCTTCAGATGTACGACCTGAAACGGACAGCCATCCAGCAGCACCTGACAGAAGAGGCCTTTAAGCGTATGGTGGTAGAGAAGACTATTATCGGGAACCTGGGGTCCAAGACCGTGGATTGGGTGGGGCATTCGGTGGCCAAGGCGGCTTTGGTTGGTGCCCTGCAAGGAGGAATAGTTGGAGCATCAGTGGTAGGTGTGGACAACCTCATCGCCAAGCACATCAGTTCCAAGCCTTATCTGCGGGCGAGTATCTCAGGTTTAGGTGGTAAGATAGCCAGCACTGCGCTGATGAACGGCCTTGCCTATAGCCTTACCCCGGATGGAGAGAATGCAGCGCCTGCTTGGATAAAAGGCTCGGATCTGGAATCCAAACTCGCGCCCTTGACTAAGGGAGGCTTTGGACGGGGGATTAAAGATGCTTTTTCTAGAACTAACCTCTCTCAATGGGGTTCGGAGGGCGTGGGATTGGCAGTTACTGGCCTCGCGGAGAAGAAGGGGTGGGTAAAAGACAACTTCCTGAGGGGATTGGTCAGCACTTCCATAAGCTCTGCGGTAGGAAGAGGCATTGCCTCCACGGGTGAAGGCTATTCAGGTTCGTCCTTGGCTTCGAGTGAGTTTTGGAAGGATGTGTTGATATCGGGGGTCAGAGGTGGAATTGCGGACTTGGCAGTTGGCAAGCTGGAGGACCTTGCGGAGGATAAACTAGGTCTAAGCCCCTATGCCAGTTCACAGGTTACCACCTTGGCGCTGGTTGGGGCCAGCGCTTTGTGGGCCAAGGCTACCACCCATCCGGTCGTTGGACCTGACGGAAAGATGACCCTCCGCAGGCCAACCTGGAAAGAGGCCTTTTCGGGTTCGATGCGTCAACTGAAGGGAGTCTTGGCCACTTGGCGTCCGCCGGAGCTTGGCAATTACGGGGATTTCTCCTCTTATCAGGCAGCCTCGAGTGGATATGCAATGAGATTGGCAAATGCCGCCGGGATAGTCCAGATGTCCGGGATAGCGGATAAGTTGAAGGAGCACGGCGTCAGCGATTGGCGTTATCATCTACTCCCTACTCCAGGTGAGGTCTGGGGCAGGATGGTCTCTCAGGGCGCCCACGCGGTCTCTACGAATATAATGGATAAGATATTTCTCTCCTCCGGTCTTTATGCCCTTCATCTCAGTGATAAAAGACCGGTCTTCGTGGGATTGAATGGTGTATATGGATCCGAAGGGAAAGGGATCAAGTTCGGAGATGTTTTGGGTATGAAAATAAGAAAAGGTTCGGGGCCGTTTGCGGGATTGTTTTCCCGCTGGATGGATAATAGCACCACTTTCTTGGGTTATGTAAATCGCGCTGGTGAATATGCCAATAATAGTCAATTATACGATCTGGCCACCTACACCCCCGTAGGCACTTTTGAGAATAGGTACACCTATGATGAGCGGATGGAGGAGGACATCACCGTTGGCATAGCCACTCATGCGAAGTTCTTTTCCTATCGAGTTCCAACCTACCTTTCCTCTTCCGGACAGCTCAATGTAGGTCGGGTCTTAGGGGCCTTCCGCCGCTTGGAAGCGGGGGGGACGGACCTTGGACAACTGGATAACATCCTGCGTAAGGAGGAGACCGGTAAGGCGTATTTGGGGAGATTAGAGGAGAGGTTTGCTAAGGGGAATTTGCCCGGTGAGATGGGTATGTTATTAAGCGACGGGATAGTTGGTGGGAGGTTTTACTATTTAAGCCCTGAGGGAAAAGTGCCGGTGTTCAGTTGGGGTAGAAACGATCTCATTGAAAAGGGCACGGGTCTCCCGAAGGGTGTTCACCAGATAGGGAGGGAATGGGTGTATACCACCGGAGTTATCCATCGGAAAGAATCGGATGAATACTGGATGGACGAAGGAAGCATATTTCATTTTTCTTGGGATAAAACAGTCAGATCCACGAATACACCCTCACCTCAAAGACAACCCACCCCACAGGCACTTGCATCCGTGCGGACGACTCAACTGTCCAGAGATGTCGTCGCCCTTACTGCGGAGTTACCCGAAAATGTTGGGAAGGCGAGGTTGAAGGCCGACGAGGGAGTGAGAGCGAAGGAGGTCTTTGCGTCATTGAGGGCGGGGATGAGGGTGAATCCCTTTGCAGAGGAAGGGATGGCGTTTGACTTCCGGAATACTATGCTTTGGGGTAAAAAGGCCGGTGAGATTGAGATAAACGGCATCCGGCGGGGATTTGCTCTGTCTGAGAAGACAGGGTGGGTAGAGCCTATAAGCAAACAGAAGTTCTGGACGGCAGTATTGGACAATAAGTTAGAACTCGCCCCAGGCACGGCAGCCAGAATTAGCCACATTGCTTTTGATAGGTACAGGGTGGAAAATGGCATCGGATACGAAGCGGAGGCGCAATTTGAAAAACCTGTATCTGCTACATTTGATGTAAATACGGTTATGAGGGGTGAAGGTTTCAAACTGAGTTATCATATGGATAAGCTTGAAGGATCTTCGAAAGAGGTTCGAGGGGAATTAACTGCATACTATCCAGGTGAAGAATGGACCTTAAATCTATTGTTTGGCCCAGAGAAGACATTTTCTACTTTAGAAGATAATCCGTTAGACGCTTTCCTATGGCGGGATTACTCCATCCAGACAGGCGAAACTAGGTCTATGGTCTTGAGTCCAGAAGATAAAGTGCTTAGAAGTAAAGATGATAAATTTCTTGTGGCATTGGCTGCGCCTCAGCAGACTGTATCAGAGACGGGTGCGGGTGCTTCACAGACTTCCGGTAGTAATACAAAAGGCGAAATGCCTCCTTTCCAGTTCGACTTTATAACATCTCTTGGGGATGATGTGAACCCTTATAACCTCGGTTATATGGATAAAGCAAAGGTAAAGTTTGAGGGTATTGCCCAATCCCTTCCGGGATTCGGTGGTTCTACAAGCATTTCTGGATCCGGTGATCTCTTTGATGCCTCAATGAATAAAAATCTGATAGTGAAGTTTGGTAAATACACCAATCCCGAGACCCGGGGATTTGTGGCTGTGGATAACTACCTGAGAGAGGACAGGGTCTCTCACCGAGTCGTGAAGCATGTGCGCCCGGAGGACTTAGCAAAGACCAGTGTAATGCGAATAAAGGATGGGCGTTACTACTATGGCGCCGGTAGTTGGAATGTCCAGGCCGACATAACCGATGAGATGCAGGGCGGGCCTATCACTCAGATGAACGTTACATTTACTCCAACCCGTGTGCTTTCTTCGACTATATCTTTTGGGAACAAGACCATAGGGAGGGACTTTGCAGAGCAGGGGAATAAGAATCTGCCACAGGGCCGTGTTGATCCTATGAATATAAGATTTGCTTGGGATCGGGGCAATATTTCCGAGCGAATGGTCGCTACGATCCCGGTTTACGATAGCAAAGGCAACGAGCGCGCAGGAGTGTACGGTTTGGATGTGGTGAGGACTAGTCAATCCTTAATAGACGCAGGTGCTTGGTGGGCAAAGAGGGTAAGTGCGACTTATTCCAGGGTTTGGGGAACCAGACTCTTGCCAGATAGGGCGCCACCTCGGGGTCAGCCACCACAGGATCAACCTATTCCAGAAGGCCATGGCTTTATGGATATAAAGTGGGTGAAGGAAGTCATATCTTCAAACCCCGATTCACCGGCAAAAGATAGATATCTCTTGGTTTCTCTCTCGAACGCCCTTGCCAACCCGCAGAGTTCTACCTACGACATCATACCAAGGAATCTGGTCGTAAGAGGGCAGGGGCCTATCAAGGAGACCTACTTGGGCGGTTTGTTGGCAGATAAGGTGGATATGGATGCCCGTCCTGAGCAAGGAGGGGCATGGGACTTCTACTTTAACGAGGCCGGTGCCATCTCCTCCTACAAAGGCGTGCTCAAGCACGGGGCATTGATTACGCAGAATAATGTCACTCACTTGGACACGGTTTTGAGAGATGAAAAAACAGGGGAAACCCATAAGGTGAAAGTTGATTTTGGGCATGGTGTTTCGTTTACCTGGGATGTCACGCCTGATCAGGGAATAAATCGCAGGATAAACGCTACGAAACCTCTCGATGTCACTGTCTCGTACAATAATTATAAAAACCAGCAGGCCAAGATGTCTGTAGATAAATCTGGACGGGCTTTTATAAATGGCAAAAACCGACTCACCCTCCCCGTGCACGCTATGCGGATTAGTGGAGGAAACCCCGACTCTGGTAATGCAGGAAGACCGAAAAAGATAGACATCCCAAAGACGGAGGCAGATTTTGTTGGCAGGGCTAGTGAGCTCGTCGCTGAATTGAACTTCAAACCTCCCTCTAAGATCTTACTAAATAACACCTTCTCTTCCGTGCGCATCGGTAAGGGATCGGCGGAGGTAACCGGCGACTTCGTTGATCGTCGGGTGTTGACAAATATCACCATCCATGGAGAAACCGCGGATCGAATGCCAATTACCTATGGCACCGGGAAGAACGGCGCTCCCAATGTCGTAAATCAGGTGGCCTTCACTAACAAAATGACCGCGACCTTTAATCCTAATGGTGAAGTAAAGTTTTCGGGGGTTAATGAGGGACAGGTGGTGTGGATCCAGATCCCGTTTGAGGGTAAACGCGGTTGGGTCAAGGTCCAGACTCCGGATGTCGGGAATGTAAAGGAGGCTGCCAATGTCCGGCGGATTAAGGAGGGCCGACTTAAGTTTGAAGAGGCAAAGTACAAACTACGGGGTGGAAATCTTACTTTAGCGGGTGGAAAGGGTCTTAAGGTAGCCTTTAAGGTAGATGGGGTGAGCAATTGGAGACAGAGTAATCTCAGTTATGATAGAGCCCACAACGCCTGGAAGGTAGAGGGAGAGAACTGGTTCGTGCCCTTCTTGTCGGCAGGACCCGGCTCCTCCCCCGGTTCGGGGTCCAGCGGAGGTATCAGTACAATTGAAGTAAAGGTTAGAAAAGAGGGAGCAGGTCTTCTTGCCACGGATCAGAGGCTTACCATCTTTATGACCAACATGTATGGCACCCTCAGTGCCTACCAGAGCAACGCGGTCAAGTTGAGGTTTACCGGCGATGTCGAGAACGCCAATTACCTCCTCGTGGGGACCTTTAATACCGGCCGAAGTGCGAAGACTCCCGTGCAGAACATTGAGGTTTTGCAGAACATCAACAGAGGCGCTACATACGATAGGGTAACCGGTTTTGGAGGCGTAAATCTCACGGGTGGAACCACTGTTGCCAATATGTACAACCTCGCCTCTCAGAAGCAGGTATTGCTGGCAAGGGAGGTGACAAATAATCAGATCAAGGGTATTTTTGAGACTGCCAAGGGAGTTGAAGATCTCGCTGAAAAGTTGAATGCTCTAAAGATTTCCCGGGAGGTGAAGGACGCTATCATAAAGGCCTATAAGGGGGAAACATTAACCGATAAGGAAATGAAGGCACTCAATGAATTGGGTATCGGGATAGGTACCCTCTCACTTTCTTCGAAGAAGGCAGACATCGTAGCGCTGACCGGAGGGGGGACGGGGATAAGGGGGGACCTGAACATCAAGGTAGCGCATGGTAGGCAGGAATTGGTGACGCAAAAGGTTCAGGTCAATGCGGGTGCCGTGAACATAAAGGGGGACTTGCCTGTCTTGGTGAATGTGATAGCGGTTCCTTCTTCTCCCAAACCCAAGGGTCCCGTTGAGGCTACCCGGGCCGGGGCAAGGGTGTACAAAGAAGGCGATATAGTCCGTGCAAAGGGGGTCGAGTGGTCTCTCACCGGACTGGGTACGGTCGCCAATGCCACCGGGAGATTTGCAGGCAATCTGGCAATGGCCAAGGATTACTTCTACTTCTCCGACGGAAAGACCCGGCCTATATTCCCGACGGCGATTGTGCGGGGCCCAAGTGGTGATATCAAAGGTGTGAACATCGTTCGGGGTTGGACTTGGGGCGATAAGGTGAGGGATCGTCGCGGGCTGGTGAGTATAGCAAAAATGGTTTACGGTGTACACATCGACACGAGTGCTGGCAAAAACGGGGTTTATCTGGCCGGTGACGATCGCATGCTCACCGTAAAGGCCTTACAAGACCTCAGCGGGAAAGAGTGGCGTGCATTTATCCCCAACCTTGACGAGAAGAAAGGGCTGGTCAGGTATGAGGAAAAGGGCCTCTTTATGGGCAAGAGTGCAGTCGCTCTGAAGGCTCTGCGCCCTCAAGAGACCACGATTTCATTCGTAAACAGGAGTTTGCAGGATACTGCATTCAGGCAGTATTTCAAAAATTACAGTTGGTCTAATTCCCTTGAGGGGCTTAAAAAGCAGGGTTTGACCGCTGAATACATCCGGCCGTCTGTACTCTTTCAGGTGTCTTCAGACTATTATGCACACAAAGTCGCACAGTCACCGGAACTACGCCACCTCTGGGTTACTAATCCGCTGAGGAACAGGCAGGACCTTAGCGAGGCTTATAAGAAATTCGTCACCCAGCACACCTGGGAGAGTTTCGCTGCCCTGAGAAAGAAGTTAGGCAAGGCGTTCAAGGAGAATCCGCAGTTGTTAAAGGATTGGAGGGACGCTTACATAGGGGATACATTTTCGACAGGCGTTCGGCAATCGCTGGCACCTGTTTCATTCTTAGTCAAGATCCCGGCGAAAATAGGGATCATTTTGGAGCGGATGTTTGGGCATAAGGAGTCTGCCAAGCGATCCGAACGAACTCTGAACCGTGAGTTAGATCTAATGAGTCGTGGCTATGTAGGTGAGTTTAAGAGTCTCGTGCCAATACTGACGGGCCTGTCGCCGGAGAAAGTATCCAAGGTAGTAGATGAGAAGTATGGGGCTGCGCAGAAGATAGGCAAGTCAATAGGGTATCTACATGCGATTGCTCCTATCTTAGCCCATTCGGCTGCCGTGGAAGTATTGGCCGGTGCTGCCCTCGCCCCAGTCGTGGGGGCCGTTAGGGCCGGCAGGGTGGTTGAGGTGGCCAAGGGGACATTGGGCCGCGCAGGGTCTAGGGTAATTGGTGCGGGTAGGGTGATGGGCAAGATTAAGGGGATTCGTGGGGTACCCGTTAGGATCTGGGAGAGCGTTGGTAGCGGTCTGGAAGGAAGATTGGTGGGCAGGGTAGCAGGTAGAGTTGTGGAATGGGGAGGACGGCTCGGGGGAGAACTGAGGGGCAGGATCACCGGTATCGGGGCGAGGGTCTCCGGGAGACTCTCCGGTTTGGGATCTGGCGTAGGCGAGCGTATTGCCCTCGGTGGGGGCAGGGCCTTGGTCCCGACAGGTGCCGGGGTTAGTTCTGCGTCTTTAATCAGGACCGTGGCAACTGCTTCTTTCTTCGTTCCTGCAGGAAACGGGCAGTCATTGGGAGGCCGGGCGATGGGACTTGTTTCTGCCGGGGTGAGCAGGGCGATGGATAGGGCCGTATTCTGGATCGGACGAGAGGACCTCAATAAAGCAGGCGTTAAGACGAAGCAGGAGTATCTCTTGAAAAGATACGAGCAGACCGGGAATAGGAGGTATCTCCTGTATGGTTTGCTATACAAAGGAGCCGAGACTTCGCTTACTATGGGGGCCTTTGGCCTCCTCTTTGGTGGATTCAGCAGGCTGACGCGGGGGGCGAGTTTTTCTTCCTCTCTTGCCTTTGATCTGGCAAACACATGGTTTGTGATACGGCCGTTCTACGCTGAGGCGAGCCGTCAACTGGGTTGGATGTGGCACAACAGGGCTCTGGTCGGACAGGCCTTGGCGGGCAATCTGAAAAGTATTGATCAGCGTCGTGGGGTTTACGAGAACCTCACCGGTTTTGCCGGGACGCTGTTGGGGGCCAGTGTTGCCCATGTGGGGACGGGGCGGATCCTGCGTGCGGGTGAAGGAGCGGTAAAAGGCTGGAGGGGGGAGGCCGTCGAAGGGCAATTTGGCCTTAGAGGTGCCTTGAGAGGAGCCAGGGAGGGATTTGGTGCGTGGAAGAGCCTTCCCAAGGAATTCGGTATGGCAATGACTAGTGAAGCAGCAATGATGGGGGTAGGGGCGACCTTCGGAGGGAAGGCCCTCTCTACTGCGTTGGTGGGTAGGACTGTTGTTCAGTCTTCCGTGGGACATGTGGCGGAGAATCTACAGGGCTTAGAAAGGGATGTGAATAAGGTGCTAACCGGGAAAGTTTCTACCTCCGAAGTGAAGTCCCGCCGGGTCCATCCGGTTGCACGGGAGGTGACGAACCTCTTCTACCGTATAGAGACCAAGCGGAGCGGTGAGGTGGCCCTTGCGCCTCGTATTCCGGGCAGTAAGGTGTTGGGTATCCACGAGATGCCTTTGGGGAGGGCGAACTCCATTTCTGCAGGGGCTGTGCGGTCTATGTTGAAAGAAGGATCCTATCGTCTGCCGGTGCAGGAGATGAGCGGAGGCGAGGCAGTGAAGGTGCTGACCGGTGAGAAGAGGATGCATCAGGATGCCCTCGTCAATAGCCTTAACCAGAGGAAGGCTATGGAGGTCCTTGCGCAGGAGGGCAGGAGTTTCCGGGGACTGAGGCAGATGGGACTCAGCCCCGAGATGGCCTTTGAGATATCCACTTTGAACATGGCGAGAGAAGGACGGGTGGCTCAATCCGTGGATGCCCTTCTAAAAGGCTATGGAAAGGAATTTGCGGAAGGCAGGATAACCATTGACGCCTATGTCTCCTCTCTGAGGAAGTTTGCTGAGGGGATCGGTGAAAGGAACGGGCTTTCCAGGGAGCGGTTAAGGGCAGATATTGAAAATGCGGTTGGGGGAAGACTTGGGACATTGATCTCTAAGGATACTGCGAATGGGGTAGAGAAACCGCAGGTGGATCGTACCAAGATGGAAAGTGAGATAGAAAAGGCGATTCAGGCCCGCATCTCCGGAAAAGAGGTGAACGATGTGGTCAGTATCGCCAAGAAGTTGACCGGCACCTTATTCGGAGACAAATCTCAGTTAAGCCTCTCTCCCGAGACTTACGGTAAGGTTAGGGAGGAAATAGTAGATGCCGCTATTGCCATTAAGTCCTTCGAGTCCCCGTATGAGATCAGCAGGATGAAAGCCGCTCGGGTCAATGAGAATTATCGTTTGGTAAGGACCAGTCTCCTCCAGCATCCTGTCTTCCAAGAGGCCTTGAAGGGATCGATAAGGATAACCTCCACTCCTGCCCGCGACCTGTTGCGCCAGGCTGTGGACGAGGCGAGCGAAAGGGTTGCGCGGAAGGCCGTAGAAAAAGGTGCGGTTCTGGAGGCGAGCGGTGATCTCGGGGAAACGGTCAAGAATCTGTTCCCCGCTGAGGCAAAAGTTGGAGATCTCCTTGGAAAGACCTCTGCCCATAGAGCAGGATCGGTAGGTGTGCAGGAGGCGGTGGATGCCCTTGCGGGGATGGGTTCTCCCTCGGCGGAGGTGCTTAGGAGCATGATGAAGGCCTCAGAGGGTATGGGTGGTAATAAGGACCTGTTTAGGATGGGCGCCAAAGAGTTCCGTTCGGTGTATACGGAGGCAGTCAAAAGGTCCACTATGGTAGAGTCGGCGAGGGGTATCCTTCCCAAGGAGAAGTTCGCCTTGTTTGAGCAGAAATTCGACGCCCTCGTTGCAAAGATAGATAAGGGACTCGGCGAGCAGATGGTTCAGGAGGGCGAAACAGGAGTGAAAGTTGATGGTAAGGAGGTCAGGCACGCCGTAAAGGTTATCCTGAAAGAGTTTGCTCCCGATATGAAGTTGAGTAAAGAGGAGGTTGAGTCCCTCAGCCGGCACATTGGAGGTGCGGTCTTGGCATCTTGGGCCACGAAGGAGGCGTTCAGGAAGGTTGAGAATAAGGGCTTTAAACCGAAGGCAGTTCAAGAACTTAAAGGTATCTTGGGCGCGAAGTTCTGGAACATAGAGGCCCCTGTGGGAGGTGGAAAGACCTACGCCAGCGAGATGATGGCGATTAGCCATAACTACGCCAAGGAAGGCTTTACTGAGTTGTACCTTGCCAATTCGGCCCTGGTGAAGAACTTCGTCGATAACAAGGTAATACAAGAGGCCTTAAAACTCACCGGTAATAAGATGTATGTCATGACCTCCAACGAGAATCTGATTAGAGACTATAGAGGGAAGGAGAACATAAAGGTAATAGATCCCACGAAGATGGATGCAAAAGAGATCAGGGAGGTCCTCACGAACACGAATGAGCGAAGGGTAGTGGTTGGGGAGTACAGTGCCTTCCAGCAGGCCATGAATAAACTCTACGAGGCGGGAGAGTATACCGCCTTTATAGCAAAGCGGAGGGAGATAGGCGATAGGGCGAGGGTCATCATAGATGAGGAGGCCATTTTGAGGACCCCGGTGGACGCCATAATAGGGGATGGCGGGGCTCCCATAGCGGATGTGGTTGAAAAGGAGATACAGCCTGCCTGGGAAGGGGTGAAACGGGCACTTGGGAGGTACGAGGGTAAGGGATTTGAGGAGTTCCTCAACGAGAACTTTAACTACAACCAGCAGACCGGGATGTTCGAGATAAAAGAGGGGGCAAACCCTCAGGTCCTGAAGGACTTCAGATTGGAGCGCAGGGGAGATAAGTTGGTCGGCAAGGGTGTATCGGTGGCTGGAGTGAACTCCCTAGTTACCGTGCTGGCGGAGATAGAAGGCGTTAAGGTCGGCGGTGGCAAGTTGGTCTTTGATAGGATGGTGTCTTGGTATGGCAAGGAAAAGCGCTTTGTCCCCTATAGCGAGGGGCAATTCCGTCCCGAGCAGATAAGCAAGAATGTGCAGTATGTGGGGGCAAAGGCCTTTCTGTCCGGTTTGATAAGCAAGGGCGAGTTTAAACCAGAAGAGGTGAGGGTAGGAGCAGAGCAGGTAAAGCATGTTTCTACGCTGCTCAAAGAAAGAGGATTTGACTATAAGGCTGCCCTTGAGAATACCCGGGCGGGAGGGATCACGGTGACCTCCACCAGTGTGGGAGAACTGCTGAATGTGGCACGGCTTGGTGATGTGGTCTTCCTCTCCGGTACACTCAGGGACATAGAACCATTGGTTGAGGGTATAACCGGCAAGAGGGTGAAGACCATCGGAAGGCCTATAACCCTAGTCCTTGATGGCGAAAAGGTAGTGATGACCAGCGGGAAGCAGACCGGGGTATTTTGGGATGTGTTCAAGGAGGAGAAAAAGGATAAATTCATCAATAATGTGGTGAACGGTATAGTAAGCGGGCTCAACCTCAAGGGTAAAGAAAAGGTGGATGCCTACTATGTGGTGGTAGAGGATACCGGGATGAGGCAAGAGATATTGAAGAGGTTAAGGGAAAAGGGGATAAATGCCGAGGATTATACGGATAAGCCGGAGGAGTTGGAGAGTGTAGCAAGGAATCTCGGGGAGAAAGGTGCGGGGGCCCCTGAGGTGATACTCGTCAGTGAACTGGGAGCCAGAGGTATAACCGCAGGTGATAAGGCAAGGGTGGACCTCATTGACATAGTCTCTCCTTCCCAGAGCAAGGCATTGGCAGAGCAGGTGTTGGGAAGGATAAATAGAAAGGAGGGCGGAAGCAGTGGTAATGCCTACATATATGTTGCGGATAGTCTGGTGAAGAACTTCCTCAAAGAAAACCTCTTCCGTTCCAAAGACGTGTCCCGCACCCTTGATCTGATAGATCAGGTGGATATGAGGGTAATGAAGACGAGGACAGAGGCCAAAGCAAGGGTCAAGGCCTCAAATGTGTCTTACAAGGAGATGTGGAAGAAGATCCGCTCGGATATCCTGGACAAGGATGGCAACCTTAAGGAAGAAGAGTTGGATAAGTATCTTGAAGGGGAGGGTAAGGAGAAGTCCAAGGTACTTGCCCTTTATCTGGCTGGGATGCAGGCGGTGGAATCCGCCAAGGCCACTCGGAGGATCCTCACCGATGTGATGCGGGCGAACCTCTTCACCACCCCGTGGAAGATGTTCGTCTCGGGGGCGAAGAATGGGGTCTTGGGCAGGCCCGAGGTCTACGAGAGGCTTAAAAGAATCGAAACGGAGGAGATACTGAATCCCAAGGACAATCCTTTTGAACAACTCTTGTCCAGAGAAAAGATATTGACACCAGAGGAATTGGTGCGGGAATCCCTTGAGGCCGTAAGGACCCAGATGGACAGGATGATAGACAGGGTGGAGAGGGAAGTAGGCAAGGGTGTGGCAAAGGATCTAAAGGAGGCCTTCAGGTACGGTGAACTGGATGCCTATCTTAGGGGAGAGGCTAAGGGGCAGGAGATAGGCAAGATCGTAGAGAGGCTTTGGGGTAAGGATGTGCTTAATGGAGGTTCAAGTGCGGTTTCCCAGTCCCATTTGGAGCGGGAGATGAAGAAGGAGGCCAGAGTCGAGGTACAGACCGCACCGTCTAGTCAGCCTGAGTTTACCCCTCAGTGGAACGAGGGGGCTATCTCTGCGTTGATGGTGGAGAAGGCCCCTGGACACGGCAGGACCGCCTACGATACCGCGAAGGTGGTCGTAAATGCCCTGGCAAAGGATATGCCGGTTGAGGTAAGGAGGAATCTCGAATATCAATTAGCGAGGTCGTTTGCGGGGATGTCCCCTACCACCCTGCGCGCACCTCCGGCGGTGGCGAATCTGTTGAATGGGGCGTTGAACAAGTTGCCTAACCAAATATCCTCCGCATTGCAGAGTGTAAACCAGATAACCGCTCAGATATCCCAACTCAATCCTAATCAAGTCAGTAACGAACAACTCCAGCAGATCTCTGTTCAACTGAACAGCCTTTTGGCCAATCCTGTGGTCTCCAATGTGCTTGCCGAGGACAAGAATCAAATCCTCAATCAGGCCATAGAGAATATTTCAAAAGGGTCTTTCAATGGGGATACCCAGAAACAGGTGGTTGAGGCCCTTTCGGAGATAGGGAAAAAACTGAATACCCGTAAAGATGAAGTGGAGACCTTGAATGAAAAATTCACCAGCCCGGCCCAGGCCCTTGCGGGCATCAAAAACATCAGTGAAAAGGTAGGAGATAAGACCGGCGAAATCAGAGATGCCCTTACCCATGTATTCGTAAATCCCAACCTCTCCTACGAGCAGGCCCTGAGGGTGGTAGGGTATAGCGAGCTTATGCGGAATAGGTTGGGCATAACCGACGAGGACTTTATCAGGAAAGAGGCCTTCAGGGCAAAGGACATGGGCCTTGAGGAGTTCCTGAATAACCTATCGGTGAGGCTGTCCACCCCCAAGCGGGTCGGGGCAAGTAAGGTGGCGTCGGTGAACCTTGCCCACCAGAGGGCAAAGATGGAGTTCCTGAGGGAGTGGAGGAATCCCTCCCTTGGATGGTCGGGCAAGATAGGTGCCCTTGGGGGTTATCTTGGGTCTGTAGCGTCCTCCTCGCTAAAGGCTATTTTGAGCACTCCATTGGCGGTGGAGCGGGAACTTGCCCTGCCGGAGATAGATAACGGGAAGGTTCTCGATAATATCGGGGCTCTCAAGGGGCAACTGGGATTAAGGCTTCGGGATAGGATGATTCCGTCCTTCTCCTTCTCTGCCCCGGTTGGACCTATGCCCAAGGTCGCCACCGGCACTGCCTTGGCAGGGGTGGTCGGTCTGGGTCTCCTTCTGTTGAATCCGTCTATCGCCCTTGCTACGGGAGGCGCCATAGCAGTGGCAGGGGCATCCGGTATCGCAAAGGTGATTGCGGGTGTGTCCTCACTGCCGGTCCTCGGCTGGTCGGTACTCAACAGGGGCGTTCCGAAGAGGGGAATCAGGTGGAGTGAGATAGAAAGCAAGGGATTAACGGCCCTTGGGCTGAATTCCTTGGAAGATGGAAAACTGGCGCGGGAGATGGCTACCGCTATGCTCGCCGGAGGGAAGGCCGAGGCGGTCCGTTCGGTGCTAAGCGGTCTGGAAACCGCCCTTGGGGATAGAGCAAAGGCGATTGAGGACAATATTACCGTGCGGGATGCGATGAAACTCGCGGATTCCGATGTGTCTCTGAGAGACAAGTTTGACATCCTTGCCCGTTATCTGCCCGACGAGGGTCAACTCAGGGGATTAAAGCGGGCGCTTGCCGAGGCCTCTGCCCCGGCCAATCCGTTTGCGACTATGTTGGAAAACAGGTGGATGGCGAAGTTCGCCCAGGTTGATCCGGTCTCCTCGGCGATAGATGCCGTGGCTCGGGCGGTGGTGAATAACGGGGTGGAGAATACAGACTTGGTCGGGAAGGTTCTATCGGCGTTGGTAAACGGCGGGAATGAGGATCTTAGCTCGTTGTTGGGTGCGGGTGAACGGGCTAATAAACAGTTTAAGGATCTGGTGGACAGATACCGTAAGGAGGGCAGGTTAGCCCGTCTCTACCACAAGGGTCTGTCCGTCCAGTCCAGGGTGTTGGGGCGCAAGGGCTATCTCCTGCCGCTTACTGTGTTGACCGTTACCTCCGGTGGCGCGGGTCTATTGGCGATGTTCGGTACCTATGCGGGTTGGAAGGCGGTAACCAAGGGGCCGGGAGCGATAATGAGTGATCTGGCGAATTCCCGCCTCTCCCTTACGACCGCTGTGCCGGTCCTTGCGGGGATGTCTTTCCTGCCCTCGGTAGGTATGCCTGCCGCCGTCGCTGCCGCTCTGGCAGGGGCAGCCGGTGGAGCAGTTTTGGGCATAGGCAGGGAGTTAAGGGCCCTGTTGAGTCAGTTGAGAGAGGCGAATTGGAAAGAGGCGATTAGAAAGACCGATTGGAGGTCTTTGGCGGGTTCTGCCTTCAAGGCCGGAGCGGGACTGGGTGCTATATACGCAGGAGGGATGCTCGCTACCGCCCATGCCTCTCTGTGGGCCTATTGGGGCATTGGGATACCTGCCCTGTTCGTCGGGTATTCCCAGTTCATTCAGGGATGGCTGGGCTTGAGGAGGACGGCGGCCTCTCTTTCCAACGAGAAGATGACCGGCTATGCCGGGAACGAGGCCCTTAAGGTGGCGGTGGACAGTCTGGGCAGGGTAGAACTCGTTCCGGACGAGAGCAACCGGTTGGAGGGCATATCTGGAGATCGGGAGCGACTCGTAAAAGAGTTTGGCCTTAAGGAAGAGACCATCAAAAGATTGTCCGAGGCTGAGGTCTCCTCTCTCCGCAGGGAGTTGGAGAGGAGAAAAGAAGAATACCTCCTGTCGGCCTACTCATCCGTGCGGTCGGCCGGCTTCGTCTGGGAGATGGACGAGGTGGCTCTTAAGGAGTTTGCTCAGCGATTTATGGGGTTGGACGAGGCCCGGTTGAGCAATCTCTCTGTCCACGAGTTGAGGAGAACGATTGCGAACTGGTATGCAAGGCTGGGGATTACCGGTCTGCCCAAGAAACTGGCGGTGTACGCTTGGGTGGCGGACAAACTGGGGTGGAGCACCGCCAGGCGCATGGTTGACGGGGTGATGTTCGTGCCGAGGACGATGATACACCTCTTGGATTCCTTCTTCGGTCAGAGTTTCCGCAAGCGGTGGCTGGTTGCCCAGTTCAGGGACTACAGAGTGTTGCCTGAGGAAGAGGTGAACCGGGTAGTGTCTGCGTTCCTGTCCCTGCCTGAGGAGGAAAGAGGCAATTTCGGCATCGTTGGTAAGACGAGATCTGCATTCGAGAGGAATGTAACGCTTGGCGGGACTCTGGACTTCCTTAAGAGAAGGGGCACGCTGTTCGTCCTCTCCTCCCTGGCGACGCTTGGGGTAGCCAATCTCTTTGCGCTGGCGCCGTTCCTCAGCACAGGGGTCGTATCCCTCTTCGGGCACAAGGTAGCGATTGCGCCCTATCTGGCCAACACCTTCAGCCTCTCTGCCCTGTTCACCGCACCGTCGATGGTGAAGGTCCGGAGGATACGATCCGCCCAGCGCAAGTTGGATGAGCTGTTGAGGGCCGTCGGATATCAGAACAACGCCCCTCCGGTGAGGGTGGACGACACCACTGCGGTCAGGGAACTCCTTAGGAAGTTGAGGGAGGAGCAGGACCTTGAGGATGAGAGGTTGGTTGGTCTCGCAAGGTCTCTGCAGTTCTTCTGGCCGGAGGTGGAGTGGAGGTCTCTGGTTAACGAGTTGGGTCTGGATGTTAAAGAGGTAAGGCTCTCCCTGCCCGAGAGGACGGTTTCCTACCTTGCCACATTTGGCAGAGGCTTATTCTCCTCGACCACACTGCGTTATGCCCTGCCGGGGATGGTTCCACTTATGCTGTTGCCGCTGGAGATACACATGGTCCTTTCCACCGCCCATCACCTGCACATCTCCTGGCTGGTTGCCCCCATCGAGACGACGATGTTGAATCTGGTCCGCAGTGGGGTGATGGTGGCCAGTTCGGTGGTCCTGCCGGGACTGGGATCCTCCGTTGCGGGGTTGGTTGGCGGGGTAAACGAGAGGGATAGACTGGCCAAGGAGGCAGGGAAGGCGACTTCGGAGCCATCTTTCCTCGAGCGGACCTTGGGTAGGGCCTTGAACTGGCTGATGGGCAGTGTTGCCAGCCCGGTCAAGGCAGGCGAAAGGCCGAAGGAGATAAAGAAGGGACCCGCTCCGGTAAAGGTTAAGACGCCGAAGATCACCAATCCGGTGAAGGTACAGCAGAAGATAGAACAGGCTACCATAGAGGCAAAAAAGCCCGTTCCCGAGAAGGTGCTCAATGCCCTTGAGACCGAGTTCCGCAAGGCGCTCAACTGGAAGAAGATCCAGAGGAAGATGCTGAATAAGGAAACCTACGCCCTCCAAGTAGAGGGTCCGGAATATAGCATAAAGAAGGTCTTTACCAATCCCATCGCCTTCAAGAAGTGGGTCAAGAAGATAAAGGAGGAGGGCGGTGAGGTAATAGTTAAAAATGCGATTAATGGTCAGATACTCACCCCTGCGGATCTGGACGCCATCCACAGGGAGGGCAAGAATGTCCCGGTGATGCTAGAGGTCAAGGCAAAGTCCGGTGAGGAGTACAGGTTCTTCTTCGGATATCACGCCTGGGAGAAGGACAAGGCGGTGCAGGAGCAGTACCTCGTCAGCAGGGAGGTAGCAAATGCCCTTGACAGGGCATTGGCCGAGGGCGATGTGGAAAGGGCCCTCAAGGTGCTGGACGATTACATCAAAGGCCTTTCCTCTGGTAGATCCGGTGGTGAAGGCGGAGACGATCCCAATGCCCAGATATTGAGAGAGTTGAAACGGGTCAGGCAGATGCTCCAGGCCAAGGCCTCCGCCCGTCAGACCGGTCCGATAGTCGCAGTGGTAATGGATGTGGATCCGGTCACCGGTATCCCCACGGGCGTGAAAGCCTTGATATCCAAGGGTGAGTTGAAGGAGGTAATCCTCCCCGACGGCAGGAAGCAGGTGCTGGTAAAGGTTGGAGATAAGGAGTACGAGGTCAAGGCCTATAGGGTCAAGGGCACGAGCGACGAGTTGGAAGAGGTAACTTGGGAGGAGATAAAGAGTAAGGCATCTGGATCGCTGCAGTTCAGGATCGTGGTGAAAGGCGAAAAGGACGCGCGCAGGATGCCGATGCTCTTTGGTACGGTCTGGTCCGCAAAGCAGGAGTTTGCCCGGAGTATACTCAGTGCCATATCCCAGGCGTCTATGGTAAGCCATCTGGAGGGTCAGGTGAGAGCCGGTACTGCTTGGTTCTTTGCCACCCTTGGTAGTGCGTTCGTCTCTCCCCAGATAGGTGCCGGGTTTAAGTTGGCGGCCATACTGTTCGGGATACTGGATAGGTATGTTGGCAGGCACGACTACGAGCAGGCCTTCAGACAGAAACTGAACGATTACCTCCTCTGGGTGATGGCGGTAGAGAAGGTGCGGAAAGAGAACGCCGGCAGGAAACTCGATCCCACTTCTACCGCAGTAAGGGGAGAGGTCCTGAAGGCCTATAAGTGGCTTAAGTCCAAGTACGGGCAGGATCTCAACGAAGCAGATTATCAGGAGTTGTATCGTCTGTTTATGAGCGCCATCAGGAATGTGGACGAGGATAAGGACTTCGTAAAGGCCTTGGGTCAGGGGGATGCGACGGAGAAACTGGACAGAGACATATTGACCTTCACCGGGATCCTGTCTTCGCTGGCAGAGTTGACGGAGAAGGATTGGGACAGGGGTGCAAAGGAGGTATTCCACAACTATTGGTTCGGTCTGCCTTGGGAGATCAAACTCCACAACATCGTATATAAGTTCATAGATCGCGAGTATCTGTCCTACGATCACGCTCCTAAGTATAAGGTGGAGAAGTCTAAAGGGCCTTATGGACGCGAAAAGGCAAAGAAGCTCAATCGCTTGCCGATTGGCGTAACGATCGATGTCAGGTACATCCTCCATCAGTTGAGGGAATTCGTCGACAAGACCAATACCCTTGAAGAGGTAAGGGATCGCAATCCGCTCTTCAAGCTCCTGTTCTGGTGGAAGGACAGTCTTAAGGACGCCCTGCACATCTACCTCTGGGGTGTGGACATAACCCTGCCGTTCCGCATAAAGGCCACCAAAGACCTCGTAGAGATACTTACTAACCAGAAAAAAGGGTACGAGGATACGGATGTCCTTTTAGTCAAAGGCCGGGATGTGAAAGAGAAGATGAGCCTTGAGGAGTTTGAGTCCAGGCTGGCAGAGTTTGATCCCGCCAAGGGTGGATGGGTCTTATTGGGATACATGAGTCCTTCCGGTAAGATGAGCGGGGAAAACAAGGGCTCGTCCGTTCCGGTGTACGCCTATGTGGAGGTGAAGAAAGGAAGATTGGGCCAGCCCGATGCGGAGATAGAGGTCAAAGGTATGGCGATGTTCACCTCCAAGGGGGTGAGGAAGTCCCTCGAGATATCCCGCCAGAAGTATCAGAACATGCTCAAGTACTTCCGGGTGGTAAATCAGAGGCAGGGCGGTGTGATTATAGAGGAGTTGGATGAGAAAGGACACACCAAAGAGATCGTTGACATCCGGCCCGGAAAGGACGCCCAGAGGACCGCGAGGAGGCTCCAGACCAGCGCTGCCCAGATAGTCAGATTCTGGGATGTGTACAAGCGGTACCACTTCAGGGTGCAGGAGATGAAGGAGGCCCTGAAAGGGGCTAAAGGCCCGGACAGGAAGATCCTCCTGCAGGGGATAGAGGCGATAAGGACCCTTGAGGAGGAGGGCGTAGATGTCTCCCGGCTCAAAGAGGTCTTTGATGTGGATATGTACTTCTCCAAGTTTTACCTCCCCTATAAGGATGGGAGCGTGAAGAGGTTTACGATTATCGTCTCCACGGACGAGGTGGCCAAGCAGGTCAAGCGCCTCAAACTGCAGGGTGAATTTGCCCGCAAGGTGGAAGGTGCCCTGAAGCAGGGCAAGATAGCCATATCTGTGGGCAAAGAGAACGGTGAGGTCAAAGAGGTAGTAGTCGACGAGAAAGAGGTGAGGGCAATCTTTAACAAGATAAATCACCTCCCTGATGTGGAAAGGATAAAGGCCTTTAGAAAGGACTTCGTGAACATACCCATAGATCTGGACGGCGACGGTGAGAAAGAGGTCATAACCGTCCACTTCCCCAGCGGAGACAAGCCGGTGGAGGTGGATTGGGTCAATCCGGATACCGGATTGGTGGAGAAACTGGTTATAAAGGATGGGCACCTGCTGGCCCAGATAAGCGCCAACGGAAAGGTTACCATATACAACTGGAAGAAGTATTCGGACGAACGCGACTTCCTCGTCAAGGATTCGGCGGAGGTATACGAGTTCTCCCGGGATGTGAGGGGCAGGTCTTGGGATGAGATACGCAGACTGATTTATACCGGCAAGGCCAGACACCTTTATCACATCAGGATACATCAGATATTGAGGGATCCCAATAAAGAGGTAGTGGATCTCTCCGAGATAACCGAGATCCACGAGGTCCTTGACCTGAGGACCGGAGAGAAGAAGAAGGTCTTTTACGGTTGGTTCCTCCAGCCGGTTATGGTGGAGAAACGGGGCGACAGGTTTGCTGAGAATCACCAGATAATAGAGAACGAGTTTGACCGGCAGGGCAGGCTAAAGAGGTCTGCGGTCTATAAAGGACGCGATTCCAGGCTCTACCTTGCGGAGTTGTGGGAGAGGGCCTTGGTAGATAAGGACGGTAACGCGTCCTTTAAGGTGATTAAGTTTACCCCGGATAGGAGCGAGATAGCCAGAGAGACGGTGAAGTTGGACATCTTCGGCAGGGACATAGAGCGCAAGCTCGCCAATGGTGGTGTGATTAAGACCCTGTACGGCGGTCTCTCCGATCTGCCCAAGCGGGTCATATTCTACAGGCCGGATGGCAAGGTGGCAAAGGAGATATACGACATCCACATAGAAAAGGGCGGTATGGCCGTTGGGAAAGTCAAAGGAGAGGATACCGCCTGGTATGAAGAGACCTGGGTCTGGGACAGGAAGGAGTTGAGCGCCGATCCGGTCTTGAAGATGAACGCCAACACAGTTGAGCAGGTAAAGGAGATCCGCGAAGACGGTACAGTAGTCCGGGAGGTGAAGGATAAACACGGAGAGTTGCTGAAGAGAATAGAGGAGAAGTGGGTGAAGATAGACGGTAAAGTTTGGAAGGTTGCAGAGGTCTGGTCTTATCGCGAGGGCAAATCCTACCAGATATCTGATGCCTACGGCGACCTCATCGCGAGGGCGGTACCTACCCGCTATGTGGACGAAAAGGGCAGTACCTCTTACGGTCTGGTCTGGACTAGGGTTATATACGAGGGCAAGATTGCGGGCAACAGGGTCCGGATGAGAGAAGCCATACTGGTGGATTACTTACCCAAGGACATCAGGGATCTCCTTCCGAGGATGCTCTCTGGCAAGTGGGACGGTGCTCGGCAGGAGATCTTGGAGCGGGCCCGGTCGAGATACGATGCAAAGAAGAAAGAGGTGTGGGTCAGATTTGAGAAATATGTAAGATATCGGACCAAGGATGGCAAGACCCGTACTGGAGTCAAGACGAGAGAAGAGAAGGTCGGTCCTGCGGGCGTTCCGGTGAGGGTGAAACTCGTGGATAAGAAGTACGATCAGGAATGGTGGATCCGGAAGGTCTATCCCGAGAAAGGCGGGCTGACCCCTGAAAGACAGGTGATACTGGAAAGGACCCCGCTCGGGGAACTTGCGGACATCAGAGGTCAGAACGAAGAGGTAACCGGGGAGGTCACCATTGCCGGTAAGGTCTACACGATAAAGAGGGTGGTGGACAGGAAGACAAAGGTTGCCTATGCAGTGATAGAGGGGGATTGGGATGAGTTGAAAGAGAGGTTGTCTCCTGAATTGATAAGCAAGATTACCTCTTCCCTGAAAAAGGATGTCCGCGCCTGGAGGAGTGGGATTCTTTTGAAGGAAAAGGGCAAACACTACTTCGTCTACGCTCAAGGTGAGGAATACATAGAGGTGCAGGCCAAAGGTCTGGATGAAATTAAAGGTCTGCCGGAAAATGTGAAGGCGAAACTGAGGGATCTCCTGCAAGAGAGAAAAGTCCTGCCAAACGCCTATCTGGCGTTCACCATCAGGCGCAATCCTATTTCTGGTATGGATCACATAAAGGTTTATGTGCCCGAGGATAATGCCTTGGGACAGGAGTTGGTGGAGTTCGTGGTGGATGAGAAAGGACTCGTTCCGCCGGTGATGCTCCTGCCTCGCCAGTTCCTGTTGAGCGAGCCGGTGGTTATGGAGAGGTATCAGCTGACGGAGGGGAACTGGATCAATGTAGGTAAGATCGTGCAGGCGGATGTCTCCAAAAAAGACGGCGATGTCTTCGTGACTGCTCAGGTGATCTACTTTGACAAGAGCATGGTAATCCAGGACTATCGTGCCTCCAACAATCCGTTTGGTCAGTTGATGAAGATCATGTCGGAGAGTCGTAAAGAAAAGGCCTTCCCGATTCCGGCTACCGGTGTGGCAGTTCAGCCTCCGATAGGAGGTACTATTTGTAAAGGAAAGTGGGTACTGAGAGGTCCCGGGAAAGAGAGCACTATTGCGGAATTGGAGTCCTTTGGAGAGATGAGTGGGGATTCACTTATAAAGCACATACTCCAGAATATACGGGGGATAGATCCTACGGTCTCCAAAGAGATGTTAGAGCTGTTCGCCAGGTTGCGAGGTACGGATCTTAGCTTGGGTCGGACGAGGGTGGTCTCTAACGGCAAGGTAATCGTATCTCTCGTGAAGGCAGGCGATCCGGCAGCGAGAGAGGTAGGCAGGTTGGAGATTAACGAAAAGGGCGAGATCCTGTCGATAACCCTTTACGGAAAGTGGTTGGACAAGTTCCCGGTGATGGGCTACGAGATCGATCTCGTCAATCACAAGATCTATAAGGTCTGGACCGAGATGAACGAAAGGGCGTATCTGGACCTTCTGGACGATAAGGCCTTGCACTTCTTCCTGAAACAGGTCGATCTGGGGCATCTACAGGGAGAAGGGGCAAGACAAGTATTGGCTAAGATGGTGAATGTGGTGGTTAGAGATCTTGTTGCTGAACGAGAGGTCAACGGTAACTGGAAGGTGTATAAGCCTCGTCGCTGGGTAGATGTCCTGTTGATGGGCACTTACGACATCGGTTTGAGCAATCCTGTTGGCAAGTTGTCCGTGGAAGTGGATAGGGAAAACGGCAAGATCGTACCCCGCCGTATCCTACAGGGATCGCTTTACAGGATAGGTCAGATCACATCCGAAGTAGAGCAGGTGCGACAGATCCTAGGCGATAAGGCAGAAATCCTCCACAGGGTTGCTCAGGGTGGTGCCAGGAGGTTGGTCAAGATCGGTAATGTCTCCTTCGTCCTAATAGGGTTTGAGAAGAACCGGGCCGAGTTTGCCGAGACCTTTATCCTGGAAGTTCGCAATCCGGGTGATACCCATCTGCCCATGGGGACCAGGATCTACATCCGCAGGTACTACGGTGATAGGGATCTCTATTATGTCTCCTTCGTGGACAAGAACGGGAACGCCTTGGCGGAATACCTGTACGATGCGAATAGAGGTAAGTGGTTTGAGCAGTTCCATGTCAAGAGGTATGTCTGGCAGGACGAAGAGGGCAACGACTACACCGCGATAGAGGTTATCCCTACCCACAAGTACCAGAAGAGCACCAAGGATCTCGGCCGGAAATACATCTTGCTCAGGAACGGGGTGCTCATCTACTCTACTACCCAGCTCACTCGAGACATGAGCACCGCAGAGGGAGTGCCAACCTTCGTTCACCTCTGGGATTACTTCCGCAACTCCTTCCTCGGTAAGATCCTGTTCGGCATCTTCCCCGTAGGGACACCCGAGGGAATCCTCGAAAAGGTGCTCAAGGAAGGTGAATTGGTTGCGGATACCGAGGCGGTTTCCCATCTGGCTGAGGAGCTTTCTCCTTACTTTGCCTCCGCGGTGGAACAGGTAATAAGGCATAAAGATGAGTACAGGACTCCGGATCTGGAAAAACCGATAAAGGCAAAACCGAAAGAAGGCACTGCCCGGGATTGGCAGGGGAACCGCAACTGGCTGGGGGCGATTGTAGGGCTGTTGACCAAACAGCTCTCTCCTTCTGAGGCCTATAGGGTGATATTGCCGACTGCTGTTGGTCTCTTTGCCTTCTGGTACCTCTGGATAGGCGGGCTCCTGTTCGTCCTGCCTATGCTGGTGGCGGTGTTCGGGGTGCCGGTGGTCTACTGGCTGAGCAGGAAGCAATTGCGTAAGATGTATTCCCAGTTCCGACTCAACCTCAACTCTATGACCTGGCGCCAGGTTCAGGAACTGGGATTGAGCAAGGAAGAGACCGCATTGGTTATGATGGCCAGACAGAGGGCGCTTGGCTTCCGCAATTCTCTGGAGTTCGTGGAGGCAATGTTCAAGACCCGCTATCAGGTGGACCGCGATGACGAGAAGGTCGCTTTCCTGAGAGGCGGAGGCTTCGTCAATGAGGTGCGCAATAGACTGGGATTGGGTGAGGATGTCTCCTGGCAGGAGTTGAGGGATAAACTGGAAGGCAGGGAGGATCTGCAGGCCCTTACCCTTGCGCTCATACTTGCCTCCCTCTCCGGTGCGGATCTGAGTAAGTATCCCAAGGCAAAGAAGGCCTTGATGAGGGCCTCACGGGAGTTGGTCCGGATAGGCAACTTCTCTCTCCCTGCGGTGGCCTGGGATTCCTTTAGAGGAGTTTCCGATCTAGACGGGATTATTGATTGGATCTCCTCGGGCAGGGAGAATCTTGGTGGCTTCCTGAAGAGGTTTGCAGGCCGTTTAAGCGATGAGGAGCGCAGGAAGATGGAAGAGGACCTGCGCGATTCTGCCAAGCGCCTGCAGGCCTTGGGTATGGACGAGGAGGTGGGCAGGAGGAGGTTGTTGTCCATCGCCCTTGGATACATCCTCGCCTCGGATGCCTATAAGCAAGAGTTGGCAGATCGGATGGACGAGTTCTTCTCCGCAGAGGGCTGGAAGAAGGATCCGTATCTCAATCAGTACTATGTGAACATGCGGGCCTCTATGTTCAACCGCTTCCTCGACGGCCTTACCGAGATTAACGGAAGGCCACGGCTTAAGGTGGAGGTCGTGGACTTCCCCGGCGAAGAAGAACTGGCCAAAGAGGACCTCTTCATCTTCGACTACACCGACGACATGAATCCCTATCCGGTGGACTTTGAGTACGGCCGGTTCTCCTACGGTGCCCTGCACGGGGTGAGGTACTGGCTGGGTATGAATGCCCTTATCTCTCGGGGGATATACTCCCTCACCTCTCAGGGCAGGTTTGAGGAGTGGCTGTGGGAGAACATCGTCTCCAAGAGGATATACGATGAGGACATCGTCTCTGCGGTTAACGCTCTGATTCCTCAGATAAGCAATCTCCGCTCGGTCTTGATTAAGGTAATGGCCAGCAACATCTCTGCCCACGAGACCCAGAGGGACGCAGCCACGCTTATAAGGGGCAAGGGCAGGGTGATGACCGAGGAGGTCCTGAACATCGTGTTCAGGTACCTGAATCAGGTCAACCGTGGCCTCTATAAGGGCAATAGCGCGCAGGTGCGGGAGTCCGCTAAGGCCCTGCAGGACACCCTCGTGGCCATAGCCGAGGGCAAGGAGGTCTCCCCTGCGGAACTGGACCGTGCGATGTTCCGCTTCTACAAGGCCCTGATAGACGCGGGGGATGTAATCCTTACCGGCAGGAGGTTCAACATCTGGGAGTACAAGTTCAAGGAGTTGGGCTTCGTCTGGAAGAACATGGGCAGGATATTCTCTCAAGGGGCAGTAAACAACCTTACCTATAAGGAGAGGATGAGGCGGATCGCCCATCTGGCGATAATGCTCTCCTCTCTGGGACTGGCCCTCTTGATAGGCTCTTACTTCGACTGGGATGTGGTAAATGTGGGTGTGCCTGCGGGTGTGGACCTGCGGTCTCTGGTCGGTCTGCCTCTGGCAGGTGCGATAGCGGTGGTTTCAGTTGCGCTTTACGATACGCAGGTCAAACGGAGGTTGACCGGTAGGTCTCTCATCTTGGCCCAGACCATCTTGGGTCTTGCCCTGTTGGCACTGGCGGGGGCGGTGGTCTTGCACACCTTCCACGCTCCTGTAATCCCCTCTACGGTGATAGAAATCCCGGATCCAGTCAGGTACGCCCTGGCGGTGGGTGCCTATGTCCTTGCCTTCTTTACCATGGTGGTGCTCACGCCGTTTAGCCAGAGTTATCTGACCATGGGGTCTCTGGGCCTCAGGACGATGAACGAGATGGCCCTCTACGCGGTGGGCGATAATCCCAAGGAGATTCGCAGGGCTCTCGTAGACCTCTTGACCGACGAGAGGGTCGGGTATGTGAATACGAGGCTTACCTTGGGAGAGGAGAATCGCGTCAAGTTCGCCTTGGTGCTGGAGGCGATGAGCTCGACGGAAGAGGGAGAGATGCTCATCTCGCCGGAGGTAGTGAGGCAACTGGAGAGGGCCATGGGGATAACTCGAGGAGAAGACGGTGAGATAGATGTGGACAGGTTTGGTGCGGTAGACCGGGCGGAACTGGAGCGCCTGCTGGATGCTCTGTTGAAGAACGGGGCCATCAAGTCCAGATTCAGGGACTTTGCCAATCAACTCCTGCGCAGGGGCGGGTTGACGCTTTATAGAAGCGCAAGCGAGTTTGACAATCAGATAATCGTGCACAACGGATATAGTGAACTGCCCTTCTTCACCGTAAACGAACTATTCGCAAAGAATGAGAATGAGGACCATATGGTCTCTCGCATTGGCCTGCTCCTGTCCGTGCCGGAGAAGCGGGAGGAGTTTGTTGCCCTGAAGGACTATGCCCGCTCTATGAGGGAGAAAGGTCCGGAGTGGACTTATTTGGAGAAGATGTTGGACGATCTCCTTGCCTATGCGGACAGGCCTGAAGACATTCCCGATGTGCACACCTGGCTTGAAAAACTATTCGGAGAAAAGGCAAAGACCGAGGGGGTGGAGAAGGCGTTGAACCTGTTGACCGTATGGGCCAACCGCAGGCTTCAGGCAGCGGTGAACACCACCTCCACCGCCCGGTGGGCATTGAATCGGGTCTACACCGCTACCCTGATACTCAACAAGGAGTCGGTGAGGGATAGACTGGAGGAGATGGTCAACTACAAGGCGGTACTGCCCGAAACCGTCATATCCTATGCCTTCAAGAAGGGGTATACCCCTGACGAAGAAGGGAAGCTCCTTTACGACTGGGCCTCGGAGAGGTTGAAAGAGGATCTACCTAAACTCAGTGAGAGGGAAGTGCGAGACCTGTACCTTTCCTCCCGCATACGGGTGGTGTCCCGTCTGCTCCAGCCGCACATGAATGTGGCTCAGAATGAGGAGATTTTCGACTTAGAAAAGGATGTAGATACCTACAAGAGGTTTTTCTACGGCGCGATGGAGACCTCGGAGAGGGTGCGGGATCTCTGGGAGAAGGGGCAGGGGGCCATAGAGGATGCCAGGGTGCCCGGTAAGGTGATTGGTGAAAATGGAGGTATAGCGACGCATGGCCTTAAGCGGTTCCTCTACGAGGTGATTGCCACCGATTCTATGCCCTTCATTATGAGCAGTAACGAACAGTTCCACGGGGCCAAGTGGAATCAGTTCGCAGCGGTGGTCCCGCTTAGTACCTCCCGGGCCATCTTGGCAGTGGATGCGGACCACGCCTTCAGGCCGGAGAACCAGTTCGCAGAGGTTGGGGAGTTGATGAACTATCGCTTTGACTCCTACGCCTCCGCGACGATACCCAAGATACGCCACCATATGAGCAAAGGATTTGGCATCATCGGTAAGGTTCTGCCGGTTGGTGAAGAAGGTTTCTATGCCTCCCACATCGGCAAGTACGAGATAGGCGGTATGGGTGCCTACGGTAAGTTCTTCATCCGTACCACCCCTATGCGCTGGTCCGAAGGCGCCACGACCTCTTATGTGGCAGAAGACCTTATGACGGTGATTGCCTTCCAGTCCTTCACCGGAGGAGACAGGTATCCGGTGGGTTATTATGTGAGTCAGAATCCGTCTATGATTATAGAGAAGGCCTGGCCCTATCAGTATGTGGACGCGGCAACTCCGGTCTATAAGTGGTCGCAGGATGCCCCGGAGAGTGCCTATAGCAGATACAGCATCAACATGATGCTCGCACCGTCCAGTTCCTGGGCCTACATACTGAACAATTACTGGCTGGACGGTCTTGGCTTCTACACCAAGAAGGTCCTTATCACCCGGTACATCCGCTGGGCGCTTCTGGCCTTCCTGATACTGGACTGGAATCCGTTTACCGCTACTCCGCTTGCCCTGTGGATATCGGGACTGCTCCTCTCTCAGGCGATAAACATCAACCTCCTCCTCTACCATGTCCGTATCCTCGGAAAGGGCTGGAAAAGGGGCATAAAAGACATGCTCAAGGAGATACCCGCCCGCCTGTACTGGGCCTATGTGCACTGGCTGTTTATGTACGAGGAGAGCGTGGGGCAGGTGGGTATGAAGATGTACGCCCGGTTTATCACTACGCCCGGAAAGGGTGCCCAACTTGCCTACGCACCGGAGAAGCGGATATACGGCATAGCCTACCGCACGATAAAGCAGTACGCCCTGATATCCCTGTTGACCTTCCTGTTCGCAGGGGCATCTCCGCTCAAGATGGTGCTCTGGGGTGTGACCTTCTTTATGCCGATAGCGGGTGCACTTGGTCCTGCCCTTATGAATCCGGCGGATAAACGGCCGACGAAGAACCTGTGGGAGTTGCTGGGCAAGGGGGGCAGGGTCGTTGCGATTGCCGGGGCGGTGGCAGGGGCGGTATTGCTCCCCGGTGTGGTTATGGGAATAAAGTCGTTGATTGGATCTGCCATCGTGGGTTCGGGGGTTTTGGGAGTCCTTTCTCTCTGGCCGTTTGCCATACTGGGGGCAGGTCTGGGATGGGTGGCCGGAGTGTTGATGGCGAATGGCGAGAGTCGATACAGAATGTTGTTTAGGATAAAGCAACTTGGCCGTATCTACTGGTACGGCGTTGCGGATGCGGTTGAAGGAGTGATTACCCGCCTGATGCTGGGAGATACTATGCGCAGGGTCTTCCTCCTCGATCCTTACAAACTGTACAACTACGAGGTCGGGAAGAAGGCCCCGGTGAATCCCTATGCGATCTACCGCAGGATCTCCGCCGGACCGTTGTTTGCGATGTTGGCGAGGTGGCCGAAGTTACCGGACTTAGAGGAAGAAAAAGGGAAGAAAGAAGAGGAAAAGAAAGAGAAGGTCAAAGGTGAAGCGGGTGCAGGTGGTTCGTCGGTAAACGAGAAAGGCAAAGAAGAGAAGAAAGAGACGAAGAAGGCACAGGAGAAGTGGGAGGACAGGGCCCGGGCACTTTCCACCACCATCTCCGAGATACTGATTGCTTATGTTACCCTGTATGCCAAGAACGGGATGATAGAGTCGGTGAAGGACGAGATTATAGACAGGGTTGCGGGTATCTTGGAGAGGAACCCCAAGATTGCGGGTGTGTACTGGGCGTTTGTAAATGAGAAGTATATACTCAACAAAGAAAAAAAGCGGAAAGTCCCCTTGCATAATTTGGAAATGACCTTATATGGCAAACTGGAGGCCTACAAGGATGAGGTCCCGGATCTGGATGAAGTGGAGATAAGCGAGAAGGAGATACGCGATGTCCTGAATGCCTTGGTCAAGGTTGAGGACGAACTCGAGCAGAAGTACGGTATGCCGGGCTTGAGGCCCTCCCGGTTCTGGGCCCTGTTTGATAGGGGTCCGTTGGCGGTGATTATGGCGATACCCTTGATGGCGGTATACACCGTTTGGATTGGACTTACCTATGTGATCGTGCCCGTGCGCCTGGCCCTGCAGGGGGTGAGGAGCAGGGGCCGGGTTAGGCAGGTGCCCGGGCCGTCGGATGCGGGTGTGTGGATGAGGTTGAAGGCAAGGGTGAGGAACTGGTTCCGCGGAACGAGAATGGGTATAGATGTGGCACCCCTGAAGCGTAAGGATGCGGGCTTAAGGTTTGAGGTCTCGGTGAGGGAGGTCCGGCCGGGTGCGAAGGTCTTGGTGGATGTGCGCAAGGCTGGGCTCTTGCGCAGGATGGAGATGGCCCATATGGAGGCGAAGGTGAGGTTCTGGCTCAGGCAGGCGGGGGTGAGAGCGGATTACGTTCTGATCTGGGTAGAGGACAGGCCGGAGGGGGCAAAGGCGGTGCAACTTCTGGATAACGGGGTGTTGGTCCTGGATGCCTCTGCAATGAGGGAGGACGAGTCCTCCTTCAAAGAAGAACTACTGGGCCTGTTCTCTCCAAGGGCAAGGATCACCGATGCGATAGACTCCATCAGGATAGAAGGGGTGAGGGATAGCCTCCACATGAGGAGGGCATTGAAGGATGTCGTGGACGCGTTGGTGAGAGAGGGTTATAGCGAGGATGAGATACTGACCGCCCTGTTGCGCTACAGGGAGATACGGATGGCGGAGAGGCCTATGCTAATGGATGCGGATAAGGGCATCCTCTATATACACCCGGTCCTGTTGGAGAACGGCCGGGCGAGCAGGATAATGCTGAGGGCAGGCCTGCACTTCGGGATAGAGAGGCAGTTGAGGCCGACTGCCAGCAAAGAGGAGTTGTTCTTCTCCATGTTCGATTACATGAGCAGTCTAATATCTCAGGTCTACCGCAAGAGCATCTCCTACTATGTGGGCCGGGTGGTGGCCAAGATAATACCGGGTATGGAGGTGTACCGGATAAAGGAGTTGATGGACATCGCCTCCCGGAAGTGGCCGGAGGAGGTAAAGTCCTTGAGTATGTTCGGGATAAGTTTGTTCGAGATGGCAGAGGAGTGGCGTTGGTGGCTTACCAGAGAGATATGGGAGAGGAATCCGTTTATGTACGGGGTGTACAGGCTGTGGAGGCGCCTGCGCGATGGCCTGATAGTGATAAATCAGAGGTGGCGTGGGTTGTGGTTCCGTCTGTGGCATAAGGCCCCGCCGGTGGAGGTTCGCCGGGCATTTGAGACTGCGGTCTAACGCCTTTACAATTCCCTTTTCCTATAATAAAATACCGCCAGTCCCTTCAAAAATGCGGTGCAAGGGACAACGGGTTCGTTTTACCCTCTGATTCCCGGCACACGGCGTAAGGACGTCAGGCCAAAGGAGGTTGGTGTATGGTAGAGAGATACGAAAACCTGTTTAGACTGTGCGATGAAAGGTCCCGCAAGGCGTTGGAGAACTTGGGGCGGGAGGATGTCTTGACTTTCTTAGAGGAGTATGTCTCTCTATGCCAGCCGGATTCGGTCTTCGTCAGGACCGACGATCCCGAGACCATAGAGTACATACGCAGGCGGGCTATAGAATTGGGTGAGGAGAAGCCCCTTAAGATAGAAGGCCATACCGTGCACTTTGACGGCATAAAGGATCAGGCAAGGGATAAGGAGAACACCCGATTTTTGGTGGAGGAGGGCGAGGACTTGGGTGTCTCCTTGAACACGATAGACAGAAAGCAAGGTCTTGCAGAGGTAAAGGATCTTTTGAAGGGGGCGATGAAGGGCAAGGAGGCCTATGTCCTGTTTATGGGACTGGGGCCGGTGGATTCGCCGTTCTCTCTTTATGCGGTGCAGTTGACCGATTCCGCCTATGTGGCCCATTCCGAGGACATACTCTACCGGCCTGCCTACGAGGCCTTTAAAAAGGCCCGTCCGGAGGGGTTCTTTAGGTTCGTCCACTCGGCAGGGGAATTGGACGAGCGGAATAACAGCAAGAATGTAGACAGGCGGAGGATCTACATAGATTTGAAGGATGAGATCGTCTACAGCGTGAACACCCAGTACGCCGGCAACACCGTCGGTTTAAAGAAACTGGCCCTCCGTCTGGCCATACGCAGGGCAGACCGCGAGGGCTGGTTGGCGGAGCACATGTTCCTTATGGGAGTACACACCCGGGAGGGGGATAAGGTATACTTCACCGGTGCGTTCCCCTCAGCCTGCGGGAAGACCTCTACCTGTATGGTGGAGGGGGAGAACATCGTAGGTGACGACATCTCCTACCTGCGCAGACTAAATGGCAGAGTTAGGGCGGTTAATGTGGAGAGAGGCATATTTGGGATAATAAGGGATGTCAACCCCAAGGACGATCCCCTTATCTGGAAGGTCCT
Organism: Candidatus Omnitrophota bacterium; assembly: GCA_015494465.1. GTDB lineage: Bacteria > Omnitrophota > Gorgyraeia > S143-82 > S143-82 > S143-82. The sequence goes on along the minus strand of WGBD01000001.1, from coordinate 187,586 downwards.
CACCAGTCCGGGTGAGGTGATTTTCTCCAATGTGTTGGTGGTGGACGGTATCCCCTATTGGCAGGGAGACGGAAGGGAGATTCCGAAGAGAGGGGAGAACTTCTCCGGTGAGTGGTACAAGGGGAAAAAGGACGAAGACGGCAAGGAGATTCCCTACGCCCACCCCAATGCCAGGTACACGATAAGGCTGTCTTCTCTTGAAAACTGCGACTGCCGGGCCCTTGAGGCCAGAGAGGGAGTTGAGGTGAGCGCGGTCATATACGGCGGAAGGGATTCGGACACCTGGGTGCCGGTATTCCAGAGCTTTGACTGGGTGCACGGGGTGGTGACCATAGGTGCTGCGTTGGAGTCTGAGACCACCGCTGCCACCCTCGGGGCGGTGGGGGTGAGGAAGTTCAACCCGATGGCCAATCTGGACTTCCTTTCTATCCCTATAGGCCGGTATGTGGAGAATCACATCAAGTTTGTGGAAGGGCTGAAAAAGGTGCCCATCATCTTCGGGGTCAATTACTTTCAGCGCGACGAGAACGGTAAGTTCCTCACCGGGATGCACGACAAGCGGGTCTGGTTGAAGTGGATGGCAGGCAGGGTCAAGGGATACTTCTCTGCCTTTGCCACCCCTATTGGCTACTTCCCCTACTACGAGGACCTCAAGGTCCTCTTTGCCGAGGTATTGGGCAAGGAGTACACCAAGAAAGATTACGAGGCCCAGTTCTCCCTGCGGGTGAAGAACAATCTGGATAAGATAAACCGGATGCTGGAGATATACTCCGATCCCTCCGCCAAGACCCCGGAGGTCGCCTTGGAGGTCTTCCGCCGACAGAAGGCGATTCTGGAGAAGATGCTCTCCTGTCAGGGGGAGGTGGTCTCTCCGTTCGTGCTGATGGAGAAGTTCGCTCCGAATTGCTGTAAGTGAGTCGGAAGGGTAGATTCCCTCGTCGACGGCCTCGCTTTCGCGAGGCCTTTTTTGTTTGGGGTAAACAATGATTACGGCAAGCGGGAGAATTTCGGGAAAAGAGGTGCTTTTGTGATTGAAGATGTGGGCGGGCTGTGGTATGAATTACTATGTTATTCGTTTTGGATGCCTACAACATCCTCGGGAAGTTGCGATCCCGGGGTTGGGGTGACCTGCGAAGGGGATTCCTTAGATATCTCCTTCGCCATCCTATCTCGTTCTCCAATAAGAACCGCATAGTGGTCTTCTTTGACGGTGCCCGGAATCCTGACATCGCCTTTGAGTTCCCTATGTTTGAGGTGGTCTTTTCGGAGGAGAAGACCGCAGACGTCAAGATAAAGGAGTTTCTGGAGAGGTACAGGCCCTCGGCCGGGTTCGTGGTCAGCGACGACAGGGAGGTCAGGTTCTACGCCCACAAGGCGGGGATAAAGTCCCTGTCAGTGGGGGAGTTCCTCTCCTGGCAGGAGGAGGACGAGGAAGAGGAGATAAGCGATAAGGAGCTGTCTTCGGAGGATATAGAGGAGATAAACGCGGAACTGGAAGAGATATGGCTGAGAAGAAAGTCGTCTTGAGCGGGATGAGGCCTACCGGGCCCCTTCATCTCGGGCACCTCGTGGGGGCCTTGTCCAACTGGATTGCCCTGCAGGAGGAGTATTCCTGCTTTTTTATGGTTGCGGACTGGCATGCCCTGATGAGCGAGTACGAGCGGCACCAGTCTTTGAGCGAATACATAGTGGACAATGTGGTGGATTGGCTGGCCTGCGGGATCGATCCGGATAAGGCAGTGGTGTTCTTGCAGTCGGATGTGCAGGAGCACCTGGACCTCTACATGTTGTTCTCCATCCTGACGCCGTTGGGCTGGCTTGAGCGGTGCCCTACCTACAAAGAGCAGTTGCAGAATCTTAGTACCCGGCAGTTGCAGACCCACGCCTTTATAGGCTATCCCGTCCTGCAGGCAGCGGACATCCTCATATACGAGGCGGAACTGGTGCCTGTGGGGGAGGATCAGTTGCCCCATCTGGAGTTGGCCAGAGAGATAGTGCGCAGGGCAAATTATTACTTTGGATTGGATCTGCCTGAGCCCCAACCCCTTTTGACCAAGATACCCCGCCTGCCCGGACTGGACGGCAGGAAGATGAGCAAGAGTTATGGCAACTTCATCTCTTTGGGAGAGCCTGCGGATGAGGTTACTAAAAAGGTCTCCCGGATGATAACCGACCCTGCCCGCATTAGGAAGACCGATCCCGGCCATCCGGAGGTCTGCTCGGTGTTTACCTATCACAGGGTCTTCTCGGAAGGGGATGTAGCGGAGATAGAGAGGGATTGTCGGGCGGGTAAGATAGGTTGCGTTGAGTGCAAGCGCCACCTTGCGGGAAACATCAATGCCCGACTGGAGCCTATTCGTTCCAGGCGCCAGGAACTGCTGGCCAAGAGGGATCTGGTGATGGACATCCTTAGGCAGGGGAAGGAGCGGGCTGGAGCGGTGGCCCGCAGGGTCTGGTCCAAGATAAGGCAGAAGATATGGAGTTAGTCTTTGCTGACCTGCACATGCATTCCCTGTTTTCCGATGGGACCCACTCCCCGGAAGGGTTGGTATCCCTTGCCAAGTTGAGGGGGCTGTCCGCCGTGGCCCTTACCGATCACGACACGGTGGCTGGATTAGAGAGGGCTGAACGGGCCTGTGAGTATTACGGATTGTCCTTCGTGCCGGGGGTGGAGTTCAGTTGTGAGTACGACGGGGTGGAGGTGCACATCCTCGGGTACTTTGTAGATGCGGAGTCTTCGGATTTAGGACAGGTATTGAGTCGTCAGCAGATGAGGCGTCAGAGGCGCATGCAGGAGATGGTCTCCCGCCTTAACCGGGACGGGTTTTCGGTCTCTTGCGAGGAGGTCTTTGCCAAGGCCCATCACGGGGTGGTAGGCAGACCGCACCTGGCTGCGGTGTTGCTGGAGAAGGGATATGTCCCCAGTCTGGAGCGGGCCTATAAGGACCTTATCGGTTATCACTGCCCTTATTATGTGCCTACCCTGCGGATGGATGTCAGTGAGGCCATAGAGGTGATAACTGCAAGTGGCGGTCTTCCGGTTTTGGCCCATCCGATATTCGTTCCTTCGCGGTTGGTGGGGAGGATATTGGATAGTTTTGCCTTCTGGGGGGTGGAGGTCTTCTATCCGGAGCACGGAGAGAGGTTCGTGGAGGAGTTGCTCGTCTTGTGCAAGGAGAAGGGCCTGTTCCCTACCGGTGGTTCCGACTTCCACGGATCTGCCAAGAAGCAGGACTTTCTGGGCAAGGTGGGTATGCCTCAGGACCTCTTCGAACGAGTCTTCGCGGATGTCCGGTTCAGATGATGTCTACATGCTCGAGGCCTTGGATTTAGCCCGCCGGTACGACGGTAAGACGGGTATGAATCCTTCCGTGGGGGCGGTGTTGGTGAAAGACGGTAAGGTCATCGGCAGAGGATTTCACCGGGGGGTGGGCAGTCTACACGCGGAGTTGGTGGCGATAAATAAGGCCAGGAAAACGGTTGGGCCCGAGGGGATTCGGGGCAGTGAGTTGTTCGTTACCCTCGAGCCCTGCGATAGTTGGGGCAATACCCCGCCCTGCACCTTGGCGATAGAGGAATTCGGGATATCGAGGGTGGTCGTTGGCAGTTGGGATCCCAATCCGGTCAATTACCGCAGGTCTTTGAGGTTGAGGAAGAAGGGGATTCGGGTTGAGAGGATTGCCTCCTCAGAACTTCGCCGGGAGATAGACAGGTTCTATCGCCCTTTCAGGCTCTTAATGGAGGAGCGCAGGCCGTTTGTGGTAGTCAAGGTTGCCCAGACCTTGGACGGAAAGATCGGGGACCGAAGAGGCAGGTCGAAGTGGATTACCTCGGAGAGGACCAGACGCAGGGTCCACAGGGACCTCAGGGCACGAGTGGATGCAGTGCTTACCGGTATCGGCACGGTTGAGCGGGACGACCCTCAACTCACGCTCCGTTGGGGGAGGACCTCTCAGCGGTTGGTTCGGGTGGTCTTGGACACCCAGTTTCGCATCTCCCCTGAGGCACGATTGATGAATACGGTCTCGGAGAGGACCCCGCTTTGGGTGTTCGTGGGGGAAGATGTATCCTCAAGGAAGATCGCTCGGTTTAAGGCGTATCTTGCGAAAAGGGTCAGGGAATACTTCCGGGTCTTTCCGGTTCCCGTTCGGGATGGCAGGGTTGACCTCGAGGCGGTGATGGGGGTCCTGTTTTCCCAAGGGATAGCCCGGGTCCTGGTCGAGGCGGGGGCAGGGGTGGTCTCTGCCTTCTTTGGGGAGGGATTGGTGGACAGGTTGGTCCTGTGCACCTCCAAGAGCTTGCTGGGCAGAGGCATGGGTTGGTTGGATCTGGATCTCGGGTTGGAGGGAAGGGTCTTCTTGAGGGATGTGCGAGTGGAAGACCTTGGGGAAGACCTCTGGATTGAGGGAGATTTGGGTTAGGGATTATGTTCACCGGATTGATAAGACATACCTCTACCGTTAGCCGGATCGTCGGGAGGCGAGGGGGAAAGGAGTTGTGGATTAAGGATCCCTTTCCCGAAGGAGAGGTCTCCGTTGGGGACAGCGTGGCGGTTAACGGGGTCTGCCTTACCGTGGAGGGCAGGGAGAGGGGACAGTTGCGGTTTTGGGCCTCTCCTACGACGCTCTCCGATACCACTGTCTCCCGTTGGCGGGTGGGAGAGGTGGTAAACCTGGAACCGGCCATGCGGGTGGGGGACAGGGTCGGTGGACACATTATGTCCGGCCATGTAAGTGCGGTTGGCAGGATAGGTGCTATTCGCAGGAGGGCAGGGGAGTATAGGTTGAAGATAGGTGTGGTGAAGGGGAAGATAGGTGTGGAGGCGAAAGGATCCGTTGGCGTGGACGGGATAAGCCTAACCGTGCAGGATGTTGATAAAGTGAAGCGCTGGTTTGAGGTGGTTATCGTACCCCATACTTGGGAGAACACGAACCTGAAGAGTAAACGGGTTGGGGCGTTGGTAAACCTGGAGGGTTGAAGTGGCAGAGGTCGTTTTGCTCGGTTGCGGGAACATGGGGATGGCCCTTTTGAAGTCCGCGGTGAGGTGCAGGGATGTGGATCGGATCGTGGTGGTGGACAAACGGGCAGAACAGCTGGAGAGGGCAAGCGGTATGTATCCTGATGTGGAGTGCAGGCAGACGGTTCCGGAGTTAGAGGATGGCCTGTTAATACTGGCGGTAAAGCCTCAGGATGTCTCCGGGGTTGCGGAGCAGATTCGGGATAAGATAGGAGAAGAGGTCAGCGTTTTGTCGGTGTGTGCAGGGATTACGCGGGGCTATCTTAAGAAGGTTATGGGCGTCGAGCATGTGATAAGGGCGATGCCGAACACACCGGGTCTGATATCCGCGGGGATAACCGGCGTAGTTTACGAGGAGGGGATACCCCATCTGGAGGTCGCCTTAGAGATATTAAAGGGGCTGGGGGAAGTCCTGCGCCTAGAGAAAGAGGAGGACTTAGATGTAGTCACGGCGATCAGCGGAAGCGGACCTGCCTACTACTTTTTCCTGACCGAGCAACTGCGGGATTTCGGCATAGGGGCTGGCCTCTCTGAGGAGGTGGCCGAAAGGCTTGCCCGCAGGACCGCCTATGGCGCTGGGCTCTTGTTGGAAAAGTTTTCCGGCAAGTGTGAGGAGCTGAGGCGGATGGTCACCTCGCCCGGAGGGACCACCGAGGCAGCGATTAAGTATATGACAGAGAAAGGGGTAGGTGATATACTAAAGGGTGCGTTTGAAAGGGCAAGGATCAGGGCAAAGGAGCTTGCGAGGTAGAGTATGTTTATCATAAAGCACTTTCTTTTTGCCTTGGCCAGTCTTATAGACATGGTCTTTGGTATTCTGTACATCCTTTTAGTGATCAGGATTATCCTCTCCTGGCTCCAGATAGATTACTATTACAATTCCGTTATCCAGGCCATATACGCCATCACCGAACCCATCTTGGCTCCCTTTAGGAAACTGCCTCTGCAGGTGGGAATGTTAGATTTTTCTCCGGTGGTGGCGTTCTTGGTCTTGAGCTTCCTACAGCAGTTTTTGGTAGGGGTGATACGGGAACTTGCGCTTCGGCTCGTCTGAAAGGAGGTTAGAAGTGGCTAGGATAGTCAAAGCAGGCTTGTTAGTCCTGGGCGTGATCTCGTTTCAGGTGGCTTTGTGGGCTGGGACCTTGGACGACATCGTCTCCCGCCTAGACGAGAAGGGGAAGGCGTTCAAGGCCAAGGTGCAGACGCTAAAGATCGTGGCCAGGACCAAGGGGGCGTTTGGGGACCAAGAAGTGGAGATAGAGAATGTGGTCTATCAGAAGGGGAACAAACTAAGGAGTGAGTCCCAACCAGTCAAGGCCCCCAAGGACATCCCAGCGGAGTACTTGAAGTCGATTAGCATATTCGACGGCAAGGATCTGTGGGTCATATCTCAGGGCCAAACTCAGCGGATACCGGTGGACAAGGTAGGGCTCAATAAGATGAATCCAGTCGGGGATGTGGATTGGCTGAGCAATCTTAAGGGTAGACTAAAACTGGTGGGAGAAGAAACGGTGAATGGCCGTCCCTGTTATGTGTTGGCTATGGACAATGATGTTAAGCTCTATCTCGACAAAGAGACCCTAGATTGGCTGAAGCTGGAGCAGGAGGTAGGGGGGAATAAGATCGTCTTGGTTAGGAGTGGTTTTAAAGCAGTTCAGGGAGCTCCAGGGGTTCGCTTTCCTAGAAGAATGGAGATGTATCTGGATGGTGAAAAAGTCGCAGATACCGAGGTGGTGGATGTAACGATCAATCCCGATTTGCCGGATAGCTTGTTCGTCGTGAAGACTGCCCCTGCTCCGTCCCAACCCTCTGGGACGCAGAAGGGAGAAGAGGGCCTGATAGAGAGTGGTGAAGGGGGAGAACGAGGTTGGTCTGCCTTAGAGAAGTTGGGCAAGTGAACCGATAGCGTTGACTGGATAGCGCTTTTTTGTTAAAATCGTGAGTGCGTATGTGGCCCCATCGTCTAGCCCGGCCTAGGACGCATGGTTCTCAGCCATGAAACAGGGGTTCGAATCCCCTTGGGGCTACCATGATGTCTACATTTGAAGGGGGGAGAGATGAGGGTTAAAAAGAGGATCTTTTTGGCCTTTTTATTCTTGCCGATCCTTTTCGTTCTTGGGGGGTGTGGCAAAAATGCCGATAAAGGTGTTTTAGGCACCCAGAGTAATGTGGAACAATCGGTCTCTTCTGCAACATCTCCCTCAGCAAAAGGATCGTCCACTTCTCTGCCAGCCGATAAAATAGCATTAAAAGTAGGTCCCTATACATTTACAGTAGACGATTTTTACGCTTGGTATGCCTTGAATGCAAATGTTCCTCCTGATAGTGCTAAGGACTCTTTTCTCGGGTTGCCGGAAGATAAGAAAAAGTCCGTGTACGACGAGTTTGTTAAGAGTATGCTGGCTGCAGTTGCCGCTATAGAACGAGGATATAATAAGTATCCGGATGTAAAGTCAATGCAGAAGATTTATGGTTTAATGCTTTCTACGAATAAAATGCTTCAGGAGGAAGGAAGTACCACGGAAGTAGCTGAGGATGATGTCAGGGATATGTATAATCGGGCACTGGATGCCCTGCGAATGGATTTAGAATCCAACTCCCCAAATTATGAGAATTTCCTTAATACGGAATTGGCCAAGATTGCTACCCGTTTGGGATTTCCAATCCTCGATTATATGGTGGATTGGAGGACAACCATATGGAAGATAGAGGTTGATTCGTCTTCTCAGGCGGATGCGGTAATGGGGCGTTTTTATCAGGAGAAAGCGCAGAATAATGGCGATGCTAAAGAGGCCTTCAGAAGCGTTGCCAGAGAGACAATGGGGCCAGCATATGTAGAGCGCGTCAGTACCGCATCTCTTGTGAAAGAGTTGCAGGATTTACAGGCTAGATTAGCGGATGCCAAGGATGAAGGAGAAAAGAGGAAGATTAAGCAGAGACTGGAGGAAATAAATGCGTATTTTAATCTTATTTCCTCTGTTCCGGTAGGGTCTGATCCGGTGAGACTTGCTATTGGGGATAAAGTATATCTTTTCTTTTTACCCAAGGAAAAGAAATATTCGCTTGTCAGTTGGGAAGAGTTGCCTGCGCAGCTCAGGCAGGCGTTGGAACGGGCATATAAAGACCTTGAAAACGCAGAGAGAATAAAGAAGATAGTGGATTCTGTGAGATCGCATTATGAATCTTCCATAGAGAAACATTTTGAAAATTTGTAAATTCCCCCTTAAAATATAGATGAGCGTTAACGGTTGATTCGAGTGGGGGGTAAAGGAGAGGGCTAATGGGTAGAAACCTTCCATTAATTCTCGCCATCGTTTCGGGTATATTGGCTGCCTCGATCGCCTATGTCTATTTCCAGAGGGAACGCCAGCGGGCGATGATCTTGCAACAACGGCTATATCAACAACAGCAACAGCTTCAGAGGTTAAGTGACGAATTGAGGCGGATGACCGCGACCAAACGGGTAGAGGCAAAGGTGCCGGTGGTGGTGGCGAAGGAAGACATCAAGGCAGGGACCATCCTTACCTCGGAGATGGTGGAGGAGATAATGGTCCCTCGCTCCCGGAAGTTGCCTGCCTCTGCGGGGTCTCTGGATGCGGTGATAGGGAAACTAGTAACGGTTGATCTAGTTAAGGGAGAGCAGGTATTGATGCCCAGGTTGGTCTCTCCCGATGTCCTGCGCCGGCAGGTCATTCCTCTGGGTAGACGCCTGGTTACGGTGCAGGTCCAACAGCTCGACCTGTTTAGATTTATAAAGCCAGGTGACAAGGTGGACATCGCTTTGATGTTCAATCTCCCGCCCTCCCAGATGGTGACCGCTGGTCTGTTTTCCAATGTGGAGATAAAGGCAGTAAATGGCGTCTTTTACGCAAGTAGAGGCCCTAAAGGGAAAGAGAGTTCGAGAAGTATAAGAAAAAGGAGGGACGACGAGGGCAAAGAGAGGGTTCCATTTAATCCTAATCAAGGGACTTTGACCTTCGCTTTACCCCCTAGGGACGCTGCAATCTTGCTCATGGCCTCTCAATTGGGGAGCATAAGGATATTCCCTCGTTCGCGTCTGGACACAGACGAGACGAGGATCCCTCCTGTTACTGTTGATGCAGTGCTCCAGTATGCAATCCCGGAACTGCTGAAGCAGGCGAGCGAGATGGCAAAGGCAAAGGAGCAAGCCGAGAAGGCGAAGCAGGCCCTACAGCTTATGGGGCAAAGAGTTGCTCCCAAGCCTGCTACCCGTACCATAAAGATAAGAAAAGGTGGGGTCGTGGAAGTGAAGGAGATTCTCCTAAAAGGGGAGACCGAAAGACCGGACAGGGAAAGTATTCCCCAAGTCAGGGAGAGCAGGGATAAAGAGATGGGCCAAAAGATCTTGTCCATGTTTAAGAAGGCCCTCTTGACGAGCGAAGAGGGATCTGGAGAGCAGAAGGATGAGGAGGAAGGGACAGAGGTAAGATCCACGGAGGAGAAAGAGTCCGAAGAAGGGAAGGAATTCGAGGAGAGATTAAGCGAGAGTGAGGATGAATTGATTTCTCCTTTCGAGAGATACAGACCAATAAAAGGGGGAGGCTTATGATTTCCCGTCTCTGTGCGGGGGTGATTGGATTATTTTTCCTTATGGCTCCTTTTGCTCAAGCAGGGGTCTTGTACCTCGTTAAGGGTGAGACGGTTCCCCTCAAGCTAGAGGAGGTCCCTACCCAGATATCTATTTCCAATCCAGCGGTCCTGGATGTTACTGTGGACGAGACGGATGTTTTGCTCACGGGAAAGGAATCCGGGCGGACGGATCTAGTAATTGTGGGCTCAGATGGACAAGAGAGAAAATACGAGGTGGTGGTGTGGGAGGAGGATGTGGAGCTCCAGTACAAGAAACTGAAAAGGATTCTCTCTGCACTGGGATTGGATAAAAAGGTGAGCCTCAAACTAGATAAAGAAAGTGGACTGCTCCTTCTCAGCGGTACGGTCTTTAGCCATGAGGAGATGAATAGGGTGGAACAAGCGGTAAGCGCTTTGGGTAGTCAGGTGTTGGTAAACCTGGTCCACGAGGCAAGTGTAAAGGATAGTATCAGGTTATCTCTAAATGTGCTGGAGGTGGGTACGGACCTCAATAAGGGATTTGGCATCTCCTGGCCTCAAGAGTTGCGCCTTACCGCTATAGGACAAGATGTTGAGGATGAGTCAGGCAATGGTCTTCCCTTTTCCCGAGGGGCTATTAGGTTTAACATATGGGAGAGGAACGACTTGTCTATATTGATAAGGGCCTTGGAGACCAATCACAAGGGTAAGGTCTTGGCCCGGCCAAACATAATGGCCGCAAATGGTAAGCCCGCCAAGATAGTGGTAGGAGGAGAGATACCGATCGTCACTTACGAGGATAATACCGCCAGTGTGGAGTATAAACCTTACGGGGTGATATTGGACATGACGCCGACCATAATTCGCGAAGGCCTGGACCTCAAGATAAAGTGTGAGGTTTCAGACATAGACCCTGTGCACTCTACTACGGTTAACATCGCTACGGATACCACCAATGCAGTTTATTCGGTACCGGCATTTGTTTCCCGCCAGGCGGAGACAGAGATTACGCTGAAGGACGGCCAAACGGTGGTGATAGGGGGATTGTTGCAGAGAAAGAAAGGGGAGAACAGATCTGCCTTATTCGGTTTGTCGAAACTGCCGATAATAGGCGAGTTCTTCAGGTCTAAAGACATCACCTCTTCCGAGACCGAATTGGTGATTACCATTACCCCGGAGATTCTGGGACTTGTATCCCAAGGAGATGTGGGAGAAGTATCGGAGTATAAGGCGGGAAAGGCGGCGGGATCGAGTCAAGATGGCGAAGATGGACCTGCCATTAAGGATATAGAGGATTATGCCAAGTATGTGTTACGAAAGGTGAGAGAGGAGCTGAGGAGGTATCCCCTTGTGGACGCGAAAGGTAAGGTGGTGGTAAGCCTGAAGGTGCGAGAGGATGGGAGCGTTGAGAATGTCGTCATAAAGGAGTCACCGGGGGACAAGAGACTCGAGCGCATAGCATTGAACATCGCCCGAGACATTCAACCTCTTCCGCCTTTGCCAGAGGGTACGGATCTGGATGTAGTCTGGTTAGACTTGCCCTTTGTCTTCCAGTGAGATGGCCAAGTTCGTCTATTTCTTTAGCTTTAAGGGCGGGGTAGGCGTATCGTTCCTGGCCACGAATACCGCGGTTGCTCTCTCGTTATCCGGTGCCAGAGTCCTCTTGATAGATTCTAGCCTACCGATAGTTGGCGATCCTGCGAGATTGCTGGGGCTTTTCCCTGCCCGCTCTTTCCTCAACTTTTATGTGGATCATCAGGATCTCAGCCCAGATGTATCCCTAGAGAAGTTGAGCAGGTATTTCTCTGAATACAGGCTACAGCACAATTCTAAGTTAGAGTACATCCCCGTAATCCTGAAGCCTGGGGATCTGCCCTTGCTGGAGCGGGTAGACCCTCGCCATCTTCTCAAGAGGCTAGGTGAACTGTACGACTTCGTGGTCGTAGATGGCGGTCATAACTTGGTGGGGTTTTCGGCTAAGCTCTTGGATCTGGCTAATCTGGTAATAGATGTGGTATTGCCTGATTTGCTTTCCGTTTACCAATCAAAGGAGATGTTGAGCACATTAGCAGGACTGTTTCTCCCTAAAGAGCTAGTGAAGGGAGTCCTCAATAGGTCTGCAAGTAAAGGAGGTGTGGGTCTTAAGGAGATAAAGACGATCCTTCCTCTGGACATAATAGCCCAGATCCCTAGTGAAGGACGGGTGGTAGGAGAGGCCCTGAATTTTGGTATCCCGGTCGTGATGTACGAGCCCAACAGTAAGGTGGGTATGGCGGTTACCAGATTGGCTGAACTCCTGCTAAAGGATGAAGACCTTTATGTGCCCAAGAGGAGCTTATCCGATGTGGAGGTAGAGGAAGAAGAGGTCTCTGCCCTGGTGTCTTTCTGGCGAGAGTATGGGTTTGAGTCGGATGTGGAGAAGAAGGAACAGGTGGACGAGGTCGTCAGCCTCAAAAAGCGGGTGCACTTGAAGCTGGTGGAGAGGATGGAGCTACGCAAATTGGACTTCTTGAAGATAGAGACCTCTGCAAGGCACGAGCTGAGGGCGAATACCGAGCGGATGATTGGGGAGATATTGGCAGAGGAGTTGGGGGGATCCTTAGAGGACTACGAGATTCGGGCTAGGCTGGTGAAGGAGATAGCAGACGAGGCCTTAGGATTTGGCCCACTGGAGGACCTCCTCAAGGATCCCGACATCACCGACATAATGGTCAACAACAAGGATCAGATTTACATCGAAAAGTTTGGGAAACTGCAGAAGGTGGAGGATAAAAAGTTTATATCCAACGAGCAGGTCGTGCAGATAATAGAGCGTATCATCGCGCCTTTGGGTAGGAGAATTGACGAGTCGGTTCCAATGGTGGACGCGCGCTTGCCGGACGGTTCCAGGGTCAACGCGATCATCCCTCCCCTTTCCCTGAATGGCCCGATGCTTACGATTCGTAAGTTTGGCAAGGAGCGGTATACCGCACAAGATCTCATCCGCTTTGGCACCCTGACCCCAGAGATGGCAGAGTTCTTAAAGGCCTGTATTATCGCCAGGAAGAACATGGTAATATCCGGAGGGACTGGCTCGGGTAAGACCACGGTCTTGAATGCATTTTCCCAATTCATACCGGACCACGAAAGGATCGTGACCATTGAAGATGCAGCAGAGCTTAGGCTTCACCAGGAGCACTGGGTGCGGTTGGAAAGCAGGCCTCCAAATATAGAGGGTAAAGGTGAAATAACTATACGCGACCTCTTTCGCAATACATTAAGGATGCGGCCGGATAGAATAATCATAGGCGAGTGCCGAAGTGTAGAGGCATTAGACATGCTTCAGGCCATGAACACCGGACACGACGGATCCCTGACCACGGTACACGCCAATTCTCCTCAAGATGTCATCGCCCGATTGGACTCTATGATCCTCATGAGTGGGGTGGAACTGCCCATCCGGGCGATAAGGGAGATGGTCGCCTCGGCCATAGATGTCGTGGTCCATACCGCTAGGTTGAGCGATGGCTCTAGGAAGGTCATGAAGATATCGGAATTGACCGGTCTGGAAGAGGACATGATGACCGTTAGGATGGAAGATGTCTTTGTGTTCGTCCAGACGGGCGTAGATGAGGATGGGAGAATATTAGGAGAGTTTACCGCTACTGGGTACATCCCCAGTTTTTACGACGAGATGTTGCGACGGGGGATCAAGTTAGACAAGTCCGTATTTACGCCAAAGGATGTCTTTTATGAGATTAATAAGAAGGGGGGATAATTCGGTATTACTGACCAAGCTGAAGGTTGCCCGCTCTTTTTGGAAGAGACTTATTGGGTTGTTGTCCAGGCATCACCTTTCTTACGAGGAAGGATTGCTCTTCCCGGATTGCAACATGATTCACACGCTTGGCATGCGTTTCCCAATAGATGTGATCTTTTTGGATTCCCAAGGTCGAATCGTCCGCATCCTCCCTAACTATCCTCCTGGTCGAATTATGCTCTGGCCGGTGTGGTCGGCCTCTTATGTGTTGGAGGTAGCGGGTGGAAGTGCCTCGCGTTGGGGCTTAGAAGTGGGGGACAGGTTAGCGTGGGAAGATTAGGATTGTCTCTGATCCTTTTCCTCTCCTTTGCCTCGGTTCTCCTCGGTGATTGGCTACCTCTTCCTTGGAATGGTACTCCCATTAGGTTAGTGCGTTTGGGCCCTGGGGGGGAGGCTTATCTGTTTGATAAGAACTATGTTTGGTGCCTACGGGATTCCGGTGCCTTTAGGCTGTGCAGGTTGAGGGGAGGAGAAGATCTAGGGGTGTACGATGCGTTGGTGTGGAGGGGCAGGCTGTATTGGGCCTCTTCTTTGGGATTATTCGTGGTGGAGCTGGGGCAGGAGAAGAAGAGGGCAAAGAGGGTGTTCTCTCCACCGGGAAAGCTCGTCACCTGCGTCGGCGGGGGCAGAGGTTCCCTATTGATAGGGACAAAAGAGGGGGTATACCGCTCGACAGATGGATCCCACTGGGATCGGGTCTTCACTGCTAGGGGTGTGCTTGATCTGGAAGTCTCTTCTTCTGGAGATCGCCTAGCTGTATTGACAAAGGATCGCATAATCGTCGTAGATCTTGGAAGTTGGGAGCCGGTGTACGAGGAAAGTTGGATACCGGATTCGGAGACAGTCCCCTACAAGGGGAATCAGGTCATCTGGGACCAACGGAAGGTCTTGTTCGCTAGGGGTAAAGCGGTGTGGATGGTCGATGAGAAGGAAGGCAGTAAAAAGGTCTTTGATTATCCTGGTGAACTTAGGGGGCTGCTTTTCCCCGAGGAGGCGATAGCCTACGGAAACGAAGGTGTTTTCTTGGTCTATTCGGGAGAGTCAGATGACCAGGGCCTGGAGGATCTAGACATCTATTCCGGAGACTTTAGGGGGTCCTATGCCTTGGTGTGTAGCTCGCGTCGATTGTATGTAAGGCGCATTCAGACGGTGTCTCCTGCCTCGCCTAACGGGGATAGGATGCTCTTCTTGTGGAGGATGTTTGCGCAGGAACCGGCAATAGACGAGATCCAAGAAGTTGCTATGCAGGTAGCAGAGGTCAGCCCTGAGAAGATAATTGCCTGGCGAGAGGCGGTTAGGAAAAGAGCGCTTTTACCCAAGGTGTCTTTGGATGTGGATCTGAGTGGTAGTAGGTCAGTTTCCGATTCGGTTGCGGTATCTTCTTACGGCAACTCAAATGTCGGTCCAGACGATAAGACGGTTTACTCTTCAGGGGACTTTGGGATATCGCTGGAGTGGGATCTCAAAGAGTTGGTCTGGTCCAAAGAGGAGATCTCGATTGATACCAGGTCCAAACTTACGGTAGAATTGAGAGATGACATCCTTGATCAGGTCAATCAGACTTACTTCGAGAGGCGAAAGCTCCAGACCCGTTTGGTGTTGTCTCCGCCAAAGGATGTAGCAAAACTACTCGATCTGCTTTATAGGATACAGCGGTTGAGGTCGGATCTGGACGCTATAACCGACGGTTACGTGAGCAAGGTCTTGAAGAAGAACGGGATATACGATTGGGAACTCGATTGGGTAAAGCAATTGCTAAAGGAGAGGTAAATCGGGTTATGTGGATGAGTCGCTGGCGAAGGTACTTTATCTCAGGATTGGCGGTCGTTACGCCGGTAGTGTTGACTATATATGTTATCGGTCTGATATTTAAGCTCATCGATGTGGCTATAGGTAGGTACCTCAACTCGTTGGTCCGTCTGGCACTGGGCTTTGAGGTCCCGGGGTTGAGTATAGTTTTGTCTTTGGTGTTGATCTTTTTCGTGGGTCTGCTGGTCCAGAACTTCCTCGCCCGGCGCATAATGGCCTTTTTCGAGCATTGGGTAGAACGCCTGCCTTTGGTGGGCAGGATATATTCCTCTCTAAAAAGGATTGCTCAGTACTTTTTCCAACAGCAGGAGAAGAAGTGGGGCAGGGTCGTCTTGATAGAATACCCCCGAAAGGGCATGTATTCTATCGCTTTCTTGAGCTCTGACGGGGTCCATCTGCCGTCGAAAGAGGGTGAGGTTTTCGTTGCGGTGTTCGTCCCTACTTCCCCTAGTCCTTTGACGGGATTCCTGGAGTTCGTGAGAAAGGACGAAGTTATCGCTTTGGATGTAAGTGTAGAGTCTGCCTTGCAGGCCGTCGTCTCAGGGGGAGTGGTGTTACCAGAGGGATGGGTGGCTGAATGGGAGGTAGCCGAGAATGAATAAAGCGGTGATGATAAACATGCTCGTGTCTTCAGGCATCGTGGTCTTCTCGTGGATATTAGGGATGATCGTGAAGCGGATCGTGGTGAATCGCGTGCTTAAGCTCGTGGGTAAGACCAAAACGGTGTGGGACGATGTGGTCTTTGAGGAGATAAAACGCTGGATTGTCCTGTGGTTTATCCTTGGGGGTCTTGCCTTTGCCTTGGCATTTATAGGGCTAAAACCAAATCAAGTAGAATTGGGGCAGAGGATATTGTATGTGTTGTTCATCGGTTCGCTCTTCTGGGGACTGGTGAACATAGTGGATAGGCTCTTTGCCTATTATCGTCAAGAAAATAAGTTCTTCGCTAAAAGCTCGTTGTTTGCCAATGTGGTAAAGCTTACTATCATCCTTCTGGGCGTGTTGATAGCCCTCAATCACCTCGGGATCTCCATTACTCCGTTGCTGACCACATTGGGTATAGGTGGTTTGGCCGTTGCCTTGGCCCTGCAGGATACCCTGTCGAATCTCTTTGCGGGGATGTACATTACTTTGGATAACCACATAAAGGTAGGTGACTACATCAAGCTGGATTCCGGGGAAGAGGGATACGTAGAGGACATAGGCTGGCGAGTAACCAAGATCCGACAATTGCCCAACAACATGGTCTTGGTGCCCAACTCCAAACTTGCTCAGGCAAAGGTCATAAATTACGAGTTGCCTTCCAGTGATCTGGCGGTGTTGGTGCAGGTTGGCGTGCATTACAACAGTGACCTGGAGAAGGTCGAAAAGATTACCTGTGAGGTGGCCAAGGAGGTTATGCAGACCGTACCTGGCGGGGTGCCCGAGTTCGATCCGTTCATCCGCTATCACACCTTTGGGGACTTTAGCATCAACTTTACGGTGATCCTGCGGGGCAAGACCTTCGTGGATAGATATCTGATCACTCACGAATTCATAAAACGCCTGCACAAGAGGTACAAGGACGAGGGTATCGTTATCCCGTATCCGATAACCGCTATCAACTATACCCAGGAGAACCCCGTAGAGGTGCAATGAGCGCAGGGGCTTCTGCACCCGTCGTCCAGTTGTTGGACGCTATCCTGTCAGAGGCGGTAGAGCTCAAGGCCAGTGATGTCCACTTCGAGGTCTTTCCGGAAGGATTCAAGGTAAGGGCAAGGGTGGATGGCGTCGTGAGGGATCTAGCAAGCCCCCCGGAAGAGCTGTTTTCCCCTATCGTTTCCCGTATAAAGGTCTTGGCAGGCTTGGATGTGGCAGAGAATCGTGTCCCTCAGGATGGGCGAATAAGGATGCGTATTAACGGTAAGGATGTGGACTTTAGGGTCTCCACCCTTCCCACGGTTACTGGTGAGAGCGTGGTACTGCGGATATTGGATAAGGGCAACATAGACATACAGTTAGGGGAGCTTGGGATCTGGGAAGAGGACATACACCTGTACCAGTCCCTGCTCGAGTTCACCAACGGCATGATCTTGGTGACCGGACCTACGGGGAGCGGTAAGACCACGACCTTGTACGCCTTCCTTAGGGAGTTGAATCAGATACACAGGAAGTTGATCACCGTAGAGGACCCCATTGAATACGATCTTCCAGGTGTGGTTCAGGTGCCGATAAATCCCAAGATAGGACTGGACTTTGCAGTGATATTGCGCACGATATTGCGTCAGGATCCAGATGTAATAATGGTAGGGGAGATAAGGGACAGAGAGACCGCGGAGATATCCATCCATTCCGCCCTGACCGGACACCTGGTCTTTTCTACTCTGCACACCAACAACGCACCCGGCGCGATTACTCGCTTGATCGACATGGGGATAGAGCCGTACCTTATCACTGCTACCCTTAGGGCGGTGATCGCCCAGAGATTGGTAAGGAGGATTTGTCCTCAATGCATAGAGGTATACGAACCAACCCAGGCGGAGATAGATGCCTTTGGTCTTGATGAGGACGAGCTCAGAGAGGGCCGGTTCTTCAAAGGGGTAGGCTGTGAGGCCTGTGGAGGTAGCGGGTATCGAGGCAGGATCGGTATATTCGAATTTCTGGGGGTAAGCACGGAGCTGCATCCGCTTATTCTGGATAGGATCTCCACAGAAGGGTTGTTCCGCAGGGCCAAGGAACTGGGGATGGTCTCGTTGAGGGAAGATGGCCTGCGAAAGGTGAAGATGGGACTCACTACGCTGGAGGAGGTATTGAGGGAGACACAGCTGTGAGATGGGTGTATTGTTCCAGCGGTAGGTTTGGCGCCCGGGTGTTGCAGGGGATATTAGAGCGTGGGAGGGCTCCCTCTCGCGTCTACACCCTAGGCGATAGAAGGCTGCCTAGAGGGGGGCTAGGCCCCCTGCCGGTAAAACGGGTCTGTTTAGAGCACCGCTTGGATGTCCTGGAATTGGACGGGATCGACGCGGAAGGAGTATTACTTGAAGAGGAGGGCCTTATAGTGGCCTGCGACATAGGTTTCATCTTCCCCCCAAACCTAGTAAGGACACGGCGTTGTCTTAACTTGCATCCCTCCCTTCTCCCCAGGTGGAGAGGCCCTGCGCCTATCTTTTGGACCATCCGCAGCGGGGATAAGGAAAGCGGTGTTAGCCTCTTCTGGATGGACGAGGGGATAGACACCGGCAGGATCGTTCGCCAGGAGCAGGTCTCGGTTCCCATCCAATGGTCTTACGCAGACTTGGAGAGGGCCTTGGCGGAGAAGGCTGTCTCTGCCTTGCTCGAGGTGTTTTCTCGATCTGATTTGCCGACGGATCGACCGCAGGAGGGAGAGCCTTCTTACGCCAGGAAGGTTGATCGGGATCTTTTGAGGATAGATTGGAATTCCCCTGCAGAAGGGGTGTACAACCTCGTGAGGGCGGGTTCACCTTATTGGGGGGCATGGACGATCATTGGTGAGATAGAGCTGAAGATATGGTGGGCAGAGATCGCCGAACAAAGACTGGCCCCGGGTGAGGTGGTAGTGGATAAAAAGGGATTGATGATAGGTACAGCCGATAGGGCGATCTTACCGGTGGAGGTACAGCCGGCAGGTAAACGGAGGATGGGGATCGTGGAGTTTCTGGCAGGTTACGGCCGAAAGCTGGAGGGGAAGAGATGCGAGTAGACAGGTCTTGGAATGAGGTCCGACCTGTTGAGATTATCCCGGGCTGGTTAGACAATCCCCCGGGGTCCTGTTTGTTCCGTATGGGCAAGACACGGGTATTGTGTACCGCTACCTGGATCGACGATGTGCCCAACTTTCTGAAAGGAACGGGCAATGGGTGGTTGACCTGCGAGTACAGGATGTTGCCCGGCTCTACGCTGGGCAGGCTCCCTAGGGAGAAGTCTGCAGGCTCGGGTAGGACATTCGAGATCCAGAGGTTGATAGGGCGGAGCCTACGGGCCTGCGTGGACCTGGAACACATAGGAGAAAGGACCATATATGTCGATGTGGACGTCTTACAGGCCGATGGTGGTACCCGCACCGCGGGGATAAACGGGGGAGTGATCGCCTTATACATGTGTCTTAAGGCCCTGGAAAGGCAGTTAGGTCACCCTGTAGAGTTTACCTTCCGAGGAGTGGTTAGCGCTATCAGCGTTGGGGTCGTAGAGGGCCAGCTCCTATTGGATCTGGAGTACTCTGAGGATTCTCAGGCAACAGTAGACATGAATGTCGTCGCATTTGAAGGTAGGGAGTTTATAGAGGTGCAGGGGACGGGTGAGAGAGGGGGGTTTACCAGGTCGGTCCTTGATGAGCTGTTGGATCTAGCCCAAAAGGGGATCGAGGATCTCTTGGCCAAGCAGAAAGAGGTGATTGGAAACTTATGAGATAGGTGCTAATATGTTAAGGTGATGTCTGATAAGCCAGCGTCAAGGAGGGAAAAGATGGAGAGAGAGCTTAATCGGGAAGAGTTGGAACAGAAGGTGAAAGAGATCATAGAGAAAGAGATCCGTCCAGCGCTCCAGATGGATGGTGGAGATATAGAGTTCCTGGAACTGGACGACGAGGGTACGGTGAAGGTAAGACTGTTGGGAGCCTGTGGTGCCTGTCCCTTCTCGGTCATGACCCTCAAGATGGGCGTAGAGCAGTCCCTCAAGAACATGGTGCCTGGGATAAAACAGGTGGTGGCCATCTGATCCATGTTCCGTAGATTGCGCGAGGACATCGAGACCGTCTTTCGCGACGATCCCGCTGCCCGTAGTGTATTAGAGGTCCTGTTTTGCTACCCTGGGCTACACGCCATATGGATGCACAGGATAGCACACTGGCTGTGGAATCACGGGTTCAAGTTCCTGGCCAGATTTCTGTCCCACATTAATCGATTCCTCACCGGTATAGAGATCCATCCTGGAGCCAAGTTGGGGAGACGGGTCTTTATAGACCACGGGATGGGGGTGGTAATAGGTGAGACTGCGGAGGTGGGTGACGATGTCCTGATATACCAAGGTGTCGTGTTGGGCGGAACGAGCAAGGAGAAGACGAAGCGCCATCCCACCGTAAAGGATAGGGTGGTCATTGGTGCTGGGGCGATAGTCCTGGGCAACATCACGATTGGGGAAGGGGCGAAGATAGGATCGGGTTCTGTGGTAATAAAAGATGTCCCTCCGGGGGCGACGGTAGTAGGTGTGCCGGGGAGGATCGTACAGGAGATTCGCAGTAGCCGAAAGCAGATAGAGATCGATCTGGAGCACGGGAGGTTACCCGATCCTATAGCGGATGTGATACGGGTGCTCATGAAGGAGCAAAACCGTCTCGAAAAGAGGATTGAAGAACTTGAACACAGGTTGACCAAGTATGAGGGTGGTAGTGGGCCTGAGCGGGGGGATTGACTCCTGTGCAGTAGTGGCCCTCCTGTTGGAGCAGGGCCATACGGTTCATGCCTGTTTCCTAGATACCGGTTTTAACAGTCCAGTTAGAGAGCGCGTTGAAAAGATAGCTCAGTATTTTTTTATCCCCATTACCGTGTATACCTTGCAAGAGCCCTTCGATCGTGGGGTGGTTGCCGGTTTTAAGGACTACTATCTGAGTGGACTTACCCCGAATCCCTGCGTGAACTGCAATGTCGACTTCAAGTTCTATTGGTTGAGGAGACTAAAGGAGGAGTTGGGCTTCGACGCAGTGGCTACCGGACATTACGCCCGAATCGGAGAATACGAGGGCAGGCCTACTATAGCAAAGGGTGTGGATCTCAAAAAAGATCAGAGCTACTTCCTTTACCGCTTGATCCCTACGGGACTTTCCGATGTCCTGTTTCCGTTAGGGGATAAGGATAAGGGCTGGGTGAGAAGGTATGTCGGAGGGAGGGTGCCTTGGTTGAAGCCCTCGGGAGAAAGTCAGGATTTGTGCTTCGTCGGGGATAAGGATTATAAGGCCTTTCTCATGGCAGGGCTGGAGCGAGATAAGGACTTTTCGGGTAAGATTGTGGACATACGAGGTCGAGTGCTTGGAGAGCACCGAGGATACTTCATGTACACGCCTGGACAGCGGTCGGGTCTTTCTTTGAAGGAACCAGGTCCGTGGTATGTGGTAAGGATAGTTCCGGAAAGTAGGACCGTGGTGGTGGCCAAGAGAGAGGAGGCCATGGCCAGCAGACTGACCGCTAGATTAGGTGTTTATCTAGAGGAGAGATCGGAGTTTGAGGCCAGTGCCAAAATCAGGTATAATCAACCCGATGTACCGGTTCGCGTCGTGAGAGAAGGGGATCGTTTTGAGGTGGTGTTTGTAGAAAAGCAATTGGGTGTTGCCCCCGGTCAGCACGTAGTGATTTACAAGGGGGATAAGATAGTCGCTGGTGGTGAGATCGAATCGGTCTCCTATCCTTGGGAGTAGTCCATGAACCTAAAGAAAGAGATATTGAGGCTTAAGCAGGAAAAGAATGCCCTGATCTTGGCCCACAACTATCAGCTCCCAGAGATCCAGGATCTAGCAGATGTGGTGGGAGATTCTCTGGAATTGAGCAGGATAGCCAAGGAGAGATCCGCAGATCTTATAGTCTTCTGTGGGGTGGTGTTCATGGCAGAGACCGCTAAGGTCCTTTCCCCCCAGGCCAAGGTATTGATCCCTTCGCTTTGGGCTGGCTGTTTTCTTGCAGACACCATCTCCGTAGAGGATGTAAGGCAATTGCGTGAGCGGTATCCAGGTGCGGAATTCGTGGCCTATGTCAATACCAGTGCAGAGATAAAGGCTGAAGTGGATATTTGCTGTACCTCTGCGAATGCGGTTCGGGTGGTAAAGGCAATAGACCCTAATAAAACGGTGGTCTTTCTTCCCGATAGGAATCTAGGAATGTATGTCCAGAAGCAGACCCAACGGGAGAATATGGTTATATGGGATAAAGGGTATTGTTATGTCCACGAGGAGATCCACCCCAAGGATGTGCTGGAGAAAAAGCGGGTGTTCCCAGATGCGGAGGTGATAGCTCACCCCGAGTGCCCTCCTGAGGTGTTGGAGTTAGCGGATGCGATTGCCTCCACCTCGGGCATGATCAAGTGGGCGCAACGCTCAGATGCGAGACGCTTTATCGTTGCTACCGAAAGGGAAATGGTGTACCGCTTAAAGAAAGAATTGCCGGAGAAGGAATTTATTCCTGTCTCTGATAGGGCGGTTTGTCGTACAATGAAAGAGACCACGCTTGAACGCCTTTACGAGGCCCTTTTGGAAGAGAAGTACGAGGTGAGGTTGCCTGAGAAGATCATCTCCAAGGCAAAGAGGTCTATAGACAGGATGTTGGAGGTCGTCTGACATGGCTATAAAGTTTCGGGAAGAGAGGGTAGAGGATAAGTTGATATTCTACTTGGAGGGTGAGTTAGTAGCCAAAGAGAAGGTCGTGGTGTTATCCTCGATTCTGGAGGCCCTGGACAGGGAAAGGGATGTGAGTTGCCTGGTCCTAGAGTTGTCGAAAGTAGGCTACCTCGACAGCTCTGGTCTGGGATTGTTGTTAGAACTGAAGGATAGGATGGCCAAGCGGGGTGGTAAGCTAATATTGGTGGGGCTTTCCGATTACGCTAAGAGGTTGCTGTCCTTGACTCACCTCGACAAGGCCTTTGAGATATACGAGGCCCTGGACGATCTTTTGACCTCCTCTCAGGATGAGGCAGTCGTCCAGGAAGGAAAGATAGAGATACCCAGTGACTTGGAATATGTGCAAGATGTGAGTCGACGGATCATATCCGTGCTCCAGAGATTCCACCTGTCGGAGTCTATCCTGATGGACCTGCGGTTGGCGGTGGAGGAGGTGGTCGTCAATGCGATACGCCATGGAAATCAGTTCTCGTCGGACAAGTTCGTGTTGATAGAATACATCGCCGATCCAGGGCAGATAGAGATAAAGGTAAGAGACGAAGGTGAAGGCTTCGATTTTGAGACGACGGAGGGCAAAGGACTAAGGTTAGTGAAGTCCATTATGGACGAGGTCTCTTTTTCCCGTGGTGGATCCCAGGTAACGATGAAAAAGCGATTTAGATGAAGTCCCTATCCCGCTATCTCGTATTGATCTCGATCCTTCTCTTGTTCGTCAGCCTTATATCCTTTCGTGCACTGGAACGCTTGGAATTGGTCGGTTACGACCTAGCACTTAATTTGCGGACGCACCTTAATCCGATAGATACGCACGAGCTCCCGTTGGTTCTGATAGTTATCGATGATAAGACGCTGGCTACTAAAGGGTTCCGATCGTTTCCTCTGCCGAGAAAGTACTATGCCTTTTTACTAACCGCCTTGAAGAGCTGGGGAGCCAAGCAGGTGGCCTTCGATATGCTCTTTTCGGAGCCGAGCGATCGGGATCCAGATCCCAATTCCAACCAGGATTATCAATTTGCTAGGGCCATCTCTGCCTTTAAGGATGTCTTGTTGCCCTATTCCTTGACCGTGGACCCCCGGGGCTATAGCAGGGTCGTGGACATATATACCCTTTTTAAGAATGTCCTCCCGAGAGATCGATTGCTTCACACGGGGTACATAACCACCACCGTGGACATAGATGGAAAGAGGCGATACCTGAAGCTGAGGCACCTTAAGGTGGGTGTGTTCAAAAAGGAGTATCTTTATCACCTGAGTCTGGTAAATGTCCTGTACTTCTTGGATGTGCGCCCCAGCGAGGTGATCAACTTCCCTAACCGGATTCGGTTTGTCCGCATAAGGCCCAAGCAAGGGACCATTGCAAGGGACATACCTTTGTATCGCGACGATAGGTTTTATCTGGATTACCCTGGTCCGTGGGAGAAGGTCTTTAACAAGGTATCGTTTGCGAGTGTGTTGATCGCTTACGGGAAACAGCAGAGGGGTATACCGCTCAGCGAGGAAGAGAAGAGGATGGTGGAGCTCATAAAGGGCTCTTCCTGCATAGTGGGCTTGACCGCTACCGGTACTCAGGACCTATCTCCCACTCCAATAGAGCGCACTACGCCGATGATCGAGACCTACGGGGTAGTGTTTGCCTCGGTCCTTAAGGATAGGTTTATTAGACGGATGCCGGTCGTGCTTCCGGCGTTGGTATTCCTGTTGTTCGGTCTGGTCTCCATAATGCGGGTAAGGCATTTAGGGATCTTCTGGAGGAATTACCTTATCCTTGCGCTAATTTGGGTTGGAGCGGCCTTGGGATTGTTCGTCTGGTCGGGGATGTGGTTTGATTACTTAGGCCCGTTGTTAGGGGGGTTCTGTATGGTATTGGCCAGCAGTGCTTACGGCTACATAGATACGGTGAGAGAAAGGGAGCGCGTGGAGCAGGAGATGCGGGTGGCTTCGGAGATCCAACGGCAGATGTTGCCTACTGACATCCCTCAGAGTGAGACGGTAAAGACGGAGGTCTTTTTCTCTCCCGCGATCTTCGTCGCGGGTGACTTTTACGATGTTTGGTTGGTAAAGGATAGATTGCGCGTGCTTATGGGGGATGTCTCGGGTAAGGGCGTGAGCGCCGCGCTATATGTGGCCCAGGTGATCACCTCTGAACGCGTCCTCAGGCCCAGGTTTAACGAACGCCCGGTGAACGAGCTGATGGAGGAGGTCAATAGGTTCTTGGCAAGGTATAAGATATCTGGCGTGTACGCGACCGCTTGCATGATAGAGGCCTCCAGGGATAAAGTGGTCATTAGCGATGCTGGACACCTCTCGGCCTGGATGTGGCGGGCAGAAGCTGGGACTCTAGAGGAGATCATTGCAGGAAAGGGGGCTCCGTTGGGGGTCGATAGGTGGACCGAGTACCAGGCCTTGGATGTGGCCTGGAGTAGAGGCGATAGTATTATCCTCTTCAGCGATGGGGTGTTAGAGGCAAGGGTGGGGGAGAGGTTTATCTCGGAAGAAAGGGTCAAGGAGTGGGTGATTTCCAACATAAACGCACCTGTTTGTTCTATAGACAAGCTGATGCAGTCCTTCTATGGGGATCAGCCCCAGAGCGACGACATCACCTTCGTGGTGATCAGGAATGTCGGAGGGGAAGATGGCGGATCTAGCTCTGATTAGAATAGACGATGTGCGGGTGAAGATCCCCCGTACTGGCGGAATGCTGGTGGACGGCATGATATTCGCCGATGAAGAGCTCTTGGAGAATTTCGTAGAGCCAGAGGCCATCACCCAAGTGGCTAATGTGGCCCACCTGCCGGGGATCGTGGCCTACTCTTTTGGCATGCCGGACATCCATTGGGGTTACGGGTTCCCTATAGGGGGAGTTGCGGGAATGGATGTGGACAAAAGGGGAGTGATCTCCCCTGGAGGGGTGGGCTTTGACATAAACTGCGGTGTCAGGTTGATACGCTCGAACCTGGAGCTGGATGAGGTTCTGCCCCGACTAGATCAGCTACTTTCGAGATTGTACGCAAGGATCCCCGCAGGATTAGGCAG
Organism: Candidatus Omnitrophota bacterium; assembly: GCA_015494465.1. Taxonomy (GTDB): domain Bacteria; phylum Omnitrophota; class Gorgyraeia; order S143-82; family S143-82; genus S143-82. The sequence goes on along the minus strand of WGBD01000001.1, from coordinate 161,981 downwards.
AGATGGCGGGTTATCACTATCCAAGAAGGAGCTGAAACGGGTCCTTTCCCAGGGGAGTCGGTGGCTGGTTACCCATGGTATGGGGGAAGAGGCGGACCTCGTGCACTGTGAAGAAGGGGGATGTATGCCGGATGCAGACCCCGAAGAGGTCTCGCGAAGGGCATACGAACGAGGGGTCCCTCAGTTGGGCAGTCTGGGATCAGGGAACCACTTCCTTGAGATCCAGGTGGTAGAGGAGGTGTACGACGAGGCGGTAGCCCAGGCCTTTGGGGTATTTAAGGGGCAGATAACCGTTATGATCCATTGCGGATCACGGGGATTGGGGCACCAGATATGTTCGGACTTCGTGAAGATAATGCTTTCTGCGATGAGCAAGTACGGGATAAGTGTTCCCGATAGACAGCTGGTCTGCGCACCGTTCTATTCAGAGGAAGGGCAAAGATATTGGAGGGCAATGTGTTGCGCAGCCAATTACGCCTGGGCGAACCGACAGATGATCACCCACATGGTGAGGGAGGCCTTCGAGGTGGTTTTTGGTGGGGCCTGGCGCTCGTTGGGATTGGATCTGATATACGATGTCGCCCACAACATCGCCAAGTTGGAGCGCCATCATGTAGACGGTAAGTGGCGTACGCTTTGCGTCCACCGAAAAGGAGCCACTCGTTCCTTTGGACCTGAAAGACAAGAAGTCCCAGAGCGCTATCGTGAAGTGGGCCAGCCAGTGCTCATACCAGGGGATATGGGGCGGAGTTCCTATCTGTTGGTAGGCAGGAAAGAGAGCCTAGATAGGTCGTTGGGATCCACCTGCCACGGGGCGGGGAGGTGCAAGTCGCGGAACCAGGCCACTAAGGAGATCTCTTATAGCAGGTTGTTGAAGGAGTTGGAGGATAGGGGGATTAAGGTGTACTCTCACAGCAAGCGCACCCTGGTAGAGGAGGCTCCGGAGGCGTACAAGGATGTGTCCATGGTGGTAGAAGTGGCTGAGGTCGCGGGGCTCTCTAAAAAGGTAGCCAGGATGCGACCTTTGGGTGTGATCAAAGGGTGATTTTTACGCCTTGACTTTAGAGCCTGGGTTCTAGTATAACTTATAGAGTTGGGCGGTTAGCTCAGTTGGTTAGAGCGTCTGTTTGACGTACAGAAGGTCAGAGGTTCGAGTCCTCTACCGCCCATTTTTACCAAGCCGGGATGGCGGAATTGGCAGACGCGCACGTTTGAGGGGCGTGTGGGGCAACCCGTGTGGGTTCAAATCCCACTCCCGGCAGTGATTATCCACTGCGCCTGTCGATCATATAAGCGCTCTTGCCGAAGGTCTTTACCTTTTTCTTGAGTTCTGCCGCCACCTGGGCGATCTCTCCTACATGGGTAAACTTCCTGCGTTGGCTGTCTGCTATGGATATGGAAACGGACATTATGGGGAAGCGCCTTAGTACTCTATCCCTTCCCAAGGTCTCGATGTATCCTTTTTCTCTTGCCTCGGGATCGTAGAAGTTTTTTATCTCTGAGTCGAACCTTTCGATTACCTTTTGGGCTATCTGTTCTATCTTCTCGGGAGAAGATATGATAACGAAGTCGTCTCCCCCGATGTGCCCTACGAAGGCATTGGGATCTATCTCTCGGCTCGTCGTGAGGAGGATCTTGGCAGTGAACTGTATTATCTCGTCGCCAGCAGTAAATCCGTACTTGTCGTTATATGCTTTAAATTGGTTTAGATCTATGTAGGCTACCGCGAATGGCTCTTGGCTATGTAGTTTTTTGTTTATTTCCTGGGTGATAGCGTTGTTCCCTGGGAGTCTGGTCAATGGGTTGGTGTCCAATATAAGGCGGGTTCGATTCAGTAGGTTTCTCACCCTGGCTACTAGTTCTTGAGGTTCGAAAGGCTTGACTATGTAGTCGTCCGCTCCGGATTCCAATCCCAGTAACCTGTCCTCGGTTTCGCCTTTCCCTGTGACCAATAGCACCGGGATCTGAGACAGCAAGGGGTCGCTTTTGATGCGTTTGCACAGCTCGATGCCGTTTAGTCCTGGCATCATGTAGTCTAAGATGACCACATCTATGTGTTCCTTTTGGATGATATCCCATCCCGACTTGCCATCAGAGGCAGTGATAACATCAAAGCCTTCGCTGGCAAAGGTTATCTCTATTACGTCCAAGATGTCGGGATCGTCGTCACAAGAGAGGATCCTATACATCTCTTGCCTCCTGCTTTTTACCCTTTAAGTGTATTATAAATGTGGTTCCTTCGTTAAGTTTCGATTTCACATAGATCTCTCCGTCGTGGGCATCGATTACCCTCTTTACCAAAGACAACCCGAGACCTATGCCTCTTATCTTGGTGACATCGGGCCTATCTACCGAATAAAATTCTTTGAAGATATTGGGAAGATCTCTCTCAGAGATCCCCACCCCAGTGTCTTTCACTATTAGCTCTATCCTATCGTCTCCTAGTTCTTTGCAGATAAGCTCGATTCTTCCTCCAGATGGGGTGAACTTGATCGCATTGCTCACTAGATTGTGTATCACCCGTTCCATGTATATCCTGTCAGCTTCTATCACGATCCCTTCAGGACACTCTATCCCAAGCTCTATCCCTTTCTCGTTTAGCTGTTGGGCAAATACATCAGCGGTGGTGGTTAGGAGGGTCTTGGCATCCAGAGGCTCGGGGTGCATCTCTACCTTGCCCGATTCGATACGGTTGATGTCCAGAAGTGTGTTGACCATCTCGACGAGCCGTTTTACCTGGTTGCGTATGCGATTGATCCTATCCTTCACATTTGGGGGGATCTCGCCCAATTTGCCGTCGTATATTAGGGTTGCGAAACCCAATATAGCGGTTAGGGAAGTCCTCAATTCGTGGGCTACCGTAGAGACGAATTCGGATTTAGATCGATTTATCTGAGAGATCTTGTCTATAGCCTCTTGGAGTTCCTGGGTGCGGTTCTTTATGGTCATCTCTAGGTCTTGTTGTTTTTTGATTAGGTCCTGGTATATATTGATGATGTTCGTGATGTGCACTAGGTGCTGCCCTATGAATTGGACCAACGCGGTAAATCTGCCCGGGTCGCATGCCTGGTCTGTGGCACAGACCAGCACGGCAGATGGGATCTCTTCGTGGTAGATGTAGTAAAAGCAGAAGAAGGTGGCGGATAGCGTGTTCTTTATGCGTGATGTGAGCTGTGGGTCTTTGAGAAAGAGGGTGTTGCTATCGACGATGGGCCTTTTGGGGTTGACTTCCATGACCTTGGCGGTGAGGTCTATCCCGGTCTTTAAGGAATCCAGTGCTTCAGCATCCAGATTCTCCTCGTATACGATCTCCAGGATATCGGAGGTGCGCGTATAGAGGGCGGATTTGGTAATACCTAGAGAAGGGAGGTTTGCCTTTTTGAGGTTGAGCTTCAACTGATCCCAAGAGAAGACGGGGGCTAGGTTTGTTAAGGCCCGGTTGATGTCCTCCAGCATCTCCTTCTCTTTGCGCAGATGTGCTATCTTCAGCCTAAGATAGGCGTTTTCCTTTATAAGTTCCTCGGCCTTGGGAGGGAGGTTGTAGAGATCAGCCCCTTTAGTTAATAGCCTATAGAGGAGAAAAAGGGCGGTTACTACGCATAGGCCCAATAATATGACTATAAAGATGTCCCAGTTCATGTCCCTATTAATAGGATAGTGTATAAATTGATTTCTGGGAAAAATTCCAGGTCTATCAGATAAGGCATCGTTATTATCTGGTGTGGGCAGTTTGCTCCTGACAACAACGAGTAGATCGATTCCATCTCCTCATCGGTCATGATTTCGAACAACCCCTCGGTTATTATTACCCATAGATTGGTGTGCCGAGGTATAAATTGCAGGGTTCTTGTCAGTTCTTTAATGAAGGTTTTAGGATAGGGGTAGACGAGGTGCTTAGCAAAGACCTCGTAGGCCGAGGTATGTTTGTAGGTCAAAAACCGCTCAACGGATATAGCTGTATATCTATCGCCCTGGGTTAGGGCGATAGACGCCAATGGCATCTCAATTTCTCCTTCCCGGAATTTTGGTGATACCTCTTTTATGTAGGTGTAGGGATTGGCGAGCCGGTATATGGTGGCCTTTTCTTGGGTGGTATATACGCGGATTTCCCTAGCCGGAGAAGGCAGTATTAGGTAGCCCCTGGTCAAAGGAAGATTCCCTTTTAATTCGATAAGTTGGGTTGGAGTAATAGCCCCTAGTACCTCTTCGTTTACTAATACGAGATAGGTTTGCGATAACGATAGTGATAGGGAAAATACTCGTGGGAGCTCTTCGATCCACTGATCCGGGGTCAAGCTCTTTATCGCCCTCCACCCCCTAGACAGCGAGTCGTTAGATGAGTACCTCAGAGTCCCTAATCCTAGGAATTCATTTTGGCTTCCCATTCCCTGCAATCGCCCTGTGTAGATCTAGGTAAAAGCTCGCCTTTATCCTCTCTAAGAGCCTGCCTTTCTTGAAGGCCTGGCGGAATTGCCTTGGCTCTCCTTTCAGTATAGTCCGAATTTTGGCGATTGTCTTCAGTGATAAGCTCTGAAGCCAGCTTTGAGAAAGTCCTATTTCTTTTGTGCTCAGGGCGGATGTGGCCAAGAGTAGGGGCAGTTCAGGACACCGCGCCCGAGGGCAGTTGGAGATATAGGCCTCATTTAGGTGTAGGCTTGCGTTGAAAGCGTCTCCCTGTAGGAGCAAGAGCCTCCCTACTTCATAATCCACCTCGGGAGAGCGGGTAATAAATCGGAGGCGCTTTAAGAGAGCTATGGCTTCCTGTATTCCAGGGGTATCAGGAGAAATGATGAGTCTGGTCCACTTGAGGTAGGCCCTTGCAGGGATCTCTATAGGAAAGAGCTTGTAATCTTTCTCTACGCGCCTTAGGACCTTTAGTATGGGTCTTTCTAGTCCATAGTCGCGTATGATCCTCTGATTAGCAGGTACATTTCTGGCACATATCAGGGAAGTCTCGTCTGCGTATATGGGGATCCACTGTCTACTCTTGAGCAAGTATAACAGGAATGCGGTATCCGGTCCTTTGGGATTCAGGAGGTTCCATAGTATGAATCGAATGTTGTGATTGCTGGCGATGCGAGTCAGGAGCACGAAGTTGCCCTGGTAGAATACGGCCTCCAGTGCCTTTAGGTACTCCTGTGGATAGAGCTCGCTCCTGCCGTCCAAGCATACCTGCATGTTTGGATAGAGCTCATAGATCGCCTTACTGCCGATGTCGAAACTGCATAAGAGGGTCCCGGTAGCCCTGATCTCCTTTAGGAAGTCGATGGCCCCTTGGCAGTAAAAGTCGTGGTCCTGTCCCCAGAATCCATAGCGTTTCTCGGTGTACATGAATGTGGGCCTGTAAGTAGGGAGGATGCCGCAGAATGTTATGTAGTAAGAGAGGAGAAAGGATAGGGCAGATAGCCAACTGCGCCATCTGGGATTGGCTATCGTCTGTTTGTATCCGTAAAGCAGGAATACGAGAGTTAGGGAAGGGAAGAAGATCTGATTCCTTATGGCCATGGCACCGAGGTAGATGTACCAGAGGACCAAGATCTTTTCCGTTACAGGGGCGCGGTTTGCTGGGAGGATGGTGAGTATGAGCAGAAGGGCGAGTATCGTTGTCCCCGTCAGGGGATAGGTGGACGGATGGTTCGTCGGGAAGATGGAGGCTAGTTCTATTATGCGATTGAGCAAGTGGAGGTTGTACCTCACTGCCTGGATTGGATAAAGGATGGCTTGGAGGTGATAAGGAGAACTAAGGATAGTCGAGATAACGGCTAGGCCTAAGGCGTATCCGTATCTTTTACTAAGGCGCAGGTCAGCGGGATTTTTGCTAATCCAATGTAGAGCTATATGGACCAGAGACAGAATAAGGAGGTTCGTCAGCCCTACGATGTGATAAGCATGGATGTTTGCCCAGATTACCTGCAGTACAATTAGTGCCCAGACATTCCGCCACTTCAATTCCTTGGATATCTCTGCCCTGTGGATGATAAGAAGTTGCCAAGTGAATAGTATTACGCTTATCCAGTGGGGGCGGATCGTGGAGTTGGTAGCTATTATCCAGACTATGAGCGGGGTAGCTAACGAGGCCTCGGTTAGGGAAAGGCCCGTTTTGAGTGAGAAGTGGATGTATAGTAGGAAGACCAGTAAAAAGAGCACAACCCGGATAGCCCACAAGGGGAGAATTCGGTGAAGTCCGTAGAACAACACCTGCGTTCCCCAACTGAGATCAACCCAAGGTTCCCCCTGCAGGACTGCCGAAAACGGTTCGCTCTTAGGCACGCGCTTCGTCTGCCATATCAGTTCGCCGGTCTTTAGGTGTAGCCATACATCGTTTTCGTTAGACCGGAGTTGAGTCACCATCATTATACCGAAGACCCCAACCAGGAGGGTGGCATAGGCCAAGAGCCTGGGAAAGAGGTGGAATAAGAGGTTCAAAAGTGCCCGCATGATCTTGTCTGTTTAATGATTCTGGGTAAATTATAGCACAATCTTGGTGTTAGGCTTGACATATTCCAATTTTGATATATATTAATTCCAATATGTTTTGGTTGAGAAAAGAAGAGGGAGGTTGCTATGTACGAGCGGGTCTTTAGGAAGTGGATCGTCTTCTCCATGTCCAGGCCGTGGGCGATTATAGGAGCGGTTTTGCTTGCCACTGTCTTGGCTGTAATCCAGTATCCCAAGATAAAGGTGGATACGGATCCGGAAAACATGCTCCGGTCCGACGAGCCCGCCCGGGTATTCCATCACAAGGTCAAAAAGGAATTCAACATATACGACTTCATCGTATTGGGTATCGTCAACGACAAGCACCCCAACGGCGTGTTCAATGTGGATACACTAAACAAGATCTATCACATTACCGAAGGGATAAAGAAGATAGACGGGGTGATACGCAGGGAGATAATTGCCCCCTCGACCAAAGACAACATCCGTCAGGGCGGGATCGGAGAGGTGGTCTTTGAATGGCTTATGAAGGGGCCAATAAAGACCGAAAAAGAGGCCCTGCGCATCCGGGACGAGGCCATGGATAACCCCTTATTCAAGGGGACGATGGTCTCCGAAGACGGCAAGGCCCTGTGCATATATGTGCCCATCAAGGCCAAGAACATAAGTTATCGGGTTTCACAGGAGATAAAGAAGATAATAAGCAAGTATCCGGGCGATGAGAAGTACTACATCACCGGCCTGCCGGTGGCAGAGGACACCTTTGGTGTGGAGATGTTCCGGCAGATGGCGATCTCCGCACCGCTGGCGGCCCTGGTGATATTCACCCTTATGTTCATCTTCTTCCGCAGTCTGCAGTTGATCCTCTCTCCGATGATAATGGCCATATTTACGGTGTTGATAACCATGGGTCTGCTTATCGGATTGGGCTTCCCGGTGCACATAATGAGTTCTATGATACCGGTATTTCTCATGCCCATAGCGGTCTTGGATTCGGTACACATACTCAGCGAGTTCTTTGACAAGTACAGGCACATAAGGGATAAGAAACAAACGGTCCTCGAGGTAATGGACGAGTTATTCGTGCCGATGCTGTACACCTCCCTCACATCCGCGGTTGGTTTCTTTTCTTTGTCGTTTTCCCCCATCCCTCCGGTACAGGTCTTTGGGGTCTTCGTGGCGATAGGTGTGATGATCGCCTGGGTCCTCACGATCACCTTTATCCCTGCTTACATAGCCCTCATGCCGGAGAAGAGGTTCGTGAATTTCGGGGCCAGAGGGGGAGAGTCCGCCCGGGGATTCCTGAAGGCCTTGGGCCACTTTACGATGAACTACAACAAGCTCATCATCTTCTTGGCGGGGGTGCTGGTGGTATTCTCGATCATAGGGATCCTCAAGATAGAGGTGAACGACAACCCGGTCAAGTGGTTCACAAAGAAGCACGAGATAAGGATTGCGGATGAGGTCCTAAACAGGCACTTTGCGGGCACCTACGCTGCCTATCTGGTTCTGGATACGGGCAGGGAAGGGGCGTTCAAGTCCCCGGAACTGCTGAGGTATGTGGAATCTCTGCAGGATTATCTAAAAGAAAAAGGGGTGGTTGGAAAGAGTTCCTCTCTAGCGGACATCGTAAAGAAGATATACATGGAGTTGCTGGGTGGAGACAGGTCCTATTACCGCATACCTTCCACCTCAAGGGCGGTGGCCCAGTGCCTTATCTCCTTCGAGAACTCTCACAAGCCCGACGACCTGTGGCACTTCGCCACCCCGGATTACAAGAAGCTTAATGTCTGGATCCAGCTGAAGCGGGGTGACAACAAGGACATGGAAGCGGTGGTTAAGGCAGTGGACCGATTTATGTCCGAGCACAAGCCTCCGGTTGAGATGAAGGCGAATTGGGCGGGCCTGACCTACATCAACATGATCTGGCAGAACAAGATGGTGATAGGTATGCTCAAGAACTTCCTGGGCAGTTTCTTCATCGTCCTGTTTATGATGATGTTCCTGTTCCGTTCGCCGATAAGGGCTTGGATCTCTATGGTTCCGCTCACCATCACCATCGTGTTTATCTACGGCCTCTTGGGATGGATTGGCAAGGAATACGACATGCCGGTAGCGGTCCTTTCCGCCCTTACCTTGGGCCTTTCCATAGACTTCGCGATTCACTTTATCCAGCGGGCAAGGGCAAGTTATCACCGTATAGGGAATTGGCGTCAGACCCTTGACGAGATGTTCGGCTCTCCCGCCCGGGCCATAGTGAAGAATGCCTTGGTGATAGCCATTGGCTTCTTACCTCTGTTGGCAGCCCCGTTAGTGCCCTATAAAACGGTTGGGTTCTTTATGTTCACTATAATGGCTGCCTCAAGTGTGATAACCTTGGTGCTGTTGCCTGCGATAATCTCTCTGGTGCCGAGGGTGATATTTGAGGAGATAATGGGCGGTCTGGTCTGCGATCCGAGGTACTGTTTCCTCATTGCCCTTTCGGTAGGGTTTTCCATTGCCTATGTCCTCGCGGGATACACTGCGGTTGGCTGGTCCAAGACCATTTACCTAAGCATACTCGTGGTAGCGGTGATGATGAGTATGTGCCCTGCGATGGGTAGGTTGGGGATCTGCAGGTCTGCCAGGTGTAAGATAGATGAGACGCAATCCAGCACTGACTCCAAATAGGTTCCTATTAGACAGGGTAAGGCAGTATAGGGAATTGGAGCGCTTCTTGAAGGTCTTGGCGAATCCCATCCGCTTGGCGGTGGTCGAGCTGTTGCGGGGAAAGGAGAGGGGCCTTACCGTCTCAGAAATCTGTAAGGCGTTGAGCGTAAGGCAGGCGGTGATGTCTGCCTATCTCAGGAAGTTGGTCAGGGCGGGCGTGTTGGGGAGCGTGAGGCAGGGGAGGAATGTGTATTATTTCATAAAAAATGAGCATGTTCTTGATATAATGGATTGTTTAAACCGGTGTATAAGGAGGTGATGACGGATGCCGATATACAGGTATCGATGTAAAAAGTGCAATAAGGAGTTTGAGTTTCTGCACAAGAGCGTCTCTGCCAAGGAAGAAGTGGTGTGTCCGCAATGCGGGAGTAAGGATGTAGAGAGGTTGCTCAGCACATTTTCAGTGGGAAATACCTCTTTAGATGGTGGAACAAGTTTTGGCGGTAGTTGTCCCACCTGTTGTCCAGGGGGAACTTGTGGATTGAGCTAGAGGCAAAATCGGTAAAGGAGGTAAGACATGGCAATCGAGGTCACAGATGCCCAGTTCTCTCAGGAGGTGCTTAATTCTGAGATCCCGGTTTTGGTGGACTTCTGGGCCCCTTGGTGTGGGCCGTGCCGGATAATTGCCCCTATCCTGGAGGAGATCGCCCAGGAGTACGCGGGGAAGTTGAAGGTGGTCAAGGTCAATGTGGACGAGAATCCCATAGTGGCCAGTAGTTATGGGATAATGAGCATCCCCACCCTTATCCTGTTCAGGGGTGGGAGCCCGGTGGGCAAGGTGGTGGGCGCGATGCCCAAGGAGATGCTGAAACAGCACCTTGCCCAGTGGGGGATAGAGTAATCCCGTAAGATGCAGGTAGACTACGAACAGATAGACTGGGCAAGGCGTCTGTTGGGCTTGGGCGAATCTGCCACCTTAGAGGAGATAAGACAGGCCTTCCGACGCCTTGCCCGGAGATACCATCCGGATAAGTGCAAGGAGTCCAAAGAGACCTGCGAGGAGGAATACAAGCGCCTTTCTCTTGCCTACGACTTGCTCCTTAAGTACTGTGAGAACTATCGTTTCTCGTTCAGGGAAGAGGATGTAAAGAGGCAGGTCTGGGACGAGGAGACCTATCGTCATCTCAAACAGTTCTACGATGGCTGGTGGGGAACTATCTGAGGCCAACGACCTTCCCGTCCATATCACCGCTCTGATAGATGTACCCCTAAACACCGTCTTTGACTATGTGAGCCACCTGCCTCTCCGGACGGGCAACAGGATCTGGGTGCCTTTTGGGAAGAGGCGGGTCCTGGGCATCGTGGATAGGTTGGGTGGGGAGTGGAGGGGAAGGACCAGAGATGTGCTCCGCCTACTCGACGAGGGGGGAAGGTGGTATTCGGAGCGGGACATCGCCTATCTGAAGGAGTGTGCGGATGCCTTTTGGGTTGGTCCGGGGGAGATGGCGGTCGCGGGCCTGCCCAAGGAGTTGAGGTCGGGCAGGTGGGATCGATTTATACCCGACGATGCCCGGGGAGGCGGAGGCAGGGCCATCGTCCGGTCCGTCTCCGGATCTTTGGTCCACTTCAGGGAACAGGGGATAGAAAGGATCTCCAAAAAAGACTGGCGTCAGGTCCTCTGGATAACCGATAACAAGGAACGGGCCTGGGAATTGCAGAAACTCCTCAGCGGGAGGTTTCCCGATAAAGAGGTCTTCGTGTTTTATCAGGGGATAGGAAAGTCGGTCTTGAGGCGTATCATTGAGGGGCTGAGTCGTGCCCCTGCCATATTGATAGGTACCCGCCAGTTGGCCTTCTGGCCTATCCTCTCCCCGGAATTGGTCTTGGTGGAACTGGCCTACCTGGACATCCACAGGCAGGAGGTTACGCCGAAGTATAGTCTGATAAAGGCGATGGAGATAAGGGCAAGGCACTCCGCGGGAGAGTTCTGCTTTCACAGGGTATCTCCGAGTCCTGACTGCGAGATCGTAGGTGTGGATGCGCGCTCCCATCCCCTGATACCTGCTTTCGTCGAGGAGGAGATGAAGAAGGTCAGCGCAACTGGGGGAAGGTGCGCAATATTCCTACTCGGCAAGGGATATGCCAAATTGTTGCGCTGTTCTGCCTGCAAGGAGGTCCTGAGGTGTGAGCGCTGCGACCGTCCTTACATGCTGATCCGTAGGGATGGTGGGGATCGGCTGTTCTGTCCGGGATGCAATGGCACTGTCGTTTGGGACGGCAAGTGTCTGAGGTGCGGGTCCCTGTCGGTGCGCATCTCGTCTATGGGGGTGGAGCGCTGGGAACAGGTAATCCGCAAAAGACTGATGGAGACGGTTGATGTCCTCCGCCACTGGCAGGGGGTAGAGGGCAGGTACGACATCGGGTTACTCCTGGGCGTGGACAATGTCCTGGGTGTGGACAAGTTCTATTCTCCGAGACTTGCGGTGGACTTTATTGCCTCCGCCAGCCATCACTGTCGACGCCTGTATGTCCGGACGAGATTCCCCGAGATAGCGAATGTGGAGTCCTATCTAAAGCGCTACGACGAGACCCTCCGCAAGGCAAACCTGCCACCTTATGGGGAGTTGGTCTGCATCTCCATAAGGGCTCCGCGTTCCTCCGAGGCACTGGAGAAGGCCCGGCGCCTGCACGAGGAAATAGCAGACCTCATAAAGGCCCACCCCGGAAGCACCTGTCAGGTCTACGGCCCCTATCAGCCGGTGGAGAAGAAGAAGCGCGACCAGTACTACTGGAACCTCGACCTGCAGATGGGGAAGGGAGAGCCCTCTTTGCGCAGGGAACTCTTAGAGCGTGTTCTCCGATTCCGCAAGCGCCACAACGCCATAACCACGGTCGAGGTCTATTCCTAAAATCCGGTGGTGAAGATGCCCGGATGGGCTTATAATTTAAGGTCAATACCCTAACTTGAGCAGGGAGTTAGACATGAAGACGGTCGTACTGGCAGGCAATCCCAATGCAGGCAAGACCACCATCTTCAATGCCCTAACCGGCGGGGAGGAGCAGGTCGGGAACTGGCCCGGCACCACGGTGGAGTTGGTGGAAGGGACCTTTCTGGTGGGGGAGGAGAAGGTCCGCCTCGTGGACCTGCCGGGTATATACGGACTGAGCGCCTTCTCTTTAGACGAAAAGATTGCCCGGGACTTTCTCTTGAAGGAGGAGGTCGACCTCGTCGTCGTGGTCATAGACGCCTCCAACCTCGAGCGGAACCTCTACCTCCTGGTCCAGATAAGGGAGATGGGCCTGCCGGTGGTGGTGGCCCTGAACATGTGGGACGAGATGGAGAAGTTGGGCGCGGATCTGGACGAGAGGGTCTTTGCCCGGATAGTCGGTGCCTGCGGGGTCGTCAAGACGGTGGGCAATCAGGGCAAGGGCATAGATGACCTGAAGAGGGCCATAGCGGTCTGCCTGGAGGCGCATCCTTCTGTGGGGCTACTGCGGGTTGATTACGGGCCGGAGGTGGAGTCCTTTCTCCAAGAGGCCGAGCGGATGGGCCTCAATCGGTTCTTGGCCTTGGCCTTCCTGGAGGGGGAGGAGGACGCTATTGCAATGCTTTCCCCTGAGGTGCGGGAGCACCTTGCAAGGGCGCGGGAGGACCTGCGTGGGGAGTATTCCCACAACCTGGCGGTCTTCATAGCAGAACGCAGGTATGGGTTTATCAAGGCGTTGTTGAGGGAGTCCCTGCGCAGGGTGGTGGACCTCAATCAGAGACTGGCCTTTACCGAGTATGTAGATAGGGTCATCACCAATCGCATCGTCGGGATACCGTTGTTCCTTTTGGTTATGTACGGGGTGTTCACCGGTGTGTTCAAAGTGGCTCAGCCGTTCGTGGACGCAATAGAATCCGCTATGTCCGCCCTGAGCGGTTGGCTCGGGGTATTCCTCTCCTCTTTGGGTGCACCGGAGTTGTTGGTCTCCTTCCTGACCGATGGGGTGCTGGACGGGGTAGGATCCATACTCGTATTCGTGCCCAACATATTCTTCCTGAATCTCTTCATCTCGGTGCTGGAGGACTCGGGCTACCTTGCCCGGGCTGCGTTTATAATGGACAAGTTTATGCACCGCTTGGGTCTGCACGGAAAGTCCTTTATCCCGATGCTCATAGGATTTGGTTGCAATGTCCCTGCGATTATGGCCACCCGCACCCTGTCCAACGAGAAGGACAGGATAATCACCACCCTTATAATACCGTTTATGAGTTGCTCTGCCCGTCTGCCGGTGTATGTCCTCTTTGCCTCGGTCTTCTTCCCGGGGAAGGAGAATCTGGTGGTCTTTGGCCTCTATCTCCTGGGAATCGGGGTGGGAGTGGTATCCGCGATGGTCCTGAACCGTATCCTGTTCAAGGGCCAGGATAGCCTCCTCATAATGGAGATGCCACCTTACAGGGTCCCATCGGCCCGGGTGGTGCTCAAGTTCTCATGGATAAGGACCTACGAGTTCATACGCAAGGCCTGGACGGTGATATTGGCAGCGGTGATACTGGTGTGGCTCCTGGCGTCCCTTCCGCCGGGGGTGGAGTACGGTGCCAAGGATTCCCTTCTGGGCAGGATGGGGACTGCGATGGCCCCGGTGTTTTCCCCGGCGGGGTTTGGCTTCTGGCAGGCAGCGGTGGCACTGGTGTTCGGCGTGGTGGCCAAGGAGGTCGTGGTGGGCACCTTGGGGACGCTTCTGTCAGGCGGGAAGGAGAGTGCTCTGAGGACCGTCCTGCCCTTCTACTTCTCTCGACTATCCGCGCTGTCTTTTTTGGTTATGACCCTCCTCTACATCCCCTGCGTGGCCACTATTGCAGTGATTAAAAAGGAGTTGGGCTGGCGCTGGGCCGTTATCTCTACGCTATACACGATAGCGGTGGGCTGGATATTGAGCGTGTTGGTGTATCAGGTGGGGAGGATCTGGTTTTAGGTTATGCCTCGCACTTTGGTCGTGACGCCTCGTCCCCCTTATCCCTTAGATACCGGGGGGAAGATTCGCACCTATCACCTGCTTCGTTTGATATCCCAGAGAGGGGAAACCGCCGTACTTTCTCTGTGTTTTTCCCCCGAGGACACCGCTGATCTCCTCCGTCTCAAAGAGGAACTCCGTCTAGCCAGAACGGAGGCGGTAAAGGTGGGGCCAACTGCCACCCTGAAGGGCATCCTGTCATTCGCGCTGGGTTACCCCTTCGTGCTGGGCAAGTATCGTCTGGGTCCGCTCCTGAGGCGATTACTTTCTCTCCTAGACGAGTTTGCTCCCGAGGTGATCCACTTCGATCACCTCCACACCGCCCAGTACGGTTTGCTCTTGAAGGATCTCTCCAACAGAGCGCTCTTGCGTATGGACGCCCACAATGTGGAATGGGTGATATCCGCCCGGGCGGGTGAGGAGTTAGTCTGGCCCCTTTCTGCTATTGCAGGACATCACGCGAATCTCTTGCGCAGGTGGGAGGCGAACATTAGCAGGGAGATGAACGAGGTGTGGACGGTCTCCGAGGAGGACAGGGACCTGTTTTTGCAAATGGGACTGTCTCCGGAAAGGGTCAAGGTGGTGCCCAACGGCGTGGACGGGGACTTCTGGGCCTATCGGCCCTATACCGGTCAGGAGAGGGACCTGGTATTCGTCGGTTCTATGGACTGGCTACCCAACGAAGACGGCGTCCTCTACTTCCTCTCCGAGATCTGGCCCCTCGTAAAAAGGGAGTGCCCGGGGGTGAGATTCTATGTGGTAGGCCGTTCGCCATCCGCGAGGTTGCGCAGGTATGAGGGCGAGGATGTGGTTATCACCGGGGCAGTGGGGGATGTGCGGGATTACGTTTACCGCTCCGCGGTGGTGGTGGTGCCGTTGAGGATAGGCGGTGGGAGCAGGTTGAAGATACTGGAGGCGATGTCTGCCGGTAGGGCGGTGGTCTCCACCAGCTTGGGTGCGGAGGGGATAGATTACACTCCAGACAGAAACATCGTTATCGCGGACGATCCCGAAGAGTTCGCCCGTCGGGTGTGTATTCTCCTGAAAGATGGGCAACTGCGTCAGGAGATGGGAAGGGCGGGGCGGGAACTGGTAGAGAGAAGGTATACATGGCGGATACCCGATTGACCGTACTGCACCTCATCAGTGCGCGCAGGGTGTTTGGGGCAGAGCGGGTGGCGGTCCAGATATGCAGAGGACTGTCTCGGAGTTATCGTATGATCCTCGGGGTGATGGACAGGGATCCCGAGGATAACGAGGTCCTTTCGTTCGCAAGGGGCCAAGGCGTGGAGGCCCTGTGGGTACCGACCAAATCTCAGATGGATCTGCAGGCCATTGCCCGACTGCGGAAGGCAATTCGCGACCTCGGCGTGCAGATCGTCCACAGCCACAACTACAAGTCCAACTTCTACGCAATGCTCTCAAGACCTGCCTCGGTGAGGTGGGTGCTTACCCTCCATGGCTGGACATCTGCGAGCGCCAGGTTGTGGGTATACGAAACTCTGGATAAACTGCTCATCCGCACAGCAGACGCCATAGCCGGGGTCTCTCTAAACCTGCTGGAGGAGTTCTCAAGGTGGAGGATCCCCAAGGCAAAGGTCCATTACATCCCCAACGCGGTAGAGTGCAAAGTAGGTTCCCTCCCCGAAGAGGACGATACCTTTACCGTGGGCTTCATCGGGAGGATGGAACGGGAGAAGAACTTTGCCTATGTGATAGATGTGTTGTCCTCGTGGATGCGCCGGCATAGGGACGGTCCAGTCAGGGCGGTGATAGTGGGCGACGGCTCCTTGAGGGACTGGGCAAGGTCTCGGGTGGCAAAGGAGGGGTTGGGGGATAGAATAGAGTTCTTGGGTAAGGTGCCCTTTGAGGAGATGGAGGCGGTGTATAGGAACCTTGACTGTCTGTTCCTGCCCTCCTTGAGGGAGGGCCTGCCGATGGTGGTCTTAGAGGCGATGTGCTGGGGCGTGCCGATAGCTGGTTCTGGGGTCGCCTTAAGGGATGTAGGCGAAGGCCCGGGACGGTTGATCATTGGAAGTGTTAGGGATGTATCCGAAGGGGTTCAGCGGTTGGACGGCCTTTACGCGGTCTTCAGGCGTTCCAGGCAGGACTGGGAAGCGATGAGGAGGTCCCTGCAGGAGCGGGCAGGGGATTTTTCCTTTCAGCGGATGTTATCCCTTTATGATAAGATATACCGTAGTATCTTGGAGAAGGATTGAGAAGGCTTAGACGAAGAGGGGGTGGAGGATGAAGATACACCTGCCGATGGAAGATGACCAGATGGACAGGCCCTACCGACCGCAGGGACAGTGGTTCAGCAAGGCCTGGATATTGATCGTCCTGGGGGTCTTGGGTCTGCTCTTCCTTAAGTCAACCGTTTACGAGGTCCAGCCCAACGAGGTCGCAGTAGTCCAGCGCTTTGGGAAGTTCGAGCGGATAGACAAGCCCGGATTGCACTTCAAGTGGCCCTATCCGATAGAGAAGGCGACCAAGGTGCTGGTGGATTATGTATTCAAGGAGGAGTTTGGATTCCGCACCCTGAAGGCGGGGGTGCGTACGATGTATTCCCCGAAAGATTACGACGAGGAATCCCTCATGTTAACCGGTGACCTAAATGTGGTGGACATCACCTGGGTGGTGCAGTTCCGCATAAAGGATCCGGTCTCTTTCCTCTTCCGGGTCAGGAACAAGCGCAAGAACCTGCGCGATGTATCCGAGGCGATAATGCGCGAGGTGATTGGAGACTACGCCTTTGACGAGGTCTTCACCAAGCGCCTTGAGATAAACGCCTTGGTCAAGAAGCGCCTGCAGGAGACTCTGGACAGGTATCAGATGGGCGTGCTGATAACCAAGGTACTGCTTCAGGATGTCAATCCTCCCGGTCCGGTGAAGAGCGCCTTTAACGAGGTGAACGAGGCCAAACAGGAGAAGGAGAAGATGATAAACGAGGCCTGGGAGGCCTACAACCGTATGATACCCAAGGCAAGGGGTGAGGCAGAACAGCAGATACAGGAGGCAGAGGGTTATGCCACCGAGATAGTCAACCGGGCCAAGGGAGATGCCCAGAGGTTCCTGTCGGTCTTGGAGGCATACCGCAAGGCCGAGGATGTCACCCGTAAGCGATTGTATCTGGAGACGATGCAAAGGGTCCTGCACAACGCAGGGCAGAAGTTCATCATAAGCGGGAAGGGAGAGGGTATTCTTCCTTTACTGCAACTCAATCGCGATGCGTTGGGATCGAGGTAGTAGCAGGGGTGAGGAGGTTTGGCGATGAGAGGTAAGTTGCCGATAGTGCTGATAGTGTTGGTGGCGATAGGTGTGGTGGTATTCCTTTCCTCCGCTTACATAGTGGACGAGACCCAGCAGGCGATAATTACCCAGTTTGGCCGGCCGGTAGGTGAGCCGATTACCGAGGCAGGCCTGTACTTTCGTATTCCGTTTATCCAGAAGGTGAATTACTTTGACAAGCGGATACTGGAGTGGGACGGGGATGCGGACCAGATACCCACTAAGGACAAGCGCTTCATCTGGGTGGACACCACTGCCCGGTGGAGGATAAAGGATCCGCTCAAGTTTTTCCGTTCGGTCAGGGACGAGATAGGTGCCCAGGCCCGTTTGGACGACATCATAGACGCAGCGGTCAGGGATGCGGTCAACGGGAGCAGATTGATAGAGATAGTGCGCAGCAGCAACCGCATCTTAGAGGCACTGGAGTCCTCTGGTGGAGAGGGCAAGGCGAACACCGGACTTTCTCATTACGAGAGGATATCTCGAGGCCGGGAGGAGATACGGAAGGAGATATTCGCCCATGCCAGCAAGATGGTGGAGGATCTGGGGATAGAATTGATCGATGTACAGATAAAGAGGGTCAATTATGTGGAAGAGGTGCGCAGGAAGGTATACGCCCGGATGATAGCCGAACGCAAGCGGGCAGCCGAAGAGTACAGGTCGCAGGGTCGAGGCGAGCAGGCGAGGATAAAGGGCCAGATGGAGAAGGAACTCAGGAAGATAAGGTCCGAGGCCTACAAGAAGGCCCAGATAATAAAGGGACAGGCCGAGGCAGAGGCCCTGCGGATATACGCGGAGGCCTATTCCCAAGGCCTTGACTTCTTCGAGTTCACCAAGGCACTGTCTGCTTACGAAGAGGGGATAGACAAGCACACCACCCTGATACTGGGCACGGATCATCCCTTCCTAAAGTACCTTAACGGCAACGAGCAATAGTTTTAAGGGGTGCTTATAAGGGATCCGGATTATATCCGTTTACAGGCCAGTGCGTTTCGGTTAGAATAAAATCCGCTATGTCCCAGGAAGACATCATAAGAGACAGAAAGGCGAAGTTGTCCCGTCTTAGGGAGATGGGCATCCCTGCCTTCTCCCGGGGTGTGAAGCCCGACGCCACTGCACTGTCTGCCAAGCAGGATTATCGGGAAGGCAAGACAGTGGCGGTGGCGGGAAGGATTACCGCCTGGAGGGCCCACGGCAAGGTGATATTCTTTGATGTCCGGGATGCCACCGATCGCATACAGGTATACGCCCGCAAGAACGATCTGGACGAGAAGTTGTGGGCCCTTTTGGATCTCTTGGACATCGGCGACATCGTCTGGGTGAAAGGCGAACTCTTCACCACCCGCACCGGGGAGATTACCGTAGCCCTGCGGGAGTTGAAGCTCCTTACCAAGAGCCTCCGGCCTATGCCCGAGAAGTGGCATGGCCTTAAGGATGTAGAGGTAAGATTCCGTCAACGCTACCTCGACTTAATGGCCAACCCCGAGGTGCGGGAGGTATTCATTACCCGGGCCCGTATAATCTCCGCGATAAGGAGGTTTCTGGACGAGCGGGGCTATCTGGAGGTAGAGACCCCCATGCTCCACCTGATACCGGGAGGGGCTGCCGGCAGGCCGTTTATTACCCACCATAACGCCTACGACATCGACCTTTACCTCAGGATTGCCCCGGAGTTGTACCTGAAGCGCCTGTTGGTGGGTGGATTTGAGAAGGTCTACGAGATAAACCGCAGTTTCCGGAACGAAGGTGTCTCCACCCGGCACAATCCCGAGTTCACCATGCTTGAGGTGTATACCGCCTATATGGATTACCGCGATGTTATGCGTCTGACCGAGGAGTTGTTGTATTCGGTAGTGATGGAGGTCAGGGGATCTGCGGTGGTTACCTATCAGGGGAAAGAGATAGACTTCACACCTCCTTGGGAAGAGATTTCGTTTGCTCAGGCAGTCAAGGAGAGGTTTGACATCAATCCCGACGATCCCACCGAGGTGATAATCCAGAAACTGCCCAAGCGGGGATTGGGATCGGTGGATACCTCCCGACTTTCCCGTTCGCAGGTGGTAAAGTTGGTTGAGGATATGCTGGAGATGGAGCAGAGGAGAAAGCCGGTCTTCTTTACCGATTACTTCTCCATCCTCTGTCCGCTTGCCTGCCTGAAAGAGGACAATCCCGCCTTGGCGGAGAGGTTTGAGTTGTTCGTCGGCGGTATGGAGATTGCCAATGCCTACTCCGAATTGAACGATCCCGAGGATCAGTTAAGGCGGTTCGAAGAGGAAGTCCGTCATCACAACGCCCCCAGCGAGCACATAGACTACGACTTCGTCACTGCCCTTGAATACGGTATGCCCCCGGCGGGAGGGCTGGGGATAGGGATAGATAGACTGGTGATGATACTCACGGATAAACCTTCCATAAGGGAGGTTATCCTGTTTCCTCTGCTCAAGCCGGAGAGATGAACTACCTCCTGTTCCTTGCCTGGCGCATGTTCCGCAGAGCAAGGGGTGGCTTTATATCCTTTATGAGTTTCGTCTCCATACTCGGGATAGTGGTGGGGGTATCTGCACTGATAGTGGTTATGGCGGTGATGAACGGGTTTGATTCGGAGTTGCGGGACAAGATAGTCTCCAACAACCCCCACATACTGGTTTATTCCGACAGGGTTATAGATGTTAAGCCCTCGTTATTGAAGGAATTGAGGGTGAAGGGTGTTAAGGCAGTCGTGCCGTTGGTGTATTCTCAGGTCTTTATCCGGCGGGGCAACAGGCTGATAACCGCAATGCTCAGGGGAGTACCCGGACCGTATATGGGACTAGTCCTCTCCCGGGCGCGGCTGAACGGTAAGTTTCCGGAGAAAGAAGGCGTGCTGCTGGGCAGGGAACTGGCCAAGGATCTGGGCCTCGTTCCCGGGGACGAGGTAAAGGTCCTTTCGCCGATAACCTCCCAGCCTTACGAGTTGAAGATAACTGGCACCTTTGACACTGGTATGTACGAGTACGACTCCCAGATGATGTATGCGGACATAGATACCGTTCGGGACATGCTGTTGCTGGGCAAGAGTGCCAATTCCATTGCCCTTTACCTGGAGGATCCCGAGGAGGCAGGGGAGGTAAAACAGGCCTTGAGAGATGTCCTGAAGGCCCATAATCTCTCCGCCATTACCTGGATGGAGTCCAATCGCAGTCTCTTCTCTGCCCTGAAGTTGGAGAAATTGGTGATGTTCCTGATACTCCTGTTAATAGTGTTGGTGGCCTCGTTTACCGTGGTCAGTTCTTTGGTGGTGTGGGTTGCCACCCGGACCCGGGAGATAGGGGTCCTAAAGGCCTTGGGGCTCACCGACGGGGAGGTTTACCGAATATTCCTCTTAATAGGCCTGTTTATCGGAGTGCTGGGGGCATTTGTAGGGGGTATGATAGGTGTCTCGTTGGCCATCGGGATAGAGAGGTTTCACCTGATACCCCTGCCAGCAGATGTCTATTACATCTCCTATCTGCCCGCAAGACTGTCGTGGAGAGATAGTCTTGTAGTCCTGTTGAGCGCAATAGGGATCACCGTGGCCTCGGCGGTGTACCCTGCCCACAGCGCCAGCAGGATAGTCCCCGCAAGGGCCTTGCGTTACGAGTGAAGGAGAAGGGATGAGGAAGAGGTGGTTAGGTATAGCCTTGGTGATAGTACTGTTAGGGGGAGTGGGGGCAGGCTGGTTATTGCGCATTGCTTATTACCCACCGATATTGATGTATCACTCCCTCGATCCGGAGCGCACCGGCACCCCCACCGTAAGCGAGGAGACCTTTGCCCGGCACCTGCGGTACCTGAAAGAACACGATTACCGGGTGGTCCCGGTTGAGGAACTGGTTGCAGAGATAAAAAAGGGGCACATTCCCAGACGGACCGTTGCGATAACCTTCGACGACGGCTACGAGGACAACCTGAAGGCAGTAAGACTACTGAAAGAGTACGACTTTCCCGCCACGATATTCGTGATAGTGGGTAGGATAGGGGAAGAGGGATATCTGTCCCCGGAGGACCTTCGGCAGATAGAGACCCACACGAAGGTGCGCATAGGCTCCCACACGATCCATCACTATGTCCTTTACGAGGCGCCGGATCCGGAGTTGGAGATAAGGGGATCTAAGGCTCGATTAGAGGAGATCCTTGGCCACGAGGTGCGGACGATATCCTATCCAGTAGGGGGCTTCAACCGGGAGATTATGCGTCTGGTAAAGGAGGCGGGGTACTGTTGTGCCTTCACCACCAACCGGGGATACTCCCGTAGGATAGACATCTATGCCCTGCGCAGGATAAAGATGAAGGACAGCGATAAGGGACTGGGGTTGTGGTTCAAACTCAGCGGATATTACGATCTGTTCAGGAGGATAAGGAGCCCGGAGTGATGGAAATATCTAAAAAGATAGGTGCGATTTATCGTCTGTCACCATTAGTGGTATTGTTTTCCGTTGCGTTCCCCGACGATGTGCTAAAGCCTTTGCTGGTGTTGGGTTTCATCCTTTGGGGCATAGGGCTGGTCAGGGAAAAAGAGTGGAGGCAGAAATTGAACAGCCCTTATGCAGTGGTGGTGGTCGTGTTCTTCCTCTTGCTTTTTATCTTTGGGGTAGTCCTTCCCGGGGATTTTTACGATAACCAGAAGTACTTCTTCTACTTCTACATCACCTATCTGGCGATCTTCCTAGTGGGCGCCTCGGCGGTGGACGGGAGGATGGTGGAATGGATTCTCAATTCTATGTTTCTGATACTGTTCGGCGTTTCCCTTCACGCCCTTATCAGGGCAGTTTCGTTGGGACAGATTGGGTATTGGGATGGCCGGTTCGGGTACTATAACCAGTTGGGGATGTTCGTCTCCGCGATGCTGTCAGGCATATACCTTGCTACGCTGAATCGGCGGTGGAATTGGTGGAGAAGGATTGCCTTTGTTGTAGGTATGGTGGTGTTGGTGGGGACATATTCCCGGGGGGCGTGGTGCGCGTTCGTTTTGACCGCCCTGTTCGGCACGGTCCGATTCTTTTCGAGAGAAAGGTATCTGCCCAAGAAGGCCTTGGTTGTGTTCCTCCTGCTCGGGGTTTTGATCGGGGGTTTTTACGGGACTTCTTCTCAGATACGCACGAGGCTACAGAAACTCTCCCATATGGACCTTGCCGGCAGACCCCGGATATGGGGCCGGGCAATAGAGAAGATACGCTCCCATCCTCTTGGCAACGGTATAGTTGAGGGGCAGGAAGGCGAATACGTGCACCAACAGCTTTTGGCCATAGCGGTGATGGCGGGAGTGCCCACCGCGATGTACTTTCTCTGGTTCAATCTGTGGATACTGTTCCGTCTGGGGGATCGCTGGAGGGATCCCTCCTATGGGGTGGTGATGAGTATGCTCCTGCACAACTTGGTGGAGAATTCCCTCTTGGGGATATGGGACAATTCCCTCCTTTACTGGTTTTTCCTCGGTATTCTGGTGAGGAAGGAGATGGAAAATAGCCTATGAAGAGGGTATCCGCGGTATTCATAGTCAAGAATGAGGAGCGTCGCATAAGGCCCGCTATAGAGTCTGCGTGGCAGTTTGCCGACGAGGTGGTGGTCGTGGACGACGAAAGTCAGGACCGCACCGTTGAGGTGGCAAGATCTTTGGGAGCGCGGGTCTATGTCAGGGCATTGAACCGCGACTTCGGGGCCCAGTATATGTTCGGGATAGAGCAGGCGGAGAATGATTGGGTCTACCTAATGGATGCGGACGAGATAGTTACCAAAGAGGGGGCGGAGGTTATCAATCAGTGGAAGTCTCAGCCGGAGGGTTATGCGGTTGCTTATAGGGTTTACTTCCTAAATCATGTGTTTGGGAGAAGACTTGAGTGGGGAGAGTGGGCCCGACAGGGACACTTGAGGTTGATAAAGAGAGGGAAGGTGCGGATCGAGGGAAGGGTGCACTCCCGGTTCGTGATCGATGGGGAGGTCGGGGAATTGGATGCCGATGTCCTGCACTTCCCACTGGAATCCGTCAGCCAGATGCTGAAGAAGATAGATCTCTACACCGACTTGCAGATAGAGGAAGGCGTCATCCGGGATTGGCCGATGAGAAAGATTGAGAAGCAGATCCTGACCTTCCCCTTCAAGATGTTCTGGAAAAATTACATCCGCCGTAAAGGATATAAGGACGGGATATTAGGCCTGGTCTGGCTCGTCATGGTGGATATACTCAACCGAGAGGTTCTTCTTCTTAAGGAAGTTCAGTGGAGGCTTGCCCATAAGGAGGGCCTTTAGTATCAAGTTAGATCTCCAACCTTGGCCCTTTACCATCTCCTTTGCCGCCTGATACAGGAGGCGGAGGTATACGAGGGGTAGGAATTGAGGGTAGAATCTTTTCGTGAACCCTATCTTGTTGCGTATGCTGAAGAAGTAGATTAGCTCTTTCATCTTTTTGGGATTTTTGCCTTTTATGGTCGTGCTCTCTCGATGGTATACGATCGCCTTCGGGCAGTATCCAATGGACCAGCCCCTTTCCCGGCCCCGGAGGGCCCAATCCATCTCTTCGTAGAATAGGAAGTACCTTTCCTCCATAAGACCAATCTCTTCCACGAATTTCCGGTTCACGAACATGCTCGCCCCGACTATGTAGTCTATTTCCGAAGGAGGGTACTCGTCGTATTGTCCTTCGTCAGGTTCTCCCGCACCGATGTGTACTCCCTTTGCCTTGGCGGCTATGTACTTGCCCCCTATGGCGAGGATCCTACCATCGTCGTCGATTAATTTGGTCCCGAGTAGGCCGGTTTTCTTGTCTACCCTTCGGATGCAGTGCAGTAATTCTTTTAGGGCCGAGGGATGGATTCTCGTGTCGTTATTAAGGATCCATATCCAATCTGCCTTGGTGTGGTTGAGTATGTAGGCGATTCCAATATTGCATCCGCTTGCATATCCCAGGTTCTGACTGGCCCTGGCCAAGACAACCCTTGGATCTGGGATCTTCGCAATGGCCTTTTTGAGTTCGTGGTAGGCCTTCGGACGGGAATGGTTGTCTACAACTACTATCGTTTCTATGTCTTCTTGCCCTTCACAGGTGAGGATAGATTTTAGGCAGGAGATCGTCTCCCTGGGGCGGTTGTAATTTACTACCACTATCCCCACCATCGCTTTTACCATATTTCTCCAGTATATCACCTTATTGATTACCTTAGTGAGACAAAATCTTCCAGAAAGAATCCGTCTCATAAGGTGCTAATTGGCTTGATGTATTTTTAAAAGTGTTGTAAAATCGCTCAATAGAGTGGTGAGCGGTGGGGATAGCGACTAAGGAGGTTTTTAGAGATGAAACGCGTTGTTTTACTCGTAGTTGGGTTCCTGGTACTATTTTCCCTCAAGGGATTTTCTATGGGATTCCTCGGGGGAGGTGGCGGGGCCAACGGAGGTAATGCCCGGGTACCGAATCCTTGGGAAGGCTACAAGACACTCACCTACTATTCGGATTATCGCGTCTTTGAGTCACTCCGACCAAACGAGGGTCCTATAGGGGATTACATGTGGGATCTGGTCTTTGATGTCCACAACGATTCGGAGGATAGTTACCTGTGGGCCTTCGTGGTGGGTTTAAGCGGTCTGCCTGAGGATTTTCTTCCCTACCCCAATCTCGAATTGGAATTAGGTTTCCCGGGATGGTCCTCTACTGTGGGGGAAACCGAGATCACACTCCAGACCCTGGTGGCTGGCATCGGTGAGATCTTTGATATGGATTCTCGGGAGCTTTCTGGATTGTTGACGGACTTGGAAAGTTTATTTGGAGGCTACGACTATCTGTACATGGCCTACTTTAATATCGAGGATTATTCTCTAGGGCCAGGTGAATCCTCGGATGGGTTTGGTATACTGTTTAATGGGGAGTGGGACTACCACAGCCCGGTCTTCTATCTTACTACTAAGGATCCGAACTTCTCCTCTTCCTCCGATCCGGGCTTTGGATACAATTACACCCCTCAAGGCGTAGTCCCTGAGCCGGCGAGCGGGTTACTCCTGGCGCTGGGGTTGGCCTTGATTGGTATCCCCCGCAGGCGCTATTGAGAATCAGGGTTCTGTACCTGATTCTTTCCCAAGCGCTTTGCCCGATACAGGGCAGCGTCTGCCAGTTCTATCAGTTCCTCTTTGGTGGTGGCGTCATCGGGGAAGGTGGCTACGCCGATGCTCAGCGTAGGCAGGCCTGCCTCTTCTACGGTCTTGCGCAATCTTTCCGCAATGTTTAGGGCCTCGGACTTGCCGGTGTCGGGTAGGATGAGGGCGAACTCCTCTCCTCCGTATCGGCAGGGCAGGTCGATATTCCGGCAGTGGTCCTTTAGTATCTTGGCGATGTTCTTGAGTATCTCGTCGCCCTTCTGGTGGCCGTGTTCGTCGTTGTAGCGTTTGAAGTCGTCGATGTCTATCAGAAGTAGGGATAAGGGATGTTGCTTTTCCTGATGCTCTTTGAGGAGTTCATCCAGTTTGTGCTGGAAGTAGCCGTGGTTCCAGAGTTGGGTGAGGGAGTCGGTGTGGGCGCGCAGTAAAGCCTGCTGGTATAAGAGGGAGTTTTCTATGGCCAGTCCTGCCTGATTGGCGAACATCGTTAGCATCTTTATGTCCTCGTCAGTTATGGGGTGTCCGCTGAAGATGTTGTCGGCGAGTATTACCCCGACGATTCGATCGTGGGCCTTTAGGGGCACCACCACGAACTCCTCACTGCCCAACTCCTTTATCAGCGGATCGTTGCGGTAGTGTTCGGATTCGGGTGGACGGATGTGCTTTAGGGTCCCGTCCAGCACTGCCTTGGCGAGGATTCCGTTCTCCGGGGAGATGGAGATCTCAAAGTTTTTTACCAGTTGGTTAAGTTTTGAGTCCGCTACCCTCCGGGAGTGCTTGTACTGGGCAATGAGGTCGTTTAGGTCCATCCGGGAGGTCTCTATAAACTGCCATATTCGTCGGGCCTCCTCTCCCGAGCCCGGGCCTATGCCCATCACCCCTTCTAAGGTATTTTTTGCCCGGTTGACCAGAAAGAGCATTGCCCGGTTCAGTCCTATCCCTGCGTGGGATGTTATCCCGGTGAGTATGATGTAGAGTATCTCGTCGAGGTTGAGGGTGGTGAGCATCGCGTTGGATATCTCGTAGAATATGGTGAGTTGCCTCTGCAGGCGTTCCAATTCGCGCTTGAGTCTGGAGGCCTCGGTGGGATGTTCATTCATAGGCTAAATTATAGCATAACTTGTGATAAAATGAAGTGGGTTTGGGATGGATAGGCGCAGGAGTTGGTATGGGGTTATTATTGTATGTAATATTTGGGGTTTTGTTCCTGTATTCAGTGGTAGTCCACGAGTTGGCCCACGGTTATGTCGCCTACCTCTTGGGCGATGACACCGCGTATCGGCGGGGTAGGTTGACCCTCAATCCGTTGGCCCATCTGGATCCGGTGGGCAGTGTTATCCTGCCTGCGGTGTTGTTCCTTCTTCGTTCGCCTTACCTTATAGGCTATGCCAAACCGGTGCCCATAAATCCGCTCAACTTTACCCGGGTTAGGAATCTGAGGCTCGGCGTAGCCCTGTGTTCCCTTGCCGGTCCCTCGGCAAATCTCCTCCTTGCCTTTGTATTCTGCAAGATGGCCAGGTTTAGTTTTAATCCCTCGGCGTCGGTCCTGTTCCTTTCCCTCGGCGGGGTGAATGTGGTTCTCGCCCTGTTCAATCTCCTGCCCATACCGGGCTTCGACGGTGGGCACATATTGAGTGCCCTGCTTCCGCCGTCGCTTTATGTGGAGTACAGAAAGTGGGAAGGGGTCGGATTTATATTGGCCTTGGTGTTGTTGATGACAGGTGTGGTGGGAATGGTGATATTCCCTGTGGCGGAGGTGATTTTGCGGTGGCTATGTTGACGGTGAAAGAGATTAAAGCGCGCAAGGGTAAGTCCCCGATAGTGATGGTGAGTGCCTACGATTATGTCTCTGCGAAGGTCTGTGCGGAGGCGGGGGTAGACATCATATTGGTAGGAGATTCTCTGGCCATGACGCTGTTGGGCTACGATTCCACCCTTCCGGTGACGGTTGAGGAGATGATGGTGTTCGTCAAGGCGGTCAGACGGGGGGCGCCCGAGGGGTTCGTGGTGGCGGACATGCCGTTTATGAGTTATCAGGAGTCGGTTGAGTCTGCGGTGCGCAATGCAGGGGCATTCGTCAAGTTTGCAGGGGCAAGCGCGGTGAAGGTAGAGGGGGCCTCGGATGCAGTGCTTTCGGCAATAGACAGGATGGTAGATGCAGGTATTCAGGTGATGGGCCACATCGGTCTTACCCCCCAGAGCAGTGTCTTCTCCGAGGGATATAGAGTAAAGGGCAGGGGGATAGAGGAGGCAAAGGCCCTTATCGGTCAGGCCAAGGCCTTGGAGGAGGCGGGGGTGTTTGCGATAGTGCTGGAGTGCGTGCCTGAGCCGTTGGGTGCGGACATAGCCGATGCGGTTGATGTCCCGGTTATAGGGATAGGTGCGGGGAGGTTCTGCGACGGTCAGGTTTTGGTATTCTCGGATATCGTGGGTTTGTACGACCGGATCCTCCCCAAGTTCGTGCGCAGGTATGCCAACGGTTACGAGGTCGTCTCCTCTGCGG
Organism: Candidatus Omnitrophota bacterium; assembly: GCA_015494465.1. Taxonomy (GTDB): domain Bacteria; phylum Omnitrophota; class Gorgyraeia; order S143-82; family S143-82; genus S143-82. Next base: position 134,005 of record WGBD01000001.1, on the reverse strand, counting down.
TAAAGAGGTTCGTGGAGGAGGTCCGTTCCGGCATCTTCCCGGGCGAGGAGAACGTCTATAAATAGAATCCTATGAAGAGGTCCCCCTTTTTGGGTATAATCTTTGACTGCTGTAGGGTCTATCAGAGGATATATCTGAACCGGAAGAAGGATGCATTCGTTGGGTTTTGTCCCAAGTGCGGGAAGAAGGTGGAGGTAAAGGTCTCTCCTTTTGGGAGCAAGGACAGGTTCTTCAGGGCGGGTTAGGCATCGTTATGACCATGGGATCCCGTTTGCCACTCAAACAGGCACCGGTGGGTGTTCCACTCAAGGTGGTGGAGTTCGACTGCGGTAGAGAGGCCCAGTGCAGGCTTATCGGTTTGGGGATCCTGCCGGGGAGCAGAGTGGTGATAACGAATAGGTTCTCTGCCAACGGGCCCTTTTCGGTAATAGTCAACGGTAGTAAGGTTATCGTCGGACGGGGTCTCTTGGATCGCATATTCGTTGAAGAGGATGTGGAGGTCTACTTGGAGATAGCGGTGTTGGGCCTCGCCGGGGCAGGCAAACGGGCCCTTATCTCTAAGGTGTGTGGGGGGATCGAGGAGGAAGTCCGCAAGGGGACCTTGGCCCCTATCCTCGTGGGGCAGACCATATGGAGGCACAAGAGGATCCGCTTTTCCGTCCTGCCTTCGGTTATGTCCGATCCTCCCTGGTCGGTGTACGAAGAGGTGGGATTAAGGCTGGCCTTGGAGGGCAGTTACGACTGGATAGTCGTTTTGGGTAGAGAGGAGACACTTGAAAGGGATCTCCTTCTGGTGCACTATCTGGTTGATCTCGGCAAGCGTGTCGTCTTAGCGGTAAACGGGTCCTTGAGCAGGTACGATGCCCGCAGGATCCGGGAGTTGACGGGGGTTGAGGTGGTTTATGTCTCTTCCGCGAGGGGTTATGGAATGGATGCGGTCTTGGCGTCTCTGGAAAAGGGCCCGGGGGAGGTGCGCTTTTCGCTTCCTCTGGAGTTTCCGTTGGAGGAGTGCCTGTTGAGGGTGAAAGGCGAGATACCCGAAGGCGAGTGCAGCATAGTCTATCCTCTCGACGGGGTTGTAGTGAAGGTCTTTGAATCGGAACAGGATGCCTTGGTATTCTTCAAGAACCCTCAGGTGCGGGAGAGGTTGATAGAGGGACGGCGTTTCTGTGAAGAGCGGTGTCGGCACCTCACCGGCAGGTCGCTTGAGGAGTGCGTATTTGATAGGAGGTTGGCCCTGGTGAGGGGGGTCCTGGAGGAGAGCAAGCAGGATAGGGCCTTTGCCCGGGAGGTAGTCGGCAGGTTATTTTGGGGGCTCGTACTTTTAGGTTGGCTTTACGGTCTTGCCCTTTCCGTGGGCGGGGCGGTAAAGGCCGGTATGTGGCTCCTGCACTTGATAGGGGGCCTCCGGGGAGTACCTTTGTATGTGCAAGGGGGGGTCTTCTTTTTGGGGATACTGCTGATGTTTGTCTTGAGTTCGTTTGTCTTCTTTTTCTTCCAGACCTTGTTACACGAGAGCCACTTGATGTACAAGATAGCCTTTGCCTTGGACCCCGTCCTGCACCTCTTTGGGTTCCACGGGGTCTCTCTGGTCCCGTTGCTCCACAATCTGGGCTGTTCTATACCCGCAGTGGAGCTGGCGGGCAGGCTCCTTCAGGGAAGGGACCGGACCGCCCTGACGATGGCCCTGCCCATGGGGAACTGCCTTGGGGTGTGGGTGGTGTTTGCCTTCGTGTTGTTCGTTAGTCTTCCCTTCTGGGAGGCCACTGGTTGGCTCTTTTCTCTAATCTTGGCCTCGTTGATCTACACTGCCCTGTTTGCCCGGCTCTTTAAGGGGATAATCGGTGCCCGCTCGTTGGAAGCGCCTTCTATAACTGCCCTGCCTGCCTTGAGGTGGGTCCCTCTGATCTCCGCTCTGGAGCAGGGTTGCTATCACGCCTTCGGGTACGCCCGGAAGGTGGCAGGTGTGTTTCTGGGAGTCTCTCTGGTCCTGTGGGCGGTGAAGACCTACACCCCCATAGGCGGGTGGTTGGACAGTGTAAAGGTGGGGGATCTTGCGGGTCTTGATCTCCTGGCCCTGGTGTTTGGCTTGTGGGCAAGGGAATTGGTCTTGGCGGTGGAGGTGGTCTTCCGGGGGATGAGGTTCCCTGCCTATGGGATATCCTCTCCTGACCTGATGGTGCTATTGTTCCTACTGCCGGGTTGTTTTTCTGCCTATAGGGCAGTGGCGAAGGCCTTGGATAGGAAGACCGCGGTGAGGTCTTTTCTCTGGGGATTGGCGGTATCAGTGGGGGTCTTTTTGGCGATAAAGGGGGTGCGATGGGCCTTAGGCTTCTTGCCCTTGGGTGGATCCTTGCGCTGATGTGGGGGACGGTATCCTTTGCGGATAGGATTGGGGCCCTGCCCAGGTTGGTTTACGATGTGAAGTTGGGTATGTTTCGCATTGGTAAGGCCTGGATAGAGGACCTCGGTATGACCACACTGGAGGGTGAGGATAGGCCCCTGTGGCACATAAGGGTGAGGGTGATAACGCCCCAGTTAAGGGATACCGAGGATATCTTCGCGGATCCCCAGACCCTCGTCCCCATCAGGGTAAGGCGACAGGTCAGGTACATGGGCAGGGACGAACGGATAGAGGAGATCTACTATCCCGAGAAGGGGCAGGTGCGGGTGATAAAGGAAGGAGACGGAGAGCAGGTACTGAAGGGAAAAGGACCGCTGGACAACGTATTCTTGGTCATACTGAAGTCGTTTTTCCGGGGGGTGGATGCCATCAAGGAGGTCAACCTGCCAACCGGCAGTTACGAGGTGATGGTGCGCGATGGTGGGAAGATGAGCACTCACGTAGGGGTGTTCGACACCTGGGAGGTCTTTACCCGGCCGGCGAAGATAAGGTTGTGGGTATCCCGGGATAAGCGCCTGCCGGTGAGGGTGGCAGGGGCGATCCCGATATTGCCTTATACACTGGTGATAAGGAAGATAGAGTATCCTCAGGAGGTGAACTCGTGAAGGAGACAGAGGTAGTGATAATGGGATCGGGGCCTGCCGGCCTGCAGGCAAGTATCCATGCCAGTCGCAGGTCAAAGGTCCTGGTCTTCGGCAGGTTGGAGGCCAGCAATCTCTGGAACGCCCACATAGACAATTACCTCTCCCTCTCCTATCCGATATCGGGACAGGAGTTGTTGATCAATAGCAGGGAGAAGGCGAAGGAGTTGGGGGTGGAGTTTCTGGAAGAGGATGTGGTGGATGTGGAGATCAAGGATGGCGGTTTTCTGATATTAGGGGAAAAGGAGCAAGTCCTGTGTCGGGCGTTGGTTATGGCCCCGGGGATGAGGCACGAGAGGCTGAATGTGCCCGGTGAGAAGGAGTTTCTGGGCAGGGGTGTTAGTTATTGTGCGGATTGCGATTGTATGTTCTTCCGGGGAAAGGTGGTTGCAGTAATAGGGGGAGGTAGTGCTGCCCTTCGGGCAAGCGAACTCCTTACCCGGTTTGCCCGGAAGGTCTATCTGATGTGGCCCTCTCTGGAGGCCTCGGGGGAGAGATTGGACGAGCTTAAGGACAAGGGTGTTGAGGTCCTGCCCGCCGAGGTAAAGGAGATAAAGGGGACGGAGAAGGTGGAATCTCTGGTTCTCTCCGAAGGTGAGATCCCGGTGGATGGGGTCTTTATAGAGTTGGGCTCAAGAGGGGCCTACGAGTTGGCGATGCAACTGGGCATCCAGTTGGATCCGGTGAGTATGAAGTTTATCGTGGTGGATACCAACCAGCGCACCAGTGTAAAGGGCATATTCGCTGCCGGAGATGTGACCGGGGCGCCGTTCCAACTGGCCAAGGCGGTTGGTCAAGGCTGTGTTGCGGGGTATCACGCCGGCGAGTATGTAAGAACGGGGAAGTGGTGATGCGCTATCGCTGGAGGCTGGCTAGGGTGGATTCTGCCAAGCGCAAGGAGATAGAGTCCGCCCTGGGGCTCCATCCCCTGATAGCCCATGTCCTGGTGAGGAGGGGGATAACCGGCCCTACCGAGGCTATGCGCTTTCTGAACCCGTCGCTGGACTATCTCTATCCTCCGGAGTTGATGCTGGGGGTTGAGGTTGCGTCCGCACTGATAAGACGCCACTGCCAGCTGGGGGCGAAGGTCCTCATCTACGGTGATTACGATGTGGACGGTATCACTGCCTCGGTGATTATGTACGAACTAGTGCGGGAGTTGGGCGGAGATGCGGTCGTGTTTATCCCCGACAGGAACGCCCACGGATACGGCCTGAGCGAGAAGGGGATTGCCTCCGCCTTGGAAGCCTGCCCGGATCCTTCTTTGGTGATAACCGTTGACTGCGGGATAAGGGCGGTGAAGGGGGTTGCTTATCTAAAGTCCAAGGGGATAGATGTGGTGATAACCGATCACCACCTTCCCGGTGAGGAACTGCCCCCTGCGGACGCTATCGTGAATCCCAAGCAGAAGGGCTGTTCCTATCCCAATAAGGACCTGTCCGGCGTAGGGGTGGCTTATAAGATCGCCGAATACCTCCTGGGTGATAGGGTAAGATTTCTGGATCTAGCCACACTTGGCACGGTGGCAGATGTGGTTCCCCTTCTGGACGAGAACCGCATCATCGTTGCCCACGGGCTGCCTGCAATATCGTCCTCGCCTCGGATGGGGTTAAAGGCCCTGTTGGAGGCCTCCCGGCTCTCAAGACCCACCGTGCGGTCAATAGGGTTCGTCTTGGGGCCGAGGATAAACTCCGCAGGGAGGATGTATTCTGCGAGGAGGTCCTTTGACCTCCTGATAGCCGATAAAGAGGAATCCGCGAAGAGGATGGCAGAGGAGTTGTGTGGATACAACGACAAGAGACAGCGGGTGCAGGAGGATATATTGAGGCGGGCAATGGAGATAGCCCGGGAACAGGTCTCGCAGGGCAGGTCCATCCTGTTGGTTGCCGAAGAAGGATGGCATCCGGGGGTGGTGGGGATAGTCGCTTCCAAACTGGTGGACAATTTTGGTATGCCGGCGCTGGTAGTTGCCTTGGATGGAGACTCTGGCCGAGGATCTGCGCGTTCACTTGGAGACTTCCACATCACCAATGCCCTCTCCCGCTGTGAGAGGTATCTTCTGGAGTTTGGGGGGCACGGATTGGCGGCGGGATTTGAGGTGGAGAAGAGGTTCCTCGACGACCTCCACGACTGTCTCGATGCCCTGGCCAAGGAGGAACTGAAGGATGCCCGCCCGGTAATGGATCTGGACGGGCGATTGCGTCTGGATATGTTGAGTTTCTCCCTCATATCTGCAATGGAATCGCTGGCTCCATTTGGAGAAGGCAATCCTCCTCCCCGGTTTCTCTTTCCGGGGCTGCGTATACGCTCGGATGTGCGCAGGCTGTCCCGGGATACGGTGAAGTTCTGGGTCTCCGATGGGCAGACGAGTATTCCGGTAGTTGGATTTAGTATGGCAGATCGTGTAGAGGGGATCGAGCGGGCGGAGAAGATAGATTTGGTGGCAAGTCCGAGGGTGAATTGTTATAATGGCTGGCAGGAGGCCCGGTTGGAGATGCTGGACTGGAGGCCAAGTCGATGCAGTTGAGGGTCGGTGTGGACATAGTCTCGGTGTCCAAGGTGGAACGGGTGGTTAGGCGCTGGAGGGAGAGGTTCCTGCGCAGGGTCTTTTCCGAGGAGGAATTGAGGCTTAGCGAGGCCCTTTTGGGGAAGAGGCGATATCAGTTCCTCGCGGGCAGGTTCGCTGCCAAGGAGGCCCTGATAAAGACGCTGGATATCCCCCTGCCTTATCGGAAGATAGTGGTTTCCCGGATGGATTCGGGCAGGCCGGTGGTGGATTCTCCACTTGGGCAGTACGATGTCTCTATATCCCACACCGACGAGTACGCGGTGGCTGTGTGCGTGAGGTATTAAAAAAGGGGATGGGAGATGGGATTGCGCGAGTTCGTTCCCTCGGAGTGGTGTCTGCGCTGTCAGAGGTGCTGCAGGTTCTCGAATCAGGTCAGTCCCTGGATACCTGTATTCAGCGCGAAGGAGGCGGAGGAACTCATCGCCCGAGGATATCCATTAGCGGTATTTAATAAGGCCTTCAACGAGGATCCCAGCGTTGATGTCAGGGTAAAGGTGAAACAATACAGGGACTACTACATATGTCCTTTCTTCGACCCCGAGAAGAACTGTTGTGAGGTATATCCGCTGAGACCGTTCGATTGCAGGCTCTATCCGTTCCTCTTGGTGCGCAGGGATGGCGTGCTATATCTGGGTGTGGATAAAGAATGCCCGTTTGTGGAGCACCTCTTTGAGACCGAGCAGGAGTGGCACGTCCAGAGGTTTGCCGACTATCTGGTGGATTACCTTGCCTCCCCTGAGGGGAGCGACGAGGTGAACACGCATCCCAGTATGATAGCCCCTTATCCGGGCAACATTATGCTCCTGCGCGAGATACGGCTTTGATCGGGGAATTGATTTCCAGATACGACTTTATCTTTCCGGACTGCAGGCCATTCTTTTGCAATCCCGTTTCTCTGCTCTTCAATTATCCCGGGAGCAGGTGGTATGTGCAGGGGGATTGGGTGATCGTAGAGGATGCGATAGGACGGTATGGGGGGTTTTTCTTGGGAGAGGGCAGGATAGAGGGACTGCCTGAGGGGGTGAGTTTTGCCAATGCGCTGTGTCTTTCTCAGTTGAACGAAGGCCTTGGTAGGCTGAGATTGGTGGATGCCGAGTTCGTCTATGAGGTGGGGCCTCTCCTGCGGCGGATAGACAGGAAGCGGAGGGCGATTATAAGAGAAGGTAAGGGTCTGTTTGTGGTCCGTCGGGGAAGGGGGGTTGATTGCGCGGATGTCCTTGCTGTGGTCGGGGATTGGGCGCGGGCAAAGGCAGGGCAGGGCGAGGCGGAGTTGACCGCTACCTCTATGCGGGAGGTGGTAGAGGCGTTTATGGAGAATAGGTCGATTATAGAAGAGTTCTATGATGTGGTAGAGATAGGGCTTTTCAGGAATGGACGATTGGTCGGATGGGGTTCTGCCTTGGCGGAGAGAGGTGGTGCCTGGGCCTGGCAGGTGTTTGAGTTCTGTCGGGCGGACTGGCGCAGGTTTTCCGCTTTTTTGTTCTATTGCGTGGTGCAGGAGGTCCTTACCCGGGGAGCGAGGTGGCTCAATACATTGGGCTGTAATATGCTTGACAGTCTGATGTACAATAAAAACCTGTACGGACCGAGGTTTCTCATCCCTCAGTACAGGTTGGAGTTGGGAGTGTAGGATGTTCAAGCTTACTTTTCTGGATGTGGAGACGACAGGCCTTTCCGCGGAGCGCGACCGGATATGCGAGATAGCGATATTGGGCTTTTCCGGGGACAGGCGCCTTTTGTCCCGTTATGTGCGGTTGGTTAGACCGGGTGGGCCTATACCGGAGAAGGTGGCTCGGATACACGGTATAGCCCCCGTGCTGGTGGAGACCGCCCATCCCTTCTCAGAGATAGCAGAGGAGGTCCTGGAGGAATTGGATGGGGTGATACTCGGATACAATGTGGGGTTTGACCTGGGCTTCCTGAGGAGTGAACTGGAACGGTGTGGCAGGCAGATGCCTGATCTGCCTGTGGTGGATGTCCTGGAGATGGTCCGGACACACCTTCCGGGGTTGAGGAGTTACAGGTTGTCTGCGGTTGCAAGGCGGATTGGTCTGGAGATACGCGGGATCCATTGGGCGGAACAGGATGTGCTCTTGACCGCGGGTGTATTCTTCTGGATAGTAAACCAGCTCCTGGGAAGGGATGTCGAGGACTGGTTAGAGGAAAGGGGGTTGATGTGAGGAAGTTGGTGGTTTATCTCGGGCTCTTGTTCTGTTTGGGGGTCGTCTCGGGAGGAGAGGACCTTGAGGCGATAAAGGAAAAGGTGAAGGAGGCCAAGGCCCTGTTGCAGTCTGCAATCGAGGAACTCAACCACCTCTACGAGACCACGCACGACGATACATACATTCTGGAGGAGGCCAAAGTTCTCGTTGATATTGGTCAATACGAGTCTGCAGAGAAGGTCCTGAGCGGATGCGGTAAGGAGGAGTGCAAGAAACTCCTTGCCAGGGTCTACTATCACCTCGGCAGGTACACCGATGCGGTCAGTCTTTGGGAGCGCTTGGATCTGGATGAGGATTGGGAGTCGCGTTATCTCTTTGCCCTTGCCTGTGAAAAACTCAACCTTTTCCCTCAAGCCCGCAGGCAGTTGAGGATGATCCCAAGGGATAGCAAGTTTTATTCCTTGGGTCAAGAAGAGTTGAAGCGGATAGAAGAGGGCATGGGGGAATCTGCGAGCGGTCTGTTCTCTCCGGAGTTATGGCAGAGGATAGAGAGTGCAACTGCTGAAAAATTCCCCGAGGCGGGGTCGGTAGTCATATTTGAGCGCTATACTACCGAGGTCACGAAGGATAAGAAGGTGCGCCAGAGGTGGCACGTATTGAGAAAGATACTCAACGACAGGGGAAAAGAGGAGTTTGGAGAGGTCGTCATACCTTACGATTCCACCTACGAGACCGTGAGGCTGGTCTTTGCCCGCACCATCACTCCGGATCGCAGGGTCGTTAAGGTGGGCAAGAAGCACATACGGGATGTATCCCTGTACAAGAACTTCCCGTTGTACAGCAACGCCCGGGCGACGATAGTCTCTATGCCCGAGGTGGTGCCCGGATCGTTGATAGAGTACGAGGTGGAACTTACGGACAACAAGATGCTGGCGGACGAGCACCTGGTCTATTACATCTCCCCTCAGGGTAGAGAACCGGTCTTGGAGTACGAGGATGTCCTAAAGGTGCCTGCCTCTCTACACCTGCGCTATCGGGACATAAATTCAGGGCACGAGCCCCTGAAGGGGAGTTTCTCTCCCGAGGTAAGGCGCGAGGGGGATTCGTTGGTGATGACCTGGCGTTTTGAGGATGTCCCTCAGGTCATCCCCGAGCCGAGTATGCCATCCTTGATAAACGTGGTGCCGGTGAGGATATACTCCAGTTTTGCCTCCTGGGATCAGATATACCGCTGGTGGTGGGCCTTGGCAAAGGACAAGATAAAGGCCACGAAGGCGATAAAAGAGAAGGTGGCAGAATTGGTGGAGGGGACTGCTTCGGAAGAGGAGAAGGCCAGGAGGATATACCACTACTGCGCCAAGGAGATAAGGTATGTGGCGGTGGAGTACGGCAAGGCAGGGTACGAACCCCACTCCGCGGAGGAGATATTCTCCAACAAGTACGGCGATTGCAAGGATCAGTCGATACTCCTGATAACTATGCTGAGGTCGGCGGGGTTGGAGGCCTATCCGGTGATAATCCCCACCCGGGACCTGCCGGATGTGGATAAGTCCTTTCCGGTGGTCCTGTTCAATCACGCGATAGCGGTGGTGAAGCTCGACCGCAAGTGGGTATTTATGGACCCTACTGCCTCTACCTGCGGGTTCGGGGACCTCCCACCCTCGGATCAAGATAGGGGGGTGTTGATATACACCGAAAACGGGCTGAAACTCAGCCGTACTCCCCTGTTCCCTCCCGAGCACAATCGTATAGAGATCCTCACCAAGATAGATCGGCAGGAAGACGGTGATCTGGTGGTTGCGGATCGCAGGGTAGTGGCCACCGGGGCCTTTGCCTCGGGACAGAGGTACTGGCTGGAGTACACCATGCCCGAGTTGATTCGCCAGCAACTGGAGACCAAGGCCAAGTCCATACTGCCGTCCGCTCGGGTGGTGGACTATCAGGTTAAGGATCTGGAGAAGCCAGATCGCCCGGTCGTCCTCGAATACCGATTTAAGGGGGAAGGCGAGGTGGTTCTCCGGGCGGGAGATTATCGCATACTCCCCAGTTTCGTCGGGGTGGATCTATCGGATGTGATACTGCCCCAGAGGCGCTATCCCTTGGAGAAGATGGCGCCTTATCACCGGCAAGATGTATATCAATTCCTATTCGGCAGACCGGTCAGGGCGGTATTCCTCCCGGAAAAGGTGGTCAAGGACACGCCCTGGTTTAGGTGTGAGGTCCAATACGAATTTAGGCCCAAAGATAAGGGTGCGGTGGTCGAGGAGAGGATAGACTATGTATTGAAGACGAGGACGATTGCGCCCGAGGATTATCCCCGCTACAAGGAAGAAAAAGAATCCCTGAGCAGGATGCTTCGCCAGAGGCTCCTGTTAAAGCTCGAGTAGTTATGGACGACAAGATATATCGCATGTACGAATTGCTTTACCAGAGATTCGGCCCCCAGCACTGGTGGCCGGGGGAGACGCCATTTGAGGTGATGGTGGGCGCGGTCCTTACCCAGAACACCAACTGGGCCAATGTGGAGAAGGCGATAGGCAACCTGAAGGAGAGGGGATGGCTCTCTCCGCAGGCCCTGCATTCTCTGCCTTTGGAGGCCATAGCCGAGGCCATTCGCCCCTCTGGATACTTCAATGTGAAGGCGAAGAGGTTGAAGGCCCTGGTGGACTTCCTCTGGGAAGAATATCAGGGGGATCTGGAACGGATGTTTGCCGAGGATACGGATACCCTTAGGGGGAAACTCCTCTCCATCCCGGGGCTGGGACCGGAGACGGTGGATTCCATACTCCTCTACGCGGGAAACAAGTTGGCCTTCGTAGTGGATGCCTACACCAAGCGGATATTCTCCCGCCACGGGTTGTGTTTTGAAGATGTTGACTATCATCAACTTCAGAGTCTGATAACCGAATCCATCCCCAAGGATGTAAGCCTTTACAACGAGTTCCACGCCCTGTTGGTGAAGGTGGGTAAGGAGTACTGCAAGAAGCGCCAGCCCCTATGCGCGAATTGTCCTCTTGCTGGGCTTTAGGCCTGCGTGGTAATATAGTGTCTCTGCAACGGAGAGGTGCCGGAGCGGACGAACGGGTGCGACTGGAAATCGCATGTACCCCCACAAGGGGTACCCAGGGTTCAAATCCCTGCCTCTCCGCCAGATTTTTTGTTTTAGGGGCGAAACGGATTGTCCCGTAAAGAGTTTCGTTGGCTAGTTTGGACCTCGTCTAACCGAAGGAGGAGAACATGTTGGAAAGGCTGTCGGAAGCGGTGCGCAGTGCCATAGAGGTAAAGGACGGGCAGGTGGTAATCAAAGACGAAAGCCTCTTGCTTTCCAAGGCGATAGACGATCTCGTCTACGAGCAGGCATTGGGTGAGGACGAGCAATTGCGGGCCTATTGCCGGTTCCTGATTTGGGAGATAGCGAGGCAGAGGGGGATATACCCGGCCTCTATCCACGAATTCTACATCGCCCGGGCCAGCGATGCCTGGAGGGGGACGACCGTCCCCGCCCTTAACCTGCGGGGTCTGACCTACGATTCCGCAAGGGCGGTCTATCGGGTGGCCAAGAGGTTGAATACCAAGACCTTTATCTTCGAGATAGCCCGCTCGGAGATAGGCTATACTGCCCAGCCCCCTGCGGATTATTCCGCCTCTATCCTCGCTGCAGCGATAAAGGAGGGCTACGCCGGACCGGTGTTCATACAGGGCGATCACTTTCAGGTGAACGCGAAGAACTACAAGGCGGATCCCGAAAAGGAGATCGCAGGATTGAAGGCCCTGATAGACGAGGCCATATCTGCCGGATTCTACAACATAGACATAGACACCTCCACATTGGTGGACCTCTCTTACGAGGATGTTAACGAACAGCAGAAACTGAACTACGAGGTCTGTGCCCAGCTCACTAAGTACATAAGGGAAAAACAGCCCGAAGGGATTACCATTTCCGTCGGTGGAGAGATAGGTGAGGTCGGGGAGCACAACTCCACCCCCGAGGAGTTGAGGGCCTTTATGGACGGTCTGAGACGGGAATTGGGCGATGTCGTGGGTATCAGCAAGGTGAGCGTCCAGACCGGGACCTCTCACGGAGGTGTGGTCCTGCCCGACGGGACCGTCGCCAAGGTGAAGGTGGACTTTGAGATTCATCGGGTCTTGGGTGAGATCTGCCGAAAGGAGTACGGCATAGGGGGTACCGTCCAGCACGGGGCATCCACCCTCCCCGACGAGATGTTCCACAAATTCGTGGAGGTGGACACCCTTGAGATACACCTTGCCACCGGATTCCAGAACATAATCTACGACAGCCCTGCCTTCCCGCAGGACCTGAAGAAGAAGATATACGACTGGCTGTACGAGAAGTACGGTTCCACCAAGAAACCCGACGAGACCGACGAGCAGTTCATCTACAAGAACCGCAAGCGAGGATTCGGTCAGTTCAAGAGAGAGTTCTGGACCATGCCCGAGGAGGTTAGGAACGAGATCGCAGGGGAGTTGGAGAAGAAGTTCGAGTTCCTGTTTGACCAGTTGGGGGCCAAGAACAATGCGGATGTGGTAGAGAAGTTCGTCAAGAGGGTGGATGTCAAGAAGACCCCTGCGGACTTCGGTGCGAATGTGGACTATTCGTTTGAAGGGGGCGAGTGATGAGGAGCGACGAGGTAAAGAAGGGCCTAGAGCGGGTGCCTCACCGGGCCCTTCTGTACGCGACGGGTATAAATAAGAAGGACTTTTCCCGGCCGTTTATAGGCATTGCCTCTGCATTCACCGACATAATTCCCGGCCATGTGGAGATGCGCTCTTTGGAGAGGTTCGTGGAGAGGGGCGTTGCCTATGGGGGCGGGGTGCCGTTCATCTTCGGTATCCCGGGTATATGCGACGGCATCGCGATGGGCCACAGCGGGATGTTTTACTCCCTGCCCTCGAGGGAGTTGATAGCGGATGCGATAGAATGCGTGGTGGAGGCCCACAAGTTTGACGGTCTGGTGTGCCTGACCAACTGCGACAAGATTACCCCTGGCATGCTGATGGCAATAGCCAGGTTGAACATTCCTGCCATAGTGGTTACCGCCGGGCCGATGATAGCCGGCAACTTTGCGGGACAGAGGCTCTCTCTGGTGAGGGATACCTTCGAGGCCCTGGCCCGCTACAAGAAGGGGGAGATAGACGAGGCGACCTTAAACAACCTTGAGGTCTGCGCCTGTCCGGGTGCGGGTTCCTGTCAGGGACTCTACACCGCGAATACGATGGCCTGCCTTACTGAGGCCTTGGGTATGAGCCTTCCGGGCTGTGGCACCGCTCCTGCGGTGTTGGCAGAGAAGAAGCGCATTGCCACCTACAGCGGTGAGAGGATAGTGGAACTGGTAAAGGAGAACGTCCGGCCTCGAGACATAATGACCCGCAGTGCCTTTGAGAACGCGATTACCGTGGACATGGCCCTCGGTGGATCCACGAATACGGTCCTACACCTTCTGGCGGTCGCCCACGAGGCGGAGGTGGATCTTCCTCTGGAGGTCTTTGACGAGATAAGCAAAAAGACCCCCCACATAGCCAGTCTGCGCCCGGGTGGGGAATACTTTATGGAGGACCTACACTGGGCGGGAGGTATCCCTGCGGTCCTGAAGACACTGGGAGACAGGATCAAGGATAACCCTACGGTGAGCGGTTATACCGTGAAGCAGATACAGGAAAGGGCACAGGTCTTCTACTCTGATGTCCTGCGTCCGATAGACAAGCCCTATCATCCCGAGGGAGGACTGGCGGTCCTGTTTGGCAATCTGGCCCCCGAGGGGGCGGTGGTAAAGCAGTCCGCGGTCAGCGACAAGATGTTGAGGTTTAAGGGCAAGGCCCGTTGTTTCGACCGGGAAGAGGATGCCCTTCAGGAGATACTCGGCGGGAAGATACAGCCCGGCACGGTGATAGTGATACGCTACGAGGGACCCAAAGGTGGTCCGGGGATGCGGGAGATGTTGGCGCCCACCTCTGCGGTTATCGGAATGGGGTTAGGTGAGTCGGTTGCCCTGATAACCGACGGGAGGTTCTCCGGAGGTACCAGAGGCCCCTGCATAGGTCATGTCTCTCCTGAGGCGGCTGAAGGAGGACCGATAGCCTATGTCAAAGATGGAGATGAGATAGAGATAGACATACCGGGCAAGAGGATAACCCTCTTGGTCTCCGACGAGGAATTAGAGCGCAGGAAGAAGGAGATGAAGTTGCTCCCTCCGAAGATAACCAAGGGCTATCTGGCCCGCTATTCCAGATTCGTTACTTCTGCCTCTAAAGGGGCGGTTTATCAACTTTGATAGAAACATGTAAAAGGAGGTTAGCGATGGCGAAGATCTACTACGAAAAAGATGCGGATATGTCGGTCCTGAAGGATAAGGTGGTGGCGGTTATCGGCTACGGTATTCAGGGAAGGGCCCAGTCCCTTAACCTCAGGGACAGCGGGGTGAATGTGATCGTCTCCGAACTAAAAGGCACCCCCAATTACGAGCAGGCCAAGAAGGACGGTTTTGAGCCGGTAGATGCCTCTACCGCTGCGCAGAAGGGGGACATCATCCAGATCCTCACTCAGGACCATGTTCAGCCCTATGTCTACGAGAAGTTCGTTGCCCCCCACATGAAGAAGGGCAAGGCACTGGTCTTTTCCCACGGTTTCAACATCCACTTCAACCAGATAGTCCCGCCCACGGATGTGGATGTATTTATGGTGGCACCCAAGGGACCGGGCTCGCTGGTCAGGAAGATGTACGAGGAGGGCAAGGGAGTGCCCTGTCTCATCGCCATCCATCAGGACGCATCCGGTCAGGCGCTTAAGTTGGCCCTTGCCTACGCCCAGGCCATAGGGGGATTAAAGGCAGGTGCGATAGAGACCACCTTCAAGGAGGAGACCGAGACCGACCTGTTTGGGGAGCAGGTAGTCCTCTGTGGAGGTGTCTCCCAGTTGATAAAGGCAGGATTTGACACGCTGGTGGAGGCGGGCTATCAGCCGGAGATAGCCTACTTTGAGTGTCTGCACGAGTTGAAACTGATTACCGACATGATATACGAGGTCGGTATTGCGGGTATGCGCAAGCGCGTCTCCGATACCGCGGAATACGGCGACCTCACCCGCGGACCGCGGGTGATAAACTCCGCAGTCAGGGAGGAGATGAAGAAAATATTGAAAGAGATACAGGACGGTGTATTTGCCCGAGAGTGGATCCTTGAGAACAGGGCAGGAAGGCCAGTTTACAATGCCTTGGGTAAGAAAGAGGCGGAGCATCCGATTGAGGAGGTCGGCAAACGCCTTAGGAAGATGATGCCTTGGATGAAGGAGTGATGTGAGGGAAAGAGGTGAAGGACATCCTCACCTTCATAATGGCCGGCGGTAAGGGGGAGCGTCTTTATCCCCTTACCAAGGACCGGGCAAAGCCCGCGGTGCCGTTTGGGGGTATCTATCGGATAATAGACTTCCCGCTGAACAACTGCATCAACTCCGGACTGCGCAGGATATACATCCTTACCCAGTACAAGTCAACCTCTCTGCAGAGACACATCAGCCTGGGCTGGAACATATTCACCCGAGAGATAGGCGAGTACATAGAGGTAATCCCTGCCCAGCAGAGGGTCGGGGACATGTGGTATCAGGGCACCGCGGATGCGGTGTATCAAAACCTTTACGCAGTCAGGCAGGAACGGCCTGAAGATGTCCTTATCCTTTCCGGCGATCATGTCTACAAGATGGACTATCGGGAGATGATAGACTACCACCGCTACATGGACGCAGATGTCACCTTGGCGGCGGTAGAGATGCCCAAAGAGACCTCCATCCACTTCGGAGTTATAGAGGTGGGTAGGGGAAACAGGATAGTTGGTTTCCACGAGAAGCCCAAGGATCCGGTTGTACTCCCCGACAATCCCTCTCACATACTTGTTAACATGGGGATATATGTCTTCAAGAGGGACGTCCTCATAGAGGAACTGGAGGAGGACGCCCGCAAGAAGTCCTCCCAGCACGACTTCGGCAAGAATGTACTGCCCGATATGTTGAAGAAAAAGCGCAGGATGTATGTCTTCAACTTTCGGGATAAGAACGGCAAAAAGCCCAAGTACTGGCGGGACATAGGCACGATAGAGTCCTATTACGAGGCCAATATGGATCTGGTTCGGGTTACCCCCGAATTCAACCTCTACGACCGCGACTGGCCCATTCGCACCTATCAGGTCCAATCACCGCCCGCCAAGACGGTGTTTGCGGGTGGAGAAGACGGGGAGCGGATCGGCCTGGTCCTGGATTCTATGATAAGCAACGGATGCATCGTCAGCGGAGGAAAGGTCTATCGTTCCATACTTTCACCGGGAGTAAGGATAAACAGTTATGCCTTAGTGGAGGATTCCATCCTGATGGACAGGGTGAATGTGGGAAGGTACTGCAAGATACGCAGGGCGATAATAGACAAGGATGTCCACATACCCCCGGGCACCCAGATCGGCTACGACCTCGAAGAGGACAAGAAGCGTTTTTATGTCCACCCCTCGGGTATAGTGGTTATTCCCAAGGGCACCCAACTCTCTTAAGGCATCTGATGGCATCGGTTAGAAAGGCCACCATAGGCGATGTCGAAGGGATGTTTACCCTGATCTCGGATTATTCCCGCAAGGAGTTGCTCCTTCCCCGTTCCAAGGCGGATCTGTTTGAGCACATAAGGGATTTCTTCGTGGCGGAGGAAGGTGGTAATATAGTGGGCTGTTGTGCACTGCACATCTTTTGGGAAGATCTGGCTGAGATACGATCCTTGGCGGTGCGAGAGGACCTTCAAGGCAGGGGTGTTGGCAGGGAATTGGTGGAAAGGTGCCTGGATGAGGCAAGGACATTGGGTCTGTCCCGGGTGTTTGCGCTCACATATGTCCCGGACTTCTTCCTGAAGATGGGATTTAAGCAGATAGACAAACACGCCTTGCCGAGGAAGATATGGACCGATTGCGTGAATTGTCCTTACTTTCCGGATTGCGAGGAACAGGCAGTGATAATAAATCTGGAGGAGGTTGATCATGGGTAAGACCATGGCTGAGAAGATATTGCAGGCCCACACTACCCAGAAGGATGTCAAGGCGGGAGACTTTATATGGGCCAAGGTAGACCTCATGCTGGGCAACGACATCACCGCCCCCTTGGCGATAAGGCAGTACGAGAAGCTCAAGAAAAAGAAATTGGTGGATCCCAACAAGGTAGTCTTGGTGCCGGATCACTTTACCCCCAACAAGGACATAAAGAGTGCCCAGCAGTGCAAGTTGTTGAGGGAGTTCGCCAAGTCCCACAAGATAAGGCACTATTACGAGGTAGGACGGGTGGGGATAGAGCACGCCCTCCTGCCGGAGTTGGGCTTGGTCTGCCCGGGGGATCTGGTGATAGGTGCGGATTCCCACACCTGTACCTACGGGGCATTGGGGGCGTTTGCTACCGGGGTAGGTTCAACCGACCTTGCGGTGGCCTGGATAACCGGGCACGTTTGGTTGAAGGTTCCCGAGACGATGAGGTTCGTATACCACGGGACCCTGCAGAAGTGGGTATCGGGTAAGGACCTGATACTTTACACGATAGGCGACATCGGAGTTGACGGTGCCCTTTACAAGGCCATGGAGTTCACCGGAGAGGTGATAGACAAACTGCCTATGGATGGTCGGCTCACCATGGCCAACATGGCGATAGAGGCCGGAGGAAAGGCAGGCCTTTTCCCGGTGGATAAGATAACCTGGAACTACATAAAGAAAGTGAATCCCAAGCGTTATCCCCGGAGTTATCGCAAGTGGAAGGACCTGCGCTCAGACGAGGACGCCCAGTTCGTCGATGTGAGAGAATACGATGTCTCCAAGTGGGAGCCCGCAGTGGCATTACCCCACCTGCCCAGCAATGTCAGGCCGGTCTCCAGGGTCAAGAATGTGCGCATAGATCAGGTGGTGATAGGCTCCTGCACCAACGGCAGGCTTTCTGACCTGCAGGTCGCTGCGGAGATACTGCGGGGAAAGAAGGTCCATCCCGACGTTAGGCTGATAATTATCCCCGGTACCCAGCAGGTCTATCTGGAAGCCGTAAGGAGGAAGTGGGCAGAGATATTCGTGAAGGCAGGAGCGGTCTTCTCCACCCCCACCTGCGGCCCGTGTCTGGGCGGGCACATGGGGGTGCTTGCAGATGGAGAGAGGTGTTTGGCAACGACCAACAGGAACTTCGTCGGGAGGATGGGATCGTTGAAGAGTGAGGTGTATCTGTCCAACCCTGCGGTGGCGGCAGCCTCCGCGATAAAGGGCAAGATAGTGCATCCCGACGAGGTGATGTGATAACCGTGGTGAGTGGAGATGTGGTCTTTATTCCATAGCGGTCAGCCGGTGATGGTGGACCTGATACTGGCCCTGACCTCGATCTTCGTGTTCGTCGGGGTGAGGGTGGTCCACGGTTGGGTATGCTGTCGCTCGGGTGTGAAGAATCGGCTTATCCCCGTGGCCTTGGATGTCTTCTCGGGTCTGGTCTTCTTGGGGTATTCCTATCTACTCCAGGTCCTGTGGCCGAACTCCATAGTTACGCCATTCCTGTGGAACTTCTCCGTCTTCTACCTCGGTCTCACTGCGGTGGACTCGGTCTTGGTCCTTCTCCCCAACAAGCCTACCTATGTGAACGGGAGGATTATAAAATTCCTATTTTTTCTGGCCTTTGCAGTATCCCTGCTCATCGCCTACGATATTTATCCGTCCCGTTGGTTCTCGTCTCCAGAGTTGAGGAAGGTCTTGATCGCCTTGGGAGGGGCCATATTGTCCCTTGCGGTTCTGCGCTATTCCACATCGCGGGCGATAGGCTGGACGGTGGCCCTGCTCTATTCTACTCTGATCGCCCTCTGGGTGGCCAACCGCATATCTTTTGATCTGATAACGATATCGCTCTTATTCTCTCTGGTCTTCCTTTTCTTGGGGTATCTGTGGTTCGTCTCCGACCTTGCGGACAGGATTAAGGGGCTCGTGGGAAGGTGGCTGTCCGAAGAAGATAGCCTTGAACTGGGCAGGGGATACAAACTCTTCGTCACCGCTGCCTTCCTCTTCTTGGTGGAGTTGGTGTTGGTGGTCTTCCTGGGGCAGAATCCGATTCAGAGTCTCCTTTCCCGTCTCTATCTAATCCGCTCGGGCGCGATAGAGATAACCCTTTACCGACTATATCACTCCCTCCTGATTGGAGCGATGGTCTGGGGGGTGATAAAGGTATTCAAAAAGTTGGTAAAGGCCTACTTCCCCGAGGATCGCCGGGAGTTCGAGGGGGCATCTGCTGAGACGGTAATCTTCAACCTCGGCATACTGGTCCTGGTCATAGTGGTAATGTCTACCTTGGGTATCACCTGGAAGATTATCCTGCCGGTGGCAGGCACCTTGGGCATCGGTATCGGTTTCGGTCTGCAGACGATAATGAACAACTACATGAGCGGTTTTATCCTCCTGTTTTCCCAGAAGATAAGGGTGGGGGACATCGTGGAGGTCTCCGTTTCTACCCCCACTCTCGGACAGAGCAATCCCACCGTCTTCGGTAAGGTAGAAGAGATCGGGATCCTTGCCACCACTATAAGGACCAACGACGGTGTGGACATCGCCATCCCAAATTCCAACTTCATAAATTCACCGATAATCAACTACTCCCACAAGGACAGTTATGTCCGTCTGCGCCTGCCGGTCGGGGTGGCCTACTCCTCGGATCCGGAGAAGGTGAAGTCGATCATACTTGAGTCCATATCCGAGATTCCCGGGGTCCTGAAACGGCCGGAACCGGTGGTCTGGTTCTACGACTTCGGCTCCAGTGCCCTCGTATTCGTGGCGACCTTCTGGTTTGACATCCGCAGGCATCTGAGAATAAACCGCTTGCGGGACGAGTTTTATACCACAGTTTGGTACAAACTCAAGGAGAACGGGGTAGAGATACCGTTCCCTCAGAACGATGTCTGGTTTAGGAACGAACTTCGCGTGAGATTGGACAAAGGAGGTGGATTATGAAGATACGGGGAAAGGCCTGGAAGTTTGGGAACGACATAAATACCGACGAGATAATCCCTGCCCGGTTCCTGAATACCACCGATCCCAAGGAGTTGGGCTCGCACTGTATGGCGGGTATAGACGAGGAATTCGTCAAGAGGATAAAGAAGGGCGACATAATCGTAGCGGGAAAGAACTTCGGTTGCGGATCCTCACGGGAGCACGCCCCGGTGGCGATAAAGGGTGCGGGGATCTCCTGCGTGATAGCAGAGAGTTTCGCCCGGATATTCTTCCGCAACGCCATTAACATAGGTCTTCCCATAATAGAGTTGCCCTCTGCCAGCAAGGAGATAGAGGAAGGCGACCTATTGGAGATAGATCTGGACAGGGGGGTATTGAAGAATGTGACCCGAAAGAAGGAGTATCAGATAAGCAAGTTCCCCGGATTTATGCAGGAGATAATCAACGCGGGAGGGCTTCTGGAGTGGGTGATGAAGAGGTAAAGGAGGGTAGAAGTGAGGCGGTTCGCATTTGCTTTGGCCCTGGCGATTTTTTCTTTGTCGGGTCGCAGCAGCCTTGCCACGGTTACTATGCACATCTCGGTCACTGGCGACAACTACATCTACTTCTTCGCGGAAGATAGGGCAAAGTGGCAGGGCGTTAGCAACGGCACTTGGAAGAAGGCCTACAGTTTTGATCTACCCTTAGATGAAGACAACGGTACCTTGTACTTCGCGGTGCGAAACAAGGGACTGGCGAGCCCGGGAAATGGTGCAGGTTTCTTGGGCGAATTCAGGATAGACGAGGGGGTCTTTTCCAGCGTCCACAGGAGTTATCTCCTCACCGGTGATCCAGGGATATACATCGCCAAACTGCCCGGCTGGTTGAACTGGTCTTCGGGGGCACCTGACATTGACCTTTCGGATCTCTCCCTCCTAGACTGGGCAGAGCCGGTGAGTTGGGGGATGAACGGGCAGGCGAACTTCTGGTTTAAGGCCAACGGTGGTCCGGTAGAGGGTATATCCGCTTCTGCGCACTGGCTGTGGTTCTCGGAGAACTTCAATCCGCTCGCCCCGGATGTGGGCGTGTTTAAGGTGGAGTTCTCCATAGAGAGGGATCCGAAGAGCCCTTCCGGATTGGTGCCTGAGCCGACTCCCTTGTTCAGCCTGTCCCTTGGTTTGGTTTTGCTCGGTACACCGAGGCGGAGATGGGTAGAGTATTAAGATTGAATCTGCTTGGTGTATCTGCAGTTCTGACCGCGTTCCTATTTCTCTTCGGCTGTTCCTCCCGGGGTCCTCAGAGACCGGTCCTGCGGGTGGTGATGGGCCTCACCGAGGAAGAGTGGAGCGTCATGAAGACGGAGGTCTTTCCCAAGTTCGAGCAGCGTTATGCCTGCCGGATATCCGCCTATCAGGTGGAGGCCAACGACTGGATAAGGAAGTTGGAGGCGATGGAGAGGGCAGGCAGGGTGGAGGTGGATGTCTTCGCTCAGGACAACATGCGCCTCTATCCCTTGGTGGCTAAGGATCTGGTGGAGGATGTCTCCCAATACGCGGATCTGATTCCCGACGAGGTCCCCAAGGCCCTGCGGGGGGTGGGGATCTTTAACGGAAAACTCTACTTCTTCCCCTATCGGCCCAATGTCCAGATTACATTCTACAACGCAGAGAAGTTTGCGGAGTATGGGTTGAATCCTCCCAGAGATTGGGACGAACTCCTCTCGGTGGCCAAGGTCTTTAAGGAGAGGGAGGGTATCGGTAAGGTCGGTCTGAAGTTGTGGGGAGGTTCTCCCACCGCTACCCAGATATACGAGATGGTGATATCCGCTGGGGGTGAGCCGTTCTCCTTTACCGACGAGGGCTGGCGCAGGACCTTTCGTTTCCTCAAGGAGTTGTACCCCTATCTATCTCCCGACAGCAAGCGGGCCAAGTGGGACACCACCAACATCTACCTTGCCAACGGCAGTTTCTATCTTGCCCAGAATTGGCCGTTCGCGATAGGCGTGTTGGTGAAGACCTATCACAAGGACTACATCAAGGCCTACGCGGGTTGGAGGGGACCGGTGCGTCCCGCCCATGTGGTGGGAGGTGAGGTCTTGGGTCTGCCCAAGGGGGGTGAGCATCGGGAATTGGCCTTGAAGTTCGTCAAATTTATGCTCTCCCGGGAGGTCCAGACGATATTGCTTCGGCGATTGGGCTGGCCACCGGTGCGCACGGATGTCTATGCGGAGGTGGAGGACTGGCAACGGCCCTACTTTGAGGCGGTGAAGACCGCCCTGAAGGACGGGGTCTTTCGTCCGAATGTGCTTTTCTGGGGTGAGTTTGAGAAGTTGGTCAACTCTGCAGTTACGAGGATATTGGTGAAAGGAGAGGATGTGGACGGCGTCCTTCAGGAGTGCGGGGAGAAGATGCAGGAGGTGATGAGAGAGGCGCAAACAAATGGAGACGGTTGATCGGCTTCTAAAGAAGAACCGCTTTGAACTCGTGCTCTTGCTTCCCCTGTTTCTTTACTTTCTCGTCTTCGTTGCTTTACCCTTCCTCTATAACCTTCTCTTGAGTTTCAGCCCTGCCTCGGGAAGCCTTGGGCTCACTGCCTATCGCGAGGTCTTCTCCGACCCCCGCTTTGGCAGTGCGGTGGTGAATACGCTGGTGATCTCCGCCGTCAGTCTTGCCTTGGAGCTCTTTCTGGGCCTAGGGCTTGCTATGTGGATATTCAAGGCAAGGGGCAGGTGGGCCCGGATATGGCGACTGGCCTTTATCCTGCCCTTGGGGGTCCCGGGGATAGTCTCGGCAGCCAACATGAGGTACATATTCGATGTCCACGGGTACCTGAACGCGATACTCCAGCGAATTGGTCTATTAAAGGGGGTGGTGGACTGGATGGGCGGGGGGTGGCCCTCACTTCTGGCGATAGCGGTGGCGGATACCTGGAAGGTCACGCCTCTGGTGATGCTGGTACTCCTGGCGGGATTGAAGAGCATCCCCAAGGAGTTGTACGACTCCGCCCGCATAGACGGGGCGGATGCCTGGCAGGAGTTCTTCTACATCACCCTTCCCCTACTGCGCAGGTTTATCACCATGGCCATTATCATAAGGGGGATCGACGCCTTTCGGATATTTGAACTGCCGTTGGCGTTGGCGGGAAACAACATCCCAGTCCTTTCCACCTATGCCTACTTTGAGTACGCCCAGTACGACAGCCCTGCCACATCTGCGGTTGCGGGGTTGGTCTTGGGGGTCATGGTCTTGGTATTCGTTTTGGGGTACATAAAGGTGATGGGGGAGGGGTAATGGGCCTGGTGGTGAGGACCGCGATGCGGGGGATGAGACTGCTTGGCCTGTTGTTGGTGTTGGGGTGGGTGGTCTTCCCGGTGTATCTGATGGTAAAGATATCCCTCAGTCCGCCGGAGGCAGTGCTGAGGCCGGTACCAGAGATAGGCCTGCACCGGATCACTTTGGAGCATTGGAGAAGGCTCCTGTCCTCGGGGGGATTGTATCCTCCATTGATCAAGAGCCTAACAGTTGCGGGCTTGACGGTGCTATTGTCCCTGTTGATAGGTGTTCCTTCCGCCTATGCCATTGCCAGACTCCCCCGGAACTGGAGTTATAGATTGTCGGTGGCGATGTTTCTGAGCCGGATGCTCCCCGAGGTGGTTATCGCCCTGCCTATTGCAGTAATCTTCATAAGGTTAAATCTCTTGGATACGGTGATGGGCCTCGTCTTTGCCCACACCGTCAAGGCCCTGCCGGTGGCCTGCTGGTTGCTGATAGGGGTCTTCAGGTCCATACCCAGGGATCTGGAAGAGCAGGCCAGTGTGGACGGGGCCACTACCTGGCAGATCCTGTTCAGGATAGTGATACCCCTTTCCTTGGGGGGGATTGCGGTGGCAGGGGTCTTTGCTTACCTCCTGTCTTGGGACGAGTTCACCTATGCGATATACCTCTGCCTTGCCAAGCCCACACTTCCCTTGAAGGTCTACTATTATGTCAATCGGGGAGACTGGTTCCTCACCTCTGCCTATGCGGTGGTTACCACCTTGCCGGTAATCGTGTTAACCTATGTACTGCACCTCTTCCTGCGGGAGGATGTATTTGCGGGCAGTTTGAAGGAGTAATGGCAGATAGGGGGGAGCCTTATGTGGAAACGCCTTCTGATAGTAGCTATGGGTGGTGCACTGGGATCGGTGGCGAGATACCTGTTCTCCGGGTGGGTATATAGGACCTGCCCTTCCAGTTCCCTGCCTATAGGGACGATTATGGTTAATCTGTTGGGGTGTCTTTTCTTGGGCCTGTTGTGGGGGATAGCGGAGGAGGTGGAGGTCTCGCCCCTGTTGAGGTTGTTCCTGTTCGTGGGGCTGTTGGGGGGATTGACCACCTTTTCTACTTTTGTGCTCGAGACCTTAAACCTGGCCCGGGATGGGGAGCTCCGTTTGGGGATGGCCAACCTATTGATAAGCGCTGGGATCGGACTCTTGGTGATGGCCTTGGGTCTCCTCGTGGGGAAGGGGATGTTTTATGTGGGAAGGAGGTGGTTGGGATGAAGTTGTCGGGGGAAGGGGTGCTCCTCAGGGTATTCGTGGGCGAGATGGACACTTATCAGGGCAGACCACTATACGAGCAGATAGTCCTCAAGGCCCGGGAACTGAACCTTGCCGGGGCAACCGTCCTGCGGGGGATTATGGGCTTTGGTGCGGACAGCCGTCTGCACACCGCCAAGTTCCTGCGTCTATCCGAGGACCTGCCGGTGGTAATAGAGATAGTGGATAAAGAGGAGAAGGTAAACCAGTTGCTACCCTTTTTGGATGAGGTGGTAAAGGAGGGATTGATCACCATTGAGAGGGTAAAGGTCCTGCGGTACGTTGACTCCGGTTAGGGGGAGAGGATAATCCCGCCTACCTCGTTATCCTTGGCCGAGCTCTGGCCCTTTCTTGGGGCGTTAAGTTTCCTGTCTATCTCCTGCTGTAATTCGAGGAGCTTTCGGATACCTGCGCTTATCGGTATGACGATAGGTCGTCTCGCCAACCCCGTTTTTACCCTTTCTATTGTCCGGTTTATCCTCTCCATTACTCCTAAGGTATCGTTGGCCCTGCCCAGTTTGTGCATTGCCTTTGCGTACTTAAATATGTAGGGGGGTATCCTGTTTATTCCTCCGCATCCCCCGTCAACGATGAGCAATCTTACCGGGGGTGTGGGTCTTATGCCCTTGCGGTCTTTGGCGTTGAGTAGCACACTCACATAGGTGAGCTTGAATAGGAACGAATCGGGAAATATAAAGTCGTCTATCGAGATGCGAGTCCTTAGACGCCTCTTTATGCCTTTCCAGGTGAGGTTTTCTTGCTCCGCCTTGGCTATCTCTTCCGCCAATACGATGGATAAGAGGTTGTTTTCGTCGCCATAGCCCGTGCCCTTAGTACCTATGAATTGGGGCAGTACCATTTCACTGCCTACCCCTGCGAATTCCTTGCCCTCGTACGAGTGGTGACGGGTGAAGACGATGTCGTACTTGCCTGACTCGATGGTCTCTTTGAACCTCTCCGGATCTGGTCCTTCCCAGACCTGTAGGGTGAAGATTATCGTAGTTTTGCCTACTCTCTTGGAAAATCTGTTTCGGGATGTCATCTTAAACCCGTGCCTTTTGAGCAGTGGCATCATCCTATTATAGTATCCTGCGGAGGTGTGGTTGTAGATTACGAGACAGTCCAATCTGCCGTCCCGAGGGTAGGGTGGATAGTCCAGGAATTTATTGAGTCTTTCGATGTTGTCCGGCAGTCTTATCTTCGTCTCGGGCTTTACCAGGTCCTTAAGGCCATAGTATAGCAGGTACCTTGGAGCAAGGTTTATCGTGCCATCGGATATAAACTCCTCTATCCGGTGCAGGTACCTATCCCGATCCTTGGGATCCATTCGGAGTAGAAACCTCCTTAGGGCGTGGATAATGTAGACGTCCTTAATGGATTCGAATTGGTAGGCCATCTGCCCGTCGCGGAGGAGGATCTTCAGGGATGTATTTATGAAGTATTGGACGAAGGCCTCAGGCGGACTTATGTTCTCCTTTGCCCAGTGATACAGGTCGTAGTGCCTGCGGGACAGGGCGGTGATAAAGTGGGCCTGGAGTATCCCCAAAGGATCCAACCGTCTGAGAAAGCGATTGAATCCTGCGTAGGACCTCGCCTGCGAGAGCAAGAGGTCCTCGGTTAGGTTGTAGGTTGCAGTGTAAAGATTGGGTTCGGATAAGGCTATGGTTATGTATATGAGTTTTGTGGGCAGGCGGTGGAGGAATTTTTTGCATTCGCTTTGCCAGTTTCCGGTTTCGTATTCGTCGTGAATCTTGTTCAGTTTGTCAGTGATGTAGGTAGCGACGATCTCCAGTTGAGGGATCGCGTCTTTCGTTATGCTCCTTGGGGTGATTACCTTCAGGGCCCACTCTACCTGAGCAGGTGAGAAGTATTCTTGGTTTACGACGACGAACAGGGCACAGGCAAAGACGGTATCTTGAGGGTAGCTCCTGGCCATAGTGGCCACATCTTTGCAGAGGTGCAGTATCTCTTCCTTGGCCTGTTTCCCTATGTAATTGTCCGGACGCTTTTGATTGGCTAGATAAAACAGGTCTCTTAGCAGTGCGGTTTGGGCCTCTCTGGAGAGCAGAAACATCGCTCTGCTCCTGATGAGGGTGAATAGGATCTTGAGGGGATCTTTTCGGGGATCCGCTACCTCGTAAAGGAATTCGCCAAGGACGATCTTCGAAGATATCTCCCTCATTATCAGCGACAGCTCCAGGTTGCCTAGGGGATCTTTTTGCATTCGTGAGATTATCCTGGCTTGGGTGGTAGGATCTAGAAGTAAGAAGGTCTCCGCATCGATTCCGGCAGGGATGAGGGAGCCAGGATTTGGGAGTGAGAGTATGGCCGTGGAGGCCAAGAGGATGTTGAGGAACTTCCGTCGGGAAAGGGTTGGCTCTTTCGCCTTGGGCACGAGGAGGATGCCCTTCCCTAACAGGTTTGCCAGGATCCTCTCTCTTTCCTCCCTCCCCATCTCTCGCCAAAGGAGCCGGCATAGCCTTATTATCCTTTCGGGGACGAGGAGGTTGTTCTCGATGGCGTAGTGCGTTATCCTTATCACCTGTTCGGGATAGGGTGTGCCCTTTATAGCCGTCTTTATCTCCTCAGGCATAAGGATCTTATTTTGACTCTCTATGGCCTCGACGACCTCTCGTGCGGGAAGATGTTCCACAGGTTCAGATGCAGTTGTCTCATTGGAGAAAAGGTACGGCAGTATCCCATCGTTCCCCCCCGCTAAGGTAAGGAAGTACTCCTCGTAAGATGGGGGGGTGGCAGGATAGGGGATGGGCCTTTTGTAGGGCAAAGTAGGGCCTTTCTCGATCGTCTCTTTCTCCACCGCTTTGCCCGTTATTACTATTCCTCCTATCGACTCCGCGGCGACGAACTGCTTTAGATAGGCCTGGGTTATCCGGCTTATGGGGAAGCGATAGATCGTTATGTATTGATCCTCAAGGGGATCTCCCTTCGTCTCTCGAAAACAGTAGAACAGGCCTAATGCGTCTCTTAGGCCTCGAAATCTCTCGCTGGTGTTCAGTTCGTTTTCAACGCCTCTGCGGACCTCTTCTAGTATTTCGTTTAGATCCTCGCTCGTTGAGTTAATCGTTTCCACGCGCAATCTCAGCCTTACCTGGGTTACTGCAGTAATGTCCACACCCTGGTAGAGGGTTATCTTTTCTGGGCTTATCCATAGACGGATGGATGTGGTATCTATTTCCGCCTCGTTAGGGAAGCTTTTCCTTAGGTGTTCAGAGAATCTCCGTTTTAACTCGAGGTCGTAAGACAACAGGGTCTGCCCCGTAAAGGTGCCTCGCAGTGGGGGAGAGAGGGCATCTGCTTGCCTGTGGAAGGGTTGGAGGGTTATCCATAGCCCCTCCGCTGAAGGGATAGAGGTAGTATCCAGTTCGGTTGCTATGAGTAGGTTTTCTTTGGTGATGGGGTGGTCTGATAGGAGGTATTTGCGGTTTCCGCTTGTCCCTATGCCAATTGCACTGTGGGCTGTGGGGCCCGCAAGGGATGTTAGGTAGATTAGGAGCGCGAGGCGGATCAAGATAACCAGTTTTCTTTTGCCGTTGGAAACCGTGTTTCTTCCCATATTTATCAAATATTTTTTTAAACTATTAATGCTACCTAACTTGTGGGACTCTGTCAATGGAGAAACCGGTTAGTTTCCCTTGACAGGGGAGAGCGGTTGTGTTATCCTCCTCTACAGGACGCTGAGGTCCGTGTGCTGGAGTGAGCCCGACTAGTCGTCGGGTTTTTTTGTTTTTTTGGCGACGAGGCCCCTTTAGGCGCTGTCGGTCTAAAGGGGCCTTTTTTTATCCGGGCAATGGCGTCCGGAGGGTTAAGGTTGGTGTGTGCGAGGTAAGAAAATTCAAAAGGAGGCAAGAGACTATGAGGTGGAGTAAGAGACGGTGGTTGCTGTTGTTGGCACTCGTGTGGGCGGCCCATCTGGGATGGGCATCCGAGGGAAGTGATCTGCGTGTGGCCATGGACACGCTGTGGACCCTGTTGGCTGCGGTGTTGGTCTTTTTTATGCAGGCGGGATTTGCCTTGGTGGAGTCGGGGTTTACCCGGGCCAAGAACGCTGCCAACATAATGATGAAGAACCTGATGGACTTCAGCATAGGTTCTCTGGCCTATTGGGCAATCGGATTTGGGATAATGTTCGGTGCGGGGAACCTGTTTATGGGTACCAGTGGGTTCTTCTTGCGGGGCGCTCCGGGGACCTTTGCCTCTCTGGACTGGGCTCACATCCCGTTGGAAGTGAAGTACTTCTTCCAGTTGGTCTTCGCCGCCACCGCTGCCACGATAGTCTCGGGGGCGATGGCAGAGCGGACCCGGTTTAAGTCCTATATAGCCTACAGCGTCGTGATTACCGCATTTATATATCCGGTGGTTGGGCACTGGATCTGGGGAGGAGGTTGGCTGGCCAACCTCGGGTTCTGGGACTTCGCCGGTTCCACCGTGGTCCACTCGGTTGGTGGGTGGCTTGCCTTGGTGGGGGCATTCTTGTTGGGGCCAAGGCTTGGCAAGTACAACCCCGACGGTACCTCCAACGCCATCCCCGGCCACAACATACCTCTGGCTACCTTGGGTGGGCTTATCCTGTGGCTAGGATGGTTTGGGTTTAACCCCGGAAGCACTATGTCTGCGGTACCCGAGATAGGACACATAGCGGTTACCACCAATCTTTCCGCTGCAGCAGGGGCCTTGTTGGCCATGGTAGTTTCTTGGGTGATGTTCGGCAAGCCGGATGTGAGTATGACCATCAACGGTGCGTTGGCGGGTCTGGTGGCCATCACTGCACCGTGTGCGTTCGTTTCCGATGTGAGCGCGGTGATCATCGGTGCGATAGCGGGCGTGTTGGTGGTCCTCTCGGTGGTCTTCTTTGACAAGGTCCTGCGGATAGACGATCCGGTGGGTGCGGTGTCCGTGCACGGCGTCTGCGGTGTGTGGGGCACGCTTGCGGTGGGTCTGTTCGCTCAGGATGTCTTCTCCCCGGGGACCACCGGTAATGGACTCCTCTTTGGAGGCGGATGGAAGCTGTTGGGGGTGCAGGCGCTGGGTGCGCTGGCGGTGTTCGTGTGGTCTATCGTTACCGGGTTCATCCTCTTTTCCTTGATTAAGCTGGTTATGGGCCTGCGGGTGAGCAGGGACGAAGAGTTGCGCGGTCTGGACATAGACGAGCACGGACTTGAGTCTTACGCAGGGTTCCAGATCTTTACTACTGAATAGGATTTGTCTCTAAAGGAGGTAGATTATGAAGCTGATAATCGCTATGATACAGCCCCACAAACTGCCGGATGTGAAGAAGGCGTTGTTCGACGCCAAGATATACAAGATGACCGTGACCAACGCCCTTGGCTGTGGTCAGCAGAAGGGATACACCGAGACCTATAGGGGCGTGGTCCACGAGGTCAATCTCCTGAAAAAGGTGAGACTGGAGATAGCGGTGAACGAGGAGTTCGTGGAGCCCACGATAGAGGCGATCATAAAGGGTGCGCGCACCGGCAACATCGGTGACGGTAAGATATTCGTCTTGGACATGGTTGAATGCGTGCGCATACGCACCGGAGAGAGGGGGCCGGAGGCGATAGGATGAGTTAGGATAGGGTTCTTCGTTCGTGAAGGTCGTTCGGACCGGAGCGGTTTACCCGCTCCGGTTTTTTATTCTGCCGTTGTGAGACAGAATCTTCCCGAAAGAATCTGTTTCATTTCTTTGGTTGGGGTTAAAATAGAAGCACCCATTCGGAGATTGCGAATCGAGGAGTTGAGGTTGTGCAGGTAGTGCTCGACGACATAATCCTGCGCTACGATGTATCCCTGCCCGATCCGGAGGAGAGTAGGGAGTGGGAGGAGTTTGTCCAGTTCTTTGAGGAAAGGGTAGGTTCGCCTTTGAATTCCCTACAGAGGTACTGGGGATGGAAGCTCTTTAAGGGCCTTTCTTTTTCAGCGGTTGCCCCGCCGGGGGTGGGAAAGAGTCTCTTCGGGATGGTCTACGCCCTGTTCTTGGCGGAGAGGGGCAAGAGGGTCTATGTGGTCGTCCCTACGACTACCTTGTTGCGCCAGTTCGCCCATAGGTTTCGGGAATTGGGCGCCGAAGACGGAGATCTATTGTGGTTTCACTCGGGGATGTCCAAAGACGAAAAGGAGAGGTTTTGGGAAAGGTTGGGGAAGAGACGATTTCGTATCCTATTGACCACCACCTCCTTCCTGTCTCGCAGTTTCGAGCATTTAACCCATCTGCGGTTTGACTTTGTGTTCGTTGACGATGTAGATGCCCTGCTCAAGGCCTCGCGAAATGTGGAGAGGGTCCTGCGCCTGTTGGGGTTCTCCGAGGGGGAGATCACCTCTCTGACGCCCAATCCCAGACGCCGGCACGGGCAGTTGGTGGTCTCTACCGCTACTGCCAAGCCAGGGCGTAAGGCGGGTATGTTCGTGAAGCTGTTGGGGTTTGGGGTGGGGAGGTTGAGGTATACAGTCAGGCGCATCCGGGATCTGATGGTTCGGGTAGAGGACGAGGCGGAAAGGTTGAGGGCCTTGACTACCATCGTTCAAAGGATGGGATACGGGGGGCTCATATTCGTTCCCGAGCAGGATAAGGCCCTTGAGCTGGAAAGGGCCCTTGGGGGCAGATTCCGGGCCCTCGTTAGCGAGACGGATCCCGAGGAGAGGGAGAGGGTCATTGACGACTTTCTAAATCACAGGATAGACGGACTCATCGGGGTTGCCAGTGCCTACGGTCTGCTCGCCCGGGGGATAGACTTCCCGGTCAACATCGCCTATGCGGTGTTCTATCGCCCTCCACTGGTGAATCTGGGTCCGGATAAGGGGAACAGGAGGATAGGCGATGTCTCCACCTACCTTCAGGCATCCGGGAGGACCTCCCGGCTTACCCGATCGGGTATAACCCCAGGGGTTTCGTTCCTTATCGGCACGGAGTCAGAGCTGGGCGACTTCACCGCCACTTCCCTGCTCTACGAACTCCTGCCTGAAGAGGTTCGTCTTGAAGAGATGGACTGGGATGGGTTGAAGGAAGAACTCTGGCAGGCCCGCAGGGAAAGGAAAGAGGGATTCGTTGAGGTGATAAGACCACTCCTCATGGTGGTGGAGTCGCCCACAAAGGCCAGGCAGTTGGCGATGTTCTTCGGTAAGCCCGCCTACAATGTGATAGGGGGACAGATATTTTACGAGACTGCGGTGAACGATCGGGTCCTGATAACTACCGCCAGCATCGGGCATGTGGTGGATCTGAAGGAGCGAGGTGGCCTGTTCGGTGTGGAGAGGGAGGAGTCGGGTAGGTTCGTGCCGGTGTACGGGGCGATCAAGCGCTGTCGCAGGGATAGGACGCAGTTCGTATGGGGACAGGCCTGTCCGCATTGCGGGAGGGAGGACTACGACGATGCGACCGATAGGATAAGGAACATCAGGGATCTGGCGAGGGTGCTTGGGGAAGTCCTGTTGTGTTCTGATCCGGACAGGGAGGGGGAAAAGATCGCTTTCGATGTGGGACTGTTTTGCAGGGGTGTTGCCCGGATATCTAGGGGTGAATTCCACGAGGTAACCCGCAAGGCGCTATTGTCTGCGATCAGCTCTCTTAGACAGATAAACGAACACCTAGTCTGTGCTCAGGTCTGTCGTAGGGTGGAGGATAGATGGATCGGATTTTCTCTCTCCGCGATCCTGCGGAGGGTCTTTAAGGAGGCCCACCTGTCGGCGGGTAGGACCCAGTCACCGGTCCTGCACTGGATAGTTGACCGGACCAAGCGCTTTTTCGAGAGGCAGGAGGTGTGCTACCTGGAGGTGGAAGGCAGGTGCATCAGACTGGAGGAGGAGATCCCCTCGGGCGAGGTGGATGTCGAGGTGCGTGTGGTAGAACGGGGAGAGGCAGAGAAGGCCCCTCCCGGGCCGTTTTCCACCGATCTACTCTTGAGGGAGGCAAATCACCTCCTCAGGTTGGGAGTGCCCGAGACGATGCGCCTGCTCCAGGATCTATTTGAGGGGGGATTTATCACCTATCACCGCACGGACAGTCAGAGGATATCCGATTACGGCTACGCGATTGCCCGCGCCTATCTTGGCGAGGACTTCCGCTACCGGGTCTGGGACGAACGGCCTTCCGCCCACGAGTGTATAAGGCCCACGCGCCCTCTGGATCGGTCCTCCTTGGTTCAGGCGATAAAAGAGGGCACGGTGATCTCCTCGGTGAAGTTGAGCCCTTCTCATCTGAGGCTTTACGATCTGATCTTCCGCAGGTTTATGGCCTGCCTTTCTCCTGCTGTGCGAGTGAAGTGGGTGAGGTACCGGATCTCTTTCCCCGGCGGATCCGTAGACTTAGAGGAGATCCTCTCTGCGGAGGGCAGGGCCTACGAACTGTATCCTTGGGTCTGGCGGGTGGTGGGTCCTCTTCCCGAAGGGGTATTGAAGGCGAATGTCTTTTCTCGTCAGGAGCCCCTTGGCTATCCTTTTACTCAGGCCGAGGTGATTGCGGAGATGAAGGCCAAGGGGATAGGACGCCCATCCACCTATGCCCTCACCCTGGAGAGACTATTCTTGCGCAAGTATGTGGTGGAGAGGAGACAAAGGCTCTTTGCCACTACGAAGGGACAGCGGGTGGATGAGTTCCTATTCTCCAATTACGAGTCCTTCGTTTCTGAAAAGCGGACCGCGGAGATGGAGGAGAGGATAGACAAGGTGGAGGAGGCCCTGGTTAGTCCCGGAGAGGTCCTCGAGGACCTCTATCAGGAGATAGGCAGACTGGGAATAAAAACCTAACCAGTTGTGTGTTATAATGTTCTCTTAAACGACTCGCTTGTAGCAGGGATGCTTTTATTCCAAGGGGAGTTGATATGGATTACGATAAGGTATTGATCCTCGATTTTGGTTCCCAGTACACCCAGCTGATAGGCAGGCGATTGAGAGAGGAGCACCTTTTTTGTGAGATAGTGCGGTTCGACATCACTGCAGAGGAGGTAAGGCGCAAGGGTGCGAAAGGATTGATCTTCTCCGGTGGTCCTGCCAGCGTCTACGCGGAGAACTCCCCTCTGCCTCGAAAAGAGTTACTGGATCTGGGCATACCGGTGTTGGGTATATGCTACGGTATGCAGGCGATATCTGCCCTCTTGGGCAGTAGGGTGGAGAGGGTAAAACGCAGGGAATTTGGTCCGGCGATCCTGTATGTCGACGACTTTACCGACCTGTTTTTGGGCCTGCCGGATTCCTTTAGGGTGTGGATGAGTCATTCCGATGCGATTACCGAGCTCCCGCCCGGGTTCAAGGCCCTTGCTCACACCGACAACTCTCCTTACGCTGCGATAGCGGATCTGGACAGACACATCTACGGTCTGCAGTTTCATCCCGAGGTGGTCCACACCGAGTACGGCGGGCAGATATTGGCCAACTTCGTATTCCACGTCTGCGGATGCCGGCCCAACTGGACGATGAAGTCGTTTATCGAGGAGCAGGTGAACAGGATTCGTCAGACGGTGGGAGACAAGAAGGTAATATGCGCCCTTTCGGGCGGGGTAGATTCGTCGGTGACCGCTGCTTTGGTGCACAGGGCGATAGGGGACAATCTGGTCTGTATTTTCATAAACAACGGTCTGTTGCGCAAGGGGGAGCCGGAGCGCGTGCAGGCGGTCTTCGGCAGGACGATGGGATTTAACCTGCGCTATGTGGACGCGAGTGAGAGGTTTCTGAGGAAGTTGCAGGGGGTGGTGGATCCCGAGGAGAAGAGGAAGATAATAGGGCACGAGTTCATAAGGGTCTTCGAAGAGGAGGCGAGGAAGGTAGAGGGGGCAGAGTTTCTCGCCCAAGGCACGCTCTATCCTGATGTGATAGAGTCGGTATCCGCTTTCGGTGGGCCGTCTGCCAAGATAAAGAGCCACCACAATGTGGGTGGTCTGCCCGAGGACATGCAGTTGAAGTTGATAGAGCCTTTGCGGGAGCTCTTTAAAGACGAGGTAAGGCGCCTGGGTAAGGAGTTGGGCCTGCCGGAGGAGATAATCCTTCGCCAGCCCTTCCCCGGGCCGGGTCTGGCGGTGAGGTGTCTGGGAGAGATTACCCCTGAGAAGTTGGAGATACTGAGGGAGGCGGACTGGATAGTCGTCGACGAGATAAAGAGGGCGGGTTTGTATACCCAGATCTGGCAGTCCTTTGCGGTCCTCCTGCCCTTGCGCACGGTTGGGGTGATGGGGGACGAGAGGACCTACGAGT
Organism: Candidatus Omnitrophota bacterium; assembly: GCA_015494465.1. Taxonomy (GTDB): domain Bacteria; phylum Omnitrophota; class Gorgyraeia; order S143-82; family S143-82; genus S143-82. The sequence continues at coordinate 99,483 of WGBD01000001.1, read as the reverse complement.
ATGTCGTCGCCTTACGCGCGGTCCACAGCGTGGACGGGATGACTGCCGACTGGGTCAGACTGCCCTACGAGATACTGGCGAGGATATCCAACCGCATCATAAACGAGGTGAAGGGCGTCAACCGTGTGGTCTACGACATCAGTTCCAAGCCCCCTGCCACGATAGAGTGGGAGTGAGGATCAGTCTATGGACGCTTACGATGTGGTAGTAATAGGTGCAGGGCCTGCGGGATTGTCCGCAAGCAAGACCCTTGCCAAGGCGGGCAAGCGCGTCCTGATAGTGGATAAGGATCCCGTGGGTGGGACCTGTCTGAATTACGGTTGTATGCCGACCAAGTTTCGTTTGAAGTTTGGTTCCTCTCCCGAGTCCCTGCAGAGACAGAGGAAGATGGTGGATGACCTGAACAAGGCTATAGAAAAGAGCCTCCGCAAGCGGGGGATAGATGTCCTTCAGGGCAAGGCGAGGTTGAGAGACCGAACGGTGGTGGAGGTGGAGGGTAAAGAGGTCCGCACCTCCTCGGTGGTGTTGGCGGTCGGCTCCCGCCCGAGGGGACTTGGGGGCGTGGAAGTGGACAACCGCAGGGTGTTCTTTGCGGAGCAACTCCTGTGGCACCTGCCCCGGCGCGGGCTAAAGAGGATGCAGATAATAGGAGCGGGGGCAATAGGGATAGAGTTTGCCTTTATGTTCAGGGAACTGGCGGAAGAGGTCATCGTCTGCGATCTGGCGGATGAGATCCTGCCCAGAGAGGACAGGGAGATAGCGGGCAGGTTGAGGGCGATGATGCGCCGGCAGGGGATAGGGTTTCAGTTGGGTCGGCCTTGCAAGGTGGACGATTCCGCAGATCTGGTCCTCATCGGCATAGGCAGGGAGCCCAACCGTGAGGGGCTGGAGGAGACGCTTGGTGGCCTGGAACTGGCCCAGGACGAGCGAGGATTCTTGGCGGTAGACGAATCGTATCGCTCCAGTGTGGAGGGGATATACTGCGCTGGGGAGTGTATTGGTAGGATGTTCTTTGCCAATACCGCCAGTTATGAGGGAAAGGCCTGCGCCTTATCCATCCTCGGCAGAGGAGTGGAGTCTGGCTATCCTGCCATCCCCAGATGCGTGTTTTCCGATCCGCCTTTGGCCTCGGTCGGGGAGGTAGAGGAGGATCTGGTCTACGGTTCGGTGAACTATCCCCACGGGGAGATGTATTACCTTTATCCGGTATCGGGTAAGATAAAGATAGGGATAGATAGGCGGGAGAGAGTGAGGTTCGTGTCGATGTTGGGGCCGGGGGCTCCTGAACTCTTGCCGTTGTTTACCTTGGCGGTAGATCTGGGAGTGGAGTTTTCCCGGTTGAGGGATATGTTGTATGTCCATCCGACGCTCGCTGAGGCGATAGGCAGGATAAGGTTTGCTTGAAGGAGGAGGACCATGGCCAAGAACAGGGACTCGTGGGCATCGCGTTTGGGCGTGATACTGGCGGTAGCCGGCAGTGCGGTTGGTCTGGGGAACTTCCTGCGCTTTCCGGTCCAGGCGGTGCAGAACGGTGGCGGGGCCTTTATGATCCCCTACTTCATATCCCTTCTCCTGCTCGGGATCCCGCTGATGTGGGTGGAGTGGACCCTCGGACGCTACGGGGGAGGATTTGGCCACGGGACCGCACCGGGCATATTCCACTCCATCTGGAGGAAGAATAGGTTTATAAAGTACTTTGGGGTGATTGGGATATTCGGCCCGCTAGCAATATTCGTGTACTACACCTACATAGAGTCCTGGACACTGGGCTTTGGCGTGTTGGGATTACTGGGCAAGATGAAGACCGCTGCCCTCCACAAGGACACGATGCAGGCCTTTTTGTCCAATTACCAGACAAATCTCTGGCCGTCTTATCTTTTCTTTCTCCTCACCTTCTTCGCCAATATGTATGTCATATTCCACGGGGTATCTAAGGGGATAGAGAGGTTTTCCCGCTGGGCGATGCCCACATTGTTGATTATGGCCTTGGTGTTGATGATAAGGGTCCTGACATTGGGGGCGCCTTATCCCGAGCATTCCGACTGGAATGTCCTCAACGGGCTGGGTTACCTCTGGAATCCGGACTTTTCCGCTCTGTTGGATCCCAAGGTCTGGTTGGCAGCAGCAGGGCAGATATTCTTCACCTTGAGCGTGGGAATAGGGGTGATACTTACCTACGCCAGTTATCTCAAGAAGACGCACGATGTGGTCCTCTCGGGTCTGACCTCGGTGAGCACCAACGAGTTCATAGAGGTGGTGATTGCAGGCAGTATAGTTATCCCGGCAGCGTTTGCCTTTCTCGGACCGATGGAGATAGAGGGAGTAGCCAAGTCTGGTGCCTTCAATCTGGGGTTCGTGACGATGCCCATGATATTGAACAGGTTCCCTTGGCCACAGTTTTTTACCGGGCTGTGGTTTCTTCTCCTCTTTCTGGCAGGCGTTACCTCGTCGGTGTCCTTGGTCCAACCCGCGATTGCTTTTTTAGAGGACGAGTTCAACATCTCCCGGCGCAAGGCGGTTATGATTTTCGCGGTGGTCTCGTTCATCTTGACCCAGCCGGTGGTCTTCTGGTTCTCAAAAGGGATAGTGGACGAGATGGACTTCTGGGCGGGGACGGTGGCTCTGGTGGTCTTTGCCCTCATAGAGGTAATCCTGTTCACCTGGGTGTTTGGTATGGATAACGCCTGGGAAGAGATACATCAGGGGGCGGACCTTATGGTCCCGCGGATTTACAAGTTTATCATGAAGTACATCACCCCGACGCTGTTGTTGGTGATACTGGTCTCCTGGCTGGTGCAGTCTAAGGACATAATCTTTATGACGAAGGTGCCTCCCGAGAACAGGCCATTCGTCTTGGGGACGAGGCTTGCCCTATTGGGATCATTGTTATTCCTGGCTATCTTGGTGAACATAGCCTGGAGGAGAAGAGAGGCCTTGGCAAAGGCAGAACGGAGTAAGGAGGAAGAGATAGATGAGAAGTAAGTTTTACATAACCACGCCGATCTACTATGTGAATGCCAAACCTCACATCGGGCATTCCTACACCAACATCGCTGCAGACGCCACCGCGAGGTTCTTCCGGTTAAAGGGGGTAGATACCTTTTTCCTCACCGGGACTGACGAGCACGGGCAGAAGGTGGAAAAGGCAGCGCAGGAGGCGGGCAAACCCACGCAGGAATTCGTTGACGAGCTAGCGGAAAAGTTCGAGCACCTCTGGGACACCTTGGATGTCCGCCCCGACGACTTTATCCGCACTACCGAACCCCGCCATGTGAAGGCGGTCCAATATGTCCTGCAGTATCTCTACGATAAGGGGGACATCTATAAAGATTCCTACTCGGGTTGGTACTGCGTGCCCTGCGAGACCTTTTGGACCGAGGGGCAGGTGAATACCGAGGGAGATAAGCCGAGGTGTCCGGATTGCGGACGGGAGGTTGACGAACTCACCGAGGAGAACTACTTCTTCCGCCTCTCCAAGTATCAGGACTGGCTCATAGACTACATCAAAAAACACCCCGATTTCATCAAGCCCGAGGGCAGGTATAACGAGGTCCTGCGCTTCTTGGAGATGGAGAAACTCAACGACTTGTGTATCTCCCGTCCCAAGGCAAGGTTCTCGTGGGGGATAGACATACCGTTCTCGCCCCAGCACATCACCTATGTCTGGTTTGATGCGTTGATAAACTACATCAGTGCCTTGGGCTACCCGGAGGAGACGGAGAAGTTCAAGAAGTTCTGGCCTGCGGATGTGCACCTCATAGGAAAAGACATCCTCCGTCAGCACGCCATATACTGGCCGATTATGCTGCATGCCCTCGGGTTGGAAATACCCTATCAGATATTCGCCCATGGATGGTGGCTGGTGGACAGCAAGGGCTCTGCGGAGAAGATGTCCAAGTCCAAGGGCAACATCGTCGATCCCTACGCGATGGTGGAGGACTTTGGCGTGGATGTGTATAGGTACTTCCTGTTGAGGGAGATACCGTTGGGCGTGGACGGTGTATTTTCTTACAATTCCATCGTGCATAGGTACAACAGCGATCTGGCCAACGATCTGGGGAACCTGGTCTACAGGGTCCTGTCCATGGCGGAGAAGTACCTTCCCGACGGGGTGGAGGTCTTCGAGGAGAGGCCGAAGAATCGTCTGGTAGAGTCCTTGTTTGAACTTAAGGACAAGGTGGATCTCGAGTTCTCTTCTCTCAACTTCTACGACGGGCTGTCTGCGATATGGGAGGTCGTCAACCTTGCCAACAAGTTCATCGAGGAAGAACAACCCTGGACTATGCGCAAGGAAGGGCGGTTCGACGATCTCAAGAGGTTTATGTACATCCTTCTGGAGACATTGAGGATCCTTGCGGGGTGCATCTGGGCGGTGATGCCCTCCACCGCAGAGAAGATATGGGCCCAGTTGGGGATAGAGGAGGAGATCCTCGAGGTCGGATGGGAGAATATCTTCGTCTGGGGAGGGATAAAGGAGGGCACCCGCATAGAGAAGTACCCGCCTCTCTTCCCGAGGAGAGAGATAGATGATTGACACCCATTGCCATCTCACTTTTCCCCAGTACGACGCGGATAGGGAGGAAGTAATAGAGAGGGTCTTTGCCTCGGGTATCGAGTGGATCCTGAACGCCTGTTCCCACCTGCAGGACCTCCCGGCGATGAAGGCCTTGGCCCAGGCCTATCCGGGCAGGATTTACCTCAGCATAGGTATGCACCCTCACTACGCAGGGGAGGTGGACGAGGATACACTTGCGGGGGTTAGGAGGGAGATAGAATCCTATCCCTATGTGGCGATAGGCGAAGTGGGAATAGACCTCTTTCGTAGCGAGATTCCACTTGAGGTGCAGGAGGGGGTCTTCCGCTGGTTCATCCGCTTGGCAAAAGAATACGACCTGCCTTTGGTAGTCCACTCCCGGGATGCGGAAGAGGAGACCTTATCTATCCTTCGAGAGGAAAGTCCGTGCGCGGGGTTCGTGGTCCACTGCTTCTCTTACGGTCCGGAGGTCGCAGAGCAGGTGGTGGAGATGGGAGGGATGGTCTCCTTTACTGCGAACATCACCTACAAGAGGTCGGATGGCATACGGGAATCCGCGAAGGCGGTTCCTCTGGATAGGATAATGCTGGAGACCGATGCCCCATACCTCCCGCCTCAGAGGAAGCGAGGCCAGAGGAACGATCCTACCGCGGTCAGGGATGTTGCGGAGGCGATAGGCCGGGTAAAGGGCATGCCCGTGGAAGAGGTGATACGGGTAACCACGGCGAACGCCCGCAGATTCTTTAGGGTGGGAGATGGATCCGGCGCGACTTCTGGATAAAATAAGGGACACCCTCGACAGTTTTGGACTACTGCCTGCCTCCATGTGGGAGACGGTGCTTCAGGAGATAAACAGCTCTTCCTCCTCCCCCACTGCCTGCCTCCTCGAGAAGGGTTACATCCTGGATCCCATGACTGGTGTAAAGCTGGCGGACCAGTGGAATGTCCTGTATTCGGACCTGAGTACCGAAGAGGTGGATCGATCGGTGCGGGCGCGCCTGCCGATGGAGATAATAAGGGGATGGAACATCCTTCCAGTAAGGATAGCGGATGGAAAGATGGTGTTAGCGGTGTCCGATCCGTTGGTGGTGATGGGGAAGGACCGGCTTGAGCGGGAATTGGGCATGCCGGTGGACTTCCTCTTCGTGTCTCAGGAGAGGTTATCCCAGATATTAGACGAGATCTTCCCTTCTACCCCGGCTGGGCCCGATGGAGAGAGATCGGAAGAAGTGCAGACGGAGTCCGTTGGATCGGAGATAGGGGCGTCGATCGATGCGGGGGTTCAGGCTGAAACCGGCGAGGCACCGATCATCGCCCTTATAGAACAGATGATAATGTCCGCCTATCAGAGCAGAGCCAGCGACATACACATCGAACCCTTTGCGGAGTGGACGCGTATAAGGTACAGGATAGATGGGATGCTCAAGGAGGTGGATCGCCTTGCCAAGGACATACACGCCAGCGTGGTGACGAGGATAAAGATATTGGCCAACATGGACATCGCAGAGAAGCGCTTTCCTCAGGACGGGAGGATACTCTTTGAGAAGTCCGGAGTGTACCTGGATCTCAGGGTCTCCACTATGAACACGAATTACGGGGAGACGGTAGTGATCAGGCTCCTGGATAAGGAGAGGGGGCTTATCTCGTTGGAAGACTTGGGGATGGATCAAGATATGCTGGGGAAGTTCCGCCGGTTGATAGGCCTGCCCTACGGTATGGTGCTCGTGACCGGTCCTACGGGCAGTGGTAAGTCCACCACCCTCTACGCGGCCCTTCAGGAGGTGGATCGCACCATGCGGAAGGTGATAACCGTCGAGGATCCGGTCGAGTACCAGATGCCGGGGATAAATCAGGTCCAGGTGCGACCGGTGGTGGGGCTCACCTTTGCCTCTGCCCTGCGGGCCATCCTGCGTCAGGCCCCGGACATCATAATGGTCGGTGAGATCAGGGACAAGGAGACTGCCCAGATCGCAGTACAGGCTGCACTGACCGGACACCTCGTCCTTTCCACCTTGCACACCAACGACGCCCCCTCTGCGGTAACCCGTTTGGTGGACATGGGCGTTCCGCCCTATCTGGTGGCCTCCTGCATTGCAGGCGTCCTGGCCCAGAGGCTGGTGAGGAGGCTCTGCCCTCACTGCAAGCAGGAGGTGGGGGTTACTCCTGAGGAGCAGTCGTTCCTGCGCCACGAGAGGGTAGAGAAGGTCTGTCAGCCGGTGGGCTGTCCGGAGTGCGGGATGTCGGGATATAAGGGGCGGATCGGGATCTTTGAGCTGATGGTAGTCGATTCGGAGTTGAGGGACGCCATTGCTCGGGGGGAGCCGGTGGGTGAGTTGCGGTTTATTGCCGAGAAGAGGGGGATGCGTCCCTTGAGAGACGACGGGTTGGAGAAGGTGAAAAAGGGTATAACCACGGTTGCAGAGATAATGAGGGTGATCGGGTGAGCGAGCGCCTTGAATTGCTTATAAAGGATGTGGTCTATCCGGGCAAGGGTCTGAGCAGGGGTCCTGACGGTAAGGTGGTCTTCGTAGATGGGGGTATCGACGGTGAGAGGGTGGAGGCCGAGGTGGTAAAGAGGTACAAGACCTACGATGTGGCCAGATTGATCTCAGTGATCGAGCCCTCACCCTACAGGGTGGCCCCCAGGTGCGATCACTATCGCCTGTGTTCGGTGTATCAGGTGATGGATTATCACTATCAGGTCCGCCTCAAGTTGAGGCAGTTGAACGCGATGATGAAGGGGATATATACCCAGAAGATAGAGTTCCTGCCAGCAGATAGTATCTTCGGATACAGGAACAAGGTCCGCTTTCGGGTGGATTGGAGGGGGCGTAAGGCAGGATACATCTCCTCCGAGGGTGAGGTGGTGGATGTGGAGGAGTGCCACCTCGCCTTAAGGGGGATAAACGAGGTCTGGAGGCACATCAGACCTATCCTTTGGGATCGTCCGGTGGAGGAACTAGACTCGGTAGAGATCAGGGCGGACCGTGATGGCAGGATCTTGGTCAACCTATTCGTGTCCGACGATGCCCCCGCCTTGCAGGACCTCGCGATGAGAATCGGGGGATTGGAGTCGGTAACAGGGGTGGTGAGAATAAAGGGACTGTCGGTGAAGGAGTTGGTAGGGGAGAGGTTTTTGGAGGTTGAGGTTGCTGGGAGGAAGTTCCGCTTCTACGCCACCAATTTTTTTCAGGTAAATTACGAGATGGCGGAGAAGATAGTCGCTTTGTTGAGGCAATGGATCCTGCGCCTGGAATCCAGAGTAATCTTGGACCTGTTTGCTGGGGTGGGCTTTTTGGGATTGTCTGTTGCGGATGCAGTGAGGTGGGTCTATGCGGTGGAGTCGGATCCTCTGGCAGGCAAGGCCTTGGAGGTGAACGGTGATTACGCGGGTTTTGGGAATCTCTCCTATAAGATCGGTAATGCAGGCAAGATCGTATGGGAGGTATTTGAGGATCCTCGATTGAAGAAGTCGGTGGATACGGTGGTGGTGGATCCTCCGCGAACCGGTTTGAGCAAGTCGGTCAGGGAATTCCTGCGCAAGAACTCCAAGGTGCGTTCCCTTATCTATGTCTCTTGCGATCCCATGACCCTGCGCCGAGACCTGTCTGAACTGAAACCGGTCTACAAGGTGGAGAGGATGTACATAGTGGACATGTTCCCCAACACCCCGCACATAGAGACGGTTACTATTCTCACGAGGAGGAAAAAATGATACCCAAAGACAGGCCTTACTTGATAAGTGAGACTGCCTACAACCACGAAGGCGATCCGGAGTACCTTTCTTCTATGGTAAATGCTTTAGGCCTTGGGCCCGATGCGGTGAAGTTTCACCTGCTGTTTGATGTGGATCACTACATAGAAAAGGACCATCCCTTGTACGGGCGCATAAGCGAGTGGGTCCTTCCTCCTTCCTTTTGGGAAGGATTAATTCGGCAGGCGAACAAGAAGGGCAAGGATGTAATCGCCCTCTGCGACGATCCGGATTCTATGCACTGGTGTCTGCAGTTTGGGGAGTACATATCGGCAGTGGAGATACACGCCAGCGGTATAGCGGATGTGATATTACTGGACCTCGCCAGCCGGTTTCCGGGCACGGTGATATTGGGCATAGGCGGTTGTCAGGTGGAAGAGGTGGTGAGGGCGGTTGATTACCTGAGGAGGAGAGGGAAAGAGGACATCCTGTTGATGTACGGTTTCCAGTCCTACCCCACCGACAGGAGCAAGGTGCAGTTCAATCGTCTCCTTGCCCTTAGGGACTTCTTTGGCCTGCCTATGGGCTATGCCGACCACTGCTCCTGGGACGATCCTATGGGGAACCTGATATCTGCCATCCCCTGCGCCTTCGGGGTTGGGGTGATAGAGAAGCACTTTACCCTGGATAAGGGCAAGGAGCGGATAGATTACCAGTCAGCGGTATCTCCTGCGGACCTCGAGGACTTGAAGGACCTGATGGAGACCTTCTGGGAGGTATATGGCCATCGCAGATTGGACATGTCGAGGGAAGAATTGGAGTACGCTAAGTGGGGACCGAATCGGAAGGTCCCGATATTCTTCGAGGAGCCCGTACATAACTTCGTGCCAGGACTGGAGAATCTCCTGTTCAAGCGCACCAAGGAGGAGGTCTCGGTGGACTGGAGGTTGTTGAAGGACCTGTTTGAGCGAAGGACTTATAAAGAGGAGGGATAGGTTTGGCGGAGACAGACATATTCCATCGCAGGAGGACCATACGCCGGTTTGAGCCAAGACCGGTGCCTAAAGGGGTAGTGGAGTGGCTAGTAGACTGCGCCAGGCTTGCCCCTTCGGCCGCGAATCTCCAACCCTTGCGGTTCATAGCCACTGTGGAGGATAAGGTGATAGAGTCGGCCCTCCCGTTCCTGCGCTGGGCGGGTTATGTGAGGCCAAGGAGGGATCCCGTGCCCGGGATGTATCCCAAGGCGATGGTGGTGGTGTGCCACGATCGTGAGGTCTCCGACTCGCACTTCGTCTGCTACGATGTCGGTTCTGCGGTCCAGACGATGCTCCTGGCAGGCGTGAGCAAGGGATTGGGAGGTTGCTGGATAGGGGCGATAGAGGAGGCGGGCCTAAGGGATCTCTTTCGGGTAGCCGAGAACTGGAAGATCCACTGTGTCGTAGCCTTGGGCTATCCTGCGGAGGATCCGGTGGTGGAGGAGGCCCGGGGGGATATCCGCTATTTTCTGGACGAATCCGATAGACTGCATGTGCCCAAGAGACCGTTGTCCGAGGTGCTGAGATGGGTCTAGAGAGGGTCTTGGTCTTTCCCCGGGAACTTGCCGATGGGTTTAATGGGGTGCGGGCCTTTGACGAGGCCCTGTGGAGGCGATTGATGGAGACCGCCTTCTTCTTGCCTCGGAAGGAGGCAGAGGAATCCAAAACATATAAACAGTTGATCCCCTATTGTCTGATATTCGACCAAGACGGGAAATTGCTCTCCTACCGCAGGACCTCCAAGGGCAAGGAGACCCGGTTGCACGCCAAGTACTCGGTGGGGGTGGGAGGGCACATCAATCCGGAGGACGAGGTCGTGGAAGAGGCCCTGGTTTATCGGGCGATCTGCAGAGAATTGAGGGAGGAGGTGGGCCTTTTGGTGGAGCCGGGTCGTCTCTCTTTTCTGGGTTTCGTAAACGACGACGATAACCCTGTGGGGTTCGTGCACTTCGGTCTGGTCGTGGTCCTTGAGATCTCACCTGAGGAAGAGGCCCGTTTGCAGTTCGAGACCACCTTTGCCGAGGCTCGCTTTTTGTCCTTGAAGGAGGTGTGGGAGAGGAGAGAGCATTATGAGACCTGGTCCTCTCTGGTGATAGAGGGCCTTTACCAAGGAAGGTTCAATTATGTCGGATCTGGTGTCGATAACGATTCTCGGTCTGGTCCAAGGGCTGACTGAGTTTCTGCCGGTCAGCAGTTCTGCCCACCTGGTGTTCCTGACCGAGGTGGCAGGGATACGGCCAAACCTGCCGGAGATGTTCTTGTTGACTTCTTTGCACTTTGGGACCTTGATAGCCCTGTTGGTCTACTTCTATCCTCGGATAAAGACGCTCGCCTTGGAGTGTTTGTTCGGCAGGGAGGGCAGGGTCTTTGTCCTGAAGTTGATTTTGGTTACATTAGTCTCCGGCCTCGTTGCCCTGAGACTGGATCCTCTGGCGGAGTTGTTGGTCTCCCAGCCGAGGTACACCGCAGGGATACTCACCGCTATGGGTTTTATCCTTCTGGGTACCCGTGGAATCCGATTAGGGGGGAGAGAGGCGCGGGATCTAAGGTGGGGTGAGGCGATATTGCTGGGGCTGGTACAGGCGATAGCGGTGTTCCCGGGGATCTCGCGTTCGGGCATTACCATAACCCTGCTGTTGCTCTTGGGTTTCTCTCCCCTTTCCGCCTTTGAGTTGTCGTTTCTTGCGGGAATCCCCATCATCGCCTTGGCGTTTTTGTACTCCGCCATCAAGAGCCCCGCGGGATTTGGTTGGGTGAGTTCTGCAGGGATATTGGTCTCGTTCTTGTCGGGCATGGTCTCTCTGGCCCTCCTGCGCCGGGTAGTCTTGGCCCACCTCCTGTTCCTCTTTGGCCTTTACTGCATAGGCGTGTCGTTGTTGGTGTGCTGGGGAACATAGGGCTGGGGTGTAGAGGGGCAAAAAGAGATTGCCCCATTGGTTGGTAAAGGGCATACTTGTGGTATTATAGGATAGATAAAGTAAAACGGGGTAGGTAATATGCTTAAGGCGGATCTGCACATACACTCTGTCTTTAGCGACGGCTGTTGTGTGCCGTCGGAGATAGCCCAACGATACATGTCTCTCGGTTTTGATGTGATCGCTATTACCGATCACTGCGATGCCTCCAATCTGGAGTTCGTGTTGGAGTCCCTCATTACCTTCGTGGATAATCTGCCCAAGGACTATCCTTTAAAGGTCCTTCCTGGGGTGGAGTTGACCCATGTCCCGCCTTCCAAGATAGGCAAGATGATCTCTCTGGCCCGCACCCTGGGGGCGAGGGTGGTGGTTGTCCACGGGGAGAGTCCGGTTGAGCCGGTTGCGGAGGGCACGAATCTGTCGGCAATAGAGGCGGGCTGTGACATCCTTGCCCACCCGGGGTTTATCTCGGAGAGGGAAGTGGAGTTGGCCAGGATCAAGGGTGTGAGGCTGGAGATAACCACCCGATCCGGGCACTGCTACGCCAATGGCTGGGTCCTCAGATTGGCCCGGGAGATTGGGGCATCCGTGGTGGTGAATAACGACGCCCACGCCCCCAAGGACATGCTCCCGTACGATGTGATGCGGAGGGTCTTGAGGGGTGCGGGAGCGGATGAGGAATTCATTTCCAGAGCAGAAGAAGAGAATGAACGCTTCCTACGGTCACTTATATCTGCCGGAGATAGCGCCTAAGAGGTGTGTGATAAAGATAGGCAGTAGCCTCCTGACCTCTAAGAATTCGCTTGCCCTGAATGTGCGCAGGATGTCCAATCTGGTGCGTCAGGTTGCGGTTCTGGTTCGGCACGGCTGGCAGGTGGTGTTGGTGAGTTCGGGGGCGGTGGCGGGGGGGATGTCGGCCTTGGGATTGAATGTCCGGCCCAAGAGTATCCCTTTGCTCCAGGCCTGCGCCTCGGTGGGTCAGGTGGAACTTATGAAGAAGTACGCGCGCCTGTTCCACGCCAGAGGGCTTACCTGCGCCCAGATACTGTTGACCGCCGAGGACCTGCGCAGTCGCAGTAGGTACATCAACGCCAAGAACACGATGAACGAACTCATAGAGCGCAGAATCGTTCCGGTGGTGAACGAGAACGACACCGTCTCTACCGAGGAGATTGCCTTCGGGGATAACGATCGGCTCTCTGCGCTGGTGGCGGGTGCCTGCGATGCCAAGGTCCTGATAATACTCTCGGATGTGGAAGGGTTGTATTCGGATGTTGCCTCTCGTAAGGTGGTTCCGGTGGTAGAAAGAGTAGATGCTGGTATTCGGGCCATGGTCTCCAGTAAGCGCAGGGGCAGGACCACCGTGGGTGGTATGGCCACGAAGTTGGACGCTGCCTCTATTGCGAGCAAGTGGGGCATCTACACCATAATTGCCAACGGGCACGCCCGGGATATACTCATTGACCTTTTGGTCAGGAAGATCCACCGCGGGACGCTGTTTTTACCTGCGAGTCGGCGTATAGACTCCCGACGGATGTGGATTGCCTACATCGCCCGTCCCAAGGGCAGGATAATCGTCGATGCAGGGGCCAGAGAGGCGATATCTTGCAGGGGAAAGAGCCTGCTCACCGCCGGGGTGAGGGAGATAGTGGGGCAGTTTAATAAGGGTGATGTGGTGGAGGTCTTCTGTGGAGGAGAAGAAATCGGCAGGGGGATTGCCGGGATGTCCTCTGAGGAGATGGTAAGATTTATCGGGAAAAGGGCCGGGCGTGAGGCCATTCACAGGGACAATATGGTGATATGGAGCGAGGAGGGTTGATTATGCAGACGGATGTGGTCAGTTATGTGCGGGACATGGCCCAGAGGGTAAAACGGGCCTCCTACTCTATAGGTAAGGCAAGTTCGCGGGAGAAGGATAGGTTACTACGGGCAATGGCCAAGGCCCTGCGGGAGCGTATGCAGGAGATCATCTCTGCCAATCGGAAGGATATGCAGTGGGCCGAGGAGAACGGGTTGAGTCAGGCGATGAAGGACAGGCTCCTGTTGAACGAGAGGCGGATAGAGGCAATGGCAGTCTCCTTAGAGGAGATCGCAAACCTCAAGGATCCGGTGGGCGAGGTGATATCCGCCTGGAGGAACAAGGATGATCTCTGGATACACAAGGTACGGGTGCCCATAGGGGTAATCGGTATCATCTACGAGTCCCGTCCAAATGTCACCTCCGACTGCATCGGGCTCTGCGTGAAGTCGGGCAACGGTGCCATCCTCCGGGGAGGAAAAGAGGCAATCAATTCCAATATGGCGATATATTCCGCCCTGAAGTCCGCTTTCAAAGAGGTGGACATAGATCCGGATTGCATAGCTCTTATTGAGACGACCGATAGGTCTGCGGTGGGGGAGATGCTCAAGCAGGTGGGATTGATAGACCTGATCATCCCCAGAGGAGGAGAGGGACTGATAAGGTTCGTTACCGAGAATTCCCTTATCCCGGTGATAAAGCACTATAAAGGGGTCTGTCACGAGTATGTGGACAGGAGTGCGGATGTGGAGATGGCGGTGAGGATATGCGAGAACGCCAAGGTCCAGCGCCCAGGGGTGTGTAACGCTATAGAGAAGATACTGGTCCACGAGGATGTTGCCCCGACATTCCTTCCCAAGATGGCGGAGGTCTACAAGAAACACGGAGTGGAGGTAAGGGGATGTGAAAGGACGCGCCAGATAATAGACTGCAAACCCGCTTCGGAGGAGGATTGGTACGAGGAGTATCTGGACCTGATAATCGCGATAAAGGTAGTCTCGTCGTTGGACGAGGCGATAGACTGGATAAACGAGCACGGTTCCCACCATTCCGACGGGATTATCACCTCCGACTACGAGTCAGGTCTGCGGTTCGTGAGGGAGGTGGATTCTGCTGCGGTCTATGTGAACGCCTCTACGAGATTTACCGACGGGGGAGTGTTTGGGCTTGGGGCGGAGATAGGCATCAGCACCGACAGGCTCCACGCCAGGGGGCCGATGGGGGTCGAGGAGTTGACCACCTACAAGTATGTGGTGTTCGGCGAGGGACAGATAAGGCAGTGAGGATATGGACAGGATTGCCGTGCTGGGTGGGGCCTTTGATCCCCCACACATAGGTCACCTCATCCTGGCCCAGTGGGCCCTGGAGGAATTAGAGCTGGAGAAAGTGGTGTTTATGCCCTACTTCTCCAGTGCCTACAAGCGCCCGGTTGCTCCTGCTGAGGATAGGGTGGAGATGGTGAGGTTGGCGATATCTGGGCTTGAGGGATTCGAGTTGGATACCCGGGAGGTTGAGCGGGCTGGCACGACCTACACCATAGACACGGTGGAGGATCTGTTGAGGGAACGGCCGGATCTGGAGATCTACTGGTTATTGGGGGCGGACGCCCTCCAGGGCCTGTCTTCTTGGAAAGACTGGGAAAAGCTGGTAAAATTGGTTAAATTTGCGGTTGCGACTAGGCATGGCGAGGGCTCGGCTGATCAGCTCCGAGGGATAGTAGATGTGGTGTACCTGTCTATGCCTAGGATAGAAGTCAGTTCCTCTTTGATAAGGGAGAGGATTCGCCAGGGCCTATCCGTGCGGTTCTTGGTGCCGGAGGAGGTGGATTCCTACATAAGGAGGCGTCGGCTTTATTCGGGAGAAAGGGCATGAGCGTATTTAAACCGCGAAAACGCTTTCTGTTGTTCAAGAAGACCAAGAAAAAGGACGTCCCCTCGGATATCTTTACCCGCTGTGATGCCTGCTACAAGATGATCCTTAACGAGCAGTTGCAGGAGAACCTCTGGGTTTGTCCTAATTGCGGACATCACTTTTCCATCTCGGCTGAAGAGAGGATAAAGATGACCTTTGACGAGGGATCTTTTCAGGAGATGTTCACCGAGCTCCGTACTGCCGATCCCTTGAACTTCTCCGGTCCCAAGACCTACAAAGAGAAACTGGAAGAGGCTCGAACTAAAACGGGAATGGACGAGGCCATAATGGCCGGCACCGCCAGATTGAACGGCAGGCGGGTTGCAGTTGCGGTTACCGATTCCCGGTTCATTATGGGGTCGATGGGTTCGGTGTTGGGCGAGCGGGTGGCGAGAGTAACCGAGGTGGCCATAGAGGAGATGCTTCCCCTTATCATCATCTCTGCCTCTGGAGGGGGGGCGAGGATGTACGAGGGGATGTTCTCCTTGATGCAGATGGCCAAGACCTCGGCGGTGATAGGCAGGTACCAGTCTATGGGTGGGATATTCATATCGGTGTTGACCAATCCCACCATGGCAGGGGTCCTTGCCAGTTTTGCCTCTCTGGGAGATGTGTTGATCGCCGAGCCCGGGGCGTTGATAGGTTTTGCCGGTCCGCGGGTTATAAAGAAGACCATAAACCAAGATCTCCCAGAGGGATTCCAGCGTTCGGAATTCTTGCAGGAGCATGGATTAATTGATATGATTGTAGAGCGTAAAAACCTCCGTAATACGCTTATTACGCTTTTGGAGGCACTCTGGGGTAATAAGCGAGTGTAGTCTTTCAGCTAGGGGAGAGGTCTATGGCCAAGGTAGTGCTTAAGAATGTCGTTAAAAGATACGATAAAGGCGTAGTTGCGGTTAAGGGTATAAATCTGGACATCAAAGATGGCGAATTCGTGGTGTTGGTCGGCCCGTCAGGTTGTGGTAAGTCCACCACCTTGAGGCTTATAGCCGGCCTTGAGAGCGTGACCTCGGGGGAGATTTACATCGGGGATAGGTTGGTGAACGATGTCCCGCCGAAGGATAGGAACATCGCTATGGTCTTCCAGAACTACGCCCTCTATCCTCACATGACTGTTTTCGACAACATGGCCTTTGGTCTGAAATTGCGCCGGTATCCTAAGGATGAGATAAGGCGCAGGGTAGAGGAGGCAGCCGAGATCTTGGGGATAAAGCACCTCCTGAATCGCAAGCCCAAGGAACTATCGGGAGGAGAGCGTCAGAGGGTAGCGGTCGGGAGGGCGATAGTGCGTAAGCCGTTGGTCTTTTTGTTCGACGAGCCCCTCAGCAACCTGGATGCCAAGTTGAGGGTGACGATGCGCACCGAGATAAAGCGCCTCCATGCCCGGTTGAAGACCACGATGATATATGTCACCCACGATCAAGTCGAGGCCATGACCATGGGGGACAGGATATGCATACTCCGGGCAGGGGAGATACAGCAGTTTGACGACCCGATCGTCGTCTACGAGAAGCCCGCCAATAAGTTCGTGGCGGGATTCATCGGGACCCCGCCCATGAACTTCTTCACTGGGAAGATAGAGAGGAGGGAGGACAAGTACTACTTCAAGGGCGATGGACTGGAACTGCGCATCAACGAATCTATGTACGGCCAATTGAAGCCCTATCTCGGTAAAGAGGTGATAATGGGGATAAGGGCCGAGGACATACACGACATAGGTTACGTTACCTTTGCCAAACAGGTGGGCAACAGGGCGAAGGTGATATGCGAGGTGATAGAGCCTATGGGATCGGATTCCTTCGTCTATTTCACCACCGGGGTGAGGACCTTTGTAGCGAGGATGAGGCCGAACTTGGCCCCTAGCGTCAATTCGGAAGTAGAAGTAATTTTCGACATGTCAAAGGCCCACTTTTTCGACAAGGACACAGAGAAGGCAATTGTTTAAGCGTAGTCTACTAACAATCACTGCGATCTCTGCTTACGTAGTCGTTCCTCTTGTGTATGTAACCCTGACCTGTCCTTATAACCTCTTCTTTTTGTTTTTGGCCTACATAGTCGTCCTTTCCGCGATCGTCTTCATTTATCGTCGGATAAGCAACTCGGTCTGTGCTTGGGAGATAAAGAAAAGCGACCTCTACGAGCGGATAAATCTCCTTCAGGCAGAGTTAGAGCAGGCCTCCCGGATAGAATCTGCTCTCCAGAGAAAGAAGAATCGCTATCTCGCGCTCGAGTCCATGATGCAGAAGTTGAGTTATAACCTCTCTCTGGAGGCAGTTGCCCACTACATAGTCCAAAAGACTCTGGACATGATACCCAAGGCGGATCAATGCGTGATTTACATCGTGGACGAGGAGAAACAGCGTCTAGAACTGGTGGATTCCGCAGGGGTCGATGTGGACTTTTATCGACTGCCCAAGACCGGAGACATTTTCGACAAGTGGATAATAAAGCACGCCTGTCCCCTCCTCATAGAGGATACCAGTCAGGATTATCGCTTCGATCTGGAGAGTCTGGGCAAAACCACCCCAGTCGGTTCCCTCATCTCGGTGCCGTTGATATTGGAAGAGAAGGTAATAGGGATCTTGAGGTTGAACTCGTTTGACAAGTATACTTTCTATTCCGAGGATCTCTCCTTTCTCCAGACGATAGGGGACCTTGCTGCAGTGGCTATAGGCAATACTATACTCTACAAGCGGATGGAATCGTTGGCCCTGCACGACGGCCTGACCGGGCTTTACCTGAGGAGGTACATACTGGAGAGGTTAGACGAGATCCTCCTCTATCGCAAGCAGAGCACCTTCTCTCTCCTGATGCTGGACATAGACGACTTCAAGAAGTACAACGACACCTACGGCCACACCGCAGGAGACATCATCATAAAGAGCATCGCAAAGATCCTTCTGAAGCACACCCGCAGACACAAGGACATCGTGGCCAGGTACGGTGGGGAGGAATTTCTTATCTATCTGGAGGGCAAGGACACGAGGTCCGCGGTGGAGATAGCTGAGCGCATAAGGGAGGAGATCGCCCAGAAGGAGGTGGTCCTCAGGCGCACCCCTACGCGGGTTACCGTATCCATAGGAGTGGCCAGTTATCCCAAAGACGGTCGGGACCGAACCACCCTGATAAAGAAGGCGGATGAGAGGCTGTATCGGGCCAAGTCTATGGGGAAGGACCGGGTATGTTCTGCTTGATGTTTAGTCTGACCATAGTCGTGGGGATCGGTCTTGGGGTGATACTTTACCTCGTCAGGAAGCACCGCAAGATCGTGGCGGAAATGAAGGCAAAGGTGGAAGAGTTGGAGTCCACCCGCAAGAAGATGTACTACGATCTGGAGCGCCAACGGGCGAAGAACCGGCAGTTTGAGCGGGCAGCGGAGAAGGAGGTAAGACTCTACGAGATAATCAAGGACCTTACCAAGACCCTCGATGAGGTGGAGATGTTCAAGACATTTAAGGAGAAGCTAAAGGAATACATAGAGGTAGAGGACTGTATCTTCATAGACAGCAGTCAGTTGTCACTGACCCATAGCCTCGAGTACTACCTCTTCCCCATAAGGGTGGAGAACGACATCCGGGGATACCTTGCGGTGAAGGGGTGTAAGGAGAAGGATCTGGATGTCTTCCACATCCTCGCCAATCAGTTTGCCTTGGGGATGCGCAGGATTAAGCTGTACAAGGCGATAGAAGAGATGGCGATAACCGACGAGCTGACCGGTGTGTATGTGCGCAGGTATGTGCTGGATAGGTTCTTTGAGAGTTTGTTGCGGGCGAACAAGTTCGGCAGTCCACTTGGGTTCTTGATGATAGATGTGGACGACTTCAAGAAGATAAACGATACCTACGGCCATCTCGTAGGAGATGCGGTCCTGAAGGAGGTGGCCTCCCGCATAAAGTCCACCGCCCGTGAGATAGATCTGGTGGGTCGCTACGGTGGGGAGGAGTTCTGCGTGATCCTATTGGACACCGACAAGAAGGGTGCCCAGAGGGCGGGGGAGCGTATATGTGAGGTGGTCTCCGCCAGTCCCGTAATTGCCTATAACGAGACCCTTAATGTGACCGTCAGCGTAGGCGTGGCAGCTTTTCCTGAGGACGGAAAGGATCCTTATTCTATAATAGAAATAGCGGATCAGGCCCTTTACACCGCGAAGCGACAGGGAAAGAACCGCACGGTAGTGTTGGGATAGAAATCCGCTATGTTCGTGGCCATCGTGCACCTGGACCTCCACATACCGCAGGTCAGGTCCTTAAAGCACAAGCGCAGTGTGCTCAAGGCCCTGAAGAACAAGGTCCGCGAGAGCTTTAACGCCTCGGTGATAGAGACGGACTTCAAGGACAAGTGGCAGAGGACCATGTTGTCGGTAGCGATGTTGAGGCAGGTCAGGGGAGAGGTAGACAGCGGGGTTGAATCGTTGTTGGATTACCTTAGGGGTTATCCGGAAGTGGAATTGCTTGACTGGGAAGTAGAGGTGGTGTGATGCACATACACATATTGGCAGTGGGAGGCATCGGGATGAGCGGGATAGCCCGCCTGCTCCTGCAGATGGGGCACACCGTCAGCGGGACCGACATCTCCCATAACTACATAATAGACGATCTGGTGAGGCAGGGTCTCGTTCTCGAAGACCTCCTGGAGGTCGTTAAGAACCGGAAGGTCTCTGCGGTGGTGCGCTCCAGTGCCATATCTGACGACGATCCCCAGTTGGTAC
This sequence comes from Candidatus Omnitrophota bacterium, assembly GCA_015494465.1. Lineage (GTDB taxonomy): Bacteria > Omnitrophota > Gorgyraeia > S143-82 > S143-82 > S143-82. The sequence continues at coordinate 79,885 of WGBD01000001.1, read as the reverse complement.
TGGCTCGGGATCTAGGGATCCCTATCTACCACCGGGCGGAGATTCTCCAGGCCATATTCAAGTCCACCCGGATAATAGGGGTAACCGGTGCCCACGGCAAGACGACCTCCTCTGCGCTTCTGGCCTGGGTTCTCCACGAACTGGGATACCAGCCTTCCGCCTACATCGGAGGGGTGGTGAAGAAGATAAACAGCAACGCTTGGTTGGGGATGGGGGATTTTTCGGTCCTGGAGTTGGACGAGAGCGACGGGACCTTTTCTCTCTTTAATCCGGAGGTCATGTTTATCCCTTACCTCGAACTGGAGCATGTGGACTTCTATCAGGACGAAGCGGGCATGGCGGAGTTCTTTCGCAATTTTATCCTCCAGAGGAAGGAGACCCGATTCCTCTTCGGACTCGGGAGTAAGTTGGGCAAGGAGTTTGCGGGATTTGATAATGTGAGGTTCGTGGAGGAGGGGCGCTATCTCCCCCTAAGGTTTGATGTGGGGGAGGATTTCTCTATGCGGGTGGAGATACTGGACAGGAGGGAGGAGAGGATCCTTTCCCAGCGTCTGCCGTTGGTGGGCGTGCACAATGTCAGGAATGCCTGCGGTGTCCTGCAGGTCTGTGACATCTTGGGGATAAAGGGAGAGGACGCCTTGAGGGCTATGGCATCGTTTCCCGGAGTCTCACGCCGGATGGATGTCCTGTTGAAGGGAGAGATCACCGTCGTGCACGATTATGCCCATCATCCCACCGAGATCCGCACCACCCTTGAGGCAGTGAGGCAGGTGATAGGCAAGCGGAGGATGTTGGTGGTCTTTGAGCCCCACAGATATAGTCGTTTCTCCGCCTTCTGGTCGGAGTTTATGTCTGCGTTGAGGTATGCGGATGCGGTCTTGGTTACCCCGATACATTCCGCCAGTGAGGATCCTATTCCGGGTATAAGCGCGGAGAGGTTTGCCCTTGAGCTCAATCGGGGGATGTCTATTCCTGCCTACGCTATGCTCTCCTACGACCTGGACGAGGTCAGGGCGGCGACCCGATCCGGGGATTGTTTGGTATTCTTGGGTGCGGGCAAGGTCTACTCTCTGGCAAAGGACTTCGTTAAACTACAAATGGTGCACCACAACTGATGAAGGTACTCCAGATCCTGCCTAAACTCGACAGCGGGGGGGTGGAACGGGGCACTGTTGAGGTCTGCTCCTACCTGATATCTCAGGGGCACACCGCGATAGTCGTCTCTTCCGGGGGATGGAGGCAGTCCAGCCTTGAGAGGATGGGGGCAAGGCACATCCGTATGCCGGTGCACTCCAAGAATCCTCTGGTTATGCTCGCCCAGGTCCCTCGCTTGGCGCACTTGATAGAGGAATTGGGCGTGGACATAGTCCATGCCCGCTCCCGGGTGCCGGGCTGGATAGGGTATCATGCGGTGCGCTGGGTCAACCGCCGGAGGTTTGCCCGAGAGAGGTACCCCAAGGTGGTGAACTTCGTTACCACCTGCCACGGCCTGTATTCCCGCGGTCCCATCTCCTGGGTGATGGGGATGGGCAGGCGGGTGATAACTCCCTCCCAATTGATAGCGGAACACATGCATTCGGTGTTTGGGGTCCCGGAGGCCAAGATAGTGGTTATCCCCCGCGGGGTTGAACGGGAGGAATTCCCCAAGGCGAGGGTAGTGGATGAGCCGATATTCCTCATCGTAAGCCGTATAACCCCGAACAAGGGGATCCATGTTGCCCTCGAGGCCTTTGCCAAGGTGGTCAGGAACTTCCCCAGTGCCCAATTGTGGGTAGCCGGGGATGTGGGGCGGAAGGAGAAGTACTATTCCCGCCTGCGTTCCCTGATTACCCGCTTTTCCTTGGGATCGTCGGTCAGGTTCCTGGGGCCGGTTAAGGATGTGGCGGGATTGCTGGCCAAGGCCTATGCGGTGCTGGTGCCCTCGGTGTATCCGGAGTCCTTCGGGAGGGCAGTCCTGGAGGCTTGGGCAGTAGGCCGTCCGGTTATCGCCTCGGACCTTCCCGCGCTCAACGAGTTGATTGCCCATTCTCAGACCGGACTTCTGGCCCGGCCCGGCGATCCGGGCGACTGGGCAGAGAAGATGGAATTGCTGATTCGCAGGCGGGACCTGGCCAGTGCCTTGGCGGAGAGGGGGTTTAGGGAGAGTCAGCGTTATAGCCTTGAGGAGATGTGCGAGCGCACGCTTAAGGTCTACGAGGAGGTGTACGGGACCTATTCGATAGGCATTATCAAGACCTCCTCTTTTGGGGATGTCGTGCTGGGGACCTATTCGTTTGAGTCTATACGGAGGCAATTTCCGGGTTCTGACCTTGTGGTGGTGGGTTCTGAGTACACCTGCGATCTCTGGGGGGAGCGGGCAAAGGATTGCCGGGGAGTGGATGGAAGATGGCTAAGACGCTGGGGTCCGGATGTGGTCTTTGACCTGCAGGGGAAGGTGAAGACGCAGTTCCTGGCCAGCCGGTCCGGGGCCTACCGGACACTTGGCTATGCCCGGAAGTTGGGGAGGTTTCTCTACACGGATCCGATAGAGTATGTTCAGGACTTCCCCCTTCTTGAGCAGGTGAGATTCCTGAGGTCCGCCGGGATCCAGCCCATCCCTCCGGAGTCTCCCCTATTTGAAGTCTCCGACGAGGAGAAGGAGACCGTCAGGCTCAAACTCCTCGCCAATCTGGTAAGCGGAGAGATGAAAGATAGATTGATTGGCATCGTGATGTCATCCCGCTGGAAAAGTAAGTCTCTTGATAAGGATCAGATCCTGCGGGTGATAGAGGACCTTTCCGCAAAGCTGAAGGCGACCTTCGTCCTGTTGGGGGTGGATAGGGATAGAGAAGTGGCGAAGGAGTTGGTTCGGGAGCTCTCCTCTAAGGGGATTTCCTTGGTGGACCTCGTGGGAAGGTCCTCGGTTAAGGAACTGTTGCGGATAGTAGCAAGCCTTTCTCTGCTGATAACCCCGGACAGTGCCCTTATGCACCTCGGCTTTGCCCTCAAGGTGCCGACGGTGGTCTACTTCGGGCCTACCTCGCCCCAAAGGCATGTCCCCCTTCCGCCGGGAAGGATCAAGGCTCGATTTCGGGTAGTCTATCTGGATACCTGTGCCCCTTGTTATAAAAAGGACTGTCCGCGGGAGGTAAAGGTGTGTATGGAGGGGATAGAGCCACGGATAGTGGAGGAGGCGCTGGAACTGTCGTATAATAGTGGGTCATGAAGGTAGCCAAGAAGATAACCACGGTGCGCAAGGCAGTTGATTCGGCCAAGAGGCGAGGTCAGAGGGTGGGCTTCGTTCCCACCATGGGCTACCTCCACGAGGGGCACCTCTCACTTATCCGCCAGGCCCGCAAGTACAACGACTTCGTCGTGGTCAGCATCTTCGTGAATCCCATACAGTTTGGTCCCAGAGAAGACTACCGCAGGTATCCCCGGGATCTGCGTCGGGACCTTAAACTGTGTAAGGAGGCGGGAGTAGATCTCGTGTTCGCACCTTCCGTAGAGGAAATGTATCCTCAACCCTTTCTCACCTATGTAGAGGTAAAGGAATTGGATAAGCACCTCTGTGGGGCATCCCGGCCCGGACACTTTCGGGGGGTCTGTACGGTGGTGGCCAAACTGTTCAACATAGTGATGCCGGATGTGGCCTACTTCGGTCAGAAGGATGTCCAGCAGGCCAGGATCATAGAACAGATGGTTGCGGACCTCAACTTCCCGATAAGGATAAGGATAATGCCGATAGTCAGGGAGCCTGACGGTCTGGCGATGAGCTCTCGCAATGTGTATTTATCTGAAGAGGAGAGGAGAAAGGCTCCCATCATATACCAGAGCCTGTTGAAGGGCAAACGGGAACTCCTCGCAGGCAGGCAGGTCGGCAGGGTGTTGAAGGAACTGGCTAGGGATGTGGAAATGGCGGGGGGAAAGGTCGATTATGTGGAGCTGGTGCGCTGGGAGGACATGGCACCGGTGAGGAAGTTAGCTCCCGGGGAGAGGTATGTCTTAGCGATGGCGGTCTGGTTCGGCCGGGCCAGGCTGATAGACAATGTGGTCTTCAGGGCCGGGGAGCGGGGATGAGGAAGAAGAAGGTCGGTGTCGTCGGTTGTGGGGCGATAGGCTCGGTTGTGGTGGAGCATCTCGTTGGGGGAATGTTCCCCCATCTGCGGTTGGGCGGAGTGTGCGAGGTAGATCCCCTGCGCGTAGAGGAGGTCAACAGGCGCTGGGGGGTAAGGGTGGTTAAGGACCTTGATAGGTTGGTCTCCTCGGTAGACCTGGTGTTGGAGACTGCGGTAGTCTCGGTGGTGAGGGATGTCCTGGAGTTGTGCATAAGGCATCGGAAGGACCTGATGGTCTTGAGCGTGGGGGGATTGCTGGCCTGTGGGGATCTGTTGGAGCGAGCGGAAAAGGTGGGTATCAGGGTCTTGGTGCCCAGCGGGGCGATATCGGGTATAGATGCCCTGAAGTCCGCTGCCCTCGGTAGGATAAAGAGAATAACATTGACGACCTACAAACCTCCATCCGGACTGGCAGGGGTGGAGTACATTAAGAAGCAGGGAATAGACTTGTCTTCTCTGAATGAGAAGACAGAGGTCTTCTCCGGCACGGTCAGGCAGGCGGTGAGGTACTTTCCCAAGAACATCAATGTCGCAGCGACGGTGAGTCTGGCAGTAGGGCGGATGCGAGGGGTGTATGTAAGGATAGTGGCAGATCCCGCCCTATCCACTAATGTACACGAACTCGTGGTGGAGGGAAGCCACGGCAGGATATTTACCCGCACCGAGAACCTACCTTCACCGGAGAACCCCCGCACCAGTTTTATGGCGGTCCTTTCCGCCCTGCGCAGGCTTATGGATTACGAGTGCAAGGGGTTGTGCATAGGAAATTAGGAGGGGAATTATGGATTTCTTTGATGTGGTGCGCAGGCGCAGGAGCATCCGCAAGTACGACGGGTCAGAGGTAAAAAGGGAAGACATAGAGTTGATGGTGGATGCGGGCAGGCTTGCCCCCACCGCACGCAACGAACAGCCATGGGAGTTCGTAGTGATAACCGACAAGGCGCGGTTGGAGGAGCTGACCCGGATCGTGGGAAGGAACGGGCCGTTCCTCAAGGATTGCGGGTGCGCGATAATCGTGTTGTGCCGACCGACCAAGCAGTATCTGGAGGACGGTTCCTCTGCCACAGAGAACATCCTCCTTTCCGCTACGGCCCTTGGATATGGCTCGTGCTGGATTGCAGGGGACAAGAAGGACTACGCCCCGGAGGTCGTGAGGTTCTGCGGGGCGGATCCCGAGGCATACAGGTTGGTGAGCGTGATAGCGGTGGGGAGGCCGGCGGATCCTTCCCTTTGGGATCTTCCGAGGAACAAGCGCTCCCTTGACGAGGTACTGCACTGGGATAGGTTAGAGTAGTTGGATGCTGAGTGGCCCTTTCTTGGGATCTAAAGGGGGAGCTGATCCCCCTCTTTTTGTCTATCGGTGAATCTCTGGGGAACTTAAGTGCGCCTTTGCGTGTCTAATGTATTGAGACGGGATTATGGTTGAGGACAGGGACCTGATAGAGCGACTGCGTAAAGGGGACCTGCGGGCCTTTGAGGAGGTCTACCACAGGTACGGCTCTTTCGTGTACAGCGTTGCCTACAATGTCCTGGGCAACCCTTCCGAGGCAGAGGATCTGGCGCAGGAGGTCTTCTTGCGCCTTTATCGGAAGGTTAAAGGGTTTATGTTCCGTTCCAGTTTGAAGACCTACATATACAGGGCGACGGTGAATACCGCCCTCAATTACCTTCGCAGGAGAAAGGATTGCGGGATAAAGGAAGAGACCTTGAAGGCAGACGATCGCCCTGGTGAGAGGTGGGAAGACAAGGAATTGGTGAGGGAGATACTCAGGCGATTGTCGCCGGAGACGCGGTTGATATTGGTCTTGCGGGAGGTGGAAGGGCTATCTTACGAGGAGATAGGCAGGGCCCTGGGGATGGGTGTAAACACGGTAAAGAGTCGCCTCAATCGGGCCAGGGAAGAGTTTAGGAAACAGGGACGGATCCTCTTGAAGCAGGAGGGGTTATGGACAGGATAGACAGGTTGTACGAGGGGATGAAGGGTCTCAAGGAATCCCCGCCAAAGGGGCTGTGGGGCGTCATCCTCAAAAGGGCCTTGGAGGAGGAAAGGCGCAGGGTAGTCCCCGGATGGCGAGGCCTGTTACTGCGAGGGGGATGGGGGGTGGTGCTGGCCTGTACCTTGGTGGTGATGGTCGGAGCCATCCGATATTACACTCACTACAAGGTTAGCAGGGAGGCCATTTATTGCCTTTACGATTACGATGCCGTGATTCAGAATCCGCTTGCAGGTCTGGAGTGGGAGGACGATCTGGATGACGGGACCGGTATTGATAGTTAACTTTGGATGCAAGGTCAATCAGTACGAGGGCCAGTTGATGAGGGAGGCCTTGGTGCGCCAGGGGATCCTTCTTACCGACGATTGGGCCTCTGCCCGTACGGTGATAATAAACGGTTGCGCGGTCACATCCCGGGCCCAGTCCAAGGCGGAGCAGACTGCGAAAAAGGCCCTTAGGGAGGGTAAGGAGGTACTCGTTACCGCCTGCAGTGCCACCGCACTCCTGCTCCAGAAAAAGAGCGTTGGGGAGGTCCGCCTTGTCCCGCAAGTGGAGAAGGAGAGATTCTTCCAGTTGCCGGGGGGTATCACTTCCTTCTACGGGCACACCCGGGCCTTCGTGAAGGTCCAGGACGGATGCAGTATGGGGTGCACCTATTGTTACATACCAAAGTTGAGGGGAGAGGCCAGATTGAGAGACCCGCGGGCAATAGAGCAGGACCTCTTGCGACTTGGTGAGTTAGGTGTGCAGGAGGTAGTCCTTACCGGGATATGCATGGGCTGGGGCGGACAGGATCTGGTCTCCTTGGCGAGGTTTGCCCGGGAAAAGGCGGGGATTGCCCGGGTGAGGTTGAGTTCTATAGAGCCGTTTTTCGTCTCGGATGAGATCGTTCAGGCCTGCAAGGAGGGCCTACTCTGTGAGCACCTGCACATTCCTTTCCAGAGCGGATCTTCGGAGATCCTGAGTCGGATGGGCAGGCCTTACGACAGGGACTTCATCCTGCGGTTGGTGGAACGGATACGAAAGGAGGTCCCAGATATAGCGATAAGCACGGACATAATGGTTGGCTTCCCCGGTGAAGGAGAGGTGCAGTTTAAGGAGACCCTCTCTTTATTGGACGAGATAAGGCCTATGCGGGTGCATGCCTTTCCATTCAGTCCCCGCCCGGGTACACCTGCAGAGGGCTTCGATGGACAGGTCAGCGGAAGGGAGAAGAAGAGACGGGTGGCGGAGGTCCTGGATCGGGCCAAAATCTATGCCCGGGAGTATGCAGAGCGGTTCGTAGGCAGGGAATTGGAGGTCCTGTTCGAAGAAGAGGAACAAAGAGGCGTCTGGATAGGTACTGCGAGGAATTACCTCAAGGTTAGGTTCAGTTCCTCCCGAGATCTTGAAAATAGAATGGAAACCATCCGAATAGAATCGCTGGAGGAGTTTGTGATTTGAGCCCTCATCCCAGCATGTGCCTATATTTGTTCACTGTCCTGCGGGATAGTTGTATACCGCGTTCCTTGAGGAGTTCCCGTATCTTCTCGTCGGATAAGCGTTTGTCCGAGGATTCTATGATCTCCCTGATGATTCCCAATATCATATCTCTGGGTGTGTCGTTGGTGTAGGAGAGGGGATTGAGGAAGAAGTCCTTTATCCTGATGCATCCCCACGGGACCTGCACGAACTTGTTATTAGCCAGTCGGGAGATGGTTGATTCCGACAGGCCGGTGGTACGCGAGGCCTGTTTCATGGTGAGGGGCTTTAGGTAAGCAGGTCCACTCTCTACGAATTCCCGTTGGCGCTGGGCCAGGAATTGCAGGAGAGACAGCAGTTTCTCCTCCCGCTCTCGGGTGGCCTGTATCACTGCCTTTGCCCTTTGCAGGTAATGGGAGAGGAACTTGCGGGCAGATCTGTCCTTGGAATTGCGCAGGGTCTCTATGTACCTTTGATTTAAACGAAGCCTTGGGACGGGCAGGGTGGATATCCTCTCTATCACTATCTGTCCGTCCACTACCTTTATCTCGTATTCGGGGTAGGCGCAGGCGGGGATGTCCTTGGCGACCAATGGACGGGTGCGGTATCGAGAAAGGTTCTGGGCGACGAGGTTGACCTGTTTTAGGGGCAGCTTTAATTCTCGGGCGATCTTCCTGTATCTTCTGCGTATGAGGTCGGAGAAGGCCTCGTTTACTATGCGGTAGGTCGGACTTTCCCTGCCTTCCCGTCGTTCTATCTGCAGGAGGAGGCACTCCTTCACGGTGCGGGCGGTGAGACCGGGAGGCAGTATCTGTCTCAGGTGGGCAAGTGTCGATTGGACCTCCTCTTCCTCAACCCCCAGAGCCTGGGCGATCTCTTCGTCGGTGAGTTTGAGAAAGCCCTCCTCGTCGAGGTTGAATATTATGTACTCTGCGATCTTGGCCTCTCTCTCATCCAGTGTTAACCTGAGGTCTTTTACTGCCTGACTCCGCCAGTTCTCCCTACAGGTTGGTTCAGGACGAAGGTGGTCGCTGTCTCCGTAGTCGTATTGCTCGTTTACGGGATTGTAGAGGTCTTGGGTGAAGAGGGTGTCGGGATCGGGCAGGGTCTCAGTTATGTCTTCTGGCGGCGTGGGTTGGTCCTGTAGCACCTCGTAGTCCATCTCCGCCTCTAGGAGGGGATTGTTCTCCAGTTCGGTTTGTATAAACTGGTACAGTTCCAATGCAGGCATTTGTATGACCTTGAGAAACTGCTGCATCTGGGGAGTGAGGTGTATCTCCTGTCGGATGGATGTGGTCTGGGTCAGCTTCTGCTTCATTGCCAAGAAAACCGGTAGGTGAGGGCCTCGAGTATGTGCGTGGTCTTTATCTGCTCACTGTTCTCGAGGTCCGCTATGGTCCTTGCCACCTTGAGGGTGCGGGTGTAGGCCCGGGTGGACAGTCCCAGGCGCAGGACTGCCTGTTTGAGCATCTCCTGGGCCTTATCGTCCAGTCTGCAGTGGAGTCTTATGAGTCTGTTGCTCATCTGGGAGTTGGTCTCTATCGGGGTATCACGAAAGCGCCACCTCTGGCGTTCCCGTGCCTTTATGACCCGTTCCCTCATAGAGGCGGAATCCACCGAGGATTCACTGGCTTGTAGTTTCTCCGGTTCTATGTCGTTGACCTCTATGTGTAGGTCTATCCTGTCCAGAATGGGTCCAGAGACCTTTCTGCGGTACCTCTGTATCTGGTACTCTTCGCACACGCAGGTCCGACGGGTGCTGTTGAGGTAACCGCAGGGGCAGGGGTTCATCGCTGCAATCATTATGAATCTGGCGGGAAACCTGGTGGTAGTGCCTGCCCGAGAGATGCGGATGTATCCCTCTTCCATGGGCTCCCTCAGGGCCTCTATGACATCCCTGCGGAATTCCGGCAGCTCGTCTAGAAACAGCACCCCGTTGTGGGCGAGGCTTATCTCACCGGGCATCGGGGGATTGCCTCCGCCTACTACTGCAGGGGCGCTACTGCTGTGGTGAGGGGCTCGGAAGGGTGGCCTGCGGACGATGCCGTCTTCCCCGAGGAGCCCTTTTATACTGTATATCTTGGTCGTCTCCACTATCTGGGCCTCGGTAAGGGGTGGAAGGATGGTCGGGAGCCTGCGGGCGAGCATGGTCTTGCCCGTTCCCGGGGGGCCGACCATAAGGACATTGTGTCCACCGGCAGCGGATATCTCCAATGCCCGCTTGGCGGTCTCCTGCCCCTTCACCTCCGCGAAGTCCAGGTCTTCGTTAAGCGATTCGTTTTCTATGTCTGGTTCTCCCTGCCGGGAATAAGGAGGTCGTTCCGGATCGAGAATTACCTCGACTGCCTCCGCGAGACTCTTGACCGGGTATAATTGAAGATCTCTTATCAAGCTGGCCTCTAACCTGTTGGCGTGGGGTAGGATAAGTTTCTGAGGCAATTTGGCCGACCTTGCCACCTCGTCTGCTATGGCCAGGGCCCCGTTTACCCTGCGCACCTTCCCGTCCAGAGACAGTTCTCCGATGATGGTGAACTCCTGCAGGGTTTGGCGGGGCAGGACCTCGAGGTGGGCAAGGATCGCCAGGGCTATCGGCAGGTCAAAGAATGCCCCTTCCTTTTTGACATCTGCAGGGGCAAGGCTTATCGTCAACCTGCCTTTGGGTAGGGTGTTGAAGGTGTTTTTTAGGGCGGACCTTATCCGCTCCTTGCTCTCTCTTACCGCTGAATCAGGAAGTCCGACGATCGCTACGCTCGGCAGTCCGCTGGAGAGGTCCACCTCCACCTCAACCGGTACCGTTTCCACCCCAAACATTCCGATACTGTGTACTTTAACTATACCTGCCATTACGGATTAATTTTAACACATATATAGGACCAGAGTTAGGATTGAGAGCCTTGCTGAGGGGTGGATGGGAGGGGGAATGGAGTAGCCATTCAATATTGTTAAATTAATTCGTCAATTTTGTTGCATTTTTTCAATCAATTTGTTGACTTTGGTTTAATTTTTGTTATATTTCCAGATGAGGTGAGGAGAGATGAGGTTGATGGACAGGTGCCCGTTCTGCGGTGGTAAGGTGAGGGTGAGCGCGGTCGGGTGTCAGGACTGCGGGACGGAGATCTCGGGTCTGTTCTCCCTCAGCGCCTTGAGCAGGTTGCCCTACGAGGACCAGCGCCTGATAGAGGAGTTCCTGCTCTGCGATGGGAAACTAAAGGATCTGGCCCGGAAGTTGGGGGTAAGTTATCCCACCGTACGCCTGCGTCTGGACAGGGTGATTGCCCGCCTCAGGGATCTGGTGGAGGAGCATAGGGCTGGTGAGATCCGGTACATCCTCAATCAGGTGGATAAGGGGAATATCTCGGCGGAAGTGGCTAGCAAGTTGATAAAGGAGTTGTAGGAGGGGACATATGCAGGAGGAGATGAGGAGAATAGACGAGATGCTGATGAAGGGGAGTATATCCCCTGAGGAGGCCTCCGCCCTGAAGCAGGCGATACTGGATTCTCAGGTAAAGAAGGAGCAGGTTCTGGAGAGGTTGATAGAGGCCACCGGAGAGGGTGAGAAGAAAGGGGCTTATCCGGTGTTGAGCTTTTTGCGGTTTATCCCGCTGGCCCTAGTGGTCGGGGTTGGGATCTGGTGGGTCGTGAAGGAGGTGAGAGACATGGATAGGGCGCTCTTATTCTCAATCGTTGCCCTGGCGGTGTTTATCATCACCGCTTGGCAGTTGTTCTTTATCCATCTCAGGAACCAAAAGATACGCTTGGAGGAGAGGGTCAACGAGGCCTGGGCGTCGGTCTTGGCCTTTTATCAGCAGAAGGTGGACCTCTTGGAGAAGGCCATATCCCTTGCCGAGCGCCACGCCCAGATAGAGAGAACCTTGCTGGAGGAGATTGCCAAGTTGCGGACCAAACTCAGCAATTACCGGAATGTCAACCTCGACGAGGTAGATGCGGGTGCGTCCAAACTACTTGCATTGGTGGAGTCCTATCCTATTACGGAATTCGGCAAGGACTACGCGACCGTGATATTGCAGATCAGGGAAGTCGAGAAGATGCTCACGAAGGCAAGGCTTGCCTACAACCGTGCGGTGAAGGTCTATAAGGTCTTTACCAAGGCCTTCCCGGGCAGTATTGTGGTGAGAGAGGCCAAGGAAGTTAGTTATTACGGGGCCTAATAAAAAGGAGGTCTGAGATGAGAATGAATCGGGTAGGCAGTGGTGCGGTTGGTGTGGTTGTATTGATCTTCGTTGCGGTGATTTTGGGCTGGTTTGTGGTTGCCTATAACACCATCGTAACAAAGCAGAAGGCAGTAGAGGCTGCCTGGGGGGATGTAGAGGCCCAACTCCAGAGGAGGCTGGATCTGGTACCGAATCTCGTTAATACGGTAAAGGGTTATGCGGTTCACGAAAAGGAGGTACTGCTTGGGGTGACCAAGACCAGGGCGATGATGGAAAATCTCCTTAAGGGTAACGGTGCCTCTCCTGAGAAGTTGATGGAGGCAAAGAGCGTATTAGATGGGGAGATTGAGAGGTTGTTGGCGTTGGTGGAAAACTATCCCTACCTCAAGGCCGACCAGAACTTCTTGGCCCTTCAGGACCAGTTAGAGGGCACCGAGAACCGCATCGCAGTGGCGAGGGAGAGGTACAACTATGCTGTAGCAGACTACAACCGAACCCTGGAGATATTCCCTCACAAGATCATTGCCAAGGTATTGGGCTTTAGGCCTAAGGAGTTTTTCAAGGCAACGAATCAGGCTAACAAGCCCGCGGAGGTAAAGTTTTAGAGGTCTCCGGGGACCGGCAGTGTAGGGGGTAGGAGATGAAGATCGGTCGGGTTGTACTGATTGGATTGCTCCTCGTGATGCTTTCCGGCCTTGGATTTTGGGCTTACGAACGGTTTTCCCATGCCCACAAACGCGGAAGTGTCCCGGCGAGGAGGCCCAAGGATGCCAAGGGTAAGGAGATCTTTTGCTTTGATTTCGTCGGTGTGGTCCCAATGGATGTGGTGAGAGAGATAAATCAAATGGGGCAAAACCTTCGTAAGGCCTTTGACATAGACTTCGTGGTGATGGTGGTGCCCTCCGTGGCTCCAAAGGACATTACCACCTATACCGCGGACATATTTACCCGCTGGCAGATAGGCAGGAGCACTCAGGGTAAGAAGGGTGTCCTGATACTGATAGACTGGCGGACCAAACAGGTGAAGATAGAGATCGGTTATGACTTAGAGGCGGTGTTTACGGATAGGTATGTAGGCCAGGTGGAGAGGGAGATACTGAACGAGTTTCTTGAACAGGCGGACTGGGAGAAAGGCTTTCTGGCCAGTATAGAGAACTTCGTCTACAGGATATACCGTATGCAGGATAGGGGCGTTGATGTGAGGCAGATAAAGGAGCGCTTAAGGATAGGCCACTACTCCGGTGGTGGAGGCGCAAAAGGGAGATTCGACTTTGGATCCGCCCTCAGGAGACCGCGCCCCCAAACGCCCAAGGAGTTGAAGGAGTACTTCTCTGCCCAACCCACTCCGGAACTTGCCTTCAGGCGCTATCTGGAATTCTGCACGATGAATTTGTCGGATTATTCCGTGGACCTCTTCAACGAGCGCACCAAGGCATTCTTCAGGTACTGGAACACCACTACCGGCCAGAGACGAGCCGAGGCCCAGGCCTGGGATGGCGTTAGTTATGAGGTGAGACAGAAGGGCAAGTGGGCAGTGGTGTTTCATCCGGATGCGGATTACATGAAGATGGCAAAACTTCCACCGTACTTCATAGAAAAAACGGACAAGGGCTGGCAGATGGACTTGGATGCAATGGCCCGGGGACTCGTCTTCGGCGGACCGTATGTCCACTGGGCAAACGATGCCTGGCTTTACCCTTATGTGGAAGTCCTTATGAATGATTACACATTGGATCCGCGTATGATGTCGTTGAGGAAGAGGTCCGACCTGCTGGCAGAGATGCCGAATGCCAGGGATGTGTTTTCCATATATGAGCATTACCAGAGGCCTCCGCGCGTTTGGATTGGGGCATACATCGCGATGACGAACCAGGTAGAAGAAAAGTACGCAGGTGTGCCCTCAACCGTTGTGCTTGATGTGTGTCCGGGCAGTCCTGCTGACGAGGCAGGGTTGAAGGCGGGCGATATCATTCTAACCGTTGACGGCAGAAAAGGTCCTTACGGTGAATTGCTCCCGAGGCAGTTTCTGGACATCATACGCAGGCACAGACCGGGAGATAGAATCGCATTAGAGATACTGCGGGATTTGAAGGAGAGGAAGAAGATAGAGCTCGTCCTGGAAAGGACCGACAGGAGAGGTTGTTTTTAGCTAGAAGGTGGGAGGATGTTTAGTTTTGCAGTGGTATTTATAGGGTTTGGGCTTTTTGTGTGGTATCTGCAAGCAGTGGAAAGGCTTATCCGTCTGATGAGAGAGGAAGGGTCCGATCTGTGGGGGAGATTAGGCAGACCGGAAAGTATCGCCGATATCGCTCCGGGCAGAACAGGGATTGTTTTGCGTATCCTTTTCGGAGAGAAGATGGACTCCCCTAAGGTCGAAGGGGCGAGGGCTATCGCCCGGATGCGATTTATTCTCGCTGTGGCCTACCTCGTTTTTTTTGTTTTGGTACTGATAGGTTGGGGTATTTGGCAGGGCCTTAGGGGATAGAAGTGAGATCTAGGTGATGCAGAGATAAGAGAACGGGCTCCGGAAATAAAAATAAAGTTCGCATTGGGATTCAGCGGGCGGTTGCCTCTTTTCTCTCCTTTTTTAGGACACGGAGGTGGATTAAAAACGATCAGAGGGCAATCTGCTGTCTGTTTCGTTATAGGACCTGGATGGGCCTGTACTATGTCTTCTCGTTCGTTTTTCCTATAGTTTTTTGTCCGTGACCTCTGGGAAATGAGACAAAATCTTTCTGGAAGAATCTGTGTCATAGATCCGGGGGTGGATTAGTGGGGAGGATTCTACTCTTTTGTGATAGAATATACCGCTATGTCCAAAAAGGCTGGGTTTGTTGCCATAGTGGGACGATGCAATACGGGGAAGTCTACCCTGCTGAACGCTATATTGAATCACAAGGTCTCTATTATATCTCCGGTTCCCCAGACCACCCGCCATCAGGTGAGGGGAATATACACCGATGACCGGGGACAGATCGTTTTCGTGGATACCCCGGGGATAAATCTCATACGCTTTCCCTTGGCTAAGCGGTTCAACAACACTGCCTTCACTGCCCTGCAGAATGTGGATGCGGTCCTTTATGTGGTGGACATCCACGACAAGATTGGGCAGGAGGAGCGGGTTATCATTGATACCCTCAAGGAGGTCTCCAAGCCGGTGGTGGTCGCCCTCAATAAAAAGGACAAGGGTAAGGGCTTTGTGAACGACTACATCGAGGAGACGAAGGAGATTACCAAGTACTTTATCCCGGTCTCCGCTATTCGAGGAGAAGGGGTAGATGAGGTTATAGATGCCCTGTTTGAGCTCTTGCCTCCTGCGGATCACTATTACTATCCCGAGCACATGAAGACGGATTTTCCGTTGAAACTCTTTGTGGCAGAGGTAATTAGAGAAAAATTCCTTAACCTCTTGCGCGAGGAGATCCCCCACTATCTTACGGTGGTGGTTGAGGAGATTAGGGAAGAGAGGCCAGACCTTATATATATAAAGGCAGTGGTGATTACCAAGGAGCACAGGCACAAGGGTATAATTATTGGTAGGGAGGGACAGCTCATTAAGGCTGCGGGCACGAGGGCCAGGAAGGAGTTGAAGTTGTTGTTTGGCAAGAAGGTGCATCTGGATCTGTGGGTCAAGGTAGACGAGGATTGGATGAACGATCCCGATCTTATAAGGGAGCTGGGGTATGCTGTGTAAACACTTTGGGGTCTGCGGAGGCTGTGCCATACAGGATGTGCCTTACGAGGAGCAATTGGGCCTCAAGCGGGATCTGGTGCACAAGCAGGCCTATAAGCACAAGGTTGATCTGCCGGAGTTCGAGGTAGAGCCCTCCCCGCGCGTTTTTTTTTACCGGAACAAGGTCGAGCTCACCTTTTCTCGGGGTGAGGGGGGAGAGGTATTCTTGGGGTTCCATCAGAGGGGACAGAACCGGAGGGTAATAGACCTCCAGGAGTGCCTTCTGTTTTCCGAGCGCCTGCCCGAACTACTTGATGTCCTGCGGGATTTCGCCCGTGAGCATTCCCTCATCCCCTACGACAAGTACTCTCACAAGGGCTTCTTGAGGTATGTGGTGGTCAAGCGGACCCGTAAGGAGGAATATCTCCTGGCGTTGGTGACCTCTTCCCAGGGGCAGGTCTTGGGAGAGGAGTTGGCCCGGCGGTTTTCTGATCTGGACTGGGTGGATACGCTTTACTGGGTGGTCCACGATGGTTGGGGGGATGCGGTGGGTTATGACCGGGTCGTTCACCTGAGGGGAGCGGGGTATCTGGTAGAGGAGATCCTCGGGATGAGGTTCGTGGTAGGCCTGCGGGGATTCTTTCAGGTCAATCCCTGGAGCACGGAGATACTCTACGCCTGGGTAAAGGATTACGTTTCTAATAATGTTCAGGGCAAGGTGTTGGATCTGTATGCGGGTTCGGGGGGGATAGGGCTGGTCTTGGCGAAGGCGGGATTTGAGGTCTTGGGTATAGAGATGGACGACGGGGCGGTTGGGGAGGCCAAGCAGAATCTCCTACTGAACGGGATAAAGGGCTACTCTATGCTCAAGGGAAATGTCCGCGCCTTGTTAGGCCTGAATCCCAACTGGCGGGGGCAGTTTGACTGCGTGATAATCGATCCCCCACGCTCTGGGATGCCTCCTAAGGTCCGGTATAGGGTGGCCAAGTTGGGGGCGCGGGACCTCGTATACATATCCTGCAATCCCCTGACCTTTATGGCAGACCTCAAGGATCTGCTCTCGGTCTACGAGTTGGTGGACTTTAAGGCGGTGGATATGTTCCCTCACACCCCACATGTGGAGGTGGTGGCGTTCTTGAGGAGGAGGTAGTGGATGCTATACTTTGTTGCCTTTGTCGTCTTGGCTGTCTTTATATGGAAGGCGGGATCCCATCTGACTCGCGAGGTGGACGAGCTGGCAGAAGAGACGGGCCTTGGCAGGGGATTCTTGGGGGTATTCCTACTGGGGCTTATCACCTCACTGCCGGAACTGCTTTCTACGCTCACAGCAGGGGCCCTTAAAAACTGGGATCTGGGGTTGGGCAACATCTACGGTTCCAATGTGTTCAACATAAGTATGTTAATATGGGCGGATCTGGCGAATCGTCGGGTCAGCGATTCCCTCAGTTATTCGATATCCCGACAGTCTCTGGTCTCTGCGCTCGGGGCCTTGGTGATGATCTCTATGCTCTCCTTGGGTCTGTATCTCTACAACAATGGCTACGGATTTCCGCTGGCGGGTATGCCAGCGATGGATTGGATTGTCCTCTTTTCCTACTTTGCCATCGGTGTGGGGATGTGGAGCGCTGAGAAGGCAAACGGAGAGGGAGAGGGAGAGGGAGAGGAAAAGGAAGGTCTCAATAGAGATAGGCTCCTTCGGATAGGTCTTCTCTCGCTCGCGGTGGTGGTGGCAGGAGTGGCCATAGCGGTGGTGTGCGATAGGATTTCCCAGATCCCAATTGCGGGAGTCCCTCTCGGGGGTACGCTGGTGGGGGGGATATTGTTGGGGATGGCCACCAGTCTGCCGGAATTTACGGTCTCTATTTCCGCTGTAAGGCTCGGTGCGGTGGATATGGCGGTGGGCAATGTCTTCGGCAGTAATATGTTCAATGTGGTTATCATACCGGTGGTGGATCTGTTGATCCCCGGGACGATGTTGGCAGGTTCACTGGAGCACCTGTTCTCTTACGGGGTTATCGTGCTGATGACCTCTATATTTGTCCTCTTTGCCCTTATGAGGCAGGTGAAGAAGGTAGGTCCTCTTTCTCCTGCCAGTTACCTTTTGGGTATAATCTATCTCCTGTGGGCTGTCTGCCTTTATGTCCTGAGGTAGGCGATGGAGAACATACGAAATTTCTGCATAATAGCCCATATAGACCACGGAAAGTCCACCCTTGCGGATCAGATCATAAAGTTCTGCGGGGCGGTGGACGAGCGCAGGTTCCACGAACAGTTGCTGGACGACATGGAACTGGAGCGGGAGAGGGGGATAACTATCAAGTCCTCCGCGGTACGGCTTAATTATCGCTCCAAGGATGGCAAGGAATATGTATTAAACCTCATAGATACCCCCGGGCACGTGGACTTCTCCTACGAGGTGTCCAAGGCCCTTGCCTCCTGCGAGGGGGCCTTGCTCCTTGTGGATGCCTCTCAAGGGGTGGAGGCCCAGACGATTGCCAATCTCCACTTGGCCCGCAAGCAGGGGTTGAAGGTCATCCCGGTCCTGAACAAGATAGACCTGCCCAGTGCGGATCTGGACGTAGTCCTGCCTCAGGTGGAGGCACTGGGCTTCTCATCCGAGGAGATAATACTGGCCTCTGCCAAGGAGGGCATAGGTATCGAGGAGATACTGGAGCGCATCGTAAAGGAGATACCCCCACCCCAAGGCGATAAGGACGCCCCGTTGCGGGTCCTGGTGTTCGATTCCCATTACGACCAGTACAAGGGGGTAATCGTCTATTTCCGCGTCTTTGACGGGACGGTGGCGGTGGGGGACAGGATAAAGTTTATGGCAACTGGAGATTCCTTTGAGGTGGAGGGGATAGGGGTGCTCACTCCGGAGAGGGTGGCGGTTAACTCCCTTACGGTGGGGGAGGTAGGCTATCTCTTTGCCAACATAAGGAACCCCCGCTCGGTCAATGTGGGTGATACGATAACCCACCTGAAGAGACCGACGGATAGGCCCCTTCCCGGCTACCGCAGGATCCCGCCAATGGTCTTCGCCGGGGTCTATCCGGTGAATCCCGCGGACTTCCCTGCTCTGCGGGATGCCATGGAGAAACTGTCCCTGAACGATGCCTCTTTCGTGTTCGAGCCCGAGAACTCCACTGCCTGCGGATTCGGTTTTCGCTGTGGCTTTTTAGGGATGCTCCACATGGAGATAGTCCAGGAGCGGTTGGAGAGGGAATTCGGGTTGGATCTCATCCTTACCACCCCTTCGGTGGTGTATAAGGTCAGGACGGTTGATGGCAAGGAGATAGAGGTGCGCAGTCCCTCCCAGATGCCCCCACCCGAGAAGGTAGAGGCCAGTTATGAGCCCTACATCCGGGCAAACATAATAATCCCTATCTCGTTTATAGAGCCGGTGATGAACCTGTGCAAGGAAAAGCGGGGCAGACACATCCAGACGAATTATCTGGGCAATGACCGCTTGGAGCTGATATTCCGCCTGCCATTGGCTGAGGTAATCACCGACTTTTACGACAAACTAAAGACCGTCTCTCGGGGATTCGCCTCTCTGGATTACGAGTTGGACGGATACGAAAAGGTGGATCTGGTCAAGATGGACATCCTCCTCAACCGCAAGCCAACCGATGCCCTGTCCTTCCTCGTGCCAAGGGAGAAGGCCTACGAGCGGGGCAAGGCAGTGGTGCGCAAGTTGAAGGAGTTGATCCCCCGCCAGCTCTTCGAGGTCTCGGTTCAGGCGGCGATAGGCTCGCGCATAATCGCCAGCGAGAAGATACGACCTTTGGCCAAGAATGTGACCGCCAAGTGTTATGGAGGGGACATCACCCGGAAAAGAAAGCTCTGGGAGAAACAGAAGGAAGGTAAGAAGCGGATGAAGATGATGGGCAAGGTCCAGGTCCCGCAAGAGGCCTTCTTAGCCACGCTCAAGATAGATTGAAATTTTCCCTTGACACCTGAGTTGATGATTACTAAAATTATGGCTTATCATAAGGTTGCTTTGTGCCCACGTAGCTCAGTCGGTAGAGCACATCCTTGGTAAGGATGAGGTCACCGGTTCGATTCCGGTCGTGGGCTTAAGAAGAAAGGGCAACGATGAGAGAGCCGATATCTCTTGAGTGCACCGAGTGCGGTAATAGGAATTATCACTATACCAAGAATAAGCGCACCCACACGGAGCGCTTGGAATTAAGGAAATATTGCAAGCACTGTCGCAAACATACCCTGCACCGGGAAGTCAAGAAGAAGTAGGCCTGTAGCTCTAACTGGCAGAGCGGCGGTCTCCAAAACCGCGGGTTGGGGGTTCGAATCCCTCCAGGCCTGTTGGAAAAAGGTATTGTTGGATGATACAGCGGGTCAAGGATTTTATAGGTAGCGTAATAGTAGAGTTCAAGAGGATATCTTGGCCCTCGCGGAGGCAGTTGTTCGCCTCTTCGGTGTTGGTCTTGATATTTACGTTCCTGTTGGCAGGGTACATCGGGATAGTGGATTTTTTGATATTAAAGGTGATCAATTTCATTTTGAGGTGAGGAATGGCCAAAAAGTGGTATGTGTTGCACACCCATACGGGTTCTGAATACAAGGTCAAGGCCCTGTTGGAAGACAGGATAAAGACCCTTGGCCTGCAGGATAAGGTCTCTCAGATATTCATCCCTACCGAACAGGTTTCGGAGGTAAAGAAGGGGAAAAAGCGCATCTCCGAGCGCAAGTTCTTCCCGGGATACATATTGGTGGAGGTGGATCTGGACGAGGAGACCTGGTATGCCATTCGCAATACGCCTGGAGTAACCGGGTTTATCGGTGCAGGGAACAAACCCACCCCCCTTACTGAAAGAGAGGTTGAGGAGATTATGCGCAGGTCCCAAGAGGCTCAAGAGAAGCCTACGCCTCGGGTTATGTTCTTCCCCGGGGAGGCGGTTAGGGTTATAGAGGGGCCGTTCCTTAACTTCAGTGGGGTGGTCGATGAGGTCTACCCGGAGAAGGGGAAGTTGAAGGTCTCCGTGGCCATATTTGGCCGTACTACCCCGGTGGAGTTGGAGTTCTGGCAGGTAGAGAAGATATAAGTTAAGGAGAATTCGGTATGGCAAAGAAGGTAGTTGCCCAGATAAAACTGCAGATACCCGCAGGACAGGCCACGCCTGCTCCTCCGGTTGGTCCTGCCTTGGGACAGCACGGGGTCAACATCGGTGCCTTCGTGAAGGAGTTCAACGACAGGACCAGAGACAAGGAGCCGGGGCTTATCCTGCCCGTGGTCATAAACGTTTACGAAGACAGGTCTTTTGACTTTATTATAAAGAGTCCACCCACCTCCGTGCTGATAAAGAGGGCCTGCGCCATAGCCAAGGCGTCTTCCACTCCCGGGAGAGAGACCATTGCCCAGATCAGCCGGGATAAGGTGGTGGAGATAGCCAAGCAAAAGCTCCAGGATATGAACGCAGGTGATCTGGAGTCGGCGATAAAGATGGTAGAAGGGACCGCGAGGAGCATGGGAATAAAGGTGGTAGATTGAGATGAAAAGGAGCAAGCGTTATCAGGAACTGGTAAAGGATCTGGATCTCAACAAGGTCTACTCCGTAGAGGAGGCGGTGGAGATCCTGAAGAAGTTAGAGCCTAAGCCCAGGTTTGACGAGACCGTGGAGGTCAATCTTGCCTTGAATGTGGATCCGAGGAAGCCGGATCAGTTGATAAGGGGTGCGGTGGTTCTGCCCCATGGCCTGGGAAAGGAGGTGCGAGTGGTGGTGATATGCTCCGGTGAGGCGGAAAAGGAAGCCAAGGAGGCAGGGGCAGACTACGTTGGCGGGAAGGAGTTGATAGATAAGATAGCAAATGGTTGGTTGGACTTTGACAGCGTGATAGCCACCCCGGATATGATGCGGGAACTGTCCAAGTTGGGCCGCATACTCGGGCCAAGAGGCCTTATGCCTTCCCCCAAGACCGGCACCGTTACCCAAGATGTGGCAAAGGCAGTTCGTGAGGTGAAGGCGGGTAAGGTGGAGTTCAAGACCGACAGGCAGGGGTGTATAAATGCCGGGGTCGGAAAAATTTCCTTCCCAAAGGAGCATTTAGTTGATAATATAATGCATTTTGTAGAACGGGTTAAGGAGTTGAAACCGCAAGCGGTGAAGGGTAATCTCATCAAGTCTGCCTATGTCTCCACTTCTATGGGGCCGGGTCTGAAGATATCTGTATAAAGGAGAGTTGGGCTATGGCATCGGTAGCGTTAGGAAGGATAGCCAGAGAGAAGATAGTTGAGGATGTAAAGGCCCTCCTCGAGGAGAAGGGCGGTGCGGTGGTCATAACCTATGTTGGCATCTCTGCCAACGACCTGAACCAGTTCCGGAGAAAACTTCGAGAGGAAGGTGCCCGGATGCTGGTGGTGAAGAACACCTTGGCGAAGTTGTCCGCTGAACAGGCGGGTATGCCCGAATTGGCTCAGTTCTGTCAGGCCCAGTCTGCACTGGTCTTCCCCTGCGAGGATACCATTGCCTTTACCAAATTGGTCGTGGATTTCGCCACCCAGAACAAGGATGTGGTGCAGATATTTGGTGGCGTTATAGAGGGCAGGGTCCTGAGTGCCGACGACATCGTGGCGATGAGCAAACTGCCCTCCAAGGATTATCTCTACGCGCAGGTCGTCGGTGCGGTCTCCGCACCGCTTTCCGGTCTGGTTGGTGCGCTAAGCGGTGTGTTGCGCAAGTTGGTGTACGTCTTAAAGGCGATAGAGGAAAAACAGCAGGGTAAGTAAACGGAGGTGTGTGAGATGGCTAGTGAAAAGTTGAACCAGATTATCGAGGAAATCAGTTCCCTCACCGTGTTGGAGCTTTCCGAGTTGGTGAAGGCCTTGGAGGACAAGTTCGGCGTGCAGGCAGCCGCTCCGGTGATGGCAATGGCCCCCGGTGCAATGGCAGGTGCGGGCGCAGGTGCTCCCGCTGAGGAGGAGAAGACCTCCTTCACCGTGGTCCTGAAGGAGGCCGGGCCCAACAAGATACAGGTCATAAAGGAGATCAGGGCTATTACCAACCTCGGTCTCAAGGAGGCAAAGGAACTGGTCGACAAGGCGCCTTCCAAGGTGAAAGAGAACGTCTCCAAAGAGGAAGCAGAGGAGATAAAGAACAAACTCACCGCTGCCGGGGCCGTTGTTGAACTCGAGTAATCCCTTTAAGCGTCAATAGGTTGCGATCCCCTGTCCGTGCGGGACAGGGGATCGTGATTATGATAGTGTATGTGCAAAATCACCGTTAACCGTTAATAGTGGAGGGCCATGAAAAGGATAAGTTTCGGTAGGGTAAAAGAACAGGCGAAGATCCCGTATCTGTTGGAACTGCAGGTAAATTCCTTCGAAAACTTCCTCCAGAGAAGTGTCCCCGCCAGTAAGAGGAAGAATCAGGGATTAGAGGCGGTATTTCGGGAGATTTTCCCTATAGAGATACCGGAAAAAGGGATTCGGCTGGAGTATGTGTCCTATTCGATAGGTATCCCGAGGTACTCTATAGAGGAGGCCAAGAGGCGGGGGGTGACCTATTCTGCTCCGCTCAGGGTCCGTTTCCGTCTGATCGTAGGGGAAGAGGCCCGGGAGCAGGATGTGTATATGGGTGAGATCCCACTCATTACCCCTAATGCCTCCTATGTTATCAACGGCGACGAGAGGGTGATCGTTAACCAGTTGCAGAGGTCTCCGGGTGTCTTCTTCATAGAAGAAGAGCATCCCACCGGGAAGCCCACTTACATAGCCCGTATCATCCCCCATCGGGGGGCCTGGGTTGACTTCCACTTCGATTACGCCGATGCCCTTATAGTCCAGATAGACCGGAGGCGCACCTTCAACGCAGCGGACATCCTGAGGATGTTCGGCTTCTCTACTGATGAGGACATAAGAAAGGCCCTCGGGAGCGAGGAGCTTTTCAAGGCCTTTGAGCCCACCCTAAAGAAGAGCCACAACAGGGACATGGAGTCCGCTCTTCTAGAGTTTCATCGCAAGATGAGGCCCACCGAGCCCTCCACTTTAGAGATCGCCCAGAACCTCTTTATAAGGATGTTCTACGATCCCAGATATTACGACATGGGCGATGTCGGGGCCTTTATCATCCATAGGAAACTCGGTATTAAGCTTTCCCCTTCCAAGCGGGTCCTGACGCCGGACATAATGCTCGCTACCGTGAAGTATCTCCTCTCCCTGCAGGCGGATCTGGGAGGCAAACCCGACGACATAGACCACCTTGGCAACCGGAGGGTAAAACCCGCAGGTGAGCTGTTGCAGGAACAGGTGCGTATAGCCTTGGTCCGTATGGAGCGGGCCATAAGGGAGAGGATCTCCATCCTCGGGGAAGAGGACCTGAAAAAACTTCTGCCCCAGCACATCATAAATTACAAGTTCCTGTACAACCAGATACACGACTTCTTTGCCCGTTCGCCTCTGTCCCAATTTATGGATCAGGTCAATCCTTTGGCAGAGACCACCCACAAGCGCCGTCTGAGCGCGCTTGGTCCGGGAGGTCTATCCCGGGAGAGGGCAGGCTTTGAGGTGAGGGACATACACCCCTCCCACTACGGGCGAATATGTCCGATAGAGACCCCGGAAGGTCCGAACATCGGATTGATAAACTCTCTGGCCTGCTATGCCCGGGTGAACAAGTTGGGCTTTCTGGAGACGCCGTACATAAAGGTGGAGAACGGCAGGTTAACCGGCAAGATAGAGTACCTCACTGCGGATGTGGAAGAGGAGAAGATCATAGCCAACGCCAACACCCCGGTAGACGAAGAGGGCAGATTGATAGGCCCGTTGGTCTCCTGTAGGTACAAGGGAGACTTCCCTCAGGTCCCGCCGGAGAAGGTTGAGTATATGGATGTATCTCCCAAGCAGTTGGTTTCGGTTGCTGCCTCTCTCATTCCGTTCTTGGAGCACGACGACGCCAACCGTGCGTTGATGGGTTCCAACATGCAGAGGCAGGCGGTACCGCTTATGAAGACCGAGGCCCCGATAGTGGGTACGGGCATGGAGGCAAAGGTCGCCCGGGACTCCGGGGCAGTGGTGATAGCGCGGGAGGCAGGAGAGGTCGTTTACGTAGATGCCTCCCGTATAGTCGTAAAGGGCAAGAGCGGGGAGGTTGAGTACCGCCTAAGGAAGTTCGAGCGCTCCAACACCAATACCTGTGTCAACCAGAAGCCCATCGTTAAGCCCGGTCAGAAGGTAAAGAAGGGTGAGGTCCTCGCCGACGGTCAGGCCACTGCCAACGGGGAGCTAGCTCTGGGTAAGAACCTCCTGGTCGCCTTTATGCCCTGGCGGGGATACAACTTCGAGGACGCTATAGTGATAAGCGAGAATGTCGTGCGGGAGGATGTCTACACCTCAATCCACATAGACGAATTCGAGATAGAGGCCCGCGAGACCCGCCTGGGCAACGAGGAGATTACCCGGGACATACCGGGTATAAGTGAAGAAGCCCTAAAGGACCTCGACGAAAATGGGATTATCCGCATAGGGGCAGAGGTCAAACCCGGCACGATACTGGTTGGTAAGATAACACCTCAGACCGAGAAGGAGCTTTCTCCCGAGGAGAGGCTCCTCAGGGCCATATTCGGCACAAAGGCAGGAGATGTAAAGAACACCTCCTTGGTTGCCCCTCCGGGTGTAGAGGGCGTCGTAGTGAAGGTGGAGGTCTTTGAGAGGAAGGATCCCAAGAAGAAGACCAAGAAGGACCGGCAACTGGAGAATGCCCGGATAAAGGAGGTAGAGGCCCTTTATCAGAAGAAGTTAGAGGAACTGGAGAAGAAAAAGAACCAGACCCTTCAGGAACTCTTGGGGGTGAGCGCCAGAAAGGCTGCGACCCTTACCCTGGAGGATCTGGCAGATATGAAGATAGAGGAGGATGTTTTGGAAGAGGCCAGGGAGGTCCTCATTAATTACGAAGAGGACTACCGGGCCCTTCTCACCGACAAACAGTTGGAGATAAACCAGATAAAGTACGGCGACGACCTCAAGCCGGGCGTCCTTAAGAAGGTGATAGTCTACGTCGCTACCAAGCGGAAGCTGTCAGTGGGAGACAAGTTGGCCGGTAGGCACGGAAATAAAGGCGTCATAGCCACAATAGTCCCCCGTGAGGACATGCCGTTCCTCGCAGACGGTACACCGGTGGATGTGGTCTTGAACCCGCTGGGAGTGCCTTCCCGTATGAATGTGGGTCAGATACTCGAGACCCACCTCGGTTGGGCGGGTAAGCTCCTCGGCCTGCACTTCGCCTGTCCGGTGTTCGACGGTGCGAGTGAAGAGGAGATACGGGAATACATGCGAAAGGCAGGCCTGCCCGAGCACGGGAAGGTCACTGTATACGACGGTCACACCGGAGAGCCGTTCGATCAGGAAGTCACCGTCGGATACATGTACATAATGAAACTGATACACATGGTTGCGGATAAGATACACGCGCGGGCGATAGGCCCCTACTCACTGATAACCCAACAGCCTCTGGGCGGAAAGGCCCAGTTCGGTGGTCAGCGTTTTGGAGAGATGGAGGTCTGGGCACTGGAGGGTTACGGTGCTGCTGCCACCCTGCACGAGATGCTGACCGTGAAGAGCGACGATGTGGAGGGTAGGACCAGACTATACGAGTCCATCGTCAAGGGAGAACCACACCTTGAGGGTGGTACTCCTGAGTCGTTTAATGTGTTGATGAGGGAGATTAGAGGTTTGGGGCTGGACATAAAAGCGGAGAAGGAGAGACATGTTATTTAGTACCAAAGGCGGGTTTGATAGTATCTCTATCAAGATAGCCTCTCCTGAGGCAATACGCTCTTGGTCTTACGGTGAGGTCAAGAAGCCGGAGACGATTAATTACCGAACCCTGAAACCGGAAAAAGACGGCCTCTTCTGTGAGCGTATATTCGGTCCGGTGAAGGACTGGGAGTGCAACTGTGGAAAGTACAAGGGGATGAAGTACAAGGGCGTGGTCTGCGACCGGTGCGGGGTGGAGATAACCCGCTCCACCGTGCGCAGGGAGAGGATGGGACACATCCAGTTGGCTGCACCGGTGGTCCACGTATGGTTTTTCAAGGTCGTCCCCAGCAGGTTGAGCGCGCTGTTGGGCCTGTCTTATCGGAATCTGGAGAAGATCATCTACTACGAGGAGTTCATCGTCATAGATCCGGGCGATACCCCCTTGGCCAAAGGGGAGATGCTCACCATAGAGCGTTATTACGACTGCCTCGACAGATACGGCGAGGGCACCTTCGTCGCCAAGATAGGTGCTGAGGCGATTAGGGACCTTCTTCTGGAGCTGGATCTGGAGAAGAAGATAGCGGAACTGCGCAAGCAGATAGAGAAGGGCGGACAGAATGTAAAGAAACAGTTGAAGGTCCTGTCCATCCTGGAGGACTTCCGCAGGTCCGGTAATCAGCCCGAGTGGCTGGTTATGGATGTGATACCGGTGATACCCCCGGATCTGCGTCCATTGGTGCCGTTGGACGGTGGCAGGTTCGCAACCAGCGACCTTAACGACCTGTACAGGAGGGTGATAAACCGCAATAATCGTCTGAAGAAACTCCTTGCTCTGAACGCCCCGGACATAATCATCCGCAACGAGAAGAGGATGCTTCAGGAGGCGGTAGATGCCCTGTTTGACAACGGCAGGCACGGGAGGCCCGCTCTCGGTGCGAACAATCGTCCGCTGAAGTCCTTGGCGGATATGCTAAAGGGTAAGCAGGGCCGGTTCCGTCAGAATCTGTTGGGTAAGCGCGTTGACTATTCCGGCCGTTCGGTCATAGTCGTCGGACCGGAGTTGAAGATAAACGAGTGCGGTCTGCCCAAGGAGATGGCCCTCGAGTTGTTTGAGCCCTTCATCATAAGGAAACTGAAAGAAAGAGGCGTCGTCCACACCATAAAGGGTGCGCGCAAAGTCGTAGAGCGCACCAAGTCCGAGGTCTGGGACATACTGGAAGAGGTGATCCAGGACCACTATGTTCTCCTCAACCGCGCACCCACACTTCACCGCTTGAGTATACAGGCCTTCCAGCCCAAACTCATAGAGGGTAAGGCAATACAGCTCCATCCTCTGGTCTGCGCAGCATTCAATGCAGACTTCGACGGAGACCAGATGGCGGTCCACGTGCCGTTGTCTTTGGAGGCCCAGACCGAGGCCCGGATACTGATGAACGCAGCCCGCAACCTCTTCTCCCCGGCAAACGGTCGGGCGATTGCCACTCCCAGCCAGGACATGGTCTTAGGTATCGCCTACATGACCAAGGAAAAACCAGGAGCCAAGGGCGAAGGGATGGTATTCGCCGACGTGGATGAGGTCCTGACCGCCTATCAGGACAAGGAGGTGGATCTCCACGCCAAGATAAAGGTGAGGATAAAGGGGCCCTATTACGGGCAGGAGGATGTGCCTGAGGAGAAGACCCAGATAATCGAGACCACCGTAGGGAGGGTGGTATTCAATCACTATCTGCCCAAGGGCTTCCCGTTCGTCAACCTGCAGATGGACAAGGGCAAGCTCGCCCAGTTGGTGAAGGATATATACGATCGCATGGGGCACGAAGTTACCGTAGAGACACTCGACAAGATAAAGGAACTCGGGTTCAACTACGCGACCTATTCGGGTCTCTCCATCGCAATAACCGATCTCAATGTCCCCAAAGAAAAGAAGAGGTTGATCGAGCAGGCGATGAAGGAGGCCCGCAGGATAGAAGAGCAGTACCGCAAGGGATTGATAACCGAGGGTGAGCGCTACAGCAAGATAATAGACATCTGGACCCACACCACCGAAGAGGTCTCCAATTATGTGTTTAAGGAATTCGATCCCTTCAATCCCCTCTTCCTCATGGCAGACTCCGGCGCAAGGGGATCCAAACTACAGATAAGGCAGTTGGCAGGTATGAGGGGATTGATGGCAAAGCCTTCGGGAGAGATTATTGAGAACCCGATCGTGGCCAACTTCCGCGAAGGACTGAATGTCTTGGAGTACTTCCTCTCCGCCCACGGGGCCAGAAAGGGATTGGCGGATACCGCCTTGAAGACCGCGGATGCGGGATACCTCACCCGCAGGCTGGTGGATGTCGCCCAGGATGTGATCGTCGTTGAGGAAGACTGTGGGACTCTCAACGGAATAGCGGTTAGTTCGATCATGGAGGGCGACGAGGAGGTCGTGAGCCTGGAGGAGAGGATAATAGGAAGGACCGCCCTCGACAACATCGTGGACGTCATTACCGATGAGGTGATAGTTCGGGCGGGTGAGGAGATAACCGAGGAAAAGGCAAGGAAGATCCGCGAGGCAGGGATAGAGACCGTTCGCATAAGGAGTGTATTGACCTGTGAGTCCCAGAGGGGCGTGTGCGCAAAGTGCTACGGCAGGAACCTGGCCACCGGGAAACTTGTCGAGGTGGGCGAGGCGGTAGGTATAGTTGCTGCCCAGTCCATTGGTGAGCCGGGCACCCAGTTGACGATGCGCACGTTCCACATCGGTGGAACCGCCAGCAGGGTGGTGGAGAAGTCCAGCATAGAACCCAAAAGCGACGGAGTGCTCGTCTATCATAACCTGCGGGTGGCCAAGAAGTCCGAGGGATATGTGGTCCTCAACCGGAACGGGGCCATCAGCATAAATGATCCCAGCGGGCGCGAACTGGAGAGGTATCCGGTTCCCCAGGGAGCCCTGATCCTCTATCCCGACAAGAGCAAGGTCAAGGCCAACGAGACCATCGTGAAGTGGGATCCCTACACCCAGCCGATACTCAGCGAGGTGGACGGTACGGTCAAGTACGAAGACATCATAGAGAACGTCACCATAAAACAGCAGGTGAACGAGATATCGGGTATAAAAGAGCGGGTGGTTTTGGAGCACAGAGCGGATTATCACCCGCAGATAGTCATACTCAATGCCAAGGGAGAGACCGTCGGCATATACCCCATTCCAAGGGGTGCCCACATTCTCGTGGATGAGGGCCAGAAGGTGGAGGCGGGAGATATCTTGGCCAAACAACCGAAAGTGGTTATCAAGACCCGCGACATCACCGGTGGTCTCCCAAGGGTGGCTGAGCTGTTTGAGGCCAGGAGGCCCAAAGATCCTGCCATCATCAGTGAGATAGACGGGTATGTTGAGTTCGGCGAGACCAAGAAGGGACAGAGGAAGATAATCATCCGCAGTCCCTCGGGTATGGTTAAGGAGTACGTCCTGCCACCGGGTAAGCACCCAACCGTGTATAAAGGCGATTACGTTACCGCAGGTCAGCAGTTGACCGATGGGCCGGTAGTCCTGCAGGACATACTCAGGATCTGCGGTGATAGGGTCTTGCAGGAGTACCTGGTCAACGAGATACAGGAGGTCTACCGCCTGCAGGGCGTAAAGATAAACGACAAGCACATAGAGATCATCATCCGCCAGATGCTCCGCAAGGTGCAGGTAGAGGATCCGGGAGACAGCGAGTTCTTGGCAGGTGATTACGTGGACAAACACAAGCTCCTCGCTGTTAACCGTGAACTGATAAAGCAAGGGAAAAGGCCTGCCACCTATTCCCCAGTGCTCCTCGGGATAACCAAGGCTGCGCTCCACACCGAGAGCTTTATATCCGCAGCCAGCTTCCAGGAGACAGCAAGGGTCTTGACAGAGGCCGCTTGGGCTGGTAAAAAGGATAGTCTCTACGGCCTTAAGGAGAACGTAATTGTAGGCCATGTAATTCCCGCAGGTACGGGAGCCAAGGCAAACATAAAAGCTGCCGAGGAAGAGGACCTAGAAGAGATACCGAGGTAAGTTTACGGGAGGTATTATGCCGACGATAAATCAGTTAGTTAGACTGGGGAGGAAACCGAAGGTCAGAAAGTCCAAGTCTCCTGCTCTAAAGGGTTGTCCTCAGCGCAGGGGAGTGTGCGTACAGGTTAGGACCATGACTCCGAAAAAGCCGAACTCCGCTCTGCGTAAGGTCGCAAGGGTCCGCCTGACCACCGGGATCGAGGTGACCGCATACATCCCCGGTGAAGGGCACAACCTTCAAGAGCACTCTATAGTCTTGGTAAGGGGTGGAAGGGTAAAGGACCTTCCCGGTGTCAGATATCACATTATAAGAGGTGCGTTGGATGCCGCTGGAGTGGAAGGCCGTAAGAAGTCCCGTTCGCTTTACGGGACCAAACGGCCCAAGAAGTAAAGGAGAGATGGGGATATGAGGCGAAGAAGGGCAGAGAGACGCAAGATAGCACCCGATCCCATATACAACAGTGAGCGGGTTGCCAAGTTTATAAACATGATAATGATGCGGGGCAAGAAGACCCTTGCCCAGCGTATAGTTTATACCGCCTTTAAGATATTAAAAGAAAAGACCGGAGAGGACGAGTTAAAGGTGTTTTACAAGGCCCTGGACAACGTGCGTCCTCGGGTAGAGGTAAGACCCCGTAGGGTCGGGGGTGCAACCTACCAGATACCCATGGAGGTCCCCGATTACAGGGGATACTTTCTGGCAATGAAGTGGATACGGGACCTTGCCCGGGCCAGAAAGGGCAGGCCCATGCACGAGAAACTTGCGGATGAGTTGCTCTCTGCATACCGCGGAGAGGGTGCAGCGGTCAAGAAGAAGGAAGATACCCACAAGATGGCAGAGGCAAACAAGGCGTTTGCCCACTTCAGATGGTAAGGAGAGGGAACCATGCCGAGAGAGATACCTTTGGATAAGATACGCAACATCGGTATTATCGCCCACATAGATGCGGGCAAGACCACCACTACGGAAAGAATCCTCTTTTATACCGGAAGGATACACAAGATAGGTGAGGTCCACGAAGGGACCGCCACTACCGACTGGATGGCCCAGGAAAGGGAAAGAGGAATAACCATTACCGCGGCAAGTATAAGCTGTAAGTGGAAGGACTGCCAGATAAACATCATAGACACTCCGGGCCACGTGGACTTCACCGTTGAGGTGGAGAGGTCCTTGAAGGTCCTCGACGGTGCGGTGGTCGTGTTCTGCGGTGTGGGTGGGGTTCAGCCCCAGACCGAGACGGTGTGGCGCCAGGCGGACAAGTACAATGTCCCGCGCATCGCCTTCGTCAACAAGATGGACCGCGTGGGTGCAGACTTCTTTGCAGTCTTGGATCAGATGAAGGAGCGCTTGGCCTCCCATGCAGCGCCTATACAATTACCCGTAGGTAAAGAGGATTCCTTTAAAGGGATAGTGGATCTGGTGGAGTGGAATATGCGCATCTACAAGGACGACCTCGGTAAGGAGATGGAGATACTGCCCATCTCCGAGGAGATGATAGAGGAGGCCAAGAAGTGGCGGGAGAACCTGATAGAGAGGTTGGGCGAGGTAGACGATGAGATAATGGAGAAGTACCTCGCAGAGGAGGAGATTACCACCGAAGACATAAAGAAGGCCATCCGCCGTACAGTGGTAAAGAATAAGTTCGTCCCCGTCCTATGCGGAACCGCCCTCAAGAATAAGGGTGTGCAGTTGCTGTTGGATGCGATCTGCGACTACCTCCCTTCCCCAATAGATATACCTGCAGTGAAGGGGATGAATCCCAAGACCGGGGAATACGAGGAGAGAATACCTTCGGACGAGGCGCCCTTCTGTGCCTTAGCCTTCAAGATAATGACCGATCCTTACGTTGGTAAACTAACCTATGTGCGGGTGTATTCCGGGAAGCTCACCTCCGGTGTTTACATATACAACTCCACCCGTCGCACCAAGGAGAGGGTCTCCAAGATAGTGCGGATGCACGCAAACCGTCAGGAGATAGTGAAAGAGATATTTACCGGCGACATAGTCGCCTTCGTTGGCCTGAAGGAGACCAAGACCGGTGATACCCTCTGCGACGAGGAATATCCGATTATCTTGGAATCCATGAAGTTCCCCGAGCCGGTCATATCCCTTTCCATAGAGCCCAAGACCAAGGCGGATCAGGACAAACTGGCCATGGCTCTCAAGAAATTTGAAGAAGAGGACCCGACCTTCCGGGTCAGGTATAACCCCGAGACCGGCCAGACGCTTATCTCCGGCATGGGCCAGCTCCATCTGGAGATAATCGTTGACCGTATGCGCCGGGAATTCAACGTGGATGCCAATGTAGGTACTCCGGAGGTCGCCTACCGCGAGACCATCCGAAAGCCGGTCCGCAGTGAAGGTAAGTACATACAGCAGTCCGGAGGTAGGGGGCAGTACGGCCATGTTATCATAGAGATAGAACCCGGTGAAAGGGGATCAGGGATAGAGTTCGTGGACAAGATAAAGGGAGGCGTAATACCCAAAGAATACATCCCCGCGGTAAAAGAGGGAATCCTCTCCGAGGCCCAGAACGGGGTCTTGGCAGGTTATCCCCTTACCGACATAAAGGTCACGCTTGTGGACGGATCTTTCCACGAGGTGGATTCGTCGGAGTTCGCCTTTAAACTGGCTGCAGCGCTTGCCCTTAGCGACGGGGCCAAAAGGGCAGGGCTCATCCTCTTGGAGCCCATTATGGACATAGAGGTAACCGTTCCTGAGGAATATATGGGTGCGGTGATAGGCGATCTTAACAGCCGTAGGTGTAAGATAACCTCTCTGGGACAGAGGGGACATTTGAAGGTGATAAGGGGCGATATCCCCTTGGCGGAGACCTTTGATTACGCCAATGCCTTGAGGTCCTTGACACAGGGCCGTGGAACATATACAATGGAACCTTCTTATTATGCGGAGGTTCCGCCTAATATAGCCGAGAAGATCGTCGGAAAGAGGACAGCAAGTAAGAGCGCATAAAACAGCAGGAGGTGTAGGAGATGGCAAAAGAGAAGTTCGTAAGAACGAAACCGCACGTCAACATCGGAACCATAGGTCACGTTGACCACGGTAAGACCACGTTGACTTCGGCGATAACCAAGGTCCTTGCCCAGAGGGGTATGGCTGAGGCAAAGGAATACGATCAGATAGATAACGCTCCCGAGGAGAAGCAGAGGGGTGTTACCATAAACATCGCCCACGTGGAGTACCAGACCGACAAGAGGCACTACGCCCACATAGACTGTCCAGGGCACGCTGACTACATAAAGAACATGATTACCGGTGCAGCCCAGATGGATGGTGCCATATTGGTGGTCGCTGCTACCGATGGACCGATGCCCCAGACCAGAGAGCACATCCTCTTGGCCAGACAGGTGAATGTTCCTGCGATCGTCGTCTTTATGAACAAGGTAGATCAGGTGGACGATCCGGAGTTGTTGGATCTGGTCGAGATGGAGATAAGGGAGCTCCTGAGCAAGTACGAGTATCCCGGCGACGAGGTCCCCATAATCAGGGGAAGCGCTCTGAAAGCTATGGAGTGCGGTTGCGGAAAGGACGACTGTCCCAACTGCAAGCCGATAATAGAGTTGATGAAGGCGGTAGATGAGTACATACCCGATCCGGTCAGGGAGATAGACAAGCCGTTCCTTATGGCGGTTGAGGATGTCTTCTCCATCTCCGGTCGTGGAACCGTCGCTACCGGTAGGATAGAGAGGGGTAAGATAAAGGTCGGCGATGAGGTTGAGGTCGTCGGTTTCAACAACAAGATCGGTAAGACCGTGGTTACCGGTATAGAGATGTTCCGCAAGATCCTTGACGAGGGTCAGGCAGGAGACAACGTTGGTCTGTTGTTGAGGGGCGTTGAGAAGAAGGACCTCAAGAGAGGAATGGTCCTCGCTGCTCCGGGTAGCATTACCCCTCACACCAAGTTCAGGGCCCAGGTCTACGTCCTGAGCAAGGAGGAAGGAGGAAGGCACAAGCCGTTCTTCACCGGATACAGGCCTCAGTTCTACTTCCGCACCACCGACGTTACCGGGACCATAAAACTGCCCGAGGGCGTTGAGATGGTGATGCCGGGCGACAACGTCACCTTTGAGGTGGAGTTGATTGCACCGGTTGCTCTGGAGAAGGAGTTGAGGTTTGCTATCCGTGAGGGTGGTAAGACCATCGGAAAGGGTGTCGTAACCGAGATAATAGAGTAGTTCGCGATTCGAGAGGCGGTCGTTCTTTGCCATGGCGGAACAGAGAATACGGATAAAGCTGAAGTCGTACGAGCACAGGATACTCGATCGGTCGGTGAAAGAGATAGTGGCATCTGCCCAGCGCACGGGTGCCAAGGTGGTTGGTCCTATCCCTCTTCCCACGAAGAGGGAGATCTACACCGTGTTGAGGTCTCCGGTGATAGACAAGAAGTCCAGGGAGCAGTTTGAGATACGCACTCACAAGCGCCTCCTGGAGATAGTGGGGCCGACTGCCAAGACGATAGATGCCTTGAAGAAACTCAATCTGCCCGCAGGGGTGGATGTAGAGATAAAGATGTAAACGAAGGGTGACGGGCCGGAGATAGATCGCCCGTCACCTTTTTGTATCCGAAGATGGGTATGGTCTAACAGTTCGGCTGGGGAGACCTGCCGAACTGCGCTGGACGAAAGGAGGCTTGACCGATATGATAGAAGGTTTGTTTGGCAGAAAACTGGGGATGACCCAGATATTCGAAGAGGATGGCAGACTCGTCCCGGTTACGGTTATAGAGATATATCCTGCAGTCGTTCTTGGCGTAAAAGAATTTCCTTCTGGCAAGAAGAACGTTCAGATTGCCTTCGTTGACGTAAAAGAGAATAAGCTCACCAAGCCGGTTCTGGGCATATTCAAAAAGCTGGAGATCCCGCCCAAGAGGTACATACGCGAGGTCCTGGCCAAGGGTGAGGAGTTGCCCTCGGTCGGTCAGGAGATAGGGATAGAGCTCTTTGAGGGCGTTGCCAAGGTGGATGTGGTTGGCAAGTCCAAAGGGCGGGGCTTTGCAGGAGGTATGAAGCGCTGGGGCTGGTCCGGTGGGCCTGCCACCCACGGTTCCATGTCCCATCGGGTGATAGGTTCTTTGGGACCGGGCACCTTCCCGGGACGGGTGATAAAGGGCAGGCACCTGCCTGGACACATGGGCAACGCGAGGGTGACCGTCCAGAATCTTAAGGTTGTTAGGATAGACAAGGATAACAATGTGTTGGTGATAAAGGGTTCAGTGCCGGGACACATCAAGTCTATGGTGTTTGTGCGCAAGGCCAAGAAGTCTTAACGCGAGGTGTGAAGAGATGGAACTGAGCATAAAGGATCTTAACGGCAACGAGACCGGTAAACTGGAGTTCAATCCGGAGGATATCCCGGTTAAGGGGAACGGCAACAATCCTTTGTACTTCTACATCAAGGCCTACCTTGCCAATCAGAGGAGCGGTACCGCCTCCACCAAGACCAGAGGAGAGGTCTCTGGTGGCGGGAGGAAGCCGTGGAGACAGAAAGGAACTGGAAGGGCAAGGGCAGGATCCATCAGATCTCCTCTCTGGCGGGGTGGAGGAGTCGTATTTGGGCCCAAGCCAAGAGACTTCTCCCAGAAGATAACTCGTTCCCTGCGATTGTCCGCCTATCGGGCAGCCCTCAAGCGTGCCCTTGAGGAGGCGAAGGTCCTTCTGGTAAAGGATCTTGACGCCAGTTCTCCCAAGACCAAGGAGTTTGCCCAGGCCCTCAAGAAGATTGGCGTTGAGCCGGGTGTGGACAATTGTCTGGTGGTCGTTAACCAGATAAGCAATAACCTGTATCTGGCCTCGCGGAACATCCCTGATGTATGGGTCCTTCTGGCCAAAGATGTTAATCCCTACGATCTTATGTGGGCGGACAAGGTGGTAGTAGACGTTGAGGCATGGGCGGTATTGATGGACAGAACCAAAAGAAAGGGATTGACAGATGAAAACTAAGTACGATATAATCAAATTCTTATACCAATCTGAGAAGTCGGTCGACCAGCAGGGGTACAACAAGTACACTTTCGTCGTGCCAAAGTCGGTCAACAAGATAGAAATTCGCAAGGCAGTCGAAGAGATTTTTAACGTGAAGGTAAAGAAGGTCAACACTATGATTATGCCCGGCAAGCCCAAGAGGATTAGGTGGGGCTTGGAAGGGCATACCGGCGAGTGGAAGAAGGCCATAGTAACGCTGGAGAAGGGACACAAGATAGAGACAGGAAGTTAGAGATGGGTATCAAGCGCTATAAACCAGTTACTCCTTCCCGTCGCTGGATGACGGGATACACCTTCGAGGAGATTACCAAAACCGAACCGGAGAAGTCGCTTCTGGCTCCGCTGAAAAAAACCGGCGGCCGCAATGTTTACGGTCGCATCACCGTAAGGCACCGGGGTGGAGGGCACAAGCGCAGGTATAGGATAATAGACTTCAAGCGCAACAAGTTTGACATTCCCGCGAAGGTTCTGTCCATAGAGTACGATCCCAACCGGAGTGCGAGGATTGCTCTAATTCAGTACGAGGACGGAGAGAAGCGGTACATCATCGCTCCGCTGGGCTTGAAGGTCGGGGATACGGTTATAAGTTCCCGTTCACAGGTAGTAGAGGTCAAACCCGGTAATGCGATGCCGTTGAGGTTTATACCGCTGGGCACCATACTCCACAACCTCGAGCTCTATCCCGGCAAGGGCGGGCAGATTGCCCGGTCCGCGGGTACGAGTGTCCAGTTGATGGCCAAGGAAGGTAAGTATGCCCACATAAAGATGCCGTCGGGTGAGGTGCGGTTGTTCCTACAGGACTGCCTTGCCACTGTGGGGCAGGTGAGCAACCCCGAGCACGATTCCATAGTGATAGGTAAGGCAGGTAGGATGCGCTGGTTGGGGCGCAGGCCCATCGTCAGGGGTGTTGCGATGAATCCGGTTGACCACCCTCACGGTGGTGGTGAAGGTAAGGCGCCTCAGGGTAATCCTCATCCGGTCAGCCCCTGGGGATGGAACACCAAGGGTAAAAAGACCCGCAAGAAGAAGCCGTCTGATAAACTCATCGTCAGGAGACGCAAGTAAGGAGGGATTATGCCAAGGTCTCTTAAGAAAGGTCCATACGTAGATCCAAAACTCCTCAAAAAGGTTATGAAGGCCAAGGAGACCGGGGACAGGACCCCGATAAAGACCTGGTCCCGCAGGTCGGACATAATCCCGGAGTTCGTCGGACACACATTTGCGGTTTACGACGGGCATAAGTTCGTTTCGGTCTATGTCACCGAGAATATGGTAGGGCACAAACTGGGCGAGTTTGCCCCTACTCGCAAGTTCATCCAGCACGGTGGTATAAAGGCCAAGAAGGCGATGGCGAGGAAGTGAGGAAGGGCTTGATATGGTCGCTAGAGCGATAGCCAGATACGTAAGGATGTCCCCGAGGAAGGTCAGATACGTCATAGACCACCTCCGGGGAAAGAGCGTCTTGGAGGCGGAAAAGATATTGTTGGGCGTGAACAAGCGGGCAAAGTACCCGGTTTATAAGGTGTTGAAGTCGGCGGTAAACAACGCCTTGCAGAAGAATATTCCCCTCGAGGCCCTTTACATATCCAAGATATGTGCGGATCCCGGGCCGATATGGCACCGCTGGAGGGCAGGTACCATGGGCAGGGCGATGCCCATCCGCAAGCGCACCGCCCACATAACCGTGGAACTGGATGTCCGATATCCGGAGACCAAAGATAGTGTGCACGAGAGCACAGATTTAACCCAAGGAGACGAGGAGTAATATGGGACAGAAGGTACATCCTTTCGTGTTGCGTGTCGGTTACATAAAGGACTGGCGGTCTCGCTGGTTCGCCAAAGGGCCAAAGTTCGTCAAGTATGTTATAGAGGACCGCAGGATTAGGGATCACATCCGCAAGAAGCTGAGACACGCAGCGGTCAGCCGGGTAGAGATAGAGCGCTATGGAGAAAATAACCTTCGGGTAATAATATACACTGCCCGTCCGGGGGTGATAATCGGGCGCAAGGGTGCGGAGATAGAGAAACTCAAGAACGAGATAGAACAGATAGCGACCGATCAGGAGGTCAGGATAGACACCGAAGAGGTGAGCGTCCCTGAGACCGATGCCCAGATAATCGCAGACAACATCGCCTATCAGATAGAGAAGCGCATCCCTTACAAGCGGGCGGTGAAGCGGGCGATAGAGCAGGCAATGCAGGCCGGCGCCCAGGGGATAAAGATAGAGATAGGTGGAAGGCTTGGCGGGGCAGAGATAGCCCGGACCGAGAAGTACAGGGCAGGTAAGGTCCCCTTGTCCACCTTAAAGGCGGATATAGATTACGCCCTCTCCGAGGCCCAGACCACATATGGTACCATCGGTGTAAAGGTGTGGGTCTATCACGGCGAGGGCAAGCCGTTGAAGGAGATCTTCAAGGAGCAGATGGAGATGTTCGTGTGAGGAGGACGCGCTATGCCTTTGATGCCCAGTAGAGTCAAGTACAGAAAGCACCAAAGAGGGACCCGCAAGGGGATTGCGGTTAGAGGCAGTAAACTCACCTTTGGCGAATACGGCATAAAGGCTTTAGAGAACGCCTGGCTTACCGCCACCCAGTTGGAGGCAGCCAGGGTTGCCATAAGCAGGAAACTTAAGAGGGGCGGTAAGGTCTGGATAAAGGTATTTCCCGATAAGTCCTACACCAAAAAGCCCGCGGAGACCCGAATGGGTAAGGGGAAGGGCTCTCCTGAGGGCTGGGTTGCAGTGGTCCATCGGGGCAAGATACTGTTTGAGATAGCAGGTGTTCCCGAGGACCTTGCGAGAGAGGCGATAAGGACCGCCTCCTACAAACTGCCGTTTCGGACCAAGTTCGTGACCAGAACGATGGAGTGAGACTATGAAGGCAAGGGATTTGCGAGAGTGGGACGATCAGATGCTGCAGGATAAACTCCTGGCCCTTAAGAAGCAACTCTTCGAGTTGAGGATGAAGCATGCGGTTACCGGGGCGGATAAGCCTCATCTGTTCAAGGCCATAAAGAAGGACATTGCCCGGATTCTAACCATCTTGCGGGAGAGAGAGTTGGCCAGAACTCAGGAGAAGTGATTATGCGCAGTAGGAAGAGGATATTGGAAGGCGTTGTGGTCAGCGATAAGATGCAGAAGACTATCGTCGTGATGGTCGAGCGAATGGTGGAGCATCCGCTCTATAAGAAGAGGGTGAAGGTCAGGAAGAAGTACAAGGTCCACGACGAGAAAGAAACTGCCAAGGTTGGAGATCGGGTGCGGTTTATAGAGACGCGTCCCCTTTCTAAGGAGAAGCGCTGGAGGCTGTTGGAGGTGCTGAAATGATTCAGATGCGCACTCGTCTGGTGGTTGCTGACAACAGCGGGGCGAAGAAGGTTGCCTGCATAGGCGTAATACATAAAAAGAACTCCCGCTATGCGCAGGTGGGAGATGTTATCACCTGTTCGGTGAAGGAGGCCCTGCCGAATTCACCGATAAAGAAGGGGTCGGTGGTCAAGGCAGTGGTGGTCAGGCAGAAGTTTCCGATCCGCAGGAAGGACGGAACGGTCGTCAGGTTTGACAGCAATGCGGTGGTCATAATAGACAATCAGGGCAATCCCAAGGGCACGAGGGTCTTTGGGCCCATCGCCCGGGAACTCAGGGATAGAAATTTCATGAAGATAGTATCTTTGGCACCGGAAGTCTTGTGAGGTGATAGGGATGTTGAAGTTCAAGAAGATAAAGAAAGACGACACGGTCGTGGTTATAACCGGCAAGGACAAGGGCAAGATGGGGCGCGTCCTGCGCGTCCTCAGGGACAAGGGCAAGGTCCTCGTGGAAGGCGTGAACAAGGCAAAGAAGCATGTGAGAAGGATAAGCGAGGAGTTGCCCGGCGGGATAACAGAGGTGGAGATGCCTATGGACATCTCCAATGTTATGCTCTACTGCCCCGAGTGCAAGCGTGGTGTTAGGGTCGGATTTCGCGTGGAGTCGGATGGTAAGAAGGTCAGGATATGCAGGTCCTGTGGAGCGATCGTTTAAGGAGGGAAAAGCGAGATGGCAATCGTGCCCAGACTGCTTAAGAAATACAGGGAAGAGATAGTGCCGGAGTTGATGAACCGGTTCGGATATGAATCGGTTATGCAGGTGCCCCGTCTGGAGAAGATAGTGATAAATATGGGTATAGGTGAGGCAGCGCGGGACATAAAGTTGTTGGAATCCGCAATGGATGATCTGGCGATGATAACCGGCCAGAGGCCGGCCATCCGCAGGGCGAGGAAGTCTATATCCAACTTCAAGATAAGAAGGGGTATGCCGGTTGGCTGTAAAGTCACCCTTAGACGAGCGAGGATGTACGAGTTCTTCGACAGGTTCGTTAACATCATACTGCCCAGGTTGAGGGACTTCCGGGGTGTGCCGTTGTCCTCCTTTGACGGGCGGGGGAATTACAATCTGGGCATAGCGGAGCAGACCATTTTTCCGGAGATAGACCTGGATAAGGTCAGTCGGGTGCAGGGTATGGACATCGCCTTCGTCACCACTGCAGAGACCGACGAGGAGGCGAAGGCACTGCTCGAATTGTTGGGAATGCCTTTTAGAAAGAGATAACAGGAGGGACTATGGCCAAGAAGGCAATGATAGAGAAGTGGAAGAGGGAGCCGAAATTCAAGGTGAGGAAGTACAATCGTTGTCATATATGCGGACGGCCAAGGGCCTACCTGAGCCGGTTTGGATTGTGCAGGATATGTTTTCGTGAGATGGCTTGGAAGGGAGAAATTCCCGGCGTAAGGCACGCTTCCTGGTAAGGAGGGAAGGTTCATGAGCGTAAGCGATCCGATTGCCGATATGTTGACCGCGATAAGGAATGCGGGTATGGCGCGCAAGGAGGTAGTGCGCGTACCTGCCTCTAACCTGAAACGCAGGATACTGGACATTTTCAGGGATCACGGATACATAAGGGGATACAGGTATATAGAGGACAACAAGCAGGGGATACTGGAGATACATCTGCGATACATAGAAGGCGAGCCCGCCTTCAGCGAGATAGTCAGGGTCTCCAAGCCGGGTAGGCGGATCTACGTGGATCTCGAAAACCTCCCCAATGTGAAGCGGGGTGTAGGCATAGCGGTTTTGTCCACCTCCAAAGGGGTTATCACCAATAAGGACGCAAAGAAGTTGAGAGTCGGCGGAGAGTACATCTGTTACATCTATTAAGGAGAAAGGTCTATGTCGAGGATAGGGAAAAAGCCCATACCTATGCCATACGGCGTTAAGGTGAGCGTGGATAAGGCCAATATAGTCACCGTTGAGGGACCGAAAGGGAAACTCACCCTGCAGGTTTCCCCGAGAATCAAGATAGTGGTGGAAGACGGACAGGTAAGGGTGGAGCGTCCCACCGATCTGAAGATGGACAAGGCCCTGCACGGGTTGTATCGCAGTCTGATAAACAACATGATAATCGGGGTTACTCAGGGCTATAAAAAGGAACTGGAGATGGTGGGTGTGGGTTATAAGGCCCAGTTGAAGGGCAAGGAGTTGGTCTTGGAAGTGGGCTATTCCCATCCGGTGGTCTACCCCATACCCGAGGGAGTAAACATCCAGACCCCGAAGCCCACCCAGATAGTGGTGGAGGGGATAGACAAGCAGAAGGTAGGTCAGGTAGCAGCGGAGATAAGGAAGATAAGACCACCCGAGCCGTACAAGGGCAAGGGGATAAGATACGTCGGCGAGAAGATACGCAGGAAGGCGGGTAAGGCCGCCGGTAAGAAGTAACGAAAGATAGCCTCACTGGGAGGATTTGCTATGGGAATGGATCCGAAGGAGAAGCGCAAGAGAAAAGAGCGCAGGCACAAGCATATATTGAAGAAGATGTTCGGGACCGCAGAGAAGCCGAGGGTGGTGGTCTACAGGAGCCTGCGCCACTTCTATGTCCAGGCAGTAGACGACGAGCGGGGGATAGTGATAACCGGTGCCTCTACTCTCTCCCCGGAGATAAGGGATCAGATCTCCTATGGGGGAAATGTGGAGGCAGCCGAGAAGGTGGGAGAACTTATGGCCAAACGCCTTAAGGAAAAGGGTATTGAAGAGATAGCCTTTGACAGGGCCGGGTATAGATACCACGGCAGGGTAAAGGCCTGCGCTGAGGGTATGAGGAAAGGAGGGATCAAGTTCTGATGGCAGAGGTCAACAAGCAGACTCAGGAGCAGCAAGACGAGATAGTTTACGAAAAGGTATTGCAGATAAAGAGGGTCACCAAGGTCACCACCGGAGGGAAGAAACTTTCCTTCTCCGCCCTCGTCGTTGTGGGGAACGGAAAGGGCAAGGTGGGATATGCCCTTGGTAAGGCCAATGAGGTGATAGATGCGATCCGGAAAGGGCTGATGAAGGCAAGGCAGAACATGGTCTGGATACCCATAAAGGGGCACACCATCCCCCACGATGTGATAGGGGAGTTCGGCGCCTCCAAGGTGGTTATGAAGCCGGCCTCTCGCGGAACCGGTATCATCGCCGGCGAGGTGGTGCGTGCCCTCTGCGAGGCGGCAGGTATACAGGATATATTGACCAAGTCCCTCAAGTCCAACACCCCGGTGAACCTGATAAAGGCAGCGATGAACGGGTTTTCCAAGTTGAAGATGACACCGCCTCCTCCCTTGGGAGAGGACGAGAAGGTAGAGTAAAGGAGGAGACGATATATGGGATTGCAGGATATAAGGATGCCTAAAGGGGCAAATACCTCCCCCAAGCGCGTGGGCAGGGGAGTCGGTTCGGGTATGGACAAGACCTCCGGAAGGGGGCACAAAGGTGCCAAGGCCCGCTCGGGACCGGGCGTCTATCCCGGTTTTGAGGGAGGCCAGATGCCCCTGATAAGGCGCATACCCAAGAGGGGCTTCAACAACCGGGCCTTTGCTGAGGAGTACAGCATAGTTAATGTGGGTAAACTCTCCACAGTGTTCCCCAACGGAGGTGAGATAACCCCTGAGGACCTCTTGAGAAAGGGCCTCGTTAAGAAGCACACCAAGGTAAAACTCTTGGGCAACGGTGAGGTTACCGTCGCCTTCAGGATAAAGGTCCACAAGGCATCAAGGTCAGCGGTGGAAAAGGTGAAATCCGCTGGCGGTGAGGTAGAACTCATAGCCTGATGTTAAAGACCTTCGTCAACATATTCAAGATAGAGGACCTGCGAAAGAAACTCCTCATCACCTTGGGCCTGTTGGTCGTCTACAGGATAGGTGCCTACATTCCGATCCCCGGTATAGACAGTCTGAAACTGGCCCAGATATTCGACAACCTCGCCAAGCAGGCGGGTGGTGGTCTGTTCGGGCTGATGAACCTCTTCTCCGGAGGCGCACTCCG
The DNA here is from genome assembly GCA_015494465.1 of Candidatus Omnitrophota bacterium. Lineage (GTDB taxonomy): Bacteria > Omnitrophota > Gorgyraeia > S143-82 > S143-82 > S143-82. Next base: position 36,413 of record WGBD01000001.1, on the reverse strand, counting down.
GAGGGCGACCATCTTTGCCTTGGGTATAATGCCCTACATATCGGTGTCCATAATACTGCAACTGCTCACCCCGGTGATACCAAAGCTGGAACAACTCTCCAAGGAGGGAGCCACCGGTTATAGGCAGATACTCCAGTACACCCGCTACGGGACCATCCTATTGTGTCTCCTTCAGGCCTACTTCATCGCCCTTTACCTCGAGAACGGTATAGGGGGCGAGGCGGTGGTCCTGTTCCCGGGGTGGGGCTTCAGGATAATGACCATGATATCCCTTACGACCGGCACCGCGTTTATTATGTGGTTGGGTGAACAGATACAGGAATACGGGATAGGCAACGGCATATCCCTGATTATTACCGCAGGTATCCTTTCCCGTATGCCCGGTGCGATCTACCAATTGTACACCCTGGCCAAGACCGGACAGATCCGCCCGGAGGTGGTCGTGTTCCTGATAGTAATGCTGTTTGCGGTGGTCTGGTTTGTTACCGCAATTACTCAGGGACAGCGCAAGATACCGGTCCAATACGCCCGAAAGATAAGCGGAACCCGGGTTGTCGGTGGCCAAACCTCCTACATACCCCTGCGGGTCAATCAGGCCAGCGTTATGCCCATAATCTTTGCCCAGTCGGTATTGCTCTTTCCCGCAACCCTTGCCAGTATGGGTTTGCGGTTTGGGATAGAAAAGGTAGCCAACTGGATAAGGACCGCAGATCTAACCTACATATTGGTTTACTCGGCCCTGATAATCTTCTTTACCTTCTTTTACACCCAGATAATATTCCGTCCCTTGGACATCGCGGATAACCTGAAAAAGTACGGTGGATTCATCCCCGGCATAAGACCGGGCATGCCCACCGCAGAGTACCTTTACGACGTTATGATAAAGGTTACCACCCTTGGTGCGATATTCTTGGCCATCATAGCGGTGATACCGATGTTGTTGAGCCGGTGGTTGAACATCCCCTATCTGGTCTCCCAGTTCTTCGGAGGGACGGGTATATTGATAGTCGTCGGCGTATTGCTGGACACGATAAGACAGATAGAGTCGCACCTGCTTATGAGACACTACGATGGATTTATCCGTTCGGGAAGGATAAGGGGGAGGAGGTACGGATGACGGCGAATCTCGTTCTATTGGGACCACCCGGGGCGGGAAAGGGCACGCAGGCAGAGATATTGAGAGAGCGCCTCGGATTGGAGCACCTCTCCACCGGGGATATCTTGCGGGCGGAGATGAAGGCAGGGAGCGAGTTGGGGAAGAAGGCAAAGGAATACGTGGAGAAGGGCGAACTGGTCCCCGACGAGGTGATCATCGGTATGATAAGGGAGAAACTGTTGGCCCTGCCGAAGGAGAAGGGATTTCTGTTGGACGGTTTTCCCCGCACCGTCGCCCAAGCGGAGGCATTGGATGAACTCCTGAAGGAGATAGGCAGGGAACTGACCGCAGTTATCTACCTCAAAGTCTCTTGGGAAGTGGTGAGGATGAGGTTGACCGGTCGCCTGATATGTCGGAACTGCGGGGCGATATATCACAGGGTAAACAAGCCCCCGAAGAACGACATGCGCTGTGACATCTGCGGAGGGGAGCTATACCAGCGCGAGGACGACAAAGAAGAGGTCATCAAGCAGAGGTTTGAGGTCTACAACCAGCAGACCGCACCTTTAGTGGATTTCTATAGGCAGAAAGGTATCCTCTTTGAGGTGAACAGTGAGGTCTCCGCAGAAGAGACCTTCAAGCAGATAGAGAACATATTGAACTCCCTATGATACGCTTGAAAGGGCCCGAGGATATCGAGGGCATTGCAGAGGCGGGCCGGATAATACATTCGCTCTTTGAAATACTCCCGGAGAAACTGGTCCCCGGAGTGTCCACTAAGGAGATAGATAAGTTTATAGAGACCTACATAAGGGATCACGGGGCCAGACCTGCCTTTAAAGGGTATAGGGGATATCCCTCGGCGAGTTGCATATCCGTCAACGAGGAGGTGGTTCACGGGATACCTTCGGAGAAGAAGGTGTTGAGGGAATCAGATATAGTTGGCATAGACGTTGGGGTAGAGAAAGGCGGGTATTATGCGGATTCCGCCTGGACCTTTGCCATCGGTGAGGTGAATGAAGAGGATAGGCGGTTGATGGAGACCACCCTCTTGGCCCTTCAGCGGGCGATAAAGAAGGCCGAGACTGCCACCCACATAGGGGACATATCCTACACGATACAGCGCACGGTTGAGAAGGCAGGTTTCTCGGTGGTGAGGGATTTTGTAGGACACGGTGTAGGGTTTGACATCCACGAGCCCCCGATGGTGCCAAATTACGGACAGCCGGGAAGGGGTGAGCGCATATCCCCCGGGATGGTTCTGGCGATAGAGCCAATGGTAAACGCAGGCACTTGGAAGGTCCGTATAGATCCCGAGGACGGCTGGACCGTTAGGACCTTAGACGGTAAAAAGAGTGCTCATTACGAACACACCATCGCTATTCTGGATGGAGAGGTCCAAGTGTTGACCTGAGTAAAAAACTTTTTCTGGATTTGAGGTTGAATATCAGTTAAAATATAAAATTTCCAGTAGGCAGAGATTTTATTAAAGGGCTATGGGCAAGAAAGACAACGTCATAGAGGTAGACGGCACGATAGTCGAGTGTCTGCCCAACGTTATGTTCAGGGTAGAACTCGACAACGGGCATAGAGTGCTCGCCCATGTTGCGGGTAAGATGAGGATGCACTTTATCAAGATAGTTCCCGGAGACAGGGTGAGGGTAGAACTGACGCCCTACGACCTGAACCGGGGCAGGATAGTATACCGATACAAGTAGCGGAGGGGAATATTATGAAGGTAAGGGCATCGGTCAAGAAGATATGTCCCAAGTGCAGGATTATAAAGCGAAAAGGGGTAGTGCGGGTCATATGCGAGGATCCCGCCCACAAGCAGAGACAGGGATAAGGAGGGATTATGCCGAGGATACTGGGTGTCGACATACCGAAGGATAAAACGATCTGGATAGCCCTGACCTACATTTACGGGATAGGGCGGAGCAGGTCCAGCGAGATACTCAAACAGGCCCAGATAGACCCCATGAAGCGGGCCAAGGACCTATCCGAGGCAGAGATCGCCCGGATAACCGAGATTATCCAGAAAAACTACAAGGTAGAAGGTGACCTGCGCAGGGAGGTCGCACAGAATATAAAAAGGTTGATGGAGATAAACTGCTATAGAGGGATTCGGCACAAGAAGGGCCTTCCGGTCAGGGGGCAGAGGACCAAGACCAATGCCCGGACCAGAAAGGGGCCTCGCGGTAATCTCCTGAAGCGAGCCAAGAAGAAGTCAGGTGTATAAACAACGGGAGTGAAGCACTATGGCACAGAGGCGCAAAGGACAGAGACGGAAGAAGAAGGTAATAAAGGGTATTACATCGGCTATAGTTCACGTAAAGGCCACCTTTAACAATACCATCATTACCCTTACCGACAGAGAGGGCAATGCCCTTATATCCTCTTCCGCAGGGATGGTAGGTTTTTCCGGTTCCAAGAAGTCCACTCCGTTCGCTGCCCAGCAGGTAGCAGCGGATGTGATTCGCAGGGCAAAAGAGGCAGGCATACAGGAAGTGGAGATATGGGTAAAGGGCCCCGGTGCAGGGAGGGACGCCACAATAAAGTCCTTTCAGGCAGCGGGCTTTCGCATCTTGAGGGTAAGGGACTTGACACCGGTCCCCCACAACGGTTGCAGACCAAAGAAGAAGAGAAGAGTCTGAGATTATTGAGGAGGCGATATGGGAAGGTACCTTGGACCTAAGTGCAGGATATGTCGGCGGATAGGCACGAAGCTGTTTTTGAAAGGGCCTCGCTGTTATACCGATAAGTGCGCCCTGTCCCGCAGGCCGTATGCCCCGGGACAGCACGGTAGGATAAGGACGAAACTCTCCAACTATGGCCTGCAGCTTAGGGAGAAGCAGAAGGTCAAGAGGATGTACGGCGTCTTGGAGAGGCAGTTCCGCAGGTACTTCCGGATCGCCCAGCGCAAGAAGGGCGTTACTGGAACCGTCCTCTTACAGCTCTTGGAGAGGCGTTTGGACAATGTCGTCTATCAGGCGGGATTTGCCACCTCGAGGGCCCAGGCCCGCCAGATGGTCCGGCACAACTGGGTCTACGTTAACGGCAAGCGGGTGAACATTCCCTCTTACCTGGTGAGAGAGGGAGACGAGATATCCTTCAAGAACGACGAGAAGGTGAAACAGCACCTGAAGGATTACAAGCAACTGAATAAAAAACGCCCGGTCCCGCTCTGGTTGATGGTGGACGAGGATAAGAACACCGTAAAGATAGTCAGACTGCCCGAACGGGAGGATATGCCCGCAGACATAAAAGAGCAGATGATAGTCGAGTTGTATTCCAAATAAATCTCTTTAGAGGAGGTCAAATGCGATGGGGATAAAGTGGCGTGAATTCCAGATGCCAAAGAAGATAGTCGTAGAAGAGCATACACCGACCTACGGTAGATTTGTGGCCGAGCCTCTAGAGAGAGGTTATGGGGTTACCTTTGGGAATTCCCTTAGGAGGATGCTCCTGTCCTGCATAGACGGGGTTGCAGTGACCTCGGTGAAAATAGACGGTGCCCTTCACGAGTTCTCGGCGGTAGAGGGCGTATTGGAGGACGTTACCGACATAGTCCTGAACATAAAGCGCTTAGTGTTCAAGGCCCACGGCACCTTCCCCAAGAAGGTCCACATAAAGAAGAAGGGCCCGGGTGAGGTGACTGCTTCCGACATCGTTACCGACGAGACCGTTGAGGTGGTAAACAAGGACCACCACATCGCCACCATAACCGGGGATGTGGAGTTCTACATGGAAATGGAGTTAGAGAGAGGGCGGGGTTATCTTCCCGCAGAGGAGAATAAGAAAGAGAGACCTGTAGGTACCATTGGAGTGGATGCGATATTCAGCCCGGTGCAGAGAGTTAGTTATAGGGTGGAGAACACCCGTGTAGGTCAGCAGACCGATTACGACAGGTTGATAATAGAGGTCTTCACTAACGGGGCTATAGAGCCAAAAGAGGCATTGGTCTATTCCGCGACGGTATTGAGAAAGTACCTCGACATCTTCTCGGAACTCGGGCACATAGAGGAGGAGGAAGGTGGCGAAGACGAATCCTCCCTCACGCCCGAAGAGAGGGAACTGGCAGAGAAACTGCGTATGCCCATCAGTGAACTGGAACTTTCGGTCAGATCCACTAACTGCCTTTCACAGGCCAACATAAAAACCATCGGCGAATTGGTGATGAAAACCGAACAGGAGATGCTCTCTTACCGGAACTTCGGAAAGAAGTCGCTGAACGAGATAAAGGAGGTCCTTGCCAAGTTGGGTCTCTCGTTGGGTATGAAGATAGATCCTCGGATATACAAACCTGAGACAAGCGAAGGAGAAGGGGAATCATGAGGCATAGAGTGAAGTCCCAGAGGCTTTCCCGGAACATGGGGGCCCGGCGTGCGGTCTTAAGGGACCTTGCCAAGGCCCTGTTGATTCATCAAAGGATAAAGACCCGTCCCGCGCTGGCAAAAGAGGTGCGTAAGGTTGTGGAGAAACTAATCACCTTGGGTAAACGGAACACACTCGCAGCCAGGCGCCGGGCAAACAGGGTGCTCAACGATAGGAAGTTGGTCAAACTCCTGTTCGACGAGATTGCTCCCAAATTCAGCGAGAGAAACGGTGGTTATACCCGCATATACAAACTGGCCCAGTGGCGTAAAGGAGATGGTGCGAGCCTCTGCATAATAGAGCTGACCGAATTCTATCGTGAGCCTGCACAGATCTCTGTGGAGGCACCCAAGGAGGAGGAAAAGAAGGGCGTGTTTGGCGGACTCAGGAGCCTCTTCAAGCGTCAGAGAAGACAGGGCAAGGAAGGCGAAGAGGCCGAAGAGTGATAGAGAGGATAGTAGGCTGGTTTCTTATAATCTGGGGCCTGATCATTCTGATCAGGCCTGAAATTTTTCGCACCAAACTCACCAAAAAGGCATACAAGAAGGTCCGCTGGATCTTGCTATTCTTCTTTTTCGGGCTCATCTCACCCCTCTTTTCCGCGGCAGGGATAATAAAGTGGCCCCTCATTCGCTGGATATCCTATCTGGTGATCATCGTAGGATTGATATTGCTCTTCCTCAAAACCACCCGCAGGGCCTACGAAAAGATAATCTCGTTGGTCCAACTCCTGCCGGTCTCGGTCTTAAGGGGGATAGGCCTGTTTTATCTCTTCCTTGGCTTACTTATGGCCCACCTGATGAGGATACCCTTCGTTAAATGAGCCAATTGAGCGATAGGGCGAATAGGAAGGTCGTAATTAGAAAGATTGCGGTTCCCATCCTGCCGTAGATCTTGAGATAGAGAGGCACCATTCCAAGGCATATCCCACTGCCGGTCAGTGAAAATCCCAGTCGGAATCCCGGATTGTGGGGCAGACCGCGGATAGCATATAAGAGGAATGTCTCCTGCCCGTAGCAGAACTTTCCAAGACCTGCCAATATTATCGCCATCGTCCGCGTGCCCGGGAAAAGGGCGTACTTCCCAACCAGATTTGGATCCAACACCTTTGCCACGAGGAGAGAAATCGCTATAGTCAGGATGAGCGGTCTTAAAGAGAGTTTGAATATGGAGTTTGCGATAGCCATCAGGGCCGGCCTTTCGTCAAGTGAGGATAGGGTGTCTTTGACAGGTGCCCCCGGAGGGGCCATGCGGTAGGTAAAAGAGGCGATTAAGGATGATAAAGTGAGGGAAAGGATGACCCTCTCTCCCGCAAACTCCCAGCCCAACAGCCTCCAGGAAAAGAGTAATATGTACGGACTTAGTAGAGCAGAGAGACTGGCGGTGTACACCCTGAGATAGCGATTGTTCATAGTGAGAAGGACTGGATAACTTGCGCAAAGACAAGACGGGCTGAGTATCGCAAATACGCTTGCCTGAAGCAACCCCCGATCGGGATGCAATTTCGGGGCATACTTATACAACAGGGCCGATACCACCGCCCCAAGATAACCCAACAGAAACAACTCGAGCGCTAACACTACCGACCTCATCCCTATATCATACCTTGTGAGACAAGATCTTCCATAAGGAATCTGTCTCACGCCTCGGCCTTGAGACCTAAAAAACCCTTCGAGACCGAAATGAGACGAAATCTTTCTAGAAGAATCTGGCTCATAACCCTATAATTTTTTTAGTTAAGGGAGGCCGGCATAAGAAGGGGGGAGATGATGAAGCGAGGTAGCTCTGTAATCTTGTGTCTGCTCGTGCTTGGGATCGGTCTTACCTTATGGGCCAGAGAATTTGATAAGAGTTATTTCCGTGCCCAATCCAGGCCAGAGTTTACCCTGAAACGCTATCTGGAGGCCTGTCGTCTCCACGTAAAGGACCCGGACCTTGACATCTACACCGACGAGACCAAAGAGTTCTTCAGGCGTTGGACGGTGACCGACGCCCAACAGGATAATATGCGAATATACGAGGGAGTCCCTTTTAAGATTGCCATAAAAGGCAGGTATGCGGTCATCTATTACCCACAGGATCTAAAGTATGCCCCTTTCTTCTTGAGAAAAGGCCCTCAGGGTTGGCAACTGGACTTCGTTACGATGTCAAATGTGATAAGGATTAGTCAGAGTGGCCAATGGCACTTCGTCTCCTTTGACCATCCTTATATGTTTGCCTTCCAAAAGTATTACATCGACGAAAACGGCTTCGTGTGGTTTGGGAGGAGAAGACACCGATAACGCTTCTAAAGGCCATATTAAGTTGTCCGGGGCCTTACACCTCCTTCCCCGGACAGTTTCGTTGTTGGGCTAGGATCTCATTGCTGTATAATAACCCTATGGTCCTAAAAGAAATAGTTCGGCATTGTACTAAGCCTGCGCCGGGGGTGGTGTCGGTTATTGCCTCGGCGGGGGCGGGGAAGACCTATACCTTAACTGCGGTTTACATCTCCCTCCTCCTGAAAGGGATTGGTCCCGATTCTATTTTGGCTATTACCTTCACCAACAAGTCTGCGGAGGAGATGCGCAGGCGGGTGATTGATACCCTTATGGAGGTGGTGTATGGGGACAGGGCAGGGGAGTTTGCGGAGTTGTTGGATCTGCCGGAGGATGAGGTCCGAGAGGAGGCAGGTAGGGTTTTGATCGACCTCGTTTTTGACTATTCACGGATTCGCATCCAGACGATAGACAGTTTTCTGAATCAGTTGAGGATGTCTTTTTCTTTCGAATTGGGCCTGTCGCCTTATTCTGCTATGCGCACGTCCATCCGTTCGGATATGGACCTCATCGTATCGCATGCCTTGGAGAGGGCTAAGAGCGATCGCACTTTATTGCGCTCTATCTACAGATTCGTGGGCTACTTTTCGCGCTCTTTGGCGGTCTATCGGGGATGGGATCCGATAGGCTATGCGGAGTGGCTGTTTCCTGTCTATCTGGAGAAGCAGTCGCATCTCGGCAGGGAACTAGAACCCATTACTCCGACTTCTCTTAAGGGCCTGATCAGGGAGGTCCTGCGTCTCAGGGATGCGTTCCTGAGTCGGGCAGATGCGTTGAGGGTGAAACTGACTAAAAGGTCTCGGGAGGCATTGGAAGGGCTCAGTGAGTCTATATTGGCGTCGGTGAAGGATGTGAAGACGACATTCTTCAGTCTCACCTACGCCGACTACGAGGCCTTTCGCAGGGGTGTGCTCAAGGGCAGGGTGGCAGAAGACCCCGCCCGTGAACTTTACGAGATGTGGTTGAGTCTTCTGGAGACCTTTAATCGTCTGGATGAGGCCTTTAGTCGATCCTTCCCTGCACCTTTTATGTACGTTTACTCCGCGTTCAAGAGGGGGCTTGACGACCTGCGTCGCCGGAAGGACATAACCTATCTTCCGCTCATCCAGTTGGACATAGCGAACCTTGATCCCCATCTGGTAGCCGAGCGTATCTCTGCCCGCTTCGGAAGGTACACGCACTTTCTCATAGACGAGTTTCAGGATACGAGTCTCTCCCAGTGGTCTGCCCTACGGCCCATCTTTGAGGAGGCCCTTGCCAGCGGTGGCTTATTGTTTTGCGTGGGCGATCCCAAGCAGACGATATACCGCTGGCGGGGGAGTCATCCGGATATGTTTGGTATGTTGAGGGAGGCCTTTCCGTTTGATTTCCGGGAATTTGTTTTGGATCGTAACTGGCGCAGTGCCAAAGGGATTGTTGCCTTTAACAACGAGTTGTTCAGCGGGATAGTGGACAGGTTGTCTGAGGATAAAACTGAATCGGATGTCCTGTTGCGTATGGATAGGGTCTTCTCGGAGGAGGCGGTGGTGCAGAGGCCGGTCAAAGAAGAGGAGGGGCAGGTGGATTCTCTGCTGGTGCAGGGGGATCCTTCCCTGTCGTGGTCGGATTACGAAGATGTGTTGATAGAGAAACTGGTGGATTATCTGAAAAACAGTCCGGAGGGGGAGAAGGCGATACTCGTGAGACGGCGGGAGGAGGCAAGGAAGGTCATTTCCCGCCTGACGGTTGAGGGAATATCGGCCATCTCTGAGGAGTCCATGACTCTGGTGGGGCATCCGGTGGTTATGGCCTTGGTTACCTTCCTTCGCTGTCTTGCCTATCCCGAGGAGGATCTCTTTTTGAAGGGGATTATTATCTCGGAGGTCTGGGCCTGTTTTACCGGCAAACCACTCTCCTACTGGCAGGAGGAACTACGCCTGCGGGGGAGCGGTTATTTCCGTCAACTGGTGTGGGAAGTATTGGATTCGGCGGTGGAGGGCAGTATCTATCGCACGGTGGTGAATTTGATTGATAGGTTGAGGATAAGGGAGAATTTCCCGGATCAGGACCTGTTTGTATCTGCGTTTCTGGACCTCCTCTGGGACTGGGAGAGCAGGAACGGTGCCTTCGTGAAGGAATTTCTGCGCTTCTGGGAGTATCAGGAGGACAGTCCGGTGGAGGCCGAGCGGGTGGCACTTCCGTTTGCTTCTTCAGCAGTGAGGGTTATGACCATTCACTCCGCAAAGGGATTGGAGTTCGACGAGGTGATTCTGCCGTTTCTGGATGTGAAAATAGGAGAGAACCGCAGCCCGGGCCTACAGGGAAATCTCTTCTGGGATCCGGGAGAGAACATACGGGTATATTACGTCAATTCCAACATGGCCAAGCGCCATCCTGCCCTGCGGGAACTTTACCGCAACGAATCCCACCTGCGCATCTGGGACGATGTCAATCTTTTGTACGTGGCCCTGACGAGGGCAAAGAGGAAGTTGACCCTCTTCCTCACCGATCCATCCCGTTATGTCTTCTCCTGGCAGGAGGTGATAAGGCCCATGTTGGTTAAAGACGGAGGTGAGGTGAGAGCGAATGATTAGGATAAGGCATGAGGAGGTAGTCGGCTGGGAGGAGAGGCGGTTCGGGGAGTTGGTCCACCGGGCCCTTGAGGCCTACTTTTCAGGGGATAGAGATCTCACCGGCGCGGTTGACAGGGCAGTTGGGGATATGCTCCCTTACGGCTTGAGGGAGGAGTTTCGGGAGAGGTTGCTGTCCTTGTTTGGGGCATTGGAGGCCTCGGAGGGCTTTGGTGCGTTGTTGCGTCTTGTGGAGGGTGCTCAGGTCTTTTGCGAGGTCCCTATCCTCGGGGAGAGGGGGCAGAGGTTCCGGGTGGATCTTTTCCTGAGGCGTGCGGGCGGGTCTGCGGTGGTGGATTACAAGGTTTCATCTCCCCGACAGGATCACGCAGAGCAGGTGCGCAGGTACGCGGAGATACTCTCCCGGGGAATTGGCGAGGATGTAAAGGGGTATCTCTTTTACATCTCTTCCGACGGTTCCGGTCATCTGGAGAGGGTGATATGAGGTCTCTGCACGAGGAAGTGGTCCGCATACTGCTGGATAAAGATGATGCGCAGAGGTGGGCGGTGGTCTTTCCTTCCTTGAGGCCCTCTTTCTTTATGGATAGATTGCTTGCTAAACGGGGGGTGGTTTTTCCTCCTCGCGCCTATTCCCTGAAAGACTTCTGGAGATACCTGCTATCCCTCGTCCGGCCGGTTTATGTGGGAGGGATTGAGGACATCCTGCCGGAGATGAAGGCGGTCTGGGAGGGTTTTGTTGAGGAGTTCTCGGACTGGGACAGGTTTTACCCTTGGGCGCGGTCCATATTCGGGGCATTCGAGCAGACCTCTCTGTCCGCTATCTCCGACGAGGCCCTGTCAGGGGTGAAAGGGATACTTAGCGCCCACGATCCTTCGGATCTGTTTTATCGTGTGTGGGAGGCCTTCCCTTCTGCCCGCAGGCGGTTCTACGAGAGGTTGTTGTCCTTGGGGACCTATACCCGGGCACTGGTGGTGAATGAATTGTTGGCGGAGTTGGAGAGGGGATTTGTCCCCGATCTGGATGGGATAGTCTTTGCGGGATTGTTTCTGGAGACAGAGCGGGAGCGTGAGCTCATAAAGAGACTTAAGGCGGTCCTGCCGGTGGAGATTATCCTTCTTGCCCCGTCTGTGCCCGTGCTCTCGGAGGTCTTTGAGAGGCTGTCTGCTGACCTTTACCCTGCTAAGGTGATGTGGGTGGATGTTGATGTGGAGAGGGTGAATCTCTTGCCCTGCACCGGGGATGTGGACCAGAGCAGGAAGGTGGGCTCTGCCCTGCCGAAGGATGTTGAGAATCCTGAGGAGTGCGCGGTGGTCCTCCCCAAGGAGGATATGTTGATTGTCCTGCTCGATTATCTTATGGAGAAGGATTATCCAGTGAACGTAAGTATGGGATATCCCCTCAAGTCCACCGCCGGGGCGAGTTTCGTGGAACTTATCCTGCGGTTGGCGGAGTCCAGTGAGGAGGAAGGCAGGAGGCTTTTCATTCCCCACTACCGCGATCTCATTCAGCACTATTATCTGGAACCCCTCCTGAACTGGCAGGAGATATCCGCTGTTCTGTCGGGATATGCATCTTCCGGGGATTCGCTCTTCGTTGATAGGGAGGAGTTGGATGCGGTCTTGGAGCGCTTTGAGGGGGTAGGAGAGGTAAACCACTTCATTGGTAGGATGCTTTCTGCCCGCCGGTTGGGGGATTTCGCGGAGGCCTTGAGCGATATGTTGTGGTGGGTAATCCGTGAGAACCGGCGGATAGAGGAGAACGAACTGGAACGGCAGGCCCTGTACAACCTCTATCTGCGCATGAGGGAGATGGCCAACTCACCTATGGGGCGGGAGGAGATGTCCCTTTTGGGGATAGGCAGGTATCTGCGCTCGGTGCTCTACGAGGAGCATATCACCTTTGAGGGGACGCCTCTGGGGGGATTACAGGTGCTCGGGCCGTTGCAGGCTCGGGGATTGGGGTTCAGGCGGTTGCACTACCTGAACCTGAACGAGGGCGTGTGCCCCAAGTACCCGGGGGTGGATGTGATTCTGCCCGATCCTATTCGGGGATTCCTTAGGATGCCGTTGTTGAGGGAGAGGGAACTTCTCTACTATTACGACTTCTATTCTGCGGTTGCCCTTTCCGAAGAGGTCTATCTCTATTATGTGGATCATCCCTCTGCGAAATCCCCCATGAGCAGATTTATTCATCAATTGGAGTATTTGGCAAGGGAGCAGGGCAAGGAGTTGAGGGTCATTCGGCCGGAGGCGATATCGTCGGTGCATCTGCTCAGACCTTTGAAGGAGATAGGTAAGTCTCCGTCGGACTGGAATAAGTTGAGGAGACTCTCTCCGTCAGCGATAGATACCTACATTACCTGTCCGGTGGGGTTTTATTATCGCTACATCGCAGAGATACCAGAACTGGCCAAGGAGAGCGAGGAATTGGAGGCAAGGGAGATAGGAACGCTCGTCCACGAGATCCTTGCCCGTCTTTATTCCCCTATGGAGGGTAAAGGCCTCTCTGCAGATTTCTTTGCCCGGGCAAGGCGCAGGATTGCTTCGTTGACGAGGGATGTGGCTCAGGAGGTATGGGGACGGAGGAAGGCAGAGGGTATCCGGGGCAAGGCCATATTGAAGGTGGTAAGGGAGCGGTTGCGGATGTTCTTGGATTACGAAGAGAGGCGCTGGCAGGAAGAGGGATTCGTCGTGGATTACATTGAGCGGGATAAGGAAGAAACCTTTTCTTTTCGTCTGGATGTGAAGGGTCGTTCGGTGATCCTTTACGGCAGGGCAGACCGGATCGATCGTCAGAGGGACGGTACCTATGTCATATGGGACTACAAGACAGGTCACCTGAAGTCGCCTAAGGTAGATAGGATTATGGAGGCCCCGGAGATACTCGGAGAGAAAGAGGGAGAGGTGAGGGAGTATTTTCGGATCAATTACCAGAGCGTGCAACTTCCCATATATGCCCTTGCTTTGTCTTCCCATCGGGGGATAGGTTTTGAGTCGGTGGATGCAGGGCTGATTTCCCTGAAAGAGATGCGAGTAGTCAGACTCTACCCGGATAAGTTGAGGGCAAACGAAGGCGCCCGGACGATAGCAAAGGATCTATTCAGATTTCACCTCGCGGAATTGCTTGGTGAGATGTTGGATGAAAAAATCCCTTATTTACCGGACGTTGAGAGTTGTCCTCATTGCCCTTATCGACGGATATGCCGGTTTAAGGAAGTGTAGAAGGAAAGGCGTGCGTTTGAGGTGTTTCTCGTCTGTATTTGTTTTTTTATCGTTTGCGTTTCTCGTCGGTATGTGTTTTAATATTTTTAGAGAAATTGAGACATGAAGTTAATCGCCACGAACAGGAAGGCCCAGCATCAGTACGAGATCTTTGATAAGTTCGAGGCTGGTCTGGTTCTAACCGGGACCGAGGTGAAGTCCCTGCGGGCGGGCAGGGCCAGTATCAGCGATGCATTCGTGCGGGTGGAGGGTGGTGAGGCGTTCGTGTATAACATGCACATCCCGGAGTATTCTCACGGTGGAGTGTTCAATCACGAGCCCACCCGGGTGAGGAAGTTATTGCTCCATCGCAGGGAGATAGACAAGATTGCCGGTGCGATAAGCAGAAAGGGATACACCTGTGTCCCGTTGAGGTTGTACTTTAAAGGTGGCTGGGCGAAGTTGGAGATAGCGTTAGCCCGGGGTAAACGCAAGATAGATAAGCGCCAGGAGATAAAGAAGCGAGAGGAAGAGCGCCGACTGAGGCGCACGATAGGTGGTAGGGTCAAGGTCTAACCAAAGGGGGTGAGGCATGGCGCAGAAGGTCTTGCGGTGCGGCATCAAGAAGGAGCCGGGGTACCTGTACTTCATCGACAAGGACGGAGACATAGCCCGGGCTAAGATGGCAAGGGGCGGTAAGAAGAAAAAGAAATCCGCCAAGAAGGCCTCGGCAAAGAAGACCGCAAAGAAGAAGACTGCTTCCAAGAAAAAGAAAAAGTAGTTTCAGGGGACCGACCTTTTGCCAGTCCCGCAGGCCTGTATTCCGGGCTTGCGGGATTTTTTTGTATGGTTTATCCTGATTTGATATGCGCGAAGACCTCAGAAGACTATGCGTACCTCCTGACATCTCTATAGAGGAGGCAGCCCGCAGGATTGCGGAGGGCGGGGAGAAGATCGTCTTGATCGTCGACGAAGACGATCGCCTCTTGGGCGTCTTCGTCGATGGCGATCTGCGCAGGGCACTTATCCAGCACTTCCCTCTCGATAAGCCGGTCAGTGAGTTTATGAGCAGGTCTCCCAAGGTCTGCTACGCCGACGATGTAGATGCCCCCCGTAAGGCAAGGGAGATGATGATAGAGTTGAAGCTCGAGCACATCCCGGTGGTGGACAGGGAAGGGAGATTGGTGGATTTGTTCCGCTGGAGGGATTTCTTTGCCAAGGCCTTCGTAGATTATCCCCACAAGGTGGTGATCATGGCGGGAGGCAAGGGGACGAGACTCGATCCTTTCACCAAGATACTGCCCAAACCTCTCATCCCTATAGGGGATAAACCCATCGTGGAACACATCATGGGCAGGTTTGCAGAGTGTGGCTTCAGGCACTTCGTCCTTTCCCTTAATTACAAGGCCGAGATGGTGAGGATGTACTTCTCCGACGGTTTCGAGAACTTTACAATTGATTATGTAGTGGAGGATTCTCCATTGGGCACCGCTGGTAGTCTGGCGCTTATGAAGGACTTGTTGAGGGATACTTTCTTTTTAACCAACTGCGACATACTGGTTGACGAGAATTACTCCCGGATCCTCGACTTCCACCGGCGTAAGGGAAACATCCTTACGGTGGTGGTCTCCCAGAAGAGTTTGACCGTGCCCTACGGGGTGATGGATGTCGACGACGATGGGACCTTAATAGGTATGCGGGAAAAACCTTCCTACAGTTTTCTGGTCAATACGGGCCTGTATGTGGTGGAGCCGGAGGTGTTGAGCTTTCTTCCACCGGGTAAACCCGTCAGTATGATCGACCTGATTGAGGTATTGAAAAAGAGGGATCTGCCGGTCGGGGCATTTCCCATAGAGGAGAAGTCCTGGTTTGATGTGGGACAGTGGAACGAGTACCGCCGCACCCTCAAACACTTTGCGAGCCTGTCCGATGAGGTGTTAGAATAGTCCCTATGGCTAAGCGAGTGCTTTTGCATACCTGCTGTGCTCCCTGTCTTCTCTATCCCTATGAGGTCTTATCCCGTGAGGGATTTGAGGTGGTGTGTTTCTGGTACAATCCCAACATCTTTCCCTATGAGGAAAAGATGCGCAGGTACGAGGCCCTTCGAGATTATTGCGCTTCTCAGGGGATTGAATTGCACGCCCGTCTCTCTGTGCCGGATGACTTCTACCGGGCGATATTTACCTATACCCACCTGCCGGGTCGGTGTAGCCGGTGCTGGTACCTGAGACTCCTGGTGACCAGCCAATGGGTGGAGAGGTTGAACTGTTCGGCATTTACAACGACATTGTTGGTGAGTAGGTATCAGGATCCTGCCGAGATAAACCGCCTCGGGATGGAGGTGTCTTCATCTCAGGGCGTGGAGTACCTGCCTTACGACTTCAGGGACGGCTTCCAGTGGGCGCACGACAGGGCGAAGGAGCTGGGTCTGTACATGCAGAAGTGGTGCGGTTGTATCTATTCCTTTAATGCCCGGCAGAGGGCGTTGTTGCGCCGGCGCAAAAAGAGAAAGTCAGAGGGGGTGAGAGTATGAGAGGCTTGAAACTTGCTGTTGCTATTGGGGTTGCGGTTTTGTTTGCAGGATGGGGCTTTGCCCAGATACCGCTGGAGACTGCCACTATCAAGGTGGCAGAGGAGATAAAGGATTCGGTGGTGGCGATAAGTTCACTGCAGGTGATACGGGTCTATTCGGATGCCGATTCTATGTTCTACGATCTGTTCCCGGAGTTGTTCGGGCCTTCCACTATGGAGAGGGTTGGGATAGGTAGCGGGGTGATAATTGACAAGGACGGCTACATCCTGACCAACGAGCATGTGGTCGGACCTGCGCAGGACATATTGGTTACCCTTTCCAACGGCAACGAGTACCACGCCAAGGTGGTGGCGGTGGATTACAAGGCGGACTTGGCGGTCATAAAGATAGAACCCCGCGAGGAGTTGAAACCCGCCCGGTTGGGTGATTCGGATAAGGTGAAGATAGGCGAATGGGTGATGGCGGTGGGCAATCCCTTTGGTGTGGCCTTTCACTCCGCAGAGCCCACTCTGACGGTGGGGATCGTCAGCGCGGTCCATCGGAGTTTGCCCTCGGGTATGTGGCGGGGCAGGAACTATGTGAACCTCATCCAGACCGACGCAGCGATAAACCCCGGCAACAGTGGTGGTCCGCTGGTGGACATGGGGGGGAAGGTAATAGGTATAAATGTGGCCATCGTCACCCCCTCTGGGGGATCGGTGGGCCTTGGCTTTGCCATCCCCATAAACGCGGCTCGGCGGGTCATAGAGAGTGCCCTTCAGGGGAAGCCCCTGACCTACGGCTGGATAGGGGTGGCAGGACAGGATGTTACTCCCCGCATCCAGCGGTACTTCGGGTTGGACAGGCCCCGGGGGGTATTGGTGGTATCGGTCGTGCCTGGCGGACCTGCAGATGAGGCGGGAATAGAGGAGGGGGATCTCATATTGCGGTTTAATGACAAGGATGTCAGGGATGTGCAGGATCTGGTGAGATTCGTCTCGGAGGTCTCTCCCGGGACGGTGGTGCCGGTGGAGATAATGAGGGGCAGGCGCAAGATCACCTTGGAGGTCAAGGTCGGCAAGCGGGGAGAGGGATTCGTTGATCTGAGGCAGGCCAAGGTCCACAAGGCCGAAGGGGGTGAAATCTCTTCTCTAAATGTGAAGGGGATGGTCCTGGTGGATTCCCCTCAGGGCGTGATGGTAAAAGAGGTGGAGCCGGGTTCACCGGCGGAGAGATCGGGTATAAAGAAGGGAGACATCGTCCTGCGCATCAATCAACGGAGGGTTGAGTCTCTTTCTGATGTGGCGGGTCTGCCCGAGGAAGAGTTGAAGGGCAACATCCTCGTGCGCACCCGCAGGGGGTTCTTCGTAATATTGGATTAGAGGCGAGGTATGCGCTCGTTTAAGGCAGAGTTGGTGGATAGCAGGCGGGTCGGTGACCTGTTCTGGGGTAGGTACCGGGCGGAGGGGTTGGAGTATCTCCAGCCGGGACAGTTCTTTCAGGTGGGTCTGGAGCGGATTGACATGTTCCTGCGCAGGCCGTTGAGCGTGGCTGGCTTTGAGGACGGTTTAGTGGATCTGTTTTTGCGGATAAAGGGTAGGGGCACCCGAGCCATCGCAGAGAGTTCCACTTTAAGTCTCTTGGGTCCTTTTGGAGAGGGATTTTCGTTATCCGGGGCGAGGAGGGTATTACTCCTCGCCGGGGGGATGGGGATTGCCCCGGTGAGGTTCTTGGCCCAGAGGTTGAGGCGGGAGAACAGGGAGTATCGTCTCGTTTGGGGAATACGCGACGGGAGGTACTGGCAGGCCTTTGGTGATCTCGTCGGAGATTGCGAGGTTCTGAGCGAGGACGGGTCGGTGGGCAGGCGAGGAGATGTGATGGGATTTTTGGAGGAGGAATCCGGTGAAGGTTGGGATCTGGTCTGCGCGTGCGGTCCGTCTGGGATGAATGAGGCGGTATTGGGGTGGATAAAGGCAAGGGGTTTGCGGGGCCAGTTTTCGTTAGAGGCCCACATGGGCTGTGGCTGGGGAGGATGTCGGGGGTGCTGGGTGAGGTTTGCGGGTAGGGAGTTGTATGTCTGTGAAGACGGTCCGGTGGTTGAGGTGAGGGGTGATGCTTGAGACGGAGTTCTTGGGACGGAGATTGCCCACGCCCTTCTTTATCCCTTCGGGGATAGTGGGAGATGTATCCCGGTTGCAGGAGTTGGACCTGTCCTGGTGTGGGTTATTCGTCACCAAGACCATAACCCTTCACCCCCGTGGGGGCAACGAGGGGATAAGGGTCTGGGACCTGCCCTGTGGGATGCTCAACTCTATCGGTCTTGCCAACGAAGGGGTTGAGGCCTTCGTCAGAGAGACCCTGCCCAAGTTGGCCTCGCTGGAGATGGAGGTGTTGGTGAGTTTCTCGGTGTACAGCGAAGAGGAGATCCCGGGATTTGAAGGCCTCTTTGCTCAGGGATTGTGGGCGGTAGAATTAAATCTCTCCTGCCCGAATGTCCAGCACGGTGCGCGGGGCCTTATTGCTCAGGATCCAAGTCTGTCTCACAGGTTGGTCAGGGCGGTGCGGAGGGCCTTGCATAAGGATACCGCTTTGATAGTGAAACTCTCTCCTGATGTGCCGTTTATCGAGGATGTGGCGGAAGCAGTTATCTCGGCTGGTGCCTCTGCCCTGACGATTGCCAACACCTTCCCCGGGGTGGCGGTGGATGTAAATAGGGGCAGGTTTGTATTTGAGAGGGTGGTGGCGGGGATGAGTGGGCCGGCGATCCATCCCATCGTACTCCACCGGATATGGAGGGTGAGGTCCAGGGTCCTGGATGTGCCCATCCTTGGCGTGGGTGGGGTGTGGAATAGGGACTCCGCCTTGGCGATGGCAATGGCGGGTGCGGATCTGGTGGGCATAGGATCTGCCCTGTATCACGATCCCGCAGTTGGAAGCAGGATTGCCCGAGAGGTGGAGGAGTTTTTGCAACGGCAGGAGTGCACTTGGACTGAGGTGGTCGGAAAGGCCTATGGGGATATTTAGACCTGCAGAGAGGCCCCTTGCGGTCCGGATGAGGCCCACTTCCTTTGAGGAGTTCCTCGGACAGAGGCACCTTTTTACCCCCGGAGGGGTGATAGATAGCCTCCTGCGCAGTCAGGTGCCCGTCTCCCTCATCCTTTACGGCCCACCCGGAACGGGCAAGACCACCCTGGCCCTGTTGATTGCCAAGGAATTGAGGATGTACTTCGTCTATGTGAACGCAGCCACCTCCAATGTGAAGGAGTTGCGTCACATACTCTCTTCCGCCCGGGAGAGGTTTTCTGCCGGACAGCGGACCCTTCTGTTTGTAGACGAGATACAGCGGTTTAACGCCACCCAGCAGGAGGTGCTCCTCCCCTTCGTTGAGGAGGGCTCGGTGGCATTGGTGGGGGCGAGTGTGGAGAATCCTACCTTCGTTTTGATTCCGGCTCTGGTGTCCCGGTCCATAGTGGTAGAGTTGAAACGCTTGAGTGAGGAGGAGATCGTTGAGGGGCTGAGGAGGGCATTGGCGGATAAACAAAGGGGGATCCGGGATGAGGTTAGGGTGGAGGATTCCGCCCTTGGGAAGATAGCCCGATTCAGCGACGGGGACATGCGCAAGGCCTACAACCTGCTGGAGTTGGTGTGTGCGGGTAGAAAGGTCGTTAGGCCCGAGGATGTTGAGAAGGTGGTCGGGAGAAAGGTCGTCTACTACGACCGCAAGGCGGACCAGCATTACGATACCATATCTTCCTTTATAAAGGCGATGCGAAGGGGAGATGAAGAATCCGCGACCTATTGGTTAGTCAAGATGCTCGGGGCAGGAGAAGACCCCCGGTTTATTGCCCGCAGGATGATAATATTTGCCGCTGAAGATGTCGGCATGGCGGATCCTCAAGGCTTGGTGGTGGCGGTATCTGCCTATCAGGCCCTTCAGGTGGTGGGGCTTCCGGAGGCGGAGTTGAACCTTATGCATGCCTGTGTGTATCTTTCCCGTGCGCCCAAGAGCAGGGAAGTGAAGGAGATAATCGACCAACGCAAGGAGGAGATAGAGAAGGATATCACCCGGACGCCGGATAAGTTTTTTACGGGCTAGTCTCAGTTGTGCCCGGCTTGGGAAAAATCTTCAAATTTCTCTTGACTTCCTTTTTGGGATGGGTAAAATTGGTGTTCCCGCAAGGATTGCTCTTTGGATGGTGGAAGGTGAGAAGAGAGCGCTTGGTAGAGGGAGCGCTGAATTTAATCGAGATTTTTGATTAAAACCGCTTGACAAAACCTTACTTCCGGATATAATTAGAAATTGCCTTCGGAAGTCGTTCTTTGGACAGCAACTGGGGAGCTGAGCACCTCAAAGAGCCTTTTCGAGACCTGTTCTTTCGGAAAGCAAACAAGGCAGGCAAGAGATTTCTTGCTCTCTGACAATTTGGGAAATCTCCGTCAGAGAAGCCAGGATTTGAATAAAACCAAGTCTTTTGGAGGGTTTGATCCTGGCTCAGAGTGAACGCTGGCGGCGTGGATAAGGCATGCAAGTCGAGCGATCCCGTCTGGGGCTTTGCCCTGAGCGGGATAGCGGCAAAAGGGTGAGTAACGCGTAGGTAACCTGCCCCGAAGAGGGGGATAGCCTCGCGAAAGCGGGGGTAATACCCCATGTGTCCCGATGGACCTCGGTCCGTCGGGATAAAGGTGGGGACCCGGGAAACTGGGCCTGCCGCTTCGGGAGGGGCCTGCGTCCTATCAGGTAGTTGGTAGGGTAACGGCCTACCAAGCCTAAGACGGGTAGCTGGCCTGAGAGGGTGGTCAGCCACACCGGGACTGAGACACTGCCCGGACTCCTACGGGAGGCTGCAGTCGAGAATATTTAGCAATGGGGGAAACCCTGACTATGCGACGCCGCGTGGGGGATGAAGGCCTTCGGGTTGTAAACCCCTTTCAGCAGGGAAGAAAGCCCGTCCCTGAATAGGGGATGGGTCTGACGGTACCTGCAGAAGAAGCCACGGCTAACTCCGTGCCAGCAGCCGCGGTAATACGGAGGTGGCGAGCGTTACTCGGATTTACTGGGCGTAAAGGGTGTGTAGGCGGTCCAGTAAGTCGGATGTGAAATCCTTCGGCTCAACCGAAGGGCTGCGTCCGAAACTGCTGGACTTGAGGGCCGGAGAGGAGAGCGGAACTGCCGGTGTAGGGGTGAAATCCTTAGATATCGGCAGGAACACCAGTGGCGAAGGCGGCTCTCTGGACGGCTCCTGACGCTGAGGCACGAAAGCTAGGGGAGCAAACAGGATTAGATACCCTGGTAGTCCTAGCCGTAAACGATGCGGACTAGGTGTCCCCGGGTTCCCGGGGGTGCCGAAGCTAACGCGTTAAGTCCGCCGCCTGGGGACTACGGCCGCAAGGCTAAAACTCAAAGGAATTGACGGGGGCCCGCACAACTGGTGGAACATGTGGTTTAATTCGACGCTACGCGAGGAACCTTACCAGGGCTTGACATGCTGGTAGTACCGACCCGAAAGGGAAGGGATCCCGGTTTTACCGGGAAGCCAGCACAGGTGCTGCACGGCTGTCGTCAGCTCGTGCCGTGAGGTGTTGGGTTAAGTCCCGCAACGAGCGCAACCACCGCCCTTAGTTGCCACCCCATCCTTTGTGATGGGAGCACTCTAAGGGGACTGCCCCGGACAACGGGGAGGAAGGTGGGGATGACGTCAAGTCAGTGTGGCCCTTACGCCCTGGGCGACACACGTGTTACAATGGCCGGTACAAAGGGTTGCGAACCCGCGAGGGGGAGCTAATCCCAAAAAGCCGGTCCCAGTTCGGATCGGAGTCTGCAACTCGACTCCGTGAAGCTGGAATCAGTAGTAACCCCATATAAGTCACGGTGGGGTGAATACGTTCCCGGGCCTTGTACACACCGCCCGTCAAGCGATGGGAGCCGGGGGCACCCGAAGTCCCAGCTCGTCTGGGACCAAGGTGAACCTGGTGACTGGCGCTAAGTCGTAACAAGGTAGCCGTACGGGAACGTGCGGCTGGATCACCTCCTTTCTATTTGTTTAATCCGAGATCGCGCGAATGCGGTGGAGGATAAGCAAATAGGAAGGTAAAGCGTAAGTCCCTAACCAGTAATCCACACAGGATTGTCCCTCCAAAGACTTGGTTTATATTTCGTAAGTTTCCCGGTTTGGGGATGTAGCTCAGCTGGGAGAGCACCTGCTTTGCACGCAGGGGGTCAGGGGTTCAAATCCCCTCATCTCCATTAATCTCTTCTTGCCCTGACCCCAGGGGGTTGTTAAGGGGGAGAATATCCCTTAAGGCAAAGCCCCTAGTGGAGCGCGACGACGGAAGGTCGGCAGGATAAAGAGATGTAAAGGGCGTGTTTGTAGCCCTTTCTTTTGGGCCCATAGCTCAGTTGGCAGAGCACCGTGCTGATAACGCGGGGGTCAGTGGTTCAAGTCCACTTGGGCCCAGTAAGGGAGTTAGGAGGAGATTTCCCGATCTTTGACAATTAGGTCTGTAGAGAGAATCGCGGGTTCTCGCCAGGAGTTTTGGTTAAGCTACCAAGGGTCCACGGTGGATGCCTTGGCAGCGGGAGGCGATGAAGGGCGTGGTAAGCTGCGATAAGCCTCGGGGAGCCGCAAACAGGCTATGATCCGGGGATTCCCGAATGGGGAAACCCACCTGCCGTAATGGGCAGGTATCCTTGCCTGAACACATAGGGCAAGGAGGCGAACCTGGGGAAGTGAAACATCTCAGTACCCAGAGGAAAAGAAACCGCATGGGATTCCCTTAGTAGCGGCGAGCGAACAGGGAAGAGCCTAAACCGCATAGGTGCCAAAGGCTGCACCCGTTGCCTATGCGGGGTCGTGGGAGTAGGCCGGAGCGCTGTGCAGGGCGCTCGGGAAGTTACAAATCCTTCCCTTAGCGGAATGGTCTGGAAAGGCCAGCCATAGAGGGTGATAGCCCCGTACGCGAAAAGGGCAGGACTTCCTGGGCCTATTTCCCGAGTACCACGGGGCACGGGGAACCCTGTGGGAATTCGTCCCGACCACGGGATAAGGCTAAATACTACCCGCTGACCGATAGTGCACCAGTACCGTGAGGGAAAGGTGAAAAGAACCCCGGGAGGGGAGTGAAATAGAACCTGAAACCGTGGACCTACACAGCGGTTGGAGCCTGAGTTATGGGTTTCCATAACTCGGGTGACAGCGTACCTTTTGCAGAATGGCCCGGCGAGTTATCGTCGTCGGCGAGCCTAAGCTCGCTAATGCGAGCGCAGGCGCAGGGAAACCGAGTCCTAACTGGGCGTTTAGTCGGCGGCGATAGACCCGAAGCCAGGCGATCTACCCATGGGCAGGGTGAAGCCCCGAGAAATCGGGGTGGAGGCCCGAACCGGTGTCGGTTGAAAACGGCTCGGATGACCTGTGGGTAGGAGTGAAAGGCTAATCAAGCCTGGTGATAGCTGGTTCTCCCCGAAATAGCTTTAGGGCTAGCCTCGCGTGGTCCCTTGCGGGGGTAGAGATACTGGATGGGCTAGGGGGCCTACCAGCCTACCAAACCCAACCAAACTCCGAATACCGCAAGGTGTCAGCGCGGGAGTTAGACCGTGAGGGATAAGCTTCACGGTCGAGAGGGAAACAGCCCAGACCGCCAGCTAAGGCCCCTAAATCCGGGCTAAGTGGTAAAGGATGTGGGGCTGCTTAGACAACCGGGATGTTGGCTTAGAGGCAGCCATCATTTAAAGAGTGCGTAACAGCTCACCGGTCGAGTGGTCCTGCGCCGAAAATGATCGGGGCTCAAGCCCGGTGCCGAAGCTGCGGGTTGTCGGTCTCTGCGGAGGCCGACAGCGGTAGGGGAGCGTTCCCTGCGGGCTGAAGGTGGATCGTGAGGTCCGCTGGACTGCAGGGAAGTGAGTATGTCGGGATGAGTAGCGAAAACTCCGGCGAGAAACCGGAGGCCCGAAAGCCTAAGGTTTCCTGGGGAAGGTTAATCCGCCCAGGGTTAGTCGAGACCCTAACCTGAGGCCGTAATTGGCGTAGGGGATGGGCAAGCCGTTAATATTCGGCTACCAGTCAGATAGCGCTATCAATCCCGCGGTGACGCGGGAGGCTATGCCCGCCGGGTGGTGGTAGTTCCCGGTCCAAGCGTGTACTCTCCCTTTCGGGAGGGGAGGCGTGATGGGGAGGCGCGGCTACGGCCAAGCCGAAGGGGCAAACGCCATACCGCCGAGAAATAGCCGTCGGGATGAGTTATCTGACTGCTCGTACCGGAATCCGACACAGGTAGGCGCCCGTAAAAGCGGGAAGGGCCTCGAGAGAACCCTGGTTGAGGAACTCGGCAAATTGGCCCCGTAACTTCGGGAGAAGGGGTGCCCTGGGAGGTGAACTCCCTTGCGGAGGGAGCTTCCTGGGGTCGCAGCGAAGAGGCTCTCGGGACTGTTTAGCAAAAACACAGGTCTCTGCGAACTCGAAAGAGGACGTATAGGGACTGACACCTGCCCGGTGCTGGAAGGTTAAGGGGAGGGCTGAGGCCCGCAAGGGCGTAGGCCTGAACCGAAGCCCCAGTAAACGGCGGCCGTAACTATGACGGTCCTAAGGTAGCGTAGCTGCCTGTCTCGGTAGCAATACCGAGAGCAATACCCGGCTGTATGCGGGGAAGCCCTTAGAGCCCTTTCTACGTTATCCCAAGCATCTTGGGACGTAAAAATGAAAGGGATTGGGCAATCCGCAGGAAATCCCGTTCTAGCG
Source organism: Candidatus Omnitrophota bacterium (assembly GCA_015494465.1). Taxonomy (GTDB): domain Bacteria; phylum Omnitrophota; class Gorgyraeia; order S143-82; family S143-82; genus S143-82. The sequence continues at coordinate 11,610 of WGBD01000001.1, read as the reverse complement.
GGAGATCCTCAGAGGCCATACGCCGGGCATCCCGGGTTATCTTCAGGAAGGAAGGCGTGATGGAGTTGACACCTGATTGGGTGGTTGGTTTTGTCGATGGAGAGGGATGCTTCTTCGTCGGCATCAACCAGCACAAGGAAATGACGACCGGCTATCAGGTCTTACCGGAATTCACGGTCGTCCAGCACGAGCGTGACATTTCGGTGCTCTATGCACTGAAGAGGTTCTTCGGTTGCGGTGTGGTTAGAAGAAACCACGCGGACCGTTATGCCTATCGCGTGCGAAACCTCAAGTGCATAGAGAAGGTGATAGCCTTTTTCGAGAGGCACAAGCTCAAGACCAAGAAACGCGTTGACTTCCTGAAGTTCAGGAAGGTCTGCCTGATGATGAAGGAGGGCAAGCACCTCGATAAGGAGGGACTCCTGAGGATAATAGAGATTGCCCTCAAGATGAACACAGCAGACCGACCAAAACTGCTGGAGATAAAAAAGAAGATAACCCGTGGATGAAGATATGGTCCATCCCGCAGTGAAAGCTGTGGAGGAAGATGAGCGAAATTCCTTGTCGGGTGAGCACAAACTTGCCCCCCTACCCCGTGAGGGGTAGAGGAAAAACCCGGCTCATATCGGGGAACCTGATCCTGCTGTCCAGCGGGTTGGGCAGGTCAGGAATCCCGAGGGAAGTCGTCCCAATCTGGGATTGGGATTGACCCCGTAACGACTGACCCGAAAGGGGAGGTCCCGATACTCAACAGGATCGGGACAAGACGCCGGGCCCTCGCCGAAAAAGGGTTCCTATGGAGGTCCCTCCATCTAAAGGAGGAACCTATATGCTTGATCCATGGTACGTTACGGGCCTGATTGAGGGTGAAGGCATCTTTGGGGTCTCTTTCAACCTGAGAAAGAAACTCAGCGTGGGTATAGAGACCAGGCCCTATTTTGCCATATCCCTCAATCGGCGTGACTTGGAGCTCGTAAAGTCCTTGCAGGCCTTTTTCTCCTGCGGGGGGATAAGGTTCTCCAGAGGGGATAACACCTACAAGTACGAGGTCAGGTCCGTCAAGGACCTGATGAAAAAGGTAATCCCCCACTTCGAGGCCTATCCTCTCAAAGGTGCAAAGGCCGGGGACTTTGAAAAGTTCAAGAGGATCTGCGCCATGGTGAATGCCAACCTGCATCTGAGCAGGAAGCATCTTCCCCAGATAATAGAGTTGGCCTACTCTATGAACTGGGGAGGCAAGAGGAAGTACAAGAAAAAGGACCTCCTAAGGGAACTGGCGAGGTGAAGGTATAGTCTACTGTCCGTGGGAATCACGGATAAGTGAAGTTCCGACCCGCACGAATGGTGTAACTACGGGAGCGCTCTCTTAACCAGGGACTCGGCGAAATTGTAGTGGCTGTGAAGATGCAGCCTGCCCGCGAGTAGACGAAAAGACCCCGGAACCTTTACTGCACCCTGGTATTGGACTTTGGTGCGCCATGTGTAGCATAGCCGGGAGGCTGAGAACCCCGGACGCCAGTTCGGGGGGAGCCGCCAGTGAAATACCGGCCTTGGCGTACTAAGGTTCTAACCCCTAGCCGTGAATCCGGCAGGGGGACAGTGCCAGGCGGGCAGTTTGACTGGGGCGGTCTCCTCCTAAAGAGTAACGGAGGAGCCCAAAGGTACCCTCAGTGCGGTCGGCAATCGCACGGCGAGTGTAAAGGCATAAGGGTGCCTGACTGCGAGACCTACCGGTCGAGCAGAGACGAAAGTCGGGCTTAGTGATCCGGCGGTTGCTAGTGGGAGCGCCGTCGCTCAACGGCTAAAAGGTACTCCGGGGATAACAGGCTGATCGGGCCTGAGAGTTCCTATCGACGGCCCGGTTTGGCACCTCGATGTCGGCTCATCGCATCCTGGGGCTGGAGAAGGTCCCAAGGGTCCGGCTGTTCGCCGGTTAAAGCGGTACGCGAGCTGGGTTCAGAACGTCGTGAGACAGTTCGGTCTCTATCTCTCGTGGGCGCAAGGAGGTCTGAGGGTGGCTGCCCCTAGTACGAGAGGACCGGGGTAGACGGACCGACGGTGTACCTGTTGTCCCGCCAGGGGCAGAAGCAGGGTAGCCGCGTCCGGAAGAGATAAGCGCTGAAAGCATCTAAGCGCCAAGCTCGACCCAAGACGAGACCTCCCTATCAGGGCCCTCGGAGACTACGAGGTTGATAGGCCCTAGGTGTAAGTCCCGTAAGGGATTGAGCCGAGGGGTACTAATCGCCCGATCGGCTTAACCATAAATTTTCTGGTGAGAGCCCGCAGATTCTCTTTACAGACCTGATTGACATTTCCACATTTCCCTGGTGGCCATAGGGGAGGGGAAACACCCGTTCCCATTCCGAATACGGCAGTTAAGCCCTCCACCGCCGATGATACTGATCTCGCGAGGGATCGGGAAAGTAGGTAGCCGCCAGGGATTTTTTTTAATCACTTGATATTATAGATCTTTAATGTAAACTATTGAGTGTGAGCCACTGCTAGTAGGCGTGAGGGGGGATAGATGCCGAAGACGGGCGCAATAAGCGGGGCGCGGAAGATATTTATAATCCTATCTTCTCTTCTGTTGGTCTCCTTGTCGTTTTTTTTCTGCCCGAGACCTGCCTTTCCCGCAGATAAAGAAGTGGAATTCGGCATAGTGGACGACCTCACCGTGCAGGGAGAAGAAGGTGACCTCAACGACGCGGACGTCGAAATAGAGGGCAATACCACTGCCCAGAGGCAGATACACATCAACGAGGCAGGCCTATCCACCCCTTTCGGAGGTATTGGAATAGGGGGCAATCTCCTGATCTACTCCGAGGCCTTCGACAACTCCGCCTGGACGAAAACCAACCTCACCGCCTCACCTGAGACCGACGATAATGTCTATGCCCCCAATGGACAGGACGGTACCGCAGAGGTCCTTAGCAACAGTGGAGCGAGCGGGGGGAGTGTCTCCCAAACGGTCACCTCAGGGGTATCACCTTCTACTCAATATGTTTTTTCGGTCTGGTTGCGGGCAGGCACTTCTACCAGTACCCAGATCAAGATAGAGGATAACGATGGTCAGTCGAGTAGCTACACTATAGATGCCTTGCCCAATAAGTGGAAACGATACGAGGTCTCTTTCACCACCGGCTCCTCTGCCACCCAGATCACCGTTAGCGTAATAAATACCGGTGCAGACGGAAGCACGATCTACGCCTGGGGCGCCCAATTGGAGCAGGCCAGTCGTCCGGGTGTATACGTCATGACCGAGGCCAATTCCGTGCCCGAGTTGAACGGGGCCATCCTTAACGGTGACCTCAGATTAGGCAACGGCACTTTCGATAACCCAGGTCCCTACAGCGACCTCTACATCACCGGCAACCTCGAGGTCGACGGTACCGTCTATGCCACCATTGGAGATAGCTCAACCATCCCCGGCACCGCGAGCGAGACCTTCACCGTAGACACCGACAACACCGGGACGGAACCCGCCCATGGTGCAGGCTACGTAATAGAAGGTGGAACTGGCACCAACGTAAACTTCCTCTACGATGCAAACAACGATCGTATGACCCTAAACTATCCCTTGCTGATCACGGATACCGAGTCAAACACCCTGATGAGCGTCTCAGATGCGGGCACGACTGGGGATGTAACCATCACCGGCAATACCACAATAGGAGGAGACCTTGCGGTGAATGGCAATAGCACGCTGGGGGACGAATCTACGGACGCGGTAATCGTCAACGCCAGCACGATGAGCGTGCCGAATAATCTCAATATCGACTCGAATACCCTGTACATAGACGCGGGGAATAACAGGATAGGACTTGGGACGACCACCCCTAGTGAGATGTTGAGCCTGTATCGCGGCAATATATTGCAGACCCTAACCGGGACTAGTCCGGTGTATCAACCGTTACCCCTCGTAAGTGAGCTTTCTGCTAGCGAGTTTAGTGGCGCTTATGGGATCTACGTAAGGGGGAAATATGCCTATGTGGTTAGCTCCTACTCTAGCAACGACAGGTTGACTGTCGTGGATGTCTCCGATCCCACCTCTCCCAAAATAATAGGCTCCGTGAACGATACAACCAATCTCGATGGGGCTTGGCGAGTATTCGTGGTAGGGGATTACGCTTATGTGACCTGCTGGAGTTCGGATAGGTTGACAGTTGTGGATGTCTCCAGCCCGCAGGCACCCACGGTAGTTGCTTCGATCACTGCACCTGAATTGGCTGGTGCCAGAGGATTATATGTTTCAGGGAACTACGCCTATGTTGCCGCTTATTCTGCGGACAGATTGGTCGTAATAGACATCTCCTCACCAACGGCACCTAGGCTTCTGGGATCGGTCTACGATGGAACGAGGCTGGACGGCGCGATGGGGGTTTTCGTGAAGGATGGATATGCCTATGTTTGCGCTATGGAAGGGGATTATCTTACCATACTAGATGTGTCCGATCCTACTTCTCCTACAATCGTCGGGGGCATAACAGACACCCAACTAGACCGGCCTGTAGATGTATATGTCTCTGGGAGCTATGCCTATGTCCCGGTGGACAGTGAAGTCAACGAGGGCTTTACAATAGTGGATGTCTCTGATCCTTCCAATCCATCAATCGTAGGACACATCACAGATCCTCTATCTTTCAATGATCCTAGACGTGTCCAGGTAAGAGGCTCATATGCCTTCGTGGGAGGTGGCGGGGGAACTGCTATCGTAGATGTGAGTGATCCGGCAAATCCCGTAGTTGTAGCTCGGGGATATCAAGGCAGTGTCGCTGATGTGTTCGATCTCTTCTTGGTAGGTGGGATCTTATACACCGTAGGTCTTGGTTACCTCGATATCTACAACCTCTACGGCCTTAACACTCCAGGTGCCCGCATAGGGACCCTTGCCAGCTCAAGCCTGACTGTTACGGAGAATGCCCACATTGCAAATGACCTATATGTAGATAATGGGCTAATTGTTGGGCAGGGTTTGCTAACCCAAGGTGTCTCATCCTTTATGGGTGATGTACGCATTGGACAGAGCGGAGACTTTGACAATCCTAGCTCCCTTCCAGACCTTTATGTAAAAGGCAACCTCGAGGTCGACGGTTCCGTGTGGTTGGGAGACGCCACGACGGACGACCTGACCGTGGCAGGGACACTGAATCAGAATGGAAGCCTAAAGGTGGGCGACGGGAGCCCCAGCGCGGTGGACATGTCCAATGCCAGTGGGGAGCAAGATTTGTTCGTGACTGACGATGCAGAGATAGGGGGGGATCTCACGGTCAACGGGACTATAACCTCTAGTGGAGGGATAACCACCAACCTCACTCCAGGCAGTGTGGTCTTCGCCGGCTCGGGAGGTCAGTTAAGCGAGGATAATACCAATCTATTTTGGGACGATACAAACGACCGGTTAGGAGTAGGGACCAACGCTCCCAATTACACCTTAGACGTAAACGGCACCGCGAGTGTGGCCAGTAATGCTACTATTGGGGGGACCTTGGATGTGACAGGGGATGTAACGATGTCGGCGAATGCTTCGGTGGCAGGCAACGCCACAATAGGAGGAGACCTTGCGGTAAACGGCAACAGCACCTTAGGCAACGAATCTACGGACGCGGTAATCGTCAACGCCAGCACGATGAGCGTGCCGAATAATCTCAATATCAGTGGTGGAGATGTCGACGTGGACAGCAATACCTTGCATGTGGATGCGACGAGTAATAGGGTGGGCGTGAGGACCGCGAGTCCTGAGTATACCCTGGACATAAACGGATCTGCACGGATAGGAATCGGTGCGAGCTTTGGGATAAATATTGAGACGTTGTCAGGTGATAAGATACTTACGCCAGGTAGAAACAAAATGTATCAATGGTTGGATCCAGGGGACAGTAGGCGGATTATAACACTTGCCACAACAAATGCTAAGCCAGGGGATGTGTTTGTGATTAAAAACAATGCTGTTTTCGATAATATTCGGCCTTTAGAAATAAAAGTAGGAGGAACTACGATAGACGAGATATACGCTCGGGCGGTTCGTACGTATATATTCGATGGGTCTACTTGGGTCTCTGGAGATTCTGGAACCTTTCTTTACAACACGGATGAGGCAATAAGCATAGGAGCAGGAGCTAAAGGATGGGATTCTGGAGTGGCTATAGGGATCTCCTCAGAGGCTTATGGTAGTGGAATAGCTGTGGGGATGGGGGCAAGAGGAAGTGGTAGTGGTGTGGCTTTAGGATACCAATCCCAAGGGGTTAGTTCTGGCATAGCAGTGGGATATCAGGCCAGTTCATATAACTACGGTATAGCTATTGGCTTTCGAGCAAATAGTGATGGGTGGGGAATAGGGTTGGGGTCCCAAGCCCAAGGAGGGGCCTATGGCATAGGTATAGGGTTCGAAGCAAATGGTAATCAAAGAGGAGTGGCTATCGGATTTTTGGGGCAGGCGAACGATTATGGAAGTGCGGTAGGATATTCAAGCCGTGCTTTTCATCAGGGGGCCTCTTTTGGTAGCTATGCTGGCAACCACCTCATCTCGGATGCCCTTTCGGTCTCCAAGAACAAGAACATCCTAATAGGGTACAAAGCGGGCTACAACCTGACCCAACCCAACACTTGGCAGGCCAGCACATCGTATAATGTAGGGGATTATGTAAGGCCGAGCACGGATAACGGTTATAGTTACGAGTGTATAACCGCAGGAACATCGGGCGATACCGAACCCACCTGGCCAACTAATTTAGGGGATACGGTGACCGATGGGACTGTGGTGTGGCAGTGTGTGGAGATGCGGGGGAACAACAACATATTCATAGGCTACGACATAGAAGGTGAGACCAACGATGTAAATAAGCTCAACATAGGCAATATCCTCTATGGCACGGGGGTAGGATCAGGGAATGGAGGGCGGATAGGCATAAACACCGATTCCTGGAGTATACCAGCAGGTCTCACCGTAGGTAATCCTGTAAGTGGAGATCCGGAGCACGTTTCTGGAGTCAACGATGTTTACGTAGCAGGGGATCTAGAGGTAAATGGCACTATATACGGGACGGTTGCATCCAGCGCGATAAGCGACGACAGCCTTGACTGGGACAAGTTTGCAGACAACATGACCCTAGATGCGGACACGACGATAGACATGTCCAGCGGGAGCAGTTATTACGACCTGGACTTTGACAGTGACGACCACCTGCTGTACATAGATTCGGAGAACAACCGCATAGGCGTCTTGACCAACGCTCCCAATTACACCTTAGACGTAAACGGGACGGCAAACGTTGCCGGAGATACCACAATAGGAGGAGACCTTGCGGTGAATGGAGGTGACATAACGAGCACCTCCACCACCATAAACATCACCCCTGCAGACGGAGGCACGGTCAACGTCACGGATGGGACGAACACCCTCCTGAGCGTCTCAGATGCTGGCAATGTAGGCAACGTCACGGTAACAGGGGACCTTGCGGTAAACGGCAACAGCACCTTAGGCAACGAATCTACGGACGCGGTAATCGTCAACGCCAGCACGATGAGCGTGCCGAATAATCTCAATATCGACTCGAATACCCTGTACATAGACTCGACCAACGACCGGGTGGGGATAGGCACGAATAATCCTGATGCCAAGCTCCATATTCTCGCCCCGACTCAACAACTTACAATAGGTTACGATGGCACCAACTACTGGACCGATACCGTTGCAAGTGATGGTGGAAGGACTATCGCTGGCTTTGGCACGGATGCGGATCTGAATGTAACTCTTACCGGGGCAGTGGATGGTGACTTCTCTATCAACGCTTACGACCTCTTCGTGGATAGCAGTAGCGGTAACTTAGGCGTAGGTACGAATAGTCCTTCGGAAACGCTGACCGTTAAGCCTTGGGTATTCACCTCGGTGCAGTATTACGATTCCAGTACTACGAGTTACGTGGACGATACCAATGAGGCGGGTAAGGTGGGAGGGACGCCTTATACGGTATTGAGTACTAGTTCGGATCAGTTCTTCGTTGGAATGAGCGGGCGCAAGTTTGACGCGATCTACTTCGACTTGGCCCAAGCGGGCTCGGGGCTGACATTGACCGCAGAATACTACAACGGGACGGGGTGGAGCGCTCTGACGATTACCGACGGTACCAGCAACCTAACTCAAGACGGGGCAATAACCTTCACTCCTCCTTCGGATTGGGCAGAGACCGATGTTAATGGAGTGACCGCCTATTGGGTGAGGCTTTCCACCAGTGGGGTAACTACTCCGCCTACCGCCTATCTCACCGTGCCTAGCTCAGCGGACAGGCTGGCAGTGTACGCCCAGTCCAACGACGATAGCCCTGCCCTTAAGGTAGACAAGCTGGGGAATGTGATCGTCTCAGGTGAGGGGACATTTGAGCTCCAGGGAAATGCCAGGCACGTGAAGGTGGTCAGGTTGTCTCCAGAATATGCAAACGTGGTGTTCTATGCAGATGGAACCAACAATCTCGGCACGCTTACCTCGGGGGTAGACACCCAGAACAACCACTACTATACCTATTATCAGTGGTCCACCTCCCAGACCACCCTTCAGGACTACGATATATACGTGAGGTGGCCGGTGCCCATGGAGTTCGACGGGTTCCCAGTAGGAACGGACGATGCCTTGGTGATCGACATCGCCACCGCTACCACCTCTTCTGCGGATAACGCGGTGGACGTTACCTTGTACAAGGACGGGATCGCGGGGAGCAGTTCCGTCACCGACAAGGTCTCCACCACCGCAGGGGTGTGGATGACCGATCAAGAGGGCACCGCGGTGATAAAGTTCGACGATTCAGATGCGGTCCTTTCCAGCTTGTCGGCCGGGGATGTCTTGATCATTAGGATAACCTTGAAGGCCAATGATACCAACTCCGGTTGGGCTAAGGTGGGCTCTATGAGGATAAAGTACCTGAGCAAGTGGTGATGCCTATTCGAAAAGTCTCTTTGCCAAGTTGTCTTTTTGCCTAGTCCCTATTATCCTTTAAGTCAGAAGAGAGGGGAGGAGATGATGTACATGCGGATGGACCATATCTTGAGACCGTTCTCAATCTCGCTCCGTAAGGGCAGGCGGGGTTTTTCTCTCATGGAGGTGGTTATAGGCGCGGGCCTGTTAGGTCTGGCGGTGGCCAGCAGTTTCCGCGTCTACGTCAGCAACCAGCGCCTCACCCGCTACCTGGACCAGCGGGCAAGGGCCTATCAGATAGCGGTGCAGGAGATAGAGGGCCTGAGGAGAATGCAGTATCACCATATATTGTGGTTGATTCCCACTAATCACATCTACACCTCTTACGCTTACAAGTTTCGTGGCTATGATTCAAATGGGAATCCTGTAAGAGGTGAGGACGCTATAGTGGAGGTGAAAGGGCATCAGACCTTGGGGGGTAAACTTGATAGGTATTTCAGTGCGGTGGATCCCTATAAGAAAGAGCACTTCGATCCCATGGGACTGGAGGAGGGATGGGTCTATATATACCTGTGCAAGACCAAGACAGAGGCAGGGCCGAAGAGGGATTGGGCGGTTAGAGTTAAGGTGGTCGTTTGCTGGAGGGATGGGGACATCGTGTATGGAGGTGATAAGAATCTTAACGGAAATTTGGATAAGTGCGAACGGGATAAGTGCATAGGGCCCAACAATTATGTCCCTTATTGGGCCCAGAATTACTACGAGGGTAAGAACTGGGAATACTGGCCTGTGGATTGGTTGGGAGAAAATCATTGGAACAGGACCTTCAAATCCCCGGTGGAGATAGAGACGGTCCTAGCACCGGTCTTGTAGGAGATGTGGGTATGGATTTGATGAGAGGCACTCACAGAAAGGCAGGCGTGACGATAATCGAGGTCTTGATAGCGGTGAGCGTCAGTGTAGTCGTCTCCGGGAGCATAATAGGTATGCTCTACTTCTTCAGCCACACGCTCCGTTCGATCACCCGGGACATGGTAAAGGTGCGGGAGGTAGAAAGGGCCTCGGATAAGGTCTACTTCGACATGATCAGGACTTCAAAGAAGGATCCGCTGAACACCATATACAAGCCCCTGGAGATCAAGAGCGATACCGAGGTCTGGTACCAACTTCTTACCCCGGATCCAAACACGGGACAGGTATTCTCTACTGAAGACGGTCATAGCTACTGGGGTGATGGGAATGTTCAGGGTAGGTGGATACGGCTCTGGCTTAACGACGACGGCGATCTGGTACGGGAGATATGGAGTGGGGAGCCTGAATCTAGCACCCGTGTCTCCAAGGAGGTCCTGGTGCGCGATGCCACATTCTTGGTGAAGGGATTGGATACCACTGGCAAGTACGAAAAAGATTACCTGCCTCGGGTAGTCCACTTCGAAATCGGGTCCCACGCCACGGATTTCAAGAAGGTCTTTCAGGTGAAGTTGAGAGGCCCGTAAGAATTTTGATAGGAGGTGCAAGGTGAGGATCGCAAGGGATAGAAGTGGTGTGTTGCTGATACCGTTCGTGTTGGTGCTGTTGGTTATAGGTGTGGTAGCTGGGGCAGTGCTTTTTAAGATGAACGTATCTGAGAAGAGGTTTATGTCCTCGGTTGAGGACGTGCAGAAGGCGATATACCTTGCAGAGGAGGGCCTTGCCCTGGCCTATGCGGAGTTGAGAGAACAGGGGGTGGACTGGTTTAACTACCAGATCGGCCCTGATGGTGAGACCTTGGTCCCACGGATCCTGGCCCAGATCCCAAATCCCAGGATAAAAGGGGCTCAATTGGATCCGACGACCAGGGACTATCTTCCTTTAGGAGACGACAGGGTGCGGGTGCGGGTCTACAAGGACGAAGATGACAACATCTGGGCGGTCTCTAGGGCAGAGGTCAACGGTGTGGTGAGGATCGTCAGGGCGAGTATGGTCTATGGGAGCTTGCTGGAGTTCTTCCATTTTTATAATAGAGGCCATGTCTTTGGTGGAGATGTGAGGTTTGATGGTAAAGGCATGGGGAAGATATATGTGAACGGCAACATAAAGTTCAATGGGCGGGTATACTTTATCGATGTCCCGATGTTGAGCACCAATTCTGCGGGCAGGATCTATGTGCAGACGGATAACAAACGCCCTCCTTATGTTGGGGATCACCACATATTCGATGCCCGGGATAATAGTGTGAAGCAGAATGACGAGGAATTGGATGGTCTTGCTTACTTCCCGATGATAAACGACGAATTCTATACCGGATATAGCTCTTGGAAGTATTACTATAGCCATGGATCTGGAGATGAGCACGAGGCCAGCATAGGAGCTTGGTGGGAAGAGTGGTGGCCCAGCAGGCTTCTGGGATTGGGTGCCAAGCGGGCCTGGGGATGGGCGGAGTTCCAGTTCCACAAGGATGTGATGGGGGACAAGATCGATCTCGGGGATAAGGATTTTGCCAGGGTGAGGACCCCTACCAGGGTATACGATCAGAGCGGATCTCCCGTTAACTACAAGTTCGACATCTACAAAGGCAAGGATCACGATGAGGTCGGTGGTGAAGAGGGGGAAAAAGCGGTCAGATATGTTCGCCTTTTCCGCGTTGCCAGGGATGAGAACGGCAATGTAAAGACCGACGAGAACGGCAACATCCTCTGGGAGTTCGTCTCCAATCCCGCCAATGC